>NZ_JBHVVB010000007.1:39130-289517 GCF_042883835.1 Paenibacillus sp. NPDC058177 | reverse complement strand
AGTTTGTTGTTGTGACTACTTTTTCAACACAGGTAAAGCACTTTGTCTCTATTTTTTTGATTTTACAGTTTATTGGAAGTGGATTTGCTCATTTATAGTTGATAAGCAGATATGATGAAGGAACTATCCCTCAATTGATTTCTTTGCTAGATTCATCAGAGTCTGCTCCAACGATAAGGGTCTGGCTCTCCAATGAAATTAATCAAGTAGCCGAACAATACTTATAGGTTTTACGGAAGTTGCCGCAGGGATCTTGTTTATTGCTGTTCTTCGATATACCTATAGAATAAAAATCAGGCGAGAATGAAACGCACAGCGGCATGATGTAGCATTAGCCGGGGGTGTAACTCTTCTCGCCTTAAATTTTAAATGCCCTTTTTAATATCGTTATTGATGAGTATCTTGCTCTCGCGTGGTGTGATAGTGGTGGTGGTGATGATGGTGGTGATGGTGGTGATGGTGGTGATGGATGTGATGAATACCCTGGGGGGAACCATAGATGTGAAAATAGGGATGGGGATGTTGTGTATGTTCATGGCCGTAATGTTGTGGCTGGGGATCTCTTTGCTGAAATCCTTGAACTCCATTGTTTTCTTGTCGCATGGATGTACTCCTTTCGTTTTCTTAATACTGCATAATATGCCTATGTATAAGTAGTGACACCTGACCTAAGTGAATTGGGCTACCTACTCTAGGGTAGGGAAATCACAAACAGCACTTGCAGTGTGTAACCGGAGCTGGCTCCAAGTCTGCTGCCAGTTTTTACGCGCGATCCGCTCTACAAAGATGGGGTGACGTTCCTTGTCTGCTGCAAAATGTGGCGTCGGCCGTAACACCATATTCACCGCATCCTCGATCCCGTGTGGAGCGGTCAGGATGACTTGCCCCGCTTCGTTCAGGCTAAGCCCAAGCGCAGTTGCGGTCTCTGTAAAGTTCGAGATCGCATCTGTAGAAGATGAGAACGGTGACATGTTATTGATCAGATGCATTCGCGCCTCATTTTTAACCGACCAAGGGATGGTGGGATCTATGCTTCTTAGCTGCTCCTCCAATCGTTTTTCCTCAGCTTCATCAAGGTTAGAAGGGTCAAAATAGACAACATCAACATCTGGTAAAGGCGTTCTTTCCGCAAAGCCATGGAGCGTGTCCCAGATTTTAGAGCGCACAAACCCTGCACAGACCCACCAATCCGGCAAATGGAGTAGACTGGCTGTTTCCAGCACACTCATCATCCACGGGTCGCTTTGGACAAGTCGCAGGATATCTTCCTCATTGTTTAGTTTCATAGTTATCGCCTCCGTTGTTGTAAGCTTCCAGCAAATATCCTCCAGTGAACTGCTCCGATGGCTCGCTAGCGTGGCCGTTAATACCGCGAACCAGCAATACGAACTATGTGCATCTGAAGCAGGCCACCGCAAACCATCAATATGAACTACGTGCATCTGCAGCAGGTCATTGCGAACCAGCAATATAAGTCTCTTACGGACCCAGGAGACGTTATTGCTCCTACATCAGCTTTTTTTTGTGCCTTACGGACTCAGAAGCCGCTATCTACGCAGAATCTAACAAAAGAAAGACTAAAGTGTGTGAATAACGCCTCTGGAGTCCGTTAACTCCCTATAAAGTTCGCTTTGGATGGAATAAGGTCACTGAGGTCCGTTGGTGGTACCACCATGTACTCATTATAAATATGAATGGGGAAGTTGCCAGTAGAAAAGAGGTGAGTCCTGAGTTTAATTATTTTACTGATGATAGTCAGTCTAACTTTATAGAGAACCGAAGGATGTACAGATCCGGGCTGCAATTGGACAGCGGCGGGAACTATAACTATAATGACCGATATATTGTTCTTGGAGGCCGTGACTATGCAACACACGTTTACTATTCTGATGCAATTATTCGAAAGAGCCGCGCTTCTGCTGATGTGTCTGTTCGTACTGACCCGTCTGCCGCGGTTTAAAGAGATTTTTCAAAAAGGTGCTTACGCCCCTCAGGAACTGGCGATTGTAACGGTGGTATTCAGTCTGTTCGCTATCTTCGGTACGTACAGCGGCATTAACGTGGAAGGCTCGCTTGTAAATGTACGGATCATTGCCATCATGGCCGGAGGGATACTGTTTGGCCCCTGGGTGGGTCTGATCACTGGAGTGATCTCAGGCGTGCACCGTTTCCTGATCGATATCGGCGGGGTAACCTCGGTTCCTTGTCTCATCACAAGCGTGATCGCGGGGGTAGTGTCCGGTATTATTTATCGTCGCAGCTCTGTTGAACGGCGCTGGATCGCTGGCATTCTCGCCGGGATGGCCTGTGAGGCGCTGACAATGGTACTTATTCTAGTGATGGCGCAGCCAACCTCGCTTGGGCTGGACATCGTGTCCAAGATCGCTTTTCCGATGATTGTTGGCCAAGTCAGTGTGGGTCTGATCGTCATGCTGATCCAGAGTGTGGAAGGGGAAAAGGAGCGGATAGCCGCCAAGCAATCCAAGCTCGCACTCGATATCGCCAATAAGACGCTGCCGTATTTTCGCAACATCAATCATGAATCCCTCCATACCATCTGCCAAATCATTAAAGAGGATATCGGAGCGGACGCTGTAGCCATTACTGATACCAGATTGATCCGCGCATACGTTGGTATAGGGGAAGAGTATTATGCCGAGACCAGCGAGATTATTAGCGACGAGACCAAGCAGACACTGTCCAGCGGGGAAATTACGATCCGGAACAATGATACTGACCATACGAACCCGCTGATCAAATCGCTGATTATTATCCCGCTTAAGGAGAAGGGTGAGGTGACGGGGGCGCTCAAAATCTACTACACCAAAGCCCATAAAATTACGTATTCCCTTCAGGCTATGGCCGTGGGACTGTCGCAGATGATTTCTACACTTATGGAAGTATCGCGTGTGGAAGGCATCAAGGAGATGGCGAACAAAGCGGAGCTGAAAGCATTACAGACGAGTATCAACCCCCATTTTCTATTCAATGCGCTGAATGCGATCATCTCCTCGATTCGGATCAACCCGGATAAAGCGCGGGAGCTGATCGTGAATCTGTCCGGGTATATGCGGTATAATCTGGAGCTGAGTGATGAATTTATTGATATTAACAAGGAGCTCCAGCAGGTTCAGCAATATGTAGAGATTGAAAAAGCGCGCTTCGGCAGCCGCCTAACGGTGCTCTATGATATCGACGATGAGGTGGAGGTGCGCATTCCTAGTCTCATTATTCAGCCGCTCGTGGAGAATGCCATTATACACGGGATTTTAAAGGAAAAGGGGAAGGGTACCGTGACCATTTCGGTAAAAGACCAGGGCGATACGGTGCGGGTCGGTATCCGCGACACCGGGGTCGGCATTTCTGAAGAGACGATCGCGAGAGTCTACAGCGGCGATATGCCGGAGAACAAGATCGGACTTTATAATGTGCATCAGCGGGTAAAACTGATCTATGGGAACGGACTGACGATCCACCGATTGGACAAAGGAACGGATATCTATTTTGATGTTAAAAAGGAGAGCCGATGAGAGCGATAATTGTAGAGGATGAGGAACTGGCAAGACAAGAGCTGGCCTTCTTGATTGAGGCACATAGTGGAATCGAAATTGTCGCTCAGTTTGAGGACGGGCTGGATGCATTAAAATACTTACAGAGCCAGGAGGCGGATGTGCTTTTTCTGGATATCAACATTCCTTCCATCGACGGTGTGCTGCTCGCGCAGAATATCAGCAAGTTCTCGGTGAAGCCCTATATTGTGTTCATCACTGCGTACAAAGAGCATGCTGCCGAGGCCTTCGAAATAGAGGCGTTCGATTATATTCTGAAGCCGTACAGCGAGGTTCGGATCAAAGCGATGCTGCATAAACTCGAGACGGCCCATGCCGCTCGTGGTCGGCAGGAGGAAGAAAGTGAACGTAATCCGCTCAGTGATAAGGTAAACCTATGGAAAAACGAGAAGATCATCGTGGTGGATGCGGATGACATCTATTACGCCTCGGCGCAGGAGAAGACCACCAGTGTGATGACCAAAAGCGAAGAGTACAGTATGGCGCTCAGCATCAGCGATTTTCATGCCCGGCTGCCGCAGGACCGATTTTTCCGTTGCCACCGTTCCTACCTAGTCAACCTGTCGAAAATCAAGGAGATCATCCCTTGGTTCAACAATACGTATCTGCTGCGCCTGCGTGATTTGGATTTTGAAGTGCCGGTTAGTCGCAGCCGGGTCAAGGAATTCAGGCAGATTATGCGATTGTAAGCGTATTTCATTCCTCATTTCAGTCATCTCATTCCGTATTTCTCTCAAGCGGTGTTGCTTTCGCTACAATGAAGAGGCAATAGAGACTCTTGCAGCGATCAACGAGAGAAAGAAGGAAACGGCCATGACTACAACTACGGATAGTAAAAGCGCCAAACGATGGCTTATTGTACTAGGTACCGTCATTATGCAAATGGGTCTGGGTACGATTTATACATGGAGCTTGTTCAATGCACAACTGGTATCCAAATTCGGATGGGAGCTCAGCTCCGTCGCAATAACATTTTCCATTACCAGCTTCGCGCTGGCTTTTGCAACACTGTTCGCGGGCAAGCTGCAGGACCGGTTCGGCCTCCGCAGACTGACTGGAACCGCAGGGATCGTGCTAGGACTGGGGCTAATGCTCAGTTCACAGGCAAGTTCACTCCCGATGTTCTATCTGCTGGCAGGATTGATCGTCGGCTATGCGGACGGAACGGCTTATATCACTTCGTTATCTAACCTGATCAAATGGTTTCCAAAGAATAAAGGCTTAATCTCCGGCGTATCTGTTGGTGCTTACGGGACAGGAAGTCTGGTTTTCAAATATATAAATGGCAGTCTGATCGACTCGGTCGGTGTATCTAACACATTCCTTTACTGGGGAATGATTGTGATGGCTATGGTTGTTATTGGCTCGCTGCTGATCAGAGAAGCTGCCGCGCCAGCCTCTGTACCGGCTGTTGTGCAGTCTTCGGCGGGTGTAGTCCCAGTAGGAACGCGGTCTAGCCTGTCGGCATCTCCTGCAACCGCCTCCAGTGTTCCGGCTGGTGCCAAGGACTATACCGTTAAGGAAATGCTTCGCACCAAAGAAGCGTATCTGCTATTCATTATCTTCTTCACCGCTTGTATGAGCGGCCTCTACCTGATAGGCATCGTTAAGGATATCGGAGTGAAGCTGGCTGGACTTGATGTGCAGACAGCAGCGAATGCGGTGGCAATGATCGCGATTTTCAATACAAGCGGACGCCTGATTCTTGGGGCATTGTCTGATAAAATGAGCCGCTTGAAGCTGGTTGGCGCATCACTCGTAGTAACCGCTGCGGCGATGCTGACGCTTAGTTTCGCCCACCTGAGCTTTGGCCTGTTCTTCGCCTGTGTGGCGGCAATTGCCTTCTGCTTCGGCGGAAACATTACGGTGTTCCCGGCTATTGTCAGTGACTTCTTCGGTCTGAAGAATCATAGCAAGAACTACGGCATCGTGTATCAAGGCTTTGGAATCGGAGCTTTATCCGGATCATTTATGGCTGCTTTGCTTGGCGGGTTCAAACCCACCTTTATCGTGATTGGTCTCTTGTGTCTGCTGGCTTCAATCATTGCAATTTCCCTGAAGCCGCCGGTGCAGAAAGAGAAGACAGAGAAGGGATTGAGCCTGAAACCTTACGGGGGGACAGCTTAACCATATACAGATTGTGATGTTGGCCTAATTACAGAGACAGAGCAAAAAAGGTAATACCTAAATAGAGGAAGGTTAGTTTATTATGTGGGCTAATCTCCTCTATTTTGCTATAAAGAAATATTAACTATGGCTTTAAAGCTTACTGGACAGTCAAAAGTTTACCGAAAAATCGCAACCTATTTTGTGTTTAAACCAGAAACTAAATTTGTGATTATGTAAAGTGAGCTTAAGAATAGCACCTTGCTGATTGATGATATCCTTATTTTTATAGGAATTCTCCAGTCAGCTTGCCTAATTCTTAAGTTCAGCTTATATCGACCAGTAACTAAATTTAGGGCTTATCGAGAGCTTGCCGAGTATTTACCGGGGGCTGAACTGGGAATTGAAGTGACACGCACAATATGGGGCTGGCACACATGTTCAGTGAATCAGAAGATCCAAGCTTTCGTTTAATCGCCCTTTCACTTGATCGCCTATGCTGCTACAGTTACCTTGCCGCCGTTTTCCCTCGGATAACGTTTCTTTTTCCAAAGTCGACTCAGTGTTTAAATAACGGCATTTTTGTACCTTATATTTATTGTTTTAGCGTGAAAAAGGGAATTAAGAGCATTTTTGCACCTTATTTTCTTACAAATCCCTAAAAAGGTGATATACCCGAAGAATTAACATACAAAAATGCCCTTAATGAATCTTTCCACTTCGTTGCCGCCGAATTAAGGTACAAAAATGCTCTTATTTATGTATTCGCGAGGTTGGTTCTGCTGACGATAGACAAGCTGTTAAACAAGTTGTTAAACAAGCTGTTACACAAGCTTGGGGGAAAGCGCGGTCAGGTAGTGGGTTTAGCCCCCATCGATCTTCTCATACCCCCGATGGTTATGGAACCGCGCAGGTTTCCCTTCACTAAAGCTAAGCGGAAGGTTAGTTGAATAAATAACTATATAAAGCGAACTTAAGAATAACACCTTACTGATTGATGATATCCGTATATTCACAGGGCATTCTCCAAGCAGCTTATTTCTAACACTTTGTTTGGAAATTTGCTTTTCCCTCCAAGACGGCATGCAAAAATTTCTTCGATTTTTTCAATCGCTTCTGGACATCTTCAATTTCTTTGATTTTTTGTTCAACAACTTGTTTCTTTAGCTCGTATGATAAATTAAGTTCTTGACTGACTAGCACACTTAATTCCTCTATAGAAAAACCTACGGATAAAAGCGCCTTCACATCTTCGAGAAATTCAACAATCTCCTCCGAATAAATACGATAATTATTAGCATCTCTTTGCAGAAATATGTCCGGAATTAGGTTTTTACGTTCATAAAATCTCAATGTTGATATGGGCAGATCCGTTAATTTTGAAACATCATTTATTTTCACAATATGACCTCTTTTTAATTGTTGCTATAAACCTAGGTTTATAGTTCATAATGCGAATATGATAACGAACGACATACAAATTGTCAAAAAAAAACTAACGTTATCAAGAGGAGAGAGTCTATGTTTAATAATACTCTAAATAATGATTTTGCCAGTATAGTCAAGGAAAGACGTTCTGTTCGTAATTATGACGAGAACTTTAAAATATCAAAAGAAGAGCTCAGTGAAATGATTGCGGAGGCCAGCTTGGCACCGTCCTCTGCAAATATGCAGCCTTGGCGTGTAGTGGTGGTGGATACTCCGGAAGGAAAAGAAAAACTAAGACCTCTTGTGCGCTTCAATACGTTACAAAACGATACTTCATCAGCCATGTTATTAATTTTTGGTGATACTGATAGCTATTTAAATGTCGAAGAAATTTACAATACAGCTGTGGAAGAAGGGAAGATGCCAGCAGAAGTACGAGATGGTCAGGTCAACACCATCCTGTCAATGTATCCAACGTTACCCAAAGAAGTGAAAATTGAAGTAGCAAAAATCGATAGCAGCCTTTTCGCCATGCAGTTAATGTTGGTAGCTCGTGCGCATGGGTATGATACGAATCCAATGGCAGGCTTTGAAGTGGATCAGGTAGCCAAAGCATTTGATTTAGATGAAGAACGTTATGCTCCAGTAATGATTATCTCCATAGGAAAAGCCAAGGAAGCAGGATATGAAACCGTGCGGTTAAGTTCTGACAAGATCACATTTTGGAGATAAGCACTTGTATTAATGAGAGGCGATAGTTCAATAAAAAATAGCGGTAGTCCAGGACTTTATTTTCTCGTCCATGACTGCTGCAGTTACTTTCATTGGGAAGGTGAAGGTACAGAAGCCAAGGAAGAGCTATAAAAATGGCGGCAAAAAAGGAGGTCCCTGAAGCAATGCTCCGGGGACCTCCTTTTTGATTGATAGGTTAACTGCACATTGTAAAGTTGGATGATAACACTTAGCCCTCTAACAGCAGAGCTTCCGGATCTTCCAGCAGTTCCTTAACTTTGACCAGGAAGCTTACGGCTTCGGAGCCGTCGACGATTCGGTGGTCATAGGACAGTGCGATATACATCATCGGCCGGTTGACGGTAGTTTCTTCGTCCAGTGCAATCGGGCGCAGCTGGATCTTGTGCATACCCAAGATACCTACCTGTGGGGTATTAAGGATCGGCGTAGAGAGCAGTGAGCCGAACACTCCGCCGTTAGTTATCGTGAATGTGCCGCCTTGCAGCTCAGCTAGGCTCAGTGTGTTGGCCCGTGCTTTAGCGGCCAGTGCACCAATTTCCCGCTCGATCTGCGGGAAGCTCAACCGGTCTGCATCGCGGACGACCGGTACGACCAGGCCTTCCTTGGCAGCGACGGCAATGCCGATATCATAGTATTTCTTCAGCAAGAGATCCTCGCCGTCGATCTCGGCGTTGAGCATCGGATAGGCCTTCAAGGCACCGATCACAGCCTTGGTGAAGAAGGACATGAAGCCTAGTCCAACATCATGCTTCTCTTTGAAGTTATCCTTGCGGCGCTTGCGGATATCCAGAATCGCCGTCATGTCCACCTCGTTGAAGGTGGTCAGCATCGCCGCCGTCTGCTGCGCTTCCACCAGGCGGCTGGCAATCGTCAGCCGTCTGCGCGACATGCGCTTGCGCTCCGTTGCTTTGCCGTCCTCCGGGTGCGGCGCTTTGCCCAGCGCCGCAAGCGGCTTCGCCGCCTCCGGCTTGCCTTGCGGCGCCGGAGCGGCTGGCGCAGCAGCACCCGCTGCGCCATGGTCCTTCACATCGGCCTGGCCAATCCGGCCGATCGGGTCACGGGCGCTAACATCGCCGAGGGCGATGCCGCGCTCCCGTGCCAGCTTGCGCGCGCCCGGCGTAGCCAGGGCCGCGGAGCTGTCGCCCGCGCCCGTAGCTGCGGGCACGGCGCTTGCAGCGGGCGCGGAAGCTTCCGCTGCTGCTTGAGGCGCGGCGGCGTTGCTGCCGCCTGCCGCTTCCGGTGCGGCCGCGGGCTTGCTGCCCTCGGCCGCTTTCGGCGTGCCGGCTGCTGCCGCGCCGATGATGCCGATGGCTTCGCCAACGGCTACGTTCTCGCCGGCCTGCCGCAGGATGGAGGAGATGACACCGTCCTCCTCTGCACTAATCTCAAGATTGACTTTGTCTGTCTCCAGCTCTGCCAGCACATCTCCCTGACCAACTGTATCGCCCTCTTTAACCAGCCACTTGTAGATCGTTCCTTCGGAAATGGATTCGCCTAGATCGGGTACTTTAATTTCAGACACAGGCCGCTACCTCCCCAAACTTTATAGTTTACGCTATAGTGACACCGTCCTCTTAGGAGGACGGTACAGCCGTTTGTACTTGCGAATTCAATTTCAGGGCTTCCGTAACAATTCTACGTTGCTCGTAGGTGTGAACATCTGCATAGCCGCTTGCCGGGCTGGAACGCTCCGGCCGGCCGATATATTTGACCTTGGTATTCTCGGGAGCGATGGCCCGCAGACGCGGCTCAGTGAAGCTCCAGGAGCCCATGTTCTTCGGCTCTTCCTGCACCCAGACGATTTCTTCCAGGGAGCGGAAGGTGCTCAGGTAGGCGGCCAGTTCCTGCTCTGGGAACGGGTAGAGCTGCTCCAGCCGCAGGATGTGCAGCCAGGACCATTCCTTGCCCTTCGCAGTCGCAGCTTCCAGCTCGGCTTGCAGGTCAATGGCGACCTTGCCGCTGCAAACCACGAGACGTTTCACTTCAGCCGGGTTCTGGCCAAGCAGCGGCTCAGGCAGCACGGCCTGGAAATGTCCCGAGGCCAGTTCGGTTCCGGCAGAAGTGCTGCGCGGGTTGCGGATCAGGCTCTTCGGCGCCATGATAACGAGCGGCCGGGCTTCCGCCTTGCCGCACAGAGAAGCTTGGCGGCGCAGCAGGTGGAAATACTGGGATGCTGAAGTCAGATTCGCCACGGTCCAATTCTCTTCCGCAGACAGCTGCAGGTAGCGTTCCAGTCTGCCGCTGGAATGCTCCGGTCCCTGGCCTTCGTAGCCGTGCGGCAGCAGCATAACAAGATTGCTGCGCTGCGTCCATTTCGCCCGTCCAGCCGAAATGAACTGGTCAATGATGACCTGACCGGCATTGGCGAAGTCGCCGTATTGGGCTTCCCAGATTACAAAAGTCTCAGGCGCAAATACGTTGTACCCGTACTCGAAGCCAAGCACCGATGCTTCCGACAACGGACTGTTGTACACACCGAAGGAAGCTTTAGCATCGCTTATTTGATGCAGCGGAGAGAACAATTCTCCGGTCTCGCTGTCATGCAGGACGAGGTGGCGGTGCGCAAAGGTACCGCGCTGTGCGTCCTGGCCGCTCAAGCGGATCGGAGTTCCGTCTCTGATTATGGAAGCGAAGGCTAAGCTTTCTGCCAGTGCCCAGTCTACCTTCTCACCGTCGTTCAGTGCGTCTTTGCGGCGCTGCAGAATGCGCTGCAGCTTCGGATAGACGGTGAAGCCGTCAGGGACGCTAAGTAGCTCACGGTTAATTTGTTGGAGCGCCCCCAGAGAGACAGCAGTCGATTTGCTAGGGCTGTCCTCCGTCTTCACGGGTACGGAAGTCTTGCTGTCCGCGCTCTTATGTTTGCCTTCTTTCATATTATCATAAGCCTGCTGCAAAATGCTCTCTGCATCAGCGTTCATTTGCTTCACATCTTCATCTGTGACGACCTTCTCCTGACGGAGGCGTTCGGCATAGATTCTGTGGACTGTCGGGTGATTGCGGACCTTGCCGTAGACGATTGGCTGGGTTGTTTCCGGATCATCCATCTCATTGTGACCGTGGCGGCGGTAGCCGATCAGATCAATGACAAAATCCTTCTTGTACTTATTGCGGTAGGCGCTAGCCAAACGAACAGCCGCTACACAGGCTTCCGGATCATCAGCATTGACATGGACGATAGGGATTTCATAGCCTTTTGCCAAGTCACTGGCATAATGCGTCGACCGGGAGTCCTCGCTTTCGGTGGTGAAGCCGATGCGGTTGTTGACGATAATATGAATCGTACCGCCATTCGTATACCCGTCCAGCTTGCCGATGTTCAGTGTCTCAGCCACGATACCTTCACCTGGGAAAGCAGCATCTCCGTGCATCAGCACAGCTATCGCCTTGTTCGTGTCGAGCTTCGGCAGGCCTGTTGTGCCCCGCTCCTCCTGAGCTGCACGTGCGAATCCTTCTACGACAGGATTAACAAACTCCAGGTGGCTCGGATTGTTCGCCAGCGTCAGCCTAGTGCGGACGGTTTCGCCCTCACGTACAGCGCGGTCAGCCCCCAGGTGATACTTCACGTCCCCGGTCCAGCCGTAGTTAATGCCCATGGAGCCTTCCGAAGGGAATAGCTCCTTGTTCGGTGAATGATGGAACTCGGAGAAAATGATGTCGTAAGGTTTGCCAAGGATATGGGCCAGTACATTAAGACGTCCACGGTGGGCCATGCCCATCAGGATATGCTCGGCACCTTCATGTGCGGCTGCGCGTACGATTTCGTCCAGCATTGGCACCAGGGCATCGTTGCCCTCGAGGCTGAAACGCTTTTGGCCTACGAAAGTCTTGTGCAGGAAGGTCTCAAACTGCTCCACTTGAATCAACCGACTCAGCAATTCCTTGCGTTCAGCGGTATTCAGTGGCGCAGGTGAGTTAACGGATTCTGCCTGGCTGTTCAACCAGCGAAGTTCCTGTTCATCATGCACATGACCAAATTCGTAGGCGATAGTTTGTGTATAGGCTTGGCGCATCCGGTGAACGGCGTCCCAAGCGGTTTGAATATTATCCGGGACATTCTCCCAAATCAGCGAAGCAGGGAGGGCCATGAGATCCTCACGCGTCAGTTCATATGTTTCGTGATTCAGCCATTTTATCATAGGGTTGTGATCCCGCTCCAGCGGGTCAATATTGGCGGCCAAATGGCCATATATACGAATGTTAGCGATCAGCTTGGAGGCTTTGACAGCCTTACGAAGCCAAACGGCATCTCCCGAAACGATCGGCTGCGGAGCGGGTTCGGCATCCGGCGCCAGGGGAGGCGGGCCATAAACAGTAAAAAGTTCACGGTAATTATTTTCAACTGAGGAGGGGTCTTTCACAAACTGCTCATACTTCTCTTGAATGTAGCCCAGATTGGGACCGTAATATTTGCTCCAAACAGATTCATTGTAGGGCTCTTTGGCTGCCATGAATACATCCTCCTAACGGATGAACTCCAAACGCAGGGCGCTGGTATGGGCCTTGTTCGGAGCTGTGATGGTTGCGTTTTCATTTCCTTTCTATTGTGCTACTTTCGGTGATCTTAATCAATTCATACTTTCGTCCAATCCAATCGCAAAACGGTATGGTTCAGCCTGATTATTGATGCCATAGCGCCATAAGTAGATTACCCCAAGAGGCTGGAACTATTAAAATGATTCAATAGACCCTGATTTGACAGGGAAAGCTGTTTAGAGGATTTGAAGTTTGGTTAATAACTTTATATAGTTCGTATGAATTAGTAGAATTATTCATAAATTAAAAATTTTACATCTCATACAGATGGTTTCAAGTTGGACAGGTATTAGTCAAAAAGAGCTAAACTTTTTACATTTGTCTCCTTAGAAGTTTCCAGAAAACGACACACTTTTCCGATTATTTCTTGTATAATGTTATTGCAGAAAGGTTTTTAATATAATTTCTAGCCAGATCCTTTCATGTAAAGGATCCAGTAAAGGGTAAACCTGTTGAAAGACAGGGGCACAAAGTCTCGGGTCTAAGGTAGAAATACTAAGACGGCCGGACTGCCTGGGGACGCGAAATCTTAGGAGGAGATTTTTTGGATAAGTCCAACCAGGGGAACAACGGAGAACTGCAGACAGTCGATCTGGATTTAGAATGGGTATATTTGCTGCTGAGTGCCAAGAAGGCGGGCATCAAGGCGGAGGAGATTCGCCGTTTCTTTAATGAGAAGGCGTTGAAGGCTATTTAGCAGCTTGAATCATAACAGGATACATATAGAGAAGGGCACAGCATATGCTGTGCCCTTCTCTATATGATGGGGTGCTTGAGGCGTTGAAGCGTTCAGGGCTGAAATCATTAATCCTTTTGTTCAAGACGCCATTTTTGATAATCCAGAAATTCCTTGAATTCCCGCTTGCTGATGCCAGAGCTCATTGCCTCTTGCACGAGCCGGAACCATTCCGAATCCAGAGGCGTCTCTTCAGTGTCGGAGAGATCTCCATATAGCAACACGTGAATAGATACTTGGAGCGCATCGGCAATTTTTTCAATGAATTGGATAGAGGGGTTGGACTGGATATTTCTCTCAACATTACTCAGGTACGACTTGGCTACATCCGCCTTGTCCGCAAGCTCGGATAAGGATAAGCCCTTCTCTACCCGGAGTTCATGGATGCGCCCTCCCATATTATCAGGCACGATGACAACGCCCCTCCGTACTTTTTGTATAAGTATAACAAATTTCCTGGAAACGGACAAAGATACATTGCTGTTCAGAGGAGAAAGAGGGAGGGGACTGGTGCAAAAAACCGGCATGTCCCAGCCCGGTTAAAGGTCTAAGAGATGCCGGTAGTTTTTAGAAGAACAGGCTTATTTAAATTCGCCAACGCCTTGCTTAGCATTGAAGGTCAAGGTTACGGCTACGCTGTCTCCTTGGAAGATGTTTTGATCCTGGCCGTTTTCAACGAACTCAAAGGCTAGCTTGAGCGTCTTAGATTGGGCAGCGGAGATGCCTCCTGGGAAGGCGTTAGCTACCAGATCATAGCCTGGATTGTTCTGCAAATCTTTGAGTGTTGCTTCGCCAACGACATGGCCAGTAATCGGGCCGCTAGTATAGCTGCTATCAAGCAGTTTTACTTTAAAGTGTGCGCCCAGATCCTCTGAGCCATTATTAGTGTTAGCATCCGTAACATTATACGTTGTAGCCAGCTTCAATTCCTTAATGTCGAGCGTGCCGTTGTTCTGTAGAGTGAAGCTGCGGACAGCGATGTCGCCTGGCTTCAGATTGCTCAGGTTTACGTTTTGCTCAGGATTAGTATTCAGGTCCAGCGTGCCAGCGGCGAAAGTTGCTGTGCTTTCTGCTGTATCGCTGAAGTAAGCGAAGGTACCTCCCCCGATTAAAGACAATCCCAAAGCCGCTGATGCCACACCAAGACCCAATGTTTTTTTGATACCCATGAATAAATTCCTCCTCTTATATGGTTAATAAAATGGTAGACATAATAGGTGCTGAATTTGGACCGGACGGCTTATTTATATTCGCCAGCACCTTGTTTAGCTTCGAAGGTCCAATTCAATTTCAGGCTGTCGCCCTGGTAGTAGTTCTGCGGCTGGAAGTTGTCGACAAAGGCAAACTGAACGGACAGCTTATCTAGAGTTCCTGCTTTGATCCCTGATTTTTCGCCGAACACTGAACCAAGGATGCCTGCTTTTACAAGGTCTGGTGACAGACTTTCCAGTTCAGACAATTTTTTAACCAGGACCGGAGAAGATATCTTGTCTTTATTAACCAGGAAGGTAACTACAATGTCATCTTTCAAGTTATGAGTTCCATTGTCATTGTTCACGTCTATAACCTGAGCTGCCGTCTTCAGCAGTACTTGGGAAATATCAAGTGAGCCGCTATTCTTCAGCTGGAAATCTCTGGTGATAATATCACCTGGTTTGAGATTGTTGAGATCCACGATCACAGAGGGATCAGAATCCAAGCTCAATGTTCCGTTGTTAAAAGAAGCTGTACTCTGCGCGGTATCGCTGAAATATGCGAAGGTACCTCCGCCGACCAAAGTCAATCCAAGCGCTGCTGAGACAACGCCCAGCCCCAGTGTTTTTTTAATATTCATTGATTCATCCCTCTCTCAATCTTTTTTTTGTTTCTGACTTTACGTCATGTATATTGTTGCTCCACGTTTCGTAAACGGGAGATTACAATCCTATTAATGTAAGGTATCTGGCAGCGGCTCAGCAGCGGCAGATGAATTATTCTTCTTCTCCAGAGCGCTGATGGCTTTCCAGGTACTGTACAGCGCGTACATCAGGAGCAGAATTCCTGGCACGATCATTAGCAGCACGCTGCCCGCCTTAGAAACTGCGAAGTTCATGGCATAACCAACATAAGGAACGGTAAAGCCGGTATACTCTCCGATCACATTGGTCGAGCTGACCGGGGACATGTCAGCGGCGTTATTGTTGTCGCCTTTGGTTGTATAGCTGGCCTCGCCGATGGCACTGTTCATGCTGACATCCACGATACGGTGGGTGATCAGAATGTTTTCTGGATTCATGAAGGTGATGACATCGCCTTTCTGGAAGCGGGTCATGTCACCACCGGGTTTGAGCGCAATGATGGAGCCAGTATGGATCCCGGGTTCCATGGAACCCGATAGAACCGTCTTTATTTGGTAACCGAAGAAGGCAGGCTCGCCGCCGGAGGCTTTGGAGACTACAACTGCTACGACTACCACCAGGAACACGATAAGCATCAGGGTGGTTATCGTGTTGCCAATGATTTTTTTGATAAGCATTTCTTAATCGCCGCCTTTAATGGAATCTGGTTCTGGAGAAGCAGAGGGTGCTGGAGTTGCCGCAGGGGTCGGGCTCGTTACAGGCAGAGTTGTTGCCGAAGGTGACGGCTCTGCAGACGGCTGTGCGCTTGGCGTTTCCCCCGGTGTGGTGACAGGGGCTGGCTCTCCGTCCAGAGAATCTACAGGCTTGGCGGGCTCAGCAGTGACAGTTGGCACTGGAGAGGCCGATGCCACTGGTTCGTCTGTCCCGTTGTTCGTGCCATCAGGATCGGGGGCCCCGGCCGGAGGCGTTTCCGGCTTAGGTGCATCCTTATCCGGCTTGCCTGCTTTTTCCTTGGCTTTCTCGGCAGCTTCTTCCTGCTGCTTCTTCTCCTGTGCTTGGCGTTCTTCTTCCTCCTTGCGGGCCTGCTCCAGCAGTTTGGCTTTTGCCTCAGCGATCTGGTTCTGCTGACCCTTCAGGGTGTCAATCTCACTGGCAAGAGAACGCTTAGCCTCGTTCATCTCTGTATTCATCTGTTCATAGGCAGATCGTAATTCCGTGGAGACTTCCGCTTGGGGAAGATAGGCTCTGGCCATGAACGTCAGGATGGGCTCTTGTGTCAGGAAGGCTGGAAGGCTTGGTTCCAGCAGGGCTGAAACAGGACTTTCCGGAGGAAGTGAACCACCGATCTCATGAATCGAGACGAGATAATTCAGAATTCCGTTCAAGGTAGTCACAAGAGATTCGGACAGCACGCTGCTTTGACTAAGGCTATTTTGGAACTCTTCGAAGAATTGGGCATCGCGGATTTCCAGACAGTTGGGTTCGAAGTTGACCATATACCCTCCGATCTGGGACAGAATTCGGGCTGTGCTTGCAACCTCCTGCATAATCTCCAGCCAGACCCCTGCATTGAAGCTAAGCTGACCTTCCAGTGCACCGATCTCACCGGAAGCCGAAGCAATCTGCTGTGAAGTCTCCTGCGCGGCATGGTCCAGCTCTTCCAGCGACAAGCCTTCGACCGCCGCCGATCCTCCCAAAGCTAGTGTGACGGAGTGGGTGCTAAGCGAAGCGGTGAGCTCGTTAATCCGTTTAATGTGACCGCCTAGTTCCTGCAGTAGTTTCTCAATCTGGCCGGGGAATACTTTGCACAGCTCTATTGTGGTATTCTGCTGCTTCGAAGTGTTGAAATCACCATAAGTGCTGCCGATCTGATTGGACGTATAGAGGAAAAGAACCGATATGGCCATGCCGGATTGCAGCATTCGCAGACCGATACGCTTACTTTTTCTTTTTCGTTGGCGAGCTGATCTAGGATACAGAGGAATACCTCCTCTCATGTCTTACCGGGATACCGGTTCGCTATATTTGTTCTTTATTGAGAACAATGTGATAACCAAATCATACACGGGCACTAGGAAAAAGAAAACCGTTAATTTCTTTGATTTGTGCTTTATAAAGAACCGAAAGTGCTTATTATCTCATTTATCCTCTATATATCGCTTGTTCTCTAATTAAATTCTTAATAAAGAACGATATGACATGCCTAATTACGCAAAAAAATAACCGGCCACATTAAATGTGTGCCGGTTCTCTAATTGGGTCAAAAACCTGTGTGGTATTTCTCCTCACTGGAAGAGCGGTGCTTGGTGTTGTCCTTATCTTCTTTCTCTTCATGTCTCTCCAGATTCAGGTCTTCCATCGGAATAGCGTCAACGGTCGCTTCGCTTTCGAACATCTCGAACAGGCTTTCCTGATCTGTAGGGTACTGTTCGGGATTATCAAGGCTGGTGCCTCCGAACGCTTTCTTGGGATTGCTCATATCTATTCCCTCCCTCCCCTAATAATGATGGAGTTGGTTACTTCTTCGGGGTTATGACGACAGTGTGCCCGTGATCTTACTAATCCATAACCATTTAATCCTGCGGAATTGATTAAGCAAACAAAAAAACAGAGGCCCTCAGGCCTCTGTATCCAGTGGTGTTCCGGTATCGCTTAGCTTGTTGGCCAGCACATCTGCATAAAGACGCTTAAGCCACTTAAGTTCGGTTAAACAATGCTCGTATCTGCCATACATTACATGAAGCACAGAACGGGGCACGAGGGGGATGTGCTCTTCATAAATCTGATAGGCCAGATTGACATCATGTTCTGCCTTCAGAACGCGTTCATTCAGCAGTTCTGCCAGCTTTCCCTGATCTACATAGCGGGAGAGAGCGAGTGGAATGTACAGCGGATGGAAGACGGGTTCATTCTTCTTGATCTGCTGCAGGATGAGCTGCTCGAATATATTCTTGCCCTTGTCGGTGATACTGTAGATCGTCTTGTCTGGTCTGTCCTTGCTGCTGATCACTTCTACCGCTTCAATCAGGCCATCTTGCGACATCTTGTCGACAGCATAATAGAGCGATCCCATCTGCAGCTTCATAATCTGGTCCATTCGGCGATCCTTCATCACCAGCGTGATCTCATACGGATGCATGTTTCGTTCCAGGAGCAGGCCGAGAACTGCAAGTTTGATGGGCATGGCTTACCTCTTGGAGGGGGCCGTCTGTGCCGATTTACCTGGAATCAGCAAGCGGTCACCTGGCATCAGCAGCACGAAGACTAAAGCGAGTACAGCAGGCACCAAGGCCCACAGGAAGGTATCCGCAATAGAAGTGGACAACGCAGCTGATATTTTCTCCAGAACCGGCGCTGGAATCTTGGCTCTGGCTTCCGGAGTCAAAGCAGCACGCGGGTCACCGAACGCCGATGTTTGGCCACCAGCGCCGAAGGCTTCAGTTAAGCTATTCGTAAAGCTGTTGCGCTGAATAATCCCGAAGATTGTAATCCCGAGGGTCATTCCCAGAGAACGCATAAATGTGTTGGTGGAAGTAGCTGAACCGCGTTCGCGCATCCCGAAGTTATGGATGGAAGCCATGCTCAGGACCGAGAAGGAGAAGCCGACGCCGAAGCCGGTCAAGGCCATGAATACGTTGAGCAACAGACGAGAAGTATCCGGGGACAAGGTGGTCAGTGTGAACACCCCGGCTACGAAGCAGATCGCTGACAGTATCATGATGTTACGGAAGCTGGTCTTGGCCGCCAGCATACCACCAGTTTGGCTGCCGAGAACGGAACCAATCATCATTGGCATCAGAATCAGCCCGGAATTGGTAGCCGAACCGCCAAATACGCCCTGGACGAAGATCGGGATATAAATAGTTGCCACAATAAAGGCCGAACCGTAGAAAAAGGCGGTAATGCTGCTTGTTGCGAACAGTCGTTTACCAAACATGGCGAACGAGATGACCGGCTCTGCCGCTACACGCTCGATGAGAATGAATGATATCAGGAGAACAGCGAAGCCTGCGAACAATCCCAAGATCACAGGAGAGTCCCATGCATATTGATTGCCGCCAAGCTCCAGGGCGAACATGAGGCAAATGATGGCTGACACCAGTGTGAAAGCTCCGCCCCAGTCGATACGCTGCTTGGAGTGGGTAATAGACTCTTTGTAAGACGTAGCAATCAGGAAAATGGCGACAACACCGATCGGAAGGTTGATGTAGAATACCCACTGCCAGCCTACATAATCAGTGATATATGCACCCAGCAACGGGCCCAGTACGCTGGAGATGCCGAAAACGGCCCCGAACAGGCCGGTGAGCTTGCCTCTTTTCTCTGGAGGGAAGATGTCAAAAACAATGGTAAAGGCGATTGGCATCAGTGCCCCGCCACCGATTCCCTGAATGGCGCGGTAAATACTAAGCTGGGTAATCGTGGTCGCCGTTCCGCACAGCGCCGAGCCTATTAGGAAGACAATGAGTCCGAACATGAAAAACCGTTTGCGGCCATACATATCGGAGAGCTTGCCGAAGATCGGGGTGCCGGCCATGACCATGACCATGTAAGCAGAGGTGACCCATACGATTTTATCCAGCCCGCCCAAGTCGGCAACGATGGTGCCCATCGCTGAAGCTACTATGGTATTGTCCATTGCAGACATCAATATACCGAGCAGCAGGCCAACAACTACTAGTTTAAGATTACTTTCTTTGGAATGCATGCGTACAGGCTCCTTTTTTTAATAAGATTATAGGCATCAGAATACAGGAAACATGGATATTATATTCAAATTTGAATAGGGTGGCAATATGTAATTTTCTTCTACAATTATTCTGGGCATTGCCTGGAGAATGTAATCAAAGAAAAAGAGCACCGGAATCGGTGCTCTTCTATAGATACTGCTATCTGGTTACAGGCTTAGTGGGTTAAGAGAGTGTCTTGCAGTGACCTCTGCGTAGCAATGTCTTCTGATGGAAACGCTCTGGATTCGATATAGTTGATGAAGAACTCTGTTAACTGCGGATCGAATTGGCTTCCCGCGCAGGCTCGTAGCTCCACAATGGCCTCTGCTATAGATCTTGTAGGCTGGTAAGCCCGTTCGGTAGTCATAGCGTCAAAAGAGTCGATGATGGTCAGCATCCGGCACAGGCGTGGAATTTCCTCACCCTTGAACCCGTAAGGATAGCCTTGTCCATCGTATCGTTCATGATGCAGTTCGATGTAGGGCGCCAGATCCTTGAACTTTTCATTGGTCAGCGCCATTTTTTTGCCCCAGGTGACATGCCATTTCACCATCTCCCATTCTTCGGGCGCGAGCTTATCCTTCTTGTTAAGAATGCCCCAGGGAATCTCCAGCTTTCCTATATCATGAATCAGCGCGCCCAGCGTGAACTGGCGTTTGGTGAGATTGTCCAGATTGAGCAGTCTGCTGATATCCAGGGCATATTGAAACACCCGCTTGGAATGCTTGAAGGTTTCCAAATCCTTGTACATGAACAGGTTAAGCTGCTGCTCAATGTCCCGCACATCTTGGCTAAAATCAATCTCGCGTTCCAGAGGCGACTGGTTGCCATAAATATGGACCAGATTTTTCCCCTGCTTCTTGGCATAATACAATGCCTGATCCGAGTGTTCGACAAGCTCCGACTTCTCGTGCACATCAGGCTTGTAACCAGCGATGCCTGCAGAGAAGGAGAGGCAACCTTGCGGGAAAATTTCGACACCTTCAAAAGGGGACCGGTTAAGCGTCCTGCGCAGCCGTTCGATGAACTGCTTGGCCTGTACTGTATCATGTGCGGGCAGGAGCAGTGTGAATTCCTCGCCGCCATAACGGGAAACGATAATCTCTGTCCCCTTCGACTCCTTTTTCAGCAGCTCTGCGAGGAAGACGATCAGCCCATCTCCCTTCAAATGACCGAAATGATCATTGTATTTCTTGAAGTCATCAATGTCGATCATCGCCAGGGAGAGTGCGGAGCCATCAGCCTTAGACTTGCGCATAGCCTCTTCCAGCGCCGTCTCGAAATAGCTGTGGTTGAACAAGCCTGTACGCTGATCCCGGTTGGCGCGTTCCTCAATGCTGCGGTACATCGCGAACAATTGCTTGAATGAATAGGACAGCAGAACGCTTAGACATAGAAATAGTGCCAGCCCAACAAATTCGTTATGGGATACCAGAATAGTCAACACAAGTGAAAGCACCAGCGTACTAAGATAGGCCAGGAGGGTATCTCTCAGCATTCCTTTGAGCGTTTCGTACAGATTTTCGTGGAAAACCACGTAATAATAAAGTCCAATCAAGAGCGTATTTAGGATAAAATATACAGCCATACTTGCGGCGTAGGCGTACAAGTGATGGCTCACTAGAGGACCTTCCTCCCCGCCAAATATCGCAAAGATTAGTGAGGACGTACAGATCATGATGGAATAGACGGCAAAATTATTGAGCTGCTTCCACCAAACCTTATTCCGCTCCAGGAAGAAAGAAATCAGGGAAGAGAGCAGCAGTACCGTCAATGAGAATGAAGGGCCGAAAAGGAAGATACAGGCCAGATAAACCGAAGAATCCAGGGACAAACCATTTCCCTGTGGAGGAAGCTGGAAGGTGAATACAGTAAGAATGACCACAGCTGCCGACATGGCGCAAATCCAGACCCAGCCTGAAGCGGTATACTGCAGAAAGGCAGCCTGATTATAGATGGCAAAGAGGCCAAAACCGGCCATGCATATGATCAGTGCATACAACTGGCCTATATTTCGCCTGAACAAAATTAATGTGCGGTTGGGCAAGGTAGACCCTCTCCTCTCGAGCAATGTCATGATGTTTCATTAGTGTAAGGGAAATTCCCCAAATTTTCTAGGTACGAGGATGTAAAGGATAGTACTGGAAAAACAAGGGTATAATTCTAATTGAATTCGCTTCCATATGCTGAATTCCTGCTATTTTATAACAAAAAACAATTAATTTTACTCATTTTCAACATCGTTAAACGTGAAAGATGTGGTGAGTTAATTTTCTCTGATTCATCTTGACATACCCATGGGGGGTATATTATATTGAATTCAAGGAGGTTGATGCATGTGTCTGTCAATGACAAAGAACGGGCAGGGCATTCCTGCGACGATGAATGCGGGACGTCTGATTCCGGCGTGCGTAAGAGTCATCACTCTGCGGATTTCAAGAACTTACTGACCACGCGACTCAACCGAATTGAAGGCCAGGTTCGCGGAATCAAAGGAATGATTGACCGTGATACCTATTGTGATGATGTACTTAATCAACTGGCCGCAGTCCAATCGGCTCTCAACAGTGTGGGACGGCTGCTGCTCGAAGGCCATATGAAGAGCTGCATTATCGAGCGGATCGAAGCCGGTGAGCATGAGGTCATCGATGAACTGCTGGTGACTGTGAATAAATTAATGAAATAATTAAGGAGGAATTATCATGTCAAATGCTGTACTTAATGTTGAAGGAATGTCTTGCGGTCACTGTGTGAATTCTGTAGAGAAGGCCGTATCGAGCCTTGGTGCCTCTGCGAAAGTAGATTTGCCAGCGAAGACTGTAGCTGTTGAATTCGATGAGAATAAGGTAAGCCTCAGCGCGATCAAGGAAGCTATCGAAGATCAAGGGTATGATGTAGTTTAACTTGAAGCACAGTAATAAGGCTTGGAGCGGTGCGGACCTTCTTTGGTTCCCAAGGCGCCAACGCCTTTTCTTTTGAAGATAATTATACCCCCTTGGGGTATAAAGAGGGGTGGAGAAGATGGGGAATACCGCAGCGGCACAGGAAGAGAAGCAGACGACTCTGCAAATTACAGGAATGACCTGTTCGGCTTGCGCAACCCGGATTGAGAAAGGGTTGTCCAAGATGGAGGGAGTCTCCCGGGCAAATGTTAATTTAGCGCTGGAGCAAGCTACAGTAGGCTTTGATCCAAAGGTGGCCGGACTGCCGGAGATCGAAGAGAAGATACGTGCATTAGGCTATGATACTGTAAAAGAATCCGCCGATTTTGATATCTCGGGCATGACCTGTGCGGCCTGTTCGGCACGTATAGAGAAGGTGCTGGGCAAGATGCCGGGGATTGCTTCGGTGAATGTGAATCTGGCGCTGGAAACCGCGCATGTTGAATACATTCCTGGTGATATTGGGACCCGTGAGATCATGGAGAAGGTCAGCGGCATCGGATATAAAGCTACGCTCAAGCAGGATCGTAAAGAGAATGTTGACCGGCGGGGAGCGGAGATTAAGCACAAGCGGAACAAGTGGATCATCTCCGCGATTTTGTCCTTGCCGCTCTTATGGGCTATGGCTGGACATTTTTCCTTCACCACCTGGATTCCTACCCCGGATCTATTCATGAATCCGTGGTTCCAACTGATTCTGGCTACTCCGGTCCAGTTCATTATTGGCTGGCAGTTCTACGTCGGCGCTTATAAGGCGTTGCGTAATGGCAGTGCCAACATGGACGTGCTGGTGGCACTTGGAACCTCGGCAGCCTATTTCTACAGCTTGTACCTGACGATTGATTCGCTTAACATGTCGGGCATGGATCATACGGTGGAAATGTACTACGAGACGAGTGCGGTTCTAATCACGTTGATTCTGGTCGGGAAGTGGTTCGAGGCGCTTGCCAAGGGCCGCTCTTCGGATGCTATCAAGAGTCTTATGGGCTTGCAGGCGAAGACCGCGCTCGTTATTCGGAATGGTGCCGAAATCAGCATCCCAGTGGAAGAGGTAGTTCCTGGCGATATCGTACTGGTCAAACCGGGCACGAAAGTGCCAGTGGATGGCGAGGTTGTAGAGGGTCTGTCATCAGTGGACGAATCTATGTTGACTGGCGAGAGTATCCCGGTGGAAAAGAAGCCGGGGGATACTGTAATTGGTGCAACGATTAACAAGAACGGAATGCTGCGGGTGAAAGCAAGCCGGGTAGGCCGGGACACTGCACTTGCACAGATTATCCGAGTCGTAGAAGAAGCACAGGGCTCCAAAGCGCCTATCCAACGGATTGCTGATGTCATATCCGGTATTTTCGTACCGATTGTGGTCGGGATTGCAGTCTTGACCTTCCTGATCTGGTATTTCGGGGTTGCCCCTGGTCAGTTCGCGGAAGCGCTGGAGAAAGCAATCGCGGTGCTGGTGATTGCCTGTCCGTGTGCCTTGGGGCTGGCAACGCCAACCTCAATCATGGCAGGCTCGGGCCGTGCAGCGGAACTGGGTATTCTGTTTAAGGGCGGCGAGCATTTGGAAGGTGCACAAGCTATTCAGGTCGTTGTTTTGGATAAGACAGGGACTGTAACCAACGGCAAACCTGTGCTGACGGATGTTATCGTTACCGCAGGTGTTGCGGGGAATGACAACGCAGCAGCCGAGAATGAGCTGTTGGCGTTGACCGCGGCTGCGGAAAAGCTGTCGGAGCATCCGCTTGCGGAGGCAATTGTCGCCGGAGCTGTAGACAGAGGGCTGACCTTGCCGGAAGCGGGACAATTCAATAATATACCGGGCCGGGGTATAGCGGCTGTGGTGAATGCAAAAGCGGTGAGGGTTGGTACGCGCCGGATGATGGAAGAGGAAGGTCTGGATATTGCGCCCTGGACGGCAATTATGACAGGGCTGGAGCAGGAAGGGAAGACAGCGATGCTGGTCGCTGTCGAGAAGGCTGTAGTCGGGGTCGTCGCTGTGGCCGACACGATTAAGGAAACTTCGCGGGCAGCCGTAGCCGCGCTGCACAAGATGGGGATTGAGGTTGTCATGATTACAGGTGACAACAAGATCACTGCCGAGGCCATTGCGCAGCAGGCAGGGATCACTAAGGTGTTGGCCGAGGTCTTGCCGGAGGGCAAGGCTGAGGAGGTCCGCAAGCTGCAAGCGGGCGGGACCAAAGTGGCGATGGTCGGCGACGGCATCAACGATGCGCCGGCGCTGGCGACTGCCGACACGGGCATGGCGGTCGGCACCGGGACGGACGTGGCGATGGAAGCCGCGGACATCACGCTGATGCGCGGCGATCTGAAGAGCATCCCGGATGCGATTGAGATGAGCCGTAAGACGATGCGGAACATCAAGCAGAATCTGTTTTGGGCGCTGGCCTACAATACAATCGGAATTCCGATTGCGGCTCTAGGCTTCCTGGCCCCATGGCTGGCGGGAGCGGCGATGGCATTCAGCTCTGTATCCGTTGTGCTGAACGCACTGCGGCTGCAGCGGGTGAAGCTGTAAAGCAATATAGTTTTGATTTCTGTTGATAGGAGAAACCTTTACATCCATAGACAGCATTAATAAAAAGTCGCAGGTGCCTTATTAGGCATCTGCGACTTTTTTTAATATATATAGAACAGTACCTTACTGATTCGTAAGTTCAGCTTATATGGCAGGATCGAAGTGACGATTATACGCCACTATGGTATGGATCATAATTTTGCTGATTTAGACAATGGTACATTGGCGGGAATAGCGACAGCTTTTTTCCGACCGAGACGGTTCGTACCAATAACGCCTGCGATGATCAGAGCCGATCCGATCCAGTGATAAACCGTGATTTCTTCGCCCAGAAAAATCGCTCCGGCTGCAAGCGAAACAATTGTGGAGAGATTGGCGAACACGCTCATGAGGGAAGCTTCGATTTTGGACAAGATATAGTTAGAGGCCAATGTAGTGACAAGTGATGCGATAACACCTAAATAGAGCGCCGATAAGACAAACGTGCCGCTGCTCAGTGGCTTGAAGAACTCGCCCATCGTTCCGTTGCTGACATGCCCGGTTACCGAAATAATCAGGAAGGTGGCGAAGCCAATTCCCATCATCAAGTAGCTGATTTCAGCAGGGCTGAAGTGCTTCGTGAGTGAACGGGCCAAAACGCTGTACCCAGCAAAAGCGATACAAGTCAGGAATAGCAGCACAATTCCGGTCATATTGGCCAGATTAATACTGCTTCCTTTCATCACAAAGATGAACACCACGCCGAACACGGACAGGAAAATACATAGCTTCTGCAAGAGTGTCGTCGTTTCTTTCAAGAAGATCGAAGCGATAATCATCGTCACTACCGGTGTAAAAGCGTAGAGAATCCCTCCCTCGGCCGAGGTGGCGTGCTGGAGTCCGAACACTTGAAGCGTGAAGAACCCGAGCGGGTACATGGATGCCAGTAGTAGTGCTTTAAAAATGGGTTTGCCGCGGTAGGAGATTTTGACCCAGCCGAAGGCGACCGGGATCGACATCACCAGGAAGGAAGCAGCGAAGCGGAAGGTCAGGGTATCGAGCGGTCCGGCGTGGCCGAGCGCTACTTTGGTGAACAAGAATGAGAATCCGATAATAGCCGCATTGAGTACGGCGAGAATATATGCCAATTTAAGACCTTTTTGTTGCATGGTTGCATCTCCCTTTCTATAACAAGGCGGGATCGTGTATCCGCCTCTGTTTGTTAGTTTAAAATTAAAAGAATTTACGCGGGGCTACAATGCCAGTTTTTCATGACTGTACCGGTACAGTTTATGGATTCGTTTATAATGAATGGAGAAGAATGGTGTTAATATGAATTTATAAGATCTCGGATTTCACTTTTGGAGTGTGACGAAGGCTGTACAGGGGGGCAATATGAAAAAGTATCATTCCGTTTTAGCTGATATGGAATACCAAATCCGGGAGGGCAAATACAGCCCTGGGCAAAAGCTGCCCTCCGTGCGAAGTGCCGCAACATTCTACAACTGCAGTGTCAGCACTGTTCTGAGGGCATACGGTGAGCTCGAAAGAAAACACACGGTATATTCTATTCCGCAGAGCGGATATTACATGGTGGAGAAACCTGAAGACCTGGAGCCTTCCACTGGCCATGAGACTCTGGATTTTGCTTCTGCTTCGCCCGACCTGAACGTGTTTCCGTATTTGGATTTTCAGCATTGTCTCAACAAAGCGATTGATATCTACAAGTATCACCTGTTCACCTACAGTGATGTTTTGGGATGGGGGACGCTGCGTCATACTTTGGTATCTCATTTGGCTGAATATCAGGTGTTTGCCAAAGCGGAGCGGATCATCATCACCTCTGGCATCCAGCAGGCGCTCGAAATTCTGGCCAAGATGCCATTTCCAGGCGGAGGGACACAAATTCTCGTCGAACAGCCCGGCTATGACATCTATCTGCGTTATTTGGAGGGTGAGGGCCTGCCAGTCAGCGGAATCGCTCGTTCGGCGACGGGAATGAATCTGCAGGAGCTGGAGGAGCGGTTCAGGAGCGGGGATGTGAAATTTTTCTATACTATGCCCAGGTATCAAAATCCACTCGGAACCTCCTATAGCGCAGAGGAACGGAGAACCATCGCCGGATTGGCTGCCAAATACGATGTTTATATTGTTGAGGATGATTATATGGCTGACCTGGGTGCAGAGCGGCGTTTTGATCCCATCTATGCGTATGATCAGACTTCACACGTCATTTATTTAAAAAGCTTCTCCAAGATCATCTTCCCTGGCCTCAGACTGGGTGCAGTGGTATTACCAGAAGTCTTGCTGGAGGCCTTCCGCGCACATAAAGGATATACGGACACTTCCCTTTTGTCTCAGGCGGCACTTGAGATCTACATCAAGAATGGGATGTATGAGCACCACAAGCACAAAATAAAAGACCTGTATGCGGAGAGAATGCATGCTCTGTATGCGGCCCTTGAACGACATAATACAGAAGGTTTGATTGAGGTGTCTCCCGGTAGTTCCGGTGTCTACGTGCAGTTGAAGCTGCCGGGAACGATGAACCTGGATCGTCTGCTTAAACGTCTGAAAGAGAGAAAGATTAGCGTTGTGTCCGGCAGGGGGTTCTATTTATCCGATTATCAGGAGCGAGAGAAATTTATACGGATTAGCATTTCACGTGCCCGGCTCGATCAGATTGACGAAGGCATTAAGGTGATTATCGAGGAGGTTAAGCGCACGGGTAGGTGGTAGATTGCCTGCTCTATATATTTTTATTTGTGTGGGAATGTATGCTAATAATATAGAGGCAGGCTTGCATGAGAAGCCAATTTCGGAAAAAGAGAGGCGAATAAGTTATGAAACCAAATAATGAAACCCTGGAGCTGTTGAACCGACATGGATCGGTCCGTCAGTATAAGGATACACCTGTTAGCGAAGAGCAGCTTGCGGCTATCATCGGTGCAGCCCAGATGGCCTCCACCTCCAGCAATGTTCAGGCGTACAGCGTCATCTCAGTGACCGATCCTGGATTGAGAAGCCAGCTAGCCGCATTAGCCGGAAATCAAGCCTATATCGAGCAGGCTCCTGTCTTTTTGGTCTGGTGTGCGGATCTGTATCGTCTGCGGGAAGCATCCACGCCGCATCTGGTGGCAGACAGTCCCACATATGAGGACACCACGGAGAATCTGATCGTTGCTACCGTTGATGTGGCCCTCGCCGCGCAAAATGCAGCTGTAGCGGCAGAGTCGCTGGGGCTAGGCATCGTCTATATCGGGGGTATCCGCAGTAAGATTGCCGAGGTGTCGGAGTTGCTGGGTCTTCCAGATTTGGTCTACCCTGTATTCGGGATGTGCGTCGGTTATCCGGCAGCAAGGGCAGGGCTGCGTCCGCGCTTGCCGCTTCAGGCTGTGTTGCATCGCAACGGCTATGATGCAGCGACAACTCTGGAGCAGGCCAAAGCTTACGATGAAGAGAGTCGGGTATACATGCGTGAACGGACTGGAGGCGCGAATGACACACCTTGGTCTGCAATGATGGCAAAACGAATCTCAGAGCCCGCTCGTATGCAATTGAAAGACTTTTTGCAGGCGAAAGGCTTCTTACGTAGATAATCCGGATTCATATGCAAGGAAGCTACAGGGGAATTATAGCGAATCTATAACGAACCAAAGATAGTTCTTGTAGAAGTGATTAATGTGGCAATTAGCGAGCAATCAGAAATCCAGAGAACATCCCCCGGGAGCGTAGGCTTCAATCGGGGGATTTTTTAATGGGAAATTTTGTACATCTATAATAAAAGGAAAGTGGTATTATCCAAATAAATGAAATTGTGGAAGTTGATCTCGACATACGGGTGACAATTGTCAACTTAAAGCAGTGACACTCCATACTAATGTCATCTTCTTTTTGACATTAATATTAGATACATGGAGCAGAACGCAACGGATTACGGGAGGGAGCAGGACATGGAGACAGTGATTGCAATGAACGGCGTCAGCAAAGTATTCAAGGGGAAAAAGGCGGTAGACAACATTAGCTTTAAAATATACAAAGGTTCGATTACCGCCATTCTGGGGCCAAATGGAGCAGGCAAGACCACAGCCATTCTGATGATGCTGGGTCTGCTGGAGCCCACTGAAGGATCCGTAACCATCTTTGGGCAGCATCCCAAAGACAAGTCAGTGCGCGAGAAGACGGGTTCCATGCTGCAAGAGGTTAGTGTCATGGACCGCCTGAAGGTAAAGGAGATCATTAGTCTGATCTCAAGCTACTATCAGTACCCCATGGAGCAGAAGTTACTGGTAGAGGCAACAGGTCTTGACCCGGCAGATCTAAACCGATACGCCGAGAAGCTGTCGGGCGGCCAGAAGCGTAGTCTCGGCTTCGCGCTTGCACTTGCTGGAGATCCGGAGCTGCTGTTCTTCGATGAGCCGACGGTCGGGCTGGATATTACCGCCCGGCGGCGGTTCTGGGAGAAGGTGCGTGGGTTGGCAGAACAGGGGAAGACGATCCTGTTCACCACTCATTATCTGCCGGAAGCGGAGGATATCGCTGACCGGATTCTGCTCTTCAATCGGGGAAGCCTGGCGGCAGACGGCAGTCCGGATGAGATCAAGGCGAGAATCGTGAAGCGTTCGCTGTCTTTTTTAGAGCCGGCTGATGGACTGGATCTTCAGCAGCAGTTGCTGGCTCTGCCTTCCATAGACGGCTGTTACTATAAGGACGGACGAATTTTCGTGACTACAGAAGACACGGATGAGGCTTTGCGGGATATTTTTACGGCGGGTCTGCCGGTGAAGGATGTACGTATTGATCAGGGACGGCTGGATGAAGCCTTTGAACAGCTTACAATGAACCAAGAGGGGGCAGTTTAACGATGAGAAGCCTAACGATGCAGTGCAAAGCAGAAATGCTGCGGATTGTGCGCAACCCCTACTATGTATTCTGGTCGCTGCTCATGCCGATCATGTTCTATTTTATTTTCACTAGAGTCGTGAACACGGGCGATAGCGATCCAACCTGGGCAGCACATTATCTCATGTCGATGGCGGCCTTTAGTGTGATGGGATCAGCGATCATGACGCTGGGGATTCGTCTCGTGCAGGAGCGTTCACAGGGCTGGACGACCTTTATCCGCATTACTCCGCTGCCAGGATATGTGTACTTTTTGGGCAAAATGTTCGGTCAAACGATGATGCACCTCTTCTCGATCATCTGCATTTTTGCGGCAGGCTATCTCATTAACGGGGTCTCGCTGTCTGCCGCTCAGTGGTTGCTCTGTGGATTGTGGCTACTGGTAGGCTCCCTGCCGTTCCTCGCGATGGGGACGCTGGTGGGTTCGATGAAACGGGTCGATACGGCCAGTGGTGTCAGCAACGCCGTCTATATGGCCCTTGCTATAACCGGTGGCATGTGGATGCCGCTGGAAATCTTGCCGCGTCTGATGCAGAAGATCGGAGTCTGGTTGCCTTCCTACAACTATGGAAACGGCGCCTGGCAGATTGTGCAGGGCTCGCATCCGGAATGGAGTAATATCCTGATTCTGCTCGGTTATCTCGCTGTATTTATGTTACTATCGGTGTATATTCGCAAACAACAGGAAGCGGTGTAAAAGACAATGAGGCAGTGGCAGTTCCGGTTATTTCCTAAAAAGTTAGGCATCTTCCCATTCATTTGGGTGGTTTATATGATCCTGCCGATTTTGAATATGCAAGAATATACCGGAATCAAGCTGGCGGTGGGCTATGCCATGGTGGGCTTGTTCGCTGTAACTTATCGCCAGCTGTATTGGGCTCAAGGCCGGGCATTTACTTTGTGGCTGGCCTTGCAAATGCTGCTGATTTTACTGCTTTGTCTATTTTACAGTCCCCAAAACGTGTATCTAGGTTTCTTCACAGCCAATTTTGTCAGCTGGTATAGTGATAATCGGAAATTCAATATCATCTATTCCATCTTCGTGGTACAGGAGTTATTCCTTGTGGGTTGGGGACTTAAGACGATAGAAGGTACGGAGTTATTGTTTCTACTTCCATTCATTATAATCATGCTGATTTCGCCTTTTGGGATACGTTCTATGTTCCGCCGCCGACATCTGGAGCGGGAACTGGACGAGGCCAACGAGGTCATTAAAGAACTGGTTAAACGTGAAGAACGCATGCGTATCGCCCGCGACTTGCATGATACGCTGGGTCATACGCTCTCACTGATTACCCTGAAGAGCCAGTTAGTTGAAAAACTCGTGTCCAAGGATACGGACCGCGCAGAGGCCGAAGCGCGGGAGATCCAGCGCACTTCCCGTGCCGCGCTGCGGCAGGTGCGTGAACTGGTCTCCGAGATGCGGGCTATCACGGTGGCCGAGGAGTTAACTGAGGCCGGGGAGATGCTGCGGACGGCGGAGATTGCCCTGGAGATTGAGGGGGATATTTCCCTTGGGGAAGTATCCGATCTCAATCAGAATATACTCAGCCTCTGTATCAAAGAGGCTGTCACCAACATTGTGCGGCACAGCGGGGCCAATAAATGTGTTATCAGTATTGTGAAGAGTGAGGGACAAGTGAGAATCATGATCCGGGACAACGGGCATGGATTGCACGGTCAGGGTATCGCAGATGCTGGATTCAGAGAGGGCAATGGCCTGAAGGGAATGAATGAACGCCTGTCCCTAATTGATGGCTCGTTGACCATTAATGCCGACGGAAGCAAGGGTACAGTGCTGACTGTAATGATTCCCTTAGTGGTCAAAGAACGAAAGGACGGGGAGACTGCATGATAAGAATCATAATCGCGGAGGATCAGCGCCTGCTGCGCGGCGCCATGGCTTCCCTGCTGGACCTGGAGGACGATATTGAGGTGGTCGGAGAGGCGGGGGACGGCGCGGAGGCGCTGGCCCAGATCGAGAAGCTTCAGCCGGATGTCTGTCTAATGGATATTGAAATGCCGCGAATGAGCGGGTTGGAAGTTGCTGAATTATTGAAGAAGAAGGGCTCCCGAACCCGAGTAATAATCCTGACAACCTTTGCCCGGCCGGGTTATTTTGAACGGGGTGTGAAGGCGGATATACAAGGCTACCTGCTCAAGGACGAGCCTGTTGAGAAGATCGCGGGTGCCATCCGCCAAGTCATGCTGGGGCATAAGGAAGTATCCCCGGAGTTGGTCTTTGGAAGCTTGCGGGAGGAGAATCCGCTGACCTCCAGAGAGCGTGAGATTCTGAAGCTGGCCGGGGGAGGTCAGACGGCAGGCGAGATCGCGGCTACATTGCATCTTTCTTATGGCACAGTCCGCAATTATATTTCCGAGATTCTGAACAAGCTTGAAGTGAAGAGTAGAATTGAAGCGGTAAGAATTGCTGAGGAGAAGGGCTGGATTTAGTGTTAGGATTATTCCTATTAAAAATAAGTCGCTTCTAATAAATAAAGTTTTCATCTTTGATTCCAGTGTGAGTTAACATATTTCTTAGCCGATAAATCTGTTTGAGATCATTCTTCAAATGATCTTCAAAGTTTTGGATTTGTGCAGAGATGTTAGATGTAATGTGTTGTGTTCTGACTTATTAGCGAATCAGGAGCTATATGAGAAGGATCGCAGTGTAATTAGCGGCATTTTCGTATCTTAAATCCTCTGCAGCTAGGGGTTAGTGGAGATTAAGTGCAATATTGTACCTTAAATATTCCAGAATAGACCATATAGTATGGTTTTTGGAAAAATAAGATGCAATAATGCCCTTATGTCCCTCATTTGTCTTTATTAAAGGAAAATAAGGTACAAAAATGCTGTTAATTGAGGGGAGATCCCTCTTTTTTACTGTTAAGAGGACTGGCGAAGGGGGCTACACCGCTTCTAGTGGTTGAAATCTGTCGAGAGAGAGTCTATGATCCAGTGCTAGCTGTCCTATCGAAAGAGAACTTTGCGGGAGCGTGCAACGGACTGGTTCAGGTACAATAGATGGGTAATTAACGAGTCTTCTGGTCTCTCTATCCTAAAATAAACCCAGTTTCGCCTTTGTGTGCGGAACTGGGTTTATTTTATACTCGACTCTTGGCCTGCTCCTCACGCATCCACTGCGAGAGCTGACGCTTCAGCGCGAGGAATTCTGGCGTATCCGCAATCTCCTCGCGGCGCGGGCGTGGGAACGGCACATCTACCGTGTGCAGAACCTGGCCAGGACGACCGGAGAAAACGTAGATACGATTCGAGAGGAGCAGCGCCTCTTCAATGTTGTGGGTGATGAACAACACGGAGCGGCGGTTCTCCTCCCATAGCTCCAGCAGCCAGCGCTGCATTTCACTGCGGGTCAGGGCATCCAGCGCACTGAATGGCTCATCCAGGAGCATCAGCTCCTGCGGTGCAAGCAGCGCCCGGAGAAATGCCGCGCGCTGCTGCATACCGCCCGATAACATATGCGGGTATGCCCGCTCAAAGCCGGCGAGGCCGACCTTGGCCAGCCACTGACGTGCTTCTTCGCGGCTGCCGCCGCGGGCAGCGCCTTTGATCTCTTGGGACAGGAGGACATTGTCCTCGATGGTCCGCCAGGGAAAGAGCGCAGGCTGCTGCGGCATATAGCTGATTTCCCCGCGCTGGCCGGTAACGATTTTCCCATTCATGCTGACTGTTCCACTGTCCGGCTGCTCCAGGCCGCCGATGATATGGAACAGCGTGCTTTTGCCGCAGCCGGAAGGGCCGAGAATGGTCACGAATTCTTGTTGATCCACCTTTAGTGAGACATTGTTTAATACAGGAGTAGAGTTACGGCGCTGGGTGAAGGTCTTGGACACGGCGCTGATTTCCAGCGCAGGCGGCAATCCGTGCAGTCCGGCAGCGCTAGTTCTAATCTCGTTTTTCACCAGCTCATGCGGTGGTGTATGTGTGAGTTGAGACATTTCGGGAATCCCTCCTTTCTAAGGGTTGCGGCGCGGCTTCCAGCGCACCAGCCATTTTTCCAGTAAGGCGATAATAGCGAAGAGCACCAAACTCAGCAAGACAACAATGACGATGGCAACGAACATCCGGTCGGTACGGTAGGCTGATTTTTGCAATTGCATATAATACCCGATCCCCTTGTCGGCGCCGATCCATTCGGCAACCACGGCCCCCATGACAGCATAGGTGGCTGAGATTTTAACCCCGGAGAAGATCGCGGGCAGAGAATGAGGCAGCTCCAGCTTGGTGAAAATCTGCCACTTGCTCGCCCCCGCCATTTTCATATAATTCAGCATCACCCGGTCGCTCTGTGCCAGCCCGCCCATGGCGGCCACGGCGACAGGGAAGAAGCAGACCAGCGTAATCAGCACCATCTTGGGTAGCAGTCCGAAGCCGAACCAGATGACAAGCAAGGGACCTAGGGCGATGGAAGGCACGTTCTGGCTCAGAATCAGCAGCGGGTAAAAAGCACGCTTCGCCCAAGGCATCAGGTGCAGCAGCAGCGCTACCACAAGCCCCACACCAGTACCGATGGGAAAGCCGATCAGCGTCAGCTTCAGCGTAGCCAGCGTATGGTCCCAGATGCCAGCTGGATTACCTGCAAATTCATGACCGATATCTCGGGGACTGGGCAGAATCCATTTTTCAATATCAAAAAAGGATACCGCTAGCTGCCATACCGCTAAAAAGAAGACGACCGCCACAATGGGCGGCCATATCTGCTTCCAGGACGATCTCACGGGCGATATTTCTCCGTCAGTTTGTCCATGCTGATTCCGTTCGGATTGTGGGCGATTTTGATCTGGGAGATCACGCTCGGGCTGCCGGCTTGGACCAGTGCTTCATGCATCTCGCGCACGACTTCTAGCAGGTCGTTCAGTTCGCCTTCCATTGTCGTTTCGAGCGGATTCACCTGATGCTTCACACCGGACTTCTGAATGACCTCGATCGCTTTATCGACATAAGGGATGGAATCCTCATTGTTAGGGGTTTTAGGGATAACTTGAATGCTTAGCAGTGTGTTCGCCATGGTTGATTCATCCTTTCGATTATCAGTAATGTTTGAATTATTGTGCAGGCAGGAAATCATTCGTAAACGCCTTGGTGGTATCTACTGGTTTCTCAAGCAGCTTAAGGCCATACATCCAGTCGGCATAGTTCTTCCAGACCTCAGCCTTTTGTTCGCCCCAGCGCGGCGCATCATCCTGATATTTTGGACTGAGCCATTTCTGACTGGCCATCACAAGTTTCGGATCGAGATCAGGGACGGCTTTGATCAGAATGTTCGCGGCATCCTCTGGATGCTCGATGGCGTATTTGTAGCCTTTAGAGGTCGCTTTAACGAAGGCTTTGACGATCTCGGGATGCTCGGTGATCTCTTTCTCGCTGGTGGTCAGCACAGGTGTATAATAATCGAGCTGTGGAGCGTAGTCCTTTACATAGAGCATGTCGATGGGTTCCCCGCGCAGTTCAGCTTCAATACCGGTCCAGGCATAGAAAATCCAGGCGAAATCAATATCCCGCTTCACAGCTGTAAAAAAGTCGGCTTCGCCCATATTGATGATCTTTACCTTTTTGACATCGGCACCTTCCGGGTCCATGATAGCTTTGAGTGCTGCTTCTTCGACTGGAGAACCCCAACCTCCATATGTTTTTCCTTCAAAATCCTTCGGAGAGGTAATCCCCTTGCTCTTCGGGGCCGCAAAACCAGACGTATTATGCTGAATGATCGCGGCAAGCGAGACCAGCGGTACGCCTTGCAGACGGGCCAAAGTCAGGCCTTCCTGATATCCGATACCAAAAGCGGCTTCACCAGAAGTAACCATCGTGTCCGCACCAGCTGCTCCGGGCTGCACAATCTCAACATCCAGTCCCTCTTCTTTGTAATACCCAAGATCTCTTGCAACATACACCCCCGTGTGGTTCGTGTTCGGTGTCCAGTCGAGCGCGATCTTGACTTTGGTCAGTTCTTGCGGCGTGCCTGACTCCCCGGCAGAGGCTCCGGTGTTTGTCTTGCCGGCTTCCTTGTTGCCTTCGGCAGAGTTATTGCTGCCGCATCCGGCAATGGCGATAACGAGCAGACAGGTCAGGCCCAGTATAAGCAGTTTCTTGACTCCCATTTTCTTCTCTCTCTCCTTTTGGTACCGTTCCTCCGCAGTGACTGCGTCAAATCCGGCGAATTCCCCGTCTTCACACCGTCACCCGCCACCTAAAATACAGGCAGCGCGATTCAATTCCCCATGAATTGTGTTAATCGGAAATATACCATAAAAAAAGCGTCCCGAAGATGAACGGGACGCGGCTTTGCGCAAGGATGGCATTGGCTCTAAAGCAGCCATGCTCAATTATGGTTCCTACGCTGGCATTATCCAGATCAGGTATAAGGGTCAGTATCTTGAGGGATACACTCTCAGCCGGCCAATTCCAGCCCCCCTGGTGCTATGAAGTTAACGGGTGATGCTTCTTGCTTACGGTGTAATTATAGACTCCCGTCTTTTCGTTGTCCAGCAGCTTTGTTGTTCATTTTGAAGTTGGAGGCAGGAAAGAGGGTTATCATAAACTATTTAAGGGGTGGGATTATCATGAAAAATAACCAACATTTAATTGACGAAGAGACGGTAGCTAGCATCAAGGCACTGGATGAAGATGGCGAAGGATTGTTCGCCGGACTGATTGGGATGTTCAAGACCGATACGCCGCCGAGATTGGAGGCGCTTCGGCTAGCCTTGGACAGTAGCGATTCTGCGAGCATCGCCGGAATTGCCCATAGCCTGAAGTCAGGCAGCCTCAGTATTGGCGCGGGGTACTTTGCTTCTCTGTGTGCAAGTATTGAGCAACAGGCCCGGCGGGGGGATCTAACCTCCTCACGGTCGCTAGATTCCCTGCTGGTCTCTGTTTTTACGGATACGTGTCGTGCGTTGGAGCAGCAAATGGAGTAGTAACGAAGGCTAATTCTGATATTTGAATTTTTTCCGGCGGCGGCTCCGGATGCTGTTCCAAATCTCCCGCACAGTCAGGATAATGCTGATGACAATGCCACTGAAGGTCAGCATTAACGCGAAATACTGGAATAAGGAATATTGCAGCATTTTCCCCCATTGAATACTTCCTTCCAGGTCGTCGATCACCTGATTCATTCCGTATATACCGCTTACCACAGTGAAGACAGTCAGAATCATCAGCAGCATATCCCGTCGTTTCGACTGGAACTTCACTTGGTACTGAAACAGATCATTTAGTGTCTGCTTCACCTCGTCGAATAGCGCATCATTGCCATAAACTTTGCGGAGCTGGAAGAAAATCTCCCGGCCCTGCGACTGTGAGATCAGCTCCAGAAAATAAAATTTGGCCGAGAATTTATTGATGTAAAAGATCAGATCCTCAATATCGTCATCATCCCGATTGATGCGGAGCCGGGAGTGCATATTCGCGAGCTTCAGCAGGACGATCTTATGAAACATGCTAAGTAGCAGGCCGTAATAATATTCGCCATACATTTGATTGGCAAGCTTTACGGCGAGTGGGCGTTCCGCCCGGCTGATGCAGCAGAAGGTCTGTTCATTGGTCATATAATACGTCTCTGGACCCCAGCGTTTATAGGTATGCTCCTCGCAATATTGTTCAATGTAACCAGGATCGCTCGCGCTGATGTAGGGCCGGCCCGCGGCATCCAGTCCATCCAGCTGGGAGGCACGGTAGCGCATGCTCAAGGGGATTTCGTCGGCATCTCCTTCCGGTTCCAGACCATAAAAGGCTTGCACCAGCATACGTTCATCCACGAAAAAAGGCAGCGTTTCGAAATAAGCCCCGTTCAGCTCGGACTGGTCCAAAAACGGCTTCAGCCCTTCCGCCAGATAATTAAAGATAAAATCCTCGACCTGACTAAAGGTTCGTTCTCCGCTATGGATAACCGTCTGTTCGTCCTGCACACTGACATTCTCAAGGGTACGGAAGCGATCAGCAAATTCCAGAGCGATGCTGAAGGGGGTTTTTTCTTCTTCAATCTGCACCCGCAAGGTTACAAATCCGGTTTGAAATGGGCAAATGAACAGGTCTGTGGAGAGTACCCGGAAGGCTACATTCGCTTGTGACATTTCCATCCGGCAGGACAGACCATTCACACGCGAGAAGCGGCGGAAGGAATCCTCGTCATCCTCCTGAGGGAACAATAGGTGGGCAGCGAAAGGCAGATAGGTGCGTTCCATTTTTTCATGGGATACACAGTATTCATTGCCATAATAAGCGCCTTCCAGTTCTTTTTTATCGAGGGAAAAAGAAGTGTATCCGCTCTTTCGTAGCTCAGAGATCAGTCGTGCAGACGCTCCCTGCTTGATGGAGAAGGGAAAAATAAACTGGAGCAGCGCGGTATGAAGTAGGGGTTCGGTAGATAGCATATCCATCATGAGTTCCACCTTATGTGCAGGATATCAATACAATCTACATTACCCCAAAAAGCGAATTGTGATTACCCGGCCTCAATGGCCGGGTGTTGTGTGTCCGGAATCCCGTCCGGGACGTATTCTCCATGCAGCAATGCTGAGCAAGAAGAGGACAGTAGCAAATGCCGCAAGTAGTCCTGCCGTTTGTGCCGCTTGCAGGTGATCCATTGACCAGCCGGTAAGCAGCGGCAGGATTGCTCCGCCAATGCCGCCGGAGGCAATCATGATGCTTGGCGTGGATTCCTCGGTGCCCGGCATTAATTTGCTGGAGAAGACCAGTGCGATGGAGAAGAGGCCGGACATGAACAATCCCAGTAGAATGATAATGATAAAGGCCACAAGATGGTGTTCAGTGAATGGAAACAGAGCCAGTAACACCACAGTCAGCAGGCAGCTGCCCAGAACATAGACGCGGTAAGAAATTTTCTCCGCGAGCACCCCGGCGAACAGCCGTCCTATCGACATAGCCAGCCAGAAGCAGGTAACGGTCAGGGCTGCCCCTGATTCCGACATGCCCAGCTTGGCAATGAAGATGGCGGGCATGAAATTCACCAGGCTCATTTCCGTGCCTACATAGATAAAGAAGAAGACAATGAAGATCCCGAGTATGAACCACTGTTTGCCCTTGTAAGGAAAGCGCGGCGTGTGACTGTCTGAAGTCTCGTTCGTCACTGGGCGGCGTGGACCGCGGTCATCCAGCAAGGACTGTAGCTTGCCGAACCGGCCCTTGCTCCAGAAGATCAGGGCAACTAAGGAGAAGGCAGCTACAATCAGGAAGCTCAGCTTCCACCAGCCGAAGGCGATCAGGCCGCTGGAGATTAAAGGCATAAGCAATGCACCGACACCGAATAGAACTTCAAGCCTACTCATGGCAACAGCGGTGCCTTCTGTGACTGCGGCAATAATGACAGTGCCGATGACGGCTTCGACCATACCAAAGCCAAAGCCTGCGGCAACAGCGATAACATACATCCAGCCCCACGGTGGTAAGAAGGTGTAAGCAACCTCGGCAACAAGCAACAATGCAGTGGCAATGAGAATACCACCGCGCTTGCCGAAGCGGCGATTCAGAAAGGGAGAGATCAATACACCGGCCAGGAAGCCGGCAAATTGGGTGAAGATCAGCTGCCCGCCAGCGCTGTAGCTCTGGTCATAATGCTCCAAGAGCACGGGGAGAATAGAACCCAGTACTACATGAGCCAAGCCGATCACAAAGTAGGAGAGACAGCCAAGCCAGATCAATTTTTTCACGTTGGAATACTCCTTAACAAGTTAAGTTTATGGAACCGCACCCGGATTCAATATGCCCAGAGCGGGTACACTATCTTAGGCACAATCATTATCATAAGTCTAATTGGCAGATGTGGATATATAAACTTATATTTACACTCGCCAGGAAGGAGATGTCTTGAATAATGAATCCAAAGGATCTGGAACAGAGCATCATCAAGGCACTGGATGACAACAAGTTCGGCTCTTTCGGAACCGTTGAAGCGGGGAACAAACCGAAGGTGCGTTACATGGCGGTCTTTCATGATGGACTTAAAATTTATTTGGCAACGGACCGCAAAACCCATAAGGTAGAGGAACTGAAGGAGAACCGTAACGCTTTTCTGCTGCTTGGCTATGAAGCCGGCGGGGGGAAGGATATACTGGAGATTGAAGCGACCGTAGACATTACAAAGGACGAGACCCTTCGTTCCAAGGTCTGGAATAAGGATCTGGAGCCATGGTTCAAAGGACCGGAAGATCCCGATTATGTCATTCTGGAGCTTACCCCGTCACGTATCGAATATATGGGCAAAACACAGGAACATGGTGTCTGGGAGAGACAACCAGCAGGCAGTGTAAAATAATCCTATATTAAACGAACAAACAGCAAGCTTCCTATAACGGGGCTTGCTGTTTGTCATTCTCAGCTTAGGGTGAATAAAAATTGCGATATAGCCTCGCTGGCAATGCTGCCCTACATTAGGATGTCTGAGAGACCCTCAACCTTCCGCTGGAGCAGTTAATGTTCGTTGTCTGCGGCGCTAGCGCTTCCATGGACAGCAGATCATCTTTTTCTTATAATAGATGAAAGTGATCGGGTGATCCGGTGAATTGACAGAACTGTGGAGGAGGGCGAAGTCATGGAGCCAGCAGCAATTGAAGAGTGCGACAACACATGCCACGGTTCAGAGTTGGAACCAGAAGATGTGTCCTTGATTCTGCCTGACCGGGAGACAACAGACAAGATGGCCGAGATGTTCAAGGCACTAGGCGATCCGACAAGGGTGCGTCTCATCTATGCTCTGTCACAGCGGGAGCTGTGTGTGCATGACCTGTCCGACATTCTGGATATGGGCCAGTCTGCCGTATCCCACCAGTTGCGGTACTTGCGGAACCTGCGGATTGTGAAGCGTCGCAAGGAAGGCAAGACGGTGTATTATTCGTTGAACGATGCGCATGTGGAGCAGATCTTCATGCAGACGCATGAGCATATCAGACATGAATAACTATTGATGCATACAGCAATAGACCGCCTATGGCGGTCTATTTTAGTGTGTGGATATTTAACCGGCTTGGTCTATTCCCGAAGGCAACGGTGTTCTTTTTAAAGATAAAGCAATCCATATCGCATAGGCAGCAAGCACCACCACGATAAGGAGATCATAGCCGATAAAGCCTTCGGGACTATCATTGCCCACGAATCGAATCAGGTTATGTAAAAAGTGGAACAGAATCAGTGGAATGATATTGTTATTCTTCACCATCAGCAGAGCCAGCACTATTCCTATAAGAAGAGCGTATACGATCTGAAGCAGGGTCTCGGTGAGATTTTGTCCGGAAAGAGCATTCAGAATGTGGGTGACTGCAAACAGGATACTGGACGTCGCTACGGCGACCTTCACGCTCTTGGTCAGCAGCGTCTTCAGGATTAGTCCCCGGTAGAGGCCCTCCTCCACGAATCCCACCAGCAGGGTGAAGAAGAGATAGTATAATGCATCGGAAAGTTCGATTTTTCGAAATCCATTTAACGTAGTAATAACAAGGATTAGCAGCAGCGGGGCATAATAAATCCAGTTCGCTGCAGGAATGCTACCTAGCGGGCGAAAGCCCATATAGCTCCACTTGTGCCTGATTGTAAAATAGGCAATTAAGACAAGCGCGATAGGGACAAACGCAATAAGCACAGGTGCAGTGTAGCTGAGCTGTTTGATGGTAGCGTAGGCTCCGGCGGCTATCATGGCGACCAGTAGCAGCCCTTCAATAATAACAACGGCCCATACCGGGTGTCTCTGTGAAAATGAAGAATTAACCTTCAGGTTTGTCATTGCAGAGCCTCTTCCTCTCCATAATTTCTTTTAACCACTGCTTCTCCACCATCCCCTTATCGGTCAGTCGTTTGAGTACAGGGTAGAGACTGCCAAAATTGGCCGTGTGAAAAATCTCTACGGAGCTATCAAAGGTTTTTTCAAACCAGAGCTGCTCCCGACCCCTTCCATTAACATCCATTTGACGCAATTCATAATTACATTTATTTGTAATAATGTCAAACGTTTATTTCAGTATGTAAAAAAGCTGCCCTGGCCATAATCAGGATGGCGGGGCAGCGCTAAAACTTTACACCTTTAACTCTCCGTGCTGGAATGGGGAGGTCTCGATCTGGATGGTAGTATGATTGATATTATATTTATCCTCGATTAGAGTAACTGCTTGCTGCAATATTTCCTGAGCTCTTCTGTCATCTTCAATCCGCAGGTGGCAGCTTAACGCATTGAGTCCTGAGGTAATGGTCCAGATATGCAGGTCATGAACGTCGGCAACACCGCTAATTTGTAGCAGAGTTTGTCTGACCTGATCACTGTTAACTGCAGGCGGTGTCCCTTCCATAAGGATGTGGAACGAATGTCTGAGCACGCTCCAGGCACTTTTGAGTATCAGAAGAGCTACCAGCACACTGATAATTGGGTCAGCTGCATACCAAGAGAACAATTGCATGATCACACCAGCAACAATGGCCCCGACTGAACCAAGAGCATCACCAATAATGTGGAGATAGGCACTGCGCACATTGAGGTTATCTTTCACATCACCTTTGCGTATCAAGACCCAGGCGCTCACCAGGTTGGCAAGTAAACCGATGGTAGCGATGATTATCATAGAGCCGCTGGCGACAACGGGTGGTTCGAGCAGGCGTTGCCAGGCTTCCCGGATAACAAGTCCGGCAATCACGAACAGCATGACGCCGTTGAATAGTGCGGCCATGACCTCAAAGCGGTAGAAGCCGTAGGTATTTTTGGAGGAAGCCGGTTTAGCGGCAAATATCATTGCTACAAGGCTCAAAGCCAGCGAGGCAATATCGCTGAGCATATGACCTGCGTCGGAGAGTAGGGCAAGACTATGAGTGAAGAGTCCGCCGAAGAACTCCACGAACATGATCCCCGAGGTAATGATGAGGGCAATCAAAAGCCCTTTTTTATTATTAGGTGCGTGCGAATGTCCATGATGATCATGCGTATGATCGTGATGGGAATGCCCGGGTTCTTCATGAGAATGTCTGCCGGATTGTGGATGATGGTTCATAGAAAGACCTCTTTTCAAATAACATATGAATAACTGCTCATATATTAATAATAAATGTCTGAACCAGGTATTTCAAGATGTTTTGAATAAAGTGAGGACATTTCATTATTCTCAGATAGGAGGAGGGAAATTATGCATATGCACATTGACACTCCAAGATTGGAAGGCATATAATGTGGTTAAGTTAACATATGAACAAATACTCATATATGATTATTTGAGGGAGATGAGTAGTTTGAATACGATTCAGGGAACGGTAAAACGCCAGTGGGAGCTGGAAGGACTGCACTGCGCAAACTGTGCAATGAAAATTGAAGATAAAGTGGGCAAAATCGAGGGGGTGTCCTCCTGCTCCGTGAATTTCGTGACCAAGACGCTAACTATGGTTACAGACGAGAACCATGCGGAAGCGGCCGGGGTGGAAGCGGCGCGGACCGTCACGGCGCTGGAGCCCCATGTGAAGCTAAAGGAGAAACTGGCTGGAGGCAGAGCGATTCCGCAGGCTAAATCCGGTCATGAGCATGGGCATTCACATGAAGAAAAGGGACATACACATGATCATGGAACCAGTCATGATCATGGACATGGGCACGCCCATGGCGATGAGGATGGTCACGGGCATACGCATTCCCATGGGGAAGGCGACACGCGCCGAATCTTGACCCGCCTGGCAGGCGGAGGGATTCTTGCTGCGGCAGGGATGCTGCTGCCGGTCAACGGAGCTGTCGAACTGCTGATCTTTCTCGCCGCTTACTTTATTGTCGGTGGCGAGGTGGTGCTGCAGGCAATCAAGAATATCGTCAGAGGTCAGGTGTTTGACGAGAACTTCCTGATGGCGCTGGCAACGATCGGCGCATTTGCGATTGGGGAGTACCCGGAAGGGGTCGCCGTAATGCTCTTCTATCAGGTCGGGGAGCTGTTCCAGGGCCTGGCGGTGAATCGTTCGCGCAGATCGATTACGGCGCTGATGGATATTCGCCCCGAGTTCGCCGAACTTAAAGTCGACGGCGGTACAAGACGTGTCTCGCCAGAGGAAGTGGCAATTGGTGACATTATTCTCGTCAAGCCCGGTGAGAAGGTTCCGTTGGACGGAACTATCCTTGAAGGTAGTGCGATGATGGATACCTCAGCGCTGACAGGTGAATCGGTACCACGCTCTGCGGGTCCGGGCAGCAAGGTCTTGAGCGGGTTCATTAACCGCAACGGGGTAATTACCGTGGAAGTTACGCAGACGTTTGGAGAGTCGGCAGTCTCCAAGATTCTGGAGCTGGTGCAGAATGCGTCCTCCAATAAAGCTAAGACAGAGAACTTTATTACCAAATTCGCTCGTGGCTATACGCCTGTAGTAGTGATCACAGCGCTGCTGCTGGCTGTTGTTCCACCGCTTCTGATCAGTGGAGCAACCTTCTCTGACTGGATTTACCGGGCACTGGTCTTTCTCGTGATCTCTTGCCCTTGTGCGCTGGTCGTGTCGATCCCGCTTGGCTTCTTCGGCGGTATCGGGGCCGCTTCCCGGAGCGGTATTCTCGTGAAGGGCAGCAATTACCTGGAGGCGCTCAATGATGTTAAGGTCGTTGTTTTCGATAAGACGGGTACCCTGACCAAGGGGCAGTTCAAGGTCACTGGTATATATCCGGCGGCAGGCAGAAGTAAAGACGAACTGTTACGCATGGCCGCCTATGCGGAGAGTCATTCGAACCATCCGATTGCGGAATCTATTCGGGCCGCTTACGCTGAGGAAATCGCTAAGGATGCCATCTCGGATTATAACGAGATTTCCGGTCACGGCATCTCCGTGAATGTGGACGGTAAGGCCGTGCTGGCCGGGAATGCCCGACTGATGGAACGGGAGGGCATTGCTTATCAGGTGCCGGAGCAGAGTGGCACAATCGTGCATATCGCGACCGGCAAGCAGTATGACGGATACCTCGTCATTGCCGACGAGGTGAAGGAGGATTCAGCGCGGGCCATCTCGGCGCTGAAGGGACTTGGCATCCGCAAGACGGTCATGCTGACCGGCGATGCTGCTTCTGTGGCGGAGGCTGTAGGCCGCGAACTCGGCGTAGACGAGATTCACGCCGAGCTGCTGCCGCAGCATAAGGTTGAGGCTATTGAGCGGCTGGAGCGCGAGAAGAGCGGGCGGGAGAAGATTATTTTTGTCGGGGATGGAATCAACGACACTCCAGTATTGGCGAGAGCAGATGTTGGCATCGCGATGGGCGGACTAGGCTCGGATGCGGCAATTGAAGCTGCGGATATCGTCATCATGACCGATGAGCCTTCGAAGATTGCCACCGCCATCGGCGTGGCTAAGCGCACACGGAGAATCGTCTGGCAGAACATTGGGTTCGCACTTGGTGTTAAGGCGATCTTCCTTCTGCTCGGCGCATTCGGGATCGCGACGATGTGGGAAGCGGTCTTCTCGGATGTTGGTGTCACTGTACTGGCTGTACTAAACAGTGTTCGCGCACTAAAAGTTGAACAACAAGGTTAAATCCATTATAAAACCTCCAGTGTCTGCACATTTATGAGTGCTTACGGACTGGAGGTTTTTTGGTTTGTTCTTATTCAGGCTGAGAGAGACTGAGGCTGCTAATTCCTGAACGCACGATTTCACAAGAAGCGCCGAATTTAACGGATTCCTCATCATTCAGGTTCAGCTCCAGCAATTCATGGATGCCGCTGCGCCCAATAATGGCAGGCACACCTGCACACACATCCTCCTGCCCGTATTCTCCTTCCAGAATTGCCGAGACAGCAATAATCTTGTTCTCATCGTTCAGGATAGCCCGGGTAATGTAGGCCAGGGCACTGCCGATTCCAAAATGTGTTGAGCCCTTGCGGGTAAAGATCTCCCAACCGGCATCCTTTGTCTTACGGGCGATGTCGTCCAGATCCAGGTGACTGAATCGTTCGCGATGCTGCTCCATAATGTGGAGAATAGGTTTGCCGCCAATGGTCACATGTGACCACGCAACGAACTGGGACTCCCCATGCTCGCCTAGCGCGTATCCGTTCACGCTGCGAGGGTCGATGGAGAAAACATCGGATAGCAGCGTCTTGAGCCGGGAAGAGTCAATGGAGGTGCCTGTGCCGATCACCCGGTGCCGGGGGAGTCCGGACATTTTCCAAACCATATAAGTGACGATATCGACCGGATTCGCCGCAATGACGAAGATGCCGTCGAAGCCGCCAGCCATAATTCCGGCCACAATTTCTTTTGTTATTACAGCTGCAGCGTCAAGTACATCCAGTCTGGTCTGACCAGGCTGCGGGTTAGCACCCGCCGTGAGAATAACAACGTCCATTCCAGCACAGTCACTGTAGGTTCCGGCGTATACCTTAGTTCGGGTACCTGTGAAATCCATGCAGTGGGAGAGATCCAGCGCCTGAGCCATGGCCCGATCGTAGGTCCGGTCGATCATCATAATCTCATCGCAGATCGATTGATTAACCATGGAGTAGGCACAACTGGAGCCCACCATTCCGGAGCCGACAATCGCTACTTTTCTTGTTTTACTCTTCAATTTGTAAATCCCCGCTCTCTCAAAAAAGTCTGCGATTTGCTGCTTAAAGTTTTCTTGCGCATATCTTTATTCTAGCCGATCATCCAGAAAGTTACCTGACATACAGTGAAAAAAGCGGAGGGAGCGTGTCCCTGTTCATCTCAGGTTGTACATTAAATCAGCGGGCTTTCGTGAGGATAGATACATTGCTACATGCCGTTGTTCGCAAATGTATTGTCTGCATTAAAAAGAGCATTCATCAAACCGTTAGGCTTGTTGAATGCTCTGTCGTGAGATAGTGCTACTGTCCTCGGACTAAGATTAAGATTGTGGAATCCGTGTTTCTGGCGGCACGATCACATTGTAGCGTTTATACATGAACAGTCTCCAGTGGACAATCATGCCAAAGGCCAGGATGAAGAACAGCCCCCCGGATTGCGGTACCGAGACATAGCGGTTAATGAACTCATGCAGCAGTGTGCGGACCAGTAGCAAGCCGAGTAGAATAAACGCGAAGCTCTTGGAGCGCTGGGCAAATACCTGTCCGTCCCGTTGCTCGAAGCTTGTTGTACGGATAAGCGGGTAAGCAAAGATAAACCAGCCGACCAAAAAGGCAATAGCTGCCCACCATAGCGGAAACCTCACCTCCGGGACGACGAACATGGCAAAGCCAGTTGACATGCCGAGGGGGGGAATCCATATTTTGCGAATGGTAACCGGGCGGGCGCTGGCCTTCAGCCGAATAAAGATCACCATCAATGCCATGATAACGGCCCCCACGGTGGAACCGATATGCAGTAGCGAGGGGTTGATGCTGCCCATAATTCACGACCTCTCTGTGATTTGAGTCACTTGTGCCTTCATTATAACAGAAAAATGATGGCAAAACATTGAAGCCTCCGTGAGGCTCCTCGCAATGCGAGGTCATTGGCATGGGGGAGCTGCAAGCTCAAAAAAACCTGCCGCTCAGGCTCCGGCAGGTTTTCCATCAATCAATATCTATGGGTATCAGTTATATGTTCCAAGATATACAGTTTATGAGCGGCTACGGCCTCCGGTCGAGCGCAGGATCAGACTTACAATGAAGATCAGCACGATGGCACCAATCAGGGACGGGAAAACATAGAAATCACTGACCTTGGGTCCCCAGCTTCCCAGCAGCATGCCACCCAGCCATGAGCCGAGAATCCCGGCAATAATGTTGCCGATTACGCCTCCCGGAATATCTCTACCCATAATCAGACCTGCGAGCCATCCGATAATTCCGCCAACAATCAACATCCATAGAAAACTCATTAGGCTTCAGCTCCTTTGTGATGTACTGTTCGATGATAACTATTAACCTGTTGCCGATTGTTTTAACCAGATGTGAAAAATTGGTACATGCTTTCGCTTTTCGCAGAATTCCGAAATTTTAGTCTGATGTATTGCCCCAGTAAACATGCTATAGTGAAAAAAATGATAATCGATAAGGAGTCGCTGCCATGGAACGCTCTGATGAAGTATTATTTTATGTGGGTACGTACAGTCCTGAGGGTGAACAGGGTATTCGTCTCTGCACCTTGAACCGCAGCACCGGGGACATGAGAGTTCTGGAGGGAACGAGCGGTATCGAAAACCCTTCTTATTTGGCAGTGAATCGCGCCGGGAGTGTCTTGTATGCGGTCAGTGAGAAGGATGAGGGAGAGGTTCAGGCATTCGCTATTGATCCTGGATCGAAGGTATTGTCACCGCTGGGAAGCATCCGCAAAACGGAAGGTGGCGCGCCGTGTTATGTCTCCATCAGCCCGGAGGAAGACAGGATCTTCGTAGCCAACTACTCGGGGGGAAATGTTAATGTGTTCCCTTTAAGTGAAGACGGCTCGATTCTGGAAATGTCGGCACAGATCCGGCATACCGGCTCTGGGTCACGTCAGGATCGGCAAGAAGCGCCGCATCCGCACTCGGTCATTCCAGGCAGCACGGGTGATCGTCTTTTTGTCTGTGACCTTGGTCTAGATCAGGTTATTATCTATCGCCAGAAGGAGGACGCGCTGGTCAAGCAAGCTGCAGTAGATCTGCCGCCGGGCTCCGGGCCGCGCCATCTGACACTCCACCCCTCTGGAAAATGGGCTTACCTGATCAATGAGCTAAACAATACGGTCACAGTATTCGCAAAAGATGAACAGCATGATGAGCTCACTGTCTTGCAGCATGTTAGTACGCTGCCTGAAGCCTATATTGCCGGCAGCGACGATTCAGGGGCCGATATTCACATCGCACCGTGTGGTCGTTATCTGTATGCCTCCAACCGGGGGCATGATAGCATTGCGTTGTTCCTTATTGATGGTGTTACAGGTCTTCTGGAGCCTGCCGACTGGCAGAGCACCGGCGGACGGACTCCACGAAATTTCGCTATTCTTGGTGGAAAACTGCTGGCAGCCAATCAGAACAGCGGTACGATTGTTTCGTTCCACATCGACGGGGACAGCGGCCGGTTGATTCCGACAGGCAATGAGCTGGAAATTCCAACCCCGGTCTGTATTAAGGCACTTAATTAACATAGAACATATTATCGAAGTGTAATTAACGACATTTTTGTACCCTAAATATTCTGTGGGTAAGGGTTTGTGGGAATTAAATGCAATTTTGTACCTTAAATCTTCCATAATACCCCTGTTAGCGTATTTTCTTCGGGAATAAGATACAATAATGATCTTATTTCCCTTTTATACCTCAATTTAATAAAAATAAGGTACAAAAATGCTGTTAGTTGGGGTGGTTCCGTTTGAATCTTCACTTAAATAGAGTACTTTCTAATTAAATACAGGCCATTCCAAGTTCATCCGGGTTACCGGAGGGGAGGAATGGCCTGTTCGATGATATGGGGTAGTTTACTTTCCATGAGGATATGAGAGCAGTTTACTGTTCGTGATGATATAAGGGCAGTTTACTTAACGTACATTTTCGGTACTTCCGCCATAAAATCCAATGTCGTCGAGCATGATTTTGTCGCCTTTTTCTTCGAGATAGAACGTAATCTCGGTCAGGTTCTCCGGCTCCAGAGCGGGCTCTACTTCCTGGAATCGCTCAAAGGGCAGTTCGTAGGTCTGGAATACGGCCTCCGTAGGATCTCCGTATTTGCCGTCGCTAACGCGTTCCTCCAGCCAAGGAAGCAACGTGAACTGAGTGTGCGGCAGCGGTAGCACGTCCATAATTTCAGACAATGGCAGGCGCGCCGAGGTGTCATTGCTATCCGTCAACTCTACCTCCACCTCAGGAGCTAACGAACTTTCCTCGTTCTCCTCTTCATCGTCGTCAGCATTGCGGTTGGCGAGGGAGAAGGACAGACCTTCCGCTTCCGACAAATCAAGGGGAGCAGCGTCTTCCTCCTTCCATTTGACCCGGTAGTAGGCTTCTTCCCCCTTTTCTGCTGTACGTTTCAAAACAACGCCATAGGTGGTTTTGCTTTTGTCTTCCCGATCCTTGGCCAGCTCCTCGGTCCAGGTCATGCCTTGGGCAGAGGCGGTACCGATACCTGCGGTATACTTGTTGCGGTCCTCGTCAAAATTGACAAGGGTACGATAGTCTCCGCCTTGGAAGCGGCTATAATACGCGGTGTCCGGCAGCCACTGCAGTCCGCTCCGGTAATCGCGGAACATCCCCCGGTATTCATCCTTGCCAAGCAATGTCGTCTCCAGAAAAGCCGACACGTACACCTTGGTAATCTGCCGCTGTTCGGCGCCATCCATGATTAGGCTGAGGTCCAGGAACAGCCCGGTGGGCAACGACTGATCGCGCAGTCCCCAGTCGCTGTTGAACTGGCTGTGATTGGCATCGGCAATGTAGAGAGAGCTCTTGAAGGCGGCTGAGCCTTCGGAGTAGGAGGAGCGGATATATTGCCGATCCCCGTAAAAGTCATGTACATCGCCATCGCGTGCGCCCTGCAGTGTCAGATAGCTGATATCCTTCAGCTTGGCTTGTTGTCCGTCAATAGCTTTATCGGTAGGTGCAAGGGCAACGACCGAAGAAATCTGGAAGCGGTCGGTTACTGTTTTCCATACAGGATCATCCTTGAACCAGCGGCCAGAATCGGCGGCCATAGCTACGGCTTGTCCGCCCCGGCTATGGCCCATTAGAGCCGTCTTGCTGAAATCAATTTTTCCATAGAACGGATTGCCGGGCTGATCCGAGAATGCCGCTAGCTGTTCCATATGCTTAAGGATTAGCCAGGCGCGTACCGTAAAGTCATTGTCGGGAATGCCCGTCCAGGCCGAATAATTAAGGAAGTTCTCGTCCAGTGAGACGGCGATAAATCCCCGGCTGGCCAGCAGTTCCCCAAGATAGGCGTAGCCTCCATCAGAATAATCCTCCATCATATGGTTGCCGTGAACGATTAGCACCAGCGGGTGCGAACCTTCCCCCTCTGGCATCCAGACCCGTCCGTTGAGGGGCAGCGAACGATAGTCAAACCCCCAGAACAGGCTGCGTAGCTTCGGCCAGCCCTTCTGGATATACGCAGAAGCATCGACCGGGGAAGAGAGGAGTGCTGCATCGCTTCTGTATTCCTTACGGTGCAGATCATTACCGCTGGCATACGTGAAGGAGTCATAGGCGTAGGGGCCGGGCTCCGCAGGATTGGAGGCAGCCAGTGGCTTTACAATGCTGTCGCTAATGGCATCTGCCCCGGGGTCGCCCGGCTTATTCTGTCCACCACCAGCCAAAGCCAGCTGTGATAACATAAGTGCCGACGTCAGCAGCAATCCAGCAGCGACTCGCTTGTTCCGCAGCAGCCCTAGAGCGATGCCGCTGAGGGCGCCAAGAGCGGTGCACAGCACGGCTATGACCGTAGAGGCGACCCAGTCCATGTTGGCGCCGTATAGGACAAGCCATACAATAAACAAATCTGAGAGCAGACAGCCTGCGAATAAGCGCGGGATGCGCAGGCCTGTCAATGCAATTAGTAAGGCGATCAGATGGCCTGCGGCTGCTAGTATTATTGTTCCCACCACAGCGGCAAGGGCGATGTCGGCCGGGATGCCGAGACCAGTTGGCATCCCCAGAATGGTTGCGCTGAAAGTCAAAAAGCTGAGCGTCCACAGACCAGCCAATGCGGTTCTCCATAGAGTTGTATCATAACGATAGGTTTCCCTGATTCTTTGTTCAATTACAGCTGAAATTCGCTTGTGCAGCCGCGGCTTTTGCGGCACCGGCACAAGTTCTAAATCCATTCCCATGACAGTGTCCTCCGAAAATTGCAGTGAGATCCTGTTGCTCCCTCATTTTATCTTATATATTGCAGTAATGACATTACTTTAAAGAAAAAAAGGTTTGACAGGCTAGAAGGGTTTAAGTATTATATCAATAATACCCTACTAATTAGGTAGGAATAATGAATAAAGTTCTTACCGTACAGACGGAGGAACGCCTATTGTAGCTCGCAGACACGTGTCTTGGGACCGGTTTGACCTGCCATCTTAGGCCTTCCTCCGTTATTTTTCATGTCAAAAATCTACCATGTAAGTCAGAGGGGTCATCGGGAAAGAGAAACATGAACTCATCACAACAATATGGGGGGATGGTTAGAATGAAAAAGAGGATCAAGAAGGGACTTTTAACGGGCTTAACGCTGTTGTTGACGGTGGGCCTTACGGCTTGCGGAAATAGTACAAATTCGGCGGGTAATCCACCGGCAGAGGCTACCAATTCAGGGAGTACCACCGCAGCGACGACTGAACCGACTAAAGCTCCATCCAAAGATCCGGTAGAACTGCTCAACGTTTCCTATGATCCAACACGCGAACTTTATGAGAATTATAATAAGGCTTTCTCAGCCTATTGGGAAAAAGAACACGGTCAGAAAGTAACCATCAAGCAGTCCCATGGCGGCTCCGGCAAGCAAAGCCGTGCAGTGCTGGATGGGCTGGAAGCAGATGTGGTCACTCTTGCGCTAGGCTATGATATTGATGCTTTGCAGGAGACAGGTCTGATTCATGAGGGCTGGCAGAGCAAATTTGATCATAACAGTTCTCCGTACACCTCAACGATTGTGTTCCTGGTGCGCAAGGGTAATCCTAAAGGTATCAAGGATTGGCCGGATCTTTTGAAAGAAGGGGTAGAGGTCATTACGCCGAACCCGAAGACTTCAGGCGGTGCGCGTTGGAACTATCTGGCGGCTTGGGGATATGCGCTGGATCACAATAATAACGATGAAGCCAAGGCTGAGGAGTTTGTAAAAGAGCTGTTTAAGCATGTGCCTGTGCTCGATACCGGTGCGCGCGGAGCGACCACAACGTTCGTTGAGCGTGGGATCGGTGATGTGCTGCTGGCCTGGGAGAATGAAGCCTATCTTTCTGTGAAGGAGCTCGGTCCCGATAAGTTCGACATCATCAATCCGTCCGAGAGCATTCTGGCTGAGCCGCCGGTGGCTGTCGTTGATAAAGTGGTCGACAAGAGAGGTACCCGTGAGGTGGCTGAGGCCTACCTGAAATATCTTTACACTGAAGAAGGGCAGAAGATCGCTGCGGAGAACTACTACCGCCCAACGCTGGAAAGCGTGAAGGAAGAGTATAAGGATAAATTCCCGGAGATCAAGCTGTTCACATTGGCAGATAAATTCGGAACGTGGAAGGAAACACAGGAGAAGCATTTCAATGACGGCGGAGTCTTCGACAAGATCTATGTACCTGGTAAATAATATCCTCTTAGTTTCGGCAGAAAGTTAGCAACAAGTATGCTGTAAGTAGGCTTGAGCTGATCGGTAAAAGGACCGAAGGCGAGAAAGGATGAACAGGGAATGAGTGTCACCGCAACCACCACTGCTGTCGCATCAACCGCACGGCGGAAGGTTCTGCCCGGCTTCGGGCTGACTATGGGCTACACAGTGCTGTATCTGAGTCTTGTTGTGCTGTTGCCGCTGTCGGCATTGCTCTTTAATTCGACAGGCTTGAGCTGGGCTAAATTCTGGGATGTAGCTACAGATGCACGGGTGCTGGCATCTTATCGTGTCAGTCTGTCAACGGCCGCTGCGGCGGCCTTGGCTGATGCATTCCTGGGTCTGCTGCTGGCCTGGGTCCTGGTGCGGTATGAGTTTCCGGGTAAAAGGTTGTTCGACGCTCTGATCGATCTTCCGTTCGCGTTGCCAACAGCGGTAGCGGGTGTCTCACTTACCGCTCTGTATGCAAACAAAGGCTGGATCGGCTCCTGGCTGGAGCCGCTGGGGCTGAAGGTGGCCTTCACCCCGATCGGCATTACACTGGCGCTAATGTTCATCGGCATTCCGTTCGTCGTCCGCACCGTTCAGCCAGTACTTGAGGAACTGGACCGGGACATGGAGGAAGCGTCCGCTACATTAGGCGCCGGCCGCTGGCGCACCTTCCGCAAGATCGTGCTGCCAGAGCTGTTCCCGCCGCTTTTGACCGGCTTTTCGCTGGCCTTTGCCAGAGGTATTGGTGAATTCGGATCGGTCGTTTTCATCTCCGGCAATATGCCGATGAGAACCGAGATTGCGCCGCTGCTCATCATGTCCAAGCTGGAACAGTTTGACTACGCCGGAGCCACCGCCGTGGCGCTGCTTCTGCTGTTGATCTCCTTCCTGATGTTGCTGGTAATCAATACCTTGCAGCGCTGGGTCCGCAAAACGTCCCGGTGACAGGTGATCCGCCGGAAATTCACAAGGCTTGCTTCGTAAAATCGTTGTAAGGAGGAATACCTATGGCGGGCACCGTCCCACTGTATGCTCCCCAATCGCGAAAAAGCGTCTCTTCGCCGGCTACACAGGAATCTGCGGTCGTAAAGTGGCTCCTGATTGCCGCGGCCGGACTGGTGCTGTTCTGGCTGATTGTACTGCCGCTGATTGTTGTGCTGACTGAATCACTGAAAAAAGGGGTGGATGTCTATCTGGCCGCCTTGACCGATCCGGATGCTCGTTCCGCTCTTCGACTGACCCTACTGGTCGCGTTGATTACGGTTCCGCTGAATACTATATTCGGTATAGCTGCAGCCTGGGCAGTCACCAAGTTCAGGTTCCGTGGCAAGGGTTTCCTTATCACCCTGATTGACCTGCCGTTTGCTGTTTCTCCGGTCATTGGCGGGCTCATCTTCATTCTGGTATTCGGGGCTCATGGCTGGTTCGGGCCATGGCTGAGCGCACATGATATCAAGATTGTTTTTGCCATACCAGGTATTATTCTGGCTACATTGTTCGTGACTTTTCCGTTTGTGGCCAGGGAACTGATTCCCTTAATGGAGGATCAGGGGACGCAGGAAGAGGAGGCGGCAATTACTTTGGGCGCCAAAGGCTGGCAGATCTTCCTCCGAGTCACGCTACCCAATATTAAGTGGGGCTTGTTGTACGGTATTATTCTCTGTAATGCGCGGGCTATGGGAGAGTTCGGCGCAGTGTCTGTCGTGTCTGGGCACATTCGCGGAGAGACGAATACGCTGCCGCTTCATGTCGAGATTTTGTATAACGAATATCAGTTTTCGGCATCGTTTGCGGTCGCTTCACTGCTCCTGTTATTGGCTTTAGTGACAATGATTCTGAAGAGTTGGCTGTCGCGTAAAAATGCTCATTGACGCGCTAATATATCCGTGCTAAGTTAATTCGTAGTATACAAATTGGTAATGACGGATTTCGATTGAACATCTCCCCGGATCTGGGGGAAGGGAGGCTGGGGAATGGCTAAACCGCTGAAGGTGGATGAGGTGTGGCTAGAACGTATAGCTGGGCTTTTGGATGACATGGAATTTGGTTCGTTGCAAATCGTCGTACATGAAGGGCAGATTGTGCAAATGGAACGTACAGAGCGCAAGCGTTTTGAGAATGGTAATGCACGTTATAGTGGCGAGACCGGAAGCCGGCGTACCGATACCCGTCCAGCGAGACGAGGATAGGTCATTCGCCGTCGCTGTCGAATCATGACCGTCCTTTTGGCATCCATTATAATCGGAGAATATGAAATGGCCCGTTTCCCTGGCAAAGGGAGCGGGCCATTTCTGCGGTCATTGATATGACTTCATTATTTAGTAGCGGCGTGTTCTTTGTGACACCATAACGCTTTCTACGAACAAACAGATGGCCGTAAGACCGTGCATGATCCAGCCGACTACAGGAATCAGGGCTACGACTGAGGTAATAACGCCAAGAGCGTTGCCGACAAAGGGTCCCCGTTCTTTCATCATCACGACAATTGTAATTGCATGCAGCAGAAAAGCGATGCCCAGCGGAGTCCACCCGTTCGCTACAACGAATATTCCACCCACAAAGGGGATCGCGAGAAAGGCTTCATAGAGAAAGGTTACCCATTTCAAAAGTTTTGCCAGGGAAGACATTAGACTTCACCAACCTTTTTATAAAAGTAGTGTTTAAAATAGACCCTTGGAATAGGTTACGCAGCAAGCGCCAGATTGTTTCAAGTGATGGATAGTGTACTCTTGTTGTGGACAGCTTAGTCGTATATAGTGGGTAACAGAAATGCTGTGCAAGAAACATGTGTTTTTATTCGGAAACTAGAAGGGGAGAAGATATGGAGATCCAGGGGAAGCTGGTTATCCGCCATGCGCCACCTTCGGTTCAGCAGTATTTGGCGCTACGGGTTCAAGCAGGGCTTAGTCCAATGAGTGAGGAAGGGGCCGCCATCGGGTTGCCGCGTTCCATCTTTGCAGTTACGCTATTTGAGGACGATGTCTTGATTGGTATGGGACGCGTCATCGGAGATGGAGGGTGCTTCTTCCAGGTAACCGATATCGCCGTGCAGCCTTCTCACCAAGGACGGGGTCTGGGGAAAATCATTATGCGCGAGATCAGGGAGTTTCTGGATACGCTGCCTGACAAAGCTTATACCAGCCTTATTGCTGACGGAGAAGCATCGCGGCTGTACGCCCAGTTCGGGTTTGCACCCGTCGCTCCCAGATCACAGGGGATGGCTTTTAAGCGTTGAACTGCGCGGTGTCGAAGTAACCCTATTAGCGGATCATTGACAGGCCGCGGTATAGTGGACTAGTCAGAGCCTGGTGCGCGTCTAAGTAATTCTATTAGCGAATCATTGAACAGGCCCCCTTATTCCAGGGGGTTTTCGTATGCTTGCTGCTGTCTGCAGGGTATGCAAAATTTTTTATATAAATGTAGTTATGGCATCATTCAATCAGAGAGAGCGAGGAATAAAAGAATGGATATAGTGGTACTTGCAGCATCAGGAACGATTGGAAAGGCAATTGTAGAGGAAGCTTTGAAAAGAAAACATCAGGTGACGGCGGCGATGCGTCATCCGGAGAACTTCCCTTTTGAACATGAGCGTCTGAAACTTGTGGCTGTAGATTTACTGGACCCAGCCTCAGTAACGTCTGCTGTTCGCGGACATGAAGCTGCCGTTAGTGCCTATGGGCCAAAGGCTGGCGAGGAGAACGAACTGCTCGCGGCCGCTGCTTCACTGGTAGAAGGCTTGCAGGCGGCAGATATGGATCGACTGCTGATTGTAGGCGGTGCAGGCAGCCTGAAGACAGAGTCCGGTGAGTGGCTGATGGATACGCCAGATTTCCCGGAACATGTACGGCCGCTGGCTGCTGCGCATGCGGATGCCTATGAAATTTATAGAGGTTCAGATCTGGACTACACCTATGTCAGTCCTGCGGCTTCCATTCAACCAGGACGCCGTACAGGGATGTTCCGCATCGGTCTTGACCGGCTGGTTGTTGATGAGAACGGGCAAAGTGCCATCAGCGTGGAGGATTTTGCTGTGGCCATTATAGATGAGGTAGAGGAAGGGAACTTCAGCCGCGAAAGATTCACGGTGGCTTACTAAAACCCGGCTTGTATAGGGATGCTGAGGGAATTCCGTAAGGCTAAAAGCGGCGGTGGCTGGCACCAGGGATAGGAGAGAGGAGCGGAGCGATGTATCTTGTAACTGCAGAGCAAATGAGAGAGTTGGACCGTATCACCATTGACCGGCTGGGTATCCCGGCGGTTGCACTGATGGAGAATGCAGGACGCGCTATTGCCGAGGAGATCATTGAGTTATGCCGCAAGCGGAACGGCGGCGTTGCTGGCGGGGGAATTGGGCGTACCGTTGACAACGGGACTGGTCAAGACCTGACGGGTTTTGATGTCAGCGGAGACCGTGCGCTGACCTTGGATACTGCCGCTGCCGAGCACTGGTTCATCCTTGTCGGCAAAGGCAATAACGGCGGCGACGGATTGGTCGCCGCCAGGTATCTCCGCGAGGCGGGCATTGCCGTCACGCTGGTGTATGCCGTGCCGCCGGAATCGCTGACCGGCGAGGCCGCCCTGCAGCGCGATGCCGCTGCAGCCCTGGGCTTGTCCGCGGCCGTCTACGGCCAGGACGCCCTGGACTTTGCCGCATGCAGCGGCATCCTGGATGCGCTGCTCGGCACGGGCGCCGCTGGCGCGCCCCGCGGCGCCTACGCGGAGCTGATTGCCGCCGCCAATGCCAGCGGCAAACCGATTGTGTCCGCGGACATCCCGAGCGGGCTGAACGCGGACACGGGGGAAATGCATGCGCCTTGCGTGCATGCATCGGTGACGGTCTGCCTCGCGTTTCTCAAGCGAGGCCTGCTGCAGTACCCCGGCGCCGGGGCTGCGGGGACTGTGGTGGTGCGCGCCATCGGCATCCCTGTGTCTCTGGCGCGTGAAGTTGGCCTGCAGAGCTATTGGCTGACGCCGGAGGTGCTGCAGGCCGGTCTGGGCGTGGATGTGTTACGCCATCGTTCGCCCGAAGGGCACAAGGGCACTTACGGCCATGTACTGGTGGCCGGTGGTACGCTGCGCATGAGCGGCGCAGGTCTGCTGGCGGCCCGGGCTGCGCTGCGGGCGGGCAGTGGTCTGGTGACTTGGGCGCTGCCACAGAAGCTGCAGCCCGCGGTTATTGGCGCTGCTCCGGAGCTGATGCTGGCTGAAGTCGGCGGAGATGAGCAGGGCAACTGGAATGCAGGTACGGCTGCGGAATTGCTCCGATTGAGTGCAGAACGGGATGTAACGGCCGTTGGGCCAGGACTTGGGCGTTTTCAAGGAGATACCGACTGGCTCCGTACTTTATGGGAAGGAACGGAAGGGCCGCTGGTCATTGACGCAGATGCGCTGAACATCCTGGCGGAGACGGATTACAGTCATTGGGCCAGCCGCCGGGGATCGGTCGTTCTGACTCCCCATCCCGGGGAGATGGCCCGGCTGGCCGGTATCTCTACCGCTGAAGTACAGCGTGACCGGATTGGCCTCGCGGAAAGCTACGCGAGGGAGCATGGTGTGATCCTCGTGCTCAAAGGATCACATACTGTCATTGCCGCCCCGGACGGGGTAAGCTATGTCAACACTACGGGACACCCCGGCATGGGAACCGGGGGTGCGGGTGATGTGCTGACTGGTATCATCGCCGGCTTATTAGCCCAAGGGCTGAATGTATTGCAGGCTGCGACGTTTGGCGTTTATCTGCACGGCCTGGCGGGAGAACGCGCAGCAAGTCTGCGGAATCATCCGGCGTCATTGATCGCCGGAGATATAATTGAGTCACTATGAAAAAGGCCGGTTAGTGTGAGTCCTACGAGTGCTGGCTACAGGACGACGGAGCGTTGTCGCGTTGTCGCGTTGTCACGCTAAGAAGCCTAAACACAGAGTAGCCGGATACTATAACTTACTGAGCTAACCATATAAGACCAACTTAAGATTCGAACTTAAATTTCAAACATAAGATTGAAACTCAAGATTCGAACTTAAGGTTCGAACTCAATATCCAACTTAAGGTTTGAACTCAATATTCAAACTTAAGGTTCGAACTCAAAATCCAACTTAAGGTTTGAACTCAATATTCAACTTAAGGTTTGAACTCAAAATCCAAACTTAAGGTTCGAACTCAAAATCCAACTTAAGGTTTGAACTCAACATCCAAACTTAAAGCTCGAACGTCACTACGGTGAGTCATTGCTTTATATAAAACGCACTCCTGAAGTACAATTAACGGCATTTTTGTACCATAAATACTCTGCAGCTAAGGGTTTGAGGAAATTAAAGGCAAAATTGTACCTTAAATCTTGCACAACAGCCCTTTTAGAGTGAATTTATTGAAAATAAGGTACAAAAATGCTCTTATTTACTTTATTCGCTCATATTCGAGAAAAATAAGGTACGAAAATGCTGTTAATTAGGTCGAACAAAAGAAAGTTAGGTAGCAAAGAAGAACGAATGGGGAAGTTTGGAACTGTAAGGGAGAAGCGATCGACTGAAAGCTTTCCATGGGAAAGCTCGCACTCGTAAGCCTAAGCTGTCGTCAGATAAACGGCTAAAAAGAGGAAGTCTGAGGACAATCGCTACCGGAATTCCAAACATCCCACCTTAGTGACGACGGACTATGCGTTCGTTTCTTAAGTTCACCTTTATAGCTGAACGATAGGCCGCGAAGCCATACCCAACGAAGCCAAACCTAACGAAGCCAAACCTAACGAAGCCAAACCTAACGAAGCCATACCCAACGAAGCCAAACTTAACGAAGCCAAACCTAACGAACCCAAACCTAACGAAGCCAAACCTAACGAAGCAAAACCTAACGAAGCCATACCTAACGAAGCCAAACCTAACGAAGCTCTACCTAACGAAGTCATACCTACGAAGCAACCTAACGAAGTCATCATACCTAACGAAGTCATACCCAACGAAGCCATACCTAGCGAAGTCATAACGAACGAAGCCATAAACTAACAAGCCAAAACTAACAAAACCATAACTACGAAGCTCTGACTAACAAAACTCATTACAACACCAGGAACATTAGCTGATAGTGTCGATCCCTACCTAATCCGTTAGGACAGCACTAAGCACAGGAGCGGAACGAACAGAGCGAACACTGGCAGCAACAACGGGAGCCGTTCCACGGCGATCTGTGCCGTGCGGAACAAGAGCAGGACGATGATGCCAGCGACTGCACAGAGCAAGGGAGTGCCGCCTTGCTCCGCAGCCAGCCAAAGGCCTGCGCCTAAGCCTGCTACGGCGTAGACGACGAAGGCCAGGGCCAGCAGGTGGATGCGCAGGAGGCGCAGCAGTCCGTCTGCTACCAGCGCCGCAGGCAGGCCATAGGCATAGATGGCATAGGCAGCAGAGACAGGCCATTCTTCGCCCGCTGATCCATTGCTTGTGGGGTAGGCCAGGATCACCAAGGATAAGAGCAAGAATGACAGACCTGCACAGGCTAATTTGCTCAAGGCATACATTCCGGCAGTTAATCTGACGGAAGTGATTTCAGAAGGATGGGTTCTTTGCATCGTTTTGGTTCCTTTCGGTAAAATTCTCAGCTGGTGATCATGTCTCCACCGTTGACATGAATGCACGCGCCGGTTACGAAGGAGGACTCCGGTCCCGCCAGATACAGGTATGCTCCAGCCAGCTCATACGGCTGTGCTGCCCGCTTGAGCGGAGTCCCCGTGCCGAATATGCTGACCTCTTCGGCTGAGAAGCTGGATGGAATCAGCGGTGTCCATGTCGGTCCGGGGGATACGCTGTTAACGCGGATTCCGCTATCTGCGAGCGAAAGGGCTAGCGCTCGGGTAAAGGAGACCACGGCTCCCTTGGTGGAGGAGTAATCAATAAGCTCTACATTCCCCCGATAAGCGGTAATGGAGGCCGTGTTGATAATGGAAGCCCCTCTTTTCATATGAGGCAGTGCGGCTTGGGTCAGGAAGAAGTAAGAGAGGATATTCGTCTGGAAACTCAGATACAGCTGTTCTTCCGAGATGTCGAGGATGCTCTTCTGTGGAAAATGAATACCATGGTTGTTCACAAGAATATCCAGCTTACCGAAAGTGGCGACGGTATGCTCTACAGCTGCGGTGCAGTTCTGTTTGAAGCGCAGGTCGCCTTCAATGCGCAGACAGCGCTGGCCCAACTCTTCAATGCGCCGCTGGGTGACCTCGGCGTCGGAGACTTCATTCAAATAGGCGATGGCTACATCTGCGCCCTCTTTAGCAAAAGCAATGGCTGCGGCTTTGCCGATGCCGCTGTCGCCCCCGGTGATAAGGGCAACCTTGCCCTTCAGCTTGCCGCTGCCGCGCAGCTCCGGGTTCTCGCTAATCGGACGAGGATTCATCAGGCTTTCAAGTCCAGGCTTTCGGTCCTGATGCTGGGGCGGGAAGGCAATCGGCTGATCCTTGCAGACTGTTTTCTGTCCGTAATAGGGATATACCAGGGGTTGCTTCATGGGACGAACTCCTCCTCGGACTTCTCTGTGTTCTTATATTTCTATGCGTTCGCCCAGGGAATCGTGCACCGCCTTGCGAACGGGTGCAAGGATTCATTAAAAAGAAAAAACGTTGGCCAGACTTTCGAGGTCGAACAGAGCCATAGTTTGCAAGGGGGATTAGATGGTGAAAGAAGAGCGTTGGCTGGATATCTCCTATTTGCAGCAGGGCACAGCACTTCAAAAGGAGGTGCATGCCCTGTTGGCGAGACTTAATGTGATGAACCTTTTGAACGGTTACCACCCTGTACTTGTAGGGACAATTCCGCTTGGCATTCAGGTGGAGGGCAGCGATCTGGATATCATCTGCGAGGTGCATGATCTGGAAGCTTTTGCTGCGCAGGTCGGTCTACATTTTGGCGAGATGGATAAGTATAGCTGTGAATCGCGTATCGTGGATGGAATTCCCCGTATTAAGATCAACTTTACCGTGGAAGGTTGGCTGGTGGAACTGTTCGGACAGCCGCGCTCGAGCAGGGAGCAGAACGGGTACATCCATATGGTCGCCGAAGCCCGGGTGCTGAATATATTGGGCACCTCTTTTAGAAGGCAGGTTATAGAGCTGAAGCGTCAAGAGGTGAAGACGGAACCAGCCTTTGCCCGGCTTTTGCTACTGGAGGGTGATCCCTACCAGGCTATGCTTGAACTTTATAAGCTTCCCGAGATGGAATTGGAGGCTTTGTGCAGGGAGAGGTTTATAAATCATTCTCGAAAAATCGTAGAGGAGTCGTTGCCGAATGAATCTGGTGATCCGAAAAGCGCACAAAAGCGATGCGCCGGAACTGCACCGGCTAATGGTACAGTTGATCAGCAAGCCTTTGCAGCTGGAGGAAGTGGAGAAGAGACTTGATTTTATAGCTACCAGTCCTATCGAAGAATTGTATGTCTGTACAGGAGAGAAGAGCGAGGATCTAGCAGCGGGACATGAACGTCTTCTGGGAGCTTTAGGTTTTCGTGTGCGGGAAAATATCGAGGATTACACCCGCTATGGCGAAATTTCCGTGCTGGTGACAGATAAGGAAAGCCGGAGACTCGGTGTGGGGCGGCAGCTAGTAGAGTATGCGGAGGAGCTGGCTGCAGCGTGCGACTGTATCGGAACCTGGCTGGTAAGCGGCATTGAACGCGAGGAAGCACATACTTTTTACAAGAAATTGGGATATGAAATTACGGGCTACCGTTTTGTAAAGGCAGGAGGGAAATCATGATCTACAGAGCTATGACAGCTGACGACTATGATGCTGCTTATGAATTATGGGTGAATACTGAGGGGATGGGACTTAACGAGGCAGATTCACGGGAAGGAATCTTGCGTTTTCTGGAGCGCAATCCGGGGTTAAGCCAGGTTTGTGTACACGAGGACGGTTCTCTGGCCGGTACGGCACTCTGTGGGCATGATGGACGCCGGGGATTTCTGTATCATGTTGCCGTTAGCCACGCATCCCGCGGCAAGGGCGCAGGGCGTGAATTGGTAGCACGTTGCCTGGACAAGCTGCGAGAGAACGGCATTGGTAAATGCCATCTCATGGTGTTCAAAGAGAACCAGAAGGGCCGGCAGTTCTGGGAAGAGCTCGGCTGGCAATACCGTGACGATATCGCGCTGTACTCTCGGGATACATAAGCTAGGATCTCAGTAGGGAGCTAAGGCTTGTCGTTTGCAAAAATAATCGCTGGCTACACCGTGTAGGTTTGGAACCTGTGCAGTATAATAAGGATATGCAAGCGTAGAATATTTGCTTAGCTGTATAAACGGAGGCTTTATCATCATGCGTTTTAAAGATGTATTCTCAATTATTGGCCCGGCGATGGTCGGGCCTTCCAGTTCACATACAGCGGGAGCGGCCCGGATTGGCCGGGCGGCCCGCCAGGTGTTGGGCGAAATGCCGCGTGAAGCCGAAGTTACTTTCTTCGGCTCTTTTGCTGCGACTTATGAAGGTCACGGCACGGATCGGGCAATTATCGGCGGTCTGTTGGACTTTGCCACCGACGACCCAAGGCTACCGGATTCCATAACGCTTGCCACAGAGGCAGGTATGGATATTTCCTTCCGCCAGGGAACGGGTTTGTTCCCTCATCCCAATACGGTAAGGTTACGTCTCATTGGTCAGGACAGTGAGCAGGAGCTCACATTGACCGGGACTTCTATCGGGGGAGGCAACATCGAGATTGTTGATATTGACGGCTTCGGAGTCAAGCTGACAGGGATGTATCCTACGGTTCTTATTCAACATATGGATTACTTGGGCGTACTTGCGAGTGTCACGGATGTTATGCGCAGCGGGCAGGTCAATATTGGGCATATGTCTCTTGACCGTAAGAACCGCAGTGGCGCTGCGCTGACCGTGCTTGAGCTGGATGAATCGGCGACACCGGAACTGCTTCAGGCACTGGGGGACCTCCCGGCAGTAAAGTCAGTGAAGCTGGTAGATTTGAATGAAGCTGGGCAAGAGGAGAAAGGGAAGGAAAGTACATCATGAATTTTCGAACATTAAGTGAATTGGCTGTATTATGCGAAGAACGGGGCCTTGGAATCGGCGCCCTGATGCTGGAAGAACAAAGCGCGGAATCGGGTCGCTCCAAGGAGCAGGAATTCGCCACGATGAGTCAGTATTACGGGGTCATGAAAGAGGCTGTACATCGTGGGATGCATGAGGATACAACCTCCCGTAGCGGACTTACCGGGCTGGATGCCCAGCGGGTAGGCTCCTATAATACGGCAGCGGAGCCCCTCCTTGGCGGCCCAGCGGGTCAGGCTATGGCTTATGCGCTGGCGGTATCCGAGGTGAATGCTTCAATGGGTCGTATTATTGCAACGCCTACAGCAGGCTCCTGCGGCATCATTCCAGGGGTGTTCCTCAGCTGCCAGGAGCGTTTTGGCTGGAGTGATGATGTCATGGTCTCCGGCTTGTTTGCCGCCGGAGCGATTGGCTATGTCATCGCCAACAATTCCTTCGTTTCTGGCGCCGAGGGCGGTTGCCAGGCCGAAGTAGGCTCAGCCATCGGTATGGCAGCCGGCGCACTGACCGAACTGCGCGGGGGAACCCCGGCACAGGCTGTGCATGCCGTTGGCCTGGCGCTTAAGAACACGCTGGGTCTCATCTGCGACCCTGTCGGCGGGCTCGTAGAGATCCCTTGCATCGTTAGAAACGGTTTCGGTGCAGTGACCGCACTGGCCGCCGCAGATATGGCGCTGGCGGGGGTGCGCAGCGTGATCCCTTCCGATGAAGTGATCAAGGTAATGCTGGAGGTTGGCTCAGCGATGCCGGAGATTCACCGCGAGACCGCTGGCGGAGGATTGGCTCAGACGCCTACCGGGCGTAAGATCATGGAGGACCTGCGGCGCAAGAAATAGCGCAACAGGGCAATGTCTTCCTGGATCAGAGCAGCTTAAACCGTTCCAACTGATCGAGCTGCCCTTCGCTGCGGAGAATTTCCTTCTGGCGTTGGCCCATGAGATCGAAATGGGGGAACCGTGAGCGGTTATGAATATATTTGGCGGGCAAGCCATGCTGCTTGCACCAGCGGGTCAGCCGATCCAGGTCGCTGCAGCCAACCTTGGTCACGGTGGTCATGCCGGGAAATCGGGGATCAATCCAATAGTGTGTCAGAAACGCAATCTCTCCTGCAGAGACAGCCTTCTTCCATGCCTGTAACTCTTCTCTGTTGATTCCGAAGGCCATGACTGTTCACATCCTTAATTAATTTAAATATATAGATTCAGCTGTAATTGGTTATTAACAATAATACTAAGTATGAAAGGGGGATGTCATCATGAATGGACAAAACAGGGCGGATATCCGGCCCGGGCTTGAGGTGGACATTGTACTGAAGCAGGATCAGGCTACAGGCAAGCTGACCCATGGTCAGGTTAAGGATATCCTGACTAATTCCCCCCGGCATCCGCATGGCATTAAGGTCAGGTTGACCAGCGGCCAAGTCGGGCGGGTCAAGAATATCACGGGCTAAATGCTCATCCATCCCGTTGCTTCAAGACGGAACCGGGCTGTGTTCAGCTCTATGTTAACAATCTCTAAAAACGCTCCAATGCCTTGGCTTATGCTGCCTATTAGATAGCAGTTTGCCGGGGAATTGGAGCGTTTATTTGTTAAGGGCAGGTGACTACCTTGTTCTGCGCATAAATTCCTCAACGTCCTTATCTGCCTTGGTCTGGTTGCACAGGTTGCAGGCGCATACACAATTGTCCGGTGTCGTATGTCCGCCCTTGGCACGCGGGAGCAAGTGGTCGATAGTGTCCCCGTAGAGTCCGCAGAAATAGCAGGTGTAGCGGTCCCTGTTCAGAATCAGGGAGCGAAAAGCCTTGTTGCTGTAAAGGCGGCGGATGGTACGCCGGTTGACGACTACTGCAGCATGCTCCTTAACCAGTGTAACCGCCAGCTCCAAGTCAATCTCCTGATGCCAGCGTCTCCCCTTGTCACTGTGACCACGCATCAGGATCATCCCCTGCGATGAGGGCACCAGGGCCGTGGTATCCGTGGGCTCTGGCTTGGGCCCCCGGTGCTGCAGCGGTGCTCGCCGCGGCTCGGCCCCGCGCGGCCGCCCTTTGGCGGCAGGCTTCGCTGCCGGGAGCGAAGCGGCGGATTTTCGCTCCTTCGCTCGTTCCGCCCGAGAGCGGGCCAGCGGGCTAGCTCCCGCTTTCTTAGGAACACCCTGCGTGACTTCCGGCAGGGATGGGGTGGCTACGGCCGCCGTACTAGGCTCCGGCTGGCGAGACAGGGACGGCACCGGCGGCTGTAAGGACAGCGGCGTGGCACCAGATTCAGCGGCGCGCTGCTTGCGGCAATCCCGACACGCGCCTCGCCGGGCGTGGGCCTTGGAACGTTTACCGGTCCGCCTGCGGAAATCGGCGAGCGGCTTAAGCTGCTCACAATATGCACATTGTTTGGATGAAGGCAGAATGGTATCGGTCATCGGTATGTTTTGGACGAAGAACCTTACAGCCCTGTCCTGTCCCCTCGTAGTATAGATAGCAGTTTCAGTATAACGCAAAGTGCAGACGTTTACACCGCAGACAATAAATGTCGCCAAAAGCCTCTCAGTTGTGATTTCTGTCTCGGTACATCTAAGGATAACACTGTAAAATGATAGCAAGGTAACGGATCTCATGAAGCAATTAGGATGTGGCATAAGCACAACTATTCATGGAAAAGAGGGATAGGGATGCAGTCCGGATTAGAGGTTTTGCACCGCCAGCCAAGTGGAGGCAAGAGACCGCCTTCGGTAGTAATGCTGTATATTCTTCAGGTTTTTTTGGGAGTTGGAGCGGTTGCGGGCGGAGGCGCGCTGGTGGCCGATCCTGGAGGTGGCTTGCTGGGAATGCCGCTAACCTTGCTGGAAAGATCGCCTTTTTCTGATTTTCTGGTGCCGGGATTGTTGCTGTTTACGGTATTTGGTCTGTTCCCTTTGCTGGTATTGTACAGCATGATTAGAAGGCCACAGTGGAGATGGGCCGAGGCGCTGAATCCGTTTAGAACACTTCATAGCTCGTGGGCATTTTCACTCTATGTCGGCTTTGGATTGATTATCTGGATCATGGTGCAGACCTATATACTGAATGCGGTGCACTGGATTCATATTTTGTATATGAGCCTGGGACTTCTGATTCAGGTGGTTACCCTCTGGCCTCCTGTACAGAGATATTTTATGCTGGACTACCGTACGGAAAGACGTTAGAATGTCAGTGAACGGAGAGCGTTCTCATGATGAGAGGCGGGAGTGAACCGGATTGACGACCATTTATGATATTGCCAAAAGAACCGGTTACTCTCCGACGACCGTGTCCAAGGTGTTCAATAATTATTCCGATGTGCGCGAGAAGACGCGCCAGGATATCCTCCGTACAGCACGGGAGATGGGATATGTTCCTAACGCCCATGCCCGTACGCTGACCACGAAGAAATCGTGGACCATCGGCGTGTTGTTCGTGGAGAGCACCGGAGCAGGTATCCGCCATCCCTTTTTCAGCGCGGTGATCGAAAGCTTCAAGCAGGTGGCCGTAGCCAAAGGGTACGCGCTGATGTTCATATCGAAGGATGTGGGCGGCAAGCAGAGCGGATATCTGGAGAACTGCCGGATTCGCGGGGTGGACGGGGTTGTGGTCTTCCTGTCGGATTATGAAGACCCTTATTTTCAGGAGCTGCTGGACAGTGATATTCCTACAGTGGTTCTGGACTATGAGACGCCGGAATCCCATACCGTATGCTCGGATAACTGGAGTGGCGCAGTGCAGGCAGTAGAGTACCTCGCCGGCTTGGGCCACCGCAGAATTGCCCATATTTCCGGCGGTGTGAACACTACTCCAGGAAGTCGCCGGCAGGAGGGGTATGAGGCCGCGATGCTGCAACAGAAGCTGGACCTGCGGGATTCCTATATCGTCACAGGTGCCTATTATTCTATGGAGAGCGGTTACAATGCCATGCTGGAATTGCTGCGACTGCCGGAGCCGCCAACGGCCGTGTTTGCTTCGGGTGACTTGTTGGCCTTTGGGGCCGTCAAGGCAGCACAAGACTCTGGTCTGGCTGTACCAGGAGATATCTCGGTCATGGGATATGACGATATCGAACTGGCTCGCTATGTCACCCCGGCCCTGACAACGGTAAGGCAGGACACGGAGCTATTGGGAAGCCGGGCAGCGGAAATCCTGCTCGCTGCGATCGACAAGATCCCGGACGGCAAGGAAGCTCTAGCGTTGCCAGTGGAGGTTATTGTAAGGGATTCCTGCGCATCCCCGGCGAACGAGGAGTAACTATAATCGGGGCCCATCCGCTCTTAGGCAATAAGCACGGATGGCGCTTCAGTTGGCTCTCTGCGATGATTTTTTGCGTCAAAGAACAGACATCATTTTTTTTCGAAACAATCGAAACCGGTTTCGATTGTTTCGAAGGCAATTATTCCAACTAATAAGGAGATATGACAATGACAACAGTTCAAACCGTAGTAACCGCCAAAGACACAGGAGAACGCCTCAGCAAGGTAGACGGAATTGAGTTTAAGTCTAGAGAGGGCAGCGTTGCAGCCCAAGTGGAGCTGAAGCCTGAAGAGTCTTACCAGAAGATGATCGGCTTCGGTGGAGCATTCACTGAAGCGGCTGCGTATACATTGTCCCGGCTTAGCCCTGAGAAGCGGGCCGAGGTGATTCACCGTTATTTTCACCCTGAAGAAGGACTTAACTACTCCATGGGCCGCGTACATATCCATAGCTGCGATTTTGCGCTGGGTAACTACACGTACGTGGAGGATAACGATACAGAGCTTGCCACTTTCGATATTTCCCATGACCATCAATGGGTACTGCCGCTGATCAAGGACGCTATGGCTGTTAAGGGCGGCGAGTTCACCATGCTTGCTTCCCCATGGAGTCCTCCAGCATGGATGAAGACGAATGGAGAAATGAATAACGGCGGACAACTGAAGCCGGAATATGCCGATGTATGGGCGCGTTACTACACGAAGTTCATTGAAGCTTACGGCAAGGAAGGCGTGCCGATCTGGGCGGTTTCCGTACAGAATGAGCCGGCTGCTGTTCAGACATGGGATTCTTGTGTGTACAGTGCGGAAGAAGAACGCGACTTCGTGAAGAATCACCTGGGACCAGTGATGCACAAAGAAGGCTACGGCGATGTGAACATTGTAATCTGGGATCATAACCGGGACATTATGGTTGAACGTGCGTCAGCAGTTCTATCTGATCCTGAAGCTGCAAAGTATGTATGGGGTACAGGTATCCACTGGTACGGCGGCGAGGAGTTCGAGAAAGTGGGCCAGGTGCATGATCTGTTCCCTGACAAGCACCTGCTGTTCACAGAGGGCTGCCAGGAAGGTGGCGTGAGACTGGGAGAGTGGTTCACAGGCGAACGCTACGGACGGAATATGATCGGCGACCTCAATCATTGGACCGAAGGTTATCTGGACTGGAACCTGGTGCTGGATGAGACTGGAGGCCCGAACCATGTTAACAACTTGTGCGATGCTCCGGTGATTGCGGACACGACTACGAACGAAATTCATTATAACAGCTCGTATTACTATATCGGGCATTTCAGTAAATATATCGCTCCAGGTGCGGTGAGAATTGGCTTGCAAAATGCCACTGAAGGCGTCCTGTCCACAGCTTTCCGCAATCCGGATGGCAGCCTTGCCGTCGTGCTGATGAACGAAGGAGAAGACTCCCGCGAGGTTACTTTGGGACTGGGTGATGAGGTTGCCCGCTTCGAGCTTCCGGCGCATTCCATTATCACGCATCTCATTACACAATAGTTCATTCAGAGAGGAGTAACAGCATGAGCCATTATTATTTTGATTCCGGCAAATTTGTAATAGAGCAGTTCCATGAAGGCAAGCCATTCGCCAGTTTCCTGCCTGGTCTTGCCGGCCTGAAAGGAATTCCGATGTGGTCCTTCTATGTGAACCGGGGCCAAGGGGTGTGCAGCTTCGGGATTCGCGACAAGAACTCTCCGATCATGGAGTTCTCTCCTGCGAACATCTCCTACAAAAATGTGGCTAACTCCGGCTTCCGGACCTTTATCAAGATTAAGGGCGAGCGAGAAATTTATGAACCGTTCCAGTCGGCACGTCCTGATACCGATGCCAAGCGGGTTATGACTATTCTTCCGAACGGCCTGACCATTGAAGAAAGTCATGCCGGGCATGGACTGAAGACGACAGTTCACTACTTTAATCTTCCGAATGAAGACTACGCTGCACTTGTACGGCGGGTGACGATTGAGAATATCGGAGAACAGGAGATCGACTTTGAACTGCTGGACGGTCTTCCGGAAATTCTGCCGTTCGGTGTGGAGAACAGTGGCTACAAAGACATCGGCAACCTTCTACGGAGCTGGATGGATGTCTACAACTTGGAGAATGGTATCCCGTTCTATAAGCTGCGTTCCAGCACCAATGACGATGCAGAGGTCAGTGAGATTACGAAGGGTCATTTCTATCTGTCCTTTACCGGGGAGGGAGAGAAGATTTCTCCGTTCGTGGATTTTGAGGTTGTATTTGGCGGCAATACTTCACTGTCTTATCCCGACCGGTTCGCGGAGCTATCGTTGTCTGGTCTTGCAGAACTGCCGCAATATCCGGTCAATAAAGTTCCTTGCGGTTTCAGTGGCGTAGCGCGGACTCTGGCTCCAGGATCCAGCCTGACGGTGAACACCCTGATCGGCCATGTCAACGACATTGATAAAATCAATCATAAAGCCACGGACATTAGCCGCGATGCCTATATTACCGACAAAGCTGAGGAAGCGGCCAGACTGACTGAGGATTTGACGGAAGATATTGCAACTAAGACCTCTTCCCCGATCTTTGATGCGTACTGCCGCCAGTCCTATCTCGACAACTTCCTGCGTGGAGGCTACCCGTTTATCTTCGACAACGGTGGAGACGGCTTCGTAGTGCATTTATATTCCCGTAAGCATGGCGACATGGAGCGGGACTACAACTTCTTCTCGCTAGCGCCAGAATACTATTCGCAGGGCAACGGGAACTTCCGGGATATGAACCAGAACCGGCGTAATGATGTGTTCTTCAATCCGAAAGTAGGCAGCTTCAATATCAAAATGTTTTACAGCCTGATGCAGGCTGACGGGTACAATCCACTGAGTGTTCAGGGGACAACCTTTGAAATTCTGCCGGAGAACCGCTCTGCGCTGGAAGCCTGGATTGAGAAGGGCGCAGCAAATCAGCACGAAGGGCTTCGCAAGCTGCTCAGCGGCGTTTTCACGGCAGGCGGTCTGATCAATTTCATCGCCGATCATCATGTCGAGCTGCAAGTAGAGGAGCAGGAATTCCTGTCTGGTGTGCTATCCTTGTCCAAACAGAACATTGAGGCTTCCTTCGGAGAAGGCTTCTGGTCTGATCACTGGACGTATAACCTTGATCTGGTCGAAGGCTACCTGGATATTTTCCCTGACCGGAGACAAGAGCTGCTCTTCGGGGACGCTACGTATGCATTCTATGACAGTCCGGCCTACGTTCTCCCGCGCAGCGAGAAATACGTTATTAGCGACGGGAAAGTACGTCAGTACGGCGCGCTACTTGAGGATGAGGAGAAGCTGCACAAGCTGAAGCGTAAAGCCGGAAGCACGGAGTGGCTGCGTACGGAACGCGGACGTGGAGCGGTGTATAATACGAACCTATTTGTAAAAATCGTGTCGCTGGCCCTGAACAAATTCGCTACCCTTGACCCTTACGGGATGGGCGTGGAGATGGAAGGAAACAAGCCGGGCTGGAATGATGCGATGAACGGCTTGCCGGGATTGTTCGGCTCCGGAATGAGTGAGACCTTTGAACTTAAGCGGACTGTATCCTTCCTGCTGGATGTACTGGACAGCCCTGAAAATGCGGAAGGTACAGCACGCCTGCCGGAAGAAATAGCGTATCTGCTGGAGCAGGTGAACACTGCTGTGACTTCTGTGTTGGAGGGAGAGCTGACCCAGTTTGCTTACTGGGATGCGGTAGCTTCGGCCCGCGAGGCTTATCGCGAGAGTATCCGGTTCGGCATTACAGGAAGCGAGTCTGATGTTGCCCTTACTTATATCCGCGGCGCTTTCTCACGGTTCCTGCGCAAGCTTGACGAGGGGATTGAGCGAGCGGTGAAGCTGGGGAACGGACTGACACCGACCTATTTCCGCTTCGAGGCTACCCGGTTTGAGCCTGTGGTGGATGCAGAAGGTGGACCGGTGCTTAGTGGCTATGGTCTGCAAAAAGCAGTAGTGCAGGAGTTTGAGGCCAAGCCGTTGCCTTATTTCCTGGAAGGTCCAACCCGCTGGCTGAAGACCCTGAAGAATCCGGCCAAGGCCAAAGAAATCTATACCTTGATTAAGAGTACTGGACTATATGACCCCCAGACTTCGATGTACCAAACGTCTGTAAGTCTAGAAGAGGAATCTCATGAAATCGGGCGGATGCGCGCCTTCACTCCAGGTTGGCTGGAGCGGGAGTCCAACTTCCTGCATATGTCTTACAAATACTTACTCGAGCTGCTGAAGGCAGGACTATACGAGGAATTCTATTCGGAATTGAAAACCTCGCTTGTTCCTTTCCTTGATCCGGCTGTGTATGGTCGGAGTACGCTGGAGAACTCGTCGTTCATTGCTACAGGAGGCAATCCGGACCCCGGCACGCATGGCCGTGGCTTCGTAGCCCGGTTAAGCGGATCGACGGCTGAATTCCTCAGCATGTGGCGCAAAATGATGGCTGGCAGCAAGGCCTTCTCCGTCGTGGATGGAGAGCTGGCGCTATCCCTCAGCCCTGTGCTTCCGGGCTGGCTGTTTGACGAACAGGGAGAACTGACCTTTACCTTCCTGGGTCAAACCAAGGTGACATATTATAACCACCGCAAAGTCGATACCTTTGGAGAGGGCGGAGCAACCATCCGCAGTATGACGCTTCAGCATACGGATGGTACGGTCAGCAGAATCAATGGTGCTTTGTTACGTGGAGCAACGGCGGAAGCGCTTCGGCGCGGTGAAATCAGCCTGATCAAGGCTGAATTGGAATAGAAGCAAGAGAATAACGTCAAGCGGGTAGTCAGCCCGCTTGCCAATGGAATTCAGGCAGCAGACCCCCCGGTTATCCGGAGGTCTGCTGCTTTTTTGTGCTGGTGTTATTTTTGATTAACGGCTGGGTGATTAGACCCGAAAAATGGAACCCCTGACATGAAAAATGGAACCTTACAGAGTAAGTAGGATAGCGCATACAATGATAGAGGAAAGAATGGAAGCGCTTTTACAAACAAGATAGATAGAGCATGGAGGTCCGTAAGATGGAGAACAAACGAAGCGCCGAACCTGCCGGGGGCATGACACCGCTCATCCCTGCAAATCACAAAATCGGTACCGGCACCGGTAACCGCCCCTCTCTCTGGAGGCGGATGATCGCCCAGAAACACTTGCAGACGATGGCGCTGCTGGGCGTCATTTGGATGATTATTTTCAACTACATCCCGATGTACGGCATCATTATTGCATTCAAGGATTATAACATTGTCAAATCCATTGCTGAGGCTCCGTGGGTGGGGCTGACCCATTTTCGGGAGTTTATGGAGGATGAGAACCTGGTCAATGTCATCAAGAATACACTAGGCATTAGTTTGTTCAAACTGGTCATCGGTTTTCCGCTTCCCATTATATTCGCTTTATTCCTGAACGAGATCCGTTCGGTCCGTTTCAAAAAGAGCATTCAGACGATCTCCTACCTGCCGCACTTTCTCTCTTGGGTTGTGCTGGGCGGAATTTTAGCTACATGGCTTTCAGACGTAGGGATTATAAATAACATTTTGCTGGCGCTAGGTCTAATCGACCAGCCTATCTCTTATCTGGCTGAGCCCAACTACTTCTGGGGAATCGTAATCACGTCTGATATCTGGAAAGAGCTTGGCTGGTCTGCCATCATCTATCTCGCAGCAATCTCCGGGGTCTCTCCTGAAATGTACGAGGCAGCTACGATTGATGGGGCGGGACGTTTTCAGAAAATGTGGTATGTCACCTTACCGGCCATCAAGGCCACGATCAGTATTCTGTTCATTCTGGCGGTCAGCGGTGTACTCAACTCTAATTTTGACCAGATCCTGGTCCTGCGCAACGCCCTCAATGACAGTGCCAGCAACGTGATTGACTACTATGTGTATTACACGGGTATTCTGTCCGGGCGCTTCTCCTATTCGACTGCAGTAGGCCTGCTGAAATCGGTCATTGCGCTAATCTTACTGCTGATTGCCAACAGCGTATCCAAAAAAATCAACGACACGTCGCTGTTCTAGGACAAGGGGGAACTACACATGTGGTCATTAAAGCGTAAAACAACAGGCGAGGCGCTGTTCGATTTGGCCAATAACATCATTATGTTATGTCTTTGCTTTGTCACGTTGTATCCGATCTGGTATGTAATTGTGAATGCGTTCAATAATGGTTCAGATGCGATGCAGGGCGGAATTTACTGGTGGCCGCGAATGTTCAGCCTGGAGAATTTCAAAGCTGTCTTCGCCAGTCCAGGCATTATGCTCGCTATGTGGATTACCGTCGCCAAAACTTTGGTGGGTACGGTCACACACGTTTTTTTCACGGCGATGGTGGCTTATGCGTTCTCCCGCAGGAACCTGATAGGCGGCAAAATCTATATCCTGATGGGAACGGTGACCCTCTTCTTCGGCGGTGGACTGATTCCGACCTTTCTGCTGATCAAGGACCTTCACCTGCTTGATAATTTCCTGGTTTATATTATTCCGGTGTTGTTCAGTTTCTTCGATCTCATTATCTTCATGACGTTCTTCCGTGATATTCCTGAGGGGCTTGAAGAAGCGGCGCGTATGGATGGTGCCAATGACTGGTCGATCTTCCTGCGGGTAGTGATTCCGGTATCCATGCCCGTGATCGCGACGATCGCGCTTTTCCATGGCGTGTACCAATGGAATGATTATTTTGCCGGGATCATCTATGTCAATAATCCGGATCTGCAGCCGGTGCAGACGTTCTTGTATCGTGTTGTAGCACAGTCCAGTTCGAATCAGATGATCACGGCCGTACAGGGCAGCAATCTGGTGAAAAGTGTCACCTCACAGTCCATCAAGCTGGCGACGATGATTGTGACCACACTGCCGATTGTCTTTGTCTATCCGTTCCTGCAGCGGTATTTCGTTAAGGGCATGATGCTTGGTTCCATCAAGGGATAGCACACTTCTCCTGGTAACTCCTCCGGCTGCTTGTACTTAGAGCCTGAGTTGCATTTATATTGAATACATTCATAGAAAAGGGGTAAACACACATGGCGATAAAGCGTAAGCCGATGAAAATGGTGACCTTGCTATTGGCAATGATCATGACATTATCTGCAGCAGGCTGTTCCAGCGGCGGTAACAACGGCAGTAATAACGGCGGCAATGCCGAAGGAAGCAAGAGTACAAATGCTCCGGTCCAGACAGAGGCGGCTACAGAGACGAAGCTGTCTGAAGATGAACCGGGCTGGAAGGCCGATACCTCCCCGATCACGTTTGACTGGTACCTGAACTTCTCCTGGTTCCCGAACAAGTGGGGCGTAGATGCTACTTCGAAATATATCACGAAAAAGACGGGTGTCGACATTAACTTCATCGTCCCTGCCGGTAATGAGAATGAGAAGCTCAATACACTGGTGGCTTCCGGTAAGCTTCCCGATTTCATCACCATTGACTTTGCGAATGATAATGTGAAGAAGATGATTGAAGGAGAGTTGGTGCTTCCGCTGAACAAGCTGGCCGAGGAATACGATCCTTATTTCTTCAAGGCTTCTGACCCGGCGAAGCTGAACTGGTATACCCAAGAGGATGGCAACGTCTACGGATATCCGAACGCTTCATCGTCCCCGGCTGATTATGAGAAATATGGCGATACCTATGTTGCCAATCAGGTCTTCGTAGTCCGCAAAGATATGTACGAAGCCATCGGCAAGCCGGATATGAGTACACCGGAAGGCTTCTTGAAAGCCTTGCAGCTGGCGAAGGAGAAATACCCGCAAGTGAATGGTCAGCCGCTTATCCCGCTCGGTCTGCATGAATTCGGGGATACCGGGAACTACTCGCTGGAAGCCTATCTTCAGAACTTCCTGGCCATTCCAAGGGAGAAGGACGGCAAGCTCTACAACCGCGAGACAGATCCCGAGTATGTTACCTGGCTGAAGACACTGCGTCAAGCCAACCAGGATGGGCTGTTAGCTAAGGACATCTTTATTGACAAACGTGTTCAAATGGAAGAAAAGATCGCACAAGGCAGATACTTCGCCATGCTATATCAGCGGACGGATTTTGCTAACCAGGAAGGAACGCTCTACCAGAAGAATCCTGAGCAGATTTATATAGCTATCGATGGACCGGCCAACAGCAAACATGATGCTCCGACCTTGGATGGCCCGGGGATCTCTGGCTGGACCATTACTCTCATTTCCAAGAATGTTAAGGACAAAGCACGGGCGATCCGTTTCCTGAGCTATTTGAACAGCGAGGAAGGCAACAAGGATCTTTTCCTTGGTGAAAAAGGGGTCAGCTATGATACGATTGATGGGAAAGATCAATTCAAGCCGGAGGTTCTGGAATTGCTTAATAAGGACCGCTCGTCCTTCGACAAGCAGTATGGTTCTTCCTTTACTTTCTGGATGCTGATGAATACGAATATTACCCAGCAATGGACCAACCCTACGGTTGAGCCGTTCAAACAGTTGGAGGATTGGACCCGGGGCAAGACGAAGAGTGCCTCCGCCTTTGAGGGCATTGACCCGACAGGCAATTCACCGGAAGGAATTATCGGCTCCAAGATTAAATCGCTGCGGGCTAAAACGCTGCCGAAGCTGCTAATGGCGCCATCTGATGCAGAGTTCGATAAGATCTGGAACGATTATCTGGAGAAGCAACAGAAGGAAGGTCTGGAAAAGTTCCAGGCATATCAGCAGAAGAAATACGAGGAGAACAAACAAAAACTGTCGCAATAACACTCAAGCATAACTCATAGCCCGCTGCAGGCGGGCTTTTGAGTTATGTTAATGTCTTTTAAAGGCCTTACCCGTGAGGAGCTAAGCGAGGCAGGGGGGATCAGGTGAGATTGGGCAAGCGTACAGCAATTACATGGCATTCATTTTCTTACTGGTGGGGGCGCAGATCTCTACAGAGCCGCTTGATTGGCGCCTATGTATTTATTATCCTGGGACCGTGTCTGATGGTATCCTATTATTCTTACCGGGCTATCAATAACACGTATGTCCGGGATGCGGTGGAGAAGAACAGCTACTTACTGGAAATGGAGAAGCTGCACATCCTCAACCAGATTGAAGCGATGGAGCGTGCAGCTCAAATGGCTTTTGAAGATAGAGATGTTAAAAGCTATCTGGCCAATGAGCGTGAACCTGATGTCGGAGAGCTTGTCGATTTTAATACAAACGCTTACATTAATTTGATGCGCATTCAGTTTAACAATCCTAACATCGAGCATTTACGCCTCTACTCACAGAGTCCAAGTGTGCATGAAATTTGGCCGATGATCTACCGGGAAGAGCGTGTGATCTCTGAACCTTGGTTCCAGAAGGGCATGCGAGGCAAAGGGCAAGAGGTATGGGCATTTCAAAACACGGATTCAGAGCCAATGCAGAGCTATATCGGGCTGACGCCAAAGAATACACCGAAGATTTCCCTGCTGCGGGAAATGAGCATTCCGGCGGGCCATCATATCGGGATGGTTCAGGTGGATATGCTGCTGGAGCGATTCACGCCCAAGACGTACACCAAAGTGCAGGACAGTCAATCCCAGATGTTCCTTGTCGATAATGAAATGCAGTTATTTACACGAACAGACCATTCCTTTTTGCCGGGCAATCCCAATATGACTAAAGCTATTGCAGACCGTACCCGGAAGTACCAGGAGACGGGGGAATGGGATATTCACTATGAAGAGAACGGTAAAAACTATCTGCTGATTAACACCCCGCTGGATCTCATTCCTGCTTCATTGGTGAATGTCGTGTCCATGGAGGGCGTTATGAGCGATATTTCCCATACACGTAATCTGATTATCGGTGCCAATATAGGCTTCATCGTCCTGGTCACTGTGATTGCCAATGTGCTGAATGCTTTTATATTGAAGAATCTGCGGCGGCTGACGGAAGCGATGAAGAAAGTGCGCAGAGGCGAAGCTTATAGCGGAATTACCATCCGTGGCGGCGGAGAAGTGGGCGAACTCGCGCACCATTTCTCGAAGTTGATGAATACCATCAACACGCTGGTAGCTCAGGCGGTGCAGAAGCAGGCGCTGTCTAAGGAAGCTGAACTTCGCACACTGCATAACCAGATCGACGCTCATTTTCTTTACAATACACTGGAGAATATTAAAATGCTCGCCGAAATCGAGAATCAGCGGACGATCTCTGACGCGTTGACCTCGCTCGGGGGCATGATGCGCTATAACTTTAAATGGTGCGGTGAGTATGTGAAGCTGCGCGATGAAATCCGCCATATTGAAAATTACATTGATGTTATGAATATCCGTTTTGAACACCCCATTGAGTTAGTCCTGAATATTGCGCCCGCCTATCTGGAGCTAGAGGTGCTGAAAATGTCGCTGCAGCCTATCGTGGAGAACAGTGTCAAGCATGCCTGGCCCGGAGGAGATACGGAAACCGCCTCCCGAAAGATTCACATTGAGGTAGAGGAAGCGGATAGCGATATCTTCATTTCGATCCGTGACAATGGTATCGGGCTTACTCCAGAGAGGCTGGCCTCGTTAAATGATGCGATTTTTAATACCAAGGAGCCGGATATTGAGCTGGCCGGACCGGGAAAAGGCAGCCGTCAGGCCGGCGGGATCGGTCTGCGTAATGTCTACCAACGCCTGCAGCTGTTCTATGGTGAATCGTATGGACTTGAAGTACAGAGCAAGACAGGGGAGTGGACAATGGTATCCATGTGTCTGCCGAAAGTTCTATTAACGGGGGAAAACAACTATGATGAAGCTTCTAATCGTGGATGACGAGAAGAATATAAGATATGGGCTGAAAATCATGATTGAACGGGAATATCCGTCCATGTATACGATAACGATGGCTGGAAACGGCGAAGAGGCGCTCGCGTATTACGAGGCTGAGGGGGCCGACATTGTAATTACTGATATCCGCATGCCCGTCATGGACGGCATTGCCCTGCTGGAGCAGCTGTCCGCACAGAACCGGGTGGGGGAAGGTCCCGCACTGGTTATCCTTAGCGGTTATGATGATTTTGAATATGCTAAAAGTGCCATACGTTATCGGGTGAAGGACTATCTGCTTAAGCCGATTCGCCGTGATGAGCTGTTCGGTATTCTGGAGCGTATCCAGAAGGAACGTGACGAGCGGGAGAACAATGTCCGTCTGCAGGAAGAGAAAGCAGCATGTCTTCGCCAAGAGCTACGCGCAAGTAGGCTACGTGGATTGCTAATTCATGAGGAATTACAGCCTAATAGGGAGCAGGCGGAGGAGCTGGTCAGCCTGTCCCTGCCTTTTACCGTTGGGGTTCTGAGTTATTATTACAATGACGGTACAAGGATGAAGCCCGCTGAGATTCAGGGACTAACGGAGCGCCTGTCTGGACCGCTGGAGAAGAAGTATCCGGAAATATTAACAGACTGGGAAGGTAAACTGGTGCTGATCGGTAGGAGCAAGAAGGATTTCATGGAGTTGTCGCGGCAGGCCGAAGCCAGAGAACTGAAGGGACTGCTGATTGGTGTGAGTAGCCTGGGGCGAGAGGGGATGGACATCCGCCGCTGCTATCAAGAAGCTTGCCGGGCGCTACAGTACACCTTCCTGTATCCCCAAGTGAACTTGATTGATTATGAGAATATCAAAGAAGAGCGTTTGAGTTTCCCCAAACCGGATCAGGAGCTTCACAAGCTGCTTAACATGCTCGGTACAGACCGTGAGAAGGAGCTGAAGTCTCTTCTGGCTGCTATTTTTCAAGTAGAACAGATCAAACAGCTCGATCTGGCGTATCTGGAAATGGTGGGGCGTAGGATCAACGAACGCGTGTTGGACGAAGTCTTTCGGGTGCATGGCGAGGCCTCGATGGAGGTGCTAAAACTGTACCGGTCTGTAGGGAGTATGTACAATTTCCGGCATTTTCACGACTATTATCGAACGCTAGAACATTTGCTCCTCTGCGTGAACGAATATATTATTGGAGTAAGGACCGCCCACACCGAGCATAAGGATATGAAGGAGGCGCTGGCTTATATTGAAGCTAATTACAGCCGTCCGCTGAATATGGCTATGGTCAGTAATCACGTTTCTCTGAATTATTCCTATTTCAGCGAAGCTTTCAAGGCATACACCGGTGAGAACTTTATTATATATCTGAAAAAAGTACGCATTCGTCACGCCAAAATACTGCTATCCGAGGATTCTGGCAGGCTGGCCTACATCGGGGAGGCTGTCGGTTTCGAGAATAGTAAGCAGTTCGCGCGGGTCTTCAAGGAACTTGAAGGCATCTCTCCCGGTGAATACAGAAGCAAAGCTCTACAGGAAATGTATTACGCTCAGGAGGAACGGGAGTCCTAGTCTGCTGATGCCGCTCGGCGGCTCTCTTTGCCAGGGGCGTGGCGGGTTTAGTCGCATAGATGTGGAGGGATTTGAGGGTGGAAATGATTCAGGGCGATCTAATTACAGTAGAGACATTGGCGGAGGACTTCCGCCGCCTGGGGGTGCATGAAGGAATGACGCTGGTTATGCACTCTTCGTTTAAATCGCTTGGAGAGTGGGTAGCAGGTGGGCCTGTTGCTGTTATTTTGGCGCTTGAAGAGGTATTGGGGGAAGAGGGTACGTTAGTTATGCCTACGCATTCGAGTGATTTATCCGATCCTTCCGGATGGTCACGGCCCCCGGTTCCTGAGGCCTGGTGGGCTTCAATCCGGGAAAAGATGCCTGCGTATGATCCGGATATGACTCTGCTAAGTGGGATGGGGATCATACCGGATACCTTCCGTAAGCAAAAGGGTGTCAAGCGCAGTGGTCACCCCATTCATTCGTTCGCAGCATGGGGTAAACATAGGGATCGGATCATAGATGGGCATGATCTGGACTTCGGGTTGGGAGAACATTCTCCTCTGGCCCGCATTTATGATCTGAACGGAAGCGTTCTGTTGTTAGGGGTGGAGAACCTCAACAACACCTCACTGCATCTGGCGGAATGCCGGGCGTCTTTTCCAGGCAAACAGGAAATCGTCAGTGGAGCGCCAATGATGGTAGACGGGAATAGGCAGTGGGTGGAGTTCAAGGAGCTAGACTGGGAATCTGAGGATTTCACGACCCTGGGTGAGCAATTCCAGCAGGATACAGGCCGAATTGCTTTAGGCCAGGTTGCAGCGGCTCCGGCTAAGCTGATCCCTCAGCGTGAGATCGTGGATTATGCGGTAAGCTGGATGGAACGGAACCGTACATAAGGAGGAACGGCAATGGGTACAACAACAATTTATTTGACCCGGCACGGGCAGACGGAGTGGAATGTGCAGCACCGCATGCAAGGTCATAAAGATTCGGCGCTGACACCGCTCGGTGTCCAGCAGGCAGAGTGGTTGCAACGGGGTCTGGCCACCGAACGAATAGATGCTGTCTACGCAAGCCCGAGCCCGAGGGCTTGGCGGACGGCAGAGATCATTATCGGGGAGCGGAATATTCCGCTCCAGTCTGCCGAAGAATTCATGGAGATCGGGATGGGCATATGGGAAGGCTGTGACTCCACAGAGCTTGAGGTCATCCACCCGGATCAGTACGAATATTTCTGGAAGGACCCTGCCAAATTCAAGGTGAAGGGCAGCGAGACCTTTGCAGAAGTACAGGAACGGGCACTGGACAGGCTTGCCGCGATCGTAGATGCCCATCAGGGTGAAGCTGTACTGATCGTCACCCATACGGTGGTGATCAAACTGTTAATGGCATACTTCGAGGGTAGACCCCTTCCTAAGCTGTGGGATCTCCCGTATATCCATCCTACCTGCCTAAGCCGGATTGATTTTACAGGGGACATTCCGGAAATCGTGCTGCATGGAGATATCAGCCATTACGAATCTAATGCTGACGAAGTAAAATCCTGACAGATTACTTTATACCATATCATTGAACTATTACTTATAGAGTTGTTGATCAAAAGGAGATGCTCCGTTATGCCGGAACATCTCCTTTATTCGTTGTTAGATGTTGTTTTTGCCTCTGTTTCGCCTCCAGATCTGACAGATCTCCGTTAATTCCTTTTAGAACAGGTAGTAGCATTGCTACTCCTGAACACAGGATAGGAATCAGACCAGCGGCCAGGAAAAGAATAGGCAGACCGTAAGCATGTGCTATTGCTGCTCCGCCCATAGCACCGACTGGTTGCAGGCTGCCGCCAATCAAAAAGCGGATCGAGTTGACCCGCCCCTGCAAATGGGACGGAACCAGGCGCCCATGTAAGGAAGAACTTAGCGAACTGAAGAAGGGGGCTGCCACTCCGGTGATGAACTGAGCCGCCAGCACCAAGGGATAACTCGAAGCAAATCCTATTAATGTCGTAGAGAGGCCGATAACCATGAGGCTTGATAGCATGACCGTCTGCCTTTGTTTGATTTCTCCAAGGAATGAAATCATGGTTAGCCCGACTAAGGTACCCAGTGCAAAAACTGTAGTCAGAGCACCTATAGCGACGGCATCCCTATTCAGCACATCTCTTACAAAGGGAATGATCATCGTCCAGACAGCAATATTGCACATATTACTGATTGCCACCATGCACATGATCGCCAGCATGGCTGGAAAGTTCTTATAGAAAGAGAAGCCTTCTGTAATCTCCCGGATGTAGCGGGCCAAGGATAAATTGCTCCCGTTCTTTGCAGGTGTCTGCATCTTGGGCAGCCATAGTAAAGTAACGATGGCCCCCGTGTAGCAGACGGCGTAAACACCCATGGCCGGCAGCGCTCCGGCGGCGGCTGTCAGAGCGCCGGCCATGGCAGGGCCCAGCAAGGCAGCTGCGTTCTTGAAGCCGTCAATTACGGCAAACGCACGCACTAGCTTGCGAGTGTCCGCCACGTCGGGCACGACAGCCATCGCTGTTGGCATAAAGAGGGCGGCACATGCACCGCTGAGTCCGGCTGCAAGAAACAGATGCCACAGCTGAAGCTGTCCGGCCAGACCCATCGTCAGCGGCACCAGTATGGCCAGCAAACGCACTGCTGCCAGGCCGGCCATAAATCGGCTGCGGTGCAGCCGATCAGACAACGGTGAACCGATGAGCCGGAGGATGAACTCGGGAATGCTGGAGCTGAGCGCTAAGGCACCCATGGCCAGCTTGGAGCCGGTCAAATCATAGACCAGCCACTCCATCGCCAGCAGCCCGAAGGTATCGCCCAGGGAACTGAGCGATATTGTGGCCAGCAAACCGTAGTAACCGCGTTTTAACATGTGATTCCTCCCTAAAGCTTGGGTTCTCCCTAATGTGCCTTTCCCATCAGCTCTTCATGTAATCGCCGATTTGCCGGGGCAGATCGTCCAGTGCCTCCAGGCGCAGGCTATAGTCTGTAGTCTTATTGTTATAGTGCACGATAACAAGTCCTGCCGCTCGAAGGGTGATGAGATGGTAGTGGATCGTGCTTTTGGATAAGCCGACCTCCCGAACGATCTCGGTGAACGTAAGCTGCTTCCCTGTCAGCAAGCGAAGGATGCAGAGTCTTGTTTCATCCGACAGCGCATGTGTTAGCCGCAGCAGTTCTGCGGGCGGCCGGCCTTCTCCGGGCGGAAGAACATCGCAGGAATAGCTGGTGAAAATAACCTCATCATAAATAGCACTGGTCACGAGTGGACGTGTATGATACTGGGGAATGATCACAACTTGCTTCAGAAGATCCGTAGGATACAGCCGCATGCCTTGTGTAGCCTGCTCATAGACCTCCATACTGTTATCTTTGTTCAACATTTCGCGCCTGTACTCGGCTTCGCGCTCAAGGCCCTCAATGATAGCCTGGTTGATGCCGCTGAAGTAATGGGTGTTCCAAACCCGTAAAGCCTCAGAGGCTAGGTCGCGTAGTTCTGGAAGATTAGGAGGAACGCTGAGGTTATACCGGGCAGCGATCTCATAGAGCTCCCCTGAGGAGAGGGCGTCCAGCCAATCCAGGAAGCTGGTAACAGAACGATCACCTGGACAGTTCCAGATATAAGGATAGAGATTGGACTCATCCGTTGCATCCATGGCTTCTCGCATCTTTTGTAGCTGCGCAGGTGATAAGTGCTGCTGAACTTCCCGAACCCAGAGCTTTCCTGAATCCATGACCGCATGACTCTGCTTGCGGAGAAACGCGTTAAAGCTATTCACACATTCATAAATGGGTGCAAAATCTACTTCCACGGTGTAGTTGATAGGGGGCATAGGTTCACTTGTCCTCTCAGAGTTAATTGATATTGATTAGTTAGGTTAAATGCGATCATTGAATATGTTCTATAAATATAGAACTTAATATAGGTTTCATTATAATAGAACAATTTTGAAAATTCAATCCCCGTTTTACCATGGAAATAGCGGTTGTGTTGCAGGCCTGACCTGATGCAGGCTCCGTTCTATGCAAAATAATAAGAGGGACCCGGACGAAAATTTCGCCCAGGTCCCTCTTTATTGATGCTTTACGATCTGTGGTTTAATGATGGATCGACTTGAAGTCTAGTTGATGAAGTGAAGTGACTTCAGAGTCTTCTCCAGCATAGTTACGGCCTCCGCACGGGTTGCCGCTTTTTGTGGAGCGAAAGCTCCGTCAGGTGTTCCCTGGATGATGCCAGCGGCCGCAATTTCTGCTACGGCTTCGCGGGACCAGGCCGGAATACCGGCTGCATCGCTGAACTTGGCCAGTACAGCAGGGTCCGCATTCAGAGTAGCGCCTGTATACTTGATGGCTTTAGCCAATACAGCTGCCATTTCCTGACGGGAAATCTGACTGTCCGGACGGAAAGTCCCATCTGTATAACCAGAGATCAGGCCAGCTGCAGAAGCTGTCTGGATAGCGCCCGCATACCACTTGGACGAGCTGACATCGCTGAACGTTGTTCCGCCGCTAACAGTTTCCAGGCCCAGTGCCCGTGTGATCAATGCTGCGAATTCAGCACGGCTGACCGATTGTGAAGGGGAGAAGGTAGTGCTGCTCGTTCCGCTCACAATCTGTTTGGAAGCCAGCAGATCAATAGATGACTTCGCCCAGTGTCCGGCAGTATCTCCGAACGACTTGCTGGATTGGATCACAGTATAAATGCTGTTGCTGTTGCGTGTAATTGTTACTTCTGTTGTTCCGTCTGCTTTGGCTGTAAAGACGGATGGCACGAAGATTAACTGTCCGCTAGCTTGGTCGAAGACCACTGCTGTAGCGTTCTGTGCATTCAAAGCGCCTGGAACTGTGATTGTCCGCTTAACATAGGTGCTGCCAAAGCTGTTTACTGGAACATTCTTCGTTCCGGCTTGGGCTGTGACGCTGAATTCAATCACAGGTCCGGCAAGGGTAATGGAGCCTTGTTGTGCCGCAGCACTGTTAACACTGCTCAGCGTAACAGAGTCAGCTGGTGTCATAGAGACAGTAACTGTAAAGTCACTTGTACCCAATTGATTAGCAAGTGCAGCTCCTTTGATGATGCTTACAGGCATGGAATAGGAAGTGCTGCCTGCAGTAAAGGTCAGAATAGTATTCGGTTGAGCAGCTGCCTGAGCAACAATAACGCTGCCTGGAAGCACGATTTGTGCGCCACCTGCAGAAGCAGTGACCGGGATGACCAGTTCATTGCTGCCAGCTGGCAATTTAGCCAATTGTGCAGTCAGCTCAGATGGTGTAATGGTCGTCACCTGTTGCGTTGCCGCTGGAGATGGCGCTGCTGTAGGTGAAGTTGTTGCACTTGCTGTTGCTGTTGGTGCTGGAGTGGATCCCGATCCTCCAGATGGACTCGTTGGCACCGGCGTTGGTGACGGTGTTGGTGAAGTCTCAGGTGTAGGTACAGCACCTTTCAGGTCTTTAATCCGTCCCTCAAGAGCGATGTTCACATCACCAATTTGTTTCAGATAATCTGTGAATACTTCATAGTCTGGCAGATATAGCTCATAATAGCGTCCGTCTGCCTTAGCTTTCGCCAGGGAGCGATAGAAGTCACCGCCGCCTGCCATGAAGGAATTCGTGGACAGGATATAGTAACCTTTTGGATCAATAGCAACGTAGCTTCCATCTGCTTGTTTGATCTCTACAGATACCATCCGTTCCCCTTTTTGCTCCAGTACATTGGTGGTCGGGTTAATGATTTCCGGTTTCTTGGATGAATCATAGGTGTACTTCATACCGGATACTTGTGCAAAACGTCCTTGGTCACTTTCCAGTCCGCTCACACCGTTTTCCAGGGATTCAATAATTTCTTGTCCCGTTACTTTCAGGGCTACCAGACTGTTGGAGAATGGCATTACTGTCAGTACATCGCCGAGAGAAATATTACCTTTGTTGATACCAGCGCGGATACCGCCGCCATTTTGAATTGAGACAAAACCTTTGATAGTAGCCAGATCATCAGAAGACAACAGCTTGGTAACCAATTCCTTGGACTTGCTGTTCACGCCGTCTGCGATCAGATTCCCGATAGCTGTCTCTTCCTTACGTACGACACGAGTCGATTTGCCATCGATTTCGCGGTTCACACTTAGCTCTACATTCGTTTTGCCCACCTGGGTGCCACGAATTTCTGTCAGCTCTTTATCATATTTCTCAAGCATAGACTTAGCTGTTGCATCGTCTGCAAATTTGTTGACATCCAGCAGCTTGCCTTTGTAGGAAGTGATAACACCCTTGTCGTTGAAATTAACATCCAACTCACCAAGGTTTTGTCCATACTCGCCGGTTTGCAGAATCAGTGTTGGCTCGGTGTCCTTGTTCTTGATGACAGGTGCATCCAGCTTCGTATGCGAGTGACCGCCGACGATAACGTCGATGCCTGGTACTTGTACAGCCAGTTGCTCATCCACAGTGTAGCCCAGGTGGGAGAGAGCAATGATTTTGTTAATGCCTTGATCTTGCAGCATTTTTACAGTGTTAGCTGCGCTGGTTTTGTAGTCCAGGAAGGCGATGTTGTCGCCTGGCGAAGCCAGTCCAACGGTGTCTTCAGTAGTGAGACCAAAGATTCCGACTTTCTGCCCGTTAACTTCTTTAATGATGGCAGGGTAGATGTGGCCATTTTGAACGGAAGCGTTCAGTCCGCCGATCTCATTCTTGAAGTTGCCCTTCAGCTCATTGTCTTTAGTTGTAAAGTCAATGTTGGAGCTGACAATTGGGAAGTTCGCCTTATCTACAAAGGTCTTCAGTGTTGGCAAGCCTTTGTCGAACTCGTGGTTCCCGAAGGTCATGGCATCGTAACCGATGTAGTTCATGAACTCCAGGTCAGCAAGTCCTTCGAATTTCGTAAAGTACAAAGTACCGGAGAATACATCACCTGCATCTAGCAGGATAGAGTTGTCGGTACGTTCTTGCTTGATTGCTGTCATCCGTTTCACAACAGTCTCAAGGTGACTGTGGGTGTCGTTCGTGTGCAGGATGCGCAGCGGGAATTCTTTGCCTGGTGCTTGCGAGCCTTTCAGATCGGTAATCCGGCCCTCAAGCTCCATATTCACCTCGCCAATCTTTCCTAAATATTCCGTGAATACTTCAAAGTCTGGCAGATAGAGTTCATAGTAACGTCCATCGGCCTTAGCTTTCGCCAGGGAGCGATAGAAGTCACCGCCGCCCGCCATGAAGGAGTTCGTGGACAGGATATAGTAGCCTTTAGGATCAATAGCAACGTAGCTTCCGTCTGCTTGCTTGATCTCTACGGATACCATCCGTTCCCCTTTTTGCTCCAGGACGTTGGTGGTTGGGTTGATGATCTCCGGTTTCTTCTTGGAGTCATAGGTATATTTCATACCAGATACTTGTGCAAAACGTCCTTGGTCACTTTCCAGTCCGCTTACACCGTTCTCCAAGGATTCAATAATCTCTTGACCTGTTACTTTAAGCGCTACGAGACTGTTGGAGAATGGCATTACGGAAAGTACATCCCCAAGGAAGATGTCGCCTTTCTTAATCGGTACGCGGATGCCGCCACCGTTTTGAATCGAGACGAAACCTTTGATCGTGGCTTGCTCTTCTGGAGATAATAGCTTGGAGACCAATTCCTTGGACTTGCTATTCACACCATCTGCGATCAGGTTTCCGATTACTGTTTCTTCTTGGCGTACAACACGTACGGATTTACCATCGATGATGCGGTTGGTGTCCAGTTCCACGTTCGTTTTACCAACCTTGGTTTTGCGTACTTCTTCTAATTTGGCGTCGTAATCCTTAAGCATTTCCTTGGCTTTCGCATCATCAGCAAATTTGCTAACATCCAGCAGCTTGCCTTTGTAGGAAGTAATAACACCCTTGTCGTTGAAATTAACATCCAACTCACCAAGGTTTTGACCATACTCTCCGGTCTGTACGATCAGGGTTGGCTCGCTGTCCTTGTTCGTGATGACAGGTGCATCCAGCTTCGTATGCGAGTGGCCGCCGACGATTACGTCGATGCCTGGTACTTGTACAGCCAGTTTCTCATCCACAGTGTAGCCAAGGTGGGAGAGAGCAATGATTTTGTTAATGCCTTGATCTTGCAGCATCTTCACAGTGTTAGCTGCGCTGGTCTTGTAGTCCAGGAAGGCGATGTTGTCGCCTGGCGAAGCCAGTCCAACGGTGTCTTCAGTAGTTAGACCGAAAATACCGACTTTCTGTCCGTTAACTTCTTTAATAATAGCAGGGTAGATGTGGCCATTTTGAACGGAAGCGTTCAATCCGCCGATCTCATTCTTAAAGTTGCCCTTTAGTTCATTGTTCTTCGTTGTAAAGTCGATGTTGGAGCTGACAAATGGGAATTTCGCTTCATCGATGAAATTCTTCAGTGTCGGCAAGCCTTTGTCGAACTCGTGGTTCCCGAAGGTCATGGCGTCGTAACCGATGTAGTTCATGAACTCCAGATCGGCAAGTCCTTCGAACTTCGTAAAGTATAAAGTACCGGAGAATACATCACCTGCATCCAGCAAGATAGAGTTGTCGGTACGTTCTTGCTTGATCGCTGTCATCCGCTTCACCACTGTCTCAAGGTGACTGTGCGTATCGTTCGTGTGCAGGATGCGCAGCGGGAAATCTTTCTCTGGTGCCGGTGAAGGTGTTGGTGCTGGTGTTTCTGTTGGTATTTCTGTTGGCTTAGGTGATGGCACAGCACCTTTTTGATCCGTAATGCGTCCTTCCAGACCCATGTTCACATCACCATGTTGTTTCAGGTAATCTGTGAACACTTCATAGTCCGGCAGATACAGCTCATAGTAACGTCCGTCTGCCTTGGCTTTCGCCAGGGAGCGATAGAAGTCACCGCCGCCCGCCATGAAGGAGTTCGTGGACAGGATATAGTAGCCTTTAGGGTCAATAGCAGCGTAGCTTCCGTCTGCTTGCTTGATCTCTACGGATACCATCCGCTCCCCTTTTTGCTCCAGGACGTTGGTGGTTGGGTTGATGATCTCCGGTTTCTTCTTGGAGTCATAGGTATACTTCATGCCGGATACTTGTGCGAAACGTCCTTGGTCACTCTCCAGTCCGCTTACACCATTCTCCAGCGATTCAATAATTTCTTGTCCTGTTACTTTCAGGGCTACCAGACTGTTGGAGAATGGCATTACTGTCAGCACATCTCCTAGAGTGATGGTGCCTTTGTTGATCCCTGCGCGGATACCGCCGCCGTTTTGGATCGAGACGAAACCTTTGATAGTGCTAAGTTCAGTAGGAGAGAGCAGCTTGGAGACCAATTCCTTGGATTTGCTGTTCACGCCGTCTGCAATCAGGTTACCAATAGCCGTTTCTTCCTGGCGTACGACACGTACGGATTTACCGTCGATAACGCGATTGACGCTCAGTTCCACATTGGTATTGCCGACCTTGGTGTTACGGATCTCTGTCAGTTCAGCGTCGTACTTGGCAAGCATAGTCTTAGCTGTTGCATCATCAGCAAATTTGCTAACATCGAGCAGCTTGCCTTGGTATGAAGTAATAACACCCTTGTCGTTGAATTTAACATCCAATTCGCCAAGGTTTTGTCCATACTCGCCGGTTTGCAGAATCAGGGTTGGCTCGGTGTCCTTGTTCTTGATGACAGGTGCATCCAGCTTCGTATGCGAGTGACCGCCGACGATTACGTCGATGCCTGGTACTTGTACAGCCAGTTTCTCATCCACAGTGTAGCCCAGGTGGGAGAGAGCAATGATTTTGTTAATGCCTTGATCTTGCAGCATCTTCACAGTGTTAGCTGCGCTGGTCTTGTAGTCCAGGAAGGCGATGTTGTCGCCTGGCGAAGCCAGTCCAACGGTGTCTTCAGTAGTTAGACCGAAGATGCCGACTTTCTGTCCGTTAACTTCTTTAATAATGGCAGGATAGATGTGACTATTTTCAATAGAAGAGTTCAGTCCGCCAATTTCATTCTTGAAATTGCCCTTCAGTTCATTGTCTTTGGTTGTAAAGTCAATGTTGGAGCTGACAAATGGGAAGTTCGCCTTATCTATGAATTTCTTCAGTGTAGGCAAGCCATTGTCGAATTCATGATTACCGAAGGTCATGGCATCGTAACCGATGTAGTTCATGAACTCCAGATCGGCAAGTCCTTCGAACTTCGTATAGTACAGGGTACCGGAGAATACATCACCAGCATCAAGCAAGAGGGTGTTTGGAGTCCGTTCTTGTTTGATGGCAGTCATGCGTTTCACAACTGTCTCAAGGTGACTGTGCGTATCGTTGGTGTGCAGGATGCGCAGCGGGAAATCTCCTGTAGCTTTTACATCAATCTGAGCCATTACAGCATCATGATCGGATACACGTCCTCTGGAGGATGGGAAATCAGCGTTCAGGTGAATAACATCCACATCAGCAGAAGCTGTCAGTTTTTTGCTGACCAGAATATGGTCAAGGACTTGAGAGTTACCGTCATAAGTATACGTATACTGCTCATTCAAAGGCAGTTTGTCGATCAGATTATCCAGTTCGTCGCCTTTCAGAATCGTCGCAGTCGGCGTGAATTGGAAATCGTTTAGGTCGCCAAGTGCTACGATGTTGGCATCAGGATTGGCTGTCAGTACTTGCTTGACGAAGCCATTCACAACAGCCGCGATCTTGTGGCGTTGAGTTTCACTGGACAATACCGGAGGTTGAGTGCTGCCGAAAGGAGCAGTGTCTCCACCTTTGGAGTTGAAGTGGTTGGCAATAACAATGACTTTCTCACCGCGGAAGATAAATTGTGCTGCGAGCGGTTTACGCGAGCTTGTAAATGCTTCGTTGGTTGGATCGATCCGGCCAGGGTTGTAGGTCAGCTTATCGGCTGCTTTATCGTAACCTACCGATTGTGTAGAGGTACCCTTTTGACCATTAACACTGTCTGCCAGCTCTACGCGTTCCGGGTTGTACAAGAAGCCTACGCGGATGTTACCGCCTGGAGCTCCTCCGTCTTTCTTATCCTGTGGAGCAATATCAATGTACTTGTATACTGGACCGCCTGCAGCCTGAATGGCTTGAATAAGCGGAGTGGCGTTGGCTTCAACCGTTCCATTGTCGGTTTCGCCATTGCTGTCTTGCATTTCAACAACGCCGATAATATCCGGCTTTTTCATGTTGGCTGTGATGGATTCGGCGAGTTTTTTGGTCTTGGCATCGCCTACACCCGGGTAATAGTTCTCGATATTGTAGGAAGCGATCAAGAGCTTGTCCGCATTAACCTCAATCGTCGATGTCTCTTGCTTGAACGGGCTTGTGGTGATGGAAGGCAGCTTGCCATACTCCGGAATCACCTTAAAGTTGCCGTTGTTGTAGCCGATTACGCCGGTAATGTCACCGTTGAAAGTATCTCCAGTGCCGACTTCTTGGCCGGGATTGCTATAAGCGATCAGGAGGCGCTGCGGGTTGTAATTCTTGTATTCTGTCAGCGCAAGGCCGCCTGCTGGCGTAATAGCATCTTCAGTTCCGTTATCAATTCTTGTTGCGATGTTGTACACCTGGGAAGTACCGTTACCACTTGTCCAATAAGGACTGAGGATGGTTGGTGAAGGAAGCTTCACCAGCATGCCTTCCAGGGATTCATAAAAATCGATGGCATCCTTATCGGATTGGAACTCAGTTCTGTTGTCGAGCACGGATGTAGGAATGACACGTCCACCCTTACCGAGCACGACTGGTTCAGGGAAAGATACACCTGTTTTAGGCAGTTGTTTGAAGTCTGTCAGAGTAATTTGTGTAGAAGTCAGGTTTGTGCTGCTTCCTTCATTATATTCGGATACTACACCTGTTACGGCTACAAAGTCTCCAACAGCAGGCTTCTTGCTTGCGTTTGTGCTATAAACAAAAATCCCTTCAGAAGTATTCGGATTGTTGTCTGGCTTCGGATCTTGGATAAAGAATCCTTTGTATGAGCCGTTCGCAAAAGTATATCCATATTGGGTAACAATACCTTCTATATCCGTGACGGTCTGTCCGTCAAATTCGGACTTGTGGGTCTCGCCCTGAATATCATGGATACGCGGAGCTTCAGAAGGTGTGTAAGCAAAAGTGTAAACCTTGCTTGTCTGACCTCCAGCCACGGCAATGGCTTTAATAGTAACGTTTTGGTTGACCACAATCGGGGCTGTATACTTGGTGCTTGCCGCTGTTGGGTCTGTTCCGTTGGTTGTGTAGAAAATCTCTGCGCCAGCCGCTGGACTGGAGAGAGTTACCTTACTGCCAGTAATGATGCGGCCTGCGCCTGGGCTGGCCATAACGGAAAGAGTTTCTTCAACCAGTGCGTTCTCATTCAGCGGAATGAACTGGTAGGTCGTATTAAATTGCTTAATTACACCTGTAATGCGTTCAAAAGTTTTCCCGCTAGTTCCAGGATCAAGCTTGGACAACGGAGAATAAATTGTGAATTCTTGATCGCCTTGTTTTGCGGTTACTGTGCTTCCGGCTTTTTTAACGATAGTGACATTTTCCATCGTTACAAGTTGAGCTTCAAGTTTCTCGCCGTTAGCTGTGCTCAAATCAGCTGCAGTTATCAATTTTGGAGCAGGTACGCCTACATTGGGCGTAATGACTTTCTGAGACAAGCCAGCTTGCGGCTTGATTTCTTGCAGACCGTTATAAATTTCCATCACACCGGAGGCTTCAACTTCATCTCCAATGTTAGCAAATGCCGGGAAACCATAGAGAACGATCCCTGCATCTCCATCCTGTATGTACATTTCAGCGCCGTCGATATGCGTCACGATGCCTTTTGTCCACACATTTTGCCCTTTTTCCATAACTCTTGTAGCAGGAATGGTACTTTGGTAGAGCACCGAGTAAACAAAATTAGCGACAGGACTGTCAGCCAAACCAGGGGCCGAAGCAAAAGCGTTAATTCCTGTATCAGCAATTAATTGAATCGGCTGATCGAAGAGCTGATAGTCTCTTGTACCGCCGTTGCCATACACGGCAGCATAGACAGACGCTCCTACAGTAGGAGAGCTAAGGGAGATTGAAGTCCCTACAGGCCATGCATTCGGAGCCGGTGAGGCCACGACAGGAGCTGCCGCAGTTGGCGCTTCCGGCGCTTGTCCGTAGCTGCTGTTGCGCGGGCTTGGTGACTCCACTGTGAAGTCGTTGAGGTTATTGTCAGTATCCAGTCCGCGGTTATCAACAGGGCCTAAGGTATGCGCCTTGCGGATCGCGGATGTGGAATTGGTTAGAGCTGGGGCAGGTTTGCCCTCGAAATCACTGGCTGTTGGGCCATAACTTATCAGGTCCAGTCTTTCGCCGGAGCCGTTAACGAGGTCAACTTTTCCGCCTGTTCCACTCATTGCTATTTCGCCAATGATATCTGGTATAGGTAGACTTGCAGCGTTGTTGGTGCCTGCAGCTTCCTGAATAAGATAATATCCGTTCGCAGGAATGGTTCCTTTTAACTCAGTAGTATTTGAAAAAGCACCCGTTAGGCTGGCATAGCGAACTTTCCAACCACTCAAATCTACTGAGGAATTCGTAGGATTGTATAATTCAATGAAGTCATTTTTATACGGTGCTCCACCGTTTCCTCCGCCGCCATAAACCTGCGATATGACCACCGCATTATTATCCGGCGCTGCTTGGGCGGTATGGACAGCAGGGAATACATTGCCGACCGTAATCAGCATCGCTAGCCCTGCTGCGAGCCATTTCCTTACCCTTTTAGAGATAACCATTTGTTTAAATCTACCCCTCTCAAGAACTAAATTTGACAACCTATACAATCCTACCATTTGATTGTTAAATGAAAGGTTGCCTCACATCAATATATATTAATTTAATGTTAATTTGAACGGATTTATAATAAATTTATAGTTAATAAACTTAAAATAAAGAGAAAGTACCATGAAAATTATAATACATTGGTTAATTATATGTATTATGCACTATTGATTTCATCTTTTTCTTGATTTGTGTAAAATGCATGTTAAATATACTTGTATCTTCATGTTAGATATATCTTTAGGACTAGATGTTCCTATTAATATGCCCACAGGTAAGCAGACAGCACTAAAAGGCAGCGGGAATCCGCTGCCTTTAGGAGTGACTCTATCTATTTTTTTCAAAAGGTGACTCTTCGAAATTACTAGCCTTCTTTGGCGTTAGAGATTGAGTTTGGTTTGCCCATCCATATATTTGCGCAAGGCCTGGGGAATATAGATGCTGCCATCCTCTTGTTGATGGTTCTCCAGGAGTGGAATCAGAATCCGCGGCGTAGCCACGGCAGTGTTGTTCAAAGTATGGCAATACTGTAGTCGTCCATCGTAATCCCGATAGCGAATGCCCGACCGCCGAGCCTGGAAATCCAGCAGATTGGAGGCCGAATGGGTCTCTCCGTATGCGCCTCTGCTAGGCATCCAGGTCTCGATATCGTACTGCTTATGCGTCTTTAGGGCCATATCCCCAGTACAGACGGCAACTACTCTGTAAGGCAGTTCCAGCAGCTCAAGAATATATTCGGCATTGGCCGTAATTTCCTGAAGAAGGCTCTCCGATACGCCCTCATCTTTCCGGCAAAGAATAACCTGCTCAATCTTCGAGAACTGATGCACCCGGTACAGTCCGCGTACATCCCGTCCCGCTGAGCCGACCTCGCGCCGGAAGCAGGCCGACATGCCGGCTAGGCGAAGGGGGTTATCCAATTCTACAATCTCGTCGCTGTATAGCGAGACGAGCGAGACCTCCGAGGTTCCGGCGAGCCAGCGATTTTCCCCGTTCAGCTCATAGGTCTGGTCCATACCGCCAGGGAAAAAGCCGGTGCGCTGTAGTGTCTCCGGACGAACTATCACTGGCACATCCATAACGGTGAAGCCGCGCTCGGTCAATACATCCAGCGCGAGCCGCTGTACTGCAAGGTGCAGGTAGAGTCCGGCTCCCTTAAGCACATAGCTGCGCGGTCCACCGGCCTTGACACCTCGCGGGATATCCAGAATATCATGCATTTCACCGAGTTCTACATGATCACGCGGCGTGAAATCGAATTCCGGCGGTGTCCCGACTCGGCGCAGCTCGACATTATCGCTATCATCACGTCCTACGGGCGTATCCAGCGATACAGGGTTCGGGGCGAGCAGCATCAGCTCGCTACAGCGCTGCTCAGCTTCGGCCAGACTGGCCTCCAGCCCCGTTAGCGCGCTATTGATCTCGCGCACACGTTCCTTAGCGGCCTCTCCGGCAGGGCGGTCGCCCTCTCGTAGCCGTTGCTCCACCTCTTTGGTCAGCACATTGCGCTTCGCCCGCAGCTGTTCCGTCTCCTGAAGCAGGCTGCGCCGCTTATCCTCCCATGCCAGCAATTCATCCAGTGGAAATACCACATTCTTCTGCGTTGCCGTGTTTCTGAGAGTCTCCGTGTTGTCCTTGATCCAATTCATATCCAGCATACCGTTTCGCTCCTTTTGTCTTATAAAAACACAAAAAACGCCCTCATCCATGGGACGAGGAGCGTCAGCTCGCGGTGCCACCCAGGTTGACCGAATCACCCTATAGCATGATGAATTCGATCCTCTTTGGTCTTCGCGGTAACGGGCGAAACCCGGTAAACTTAGGGAACACATAGAATTGCTCCGGTCGCAGACGCCTCACGGTTGGATGCCGGTCATTGGCCTGATCTCAATTTAATATTGTTGCTTAGTATAACGTAAGAAAGAAATCAACGCAAGGGGGAGCGACTTCACGTTTATGTTTGACAAAAATCCGCTCCCTTTGTTACGATTAGATTTAATTTAAAGTATTTTAGTCGGAATAAACAGCGCAAGCTGATAAACAGAACAGAAGAGGTGGAGAAGTTGGCTAAAATTGTTGTCATTAACGGAACGCCATCCCTGGTATCACGCATCAATGCAGTCATCGAATATGCTGAGGCGGATCTGGTCCGTCGCGGTTTTGAGGTTGACCGTATTAATGTAGCGGAGCTGCCAGCGGAGGATTTGATTCATACCAAGTTTGAGAGCGAAGCCATCGTTAAAGCGAATGGCCTGGTCGCGGAAGCGGATGCCGTAATCGTAGTCAGCCCGGTATACAAAGCCTCTTACACAGGCGTGCTGAAGACTTTCCTGGATCTGGTTCCACAAAAAGGGCTAGCCGGCAAAGTCGTGCTTCCGCTCTTTATGGGCGGCAGTCTGGCGCATTTATTGTCTATTGACTACGCGCTGAAGCCTGTGCTATCCGTACTGGGTGCACGTTACATCCTGGGCGGCGTATACGCTGTGGACTCCCAGGTCGTTCGTAACGATCAGGGCCAAGTGAACGTCGCCGAGGAATTGCAGCTGCGTCTGAATGCTGCTCTGGAAGAGCTTGCTGAGGAAACCGAGCATCGTGTTGCCCGGGGAGTTAATGCCTAAGAGGGTAGCAATTATTCCGCTATCATAATATGAATGAAAGAAGCGTCTCTTCCGCACCGTTAGGGTGGGAGAGACGCTTTTTATGTAATGGCATCAGAAATAATCAATATAATGCAGCCCATTTGTGATTAAAGGGTATTACCTCAACCGTTCTCATCGTCAACCTCCTTGATACACTCATTTATTCCTAAATAAACAAGCACAAGAGCGGCTTCATTTTAACAGATCTATAAAAGAAAAAGCAGAACCGCACTAGACGGTCTGCTTATTTTTATCTTACAAATCATCAAATCCGTTATCGTCGCCTACCTTGCCGTAGTTGCGGGACTTGGCTTCGAAGAAGTCGGTTTTGGTCGCGTTCAGTGCGTCATCAGAGAAAGGCTTGATCCAAGGCATGCAGTTCACATCTACACCTTCATAAGCTTTTTCCATACCCATCAGGGTTAGGCGCTTGTTCGCAATGTACTTGATGTAGTCGCCGAGTTCGTTCAGGTCAATGCCTTCTACATTCGAGAGGGTGTAATGAGCCCAGTTGGTCTCCAGTTCCACCGCACGGTCAAAAGTACGATAAACATAATCCATATTTTCCTTGGTGTTCAGCTCCGGGAAATCGGCCAGCAACTGCTTGAATACTTCAGCGAAGAAGTAGCAGTGCTGATTCTCGTCACGTTGGATATAAGAGATCATCTGGCTGGTCGCCATCATCTTCTGGTCACGGGCCAGATTATAGAAGAAGGCAAAGGTGCTGTAGAAGAAGACCCCTTCGAGAATGAGATCGGCTACGAGCGCACGGAAGAAAGTGTCCTTGGACGGCTCATCGCGGAATGCTTGATAGATTTCGGAGATGAACTGATTGCGTTCCAATAGCACAGGATCTTTTTTCCAATATTCGAAAATTTCCTTCTGCTCGCCCTCCGACACGATGGAAGAAAGGACGTAGGAATAGGACTGGTTGTGTACAACCTCCTGCTGTCCAATAATGGCGGAGATTGCCTCCAGCGAGGAATCGGTTAAATACCGCTTCACATCACCTACATACATCGTTTGCATGGAATCCAGCACGGCCAGCAGGGCGATGTTGATTTTGAATACACGCTGCTCCTCAGGGTCCAGGTTCGGGAATTGTTGAGCATCCTTGGACATTGGAATTTCATCGGCGATCCAGTGGTTCAGCAGCAGCACCTTGTACAGTTTGTACATGTGGGGCATGCGGATATCGTTCCAGTTCAGAATCCCGGAGCATTCACCTTCGATGATGCGTGTGGATTGGTTGGGTGCTTCGGTGTTGAATATTTTTTGCAATTGCATTTATTTTTCCCTCCATTTTTTGCGCGTTTAAACTAAGCAGATCGTTTTAAAATCCGAAGCCTTAAAAGTCACTTCGAGCAATGTTTGAATTTCCAGTCACTGTAGACAGCCTACGTTGCGAGCTTTCCTACGGAAAGCTTTCAGGCGAACGCTATGCTCCTACAGTTCCAAACGTTCCTCTCCGTGACTACGGCTGTGTAATTAACGGCATTTTTGTACCTTAAAATTACTGTACTACCGGGGTTAGTGGTAATTAAGGGCAATTTTGTACCTTAAATCTGCTATAAGACCTCTTTTTAGAGCATTTTTTCTAAAATAAGGTACAATAATGCGCTTATTTCCTTTATTCACCTTCATTTAATAAATATAAGGTACAAAAATGCTCTTAGTTGGGGAGGTAACCCCTTCACTTCTTCCCGCCCTTTATTAGCTCGCGCAAGATTCGCACTCTTCAATAGTTAATGCACGGCTGCGCACATAATAAGTCGATTTCAGGCCGCCCTTCCAGGCGTTCAGGTGCAGTTCCAGGAACTCTGTTGCTTTGATGTCAGGGCGCACATACAGGTTGAAGCTTTGCGCTTGATCGACATGGCGCTGACGGGCCGAAGCCATGCGGATCGACCAGTTTTGGTCAATCATGAAAGCTGTTTTATAGTACCAGATAGTCTTCTCGGACAGATCTGGGGCAGGGTTAGCAATCTTGTATGTTGTTTTCTCCTCGTAGGAGAGCAGTTCGTACAATGGGTCAATACTGGCTGTAGAGCCGGCGATGATCGAAGTGGAGCCGTTCGGCGCAATCGCGAACATCCAGGCGTTACGAACGCCATCCTTGGCAACTTCTTCTTGCAGTTCACGCCATTGCTCAGTGGTCACATACTTGCCTTCTTGCTCGCCGCTGGTGTAGCCGCGTGAAGTAAAGTATGCGCCAGATTCCCAATCGGAACCTGCGAATTTCGGATAACGTCCTTTTTCGCGGGCAAGCTCCATGCTGGAACGTACCAGTAGATAGTTAATATGCTCGTACAGATGGTTGTTGTATTCTACGGCCTCTTCGGATTCCCAACGGATGCCTTTCAGGGCCAGCAAGTGATGCAGACCGAAAGTTCCGAGGCCGACGGCACGGTATTGGCTGTTTGTATATTGAGCTTGCAATACTTCAATGTTGTTGATGTCGATAACGTTATCCAGCATACGAACCTGGATCGGTACCAGACGCTCCAGCACACCTGCAGGAACTGCACGGGCCAAGTGGATGGAGTTCAGGTTGCAGACTACGAAATCACCAGGGATTTTGGAGATAACAATCCGGGTCTGGCCGTCTTTGGTTACCAGTTCTTCCTGTTCAATAACAGTAGCGGATTGGTTCTGCATGATCTCGGTGCACAGGTTGGAGGAGAAGACCATACCTGCATGTCTGTTCGGGTTAGCACGGTTAACGGTGTCACGGTAGAACATGTATGGTGTGCCTGTCTCAAGCTGAGACTTCATAATCCGTTTCATAATGTCGATGGCAGGAACTGTGATCCGGGACAACTCCAGGTTAGCCGTAGCTTCTGCATATTTCTCACGGAAGGTGCCTTGTCCAAGCTCTTCGTCGTAGAAATCTTCAAGACCGAGCGGGCGGCCATTCTCGTCCTTCCAACCCATCACTTTTTTGATTTCATGCGGACAGAACAGGTTCCAGTGGCTGCGTGCTTCTACAGCTTCCATGAACAAGTCTGGCAGGCAGACGCCGTGGAAAACGTCATGCGCGCGCATCCGCTCGTCGCCGTTGTTCAGTTTAAGATCCAGGAAGGCCAGAATGTCCTTGTGGAAGACGTCAAGATATACAGCCACGGCGCCTTTGCGCGTACCTAGCTGGTCTACGCTGACAGCGGTATTGTTCAGCTGGCGAATCCACGGGATAACGCCGGAGCTGGTGTTCTTGTGACCACGGATATCGGAACCGCGGGCCCGGACTTTACCAAGGTAGACACCAATACCGCCGCCCATTTTGCTAAGCCGAGCTACGTCAGTATTGGAGTCGAAGATCCCTTCGAGAGAGTCGTCTACGGTGTCGATGAAGCAGCTGGAGAGCTGACCGGCTACTTTTTTACCTGCATTGGACATAGTTGGAGTAGCAGCAGTCATATAGATGTTGCTCATCGCCCAGTAGGCTTCTTTTACAAGCTCCATACGTTTCTCTTCCGGCTCGGTGTGCATCAGGTACATCGCAATGATCATGTAACGCTCTTGCGGCAATTCCATGACACGGCCGTCAAAATCATGCGCCAAATAGCGGTCAGACAGGGTCAGTAGGCCAATATAGTCAAACAGCAGATCGCGGGTATAGTCAATTGTAGCGCCAAGCTCGTTAATTTGTGCCTTCGTATAGTGGGAGAGCAGTTCTTCGCGGTAGATCCCTTTTTTCACCAGATCAGCAATCAGGGGATATAGCTCACCGTAGGGCTCTTCCGGATAGGCTTTATAACGGCGGTTTACAGCAGCTTTCTTATATAATGAAGTTAAAAGCGAACGTGCAGCAGCAAATTTCCATTCCGGCTCTTCTTTGCTTACCAGTTCCAGGGCGCTCATCGTGAATGCGCTGCTGATTTCTTCTCCGCTCACTTCGTCACGGCGTAGCTTAGATTGTACTCCACGCAGGAGGGACTCCTTGCTAAGTTGTTCAAGTCCGTTCAGAATGCGGTCAGCGTATACGGAAAGGCGGATTTCATCAAAAGCCAATTGGCGATTATCGGGTTTTACTACGAGTTGCGGCATAATTGTACATCCCTTCATATTTTGAATTTAATTATGATTATTAAAAATTGATCTATTAGACCGTAAAAGGCGCCAAAAACGGCTAAAGCGTCGTTGGCTGCCAAAGTACGATGTCAGGGCCGGCAAGGCTGGCCTCAATATCAATAATGCGCTGATTGGAGCTCCCGCGGTAGGGGAGAGTGGTATCCTTTAATGCTTCTTCAAAACGTCCGTCAATCAGCACCTGACACTGGCTGAGCAGACGCCATTCCGGCGAACCGGAGACCACTGTAATCTCTTCGTACGTGTACCCGCTGTAGATCCAGACGGGGAAGTCTGGGAGCGTGGCACGAAGTTCCTCAATGAACTCTACTACTTCTTCTGCAGAAAAGAAAGGGTCACCGCCTGCCAATGTTAGTCCGTCCAGTAGGGGGTTGGCCGCAATCTCCGCGATTAGCTCGCGTCTGCGCTCCGGGGTAAAGGCTTCCCCGTAATTAAAATTCCACGTCTTCGGATTGAAGCAGCCCGGGCAGCGGTGGCGGCACCCGCTAATGAAGAGGACGGCCCGCAGGCCCTCACCTTCATTGATTGACTCGGGGTAGTAGCCGCAAATATTCATAGATGCTTAACCCGGTCCCTTACTTCCGCCTGCTTGGCCGCATTGAAGCGGGTCTGATAATCTCCGGTCAAATATCCCGTTACCCGGCGTAAACGCCGGATATGAACTTCATTCTCATGGGCGCCGCAGGAAGGGCAGTTCGTGCCGATAACCCCTTCATAGCCGCAGCCCTGGCAGCGGTCTATAGGGTGGTTGATGCTAAAGTAGCTAATCTCCTGCTGGAGAGCGTATCGGATAATTTTTACAAAAGCGGCCGGGTTGCTGCGTGCGTTGCCATCTAATTCGACATACGAGATCGCACCGGCATTGCAGTACTCATGGAAAGGAGCTTCCAGACTGATCTTCTGGGCAGCGCCCAGAGTGTAGTATACAGGAATGTGAAACGAGTTGGTATAATATTCGCGGTCGGTGACACCGGGAATGGATCCCAGTACCTTATGATCGATCTTCGTGAACTTGCCGGACAATCCTTCGGCAGGTGTAGCGAAGAGGGTGATATTGAGATTATATTCCTCGCTCTTCCGATCGCAATATTCCCGCATGTGGCGGACGATAGCCAGCGCTTTGGTGTGAACATCCATGTCTTCTCCGTGGTGCTTACCGTACATCGCCTTCATACATTCGGCAATCCCGATGAAGCCAAGGGACAGACTGCCATGTTTCAGTAGCTCACCAACGCTATCCTCTGGCGCCAAATGTTCGCCGCCTTCCCAGACTCCTTCACGCATCATGAAATCGGATGCTTTGGCCTTCTGGGAGGCTTGAATGCGGAAGCGGTGAAGCAGACCGTCCAGCGCAACGTCCAGATAATGATCAAGGTCTCTATAGAAGCCTTCTTCGTCGGCTACCATGCGGCGACCTGTGACGATGCCATGTGCCAAACCGAGTCGCACCAGATTCAGCGTATTAAAGGAAAGGTTACCTTTACCAGAGCAATGATTGCGGCCAAAACGGTCGCTAAGCACGCGGGTGCGGCAGCCCATGGTGGCGAACTCGGTATCGGGATTAGAAGAATCATAATACTGCATATTGAGCGGTGCGTCCAGGTTGGCGAAGTTCGGATATAGTCTGCGTGCAGAGCACTCAGCCGCCTTGATGAACAGTTCGTAGTTCGGATCACCTGGCTGCTGGTTGACACCTTGCTTACACTTGAAGATTTGAATCGGGAACACTGGCGTCTCGCCACTGCCGAGTCCGTGCATCGTTGCCGTCAGCAAGGAACTGATCACAAGTTGGCCTTCCGGCGAGGTGCAAGTTCCGTAGTTGATGCTGGTGAACGGGATTTGTCCGCCGGACCGGCTCGACATGGTGTTCAGGTTATGTATCATACTCTCGGCGGCCTGGAGTGTTTCACTTTCGGTTTCTTTTAGCGCAAAACGGAACGCCTTAGGATACTGCTCTGCCAGATCCGTACGGCTCATATGAATCTCGCCAAGGTCTAGCGGTTCTGTGGTTTGGATCTCTTCAAAATAATCCAGGCCCTTGCGGAACAGCTTGGCAAAGGACTTGGTGACATAAGGAGCCAGATCGTAGTCCAGCTTATTGGCGGATACGCCGCCGTATTGGGCATTTTGCTGGGATTGGAAAATAATCGCTACCAGCGCCATTGCCGTCATAATCGAGTTCGGGGGGCGTACACTGCCATTCCCCGTGTTGAAGCCTTCACGCAGAAGCTTCTCGAACGGGATAAAAATACAATTGGTCGTTCCGATCGCATATTGGTCCAGATCATGCACATAGACGACGTTGTCCTTGATGGCTTGTACCAACTGCGGCGGCATCGTGAAGTTACGGGCATACCATTTGGAATATTCACTGCCGAACTTGCTCATTTTACCGGAGAAACTCTCCCCGTTCAAATTTGCGTTCTCCCTGAGCAAGTCCAAGTCTCTGCTGTCAATAATATCGCGCCCCAAATGAATAACTTCTTCCAATAAAGATTCCTGTGCCTGTTGACCACTGTTGTACGGCTTCTCCAGCAACGTCATGTACTGATCTCCTCCCCATATAAAAAGACATCCTCTGCTGTGACATACAGAAAATGCCCGTGTGCTTGTCGTAACTATCCTGTGATGTAGGCTTGCATGCGGACACTGTTTCTACTTCCTGCACACCTCTATTAATCTCCCTGTTACAGAAGGTTGAAATAACTGTTTCCTACTATATTTTGTCGATAGAGACTACATTACATCAATATATTGTGTTTGTCCACCGAATTCTGTGAACCCTTGCCACGCCTGAGATCATCCCTTTTCTCCACAGGAAGTCCACAGAACCATCCACAGGTAATCCACAAATCATCCACAAAAAACCCTGAAATGATTCATAATTTATCCGAAAATATGCCACAAACCGTCCATAAATGAGATATGGGTTTTTACTAGATTTTGTGCTACGAGAGCTAGAGTTCTCTAAGGGCAGGAGACAATTATACATCCGGTTTGTAGGAGAGACGGAGAGTGGGTACAATAAGGGAAAGTAGTTTTTTTTTCAAAAATGAAAAGACAAGGGAGGGATTTAGCATGCCGATAGCTGAAGTTACGGTCATTCCGATTGGCACGGGCAGTACCAGTCTCAGCGCTTATGTTGCGGATATGCAGCGTGTGCTGGAGACAGTGGAGGGAGTGACGTATGAGCTTACATCCATGGGAACCATTATTGAAGGCCCGCTACAGCGGATTCTCGCCGCCGTGGAAGCCCTGCATGAGTCTCCTTTTACTAACGGAGCCCAGCGTGTTTCCACTGCCGTCAAGATCGATGACCGCCGCGACAAGCCCTCTAGCAGTAGAAGTAAGCTTGAGTCCGTAGAGCGTAAGCTCCATGCCGATCCGGCGGAATAGGCGCCTTGCAGACTGCTTTAAATGAGGTTGCATTTTCCATAATACGGAGTATAATATTTTTTGTTTGACGAAGGTAAAGCTTCAAGCTGGTGTAGCTCAGGGGTAGAGCAACGCACTCGTAATGCGTAGGCCGGGGGTTCAATTCCCTTCACCAGCATCCTCAATAAGACGATAATGGCGCGGATTCCGAATTTTTTGGAACTGCGCCTTTTCTGTTCTTCTACCAATTTCCTAAACTAATTTAATTAATTCTCTTTAGTTCTTCATCAATAAAGTTTTGTGTAGCTCTTTCTTTAGAAAATTTATCGTTATTATATTCTTTAGATCCATGCTTTGGAACAGATAAACTTTCCCAACCACTCTTCTTTAGAACTTTTGCAGCGTAAATGATTTGCCCAACGTGATATGGGTAATGTGCCAATTGTCTATTGATTGCTTCAATAACGGTGTGCCCTTCGTTCCTTATATAAATAATTTGTGATAATTGATCGGCATGAATTGAATCAATTGCATTGAATAAACATGTCCAGCCTTCGTTCCATTTTATTAAAAGATTCTCTTTAGTCTTAATGTCATTCTCAAACTCCGAATCTCTATCTCTCCATGATTTTTCTCCGTCAGTGCTTAAAAAATCTGTCCATCTTGAAAGCATATTTCCCCATAAGTGTTTTACTATAGTTGCAATGCTATTGGAATCGTCATTAAAAGTTACAAATAATTGTTCGGGATCTACTTGATTAATGGCTGCTTCCCCAAGGGTTTTGTAATAAAGAAATTGTTTTTTGATACTTTCCAAATAGATTTGCTCATTATCCATTCAAACACCTTGCTTTCGTATATTATTTTTAATGATCTTATTCTATCAGAAGTCCATTATTTCTGTTCGGACACAGGGGCTAATAGAACTCAATAACACATAAATGTGTTGCATTCGTAATGCGTAAGCCCGGGGTCAAATCTCTTCACCAGCGTCCCCAAAAAGACAATAAAGGCGCGGATTCCGTGGGTTCGGAGCCGCGCCTTTTTTTAATTAAAGTACTCGTTAAATTATTTATTTCTTTGCCAAAGTGACGGCTGCTTCTTCTGCTTCTTTAAATGCTTTCTTTAATATCTCGTCCTTGTCCAGTAGAGCAGTCCCTTGTACTCTAAGGGTTTGGAAGTCCTCGATACCAAAGAAATTAAACATCGACTTCAAATATTTATGTGAGTATTCAACTTCAGTATACCAGTCATCATTGGTATAGATTGAACCACTTGCCTGAATGACTACCGTGCTTCTCCCATCCTTTAAAAGTCCCACTGATCCTGTATCGGTATACTTAAATGTCTCCCTTGCAATCATAATGTTATCGACATAATCCTTAAGCTTTGATGGAACGTTGAAGTTATGCAGCGGGTGAACAATAAGATATTTATTAGCACTTTTGAATTGTTGCAATACTTCATTCATTCGTCCGGTTACTTCTTTTTCTTGACTTGTTAGAGTTTCACCCTTTGCAGACTTGTCCCAAGCACCTAGGACAGTCTTATCAATTAAAGGAACCTCATCTTCATATAGGTTAATTTGTTCGATGATTTCATTATTAGGTTTATGCTCTTCATAAGTCTCCATGAAGTGTTTGAATACATTAAGACTGAATGAAGTAGTTGAATCAACTAGAGGGTGTGCGTTAATGATAAGTAGCTTGCTCATTGGATAGTGCCTCCATAATAGTTTTTTTTGTTGTACATTTATGTAGACAAATGAGCAGGGCTATCTGTGACACTAAATCACAAAAAAAGAACTTTTGCTGCATGGTTGTCTTGGTTAATTTTGTCCGGATTTTTCATGGTATATGCAAGTGCGTTCTCGAAGGAGCACGAATCCCAGACACTCGCATTTAGAGTCCAATGGTTATCCTCTTCTTTTACAGACACATCAAAAAGGGATTTTCTATGTGAAATGCAAAAAAAACGCACTCCGATTCTCAGGAGTACGGTTCATATACCATATACGCTGACTTTGCTCGTATGACAAAGTTTCATGCTACTGCTCAGCGTCCCTTTTTAAATACCCTCAATAAAAATAAGACAAGAAAAACAAAAATGAAGACAATACATAGAGCGGTTAAAAGCATTGTTTAGGGGAGGTAATGAGATTAATTAACGTTGAAACGATGACGATAATTACTGAGTATAAAAATGATTTTTTTAACATAGTTATGATGCCTTTCAATTTAAGTATAATTTTATTATATTGGAGTTTCTTAAAAAGCGAAATTTTTATTAAAGCCATATGACGTTCATTGTAATCACCCAAAAAGCTATTGTCACAGCCCTTTATTCCAGAATTATTCAGGTATAATCCGGTCGATCTCATGAATTCGGACAAATATTAAATGAGAAATGGAGGAGTACAAGATGGAGAACGGATATTTTGTGGGCTGGGGTACGCTTGCTTTAATTAATGCCGGACTGGCACAGGGCAAAAACAGAAGTGGACTGAATTGGTTCCTAATCTCATTATTGTGTGGACCGCTTGCGACTTTGTTTATTGTGGTGTTGGATAAGAAGTTCGATATCTAGATAAAAGAGCTATAGTAGGGATATACACCTGATAGCTCAGCGAAATAAAGAAGGAGATAACACAACATGCGTTGCTTAACAATACGGCAGCCCTGGGCTACATTGGTCGCGCTTGGTGAGAAAAACTACGAAACTCGTTCATGGCGAACGACATATCGGGGAGAACTGGCAATCCATGCCGGTCTTAAAATAGACAAGGCAGCATGTAGACGAGAGCCGTTCCAATCAATACTCGCAAAGCACGGCTATACAGAAGAGAATTTACCCACGGGTGTTATTATTGCTACAGGTAAACTGAAGGAGTGCCATGAAATTACCGGATTGAATAGTGTGGCGCAGTGGATAGGCGAGAACGAACGGGCTTTTGGCGACTATACAGAAGGACGCTTCGCTTGGGAGCTAGAGAATGTTCGTCCGCTGGTTCATCACGTTCCGGCCAAAGGTCGGCTAGGATTCTGGGAGTATCCCCTTTCTGAAGAGGAGGAGCATTTCTGATCCTTGTTTAACAAAAATCGTGATATTTTTTAAGCTAATTTTTATCTTAAGATCAGCTTATTTTCAGGTTCGGGGGTTATATTGGATTTACCAAACGCCCCCCAGTGTTTAGTGGTATAGATTTGGGTCCTGCCAACTCCCATGGCAGGGCCTATTTTTTTAACCGATCCTTGGCATAGGGTGGATTTAGAGTTGAGGGGCAGGCTTGATTCCATATTGCTCCTGCTCATTTCGGAAAGCTGAAATATCCAGTCCTAGGTATCTGCGCATATGGATTCCTGCTTGGGCGGCAATGAGTTCATTCAGCAGCAGCATCCGTTCGTGATATCCCCGGCAGATGAATTTGGCTTCAAGGCCATGCGGGAGCTTATGTTGTTCATATACTTTGATGCCGCGCATTCTCATCTCCGTGCGGATATCCCTGAGATCTGCAGTAGCTGCACTGGCTGCCGTATCCAGAACTTCAAGATAAGGTGAAGGTGTTCGAAGCTGTGCGGAAATGATGCTGGCATCGCGTTCAAAAGCGGATAGGATCAGCGGGAGAAGCAAATACGATTTTACCAGATGATTGTCTATACTCTCGGCTTTGTGCATGCATATCACCACCTAAAATGAGAACGTATATTCCTATTCTACTCCGGATTTCAAAAAATATTCAATGGTATTTATAAACAAACATATATATGTGATTTAATTCACAATTTATTTGGAGGAATGATATTATATTTAATTTGAAATACTAAAAAGAAGACTATTGTAATATTGAAGGAGAAGTGGGCCATGGAGCATGAGGGGAATATTTGTCGGGGGATGCTGTTCGGACTGTTCCTGAGTATTCCGTTATGGATATCAATTATCGGCTGGATACAGCTGTTCTAAAAAGAGGATAAAATGACGATTTGAAGCGCCTTTTGGCGCTTTTTTTATTTAAAGATTGTACAAAAAGGAATTCGTTGACAATGTGATAACGCCAAGCTAAACTATTGGTAAATTCATAATAAAACCCATTACATGGGCCTATCGTATGCTGTTTTGCGGGTATTTCTAGCAATTTATTATCGTCATGTATAATAGCAAACCGTCTGAAAAGGCGGGACGCAAAGTCCAGGAGTCTAAAGTGCTAATCAGTGCCATGACCGTCCGACTGCCATGAAGAGAGCTTCTCTACTTCTTGGTGGTCTTTTTTTGTTGTCATCGTAGCTGCTACGAGATCATATAGAATTTAATAGGAGGTGTAAGCATTGAGGAAAAAAATGAAGTCGGCAGTGAAATTGTTCCTGGCAGGGCTGCTGACTGTGGGAAGCACGTTTTCCCTGGGCGTCCCTGTGAACGCAACATCGGGCTTGCCGTATACCCCGACGCCAGTCTTGGGGGTTGCCGGGAATTTTAATGCTTTTGTGTTTGGAGATTTCACGCAGTCGAGCGACCAGATTCACGGGCGACTTGCCGCCGCAGGGAATATCAGCCTGAAAAGTTATGGTGTATCTAAGGATGCCCCGGGCGGCGATGTTCTAATTGCGGGAGGAAACATTAATCTGACTGATGGAACTGTGTATGGCACAGCCGTTTACGGGGGGTCTTTGACCAAGGAAAGGGCTGATATCAAAGAAGGCGAGAGAAAGGCTACTCCAATTGATTTTGCTAGAGAAAAGCAATTTCTGATTAATAAATCGGCTGAGCTGGCGTCTCTCCCTGAAGCAGGATCGTTCACTAAAGAGTACGGGAAAATAACGATTAACGCCCCGGGAGCTTTTAATGTAGTGAATTTATCTGCCTCTGATTTGAAGGATGCCAATGGTCTTCAGTTCAACATTTCAAACAATGGCACTGTTATAGTCAATGTTAGCGGAGGCGCAGTCAGCATTCCGAGTTTTCAAATCTGGGGAGGAAGCCCCCGGAAGGTATTATTTAATTTTTATCAAGCAGGCTCAATCAGTATAGCTAATACAACCATAGAAGGTACAATTCTGGCGCCGAAAGCAAGTGTGTTCTACAATTACGCGGAATTGCATGGTACGTTGATAGCCACTTCATTCAACGGTTTTGTGCAAATGCACCATTATCCGTTTGAAGGAACCACCCCGTCAACAACGCCTACGCCTACGCTAAGCCCAAGCCCAAGCCCAAGTCCGACACCAACCGTGACACCAACACCGTCACCAAGTGCAACGCCGAAGCCGACAGCAACACCGACAGCAACGGCCACACCAAGTGCGACGCCAACAGCTACACCGACAGCGACGGTAACACCAAGTGCGACGCCAACGCCAACACCGACGGCAACGCCAAGTGCGACGCCAACCGCTACACCAAGTGCGACGCCAACCGCTACACCAAGTGCGACGCCAACGGCTACACCGACAGCGACAACTAAACCAAGTCCAACGCCAAAACCAACGTCCACACCAAAGCCAACACCGTGCCCAACACCAGCACCAACGCCAACACCGACACCGTGCCCAACGCCAACACCAACACCAAAGCCGACAAAAACACCCAAGCCAACGGTAACGCCGAAGCCGACAGCAACGCCGAAGCCGACAGCAACGCCGAAGCCAACAGCAACGCCGAAGCCAACAGCAACGCCGAAGCCAACAGCAACGCCGAAGCCAACAGCGACACCGACGCCAACGGCAACGCCAACAGCGACGCCGACGCCAACACCAACGGCAACACCGACACCAACGGCTACGCCGACACCAACGGCAACGCCAACAGCGACACCGACGGCAACGCCGACACCAACACCAACGGCAACGCCGACAGCGACGCCGAAGCCAACACCGACACCAACGGCTACGCCGACAGCGACGCCGAAGCCAACACCGACGGCAACGCCGACAGCGACACCAACACCAACGGCTACACCGACACCAACGGCTACGCCAACAGCGACACCGAAGCCGACACCAACGGCAACGCCGACAGCGACACCAACACCAACGGCAACGCCGACAGCGACACCAACACCAACGGCTACGCCGACAGTGACGCCGAAGCCGACACCAACACCAACGGCTACGCCGACAGCGACGCCGAAGCCGACACCAACACCAACGGCTACGCCGACAGCGACGCCGAAGCCAACGCCGACACCAACGGCTACGCCGACAGCGACGCCGAAGCCAACACCAACACCAACGGCAACGCCGACAGCGACGCCGAAGCCAACGCCGACACCGACACCAACGCCAACAGCGACGCCGACACCAACACCGACACCAACGGCTACGCCGACAGCGACGCCGAAGCCAACACCGACACCAACGGCTACGCCGACAGCGACGCCGAAGCCGACACCAACGGCAACGCCGACAGCGACGCCGAAGCCAACACCGACACCAACGGCTACGCCGACAGCGACGCCGAAGCCGACACCAACACCAACGACTACGCCGACAGCGACGCCGAAGCCGACACCAACACCAACGACTACGCCGACAGCGACGCCGAAGCCGACACCAACACCAACACCAACGGCTACGCCGACAGCGACGCCGAAGCCGACACGAACACCAACGGCTACGCCGACAGCGACGCCGACACCAACACCAACGGCTACGCCGACACCAACACCAACGGCTACGCCGACAGCGACGCCGAAGCCAACACCGACACCAACGGCTACGCCGACAGCGACGCCGACACCAACACCGACGGCTACACCAACACCGACGGCTACACCAACACCAACGCCAACGCCAACGGCAACGCCGACACCAACACCGACGGCTACACCAACACCAACACCAACACCAACACCAACGCTAACGCCGACACCAACACCGACACCGACACCGACGGCAACACCAACACCAACACCGACGGCAACACCAACACCAACACCAACACCAACACCAACACCAACGCTAACGCCGACACCAACACCGACACCGACACCGACACCGACGGCAACACCAACACCAACACCGACGGCAACACCAACGCCAACACCAACACCGACGGCTACACCAACACCAACGGCAACGCCGACACCAACACCGACGGCTACACCAACACCAGCGCCAACGCCGACACCAACACCGACGGCTACACCAACACAAACGCCAACGCCAACGCCGACACCAACACCGACGGCTACACCAACACCAACGGCTACGCCGACAGCGACGCCGACACCAACACCGACGGCTACACCAACACCAACGCCAACGCCAACGCCGACACCGACGCCGGAAGTAACACCGACGCCAACACCGGAAGTAACGCCGACACCAACACCGGAAGTAACACCGACGCCAACACCGGAAGTAACGCCGACACCAACACCGGAAGTAACACCGACGCCAACACCGGAAGTAACGCCAACACCGACATGGACGCCTGAAACACCAACATGGACGCCAGCACCACCAGTGGTTACACCGCAGCCAAGTCCAACGACTCCACCTGTAATTGGCACAATTGTTGTGGATCGTGATCCGGTACCGGCTGGACCAGTGTCAACACCAACAGCAACGCCGACACCAACGCCAACACCGGACAATGAGGAAATCATCATTGAAGATGAGCAAGTACCACTGGCACCGGTGCCGACGTCCACGCCGACACCTTCGAAAAAACCGGCAACGCCTTCTATTGTCTTGGCCAATAACAGCGTTCCGCTGAGTGGTCCGGCTGTAGATCAGTTGCCAAAGACGGGTGAATCGAGTCCTGTCCCTTATTATGTAACCGGGCTAGGTTTAGCCGCTCTGGGATTGCTGGTAAGATTCAGATTCTCCAGAAAAAACAAATCTTAACCGGCAGACAGGATCATAGGTTGTTGTGCCGTAAATAACAGCAGAGTCGCTTTCGGATTTTCATTTTCCGGAGAGCGGCTCTTTTCTATGAGCTAGATCCTTCACTTTGGTCTCTTTGCAGGGCATGCTATACTAGCTTCATCTGGGAAAATTATGATGTTCAATAGGAGGGGAATGGAGATTGTCGTGGACTTTGATGATTGGCGCAGTGATTGTTATCATTGCAGCGGCGGTGGTATACGCCGGATTCTTTTTCTACGGAGTTGCAGTCAAGCGGGCGCCCAAAGAATTTCTGGGTAGCAGTCCTGACCTGAAGGTCGATCCTCCGGTTGCTGGTCCATCCTGGGGCGAGGGGAAGGAATGGATCTCACGTCAGACCTTTCAGGACGTCAGCATTGTCTCCGAAGATGGACTGGAATTGAAAGGGTATTTCCTCCCTTCGGAGCGTGCGGAGGGACGTACGGCTATCATTGCTCATGGCTATTCTGGTCAGGCAAAAGATATGGGGGCCTACGCCAAATTCTATTATGAGAATCTCGGTTACAATGTGCTGCTGCCCGATGCCAGAGGGCATGGTGCGAGTGCTGGGAATTATATCGGCTTCGGCTGGCCGGAACGGCGCGATTATTTGCAATGGATTCATTATGTGACCGAGCAGACAGGGCCGGGTGCACAGATTGTTCTGCACGGGGTATCCATGGGCGGGGCAACGGTGCTAATGACTTCTGGCGAGGTGCTTCCACAGCAGGTGAAAGTCATCGTCGCAGATTGTGCCTACAGTTCGGTTACAGCCCAGCTAACGTATCAGTTGAAGCGTATGTATAAGCTGCCTAGCTTCCCGTTTGTACAAAGTGCCAGCACAGTGACCAGGTTGAAGGCGGGCTATCGGTTCAGCGAAGCTTCAGCTCTCAAACAGGTACGCAGATCACAAGTGCCGATTCTCTTCATTCATGGTGATGCCGATAAGTTTGTACCTTTTGCTATGCTGGATGAGCTATATGAGGCTTGCCGAAGCCCCAAGGAGAAGTTTGTTGTTCCGGGGGCCGGTCATGGACTGGCCTATGATATGGACAAAGAAGCTTACAAAGCCAAGGTAGCCGGATTTGTAACCCGATATGTACATTGAGCGAAGGATTGCCGAGAAAATGTCCTGAAACGTAGACGGCGCCCGATATCCGCGAAAAACGGTTATCGGGCGCCTAATTTTTCCACACATGGCCAGTGTTCCTGAGCAAGAGGGACTATGTACCATGCATCTCGTTATATTTATCCCCTGCCGTCGTGAGCAACGGGGTCATTATTCCTTGTTATTTCCAGCAGCCGTATGGCGAGAGTAATCCTTCCAAAACGACAAAAGCCCTACCTCTCTTTTGTCCTTGCGGCTCCGTGGCCGCGCCAGTGCGAATCGGAATGCTATGTTCGAATTTCATCTCATAAAAAGGAAGAGTTCTGCAAGAAAACGTAAGAGATTGTGTCCAAAATGCCGATAATAATAATGAAAGCAACGATCGGCCTGACATCTTCTTGATGGGGATACATATAGCGACAATCAAATATTATTAAACCTTAGCATATAAATACAAATAAAGCAAATATGTCACTGACATCATGGAAAGACCGGGATCGGAGGAACAAATGATTTTATATACAGCATTTATAAGGAAACAGATCCGAAATTACTTGTTCGGCTCTGTTGTCGCTGTACTCGCAGTAGGCAGTGTATTGCTGATCTCTTCCCTGGAGCTGTCGGCACTGGAGTATGGGCGCCTTTTTTTGGTCTTGCTATTTTCCTTCCTGGTGATGGCCCTATTGGAGATCAGCTTGTTCATGAAGCATGTCAAGCCCATCCGCAACGCCCTGAGGACAGCTGACCCCAGTCTGGAGCTACTGGAGAAGGCTTACCAGTATACTCATCGCCTGCCCAAGCATGCTGTGTACCGGATTCTTGGTCCGCACCTGTTTGGAATGGCGGTGCCTGCGATTCTGATGACCTATTGGATGATTCATACCGATCTCGTCAGCTTACCGTACTCCGTTCTCTATCAGGCGGTAACAGGTGCGGTGCTGATCGCATGCATGCATGCTTTGATTGAGTTTTTCCTGACCTGTTCTGCTATTATTCCTCTAATCAAGGAATTCCGGAATCGGACGCTTGAACGTTATAATGTCGATTTCTCTCTTGAAGGCAATGTTTTTGTTCCGATCGGTCCCAAGTTCATGGTCAGCTGCATGCTGATTGGCACTTTCCCGCTAGCGCTGTTCATTATGGCGACTAATGTGCGGCTGCATGATACTGCGCTTAGCAGAACCGGAATTCAGAATTTCTGGGGCTGGGCGGGGATGGTGCTATTCATCGGTACAGCGTTCTCCGCCATTGCTGCATGGTTGCTGACTAAAAGTGTACAGCATCCTATCAATGAGTTATATAAGGCGACCAATAACGTTAAGGACGGACAGCTGCTGCAAATCCAGGATGAATATTTGGATGAATTCTCCAATCTGGTCGCCGGGTTCAATATGATGGTACGTGGCCTGCAGGCCCGGGAGGAGCAAAACAGACAGCTGCTGGACAGCTACTTTACTACCTTGGCCGTAGCGCTCGATGCAAGGGACCCCTACACAGCCGGACATTCCTTACGGGTAGCCGAGTATTCGGTTATCATTGGACAGTTGGCCGGGATCACGGGTGTGGAACTCGACAATCTGCGCAAGTCGGCACTGCTGCATGATATCGGCAAAATCGGTGTGAGAGACAGTGTGTTATTTAAAGAAGGAAAACTTACGGATGAAGAGTTTGATCAGATCAAGGCCCACCCAGTGTTGGGTGAGAATATATTGCGGCAGATTGAACCTTTGGAGAAAATGACTCCTTATCTGGGTGGCGTGAGATCCCATCATGAACGATACGATGGCAAGGGCTACCCGGATGGGCTTGCCGGACAGGCGATTCCGTTATACGGAAGAATTATTGCCGTAGCTGATGCCTATGATGCCATGACCTCAGATCGTCCTTACCGCAAGGGGATGGCTCCCGAGCAGGCACTAGGAATTCTGGAGCAGGGGAGAGGTACTCAGTGGGACCCTGTTTTTGCTGGATTATTCCTGAAATATTCCCGGGCAAAATAATAAACTTATACAAACGGATTATCCCGCTACAACGGGATAATCCGTTTTCTCGTAAGAAGAGACGATCCGTTTTTGCAAAGATAGGAAAGGTTCGTGCCTATTTTGTGAAATTATGCACTTAAAGGTGACAATAAACGCCTACATTCATTGAAGGATTGATAGAGGACCGTTATAATTAATAAGTCCGGATTTTAATTAAAAAATAAGGGAGAATTTTATGAAACGCGCAGATGTATGGCTGATTTCCATCGTTCTGGTGGCTGCGCTCGCTTTTCTCGTACCGCGTTGGTTTTCAAATGACGAGAGTAAAGGTGGGATTGGCGACAATCTAGTGGCCAATGTGACGGTGGATGGAAAATTATTTAAAACAGTTAAGCTTACTAAAGAAGAGCAAACCATTGATATCCGCACAGATCGGGGCTACAACATTTTGAAGGTGCATGACTATGGCATTGAAATGTATGATGCCGACTGCCCGGATAAAGTATGTCTCGGTTTTGGAAGAATTACCCGGACCAAGCAAACGATTGTCTGTCTGCCGCACCGGGTGCTGGTGGAGATTGCTAGTGTGTCGGGGGAGGATGAAGTAGATGGGTATGTCCAGTAGTGAATCAGCTACGGCGCTGAAAAGAACAGTCATTATCGCGATTTTTGCTGCAGTGGCTGTAGTGCTGAGTCTGGTTGAGGCCCAAATTCCATTGTCAGGAATGGGGTTGGTACCCGGTGCCAAGCTAGGCCTGGCGAATATCATGATATTAACCTGTATTTTCTTTTTGCGCGGGCGCGATGCCTTCCTGCTCGTTGTCCTGAAGACACTGCTTACCGCATTTATTTTAGGCACTTTTTCCAGTTTATTGTTCAGTCTGTTCGGATCGTTGTTCAGTTTCGTTGTGATGTACCTGCTGATGCTGATTGGCGGAAAGCAGCTGAGCCTTATCGGAATCAGTATAGCCGGCGGGGTCGCTCACAATATCGGACAGCTGCTGGCAGCGTCGATGGTCTTTGCTTCACTGAAAATATTCTACTATTTGCCGATGCTGCTCATTACAGGGGTGGTTACAGGGGTGGCTGTAGGATTTGCTGTCCGGTATCTGGTCACCTCACTGTCTAAAATCTCGTTGTTCGAAGAGTTTCTGGACGATCCGGGAGACGCAGCGAAAGGATGACTAATATGAAGGAAGCGCATGAAGAACAAGCTAACGGAGCGCAGGCGGGACAAGTGGTGATCAAGCTGGAGGGTGTCTCATTCGGCTATGGTCCGGAGCATCCGATTCTGCAAGACATATCGTTCGCCATTCCTCAAGGACAGTGGGTAAGCGTCGTCGGCCCTAACGGCTGCGGCAAATCCTCGCTGGTGAAGCTCTTTAATGCTCTGCTTCCTGCAGGGGCGGGAGAAATTACCGTATGCGGGATGAAGCTTGAAGAGGCATCGATTGGTCCTATCCGGCAGAGCATCGGCATGATCTTCCAGAATCCCGATAACCAGTTTATCGGGGCTACTGTAGAAGAAGATATTCTCTTTGGCCTGGAAGGACTCTGTCTATCCCACGAAGAGATGGAGAGTCGTCTGCAGATCTATTCGGAGCGTTTAGGGATTGCTCATCTGCTGGCCAAGCACCCCGGGGAGCTGTCGGGAGGCCAGAAGCAGCGTGTCGCCATCGCCTCTATCCTTGCGATGGAGCCAGGCATCGTCATCTTTGACGAGGCCTCTTCTATGTTGGATGAGGGAAGCCGCGATGAATTGCTTAGCATCCTGAAAGGAATGCACGCCGAAGGCAGATATACCCTTCTGATGATTACGCATGATGCGGATGAGATTCTGGCCTCGGAGCGGGTGCTTGCTCTTCATGGAGGCGGCCTGGCTGCGGATGTGACACCAGCCGAGCTGTTTCGCAATGAGGAGCTGCTGGAGAGATGTCATCTGCGCGCGCCATATGCATGGCGGCTGGCAGGCGAGCTGGAGGAGCGCGGGGTTCAAGTGGACGTTCCCGGCAGTGAAAAGGAGCTTATAGAGACGTTATGGCCATACAATTACAGCAAGTAAGCTACACCTATGCCGACCGGAGCCTGTGGAAACAGACCGCGCTGCACGACATTGATCTAAGCATTCCGCAGGGCTCTATTGTAGGTATTGCTGGGGCGACAGGCTCCGGGAAGTCTACGCTGCTCCAGTTGTTCAATGGCATCTTGAAGCCTTCGGCGGGCACTGTATCTGTGCTGGATGTCACGCTTCGTGCCGGAGAGAAGTCACCCCGGCTGTTGCCGCTGCGCCGGCGCGTAGGCCTGGTTTTTCAATTTCCGGAGCAGCAGATGTTCGAGGAGACGGTAGAGAAGGATCTCTGCTTCGGCCCGCTGAACTTTGGAATGAGTCCCGAAGATGCAAAAGAACGTGCCCGCAAGGCGATGCTGGACATGGGACTGGATCTGGACCTTCTGGCGCGTAATCCGTTCAAGCTCAGCGGCGGTCAGATGCGCAAGGCAGCTATCGCCTCTGTGCTGGCGATGGACCCTGATATTATTGTGCTGGATGAACCGACAGCCACCCTTGATCCCATCAGCCGTACAGAGCTGATCTCGCTGCTGGAACGGTTATGCCGGGAGCAGGGCCGGACGGTGGTTATTGTAACTCACCGGATGGATGAGCTGTTGCCTGTGGCAGATCGCTGGATCGTGTTAAAGGAAGGCCGAACAGCCTTTCAGGGCAGCGCCAGTGATCTTGCTAAGGACCCGGCCATCCTGGAACGCTGTGGTCTTACCGTGCCACAGTCGCTCCGTTACTGGCGCGCAGTCGCTGACCGATTGGGGTTAGAGGGCGAGGTGCCTCGACTGACAGCTGAGAGTCTTGCTGAGCTTATTGCCTCACTGCGTACAGAAGGCAAGGGTCTTGACGGGGCTGGCGGAAAGAGGGATGACCATGAATGAGAGGCTACTGCTGGGTCGCAGCATTGAAACTGGATCATGGGTACATAAACTGGACGCCAGGTCCAAAATTACCGGGATGTTGCTTTATGTAGTAGTCATTCTGCTATCCCGTTCCTGGATGGCGATGGCGCTGCTAGCGGTATTCTCGGTGGTGGTCATGGCTTCGACCCGAATTCCGCTGAAGTATTTTCTTAAAGCAGCCAAACCGCTGCGCTATCTGATGCTATTTATTTTTATCGTACAGGTTGTATCCGTAAAAGAAGGAGCAGTCTGGTTGTCCATTGGTTCTTGGGACTTGTACGAAGACGGGCTTCGTCTGGGTGCCTTCTCGGTGATTCGTATGTTTTTCCTGATCACCTTCTCGGCGCTGCTGACCTTCACTACAACTCCGGGCAAGCTGAATCAGGGTCTGGAAGGAATTCTGGCACCGTTCAAAAAGATTGGGCTATCGCCGGACCGCATCACGCTCATGATCGATATCTCGCTGCGGTTCATTCCTACGATTCTCGATGAATCTCAGATCATTATGAAGGCGCAGGCTTCACGCGGTGCTGATCTGAAGGAACTGCCCTTGAAGGAGAAAGGGCGGATGCTGGTGTCGTTGCTTGTTCCCGTTATCGCCAGCGCCTTCCGCCGCGCACAGGATTTGGTCTACTCCATGGAAGCTCGTGGCTTCCGTATGGACGCGCCGCGCAGCCGGTATCACCGCCCGATATGGGGCGGGGCCGATACTGTTTTTATACTAATGTTTGTCGTAATGGGCGTTGCAGTAGCTTGGCTATAGCGCACGTTCTGAGCGGCAATGCATTTATAGAGCAAGATCAACTTGGGAGGGAACAACTATGGCACGTTATTTTAATGGTAGAGAGATTGAATTGCTCGCACCGGCAGGTACCTTCGATATTTTTAAGGAAGTCATTCAGTCTGGCTGCGATGCTGTCTATTTGGGCGGCCCTGTTCTTAATATGAGAATGATGCGCAAGGGATACAATCTGTCGCATGAAGAGATCGTAGAGGCGCTGGCTATCGCCCATCGTTTGGACAAAAAAGTATATATCACAGTCAACAACCTGTTTAGCGAAGAGGATGTCGAGGAAGCCCGCGAGTATTTGCGTTTTCTGGATAGCGTGCGTCCCGACGCCTTGATCGTACAGGATATGTCGGTGCTGGAATTGATCCGCGAGATGGGGCTCAGCCTAGAGGTTCACTCTTCAGTCATGATGAATGTGCACAACTTAGAGATGATTTACGCGCTGCGTGATCTTGGCGTCACCAGAGTCGTCACTTCACGGGAAATGGATCTGCAAACAGCCAAGCTGCTGGGCCAGCGGAGCGGAATGGAACTGGAATACTTCATGCATGGCGATATGTGTTCCGTGCACGGGGCGAATTGTTACTTCAGCTCCCAGGTGTTCGGGATGAGCAGCAACCGGGGCAAGTGTATGAAGCCGTGTCGTTGGGACTACCGGGTGAAGAAAGACGGTTATGTCTTCCCGGCGGAGTACCCGCTTGCTGTCAAAGATATGTACATGTATGAGCATATTCCTGAGTTAATTGAATCGGGCATCACCTCCTTCAAGATCGAAGGCCGGATGCGTGATAAAGAGTTCATGGTGACGCTGGTGAACAGCTATGGGGATGCGATTGACCGGTACATCGATGATCCTGTAGGTTTTGAACGTACGGTGGATTCGAAGCTGCTGTATCAGAACCGCAAACGTGATTTCTCTACAGCCTATGCTTTCGGCAAACCTGGTCTGTCCAATATTAATCGGCGTTATGAGGGAACCGGCAAGTTCTACAGCACTGGTAAAGTTTTCAGCACCCCAACAGCAGAGCGCGAACTTTCCCAAGAACGCGTAACCTTACTACGGGAGCGGATGGCACAAGCTGGGCAGAAGAGACACTCTAAACCGGAGCTTGCGGTACGCGTCAACAACATGGAGCAGGCGAGAATGGTGCTTGCACAGGGTGTAGACATTCTGCATCTTCCCGGAGATGTATTTGAGCCAGATCGTCCGTTCACGAAGCGTGATATACAGGAGCTTGGAACATTAAAGGGCGATACAAAAATCTATCTTGGCATGCCGCGCATGATGACTGAGCTTCATTTTGACCAATATGACCAGTTGTTAAACGGTGAACGCCTGCCAATCGACGGACTGCTCGTAACCAATCTTGGAGCCATCCGCCGCTACAAAACGACTGGCTACCCAATGATCGGCGACAGCAATCTGAACGTGTACAATCATCTATCTGCCGGATTTTATGCCGGATATGGTCTGAACAAGCTTACGGTATCACCGGAAATGACGCTGGAGCATTTCACTACCTTTGCCGCCCGCTGTGAGCAGCCGCTGGAAGTGGTCGTGCATGGCACACCCGCGCTGATGTATATGGATCATGATCTCTATGAGAATACAGAAGTTATGGAACCGATTGCTCAGGAAGACAATCTGTATGTAAGCAATGAAGTACTGGTGCTCAAAACCGACAAAGGCGAGAATCCGGTCTATCGCGACCAGCACGGACGCTGTCATCTATTGTTCGCTAAAGAGCTATGTTACCTGCCGATGCTTCAGGAGATGAGTGGGCTGGGGATTGCCAGCTTCCGAATTGAGGGAGCCACGTATACGGTGGAGCAACTGCGTGACATTATTATTTCGTACCAACATGCGATACAAGGCTTGAACCAGAACGACGAGCTGCTCGGTGGCCTGAAGCCTGTTTATGCGGGCTATACTTTAGGGGCCTTGCAATTTAATTAAAATTTTAAATAAACGGGGTTGGGGAAAAATAGCGGTAGTTGACGAGCTGTATTGTTATTTTTTTCACAAAGTATTTATTTTATTCACCGATCATGCCGCTATATAAGTTAAAATTAAACTAATATGTAGCCTGCGAGTAATCCCAAGTCTCGGGTTATCAAGCAACAGAAAGTGAGGGAATCATCGATGGAACAAGGAAGCTATATTGGAAGAGAAGCGGTAGCTGCCAAACGCAAACAATACTATTATCCCTGCACAGCGCATTTTTACCGCGATTCTCCACAGATCGTACGGGGAAACATGCAGTTTGTCTATGATGAGAAGGGGAAGGAATACACGGATTTCTTCGCTGGCGTCTCTGTAGTGGCTTGCGGTCACTGTAATCCGGCGATTACCGAACGGACGATAGCACAGCTTCAGCAGTTGCAGCATACAACAACGATCTATCTAACGCAGCCAGCTGTAGACCTGGCGGAGAGACTGGAGGAAGTGCTACCAGGTGACTTGCGCCGGACTTTCTTCGTTAACAGCGGATCAGAGGCTAATGAGGGGGCGTTGCTCCTGGCCCGGATGCACACCGGACGCAAAGGATTTATTGCCCTGGAAAGCGGTCTGCACGGCCGGACTAACCTGACGATGAGTGTGACAGGGCTGCCTATGTGGCGCACGGATCAGTACCTTGATGAGGATGTTACGTTCATTGAACGGCCCTATCATCCGGAGCTGACGCTAGAAGAGGCGGCAGAAATTTCGCTGAAGAGTCTGGCACGTGTGCTGGAGGAAAAAGGAGACACCATTGCCGCAATGATCGCCGAACCGATCCAGGGCAACGGAGGCATGATTATGCCGGTATCCTGGTACTTCCGCGAGGTGAAGGCACTGCTGGATCAATACGGTGTGCTGCTGATTGCCGATGAGATTCAGACCGGCTTTGGGCGGACGGGTGCCCTGTTTGCGATGGAGCATTTTGACGTTGTGCCGGATATCATCAGTATGGCCAAAGCGCTTGGCAACGGCGTGCCGGTTGCAGCTTTCGCTACCACGGATGAGATCGCACTTTCGCTGAATCGTCCATCTGCCTCCACCTTTGGCGGAAACCCGGTATCAGCTGTTACAGCCCTTGCTGTGCTTGATTATATCCGTACTGAGGCGCTGCAAGAACGTGCGGCCTCGCTCGGCGCTCATCTTAAGGCAGGTCTTAAGTCGCTGCAAGAACGTTACCCGGCGTTGATCTCTGATGTGCGGGGGACCGGATTTATGCTGGGTGCGGAGCTTACTGGAGTTGATGCCGCTGCTGCCGGAGCTTTAACGGACGACATTTTAGAAGAGATGAAGGACCGCGGTTATCTGATCGGGAAGAACGGAATCAACCGCAATGTATTGGCTTTTCAGCCGCCGCTTATCGTTACAGCCGAAGATATTGATGGTATGATTACAGTATTGGATGAGGTGCTGCGGCAGGTCTCGAAGTAATGTGCAAGCAACGGGTCTGACCCGTGGGCGAAGCCGCATGCAACAGGAAACGAAGAAAGAGGAATCATGCTATGGTGATATTCAATGCTTTTAAGAATGCTGCTCTAAAAATAAAAATGTTCGGCGAATTGGTCATGTTCTCCCACACGCTGTTCTCGCTGCCGTTTGCCATTATCTCAATGGTCTGGGCTGCAGGCGGCTGGCCATCCGGCCGGGTCATGCTCTGGGGACTGATCGCCCTGATCGGCGCCCGCAATGGTGCGAATGCGTTCAACCGGCTGGCAGACCGCGCTTTTGACAAAGCCAACCCGCGCACAGCCCACCGCCATCTGCCACAACGGCTACTGGTGGAGAAAGAAGTCATTCTATTTATCATTATCAACTATGCTATCTTTATTGTGGCTTCGGGGATGCTGAATCTGCTCTGTCTGGTGCTATCGCCGGTAGCGATTCTGCTAATCTCCTCATACTCGTATACCAAGCGTTTTACGTTCCTTAGCCATCTGTACCTGGGGTTTGTGATTGCCTCGGCTCCAATCGGTGCTTGGTTCGCTGTGACAGGAAATATTGCCTTCACCCCATTTGTCATTGGGACGGTAGTCATGCTGTGGATTGCCGGCTTTGACATTATTTACGGCACGCAGGACATTGAATTTGACCGCCGGCATGGATTGTGGTCCATTCCCAGCTTTTTCGGCCTGGAGAATGCCCTGCGCATCGCCCAGGGGCTGCACTTTATCATGATTATGCTGCTGCTCTTCCTGTACGTCTGGCGTGATCTCGGCTGGATCTATCTAGTCGGAATCGGCATAGCGACGATCTTACTAATGACCGAGCACAAGATCATCAAGCCTTCGAATCGCAAATTGATGAAGGTGGCTTCGTATAATCTGAATCAGGTGATCAGTATGGTGATCTTGTTGTGTACGCTGGTGGATTATTTTTATTTTAACTAAGGCTGAGGGGTAGGGCGTTTATATTCGAAACGGGACTACCCGTGGAAAAAGCTTGCAGGTGAGCGCCCGCTTTCTCCCGCATCAGGTCAAAATGTAAAGGCTCTGTTGGATTGAAGGATATCCATCTAACAGAGTCTTTTATTTGCATATAATTAAATTTAAACTTTACCTGTAAGGTCCGCCTTGCCTATAGTATGCTTAGAGATATATGGCATAAATCATCGGTTATTTGTAATTTATATGAAATCTAAAATATCTTCAGGAATGGGGAACGAACCTTGACCATTGCTTTACTAGTGATTGATATGCAGACCAACTTTTTGGAAGATCAAGTAGAAAAAGCGGTTGTTCATGCTGCCTGTGAATATATTAATCATGTTGCTGGTCTGCTTCGCGAGAACAACCACGCTGTCATCCATGTGAAAGATATTGAAGGGGCGGATGAATCTAGCGTTGCTAAACTGGATTTTATCCCTGAGATCGTAATAGGACAGGATGATATTCAGATCAACAAAGAGTATTCTAACGCATTTTGGAAAACAGAGCTTGAAGCCGTATTAAGCGATAAAGGAATCCAACTGGTTATTGTGTCCGGATTTGCAGCAGAGCATTGCGTACTTTTCACATATAACGGTGCACTCGAACGGGGATTTAAGGCGGCAATATTGCAGAAGGGGATACTTAGCACTCAAAATGCGGTAATTGACCAGACCTATCGAGATAGACATGTTGTAGCTTACCCTGTGATTGAGTACTTGGTAAGTCAACAAGCTTCGGTAACACCAAATTAGTATCCAAAGTAGAAGAATCATGCTGAGACTTGCCACTGACGTTGTGCTCTGTTCATTTATGTGCGATCGGCAATAAAAGAACAGCAAACACGGACAACAAAAAGGATACCAGCCCATGTGCATGGGGGTATCCTTTTTGTTGTCCGTGAAGGCGGGGGGATTGAGACCCCCGCCGCTAGTGGTCACGCGCTGAGAAGTATTCCAGCAGCGTGACCAGGTCGGTATGTGCCGGGTAGGATGACAGCTGCTGGATAATGACAGCAGCTTGATCCAGGTAATCCCGGCTGACCTGCTCGGCCCGCAGCAGCGCATCGCTGCGGGTGATGAGGCCCAGTACATGGGCAATCTCGGCATCCGAAGAATCGGGGCCGATCATGCGGATGGCCGGGGCCAGCCCAGGGTCCTGCAGGGCGAACAGCACCGGCAGCGTGACTTGACCATGGCGCAGGTCACTGCCGGCTGGCTTGCCGAGGACCTCAGCAGACTGCGTGAAATCCAGCAGGTCATCCTGGATTTGAAAGGACATGCCCAGCGCTTCACCGAAGTTGTACAGCAGGCTTGCGACCTCTGTTGTGCTTTCGGAAGATAAGGCGCCGACGCGCAGGCATGTAGCCATCAGCAGCGCAGTTTTGTTGCGCGACTTCTCCAGGTATTGCTCCATGGTGAAGTCGTAATCATAGGCATGCTCCAACTGCTGATATTCGCCCAGACAGAGTTGGGCTGTGGCGACAGCAGACAGATCATGAACATAACGATTTTTGTCTCCGGTATATTTGCTTAACAGCTCGATGACCCGGGCAGACATGTAATTCCCGATATGTACGGCGGGACCTACGCCGGTGATGACATGCAGGGCAGGTCTTCCGCGGCGAACTTCTGCATCATCAATAATGTCATCATGAATCAAGGAGGCGGCGTGAATGAATTCCGCGGCTGCGGCTAGCTGGAGAGCTCGGCGTCCGGGAAGCTTGCGGCCAAAACGGCTTCCGACGATGACCATCAACGGTCTAAGCCGTTTACCGCCGGACCCGACTAATTGCAGAATGCCTTGGGCAAGCTGCGAATTCTTGGGCACATCCTTGTCACGCGCCACCAGATTCTCGATCTCCCGGTTTATTTCCTTCAGGTCGATGTTCAAGGCCTCATGCAGCTTCATCTTAATGATCCCCACCTGTCAAATGGCTTTGCTCGTGCGTCCCTGTTGTCTTTGTTCCCTGATCAGGAACTCTTCCATTATAACAGCCAGATTCTCTTCCGCGAAGTTTCCATTTGCCCGTCTAATCTGCATTTTTTTGATCGAAGGAGCCAAATAAGCTACGAGATCCAGCTCGCGGGTTTTCACCGCAAATTGTAAGTAAAAGCTGTATAAATAGTCTCCATCCAAAATGTTGCGGGTAAGGTCGGGATGATGTGGTACACATTCCAGATGGCGTTTCGCAGCCAAGGTGAGAATGATATAAATACCTAGCAAATGAACTTTGCGGCTGTATTCCAGATCATGGCGTTCCAGTACCGGGAGCAGTTGCTCACATTCCACCGGAGAGAGATGAAGCTGAATTCCGGCGATGGGTGACATGTCAGCCTGCAGCAACCGGAAGGTCTCTTGAGCGAGTTGATTATTCACAAGAATCTCTCCTTCTTGTCGGTTTTGCTGGAAGGAACCATTCCCGATCATCCCTACAAAACCACTCGTAAATAAGTAGAGTAATGTGTCCGTGGACACATTACTCTGAAGAATACAAATATTAAGCTGAAAGAACATATAAACTTCACATTTTAACGATATAAATAATTAATATAATGTGAATGCTAATGAAACAAGGAAATTAGCGTCAGTCGGTGAACAGGTACCAGCGCCTTACGAGCGGAATTCTCTTCCACTGCTTCTTGAGCCAAGGCAAGACATAGTAATCCAGACCAAGCGTGCTGCCGGAACCGCCGATGCAGGCAACAGCTGCTGCAGCGTACCAGAGCATTTCCGTCGAAGCCATCTTGGATGACCAGATCATAACGGCCATACCTATGGTGGCTATAGAAGAAATAGCAGTGAACAGACCGACGATCAGCATAACACCAAAGACAATCTCGGCGGCAACCATACCGATTTGGAACCATTTTGCCAGGAAAGTATAGCTTCCGTCAGCTTGATAGAACATCAAATCCATGAACCAGTTAGTAATGCTGTGTACAAAGTTTGGAACCGGCAATGCTTGAACTGCTTCTTTAGCAGTGGAAACAGCTGAAGCTGCGGATTGCGCATCCACCGTATCCTTAACGGCATTGACTGCTTCACTTGCTGCGGAAGAAGCATCTACAGCATGCGGTGCGGCAGGAATCAGGAAGATTTTATTAGGATCAACCCATATCTTCTTCAGCTTATCAATACCTTCATACAACCACATACCACCAAGCAGAACGCGAAGCGGAACGAGCCAGAAGTTCGGCGAACGTTTGGAGAAATGGCCGCCGAGGAAGCTCTTGCGGTTCTCCACATGGAAGAATTCATGCATCATATAAGTCCATACTTTGTTAAAGCCCACAACCTGGGACAGATAGAACATATTGATAGCGTGCTTGGAAAGCATAGCCATGAACCCGGTAAGCATGAACAGTTTGCCTGGAAGACCAACGTTTGCTACACCGTAGCGGCTACCGATCGATACCATGGTACCGTGGAAGCCCGGTTTGTAGGCTTTTTTCGCCGTACCTTTAATGTCAGCTTCAATGTTGCCTGCAACGATTGGAGCTGCTTGCTCAGCATTCTCAACCATCTGTGGAACAGGACGGGTCTCACCTTCAGGGATGAAGAAAATGTTATCCCCGACAACGTACACGTTCTTGTGATCTACACTTTCGAGATGCTCATTCGTAACGATACGTTTGCGGCCCTCTTGTTTAACTTCACCTTCGAGGCTTCCCACAATTTCAGAGCCTTCAACACCGGCAGTCCACACTACAGTATGCGCAGCAACGACATTCTTCTCGCCGAGAGCAATGCTGCCTTTGCCTACTTCAGTGATCTTGGCACCGGTAACGATCTCTACGTTCAACCGTTTCAGGTAAGCTGTTGCTTTGGAAATCAGCTTATCTGGAAGAATAGGTAGAATCTTAGGCGCCATATCTGCAACGATCAGCCGAACTTCGGATGGATCGATATAGAATTCTTTGCAAAGCTCTTCGCGGTACTCAGCCATTTCGCCGACCAGCTCAACACCGGTAAATCCTGCACCAATGATTACAAAGGTAAGCATAGAACGGCGTACTGCCGCATTCTTTTCCTTTGCCGCCAGGGTGAACATATCGCGAATCTGGCGTTTGAGCGCAACCGCATCATCATTGGACCAGAAGGAGAAGGTGTTCTCCTCTGCGCCTGGAATGCCGAAGTAGGTTGGCTTGCTGCCTGTACCGATGACAAGGTAGTCATACGCATAGGTAGCTTTCTCAGATTTAAGCTTTTTACCTTTAAAATCAATATTGCTGATTTCATCCAGTACAACATCGACTTTCAATCCGGCAAAGATTTTTTTGAGATCAATCTTGATCGAATCTTCAGGAGCGCGGTTTGCAGCAACTTCATGTAGTTCAGTCAAGAGAGTGTGGTACGGATTCCGGTCAATAAGCGTAATTTCGATTTCTTTGTTGTTCTTAAATTTCTTTGCCAGTTTTTTAGCCGTGAGTACGCCGCCGTAGCCGCCGCCCAAAATGACTATTTTTTTCAAAAGAAATTCACCTCATTCGTCTGATTAGCTATAAGAGGGAGCTGTCGTTAAATTACTTTGCTCCTTCAAGCGCTTTTGCTGCCAGTGTGTAGTACTCTCCAACGTGGATCGACACACCGGAGATTGCATCTGTTTTGCCTTCGGCATCCAGAGCAGGAGCAGTGCCTTTGTTCTCTACGAAGTAAGCTTCTGCTTTGGCGATCTCTTCGTGCCACTCCGCTTGAGCGCCGCCTTTTTTCATGCCGTACTTGCCATCAATGGAGAATTGTTTCTTGTCATCACCGGCAGCATTTACACCGCTGAAGTTAGCAGCGACAACGTTCCCGTCTGCAACAGTCAAGGCTACAGTGGATTTCCAACCGGACTGAGGGTCCATTTCGCCTTCTGCAGTGTAACCACCGTCTTTGTAAGGGCCTGCTTCGGAAGGTCCGGCAGCCAGGGCAGCTTTAGCGGCTTCAACCAATTCACCAACGTGAATGGATACACCGGAGATTGCATCTGTTTTGCCTTCAGCATCAAGGGTAATTGCCGCAGGGTCTTGTTTGTCGATCAAAAATGCTTCAGCTTGTGCAGCTTGCTCGTGCCATTCCGATTGAGCGCCGCCTTTTTTCATACCGTACTTGCCGTCTTCAGAAACTTTCTTCTTCAGATCACCAGCAGTTTTTACATTGAAAGCATTCCAGTCGGCTTTAGTGATTTTTCCGCCTTCAACAGTCAGAATAGCGTAGGATTCCCAGCCAGTTTTTTCATCAGCAGGTGCAGTTCCATAGTAGACGCCGTCTTGATACTTGGCAGTTTCAGCTCCGGCATTTCCGGAGTTTGCGGCAGGTGCAGTTGTTTCAGCGGGGGTGTTAGTTGCAGTCGCGGCGTTGTTACTGTTGTTGCTGCCACAGCCCGCAAGCAAACCAAGGATCAGGGCACTCGACAAGATTACAGAAGCTTTTTTCATTTGGTATGACCTCCAAGAAAATAGTTTAAAATATATATATTAAAATGTAAAACATTTTAACGACTTTGGAAGTGATAAAAATCACTTTATAAATGACATTTGTCACTTTAATTTTGGGGTAACTCCCCTGAATGTAACTTTTACATGACATATATCGGTTATGTATAATGAAAAATTTAATGAACTTGTTTCATCTTCGATGGCATTCTAGCACAGAAGCGACGCTTAATTATGTGAAAATAATCACTTAAATTTTTAAAAATTAATTTATATATGTAGTATATCAAATTTTAGAAAATATTGAAAGCTATTTTAAAGATTATTATGTGACAAAAGACGACCTCTTTCTCCAAGGGTGAAGAGACAAGTTAGGATTCATGCTGTCAAATGAGGGGTAATAAGCCGTTGATGACATGTCTATATATGAAGGACGCTGCGGAAGAAGAATATAGACCCGGGGACGTTCGTTCCGGGATTGATAGGCAACAATAGCATAGGAGAAGAGCGCAAATCGCATCTGGTTTGCGCTCTTCTGCTGCCGCTGAGAAGGGCTGCTTAATTAGATACCGGAGGTTGTAGAAATAGCGCCTGTTATTCAATGAATCAGGTGGATTAATGTGCTAGTATTACTGGTAGTTGCTAATATTTAGGCCAGGAGTGATGCTATGGAATATTTAAAAATATTTTTCGTGAACACGGCTGTGTTGATCACCATTGCCTATCTGGCCAATTTATTATACAAGCATATCATCACGTATGCGCCAAAACGCGTGAAGCAGGTAAGCTGGGTATTGCTGGCGATTTTCGCCGGATGGATCAGCTCTTTTTTTGGATATAGACTGGATGATCATGTCATCTTTGATTTAAGGTTCGTGCCCATCATTATAACGACAATTGCTTTTCCGCAGCCTTTTCCACTCATATTGATCGGATTTGGAACGGGTCTGACCCGGTTGACCTTCGGATGGAACGAAGCTGCGCTGGCGGGAATGCTCAATTTATCGATCCTTGGTTTCCTCTGCGCCGGGCTCAGCTTCTGGATTACCCGTTCGAATGCTTTCATAATAAAAAAAGGCTTCATCGTCATTCTGGCGGTCAATGTCATGAACGCACTGAATATCACCATATTTGGTGTAATCCCTGCAACAGAGTACATAACGGAAATTATGCCGATCACATTTCCTTCTGGATTGCTTCTCAGTATTTTATTTGCCCTCATCATCTGGGACTTCCAAATGGAGCTTTCGCGGAATGAGCAGATACGGCGTGCCAACGAGCTATTGTCCGCTCAAACAGAGGAACTGCACAAGAATGAAATCGTGCTGGAAGAAAGAGCGAAGCAATTGATGCTGGCCTCGCAATACAAGTCGGAGTTTCTGGCCAATATGTCACATGAACTGAGAACCCCTCTGAACAGTATAATCAATCTCTCGCAATTAATAGAAGAAAATGATAATTCCACTACCGGGGAAGAGATTGCTGAGTACGGCGGCATTATCCATCGTTCGGGCGAAGAACTGCTGATGCTCATCAATGATATCCTTGACTTGTCCAAGGTGGAGGCAGGCCGGCTGGATATTATCAAGGAACAGGTGAATGTAAGCGAGATTCCGGAGCTATTGTCTCTTCAGTTCAGTGTGATCGCGAAGCAAAAGGAGCTGGAATTTGTGGTCAGTGTAAGTGAAAATCTCGCGCCGACCATCATCTCAGATCCACAGCGGCTGCAGCAAATCTTGCGGAATCTGCTGTCCAATGCGTTTAAATTTACACAGATGGGCAGCGTAATGCTGAGCATCCGAGCGGAACAGCGTTGGGAAGACGGGCAGGATCTGAACTGGATGGTATTTGAAGTCAGGGACAGTGGCATCGGGATTGCCGAAGAGAAGCGAATGATCATTTTCGAAGCCTTCCGGCAGGCGGACGGGACGATTAGCCGCAAATACGGCGGAACAGGGCTGGGGTTGTCCATTAGTCATGATCTTGCCAGACTGCTCGGCGGCTTCATCACTGTTCAAAGCGAGGAGGGGAAGGGCAGTATCTTTTCACTGTATCTGCCTATTTAGGACAAGAGGAATTTCGGGAACGGGGCTCCAATTTTATTTGTGATTTCGCCATATTGACAGGAGATTGATGCGGAGTAGAATGAAGCCAAAGCCGCATCAAAGGAGTGTTATCGTCCCCATGAGCATCATGAGAAACAGGCAACCGGTTCATCGTCCCAAGCGTATTCGCAAAGCCTCTGTACAGCGCAAGAATTTACAGATAGCCACATTTGAGGGGATTCCTGCGACGATCTTCCAGGTCCTGCTTCAAGGGCAGTTTCTTACGGGCTTTCTGTTATATTTGGGAGCTACCTCCAGTCAGATCGGTTTTGTACTGGCGTTGACGACGCTGGTCAATATCGGCCAGATTGGTGTTGCGTTCCTGATCCAGAAGCTGCCCAGCCGCAAGTGGGCTATGGTCACTTTTGTTGCCCTTCACCGGATACTGTGGAGTTCTACCGGCCTGGTGCCGTTTATCTTCCCAAAAGAATACTGGGTAATAGCTTTTATAGCGTTATATACAACCGCTTTCATTGCAAATACAGCAGGCTCCGTGTTATGGAGCTCTGTTATCAGTGATCTGGTTCCGCCGAAGGTGCGCGGCCGTTATTTCGGAATCCGTAATACTTTTCTGAACGCTCTGGGCAGTCTGGTGATGTACGGCGGCGGCATCGTTCTGGACCGTTATCCCGGAGGCCATGGTTTTCTCATTTTGTACATTGTGGTATGGATTTTCTCAACGGCTAACATTATTGTCTACCTGTTCTACCCGGATGTGCCGTTTGAGAAGTCTGAAGAAAACAAGTTTCTGCCGATGCTCAAGAAACCGCTTCACGATACACTGTTCATGAAGTCTACATTGTTCCTTGCTGGCTGGCTTTTGCTGCAAAACCTTGTTGTTCCACTGTATTCTTATGTGATGCTGCAACTGCTGAATATCAATTATCAAACTATGTCGTTGCTCAACGTATCACAGACGGTGTTCATGATGGCCAGCTTCTATGTCTGGGGGAACTTGAATGCGAAATATAGCAACAAACGATTGTTGCTTTGGACGCTTCCGATTATTGCTGTTTCCTCGCTGATCTGGGGTCTGCTCTCGGTGCTGCCGATGCTGGTGGTGCTGTTCGCCGCCCATATTGTCTTCGGAGTGGGAGTTGGTGGCTTCAATCAGCTGGCCTTCAACTTTATTATTGGCGATACACCTAAAAAAGAGCGGCCGATGTATATGGCTGTGTATGCAGCACTTACAGGGATTTCCTCGTTTTTTGGTCCGCTGATCGGCGGTAAAATCTATGAATGGATTGAGGATTGGCCGCGCTGGACACAGGTGTTCGGAACGCAGTTAGTCGTCGGATTACTGATGATCGTGCTGGCTGCAACGCTCGGGCGGAAAATTCTTAAAGATGCGTAAAGGTGATATGATTTATGATGATTTTTTTGAAAAAGGAGGCTCTGCAATGTCACGAATAGCGATGGTGCTGGGAGCCACCGGTTTGGTAGGGAAGGCAGTGACCCAGGAGCTATTGCGCCGGGGAGCCTGGGATGAGATCAGGGTGCTGGTCAGGCGTCCCATCGGGATCAAGCATCCTTTACTCAAGCAGACCATAGTGGACTGGGAGCAGTTGTCCCGGTACAGAGAGCAGTTCCAGGGAGTGCAGGTCATGTTCTGCTGTCTTGGTACGACGATCAAAACCGCAGGCTCACAAAGCAGCTTCGAACGGGTCGATCTTGGATATCCATTGGAGGCTGCTGCTATAGCAAAGGAAGAGGGAGTGAGGCAGCTGCTGGCGGTCTCCTCGATAGGGGCCGACGCGAAGTCCCGCAATTTCTACAGCCGAACCAAGGGACGTGCTGAAGAGGGACTAATCGCGGCCGGCTTCCATGGTCTGCATCTGTTCCGCCCTTCCCTGTTGCTGGGACAGCGTAAGGAATTCAGACTTGGGGAGCGGGTGGCGGCTCGCCTGATGACGGCGCTGGATTTTGCCATGGTTGGTAAAGCAGCCAAATACAAGGCCATCCCGGGAGAGACGGTAGCCCGGGCTATGGTGAATATTTCGCTGGCTGGTACCGCTGGCGTACATATCTATCCTAATGATGTGATACATGTAATCGGAAAGGGCTAAAGACAGGCGGCTTCACGTCTTACGCAGATTGATGTTTGCATTAGATAGAGATCAGGACGTACAATGGGACCATAAATAATCCATGGATATGGGAGGAACACAATTATGAGTAAGAAACAAGTAGCAACATCCAAAGCGCCTGGTGCAATCGGGCCATACAGCCAAGCTATCGCTACGGGGAGTTGGGTACACACTTCCGGTCAACTCGGTTTGAATCCAGAGACGGGAGAACTGGCGGAAGGCGTACAGGAACAAACCCGTCAAGCTCTGAACAACGTCAAGGCTATTTTGGAAGAGGCAGGCGCTTCACTGGATCATGTAATTAAGACTACAGTGTTCCTTAAGGATATGAATGATTTTGTAGCGGTGAACGAAGTGTACAGCACCTTCTTCACAGAGCCTTACCCGGCACGCAGCGCGATTGAAGTAGCGCGTCTGCCGAAAGATGGGCTGGTTGAGATTGAAGCGATTGCCCGCAAGAAATAAACCGCACAAAAATTCCAGCAGTATAGGACAAGCTATCCTGCACCGCTGGGAGTCGACATGAAATGCAATAGAGAGTACACAAGTCAGGGAGTCGCGGCAGGAATGCTGTGGCTCCCTTTTGCTGTTGTCCGGTTGTGGCCTGAATAAGCATCGGGCTTCAGCCTTCAGCTTGGGTTTCTGCTGATAGGGAATCCTATTGCTCCCAGGTGCGGCTGTGCTTTTTGTCAATAAGGGTGACCGAAAATCCTCTCAGCTGTCCGCTTTCCATGCTGGTAGTTCCTGTTGCAGGAAGCTGAAATTCAGCAGTGTAGCTACCGCTATCATGGGGCTTCAGCTCAAGGGAAGAGAGGGGAATGGAGCCCCCGGCTAGCGGGTGTCCTTCGAGCTCAGGCAATTGAAGGACTACTTTTGCCACGACTCCGTTGACACTGTAATTGCGCACAGGCAGCTGACATTGACCGTTGTAAGTTGCCCCCTCAAGCTTGTATGTACATATTATTTTTTCGGGTTTTAGTTCAAGTGCGTACACACCTGAAGCGAACATGCGCTGGTAGCTACTGACCAACCAGTGAGGCACATTGGTTAGTAATATCATGAATACTATGAACAGGAGCAGCCGATGACGTGACAGAGACATGTTGAAAAAGGCAATTGAGGCTAGAAGCAAAATTAGTGATACTATACCGGAATAGTGCAGGCCGGTCCGGGTTGCTGGTGAGCTGTATAGCGGAATCCCGAAGGTATTCATCAGGATATCCAACCAGGAATCCGTCCCGGGGTAGCGGATGCTAAGCACAATAAGTGCACCGAGTAAGATCAAACCCGTCATGAATTGTCGTCGATTAAGGATTAATGGGACTTGCGATTTGATCCGTGCCACCTCCTGTTAAATAATCTCAATTATAGCATACGGACGGAATTGTCTCCGGTTGCAGAGGGGATTGCATGAAAATCTGCAGAAAAAAAGCAGAAAGGTTTTTAAATCGGCGCTTTTTCGTATATGATGATGAGATGAAGTCTTTTACTTCAAGGATATTTGATCCTTTATATATTTGAATTATTTATTAGGAGATCATCAATGAATAAGCATCTGTATGCAATATGGTTAGGAGACGTTTTATTTTGCTTCTCCGGCGAGACATCTGAGCCGAAGGTAGATGCGTGGACCCGGGTGGTCAAGCGTCTGGAGCTGCAGGGAGGACTGCGTCCTTTTGTGAGCGCAGCGCTGCGCTTGGCGGAAGTGAAATATCCAGTCTTGCCTGTGGAAGGGAAGCCGGCCCGCCGCGCGCTGCCGGGCCGTACCTTTGAAGGGCTGGCCTTGGCGCCCAAAGATGCTTTTGAATTGCTGCTCGCGTGGGACGCGGAGCAATGTCTAAGCCAGGGCGTGGAGCCAGGAGGCGAGCTGCGCTACTGGGCAGCCGCGGCCCGGTTCGCCCTGGAGCTGATGGGCACGGGCGGGTTTGTTCCCGGTGCCCAGCCGCTGCGTCCGGTAGGCTCACGCCGCCGGGGCGGCGAGCAGGCAGCTGCGGCCTGCTGGTCGCCAGTTTTTCGCAAACCGGAGGACAGGGAGTACTTTCTTCAGCTGGCAGCCTCAATGCCGGTATTGGCATTAGGAACGCACACAGCTGAAGCCAGCGAGGTCACGTCCCGCGAAGATGCGGGGGCGTATGTGCTGTATTCTTTCTTGCAGGCGATCATGACAGCCGAGATCAAGCGGGTTATCGCCGGGATGGAAGGGGAGCTGTCCCCCTTCAAAGCTAATTATCGGCGCGGCACCTCGCCACTGACGGAGCTGTGGTGGGACAGTCTACTGACCGGCAGCCGTGACATTCCGGTACAGGGGACCCAGGCCGAGGTTGATGAATTGCTGGCCGGTGTGAATGAAACCGCGGGAAGCGGAGTTCCGCATACCGCGGCCGAAGAGGAGCAGAGCGGGCAGCTTGGACTGGGTCTGCGACTGGAGCCACCGGTAGAAGACGCAGAAGTCTGGCGATTGTCTTTTTGGGCAGAGAATCGGGAAGAGGGAGAGTTCTGGCTTCCCGCTCAAGCTATCTGGGGCAGTAGAGAACAGGAATTTACGCTGTGGGGCAGGCGCTACCGCAACATCCAGCAGCAGTTTCTGACGGCGCTCGGAAGTGCGGGCAAGATATCGCCTGATATCCAGGCGGGGCTTAATCATCCAGCCCCTGAAGGTGTAGATTTGGAGCCGCATCGTCTGCATTTCTTCCTGAAGGAGACCGTGCAGCAGCTGACCGCCCGGGGAATAACGGTGCAGATGCCTTCGCGCTGGAGCCGTGAGGGGCGCCGGCGTGTAGGTATGAAGATGAAGATGCAGCCTCCTGGAGGATTAGACGGTCCGCCAGCAGTTGCCCTCGGCATGGAGGAGCTGATCTCCTTCCGCATTGAGGCTTCATTAGGAGATACCTCTATCACTGAAGAGGAATTGCAGGCATTGGTAGAGGCAGGGGTTCCTTTTGTCCGTTTTCGGGGTGAGTGGGTCGAGGTGGATCCGAAGGAGATTCGCCAGGTTCTAAGATATATGAAGCGTCATGAGAGTGGTGAGATGACTGCTGCGGACTGGATGAGGCTGGAAGCGGAAGATGGCGAAGATAGGCTTTGGAAAGGCATGTCCGTTACGGGCATGGAAACTTCCGGTCTGCTGGCTTCGATCATGCACGGCGATGTGCTGCGGGGTGAGAGCCATCCCGTCCCGCATGTCCTTCAGGGCACGCTACGGCCTTATCAGGAGCGGGGCTATCAATGGCTGGCTGCCTTGGGCAATCTCGGATTTGGGGTCTGTCTGGCCGACGATATGGGTCTTGGGAAGACGGTCCAGGTGATTACCTGCCTACTGGATCGCGCACTTACAGCTCCTGAAGGGGAAAAGAAGGGGCCGGTGCTGATTCTGTGCCCGACCTCGCTCCTCGGCAACTGGCAGCGTGAGCTGCAGCGGTTTGCACCTTCGCTATCGCTGCACATCCATCACGGCAGTCGCCGGGTCCGCGGCGAGGGCTTTCTGGATCTGGCGGACAGCCACGACATTGTGCTGACGACGTATCACCTGGCAGGCCGGGACAGTGAGGATCTTGCAGGCGTGCAGTGGTCAACGGTTGTGCTTGATGAAGCGCAGTATATCAAGAACCACCGCACCAAGCAGGCGCAGAGCGTGATGAAGCTCTCCGCACCACATCGGATCGCGATGACGGGGACACCGGTAGAGAATAGACTTGGCGAGCTGTGGTCTATTTTCCACTTTTTAAATCCCGGCTATCTCGGCACCTATCATTCCTTCCGCCAGCGTTATGTATCCGGCGAAGGTGGAGAGCGGCTGCGCGAGCTGCATCGTTTGGTATCGCCTTTTCTACTAAGACGGCTTAAGAGCGACCCGGACATTTCCAAAGATCTTCCGGAGAAGCTGGAGCTCAAATCGTATTGTCCGCTTACGGATACCCAGGCAGCGCTCTATCAAGGGGTTGTGGATGAAATGCTTGGGGTGATCGGCGAACGCTCCGGCATGGCCCGGCGTGGTCTCGTATTGTCCTCCCTTACGAAGCTGAAGCAGATCTGCAATCATCCTCAGCTGTTCCGTCGGGATGAAGGCCGGGGCTTGCGGAGTGAGCAATCCGGCAAAATGGAGGTCATGTTCGAGGTACTGGACAGTATTGCGGAGCTGGGCGAATCAGCGCTGATCTTTACTCAGTATGTTGCGATGGGCGAATTGCTGGTCAGCAGGTTATCGCGTCGTTACGGAAGAGCGCCGTTGTTCCTGCATGGCGGGATTTCGAAACGCGAGCGTGACGAGATGGTACATGATTTCCAGAATGGAGACCAGCCGACATTCTTCGTGCTTTCCTTGAAGGCCGGCGGGGTTGGGCTCAATCTGACGCGGGCGAACCATGTGGTGCATTATGATCGCTGGTGGAACCCGGCCGTGGAAAACCAGGCGACAGACCGGGCCTTCCGCATTGGCCAGCACAAAAATGTGCAGGTTCACAAGCTAATCTGTCAGGGGACGCTTGAAGAACGGATTGACGAACTGATTGAACGCAAAAAAAGCCTTTCCGAGCAGGTGGTTGGTTCTGGCGAAACATGGTTGACTGAGATGTCCAATCATGAATTGAAGGAGCTTATTGAGCTGCAGGGTCAGGACTGGATGTAGAACGGGAAGGGGAACAGGAGGGATCACATGAGTGAGTTATCAGAGCCAAAGCTGAAGTTGGAAGTCTCCCCCGGCAAAATAAATGCAGTATGGGACGTTGATGACAGGGTCAGTCTGGAGGTTCCGCTCTGGGCGGCGGATGCCAAGAGAGGTATCATACGTATGCTGGCGGACCAGGCCGGTGAAGTGTATGGGCTGCTTCAGGGGCGTATAGCCGATGCGATTCTTGAAACCTATCTTTTGCCGTCTGCGGCTGAATTGGAGGGAGGGAGTTATAGCCTCCTCCATGAAGGCAAGAAGACCGAACTGCTTAAGCTGCTGAAGAACCAGTTGGCTCATGATCCATGGCTGGCTTTTGCGCTGCGGGGGATGACCCAGGTGGAGCTGCTGAACGGAGTATTTGCGTTTTGGGCAGAGGAGAAGGGGCAGGAAGCTGTCGAGGACGAACCGGCAAAGCCTAGTGATTTGGCATCCGAGCTGGTCCGGCTCGAGCGGAAAGGACCGCCGATCACCTCTGGAGAGTGGCTGGCCGAGGCGGCGGCCGAGGGCTCCCTGCATCAGCCAGGTACGTTATTTCATGAAATCGCAGAACGTGCTCTCCCCTCCGCACCGGTTACTGCGGATACGAAGGAAGAGTGGGAACGGCTTCTGCCCCAGACTCCGAAAGCCCGCGAGGGACTGCATCTGGTCATGCGACGGGTGTCCGAAGCTGCTGTTAAGCGGGCGCAGAACATACGCAAGGCTTGATATCGAGTTGTGGAATAACGCGGGAGATTTTTGTGAAGTGTAGTGCTGTACAGTAGAGGGAAGTACGATGAAGTATAACGAGTACAGCAAAGGTTTTGCCTGTGTGGAACAGGTGAGGTAGGGGTTTAACAGGAATTTCTCACGTTAATTTGCTGAATTGGCGAGTTATCCGCTAATTATCAGGAAAAACTCCTGTTAATATTGTCATTGGGCCGGATAGTGGGGGATATTAAGCGAATTAGCTGGAGAATTTCCAGTTAAATGAAGGGTGATTGAGTTTTAGCTCTGAATAACTGGAGATAATCCTGTTATTTTTAGAATTGAGATAATGAGCGATGGATAGGGTGCAGGTAATAAGCAGGAAGTAGAAAGTAAGCAGTGAGTGATAAGCAGTGAGTGATAAGTAGAGAGAAGTAAGTGGTAAACAGTGAGAAGTACGTGCTAAGTAGTGCAGTGGCGATAAGTAGTGACGGATTATTAGTGATAATTGGTAAGAAGTAAGTAATGAGTATAAACCAAAAGAACCCTCACCCCGCTACTCAAGCTCGGGAACGAAGGTTCTTTTTAGATAGCGCAGAAGTTGTTCAATCAATACTGTATAGGAAGCAGCCTATTGAGCCATTGAATTAATTCTTCACATCGGTTTGAAATTCTGTTCAACTACTCTGTGTATGTTAGTCTGCTCAAACAGAGCAGTTCTTAAGTATTACGCAGGCCGCTACTGCTCCCGCTGCTGTCTCCTTCGGTTAGTTCCAGGATCTCTCTGCGCAGGCGGAGCATTTTTTGATCGAGTTCATCTGCGGCGCGGGCGGCTTCTTTGAGTTCGTCCGCAACATGTGTCGGAAGCTGTTTATCGAATTTATAATACAGGATGTGTTCCATGCTTGCCCAAAAATCCATAGCAAGGGTACGAAGCTGAATTTCTGCCTTCACCCAGCGTGTCCCTTCGAGCAGGATCAGCGGGATAGCGACGATAACATGCAGGCTCTGATAGCCGTTCGGCTTAGGATGGGCGATATAGTCCTTGATCTCCAGAACGCGCATATCCTCACGCCTGCTTAAATGATCCACTAAACGGTAGATATCTTTGACAAATGCACAAACAATTCGCATACCGGCAATATCATGAATATAGTTCTCCATATTCTCAAGGCAAAGATCGTATCCCTTGCGCTCCATCTTTTGGATGATACTCTTAGGTTCCTTGATCCGGGATTTGACATGCTCGATCGGACTAAAGCCGTCCCGAACCTGCCATTCTGTTCTGATGATATCAATTTTATTCTGAAGCTCATTAAGAGCATGACGGTAAAGGGCCGGTAATGCCTTGAATTCCTCAATCTGTCTGGCAAAATCCTCATTGGCCTTCCATTGCTGAAGATCCTTTACGTGTACCTGCAACTGACTCAGCGTAAGCTGACGGCTTTCTTGTTCGTCTTCCACTGCTTCTCTCCCGATTTCGTTATGTGTGACTGACTCTATTTTAACCGATCTATATCCCCGGAAGCAAAAAAACGAACCCCGGAGGATTCCCCTCCGGGGTCCGGTCAGCGGCTGTTCAAGGATTCTTCACAAACATTCCGGGCTAAATTACGTATTACTGTTCATATAGCCGCTGCATCATGAGTATCTATTTGTTCAGGGGTGTGCCCCCGCCATAACCTTTGTCTTGATAAGCGGTGTTCTCCAGCTTAGTTAGAACATTAAGGGACTTAATCATTTGTCTGGTGTCGTTGCTGCCATGTTCGTACAAATATTGGTATAAGGCAATGGTCTGATCATCAAACTCCTCGGCGGCGTCATCGTGATCGGCGGATTTAAACGGAACAAAGGCACGGCGGAACGTATAATCATCGTCGCTCTCCAGATTAGTTAACAGATCCTGCAGGATTGTAAGCTCCTCATCATTCAGGTGCACTTCAAACTCATTGGACTCGTTGCGGATATTCTGTATTACGCCATGGGCTGCAGAGACAAAATAACGTTTTTTCTGGTCATTGGCCGGCATCGTGAATCCCTCCGTTTTCCGTTATATTGCCCTAGGGTTCATTTTTTACTATTATACACAGAACGGTAAATAATGAATCTGTGCGGTACATTTGGTATGATAGAAGCACGTTTCACTGTGGAGAAGGAGGAGCATCGATGAACTTATTGCAGCGTATCAAGGACGGTGCCAGCCGGGTTACCGAAAAAGCACAAGGTTCTGTGGAAATCGGTAAGCTGAATAGCCAGATTTCAGATATCGAGCGTGAGATGGAAGTTGAATTTATGAAAATGGGCCGGCTTTTCTATGAAGGATATCGTTTGAGAGATATGTCAGAGGCCGAAGGGAAAATGGTGGAGCTGTCGCGTGTCTGTTCAAGACACCAGGAGAGAATTGACGTATTGCGTTCCCGCATAGCTGAGCTGAAAAATGAACGGCTGTGTGCCTGTGGCCAGGTTGTGGCCCTGGACGCCAATTTTTGCCCGCACTGCGGACGCAAGCAGGAAGAACCGGCTTTTACGTATAAGGCGCCTGCCCCGCCAGAGCCGGTGTACACCGTGCAAGAGGAAGAAGATGAGCATCAATACTATGGTGCTGAGGACCTGACCGATGAGGAGCGGGAGATCGCGCTGAAGATGAGTCCGGCTGGCGTGTATCCCGAAGCAGGGCTTGCAGAGGATGAACTTCCACTCGAAGAGAATGATGAGAGTAACCCGGATGTTGACAAGGAACGTCGTCATGCCGATGAATTGGAACGTGAACGGTTGCGGCAGCTTGAATTGGATCGGCGCATCCGCGATTGGAAATCGGGAGAACAACAAGATCCGGCAGCGACTAGCGAGGAGCATGGTGTGCGGGATATGGTGAAATGCCAGATCTGCCGCACAGATCTTCCAAAAGGCTCCATGTGGTGCCCGCGCTGCGGTTCGGAGCAAATCTAGTTTTACAGTCAGCTTAGGGGGACATAAGAATGGAACAGTTGCTGCTGCATCTGCGCAATCTGGGCTTCACAGAGATGGAGTCCAAAATTATGGTGGAGCTGGCGACCAAAGGTCAAGCTTCGGGCTATGAAGTAGCCAAACAGCTCGGAGTATCGAGATCTAACGTATATGCTGCGTTGCAGCGCCTGACACAACAAGGATATGTGCGATGCGGGGAAGGAGAGCCTGCACGGTATAGTGTGCTTAATCCGGAGGAACTGTCGACGATGATCTCCGGGCGGATTCAGTCCTCCCTCGCTTATATGGAGAATGAAATGCCGCGCGGCGGACCGGTAACCCCGTCATTTTACAATGTTGAGGGAGACCGCAACGTGCTTGGCGCACTGATACATCAGCTGAATCTGGCCGAGCAGGAGATCGTGGTTGACGTATGGCGGGAGGAAGCAACACTGCTGCGCAGCGAGCTGGAACAAGCTGAGCTGCGGGGAGTTAGGCTCCTGTGGGCGTTTGACGGCGACAATGCCGTTGCAGCTCCACCAGCCTGGACGCCGCTGGGCGGAAAGCCGCCGCGCAGTGATGGCCGCAAATTCTCGTTTGTGATCGATCGGAGCTGGTGCATGCTTGGTATGCGTTACAGTGACGGTACGGCACAGGCTGTCGTCACTGAACATCCGGTGATGGTGGAACTGCTGTTGAATCATTTTACACAAGAAATGGTACTTTTCGAGCTGGAGCAGGATATGGGCGCCGAACTGGAACAGCGGTACGGTGATCGCTATAGCAGCATCTATAGCAAATATGTAATGCACAGCGAGGATGGGCAAGAATAAGGCTGAGCCTTTCAGCCCGAAACGAAATTATTTCAGGGAGGTGAAATGTATGGAATGCATCGTTCATTTTGAAGTTGTGCATCCGGAAGGTCCAAAGCCACTGCGCGGACTGTTGTTTTTGGATGAAGGTGCCACTCCGGGTGAGGCTGAGCTGATTGGCATGTTCAAGGACATGAAATTCGAGGTGCGGCTGGCGGACCGGGAGAAGCTGATTTTCAAACCGGTGAATGCAGGGGCTAACTATTCGGAGATTCGGATTACCGGGTATGACACGGGTAATGCTAAGGATCAGCATAAGGAAGACCATGATTTGAAATCCATTGTAGGCAACCTTTTGCCTCAGAAGCCGACCGGGCTGTAGCCTGTGAGGAGGTAAGGGTCCATTTTGTGGGAGAAGGAGGAGTACATATGGAGTTGTTGAGGCGAAAAGTAATCGATGAAGGCATCGTTCTCGGCCAAGGTGTGCTCAAGGTAGATTCTTTCTTGAATCACCAGATGGATCCGGTTCTGATGCGGGAGATCGGGCGCGAGTTTACCCGCCGCTTTAACGGGGAAGAGATCACGAAAGTGCTGACCATCGAGTCCTCTGGCATTGCGCCAGGCATCATGACGGCTTTGGAGCTGGATGTGCCGCTGATTTTTGCCCGCAAGCAGAAGTCATTGACACTGACAGAGGATATCTATGTGGAGAAGGTATACTCTTTTACGAAAAAAGAGACCAATGAAATCACCGTCTCCAAGAAATTCATCGCTCCAGGAGAGCGGGTTCTGATCGTCGATGATTTTCTGGCGAACGGCGAAGCCGCCTTCGGGCTGGCGAGGATTGTGGAACAGGCCGGAGGCAGCGTGGCCGGGATTGGTATTGTGATTGAGAAATCCTTCCAGCCGGGTCACCGGCTGCTGCAGGAAGCGGGCTATCGTGTGGAATCGCTCGTGCGAATCGCTTCGCTGACGGAAGGACAAATTGCATTTGTGGAAGACGATGAGGTGCTGCCGGGTTAGACGGCAGCACCCCGGAGTAACAAGCCAGAAACCCGGGCAGCTGCCCATGGTTTCCGGCTTGTTTCGCTGCGGCTACTCTGCGCCGCAGCAGAAGAAAGGCCAGCACGCGTGGTTCTACGCGTGCTGGCCTTATTGTCGTGCCGTCCTATCCGGCACGACGGGGATCCCCTGCCTAGCCGCTGGCTTGGCAGGATCTCTGCGCCGCGGCTGTGCCCTGCGGCGACAGCACGCGCAGCGCGCCAGGCACGCAGCGCACGGCGAGCGGCGCGAGGCCGAGGCTCTCGCCGTCGCCGATGGCCTGCCGGGGCTGCTCGAAGGTCACAGCTACGCTGCGTCCTCGCAGCATGGTGACGAAGGGCAGAGACACGTGTTTGCCCTTCAGCACCGTAGGGAACAGCCGCAGGAGCTGCCCGCGGCTGCACCCGTGCACAACGCAGACGTCGAGCTGGCCGTCCCCGGCCTCCGCCTGCGGGCAGATCTGTAGCCCGCCGCCATAGCCCGGCAGGTTGCAGACCGAGACGAGCCAGGCCGTCTCGAAGGAATGCTCCTTGCCATCGCAGGCTACGTTGACCCGGCAAGGCTTGAAGGTCAGCAGCGTATGCAGGATGCCGATAATATACGCCAACTGTCCGGCGCCGATGGCGTTGCAAAAACGCTTGTAGCGGCTGGTATTCACATTAACCGCTACTTGGGCGTCAAAGCCGCTAGCGAAAGCGGTCAAAGTGAATCCGTCCCTGCCGGAGAGCAGGTCGCTGTCCAGCCAGCGACCACCGGTGGCTGTCGCCAGTGCCGTCTCCGGATCCAGAGGGATGCCGAACCCGCGGGCTGTATCATTGCCGGAGCCGGCCGGAATTACCGCAAGCCGGATTCCGGTCTGATGAAGAGCGCCGAGCACGCTGTGAATCGTGCCGTCGCCTCCGACAACAACAGCAGCTTCCCAATGCTCCCGCCGGGCCAAGGCCTCCAGTACGGCACGTTCCGCGCTTGCAGCATCCTTAGTGAACAGGGTCTCGTAAGAAATGAGCCGCTGCTTCAGCAGCTTCTCTACGATCCGCCATGTTCGCTGCCCTGTGCCTCCCCCGGAACGTGGATTTATGATAAATAAGTACATTTCTTTTCCCCCAGCTTCAAAGATCCAGTGTAATCTATTCTCCATTGTAAGGAGTGGAAGAGTGAAAGGGAATCTTTTTTACGCAAGAGGACGGAGATTAAATGTGGCGAAGCTGTTGTTCCGCGAAAGTTCCCGCCCAGGGCAGCCGATACCATCGGCCACCCAGCGCGTGATAAACCATCAGGAGCCAGATCGCCAGGCCGCAAAGGGAGAGAATGGCGGCAATGAGCGGACCAATAAGCGGCAGCAGGCCGCTAATTACATGTCCGACCATCAGCGCGCCGAAGGCGATCAGCGATTGCAAGGCATGGAAAAGCACAAAGCGGCTTTTTTTCTCCAGAGCCAGAAAGACGATGCCGCCTGCAAAAGGGAAGAAATAGCATAGCGCACCCGCGATATTGTCGGGCAGGCCTGTAGATGATCTGAAAGGGGACAAAGGGATCACACTCCTTCTCCCCATCATTCTATGAGGGCGGTGGACAAAGTATGTGATCCTCATCAGCCCATAGCAGGGATCAGATATTGCTCCACTAGTCTCCGTGGATTCTTCCACTGCCTGACTTTAGTCTCTGCGGTGAAGATCACAGCAGCATCCAGACTTGGCAGCAGTAGAATCTGCTGTCCGCCATGGCCGTGCGCAAGCTTAAAGGGTTGTCCGCTCATCGTCCCGTTCCAGAACTGGTACCCATAGTCGCCGAAGGAGGGATAGCCGGATGTCTGAGGTTCGAGAGCTTCCTGTAACCATGCCTGCGGGACAATCTCTTCGCCCGCCCAGAGACCGCCGCTCAGGAGGCAGATGGCTGTCTTGGCCATATCCCTGGCGGTCATGAATAAACCGATATGGCCCATGCTATGCCCTTCGGGGCTTGAGTTCCAGGTAACATGAGTAATTCCCAGTGGAGTGAAGAAATGCTGGCGGGTATAGCTGAAGGCATCTAGACCTGTGGACTCCGAGAGCATCATAGAGATCAGATGGGTATCGGTACTGCGATACTGAAAGGTCCCGATACTGCCAGGAAGAATCGGCAGACTTAGGGCAAAGGTTCCCCAGCGGCGGCTATTGTGAAACTTGCGAATGAGTGGCTCCCCCAGCTTCTTTCCCGTGATCCAACTGAAGCCGGCGGTCATGGTCAGCAAATGGCGGAGGGTGAGCTCTTCGAGCTGGGGCGAAGGCTGGGAGAGCATATGACGATGCAGCACTTCGCAGACCGGGGTTTCAACACAAGGGATGTCCCCGCGCTTGATTGCAATCCCCGTTATTAGTGAGACGAAGCTTTTGGTGGCTGAACGCAGATCATTTAGCGACCCAGCTTGATAATCGCCATAATAACGCTCAAAGATGAGCTTTCCTTGGCGTACTAATAGCATACTGTGCATTTTGGGATAGCTCTGCAGGATGGTCTGATGTGCTTGCTCCAACAGGAAGCTGTCAGTGTTTGTGTCTTCAGGGAGCGCTGTTTCGATGAAGGAGACGGGGCTATGGGGTGAATGAAGTAAATTCAATGGATGATTCATCATAGAGGTCCCCTTTTCTTGATCCAGACAGGCATGCTAGCCGAGTTGAAATATGAGTGTATTTTACCCGGAATCCGGAAAGCTCACCCCAATTACATGCCATAAAATAAAAATATTTCCCATAAGCACATTTTACATGGAAAGGTGGAAGTTGCGCCGGAATATGATACAATATAACGATAAGGCCCGAAAGGAGTGATTCAGTAAGTGGCTCTTCGGGTAATTAAAGTGTCGAGGTGCTTTCATTACAGGCATCTCAAGCTCTCAGCCCAAATCACGACGAACCTGCTTCTCCTGCAAGATGATGTATCCACTTCAATAAGTTATTGGAGCAGCGTCAAGCGGATAGTGCGAGCTACGTATGTGTAACGGATACTGACTTGCATTTCGGAGTTACGGCGGACTTTTCATCATGCATTCTCTACAACGGAGCATTCATTTTCAATGTTTTGGGAGGGAACTGATCATGGCAAGTAAAGGTCATAACGAAGTTAAGGAAAGTCTACGGGAAATGACACGTATTTTCCGGCCCAAAGATCCCAAGAAATTCGTAAAGGAGTACGTCCGAAAGTATCGGATCACGGGAGGCTATGAAGAAGAGCTGACCATGGTCGTAGAGCATGAACTGGTAAAGATGAATTCATCCGTCTCCTAAATACAAGAGAGGATCATCACCCAGACGTTCTTACGACAACATTCTGAGTAACTACATCCATGAGGATTCTCATAAACCGTGTCCGGCGGCGTGCCGCTTCAGGAAGCGGTTTTTTTTGCGTTCCAACACTGGTGAAAAGTGGAAGAAAATCCGTTGAAAGCAAGCCCCGCAATGAATACGCGAATTTTTCATTAAACAATCAGAGAATAAATTAGTCAAATGAATTAATAGACACATTTTAAAATGCAATCGCTTTCATTATATAATTGTATTTGTATACGTTTTCAGAAAACGTTATTAAATTCAGTAATGACAGGCTTTTTGGCCTTCTGAAAAGACTTTGTGAACTAGCTGTGAACGATTGACAAAACCCACCCTTAAACTTATATTAATAGTGATTGTTATAATTGACAGGGAAAATACGGTAAATTATGAAATCGGGAAAAGCGGGGTAGATCTATGATGAAAACGTGGCAAGCTGTAAGGCGACTCCTTCCCATGATCGCAGTTTTTGGACTCATTCTTCTTACCGGTTGCGGACGCGCGGACTTGTCGGCACTCAGGCCGCAGGGACCGGCGGCAGAAACCTCGTACGGACTCATGAAACTGTCGATTACCATTATGGTTATCGTGCTGCTGATTGTCTTCTCCATCGCGGCATTTGTGATGATCCGGTTCCGCAGAAAGCCGGGACAGAGCGAGATTCCTGAACAGGTGGAGGGCAGCATCAAGCTGGAGATTCTATGGACCGTGATTCCGCTGATTTTAGTAGTTGTTCTGGCGGTTCCAACGGTAAAAGCGGTGTTTGCTGCTGGTAATGATCATTGGAATGACAAAAATGCAATTAAAGTAAAGGTAACAGGTCACCAATACTGGTGGGAGTTTGAGTACCCTGATTACGGCATAACTACGGCGCAGGATCTGGTGATTCCTAAGGGAAAGGATATCGCCTTTGAATTGAAGACTGCCGATGTAATACACTCCTTCTGGGTGCCATCGCTCTCTGGTAAGCTGGATACGAACCCGGCGGGTACCATTAACCGCTTCAGCTTCAGTGCGCCAAATGAAGGCGTTTACCGAGGCAAGTGCGCGGAGCTGTGCGGACCTTCTCACGGCCTGATGGAATTTAAGGTCAAGTCCGTCAGTGAAGAAGCATTTCAGAAATGGATCGATGGTATGAAGAAACCGGCAGCGGTGCTTCCTGAAGATCCGGCCCTGGCCAAGACCTTCAAGGACCAATGTCTGAAATGCCATGCGGTAGGTGATCAGGGGATATCCGTTGGACCGAACCTGACGGGGATTGGCTCACGGGAAGCTATAGCCGGGATCTTGATCAATGATGATTCAGGAGTAGAGGGTGCTTCTGTTGAGGAGAACTTGAAGACCTGGCTGCATGATCCTAAGAGCGTGAAGCCGAACAATCTGATGCCAAGCCCCAAGGATTTGGGACTGACCGATGAAGAGATTGACGGCATTGCCCATTACCTGGCTAATTACAAATTGAACTAGTCCTTTCAACCATTAAACCAAGCAGCAATTTTGAAAAGGGGGTACGAATCTTGGCTCAAGCAGCTCCTGTCCTGAACCATTCCAAGCCGTTGAAGCATGGTCATACCGTCAAACGGCACACCGGACTGATGGATTGGATCACCACCGTCGATCACAAGAAAATTGCAATTCTGTATTTATGGGCCGGAGGTTTGTTTTTTGGCATTGGCGGTCTGGAAGCGATCCTGATCCGAATTCAGCTCATCAAGCCGATGAATACCTTTCTAAACGCTCAGCTCTTCAATGAGTTGATTACGATGCACGGAACCACGATGATCTTCCTTGGCGTTATGCCGATTATCTTCGCCCTAATGAATGCGGTCATTCCGCTCCAGATCGGGGCACGCGACGTTGCTTTTCCTTTTCTTAATGCGCTTGGCTTTTGGACCTTCCTGTTCGGCGGCCTGCTGCTCAACCTCAGCTGGGTTATGGGTGGTGCACCTGATGCCGGCTGGACAGCCTACGCGCCATTGTCTACCAGCACTTATAGTACGACACACGGAGTAGACTTTTATACCATCGGATTGCAGATCGCGGGCTTAGGTACCCTGATTGGGGGCATTAACTTTCTGGCAACCATTATCACAATGCGTGCGCCGGGGATGTCCTACATGCGGATGCCGATGTTCGCCTGGACCACATTTATTACTTCCGCTATTATTCTCTTCGCTTTTCCGGCCATTACGGTGGGCCTGGTACTACTGACCTTTGACCGAATCCTTGGAGCTAACTTTTTCGAGGTTGGTGCCGGCGGTAACCCCGTGCTTTGGCAGCATATCTTCTGGATTTTCGGACATCCCGAAGTGTATATCCTGATCCTGCCTGCGTTCGGGATCATCTCCGAGATTATTCCGACCTTCTCGCGCAAGCGTCTGTTCGGGTACAGCTCGATGGTCTTCGCTACGATCTTGATCGCCTTTCTCGGCTTCATGGTCTGGGCGCATCATATGTTCACTACGGGTCTTGGACCGGTCGCGAACGCGTTGTTCTCGGTTTCGACGATGCTTATTGCCGTACCTACCGGAATCAAAATCTTCAACTGGCTGTTCACGATGTGGGGTGGACAGGTGCGTTTTACCACGCCGAATCTGTTCGCAGCCGGTTTCATTCCAACCTTTACAATGGGCGGTGTCACCGGGGTCATGTTGGCCTCTGCACCAGCAGACTTTCAGTTCCATGACACGTATTTTGTCGTCGCCCACTTTCACTACGTTATCGTAGGCGGCCTGGTGCTTGGCCTATTCGGAGGGCTGCATTACTGGTGGCCGAAGATGTTCGGACGCATGCTGAGCGAGAAACTCGGCAAGTGGACCTTCTGGACCTTCATCCTTGGGTTCCACATGACATTCTTTGTGCAGCATTTCCTTGGACTAATGGGTATGCAGCGCCGTGTCTTCACGTATCTGCCGAACCAGCAGTTTGATCTCCTGAACTTGATTAGTACGATCGGTGCGGGTCTGATGGGTGTGGGAACGATTATCTTCCTGACCAACGTATTCCTGACTTCCAGAAAGCCTGTGGGTGCATTAGATGATCCTTGGGAAGACGGCCGGACATTGGAGTGGAGTATCCCTTCTCCTCCACCGGAGTATAACTTCAAGCAAACGCCACTAGTGCGTGGCATTGATGCTCTCTGGAAAGAGAAAACAGCCGGAAATAAAGGGATGACGCCTGCGGAGCCAGTCGGTTCCATCCACATGCCTTCCGCTACCGCATTGCCGTTCGTCATGTCCGTGGGAATCTTCATAGCGGGACTTGGGTTTATGTTCAGCAGGGATGATTTCGGCAACGCGTTTATGAGCTTTATTTTCAATAATTACATTGTAACGGCAATCGGGCTTCTCATTACATTTGGGTCGATGGTGCTGCGTTCCGTGTTCGATGATCACGGCTGGCATATTGAACCTGAAGAGCTGGAAGAGGGGTGAGGATGGAATGACAACGGCACACGCAGAAGCAGCTAACGGCACGCTTCCACACGAACCGGAAAAAGCGACCCTGGAGGGACGCAATAAAGTGCTCGCCTTCTGGCTATTTCTGGGCGGGGAAGCGGTGCTCTTCGGCACCCTGTTCGCCACCTTCCTGGCCCTGCGCAATCAGACCAATGAAGGCCCGACAGCTAATGAACTATTTCATCTGCCATTGGTTGCAGCGGCAACCTTCATCCTGCTAGTGAGTAGTCTGACGAGTGTATTCGCCATCCAGGCGATGCACCGGAATCGTCCGGCTGTGCTGCGAAACTGGCTGCTCATTACAGTCGTTCTGGGACTCGGCTTTCTTGGACTGGAAATCTATGAGTTCAGTGAGTATATAAGACATGAAGAATTCGGAATGACTACAAGCGCATTCAGCTCCGCGTTCTACACGCTAGTCGGGTTCCACGGCGCACACGTTGCCTTCGGGATAGTCTGGATTGGAATTCTGATTGCTCAGCTGGCTCGCAAGGGACTGAACGTTATCACTGCGCCGAAGATTTATGTCTCAGCCATGTACTGGCACTTTATCGACGTGGTCTGGGTATTCATCTTCACAGTGGTATACCTGCTTGGAAAGGTGGGCTAGATCATGACGACGGATCAACAAACGCCACAAGGCGGAGTTAAGCACCGCTACCGGCATGAAGGACCGCAAAAGCATATTGTCGTATTCATCTTCTCGATTGTGCTGACCTTGATCGCTTTCGCTGCAGTTGCGGCAGGCGGAGTGAATGCATCGTTCGCGGTGATTCTGCTGTTGGTAATGGCTGTACTGCAAGTGTTTGTGCAGATGGGGTACTGGATGCACTTGAAGGATAAAGGGCATATGCTGCCCATCCTGTTCATGATCGGTGGATTTTTTGTAGCAGGTACTTGTATTATCATGTCACTCTACTGGGTATGGTGGGACTAAAGGTGATTTGCGGAAGAGGAGGGCAGTTCATGCCCCCTCTTTTTGGCATTATGGCTGCGTGAACAATCACCTTATACCCGCCTTCCTACCAAGGAGGCATAAATAAGATATGCTGGGATTACAATATTTTAGCTTCGCCGATTTATGGAGCCCGTTATTTTTGGCGGGGATGCTGCTGGTTACAGCGGCCTATTTTGTGTTGATCGGACCGCTGTCGTCACGGTTCTCGGGTGCTGCCCCTGTATCGTTCTTCCGCAGAACACTATTTGTGTGCGGGATGGTGGCGCTGTATTTGGCACAGGGGGGACCGGTTAGCTTACTGGGGCACATCATGTTCTCTTTTCATATGCTGAGTATGGCCTTGTCCTATCTCGTCGCGGTGCCTCTGATTATGCTAGGTATTCCCGACTGGATTTGGCGTGCTGCCCTGAAGGTCAATCCTTTGCGGCGTTTGTCGTTTTTGGCTCATCCGGTAGTGGCGGCGCTGCTGTTTAACGGATTATTCTCGCTGTACCACGTGCCGGTGATTCATGATTATGTTATGCTGCATTTTACGGTTCACCGTCTCTATTATATGATTCTCTTCCTGACAGCTGCCTTGATGTGGTGGACGCTGATTAACCCGTTACCGGAACGTAAGATGGCCTCGGGACTCGGCAAGATCGGCTTTATCTTCCTCAACATGGTATTGCTGACACCGGCTTGCGGACTGATTATTTTTGCTGGCCAACCACTCTACGCCACCTACAGTGATCCTGATGCATGGGCCAAAGCTATGGGCTATTGTGTGTCCGGTGATCCTGCTGCGCTCTTGAAGGCATTTGGGGGTCCAACGTTCTTCGGATGGCTGTCGCCAAAGGTGGATCAGCAGGTAGGAGGCATAGCGATGAAGTTCATTCAGGAATTTATTTTCGCCTCTATGCTTGCTTATGTGTTCTATCATTGGTATAAAAAAGAGAACGGGCAAGACGACAGGGAAGATTCCGGACCCTCTTCCGGTCTGGAAGGTGTCGTTTGATCCGTGATAGCTGGGAATGCCAAGGGGGATAATCATGGATATTTTTACGCTGTTTCCAACGATCAGTACATCGTTCATCGTAATTAGTGCGGTGCTGGTGGCAATTGGCTGGGGACTCATCATTAAGGGCAAACGTGAGGCGCACAAGAACACGATGATTGCTGCCGCTGTCGCTGCTCTGCTGTTCTTTATCGTGTATGTATCAAGAACGCTGTTTGTGGGGAACACCTCATGGGGCGGACCGGACGAACTGAAGACCATTTATCAAGTATTTCTGATCTTCCATATTGTACTGGCCACTGTGGCTGCTGTATTCGGGTTAACTACGCTTACGCTAGGGTTCAAGGCAAAGTATGCCAAGCACCGCAAATGGGGCAGAGTGACCTCTGTAATCTGGTTCATTACCGCCATTACAGGCGTAATGGTGTATGTGCTGTTGTACATGCTGTATCCGGGCGGACATACGAAGCCGGTATGGGAAGTCATTATGGGCGCATAGACGCCAGCGGAACAGGCCTAGTGGATTTGTATGTCTCCTGCACGGAAGCATGCAGCCACAGGCCTGTTTTTTATCAGGAAAGTGAGGAATATGTATACTCTTTATAAGGCCGCTTTCCTGCTGGGAAGTCTCTGCTATACCGACAACTGCAGATCTGTGAGTAGCAGAAACTGATCTACGATCTGACTGTCAAACTGTGTGCCGGCGTGAGCGCGGAGTTCATCCCTGGCCTGCTGGATGGAGGTTCGTTCCCGATAGGGGCGGAAGGATTGCATGGCGTCATAGGCGTCAATGACAGAACAGACCCGAGCAAGAAAGGGGATGTCCTCTCCCTTCAGTCCGTAGGGATAACCCGTGCCATCCCATCGTTCATGGTGATAGCGGATTACGTCGTTTACTTCGCTGTCTATACCTGGGAAATCTTTGGCAAGCTCGGCTCCGAGCAACGGGTGCAGCTTCAAGATATTCCACTGTTCCTCCGTTAAGGGCTCTTGCTGGTCAAGAATCTCCACGGGAATTAGAGACTTGCCGATGTCGTGCAAAAAGCATCCTCGCACCAGAATGTTTTTCTCTTTCTCTATTAGTTTCATGGAGCCTGCCAGTTCCTCTGCCATCATGGCTACTCTAATGGAGTGCCTGTGCGTTTCCGGGTGTTTGTCCCGCAGAAAATTCATCCAAACGCTCACATGGGCCTCTTCCGTTAGAGCAATGTGCACCTTTTTGACTAGTGCGGCTAATTCCCCCAACCTATTCTCCCTCCTCAATCTCTTGGCAAAACCCTCACCTGATCAAGCAGTAAGCGTGCAAACTGTACGAAAATAGAAGAAAGACAGCAGAAAAATGTCGTACAATATGGCTTATGCGACATTTTTAGTGCCAAATATAGGTCTGTTTCGCATTTATGCATACACACAATACTATGTAAGTATTATAGGCCATTTGTATATTACTGTATAGTTATTATAAGAGAATTATTCTATTTTTTGTCTGAATTTGTCGTAATCTATAACATCTCGCAGACAATGCTTTATCAGATAATGAAAGTGCGGACCGGACACGGGGGTGTCTGGTTTTTTTATATGGTCATGGAGATTGGCTGTAAATTATTTTGAATTAAATATTGACGATGGAAAATAAAGGACATATACTGTGTATATAGATATATACAGTAAGCACAGGTAACACAGTGCATAACTCATTGTTTTTCAAATTGAGATGCTAAAGCGAGGTAACTGTTTATGAAGATGTTCAAGCAGTCTTGGTTCATTATTCGGGGTGACTTTCGCGGGTCTAAGTTAAGGATCCTGTTCCCGGTAGCGTTTTCGCTTCTTTTTATGGCATATCTGGGCGGGTTAGCAACACTAGTTCTGAATGACTCGTTGGGTGGGAAGGATCGGAATGTCATATCAGATTTCTTGCTACTTTCTATAGTTCCGATACTAGGATTCACATATTCCCGCAGGACCATGAAATATTGGAGCGAGGATTCCTACACCAAGATGCTCATGTATCTGAAGAGTCTCCCTATCCCGATGGAGGTTATTGTGAACAAAAGAAAGATCCAGTCCTTCCTGTCCTTCGGCATGAATGGTATCCTGTTCTTCGGACTTATCTATGCCTTTGGTGAACATGTTCAAGCGAACTTGAACTGGATCGAATATCTTTCCTTCGCCTTCACTTGGATTGGTTATGGTTTGATGATTGCAGGTCTGTACATCTACATTGAGTTCTTGTTCAGTGGAAAAGCCTACGGCTGGCTTACCCTGCTCATCATGGGCCTCTCGCTGGCGACAGCGGCGATCATCAGGATATCAGGTGGGAATGTATTCATCTTTACCATAGAAAGCTCGAAGGAATGGGGCTTGTTATCTCCGGTGATGTGGGGGATGCTGCTGGTGGGTTTAGCCGCCTTACAGGTAATCTCAAAATGGACAATACACCGGCTGAAAAGACGGAACTTCATATGAAGAGTCTAAAATTGCAAGGAAGCATTTCGGCTCGCCGGAATGAAAAGCGGGGTGTAAATCGTGTGGATACCGGTGCAAATTGATGAGAACAGCGCAGAGCCGCTGTATCACCAGATAGAGACACAGCTAAGATCGCTGATTATTAGCGGGGTGATCGCAGAGGGAACATTGCTTCCCTCGATACGTGAATTTGCCGGAGATTTGAAATGTAGTGTCATTACCGTTCGCAGGGTCTATCAGGACTTGGAAAATGAAGGGCTGCTGCGGACGCGGCAGGGTACAGGCACCTTCGTCTCTAATGTCGGGGAAGGTGCGAGAGAGAATTATAAGCGTGATGCTGTGACAAAAGCGCTGGAGACCGCGGTGGATGTTGCGCATTCGGTCCAGTGCACGAGGGAAGAGCTTGTCGAGCTGTTTAAAGAAATCGTGGAGCGCAAATATACAGGTCAGGAATGAAAGGTGGAGGTACTGAAATGGCACAATTGGCAATCGAGCTGCGAAATATAAGCAAAAAAAGGCGGAACAAAACGATTGGTCCACTTAATCTGGGCCTGCCGCAGGGACACATCATCGCGCTTGTCGGTCAAAATGGCTCCGGTAAAAGCACTTTACTGCAAATGCTCCTCCAACTGACGCATCCCGAGGAGGGTGAAATTCTCTGGTTCGACAAAACCCATAACGAAGGTATACCGCTGGAGGTGCGCCAGACTATAGCATATGTACCAGAGAACTCGCTTACCGAAGAGAATCACTGGAGTGCCGAGGAGGCAGCAGCCTTCCGCAGCCACTGGTACCCACAGTGGGATCAGCCTTACTTTCAGGAATTGATCGATATCTTTGAGGTTCCACGGAGCATCAAGCTGGGGAAAATGTCCAAGGGGGAGCGCCGTAAGTTCGAGATTGCTGCAGCTCTGGCTGCAAAGCCTCAGTTGCTATTGCTCGATGAGCCTTCTTCCGGACTGGACCCTTTTGCCTGGAAAGCTATGATAGAGGCCTTGCGCAAATATATGGATGGGCATAATGCAACGATCCTGATCTCCACCCACATCGTCGATGAGGTAAGAAGACTGGCCGATTATATTGTGCTTATGCACAAGGGCCAACTGCTAGGCATGGCGGATAAAGACAGCCTGTTCGGGGCTTGGAGCGAGGTTTGGGTGAATGTGGCGGATCAGGAGGAGCTTGCCGAGCTTGCGGCGGAACTTCCGGGTACACTGAACCACACAATGGATGGCAAAGGAGTGGCCTCGTTCGTTACCGGTCAATTTGAACAAATTGAGAAACGCTTGCACCATATGGGCGTAAAGGTAGTTAAGAGCCGTGTGTTGGAGCTGGATGAGATTTTGGGCTTATGGACACAGGGATATCGTCCAATTCTGGTTGATGACAAGAAAGGGGACTGAAGATGGAAGCTTTGAAGCTGGAGCAAGTAGTGAAGCAGTATGGAGAGAAAACCGCTGTAAATCAAATTAGCCTGAAGGTAAATGAAGGGGAGATTTATGGATTGCTTGGCGCCAATGGTGCGGGCAAGACAACAACCATGCGTATGGTGCTGGGGTTGATTTATCCCGATGAAGGCAAGATTCTCTACAATGGAAAATCATTTAACAGTGAGCTTCAGCGCATTATGGGCTACCTACCAGAGGAGCGCGGATTGTATCCGAAGGTAAAGATTAGTGACCAGATCACTTATTTGGCCCAGCTTCGTGGCATGTCAAGGAGCGAGGCCGACAAGAGCCTGCGTTACTGGTTGGACCGCTTCGAAGTTCCTGAGTATTACAACAAGAAGATTGAAGAGCTATCCAAGGGAAATCAGCAAAAAATGGGCTTTATCGCTGCGGTTGTCCATAAACCTCAAATCCTCATTCTCGATGAGGCTTTCAGTGGCCTGGACCCTGTAAATGTCGAACTGCTCAAGGACACAGTCAAGGAATTACGTGATCAAGGTACGAGTATCCTGTTCTCCACACACCGGATGGAACACGTCGAAGAGCTCTGCCGGAATATCACCATTCTCGATCGCTCCAATACCGTGGTGCAAGGTGAGATCCGTGAGATCAAGAAGGGGTATCCACGCGAGCAGGTGCTGCTTCGCACCCCTGGTGAAGTTTCCGGACTGGAGTCTATTGCAGGCGTAACAGCTGTGAAACGACAGGAACGGGGTTATTTGCTGACAATCAGCGAGATTGAAGCCGCACAGCGCATTTTACAGCAGGCAATCGGACAGGGTGAAGTGGAGCATTTTGAAATTAAGGAACCGACATTAAACCAAATCTTTATCCGGGCGGTGGGTGAATCTCATGAATAAGATGGGGACAATTATCGGCTTTACCTTTAGGAATAAAGTAAGAACGAAATCATTCATGATTACTACGTTGATTATCGTATTGCTGCTCAGTATCGGGATGAACATCCCGTACATGATTAAAGTGTTCAAGGGTGATGATACCGCTAGTGGTACGGCAGGAAGCACCACAGTGATCGGACTTGTAGCTGACAGCGGAAATCCGGCAGCTGAACTGCTTAAGGCTTACAATCCTCCAGCAGGAATCCCGAAAATTACGCTGAATTCTTATGCCGCAAGTGATGATCCCGAGCTAAAAAAGGCGCTGGATGATGAGAAGGTGCAGGGCTACCTCTCTCTGGGAACAGCATCCGCTTCAGGTCTGCAGGAAGTGACCTACTTCAGCCGCGATGGCAAGCTTAAAGGGGAAGTGCAATCCTATCTGCAAGGGGCATTGCAGCAGGTTAACGCACAGCTTATCGCCGGAGATAAGCTGACGCCAGAGCAGATCAGCGCGATGAATACGCCGGTAGCGATTGGTACCAAACAGCTTAGCACGACAGGTGAAGTAGAAGTGGAACCATCCCATCCTGCTATTAATTACGTGATAGTATATGTGCTTTTAATTCTGTTCTTTATGTCGATCATGATGACAGGCAATATGATCGCAGCAGAAATTACTTCAGAGAAGAGCTCTCGTATTATGGAGATTCTGATCACAAGCGCTTCGCCACTGGCGCAGATGTTCGGTAAAGTTATCGGGATCTTCCTGGTTGGATTAACGCAAATTGTAATTATCGCTGCGGCAATTGCCGCCAACCTGAAACTGCCGCATAATGCGACAATTATGAGCGACTTTGATCTGAATTTCAGTCAGTTTAATGTTGGTTTACTGACATATGGCATCATCTTGTATATCCTGGGCTACTTCCTCTTCGCTCTTATGTACGCAGCCGTTGGCTCCATTGTCAGCCGTACTGAAGATCTCGGACAGGCGATTATGCCGATCATGATGCTGGGCTTTGCAGCTTTCTACATCCCGTTGTTCAGCATTGCTAGTCCAGATACCCTGCTGGTCAAGGTTGCAAGCTTTGTACCATTCACCTCCCCATTGACTCTGTTGCTGCGAATTGGTGTAGGTAGTATAGCGTTGTGGGAAATTATCGTCTCGCTGGCGATTCTCCTGGTAACGACGTTCTTCTTCGGCTGGCTCGCCGCGAAGATCTACCGTACCGGTGTCCTGATGTACGGTAAACGCCCGAGCATCAAGGAAATCAGAAAAGCCATGAAGGCTTACAAAATTTGATTTGGTTGTACCCATATCCGAAAGGGGATTGATAATAATGAATGCAAATAACGTTCAGAAAACCAATGAAGAGAAAAACCAGATCGGTGCGTTTCTATTCTTCTCCTCCATGTTCTGTTTTTTCGGTGCTTGGATGGACCCCGGTGATTCCGGGCTACGGCTGGGAATCAAGATCGGAGTGGGAGTTTTGGGTGCGGTAGGCGCGGTATGGGGACTATACATGTATGGGAAGCTGCGTCAGAAAGAGAAAAAATAATAATGTGAAAAAACAAAAACCTTGTTGGCTGCTCATCCGGTCAACAAGGTTTTTTGCTGTGTTTGCAGAGAGACTGATCTGCTATATTCCATAAAGGTGTGAACTAAGCGTACAACCGTTGTATTCACTTAACCCTGCTCCTTAATGATTTGTTTCCGGTAATCCTGCGGAACTAAACCCATTTGTTTTCGGAAAATAAATGTGAAATAACTTGCGCTTTGAAAACCACATGCGATGGAAATCTCGCAAATCGATCGTTTCGTTTCCTTTAACATTTCACAGCCTTTTTGAATGCGGTATCTTGTCAGGTACACGGTTGGAGTTTGGCCTACATATTTATTAAATAATGTACAGCAGCGGCTTCTACACACAGCTCCTGCGGCTGCTATATCATCAAGAGTGATTTTATACTCATAATTTTGATGGATGAAGCTCGTCATCTGCTGGACATTTGTCCATAATTGAACGTCCTCAGAATGCCCCGATTTTTGCTGCACCTGATCTCCAATGCAAGCGCACAGTGCTAAAGCCCGTGATATTAAGCGAAGGGGATTGGGCGTGGAATCCGTATGCATCTCATCATATATTTCTTGCAGGGAAGTGAGAACTTCCCGGTGCCAGCCTATTTGATTTGTAAGCAATATAAAGTCTTCCATCATGGCGCTGAACTTGTCTTCCCAGTACGTTTTTGCCAGAGATGAACCTTCGCCAAGAAGCGAGGGATGGATCACGACGACGATAAATGAGCAATCGGTATGATCGTGGGAAAATCCAAAATGCAAACGACTGCTATTCACGAAAATTCCCTCTCCTTGATCAATACGTATTGTACATCCATTAACAAAATAGTCCATAGATCCTTCAAGAACGTAAATGAACTCCAAGTCGACATGCCAATGGGCTGTAGCTGCATAATTGTGAAACTGATCCAAGCTTCCTTTTCGAATATATAAGGGTAAATCAGGGAAATTATAATTCAAACGTTCAGATAAATCAGAAAAAATCTCCAATGGATTTTTCAAAATGAAGTACTCCTTTAAACTAAATACGATTTTTATAGGATTATATTCGATATTGGTGGAAAAGAACAATGAATTTATTCTATCTTGATAGTGTGAATCATTAAATGAGGGGGAAGGGTTGTGGAGTGAACGAAAACAAACAAATCACAACAACTGTGAATCGTTCTTTCAATCGTGAGTTGATGACTTTGGTCATTCCCATTGCATTGCAGAATCTAATTTCAGCAACGGTTGTATCAGCGGATATCGTCATGCTGGGTATGATTAGTCAATCTGCGATGTCGGCTGTATCGCTTGCAGGACAGATCACTTTTGTATTGACCTTGTTTTATATGGGGCTCTCTACAGGGGCTGGTATCCTGACTGCACAGTATTGGGGGAAGAAGGACCAACAAACTATACAGCGTATCCTAAGCATTGCATGCCTGTTCTCGTTCATTATTTCTGTGTTGTTTTTTTCGTCTTCCTTTTTATATCCGGAGACATTAATGCGAATTTTTACAGATGATGGCGATTTGATTATGTATGGTGCGAGGTTTTTGCAATTAAATGCGTTCTCTTATCTTGCAATGGGCATCTCGCAGATGTATCTCAGCGTGATCAGAAGTATGGAAAATGCCAAACTTAGTGCCTGGATTAGTGCCGTATGCCTGATCTTAAACATCATCTTCAACGCTCTTTGCATATTTGTATTCTTTCCGGGTAAGCCGGAACTGGCTATCACGGCGGTTGCTCTCGCTACAGTTACCGCGCGTTCCATTGAACTGGGTTGTTGCCTTGTTCACTCCTTTACGCGGGGCCCCATCCATTTCCGCTTGCCTGTACGCGATAGTATTCAACGAAAACTATTAAGGGATTTCTTTAAGTATACCCTGCCTGTGCTGGGCAATTATATCGTTTGGGGTGGAGCTTTGACTGCGACGGCAGCGATTATCGGTCATGTTAGTGCTGATATGGTGGCAGCAAATTCAGTTGCGTCGGTGGTTAAGAATCTGGCCATTGTGTTATGTGGAGGTATTGCCAGCGGTGGAGCTGTACTTATTGGAAAATACCTGGGGAATGGACAGATTGAGAAAGCAAAGCAAGCGGGCAAGAGGATGAATCTCTATGCTCTAATATTCGGTGTGCTGGCAGGATGTACTATTTTGATGATAAAACCGCTGGTATTCTACATGGTGAATTTAAATGAAGTTGCGCAAAATCAATTGAATGGAATGCTTTATATCTGTGCTTATTATTGTATTGCAAAGTCATTTAATTCTAATACCATTGCAGGTATCTTCACCGCTGGAGGAGATTCCAAATTTGGTTTTTGGTGCGATACTGTCGTGATGTGGGGCATTATATTGCCACTTGCTTATCTCTGTGCTTTTGTCTGGCAAGTGTCTCCCCTTGTGTTGTACGTCGTTATTAGCCTGGATGAAATCATTAAGCTGCCTGTGGCGTATATTCGATTTCGCCAATACAAATGGCTAAACAATATTACTAGGGATTTTGCGGAAGTCGGATAAGAATTGGATCCATGGCTTCTAAAAGAAAAATATGAATTATAAAGGGAGAATAACCTATGAATATTCAAGAACGAATGGCAAGCTGCCAGCTATTTACTGACCATGATCATAATTATCCCGAGGAAGCTGAAGCTCTGGCACGTGCACGTCAGCGCGGCAAAGCAATCTGTTATGAAATCAATCGCTTGCATCCGGATGATTTGGAAGGACGCAAGTCTTTGATGAAACAACTCTTTGGGAGCATGGGCGATAATGTATGGATGGAACCTCCAATTCGCATGTCGTATGGTTCAAATACTACCGTAGGTAACAATGTGTATATCAACTTTAACTTAACCGTTGTAGACGATTATAAAGTTACCATTGGAAACGATGTGATGTTTGGTCCAAATGTAACGATCGCTGTGACCAGTCATCCCGTACATCCTGAAAAGCGCAAAGAGGGAGCGATGTTTGCTCTGCCCGTAGTTATCGAGGATGGGGCTTGGATTGGTAGCGGTGCAATTATTGTTCCAGGAGTCACAATTGGAGCGGGCAGCGTGATTGGAGCCGGGAGTGTCGTAACTAAGGATATTCCCGCCAATGTAATAGCCGTCGGTAATCCCTGCAAGGTACTCCGTGAAATCACGGATAACGATAGAATATATTATCACAAAAACATGCGCTTCGATCAGGTTGAGTGGTGACTCATCATTCCTAAAATCAGTATGTAAAAGGAGTTCGACAAATGAACATTAAAGATAAACTTCACAATGGTAGTTTATACTTGCCTGGCGATGAGCAACTCAGTAAAGAGCAGACCATGTGCCTAGAACGACTTTATGATTTTAATATGACCCGACCATTAGAATTTGAGAAAAGAGTAGCTCTGCTTCAAGATATGTTTGCAGAAATAGGTGAAGGCTGCTATATTGAACCGCCATTCCACTCGAATTGGGGTGGTAAGCATGTACATTTTGGCAGTAATATTTATGCAAATTTTAATTTGACTTTAGTAGACGACACCCATATACATGTTGGTGATTACACGATGTTTGGACCAAATGTAACTGTAGCAACAGCAGGGCATCCAATTCTACCTGAACTTCGAGAACAAATATATCAATTCAATGCCCCTGTCTACATTGGGAGGAACTGCTGGATAGGAGCTGGCGCGGTTATACTTCCCGGTACTTCTATTGGGGATAATACGGTAATTGGCGCAGGGAGTGTTGTTACCAAGGATATTCCTGCAAATGTTGTAGCCGTGGGTAATCCATGTAGAGTTCTTCGTGAAATTAATGAACGCGATAAAATGTATTATTTCAAGGATCGCAGAATAAATGAAGACTATTTATAACCAAAACGCCCGAATTGTTCGTAACTTCTTATTTCTCTTATTTGCTCTACCAGGGGTAATCTTTGCTTCGTGGGTGTCTAGGACTCCTGATGTTCGAGATTTACTGCAAGTATCAACTGCAGGTATGGGTATCCTTATATTTGCACTAGCAGCAGGTTCGCTTGCTGCTTTGCTTTTGGCCGGTTCGATTATTGCCCGTAAAGGTGCACGGTTTGTTATATTAATTAGTTCTTTCATGATTGCCACAGGTTTTATAACGATTGGAATCGGTGCGGCTACGGCAATAGCAGCTGTTGTTACAGGCGGACTGCTGTTATTTGGTTTCGGTTATGGAGCTGCGGAGGTGGCATTAAATGTTGAGGGTGCTGCAATCGAAAAGAAAATGAAACGAACACTCTTACCGGCGTTTCATGGTTTTTTTAGTGTCGGAACCCTCGTTGGGGCCATGCTGGGAGTAGTAGCTCTCGCCATTCAACTTCCGATTCTGATCCACTTTTCAATCCTCGCCTTGCTAATGGCGGTTATCGTTGTTTATTCCATTCGTTACTTACCAGAAGGAACCGGGAGGGAACAGAAGGAAGCTACAGATCAAACAAGATTCAATATAAAGCGACAGTTTGAGGTATGGAAAGAAAAGCGGACCTTGCTCATTGGTATTATGGTTTTAGGTATGGCGTTTGCTGAAGGCTCTGCTAATGACTGGTTGCCACTCATCATGGTAGATGGTTATAGTGTCAGTTCATTGGAAGGCTCCTTTATTTATGGCTTGTTTGTTACAGCTATGACAATAGGACGCTTTGTAGGGGGATCGCTATTAGATCGTTATGGGAGAGTTCGTGTTCTGTCGGGATGCGCAATTTCGGCCAATTTGGGATTGGTTTTTGTAATTTGGGGACAGCATTATTGGGTTGCTTCGGCTGGTGTACTCTTATGGGGATTCGGCGTTTCACTTGGCTTTCCAGTAGGTTTGTCTGCTGCAGGAGATGAATCCCGAGGTGCTGCTGCAAGAGTGAGCGCTGTGGCTACAATGGGTTATCTTGCATCTTTGGTAGGTCCACCAGTACTAGGTTTTCTCGGAGAGCATTTTGGGTTATTACGTGCAATGATTGTAGTTCTACTGGGGATTGTTGTCTCAGGATTTCTGACCCGCTCCGCAAAGCCGGTACGAAATTCAGAAAATTCACTTTACGATATTAGGGGATAGGAAATATATGAAAACAGAAAAACAAAAGATGCTGGATGGAGAACTATATGAAGCTTGGGATCCTGAACTGGTGCGTGAGCGGGCCTATGCCAGAAGGATGACACGGATATACAATCAGACAACTGAAGCAGATGATGAAATGAGAGTTCAGATGCTTAAAGAACTGCTTGGGTCGACTGGGAAAAACATAGGTATGGAGGCGAATATCCGATTTGACTATGGCTATAACATTCATGTAGGTGAAAATTTCTTTTCAAACTTTGATTGTACGATTCTCGATGTCTGTGAAGTGCGCATAGGAGACAACTGCATGTTTGGCCCGGGTGTTCATGTGTATACAGCTACGCATCCTGTGGATCCTTACGAACGGATTAAGGGACCCGAATACGCCAAACCTGTGAGGATCGGCAATAATGTATGGGTTGGCGGACGAGCTGTTATTAATCCGGGAGTGAAAATTGGAAATAATGTCGTTGTTGCCTCAGGAGCAGTAGTAACTAAGGATGTTCCAGACAATGTGGTAGTTGGCGGTAATCCTGCAAGAGTCATTAAAAATATCGCTATTGGATAAGAAATGATATCGTTGTCCATCCATTCACTGAATATCTTCACACTATAAAAAGCAAAGTTTGACTCAGCACTCAACCTTGTTGTACCTCATGTGGGTCAACAAGGTTGAGTGCTGCTTTTTAATGTCTGTTGGTAATATTTCATGAGAAACGAGACTAGCTCAATCAAGCTTAAGGGGCTTAACTTTTAAAATATCAGAACTGATTTAAAACAATAAAATAATAATAATTCTCATATAAAAGTTTATATTCTATTGTATATGGTTATTTATCCATGTTGGCCAACTAATGTTTAAACGAATTTGTAATATAAAACCATTAAAGGAGTTGCTTGATAAGTGTTGAAGAAAACAAAGATATTTACAGGACTATTTGTTCTATTTTTAGCCACTAGTGCACAATCGGCTGTTTATGCTGACACACAATCACCAAGTGAACAAGAAATGAAATATGCAATTCAAACAAGTTATCAATTTTCCACTAATTTTGTGAATGATCTTACCCAAAATGACCTAATCTATTATTATAATAACATCTCTGAACTTCAAGATGTTTCTTATAAAGATAACTATTATAAAATTGAGTATGTACCTGTAAATGATCTTAATCGTACATTTATTACTGATCCATCAAGTTATAAAAAAGTCGTTACAGAAGTCTCAAAAGAAGAGGCTGAGATAGCTGCTGCCCTGCAGAATTCACCTATTAAACCCCACGGAACAACGCCTGTCATCACAAGTTGGCTTAAACTAGAGACAACGGTGGAAAAATACAGTTCTACAGAAGGTGGAGTATCAGGTCGATTCGAGTGGTTGACTTCCCCATTCTTTAGAGGAAAAGATGCCTTAGCAGTTGGGTTAAATGCCAATTCAAGTTCAATTCCAGGCACATCATCAGCAGTTTATAAATATATGTTTTACACGGATAGTGGAACTTTAGTATCCGATGAAGTAAACTACTCTAAACCTGATACCGACGTTGCTGCTGGAATTTCCTACTTTATGAATTTAACAAAAACAAGTAACTCGGTGTATAATGCTGGTTATATGAAATATAGGTTTAAACCCAATGTCAGCAACCTTACCGTTGCTGACGCATACTCTATGTACGCACACAACGAGTCTACATTGACCATCAATCCGTCTGTTTCGTTTCCAGGAGGTGGTAGTGTGTCTATCAGCCCAGCGACTAAATATGACAAAGTAACAGGACATGCAATTATCAACTGGTAGGAGGAATCAAAATTAAGAAGAAGATTGTTGTAATACTCTCCGCAGTGATGGTTGTTCTAGTCATTTTGAATCTCTATCAGCTGAGATTGATGACTACTTATAACAGAACAATCTCTAATGTAGATAACAATTTGATTGCTGAACTTAATGGCTTAGCGCAAAGAATCAAAGAAGATACTGTTCCTGATAGTTTGGTAATCAGCCAGGCCAGCAAGGTTGCTGCGCTTTCAGATTTTTCGAGCTTTAAATTTTACTATGGCCATACGCTTGAGACAAGGCTTTTAGAATTGCACAATAATAATCACCCCCTGCATAAGGTAACTGAAATAAAAAATACTATTGCATTGTTATCAAAAGATTTCACAAACGACAAATTAATATCGCAGTTAGATTCTTTGCTGAATGGCAATGAATAGCATGAACCGGAGCCTACAATGTGGCTCCGGTTTTTTATTTACCTCAAAACCATCACTATACTGCTCACCCCCTTTATTGGCGTATACTCCCTTGCCGCACGGGTCACAATAAGTACAACCTAATTTTGCTAAATGAGAGGTGGCTTCCATGCAACTGGTATCGGATTCCGGGAAATTGCTGGACGCTGATCTGCACAACAATATTCGGTCGATACGGGAAGCATTGGGTAACAGTCCGGATCTAATTGTTCGTGAGATGGTGTTGGCTGATCAGTGGGGAGTGGCCTTGCTATTCATCAACGGTCTGGCCGACCGCACCATGATCCAGACATCTGTACTGAAATCACTGACTAACCTGGGGGCATTAAAACCGGAGCAGGAATCATCCTTCAGGGAGGCCCCGCTGGCCTATCTGAAGGAAAAAGCCCTTACCGTGGGAGACATCGGCTATGTCGATGGAATAGACACTCTGTTCACACATCTCCTGTCAGGAGATGCCATTCTTCTGCTCGACGGATATGCGGAGGGGCTCCGAATCGGGGTGACCGGACGCGAAGACCGGACCGTGGGCGAACCGACCTCCCAGCCGAGCATTCGCGGGCCGATGGATGCTTTTACCGAGAATATTCAGACTAATATCTCGCTCATCCGCCGCAGGATCAAGGACCCGCAGCTATGGCTTGAAATCCACCCCATTGGCACAATAACGAAGACTAGTGTCGCTATTATGTACCAGAAAAATATTGTGAGCGGGCAGATCCTTAAAGAAGTGCGAACCCGGCTGGATGCTATCGATATTGATAGCATTCTGGAGAGCGGCTATATCGAGGAGTTCATTCAGGACAAGACGGCGACTCCATTTCCTACCGTATACAACAGTGAACGTCCAGATACCATCGTGGCGGGAATCCTCGAGGGGAAAGTGGCGATCATCATAGATGGTACGCCGTTTGTCCTGCTCGTTCCAGCGCTCTTTGTACATTTCTTGCAGACTCCAGAAGACTACTACCAGCGCTCAGACATTAGCACCCTGATTCGGATGATCCGCTTTATGTCCTTTTTGATTGTTCTACTTGCCCCGTCATTCTACATCGCTATTACAACCTTTCATCAGGAGATGCTGCCCACGAATTTGCTGCTAAATCTGGCCGCGCAGCGGGAAGGCGTCCCTTTTCCGGCTTTTATTGAGGCGTTGATGATGGAGATTGTCTATGAAATTTTACGGGAAGCCGGCATACGGATGCCAAGAACGGTAGGTCAGGCCGTGTCCATTGTAGGTACACTCGTCATCGGGCAGTCTGCGGTAGAAGCGGGCATTATCTCCGCGGCGATGGTCATCATCGTGTCCATTACGGCGATTTCAAGTTACGTCATTCCGGCGAATACAATGTCTATTTCTGTGCGAATGATCCGGTTTGTATTGATGGGGCTGGCAGCTTCATTTGGCCTGTTCGGTATTCTGGTGGGGGTTATCATCCTGGTGCTGCACCTGAATACGCTCCGCTCCTTCGGCGTTCCTTATCTGAGCCCGCTCGCTCCGTTTAATCTGGACGCTCAGAAGGATTCACTGTTCCGCTTGCCTTGGCCAGCTATGCGCAATCGGCCGAAGATGTACAACCGCAAGAACCCGGTGCGGCAATCACGCAAATAAATAGCTATCGTTGAGGTGCATCCATGAAACGTATTACAGGGGGGATTTTAGCGGCAGTAGTGATCCTTGTGCTGTTGACAGGGTGCTGGAGCCGCCGGGAATTGAATGAGCTGGGCATTGTGTCGGGCATCGCAATCGATAAATCCGGGGATCAGTACCATTTGACCGTACAGGTGGTTATACCGGATCAGGTGAATAGCCGGACGGGCAAGCAAGATATTCCGGTGGCGGTTTATAAGACGGTGGCACCGACCCTCTTTGAAGCTTTCCGCAAGCTGACAGAGACAAGCCCCCGAAAGATCTATACTGCCCACATCCGTACACTGGTTCTAAGTGAAGAGGTGGCTCGGGACGGCATTGCCAAAGTGATAGATATTCTGGTGCGGAATCCGGAGACAAGACCGGATTATTACGTATTGATCGCTAGGGATGCTTCAGCAGAGGATATTCTGAAAGTCCTGACACCGCTGGAGAAAATCCCTGCAGAGGCGTTATTCTATTCGCTGGATACTTCAACCAAGGTCTGGGCACCAGTGGCTGCAGTGACCGTTGACACGTTGATGGACCAGCTCATGACTACGGGAATGAGTCCTGTGCTGCCGGGGATCTCCATTTTGGAGAATGATAGTTCGGATACTAAATCTGAGGATATGAGACTTATCGATCATCCGGTAAAACTGGGGTATTCAGGCATGGCAGTCTTTCGTAATGACAAGCTGATTGGATGGATGACCAAGGACGAAGGTAAAGGCTATAACTATATCAGAAACACGGTTAGCAGCACGGCAGGGCATTTGAAATGTCCGGATGGCAAGTATATTAGTCTGGAAATTATCCGCTCAAACACGGAAATGAAAAGTCGCCTGGAGGCGGGTAGACCTATCATTGAGATCAGCGCCAAAATGGAGGGCAACATCGGGGAATTGGAGTGCGGTCTGAACATTAATGATCCAATGGTGCTGGAACAGCTACAAGCTGCTGGAGAACAGGAACTGGAAGATTTGATGAGGAAATCGGTTGAGGTGGTCCAGCGCCGTTATAAAGTCGATGTTTTCGGGTTTGGACAGGTGATTAATAACGCATACCCCAGGCTGTGGAAGAAGATGGAACCGCGATGGAATGATGAATTTCCCCATCTGAAAGTGGTGTATAAGGTGGATGCTCATATTCGTAACACAGGCATGATCAGCAATTCGATTGAGCGTCGGATGAAGGAGAAATAGACATGACACTTACGATCATTGTAGTCAGTTGTTGGTCCCTCGCCATCGCTGCCTTCGAGCTCCCTCCATTGATCAGGAAAGGCTGGGCGCGAGAAACGCTAATTTTCACAGTTATGCTGGTTGCCGGGGCAATCGTCAGTATTGTGGCTTTACAAGGAATCCAGACACCCAGTCCAATGAGGGTTCCTGAGCTGATCTACAAACCACTGTATCAATGGATGCAGCACATTCTACAGGTAAAGGATGATTGAGGCATGGAAAACGGGAGAATCAGATCCAGACAACTTGCTGTGCTGGTCATCTACTTTATTATTGGTGATATGCTGTTGATCCTGCCTTCGCTTACAATATCGGCAGCTAAGCAAGATGGATGGATTTCCGGAGGGATGGGCCTGTTAATCGGATGGCCGATTGCCTGGTTTCTATACCGGTTCAGCCGCCTGTTTCCCAAACTGACGATTATTCAATATAACCGGCGCCTCTTGGGAAGATGGATCGGAGGGCTGATTTCTTTATTTTATCTGTACTATTATTTGGTCACCACAGCCATGCTACTCCGGGAAGCCGGCGATTTTCTCACTACGCAGATTTTTACGGAGACGCCGATTAACGCGATTCACTTCATGATGATCGTTACGTTGGTGTGGGGGACCAAGAGTGGACTGGAAGCTATTGCCCGGTCGGGAGAGACTTTTTTTCCACTGTATATCTTTCTGTTTCTGGCCCTATTCGTTCTGTTGCTGCCCCAAGCCGAATTGTCCAGACTCCAGCCTGTAATGGGTGAGGGACTTCGGGCGATTACACATGGTTCATTATACAGCAGCACCTTCACGTTCTGTGAGCTGAATACTGTGCTGATGTTTCTGCCTTATGTAGTTACCAGCAAGACTACGGAAAGGGATTATTTAATCGGCGTTTTCCTTGGAGGAATGGCTATCTGCTCTATTATTCTGCTTACCCTGCTTGTGATTGGACCGAATCTGGCCTCCAGCTATCTCTACGCTACCTATGCCGCCGCACAAAAAATCAACGTGGGGAACTTTCTGCAGCGGGTGGAGGCCATACTGGCTATCAATTGGATTTTATCTACATTTTTCAAAACAATCCTGGACTTCTATGCCTTCCTGCTCGGGACCGCGCAACTCTTCAAGCTACGTGATTATCGTCCGTTGTCTATTCCTGGGGGCATGCTTGTCTTCGGGCTGGCGTTCGCCATCACAACCAATACTGTTTATTTCGATTATATTGTTGATTATTATATCTTCTGGGATTTCACCTGTGCGTTTGTCCTTCCGCTGATGCTATATGTGGTGTACAAGTTCAGGAGCCAGACGATGTTAAGCAAGTAGTGAGGAAGAATCGTGGGCCGTGCGCATGTCTTCGCGCAGGGCTCTTAGCTGTATCTTCAGCTCCGGGACGGGGAGAGGCAGAAGTGGTACTGATATCTGCCAAGGGAAGGCCCAAGCCGTAGCGCAGTGCGGAGAGGACGAGCCGATCGCCCGCCGGCTGTCCAGGCTCGCCCGCCAGGCGTGCGGCGGGCGTACGTGAGCATTGCGACAGGCAGGTCCGGTAGACCTGGATGGAGCCGGGCAGGGAAGAACCAGGCGTAAGCCGGGAGGACCTGCCCAGCGCTGTGAAGGTGTGGACCGCAGCCTGCTCAGCGAGCTGCGGGTCCTTCAGCAGCAGGATACACAGAGTGTAGACGCTGTCTGCGTACTGCTCCACCAGCCCGCGGAAGGGGGGCAGGGAGGAGCGGGCTGATTTTGCGGGTAAAGGGGCGGACATCGTGCGCACCTTCCTTTCGAAGTGGAAGAATGTTGACATTACAGAATGGAATAATAGGCGACGGAGTGTTCCACCAGCCAGTCTGTGTCCAGGCTGATCCATGCTGGCGGCGATGAGGTAGCTCCAGGAAGTTGTTCCACGGATAGATGGAGCAGCTTAGGCTTTCGATTCTCCTGCCTGAACATTCCGGCAAGGACAGGCGGGTACAGAGTTGCCTGCAAATCCTGCAAGGCGGTCTGTACCATTGCAAACTGGCTCGGTTGCCAGCTCTGGCTGGTAACCTGCGTAACCCCGACAGCTTCACTCAGGCTACATTGCCGGATACACCGCAGAAAGTTACCCCATCTTACCAGGTCGACCCCTTTTCCCTCGGCTAGGATGCTGCACAACCCCCAGCCGCAGTCTCTCTGACAGGATAACTTCAGGATGATGTACAATGGTTTTTCACAATCGGCTGTGGAGCCATGGATAGCCGCGGAAGCAGGGACAGCAAAGATTTCTATTCGTGTCAGCTTATGATGTTGTTCTATGTCCACTTTGAATCCTCCCCGAAGCAGTAGCCCATTTAATAACTATAGCCGCCGTCATCACAACACGATACGCCAAAGTACACCCGCGTCAGGCTCTTCGGATCCAGAAGTTCTGGATGTGTACCAAAATAATAGTTGTTCATTTCCTTTTAGCTAATGATGTGATCGTAATCCGAATCATACGCCGCACCGCTTTCTTTTGTAAAAAGAGAAAATCTTTCATAGTAACGTCTATCCGCGGAATTTCAGCAACCAAGGGAGAGAAAGGGGACTAAAAGCATGTTTATTGCCCGTTATGAGGCCTCTATCTTCCTCAAGCACCGCTTTTCATATTTACACGGAAAACGGGCGAAAACCTTGAAATTCCATCCTTTGGAGAAAAAGAATTCTGTTCTGCCTAAAATTTTCGATAATCGTGACAAAAACGTGAAAATAGGAGAAATAGAGAGATTGAACATCAAGAAAGCGCTACCTGATATGAAAAGGGTTTTCTTTATGCATTATTTTGGCATCCTTGACGTTTTACAAGAATTCCTGCGCGAGAGTATGATTACATCTGTTTCAACCACAACCGAATAGTTGATCCGCTTAATTTCCGTCAAGGAAAGCGGGGGAACCAACAATCGGCAGCCGATGTGAGAGTCGGAGCCGGTTATGGGGTGAATCCTGTATGGATGCGTCAAATGTGCATCTGTACGGGTAGGGCGACTCTCACCGCCCGAATCCGACAGCTAACCTCGTAAGCGTATGTAGAGAGGATGAGTGCAATGTGACCGTTAGCGAGCCACAGAGGTAATCCTTTGTGGTTTTTTGCTGTGCTTTTATAAGCAAAACGCTTGTAAGGCAGCGTCTGGTGACGTGACACAGCCACAGATGGCTGTGCCCGAAAATGACGATAGGTCATGATCCTTTCGGAGATTTTCGTTGCCTCCTTGTTGTTGTACTAGAGCAGGAGGAGATAAGAGATATGGCGGATCAGATAGAATATGTGCTGGTATGCGCACCGACAAAAGCCGGAGAGCATTTTATCAAGATTTTAAAATTTAGAGGCATCCCGGTAGCAGGGTTGACGAACAATCAGGAGGAGAAGGAGCGTTTAGAGGAACTGGGAGTTGAGAACACTATTCTTGTAGATACCCGTCACCAGAAAACGTGGTTTCGTCCATCTTTTCCAGTAAGCCGTGTCTATCTGTTCGAGAGCAGCTTTACGCTGTGCTGCCGTTACATCCAGATGTGCCGGGCCTGGACCACACAGCCCATCTTTGTCATCACATCCTCCTTGAATCCCAGATTGGTCTATAAAAGACTGGGTGCAAGTTATGTCATCTATTCCCATAGCGGGGATGCCGTTTTTTTGGCGGATAAATCATCCCGTGATCAGGGATAAACAAAGGGGCTGGAAACAATGCTGGACCTGTATATGATTGCTGCGCTGGCCGTTACGTACGGCTTATTCTATGGATTTGTACAATGGTGTTCGGGTGTAGTCCGGGATGCAGGGGGGCATGAGCGGTGATTGTGATTATTGCTGTGACTGTGCTGCTGTTCATCTATCTGGTCTATGCGCTGATTCACCCGGAGAAATTTTAGCTACATCTAACGCGAGGAATGGGAACAGAAATAGAAGTCTTGCTAAGGAGGGACATTCATGGGCACTCTGCAAATGGTCGTAGTTATCTTAATCCTGCTGCTTCTGGTGAAGCCAGTGGGCACCTATGTGTATCATGTATTTTCGGGTGAGCCGAATCGCACAGACCGATGGTTTGGTCGTACAGAGAATGGCATCTACCGCCTGATAGGGCTGAAGCAGCGTGAAGGGATGTCCTGGAAGAAATACGCGCTAAGCTTCATTTTAACGAATATCGTGCTGGTAGCCTTTAGTTATATCATTCTGCGAGTGCAGCGGGGACTGCCGCTTAATCCAAATGGGATTTCTGATATGGAGCAGACGCTCACGTTCAACACGGTAATCAGTTTTATGACAAATACGAATCTTCAGCATTACAGCGGAGAGACTGGTTTGTCCTATTTCTCGCAAATGGCTGTGATTACGATGATGATGTTCACCTCTGCTGCCAGCGGCTTCTCCGTGGCGATAGCGTTTGTCAGAGGAATCACCGGGCGGGAATCGTTGGGGAACTTTTTTGAAGACTTTGTAAAAGCACATGTGCGGATTTTTCTGCCGCTGGCATTATTGGTAACGCTGATTCTGGTGGGCCTGCATGTGCCGCAGACACTGAAGCCTACGCTTGACGTCACAACACTTGAGGGCCAGACGCAACACATTGCGATAGGGCCTGTGGCTTCACTGGAATCGATCAAACATCTCGGAACAAACGGTGGCGGGTTCTTCGGGGCCAACTCGGCGCATCCGTTCGAGAATCCAAGTCCGCTTACGAATGTGCTGGAGATTCTTTCGATGTGGATGCTGCCCGCAGCGCTTCCGTACACGTACGGCATGTTTGCCAAGAACAAACGCCAGGGCTGGGTGATTTTCACCGCGATGATGACGCTCTTCGTGCTGCTGCTGGGGCTGAACTATTATGCGGAAACCCGTGGGAATCCGGCGATCAATGCCTTGGGCATCGAATCCTCACAGGGCAGCATGGAAGGCAAAGAAGTTCGCTTCGGGATTCCACAGTCCTCCCTGTTCACAACGGTAACAACCGCGGCGACCACAGGCAGTGTTAACAATATGCATGACACGCTGACACCACTGGGTGAGATTACGCCGCTGGCGCTTATGATGCTGAACAATGTGTTTGGCGGTAAGGGTGTAGGGCTGATTAATATGCTGATGTATGCGATTATGGGTGTTTTCCTGTGCGGACTCATGGTCGGCAGAACCCCGGAATTCCTTGGAAGGAAGATCGAAGCCAGGGAGATGAAGCTGATCGCCATTGCGATCCTGATTCACCCGCTCATTATCCTGGTACCGACCGCGGGGGCCTTCCTGACAGAGCTCGGCAAAGGTTCAATTACCAATCCGGGCTTTCACGGGATGACTCAAGTGTTATATGAATATGTCTCCTCGGCCGCCAATAACGGCTCCGGCTTTGAGGGACTGGCGGATAATACCTCCTTCTGGAATATAACGACCGGGATCGTCATGCTGCTGGGCCGATACGTCTCCGTTATCGCTATGCTGGCGGTTGCCGGGTCCTTGCTCCGCAAGAACACTGTGCCGGAGACTACTGGAACCTTCCGTACAGACAACGGCTTGTTCACTGGTATTCTGATCGGTACTGTTCTAATCATCGGTGCGCTGACCTTTTTGCCAGTCATTGTGCTGGGGCCGGTTGCCGAGTACTTGACCTTGCGGTAAGCAGTGGCTGTTCATGGCAAGCTTTGCTTAAGCAAAGCTTAGAAAGAGAGGGCGAACAAGATGAGTACTGCGAAAAGAAAAAAGCTGCTGACCGGACCGATACTCCTCAGCGCTGTGAAAGATAGTTTTGTGAAGCTGAATCCGGTGACTCTGCTGAAAAATCCGGTAATGTTCGTAGTCGAGATTGGTACCATCATCGTTCTGCTTATGGTGCTGGCACCCGGATACTTTCATGCCGAGCAGTCGATAGGTTTTAACATTACGGTATTCTGCATTTTGCTCTTTACCGTTCTGTTCGCTAATTTCGCCGAAGCGCTTGCCGAGGGTCGCGGGAAGGCCCAGGCCGATTCGCTGAAGAAGACCAAACAGGATATTACAGCTAATAAACTGGTCGGAACGGCAATAAAGACCGTTTCTTCCTCTGAGCTGCGTAAAGGTGATATCGTGGTCGTCAGCCAAGGGGAACTGATCCCGGGTGACGGTGAGGTGATTGAGGGATTGGCTTCAGTGGATGAATCGGCCATTACCGGCGAGTCGGCACCGGTTATCAAGGAAGCAGGCGGCGATTTTGGCTCCGTTACCGGGGGCACCCGGGTTGTCAGTGATGAGATCAAGGTACGGATTACGAGTGATCCCGGCGAATCATTCCTGGACCGTATGATCTCCCTTGTAGAAGGGGCCAAACGTCAGAAAACGCCGAACGAGATTGCGCTGAACACTCTCTTAATCAGTCTGACGATTATCTTTCTAATCGTTGTTGTTACCTTGCGGCCGATTGCCGGCTACTTGGGCATTGCGCTCGATATTCCGGTCATGATTGCCCTGCTGGTCTGTCTGATCCCGACAACCATCGGCGGGCTGCTCTCGGCGATCGGTATTGCGGGTATGGACCGGGTCACCCAGTTCAACGTGCTGGCTATGTCAGGGAAAGCAGTTGAGGCTGCCGGGGATATCAATACGATGATTCTGGATAAAACCGGAACTATTACCTTCGGGAACCGGATGGCAAGTGAATTTGTGCCTGTGGGTCAAGAGACCGAATCGGATCTAACGGCGTGGGCTGCGATCAGTTCCCTGAAGGATGAGACACCTGAGGGGCGGTCCGTGATTGAACTCGCCAAGAAGCTGGAACGCAGCTATGACAGCAGCCACGGGGACGGCGGTGAATTTGTGGAATTCAAGGCAGAGACCCGGATGAGTGGTATCGACCTTCGTGACGGACGCAGTGTGCGCAAGGGAGCCGTTGATTCCGTGAAAAAATGGGTATTGTCGAAGGGTGGGCAGATTCCGGGTGATCTGGACAGCCGCTCCGATGACATAGCCCGGCTGGGGGGTACTCCCCTTGCGGTTGCCGTAGACAACCGCATCTATGGACTCATCTACCTGAAGGACACTGTTAAGCCCGGCATGAAGGAACGGTTCGAAGAGCTACGGCAGATGGGGATTAAGACAATTATGTGTACTGGCGATAATCCGCTGACCGCTGCCACCATTGCCCGTGAAGCCGGCGTGGATGATTTTATTGCCGAGAGCACACCGGAGGACAAGATTGAGGTGATTCGCCGTGAACAGGCACAAGGAAAATTGGTGGCTATGACTGGTGATGGAACAAATGATGCGCCCGCACTGGCTCAGGCAGACGTCGGGCTGGCGATGAACAGCGGTACCACAGCAGCCAAGGAAGCGGCCAATATGGTTGATCTGGACTCCGATCCTTCCAAAATCATTGAGGTGGTCGCGATTGGGAAGCAATTGCTGATGACACGCGGGGCGTTGACGACGTTCAGTATCGCGAACGATATCGCCAAGTATTTTGCCATTATTCCGGCCATGTTTACCCTGGCAATCCCGGAGATGGAGGTCCTTAATGTTATGGGACTTGGCTCGCCAAGCTCGGCCATTATCTCTGCACTGATCTTCAATGCGATCATCATTCCGCTGTTGATTCCTCTTGCTATGCGGGGGGTGTCGTACAAACCAATGAGCTCGTCCCGACTACTCGGCCGCAACCTGTTTATCTACGGCTTCGGTGGCGTGGTTGTACCGTTCGTAGGTATTAAGCTGATTGATATGGTTGTAAGTATATGGATCTGACGGCTGATTAAATCAGGAAAAGGGTGAGGATGTCATGAAAAACTCTAATTTCTTTATCATTGTACGGCTTGCTCTGGTATTCATTGTTCTATGCGGGGTAGTTTATCCGCTGGCTACGACAGCTATTGCCCAGGTGCTCATGCCTTCTCAAGCTAACGGCAGTCTGATTAAAAATGAAGCTGGAGCTGTTGTTGGCTCGGAGCTGATCGGTCAGAACTTTACAGACCCGCGTCTGTTCCACAGCCGGGTGTCGAGCATCGAGTATAAAGCGGAGGCTTCCGGCTCGAACAACTACGGGCCCTCCAATCCGGATATGCTAAAGCGTACGAAGGATTTCATCGCACAGTGGCAGAAAGACAACCCCGATATCGCCCTGAACAAGCTGCCCGTGGATTTGGTCACCAACTCGGGATCAGGGCTTGATCCCCACATCTCCCCGGCTGCGGCGGCTGTGCAGATTCCGCGAATTAGCAAGCTGACGGGAATTCCGGCGGCGGAGCTGGAGCAGCTCGTAGCGGCGCATACACAAGGGCGTGATTTGGGATTGTTCGGCGAAGAACGTGTGAATGTGCTTGAGCTGAATTTGGATGTGCAGAAAGTGATGAAGCCATAGAGTGAAGTCAGAAGTCAGCATCCCTGCCCGAGGTCTGTAATTGGGTAGGGATGCCTGTGCTATGCAAGGGAGAGGATCTGCATGGGAACATTCCGGAGAAAAACACCGGAGGAGCTGCTGTTGTCCTTATATGAGCTGCATCGCGGCCGTCTGAAGATTTATATCGGCCCGGCAAGCGGGTCGGGCAAGACGTATCAGATGCTGCGCGAAGGGCAGATGCTTAAAGCGCAGGGGATTGATGTGGTGACCTGCGCGGTCTCCACCCATCAAAGCCCGGAGACGTTGGATCAGCTCCGCGATCTGGAGCGGATTCCCAGCATCCATTGGCACAAGAAGGGGATAGAAAAGAAAGATTTGGATGTAGAAGCCATCTTGCAGCGTAACCCGGAGGTTGTGCTCACGGACGGCGCGGCACACCGGAATCGGGAGGGAGCCGAGCGGGCAGGGCGGCTGGAGGATATCCAGTTCCTGCTGAGCCATGGCATCAGTGTCATCACTACAGTGAATGTCTATGAAGTGGAGGGAGCTGCAGAGCTGGTCCGGCAATGGACGGGGATGAAGGTGGAACATTTTGTTCCGGTGAATGTACTTGCTCTGGCCAATGAGCTGGTACTTGTGGATGTGACCCCAGAGAAGATTCTCCAGCGCTTGTCCGAGGGCCATCTGGGCGGAGAAGCCAGCACTCATCTGTTTAATAAGGGCAATCTGGGCAAGCTGCGGGAGCTGGCCCTCCGTCTTGTAGCTGAGGATGTGAATCACTCCTTGGAGAAGCATAGGGAGGAGCAGGGCCTTCAGGGCGGAGCCGGCATCGCTGAGAAAGTATTGGTTTCCGCACAGTACTACTGGAATGGCTCGATTCATATCCGCCGCGGGCAGCAGATTGCCAAGCGTCTGAATGCAGAACTGGAAGTGGTGTCGTTCTGGAAGGAGGGGCTTGCTATGCCCTCCAACGCAGCCACCTTTAAGCGTTCGTTATGGAAGCTGACCGATAAAATTGGTGCTTCCATCAAGGAGATTCCCTTCCGCTCGAGGAGAGAGATTCCTCTTCTTCTAGTGCAGTATGCGACAAAGAACAAGGTTACCCGAATCGTCATGGGCCACTCCAAACAAACAGCGTGGCAGGATTTTTGGGAAGGCTCGATCGCGAGCACGCTGTTGAAGCAGATCCGCAATGTGGATGTGTTCTTTGTGGCAGATCGTGCGGAAGTGGAGGGGCAGCGGGTGCTTCCGACCCGGCAGATCCGCAGCGGAGAACAGGAGGCGCATGCCTACCACAGATTGAGCAATCAGGAAGTGATGGAGAAAATCGAGGATTTTCGGCGCGGTACCTTCAAGGTGTACATTGGCGCGGCCCCGGGTGTAGGGAAGACCTACAAAATGCTGCGCGAGGGAAATGACCTTTTAAAGAGAGGAATCGATGTTGTTATCGGGCTGCTGGAAACCCATGGCCGTAAGGAAACGCTGGCACAAGTCGCCGATCTGGATACTGTCCCCCGTCTGCAGATGGATTACCGGGGAACGGTGCTGGAGGAAATGGACACGGAGGCGATCATCCGGCGTAACCCTGAGGTGGTGCTGGTTGATGAACTGGCGCATACCAATGTGCCGGGCAGCAAGCATAGAAAGCGTTATATGGATGTTCTGGAATTGCTGAATGCAGGGATTTCGGTCATTTCGACCGTAAATGTACAGCATCTGGAGAGCCTGAATGATTCTATTGAGCAAATCACGGGTGTCCGGGTAAGGGAGACAGTGCCCGATAGCATTCTTCAACAGGCCAGTGAAGTAGAGCTGATTGATGTGACGCCCGGAGCGCTGCAAGAGCGGATGAAGGAGGGCAAGATTTATGATATGGCCAAGGTGGATCAGGCGCTGGGGAATTTCTTCAAAATCGGCAACCTGATCGCCCTTCGTGAGCTGGCCCTGCGGGAGATTGCCGACGATGTTGATGAACGTCTGGAGGCTTGGGAGCGTGACGGATCGCTGCGGGGGCCTTGGCGGCGCAAGGAAGCTATTTATGTTTGTGTTACCCTGGGACATCAGGCCGAGCGGCTCATCCGCCGTGGCTTCCGAATTGCTTATAGGCTTAAGGCTTGCTGGTACGTTACGTATGTTCAGGAATTCAAGCAGGGGAGTGAGGTTCAGGAGGAGCGCATCCGTAAACTCAAGGAATTGACGGAAAGTCTCGGGGGTATTTTCAAAATAATACCGGGTACGGCGCGTGGCCGCGTGGCGGCTCTGCTGCTAGAGAGGTCGCAGGCTCTTCAAAGCACGCAGATCATTATCGGGCAATCGAGCCGTTCATGGTTTCGCAAATGGATGCGGGGTGATGTGACCAAGCAAATCCTGCGTTCCGCCCGGCATGTCGATGTTCTGGTTGCGGCCGATTACAGGCCCGAAACTTCGCCTCCGGTAAAATAAAAAGGGGATCTCTGCAGCCTGATGGCTTGAGAGATCCCCTTTTGTATAAAGTACATAATGCTTAATGTATTAAATTATTTAGCAGCTGATTCAATCAGCGATTTAAGTTCCTCGTGGTTGAACCCTTTGACTGCGTGTGTACCGGATACGGTCACTGGAATGCCCATGAAGCCCAATTTCTCAACTTCTTCTTGATAAGTAGCGCTGGTCATGATGTCTCTTACTTCAAAGGGAACGCCTTGTTCAGTAAGGAATTGCTTGACCAGGTTGCAGTCGCTGCAGCCCGATGTGGAATAGACAATCACTTGTTCGCTCATTGGTTTACAGCCTCTTTGATAGCGTCTTTAGTGATCTTCCAATGGGAGGTATTCCAGCGGACCTCGCTGTCTTCCAGAAGGAAGAGCTGTGGCGATTCATGTTTAATGCCGAAATCTTCAGCAATTTGATTGGAGACCGGGCGATCTTCAATGACATGAACGATGGCTGCTGTAGTGTCCGAGTCTTTAAGGAAGGCTTGGAACTCTTCATGCGCTTTGGCGCTGATCGGGCAGGTTGTGCTGTGTTTGAAGAGCAGCTTCTTGCCTGGCTGCCCAACATATTGTTGTAGATCATCCAGTGTATGCAGTTGTTGAATAGACAAATGGATCACCTTCCTGTACGTTTTTTTATTTAAATTTAAGGCATAATCAGGGCGATTGGCAACCTGTAATCATGATTGTAACATAGTTAAAAATTAAAGCAAAAAAATTATTATCCGTGTTTATAATGGCCGCTCCGGCGGTTGGTCCGGCAGGTATTGAAAAATCTATTTTCGCATGCTAAGGTGAGGGGGTTAATGAAATAATTACCATTCGACGGGAGTGACCAAAGCAATGAATAAGGTTGCTTGTATTACCGGTGCGGACCGGGGACTTGGGCTGTTTCTTACCCGCTGGCTGCTGGAGAATCAGTATCAGGTATTTGCCGGTCAATACTTGGAAGATTCTGATTTTCTGAAAGCGCTTAAGGATCAATACCCGAATCAATTGGATCTGGTTCCGCTTGATATTGGGGACAGTGACAGCGTCAAGAGAGCTGCAAGAATGATTGCCAGCAGAACAAGGCATGTCGATATCATCATTAATAATGCAGGGATTATTCAATCCTCCGATTATGCTTCGATACTGGTGGATATGGACATTGAAGCGATGCAGCGTATTTATAATGTCAATACACTTGGATCGCTAAGAGTCAGTAATGCACTGATGGGACTGCTGCTTCAGAGCGAGCAGAAGTTAATTGTCAACATCTCGTCGGAGGCTGGCAGTGTTGGCCGCAACAAGCGCACTAACATGTATGGTTACTGTATGTCCAAGTCGGCGCTCAATATGCAGTCCTCCCTGCTGCACAATCATCTGAAGGAGCTGGGCGGACAGGTGATGATCTTCCATCCAGGCTGGCTCCAGACCTACATGGGTGGGAAGATCGATGAGAATGCGACTACAACGCCAGAAGAATCGGCCTACAAAATTATGGCGCTGGTACAGAATCATAAGCAGTATTTGAGCGAAGAGCCTGCGTATCTGGATCTGGATGGCCAACCTTGGCCTTGGTAGGCTGTAGTGAAGAGGTAAATATTCTAACTTAAGGATGTGTACAAATGACTACAATAAAAGCACTAGCCCTGGGCAGCTACTCCAATGTAAAGTATCACCCGTTCAAGGATGTAGATCGTGAATTTGAAGATATCTTCAGAGGTGAGGTGGAGGTGCATTGCACCGAGGACCTAGATTCTCTGAATCCCGAGACGCTGGCTGGCTATGAACTCATCATTTCTTATACCGAATTTTCAGATCAGCCGCTTTCTCCACAGCAAACCGCGGCTCTGATTTCTTTTGTCGCCGGAGGAGGCGGACTCCTTGTTGTACATAACGGAATCTCCATGCAGCGTACGCAGGAGCTTGGCACGGTGCTGGGCGGATATTTCACCCACCATCCAGAATATACGACGCTCCAAATCGAATTCCCGCAGCCGGAGCATCCGATTGTGCAGGGCATCGAGGCATTCGCTATTGACGATGAGCCGTATTATTTTGAAATGCAGCCGCATTTCAAGACAACGGTGCTGGCGCAGTATCTCCATGAAGGAGCTACGAGAGAAGCGGCTTGGTGTCATGGATTCGGTCAAGGGCGCGTGGTCTATCTCATGCCTGGACATCATCTGCCATCCTTCTCGGTAGAGCCGTTCCGCCAATTGATTCTGCGGAGCGGATTATGGGCTGCGGCCCGGCTATAGTCATCATACGGTTATAAGATAGTATGACCCTGGAAAGAGTCCAGCTGTGGAATCCCCGCAGACTGGACTCTTTTTGTATGTGTGCATGAATAATCCTGCTTTGGTGAAAATATGGCTACAGCTCTTAAGCAGGAGGCGGTAATGATGTGGAGCGTGATCACGGGGTGGTTCCCCGGCTGGAGCGTCATGTTCCAGGGACTTATTCTTCTGATTGTCCCCATAGTTATCACACTGACAGTGGATTGGATCAGAACATTTGAGGGGAAAGTCAGCAAACGGGGCCAGAAAGCTAAAGCCGCCTTAAACAAGGATGGTGGAGCAACTTCTTTAAAAGGCACAAAAGGTGCAGAAGGTACGAAGTCGAACAAAACTACATTCATTGCAGGAAAAGATGACAGTGGTGGATCTGGAAATAATGATGAACAAGAGAATCCAGAACAATCCTATACAGGCAATGTTGACAAGGACCTTCGGTTATTCAAGGAGATCAGCAGCGATATGGCGGATGTGAATATCAGAGAGCTACGTATCGGAGCTCTACAGATCAAGGCCGTGCTGCTGTTCGTGGATGGCTTGACGGACAAGGACAGCATGGACCGCAACATCCTGAGGCCATTGATGAATGCGGTTCTACCCTTTGAAGGGATGACCGAGGCACCAGAAGCGGAGGAACTGAAACGGATTATTGTTGAGCGAATCATCCATGTCTCGGAGATTGAGTACACTATTGATCCGGTAAAATCACTGAAAAAGGTACTGTTCGGTTCTGCTGTGCTGATGGTGGACGGCATGAAGGAATTGTTCGTGCTGGGCACGCCCAAAGGCAGAACAAGAGGCGGGGAAGAGCCGGTATCTGAAGCGCTACTGCGCGGTTCGCGTATTGGCTTTAATGAGACGCTCAGTGATAATACGGCCATGCTGAGAAGGCATGGGCAGAACACGGAACTGGCAATGATTTCTTTTACCGTAGGCAAAAGAGTGGAGAAGGAGCTTGTTCTCACCTATATCCGGGATATAGCCAATGAGGCACTGGTGGAGGAGATCAAACGCAGGCTGCTCACGATAGATATTGATGATGTACAAGAGTCCGGTTTTGTAGAGCAACTGATCGAGGATGACTTTCTTAGTCCCTTTCAACAGATTCAGAATACCGAACGACCTGACCGTGTAATGGCTGCCATGCTGGAGGGAAGAGCTGCGATCTTGCTGGATGGGACCCCATTTGCCTTGATTATGCCGGTGACGTTCGGGATGCTGCTGCAATCGCCCGAAGATTATTTTGACCGCTGGATGGCAGGGTCTCTGCTACGGACATTGCGGTTCTTCGCGGCATTAGTCTCTTTGTTTGCCCCGGCTTTGTATATATCCTTTCTTTCTTTTCATCCCGGTCTAATTCCGACCAAGCTGGTGATATCTATCATCAGTTCCCGTCAGGGCGTCCCCTTTCCCTCGTTAATTGAGGCGCTGATTATGGAGGTATCCATTGAAATCCTAAGGGAGGCGGGTCTGCGGCTGCCCAAGCCGATTGGCCCGGCAATGGGGATCGTCGGCGGTCTGATCATCGGTCAGGCTGCGGTAGAGGCGGGAATTGTCAGCCCTATTCTCGTAATCGTCGTTGCAGTTACAGCCATCTCTTCCTTCGCCATGCCGATGTACAGTGCGGGTATCACTCTGCGGCTGCTGCGTTTCGTGGCGATGTTCTTCGCAGCGGTGTTCGGGATGTACGGTGTTATCATGTTCTTTCTGCTACTGAGCAGTCATTTAATCAGGCTGAAGAGCTTTGGGGTACCTTATTTGGGGTTGATGGTGCCCTCTCATCTAAGGGACTGGAAGGATTTTATTATCAGGCTGCCTCTGCATCTGCTTAAGCGCCGCCCTGCGCTATTGAAGCCGAAAGACCCGATCCGGAAAGGCTAAGCAAGCTTAATCAAAGCAACGGAGGTGAAAGGCTTAAATATGGAAACGAGGGACCGGATAACAACGACCGAGTTAATCATTATTGTGGTGAACTATGTACTTGCAGCAGGTGTGTTTACCCTTCCTCGGACCACTGTTGAGCGGGCAGGAACCCCTGATGTCTGGATTTCTGTAATCCTTGGAGGGCTACTCTCCATGATTACAGGACTGATCATTGCCAGACTCAGCCAGCGCTTCCCTGGGCAGACCATTTATCAATACAGTGGGAAGATTATCGGTCGTCCGCTGGCAATCCTGCTGGGAGTGGTGCTCATTGGTTACTTTGTGTGTATTGGCAGCTATGAGATGCGTAATGTGCAGGAAGTGACTGTCTTTATTCTGCTGGAAGGAACACCTGGTTGGGCTATTGCCGGTATCTTCATGTGGGTCGCCCTTTATCTATGCAGGGGAGGGATCAATGCGATCTCTCGCATGTGCCGGTTGATGATTCCCATTACCTGGACCGTGTTCTTTGGCGTGAGTCTGCTCAGTCTGCAGGTCTTCGATATCAACAATTTGCGCCCTGTACTGGGGCAGGGCATGAGTCCGGTTTGGCGGTCTATTAAGCCAACGGCCCTGACCTTTACCTCTGGGGAAGCCCTACTCTTTCTGGTTGCTTTTATGGATAAGCCGAAAAAGACGATGAAGGTAGTTGTTTCTGCTACACTAATCGCTATGGTTTTTTACATTGTGGCAGTTGTACTTTGTATCGGAGCCTTTTCTGTAGATGGTGTGGTTACCCGGACATGGCCTTTCATTGACCTTATTCGCAGCTTTGAAGTGAACTATCTGGTGTTCGAGCGTTTCGAATCCTTATGGCTGACCATCTGGATTATGCAGATTTTTTGCACCTTCTGCATTGCCTTCTATGGAGCAGCACTCGGGTTGTCACAATTGACGAAGATCCCTCTGAACCACTGTTTATTTGCCCTGCTTCCCGTTATATATATCGTGACAGAAATTCCTCGTAGTCTGAATGGGCTATTTGCCTTTGGTGCAGGGATTGGCAACTGGTCATTCTTTCTGTTCGGGGTGCTGCCGCTGCCGCTATTAATCATTGCACGTCTTAGGGGGGCACGCTCATGAAGCATTTGTTGAAGCAAGGCAGTAGTCTGAGTCTGCTGATCGTTGCTTGTCTGCTGCTCTCTTCCTGTTGGAGTAGCTCGCCGATTGAGGATGTTAACCTGGAAGCGGGAGTCGCTCTGGATGTCGCGGAAGAAACGGAGACTGAGCAGGATCTTGCGCAGAAAGGCGGAGAATACCCGAAGCGAAATAAAGTTTCCTGTACCTATCAATTTCTCATTCCTCAAGGTGCTATCGGTTCCAAGAAGGAGGGAGCCCAGTCCAAAAACTACTATAATGCTACGCAGACTGGCGATTCTATCTTTGAGGCAGTACGTGAGCTCTCTCTGCGATCCAATCGCCTTCCCATCGGCCATCATTTGAAGACCATTGTCATTGGAGAAGAGCTTGCACGGACAACGAAGCTCTCCGAACTCATTGAATTCTTCAGCAGAGATAACGATATTCGGCCAAGTGTGCTGCTGTTCATCAGTAAAGGCAAGGCGCGAGAGGTCTTTCGCGATTCGCTCCCGGGTCAGACCCCTGCTTTTGTGCTGAATGGAACCTTCAATAACCGGAGGAGGATCACAAGGATATGGGAGCCTGTATCGATGGCGAAGGTGGTAGGTCCGCTGCACGGTCATACCACCTTTGCCCTGCAAAATGTGGTTGTATCGGGCAAGGAAACCAAGTTTTCGGGAGTAGCGGTTATCAAGGGGTCTACCGGAAAGCTCGGCGGTTTCCTGGACGAAGCGGAACTGGATGGATTGGTCTGGCTAACAGGAAAAGGGGAGGGCGGTTCCGTCAAAACCTACAGTTCTGACAATAACAAGCTCGTCACGTATGAGATTACAGGGATGGACAGCAAGATCAAGGCCAGCGTAAATGGAGACAAGATCTCCTTCCACGTCCTCATAGAATCGAAAGGCAGAATTGCCGAGGCTTACTTTGCCGGCGGAGAGAGGCTGGTGGGTGGAACCATACGGAAGGCGAGAGAGACACTGGAGAAGAAGGTGCAGGATATGGTCAAGACCACTGTGCGCAAAATGCAGCATGAACTCCAGGCAGATGTTGCCGGATTCGGTAAGAGTCTGCAGATTCAGCATCCGTCCGTATGGAACAAAGTGAAGACGAACTGGGATACGGTCTTCAGTAGTGTGCCGATTACTTATGAGGTAAAGCTGAATATTGAAGATTATGGGGCCTCAAGCACAACATCGGATTAGGAGGTCTCTTTTCAAAAAAAATAGATTGACCCTCACACTGATGTGAGGGTTTATACTATGTGTAGACCATTTCTCATGAACCCGGGGAGAATGCCATGAAAATAGGTGAGCTTGCACGCCAGACGGGCGTTAGTGTCCGTTCATTACGTTATTATGAAAGTCAGGGCTTAATTGCACCGGTCCGTCAGGCCAACGGTTATCGGGAATATTCGCCGCTTGCTATAGAGACTGTGGAGAGCATCAAATTGTATTTGAATCTTGGATTATCCACGGAGGAGATTGCCGGTTTCCTGAATTGTGTACTGAAGAACAAAGAGTCCTTCTGTGCGGAAGTGATGCCGGTGTACCAAAGTAAACTGGAAGAGATTGAAAAGCAGATCCTGCAATTGAACCAGATCAAGCTGAATCTGGAGCAGCGGATATCTTCGATTTTAGAAGAACAGCACGATCAGGATATCCTTATAGATAAGGAATATGGGAGGGATTAAGCATGGCTATTCTCGATGTAGAGCAAGCTGATAGTCTGCGGTTAAAATTGAGCGGTGAGGGCATAGTGCTGGTAGATTACGGAGCGCCTTGGTGCCCTCCTTGCAAGGTTTTGCTGCCATTGCTGGAGGAACTGGACGGAGAGTATGGGGGAGAGGTAACCATCGCCAAGGTCAATTGTGATCATCTGCCGGAGCTGGCTTCGGAAGCTAGCGTGATGGGGCTGCCGACAGTGATTGTCTACAAGGACGGTCAGCCGATGGAAAAGCTGGTCGGCCTTCAGCCGAAAGTTGTCTACCAAGGCGTGTTGAACAAATATAGCGGTGCGAAAGCAAATCATTAAACTAAGTTAGAGGCGTGAAGGGCAGGATGATAGTCTGTCTTTCACGCCTTTTTTGAAATCCTGGTAATACGTTTATTTGCTGTTATCCCTGGCAGGCAGCACACGATTATGCTGCAATGCCTCCAGCACCTCTGCCTGCAGTTCAGCCGTGAAAGCCTCCCAAGTTTTTTTACCAACATCAAGTTTTTTTCGGCCAATCTTATTCAAGGTCTGTAACCAGATCCGCTTATCGTTGATCTCCCCCAGCTGTGCCTGAACGTCTTTATAGATGCCCTCATCGGCCTGAAACTTCGGGTCCAGTGTAAAAGCTGCCGCTCCGGCTGTATACCGCAGTTCCTTAGCAGCAATCCGCAGCTTGTGGAGTGTCTCGAAAGCCTTTTCTGATGGAGAAGACAGGTCTTTGAAAAGGCCTTTACAGGCTTGTTTCCTCTGCTCAAAAGCTACCTCCAGCTCACGCATCACCACATTGGCATCTCTTCTTGCGACCATGCTCTCTAATTGCGTGCTCAGGAAAACCGCCCATCGCTCGTCCAGGGCAGAATTGGCCAGCTTCGGCAGATCCTGCGCCAGTTGCTCACGGTACTTTTTCCGCGTGTGTTTTTGATGCTTGATGACAGCTGTTAGTAGTTTGACCGTCTTGGGCTTGCCATCGGCCTTGGCCTGCTGTCTTCTTTCCTTGAACGACTGGATTAGCACATCGGCATCCCGGACCTTACCTAGCCGTTTCTGGGCTTTTTTGAATATAGGGTACAGGCCAGAAGAATGCTCCGGATCAAGTATGGCTAACAGAGTCAGCAGCTTGCGACAGTTCACTCTGGCCTGATGGATATCCTCGTCATCAAATTTGCGGAGCGCTTCCTTGCTATAATCTTGAAAGTTGAAATACAGCAGATTCAGTGCGTGCTCCCATTGCTCTGTTTGGCTTGCCGGCCTGCCCTTACGAGCCTGTTCGGCTGTCATGCGGCACCACTCCTGAAGGTTATTAGTTGTTTGATATAGTATTACCCAAAAGTCAACATAATTAGATTCCTAAGGTTGAGTCAGATTCAAGGATTATGTGATTTAAACTCGATGGCTAAGAATAGCGTGATTGAAGGCTCTTTTCAAGCTTCGCGAGGGCAGGCAGATGGGTTACAATGAGATTATGATTACGGCAGAATATAGCATATAACTGCGCTCGGGGGTTATTCATGAACAGGATACCATTGAATGAGAAAACTGAAGGGGAAGGAAGCACGCTTCCGCCGGTTATGGGGCTGTTTGAGCATTTGCTCGAAGAAGAAAATAACGGAGAGGGCCGGTATCCGGTCTCCGCGCTAAGTGGCGATTTGTTGCTCCCGTTCGCCTTTGAAGAGATGTTATGCCGGGATGTGGGCGCGGGCCTGATTCTCCCCTCTTTGCATCTCTGGACCCATCCGGGCGGGGTAGCCCTGGGGCTGCGGGACAGCAAGCTGCCTGGGGCTGCCAGGACAATGGACAAGCTGGAGAGCCGTGGCATCCGCACGGCTGTCCGGCATTCTGGCGGCGCGGCTGTACCATTGGACGCCGGAATTGTGAACGTGTCCCTGATCCTGCCCAAGAGTCACGGCAAGCAGGACTTTCATGACGATTTCCGGCTACTGGCGGCAATAATTACGGAAGCCGTAGCCGTAAGTCATCCTGAGGCAGCGACACAGATTGTGGCGAAGGAGGTCGTAGGCTCCTATTGTCCGGGAGATTTCGACCTCTCCATTGGCGGCCGCAAATTCTGCGGGATTGCCCAGCGCAGACAAAGTCAGGCCTACTTCGTGCATGCCTTTGTCGTAGTCTCCGGCTCGGGACAGGAGCGAGGCGAACTAATTCGCAGCTTCTATGAGGACGCAGCCGCAGGGGAGCACGGATTGTCTTATCCGCAGGTGCGCCCGGAGACCATCGCCGGGCTGGGCGAGCTGGGCGGACCAACGACCACCGCGGCTTTCTGTAGCGGGATCAGAGAGGCCTTGGCTCGCAGGGCGACAGAGCTAATCCCTTCCGGCAGGCTAGAGCGGGAGACGGGATATAAGCTGGAATACAGCGACCAGCGTGTTAAAGATGCCGCACAAATGCTGCGGGGACGTTATTCTCAGTTGTAGATATGATAAATTACAGAGTACACAGGAAGGGCGTTACGGAGAACTGGTTAGAAACCAGTGATCGTAACGCCCTTCCTGTATGTATGCAATATGGGTTGCTTTAGAATTTAGACGTATAGATCAGGCCGTCTGTCCGAGAATACCGGGATCTGCGCCCGTACCTCACGTACCTTCTGCCAGTCAATCACACCGCTGACGATCTCCTCACCTTCAGCAGCTTCGCAGACGACTTCACCCCAAGGATCAATGATCATGGAATGTCCTGCAAAGGTATTCGCCGGATCACTTCCGGCCCGGTTGCAGGCAACGACGTAACATTGGTTCTCGATTGCGCGGCTGATCAGCAGCGCTCGCCAGTGGGACAGGCGCGGCAACGGCCATTCGGCGCTGATGAAGAGTATCTCGGCGCCTTGCACGGTGTGGGCGCGAATCCATTCGGGGAAGCGAATATCGTAGCAGATTAGTCCGGCACAGGATGCTCCGTCCAAGGTGAACAAGCCCTTGGCTTCCCCCGGCTGAAGATAGAGATGCTCATCCATCAGCCGGAACAGATGGAGTTTGCTGTATTCCCCCGCCAGCTCTCCCTGACGGTTAAAAATGAACATACTATTGGTTACACTGCCGCCGGGATGTCTGTTAGCCACAGAACCCGCCACAATATTAATGCTGTATTGCTTGGCAAGTGCGGATATGAATGCCTTGGTAATGCGTCCCTCCGGATCGGCGATTTCTCCAAGCCGGGTCAGGTCATATCCTGTCGTCCATAGCTCGGGGAGAATCAGGCAGTCAGGCCTGTCCGCCGCAGCCTCCCGGATTTTACGTTCTGCCGCAGCATAATTAGCCTCTGGATTACCAAATGCTATATCGAGTTGAATAAGGGCTATCTTCATTCACAGATCCTCCTCCTTAGTTCAAGACTATAGAATTCCCTGTCGATAAAAGCAACCCTATTTTTGGTGTGTGATCTTATTAGTTGACAGGTCAATGAATTATGAGTAATATAATTAGCGTCTGATTGATTGTGCACAATTCAATGGAATGGGGAGGTATATTTTGCCTGAACAATACCCCGAGGAAGAGCAGATTTTCGAGCTGCTGCAAAGCCTCAGCAAAGCTATTAGTCCAAAGTTTGAGCGGTTGGTGAACATTAGTCCGACCCGGCTTCGCCTTCTTCATGAGCTGTACGATGGCGATGAGATTAGCCAGTCTTTCCTGCAAAAGGAAGTGGATATAGATGGGGCCGCTGTTACCCGCCACCTGAAAGGGCTGGAGGAGTGCGGCATGATTACTAGGCGCAACAATCCTGAAGATAACAGGGTTACCCTGGTGTCCCTCACAGAGGCAGGACGGGGGAGAATTGCCTCGTTATGCGAAGAAAAGAAGAATTTTATCAGTAACTTATTCAGCAGCATCACACCGGAGGAGCGAACCGCACTTATCGATATGCTGACCCGGATGCAGCAGAATATTAAGCAACTGTAGATCACATCCTATATCAATCAAAGGAGATTCATCACATGAACAATACACAACTTAACGATTTCAAAGCCATTATCACTGGCCGCCGCTCTATTCGCAAGTATGATCCTTCGGTCAAAATCAGCAAGGAAGAGATGACGCAAATTTTGACCGAAGCGACGCTTGCACCATCCTCAGTCAATTTGCAGCCTTGGCGTTTTCTTGTCATTGAGAGTGAAGAAGGCAAAGCCACTCTGGCACCTCTGGCTAAATTCAACCAATCCCAGGTAGAGACTTCGGCAGCTGTGATTGCCGTCTTTGGGGATTTGAATAACTTTGATTACGCGGAGGAGATTTTCAGCGCTGCCGTGGAGCGTGGCTTCATGCCAGCAGAAGTAAAAGAAAGACAAATGGGTGTCCTGAGTAACTATTTCCCAACGCTGCCGCGTGAAGTTAAAAAAGATACCGTGCTGATTGATGGCGGACTCGTGTCCATGCAATTGATGCTGGTGGCACATGCACATGGCTATGACACCAATCCTATCGGTGGTTATGAGAAAGACAAAATTGCTGAAGCTTTCGGACTTGATAAAGAACGTTATGTTCCAGTTATGCTGATCTCTATCGGTAAAGCTGCGGATGCAGGTTATGCTTCGGTTCGTCTGCCTATTGAAAAAGTTGCCCAGTGGAAATAAGAAGGAGCTGACAGAAGATGATTATTATTCATGCTGTTTTTCATGTGAAGCCGGAGCGCCGCGAGCAGTTCCTGACAGAGGTTAAGCCTCTGATTGCCTCTTCACAGACAGAAGAAGGCAACCTCGCCTACGAGTTGTACGAGCAGTCCGGACAGGACAATGTATTCATCATGGTGGAAACCTGGCGCGATGCCGAGGCCGTAGCAGCCCATAATGCCAGCAGTCATTTCACAGGATTTGCCGGTCAGGCTGGCGAATTCCTGTCCGCACCGCTGGATGTTAAGGTCTACAACGCGGAGCAGGTCAGATAAAAGGATTACGAATCAAGGGATGTCCTATGCTGCCATGGCGGGGACATCCCTTTTTTATACCAAGAATCCCCTTCGTTCCAAGGCTCATGTATAATAATGTTGAATACTTATACGGATGGAGATTATGCAATGAGAATAACAGTGGCCCGGAACGGGCTCAGGAAGAATGAAATTTTCTTCACTTCAGCATACGGAGAAGGCCGGGGGATTTGGCATGGTGCACATGCAACACCGCTGGAAGAGATCGACGTGGAGTTCGAGCTGACCCAGCTCTTCATGCGATGGATGGATATCGTTCCTGCCGACAAGGGGGAGTCCGGGATTGCCATGGATGGGGACAGGGTTGTCTTTACCGGTGTTCTGGAGGATATCGACGAGGACGGAACGGGCTATCTGCGGCTTGGTGAGAGTGTACTCATGTTCGAGAGTCTGGGCGAACCGATGGCCTTGGGGATCTTTGTTAGTATTTCAGTGAAAGAACCGGGCATTTATCCGATTGTTGTTTAGCTGAAAGAGGGAGATAGAATAAACCACATTTCGGGGCCGGTAGTTTATGACACGATAAGGCTATGCTATGATAGCATTAGATTTCAGAAGTAATGCTATTCGAGGAGAAAATGTCTATGAACTACGAAATTCAGCAATTTAAGACGGAGTTTTTCAAGGCGCTGGCCCATCCGATGCGTATCCGCATTCTGGAGCTTCTGAGTGAAGGCGAGAAGAATGTGAACGAATTGCAAGCCATTCTGGGTTCGGAAGGTTCTGCTGTATCCCAGCAGCTAGCCGTTCTGCGTGCGAAGAATGTAGTCGTCAGTGTGAAGGAAGGCACCTCCGTGATTTACTCTCTTCGTGACCCTCTTATTAAGGATCTTTTGGCTGTAGCGAGGCAAATTTTCGATAACCATCTGGTCAATGCGATCTCCCTTCTGGAAGGCATGCGCGGTGAATAGCAGCAAAGTATACTGAACATTATTTTTGCGTTGACAAGAGCGTCGCGCAGGAGTAATGTTTTTTTATATTCAAATAATCAGATATTCAGATAAAAGAAAAGAAGGTTGGATTATGATTGGATGGGGTCGGTTCGAGGGCTACAGCCTTGCTTCTCTGCGTAAAGATGTCATCTCGGGAATCATTGTCGGTGTTATTGCCATTCCGCTCGGAATGGCTTTTGCTATTGCTTCGGGTGTCAAGCCGGAATATGGGATCTATACCACGATTATAGCGGGAATTCTGATCTCGCTGCTGGGAGGTTCCAAGTTCCAGATTGGCGGTCCGACAGGAGCATTTATTCCAATTTTGTTCGCTATCGGGATGCAGTATGGATATGAGAACCTGCTGATTGCCGGGATGATGGCAGGCGTTATTCTTGTTCTTATGGGAATCCTCCGGCTAGGCGTTCTGATCAAGTTTATTCCGAAGCCGGTAACGATAGGTTTTACGGCAGGCATTGCTGTCATTATCTTCAGCGGGCAGATTGGCAGCTTCCTAGGGCTGCAAGGCATGAAGAGGCACGAAGGCTTTGTAGACAACATGAGAGAGATCGGCCAGCACCTCTCGACGGCTAACATGTACAGTATCTTGACTGCAGTCGTATGTCTTGCAGCGGTTCTTCTGACTCTCCATTTTGCTCCGAAGGTTCCGGGCTCTTTGATCGGCCTCCTGTGCGCAACGGTTATGGCTGTTCTTTTTTTCAACGGCAAGGTGGCAACTATCGGCTCGGCGTACGGGGAGATCCCAGGTACATTACCGAGCTTCCACATCCCCCTTATAACCTGGGAGCGCATCAAGTCGCTTATCCGTCCAGCGTTCGTTATCGCCATGCTTGGCGCCATCGAATCGCTGCTATCAGCGGTGGTAGCGGATGGCATGACGGGGGAACGCCATAATAGTAACCGTGAGTTGATTGGACAGGGGATTGCGAATATCGCAGCGCCGCTGTTCGGAGGCATCCCAGCAACAGGGGCCATTGCCAGAACGGCAACCAATATTAAGAATGGCGCCGTCTCTCCTGTGTCGGGTATTGTCCACGGTGTGGTCGTATTTCTGATTCTGCTGCTGCTGGCGCCATATGCTTCAACCATTCCGCTTGCAGCCATGGCTCCGATCCTGATGGTTGTGGCCTGGAACATGAGTGAGCGCAAAGAATTCCTGCATTTGCTGAAGACCAGAACGGGGGACTCCCTCGTTCTGGTCACTACCTTTCTATTGACCGTGTTTGCTGACTTGACCCTTGCCGTAGAGGTGGGGCTGGTGCTGGCTGTGGTTCTCTTCGTGAAGCGGATGGGTGAGGTTCATCGGGTCTCCAAGGTATTACCTGACCCGTCTTCGGTAAAGGTAGAAGCTCATATGGTATCGGAGCACCATGACTGTCCGCAGATCGGCATCTACAATGTGGAAGGGCCGTTGTTTTTTGGCGCAGCATACCGATTTGACAATACCCTGCCGGAACCCGGTGCGGGACAGCCCGGGATTATTCTGCTGCGGATGGGCAAGGTTCCTTTGATGGACACTACAGGAGAAGCGAACCTCGTGACGCTAGTGAAACAGCTTCACGCTTCGGGAGGAACCCTAATGATTTCCGGCATCCAGTCCCAGCCTCTCGAGTTGCTGAAGCGAACCGGACTTTATGATCAGATCGGTGAGGAACAGTTCTACGAACATACAGGAGAAGCCATCAATCAAGCACTTGGGGCGATCGATTATGGCAAATGCGCCGGCTGTCGGCATGCAGCTTTCAGGGAATGCAGCGCATTCTCCCTTCCGATAGAAATTCGGCAGCAGCGGGTAGTCGCCGGACAAATAAAGCGCGGCGGGCTTGAAGTCTGACAGGGAAGAATGTCCCCATTAACATACAAAAAGGACTGTTTCAAGCCACTTTGGCCTCGGGAGCAGTCCTTTTTGGCATAGACTACCCCGTGCCAAATCTGTACAATGTAGGGTAATTGAACATTCGATCTAGAAGATAAGGAGATTGTGCCTTATGAAGGAACTGAATTATTCAAAAGTATTCTTGCTGTTGGCAGGTCTGTCAGTGGCTACACTTGGGGTATACCGTGTGGTATCGCTTCAGACCGACTCGTTCTATGCTTTTCTGATCTGGAATCTGTTCCTGGCCTGGATTCCCTTCTTGTTCTCGATGACTGCCCATGAGCTGGATAAGCGGAGGATCGGGGGAATATTGCTGCTTCCGCTGGGAGTGGCCTGGCTGCTGTTTTTCCCGAATGCGCCTTATTTGATGACTGATCTTGTACACTTGACGGCCCAGAAGGGAAGATATATTGTCCACGGAGTGATTCAGAATCGGTATTGGTATGATATGGTCATGCTGCTGCTGTTCACCTGGAGTGGCTGGCTGACAGGCTTCTTCTCACTATATCAATTCCAGGCGGTAATCTACCGCAAAAGCAATTTGCTGATGTCCTGGATATTCGTTCTCGCGGCCTGTGTGCTGGGCGGATACGGAGTTCTGCTCGGCAGGGTGTACCGGCTCAACAGCTGGGATGTGCTTACCGATAGGCACCAGCTTTATCAACTCGTGCTCGATAGCCTGAACCGACAATCGGTCTTTTTCAGTCTGTTCATAGCGCTGGCGCTACTGGTGATTTATGCGACAATGTATTGTTTGCTGAATGTGCTAGGGAATGGGGCAGGACAGCAGCGTTCCAGAGGCCGGGGTTAATCCTGAATCTCCACAGGCTGGTATTGAAACTGCTCAAGGTTGATGACACCTTTAATGTCGAACAGGATGCCTTCATCCTCCAGATAAAGTCGCTGCATCGTGCCAGCCTCATCTTCGGTGAGGGCAATCATACCCTTGGCATTAACCACTCGATGCCAGGGTAGCTTATATTTGCGGCTCATGGAATGGAGGATGCGGACGACCTGTCTCGCAGCTCTAGGGCTGCCAGCAGCGCGAGCTACCCCTCCATAGGTCATGACCTTGCCCTCAGGGATGGACTGTATAACTTCTATGACCTGTTTGGTGAATGGTGTCATTATCAAAACTCCTTCAATGTAATAATACATAATTAATATTTATTATATTTTATTAGATCATATTGCTATGGTCGAGGGGTCGCTGCGGCGGCTTTTTTTTGTGGAAATCCGGGTTTGGCTGTTCTATGAAAGTATAATTTTGGTGCATAGGATAAAGAGCCTCAGGGGATAATTTCAACAAAAGCACACTGACAGGAGTGACTGGCGTGAAGAGCTCGAAATCCGATGACAACTGTAACTCAGCGTTGCCCCATTCTTCGACTACTGCTGTGTCCGAACAGGAACTAGGCCAGTCGCTCGACGAGACATTGGCTCGGCTGCGGCAGATATTCAGCAATGACGGAACCCTCCGTATCAGAGTGATGGAGAACAAGCAATTTGGAAGAGTCCGATTCGGACTTGTATATATTGACGGTATGATTGACCGTGAACTGATTCAGGATGGAATTATCAGACCCGTAACAGAAGCGCTTTTTACTGGGGCTGAGCATTATAGTCCGGAGCATCTGATGGAGAATATCCGAACACAGGTTATACAGATCAGTGATGTAGTTGTTGCATTGAAGCTGGATGAGCTAATTAGTGCAATTGTAGCAGGCAAGACGCTTTTTCTGTTGGATGGTTGTGCAGGTGCACTTAATATTAATGCTCAAGGGTGGGAGACCCGGGCGATTACCGAGCCGCTGACGGAGAAGGGGGTAAGGGGGCCGCGGGAAGGCTTTACAGAGTCGCTGCTGGTGAACCTGACACTGATTCGAAGAAGGGTGCAGAATGCGGATTTGAAATTTATATTTTGTGAGATCGGAACACGCTCCAAAACACAGACCTGTCTCTGCTATATGGAAAGTCTGGCTTCGCCAGATATTCTTAAGGAGCTTCAAGAGAGGCTTGCCCGTGTAGAGATTGACCATATCCTGGACACAGGCTATCTCGCAGAGTTAATCAGGGATGAGCCGTATTCTCCATTCGAGATGCTTGGCAGCACCGAACGCCCGGATGCCGTAGTCAGCAAAATTATGGAGGGACGGTTCGCGATAATGATAGAGGGCAGCCCGTTCGCCCTGACCCTGCCCTATGTATTTGTAGAGAACTTTCAGGCAAGTGAGGATTATTATCTCAATTATTATTTCACCTCGTTTAACCGGATTCTGCGGATATTGGGTGCTTTTATGTCCATCAGTATCCCGGCAGTATATGTAGCTTTGGTTACGTTCAGTCAGGAGATGCTGCCCACACAATTGCTTCTTAGTATTGCTACTGCACGATTGTCCGTTCCTTTTCCCAGCATTGTTGAGGCGCTGATTATGTTGACGATATTCGAGATTCTGCGTGAGGCAGGAGCCAGAATTCCCACTTCCATTGGACAGGCAGTCAGCATTGTAGGAGCGCTGGTGCTGGGTCAGGCAGCGGTAGATGCCCGAATTGTGAGTGCACCGATGGTTATTGTAGTGGGTCTGACCGGCATAACGACACTATTGAATCCCAGGCTCACCGGGCCGCTAATCGTGGTCAGAGTAGTGCTGCTGCTGATGTCCTTTTTTCTGGGGATATACGGTTATTTCTTCGGGTTGCTTGGTCTTGTGATCCACCTAATGAGCATGCGTTCCTTCGGAGTGTCCTATATGCTCGGGGTAGGCTCGATCCGGGCGCAAGACATTAAAGATACCATTATTCGGGCGCCGTGGTGGGATATGTACCTGCGTCCGGCTATGATCGGGGCACGTAATATGCGCAGAAAGCCAATGGACAAAAAAGGAAAAAGGTCATGATCAGACTTGGACGTGTGCTGTTTATTCTGTTGTCGCTCTTGCCTCTTCTCAGTCTCTTCGGCTGCTGGAACTACAAGGAAGTGGATGACATGTCTATCGTTGCGGGCGTAGCTCTGGACAAGGATGAGAAGAGCGGAAAACTGCTGCTTACAGTAGAGATGGTGGACACAAAGGGCGGACTTCAACAGACACAGGCAGGTTTCAAAATTCTTACGCTTGCCGGAGATACGATGTTCGACATTGTCAGGAATATGATCAGCATGACTGGTAAAAAGCTGTTCTGGAGCCATGCCAAGGTCATTATTCTCAGTGAGGAGATTGCCCGGGAAGGGATGGTCAAGGTGATTGACTGGTACAGCAGAGATACGGGAACAAGGTCTGATGTATACATATTCGTCTCGAAAGAGAAGACAGCCCGGGAAATTCTGATGATGAATAGTACCTCGGAGTCGATCATGTCGTTCGAGCTTGCGCAGATGATGCTGGATGAGCGAAACAGCAGTACAGCTCCAGTAGTTGAAATTTGGGACTTCATCGACAAGTTGGAGTCCTCCGGGAAAAGTGCGATGGCACCGCTCATCTATGTTCACAGGGCGGATGGGCGGGAAAATGAGCGAGTCAGCGGAACAGCTGTGTTTTCCAAGGACAAGATGGTAGGCATGCTTAGTGGAACGGAGAGCAAATACATGCTGTTTGCCCAGGACAAGGTGAAGGGTGGTGTTCTCCCGGTAGATGCCGGTGATGGACATCCGGTTTACTCTCTTGAGATTCAGTCCAGCAGAACGAAGGTCCGCCCCTCCTGGATTCATGACAAACTGCAGATACAGGTCGACATGGAGACCCAAATGAATTTGGATGAAGTGATGACTTCAAATGGATTCACCCATTTTGACGCCAAGAAAGCTATTGAAGAACGTGCGGAGGAGATCCTGCAGGAGAACATTACGAATCTAATTCACAAAGTTCAGAAAGAATATCATGCCGATGTGTTTGGTTTCGGGGAGAAAATCCATGAGAATATGCCTTCCACCTGGAAAAAGATAAATAAGGATTGGAGCAATGAATTCAGTAAGCTTGCGGTCGTTGTCCGGTCTCAGGTTACCATCAACAGCAGCGCCAAAACTACAAGATCTATAAAGATAGGGGATTAATATGGGGGCTTTTGTTGTATTAGCGTATGCGGTTATTGTGCTACTCGATCCATATGGACTCTTGAAGCGGGGGATGAAACGTGATTTCTATGTGTGCTCTGCCTTATGTCTGGTATCCTTCTGCATTGCGTTTGCGCTGTCCATGCACTGGAAGGTTCCTAGTCCTTCCCCTGTGATTGTGAACTTGGTCAGTCATTTTTATTAATTGAATTGCCGGGAAAAAGGAGGGGGGCGATAGGTATGAATAAAGAGATTTTGCCGTCAGGACAGTCTATCAGTATCGCGGTTCTGTTTATTATCGGCAGCTCATTATTTATGGGGGTGACGGGGAGATCGGGTAACAGTGCCTGGATTTCCCTGTTGATCGCTATGAGCCTATCAGTCCCTCTAATGTTTGTGTATGCAAGGCTCCATGTTCTTTTTCCGGGTAAGAATCTGTTCGACATGCTGATTGCCATGTTTGGCGGCATTACCGGGCGAATTATTTCCTGTACATATATATGGTATGCTCTGCATTTGGGATCGCTGGTGCTGCGGAATTTTGGCGAATTCAGTGAGACGGTGGCCCTGACAGAAACTCCGATGATTGCACCGATGCTCTGTATCGGACTACTGTGCGTCTGGACGGTTTATTCGGGGATTGAGGTGTTGGGACGAAGTGCCAAGTTTCTGCTGCTATTTACAATTATGATCCTTTTACTTCTGCAAATTCTGGCCATACCTAAATTCGAATATCACCATCTGAAGCCTGTCCTTGATTCGGGTTGGAGTCCAATCCTGGCTGATGCTATGGGCCTGTTCACGTTTCCGTTCGGTGAGATTGTGATTTTTCTCGGTGTATTGCGGGCACTGCCGGGAAAGGGTTCGGCGAAAAAAGTGTTTTTCAGCGGACTGCTCATGGGCGGAGGAGTTATCATGGTGGTCATCTTCCGTAATCTTCTGATACTGGGTCCGGATATTTTATCCAGCCTGTATTTTCCGGCTTACGTGGCGGTCAGCCGGATCAATGTGGGTGATTTCCTGACCCGGATCGAGGGCTCCTCAGCGATTCTCTTTGTCACGGCGCTGTATATCAAAGTGAGTCTGTGCCTTTATGTAGCCAGTGTAGGCGTTGCCAAAGTGTTCAAGCTGAAGAGCTATCGGTCTGTTGTGCTGCAATTGGGACTTCTTATGGTCTATCTGGCTGATTTCATCTATCAGGATATTATGCAGATGCAGAATTTTGCCTACCATACTTATAAAATATACGCGCTCCCGTTCCAGGTTTTCTTTCCCCTTCTATTATGGATTGTTGCTGAGATCGTCGCCAGTAAAGGCAAGCAGAAGGAATCAGCACCATAGTAAAAGAACTCAGCATAGGAGTAGTAAGGAAGGTGAATAGCGACCACAGGATCACCCCACTTCCTTTGGTTTTGACGAATCGCAAATAGTGAACAACAGTATAGAGAGCATTGACTTTGGTCATGTTCGATTGAAAAAGAGGATTCTTTTTTCGTATTTCCAATGTTTATGTAAAATAGCTATACTTATAGACAAGTATGATGTGAAAGATTTCTATACAGTGGAAAGGAGTCTTTATATATTGAATACATATATTCTTATCTATGACAGCTACGTGCAGTTTGAGATTGTGCTGGCTGCTTATTTTATGAAAACGCAAGGTGAGGTTTACACGTTAGGTCTTGGGTCTTCACCAGTGAATTCCTGCGAGGGCTTCTCCGTGAATCCGGCAAAGACGCTTCAAGAGGTAAACGTCCAAGATATTGATCTTTTGATTATCCCTGGTGGCGAGACAGAGGAGATTGTCAAAGAAGAAACCTTACTTAAACTGCTCCGTGATCTGGACGCGGCCGGGAAGGCCATTGGCGGCATTTGCGGTGGTGTATCGGTACTCAAGGCCGCAGGCATTTTGAACAACAGGTCATTTGTTACGAATGCTGGTGTGGAAGAGGAAAACTCTGGAGCGACTTCGGGAGCGAATGTAATGGTAGATAGGAATATAGTGACAGCCCTGCCTAATGGATATGTGGATTTTGCCCTTGAACTGGGTAAGCTCATGAACATCTACAAGGATAAGGCGGATTATAAGGAGACGATAGATTTCTTCAAATATTTCAAAACCGTGTGAGCGTATTGCTGACAGGAGGGAGCGTCATCTATGAGTGTTAACAGCGTTGTAATGCCCTCATATTGGGGCAGGGAGGTACGGCACAAGCATATTACGCGAGGGTCTAAGGTACTGGCGGTTATTTTTCCCGGCAAAAATTATTCGGCAGAACGCCCGCTGCTGGAATATGCCGCCAAGGTAGCTGCGGAGTATAACTGTGACATCCTTCAGCTCGAATATGGCTATCAGAGCGCCAGAGTAGAGATGAAGCGGGAGGATATTGGCATCATTGTGGAAGAGTGTACGAATGCCATCACCTCTGTGCCTAAGTATGAGAAGATATTGTTCATCAGTAAAAGTATTGGTACGGTCATTGCCGGCAAAACCGCCGCTACTCTGAAGGCCAGCCAACAGATTGAGCATCTGTATCTAACCCCGATCCCGGATGCACTGCCATTAATTGAACAAAGCCGGGGGAGTGTGATCTACGGCAGCGCCGATCCATTGTTCAGTGAGCCACATTCCCGTGAACTGGCCGGACTGCGTAATATTAAGGTATACCGGATTGACGATGCCAATCACTCTCTGGAAGTTGGGAACGTCAAAGAGTCATTGGCCATACTTATTGTCATTATTAATATGTATCATGAATTTTTCCAGCGTTGTCTAAAGCAGTAATCCATAGTCACGTGCTGAACCATTAGGAAATGGGGGAAACGGCATGAAGAGAAAGCTGGTTGGAGAGGGCAGAACAGCGGAGATTTGGGAGTATGGGGATCGTAAGGTGCTGAAATTGTACCGGGAAGGGATTCCGGCAGATCAGGTAACGAGGGAATATAGTATCAGCGTGTACGCACATACCCAAGGGATTCGGACTCCACAGCCCTTCGAGCTGACAGAGGCCGAGGGGCGGAGCGGCATTGTGTTTCAGCAGATTGAGGGTTCGTCAGTATTGACCTTACTTGGCAAAAGCCCATGGAAGGTTGGTCAATATGCCCGCAAGCTGGCAAAGCTGCATTATGATCTACATACGCTAGATGCAGGTGAAGACCTCGGAGTGCAAAAGGAGAGGCTGAAGTGGAGCATACACGAAGCACCCCTGCTAAATGAATCGGAGAAGCAAGCCATTCTCTCCTATCTGGATACTCTTCCGGTGGGCGGCAAGCTGTGTCATGGCGATTTTCACCCGGATAATATACTTATGGATGGGCAGGTATGGATTATCGATTGGATGAACGGTCTTGCCGGAGATCCAGCCGGAGATGCTGCAAGGTCTGTTGTCATGTTCAGCATGGGGGTAGTGCCTGAGGGGACACCCGCCATTGCCAAATTGGTGATCGGCTTTATTAGAAAACGCCTGACAAAGGAGTATTTACGGGAATATCTGAAGCTCTCGGGGCAAACTAGAGAAGAGATCGAGCGCTGGATTCTTCCAGTCGCCGCAGCTAGGTTAACAGAGTGGCTTCCAGCGGCTGAGAAAGAGCAATTGGTACAGGAAATCCGTAGACGTCTGGCAACGCTCACCGCTGGTTAACTTCAAATTCAGTAAGGAAGTGTACGAGATGCCAATCTATATTGCGTTGCTCCGGGGGATTAATGTCGGGGGTAACAAAATCATTAAGATGCAGGATTTGAAGGCGATGTTCCAATCCCTAGGCTATGAGGATGTCAGGACGTATATTCAGAGCGGCAACGTTGTTTTCGAGAGCAGCGAAACGTCATATAGTGCAGTGGGCGAAGATATCGAGCGGCAGATCGAGAGTGTATTTGGCTTTGAGGTCTCAGTTATTATACGGACACAGGAGGAATTGGAGCGGGTTATCACAGATAACCCGTTTGATCTGAGCGAGCCGGAGGACTTCAAGCGGCTGTACGTTTCTTTTCTGGCAGCGGAGCCTTCGGCGGAGGCGTTGGAGAAGCTGCTTCCTTATGGAGATGGCCCAGACAAAATCCGTTTTGTCGGCAGGGAGATGTACACATTGTATGAGATCAGTGTGAGCAAGTCGGCGCTTTTTAAAGTCCCTGTGGATAAAATCCTTGGCATGCCTATCACGGCGCGCAACTGGAATACAGTCAACAAGCTGGCTGCTCTGTGTAGGGCTTGAGATGTTTTAAATAGAATTTCAAGAAAAATTGTTCCTCTCTCTGAGTATGAATCATTAACATTGATCGTGGATCCAAACTGCATGTTAGCCAAGGAAAATACTATATCGAGCGCATTTAAAATAACAAACATAGCCAGGAAAAAAGAAGGTTTATATAAGAAGTGTAATTAACGGCATTTTCGTACCTTAAATCCTCTTTAGCTAAGGGTTCGTGGAGATTAAGTGCAATATTGTACCTTAAATCTTCCAGAATACCCCGTCTGGCGTGCTTTTTCGGAAAATAAGATACAATAATGCCCTTATTTCCTTGTTTTGCCCAAATAAAAGAAAAATAAGGTACAAAAATGCCGTTAGTTAGGAGGTGCCCCCTCTTTTTCATTGTTAAGACGATCGAAGGTGAAGGGGATACACTGCTTCTAGTGGTTTAAATTTGTCGACAGTATATGTTCTGGTACTAGCTTACCTATGGAAAGCTTTCAGGCGGACGCTTTGCGCCTTATTGTGCTGGGATCGTTCAAACGGAGTTTGCGACAGTTCTTATAAAAAGCTTTCAGGCGGGCGCTTTGCGCCTACAGTTCCAAACTTACCTCTTCGCTAATCTTCGCTTTTTGTTAATTTCTTTTGCTTGGCTTATAGAGGAATAAAAATATTAGAAGGAAGCTCCGCTCGCCCGGAAAAGGGCAGGGGGGCTTTTTGCGTTGTGCTATTGAAACGACTGAAACGACTGAAACGACTGAAACGACTGAAACCATTGCAACTATTGTAGTCATTGCAGTGTGCAGCCAATATAGTCATTCAGATAGTTGCCACCGTTGCAACGTCCCTGAAAATGTTATTCAGCAAACATTCAGCGGGCACTCATTGTCCATTAAGGTACGGATGCGATACTACATCTGCGGAACATGGATCATCGAAACGAAGTAGCGGCATACCGCAAAATAAGTTCAAGAGAGATGGGAGTGTGGGGGACGTATGTCAACGATCAAAAAGCAGGGGCCGGATCTTATTTTACCTTTTATTCTGCTCCTTGCAGCATTTCTGTATGGCTATGGCATTTGGAATGACCACTATGTTAATACCTATTACACAACAGCTGTAGGGAGTATGCTGCAGAGCTTTCATAATTTCTTTTTTGCTTCCCTGGATTCGGCAGGTTCGGTAACGGTGGATAAGCCGCCGGTAACGTTCTGGATTCAGAGCCTCTTTGCCCTGATTTTCGGGCTACATGGCTGGAGTGTGATTTTACCGCAGGCGCTGGCTGGAGTGGGTTCAGTTTTGCTAGTATATCTGCTGGTTAAACCAACCTACGGTAGAAGCGCTGCACGCATTGCCGCACTGGTGATGGCTTCGACTCCGGTAGCTGCGGCGGTTAGCCGCACGAATAACATTGATGCGATGCTGGTATTCACGTTGCTGCTGGCAGTCTGGTTTCTTTTTAGAGGGACTAAGAGTAATCGTATAGGCAGTCTGCTTGCCGGCTTCGCACTGATTGGAGTCGGGTTCAATGAAAAGATGCTGCAGGCTTACATGGTGCTTCCGGCATTCTATCTGTTTTATATCCTGGCAGCCAAGGTGGGCTGGAAGCGAAAAGCAGCTGTACTGGCAGCAAGCACAGCAGTCATGCTGGTAGTTTCATTGTCATGGGCGGTAGTTGTCGACTCTATACCGGCGGATAAGCGTCCCTTTATAGGAAGCAGTGGCACCAATTCAGTGCTCAATCTGGCTTTTGGGTATAACGGAGTCTCACGGTTAACGGGAGACCGCAGCACGGGTGCCGAGTTTGGCGGTGGTGGCATGCCTAATATGAACGGGATGCCTGCATGGAATGGCGAAGCACCGGATGGAGGCAATGGTAACGCGTCCGGAATGGACGGAGTAAATAGCAACGCGTCCGGGATAGATGGCGGCAGATCCGGGATGGGAGGAATGGCTGGACGGGGCGCAAATGGCGCCCGAGGCATGGGCGGCAGAAGCAGCGGCATGGCTGCGGGCACTGGTGCTGCGGACGGTCAGCAAGGCGTAGTCAACGACGGGCAAGGAGCGGGGCAGGGAGGACGGCAAGGCGCAGTAAACGACGGGCAAGGAGCAGGACAGGGAGGACAGCCAGGCGGAGGTTCTACCGGTGGCCAGATGAACGGAGGGGTACAGGGATTTCCTCCGGGGAATGGCATGAACTCCGATGGGCGACAACGGGACTGGGGCCAGGGAGGTCAAGGCGGATTCGGCGGTGCTGGTGGAATGTTCCACACAGGCACACCCGGACCGCTGCGGCTCTTTCAGTCCGACCTGTCTGGTCAGGCTAGCTGGCTGCTACCACTCGTAGCTTTTGCTTGCATCGGGCTGTTCGCCAGTCTGCGCAGAAGAAACTTCACGCAGAAGCATAAAGAGGCAATATTCTGGTTGGCATGGCTGGTTCCGGTAATGGGCTTCTTTAGCATCGCCGGGTTCTTCCACCAGTATTATCTAATCATGATGGCTCCACCGATTGCCGCGCTGGCTGGTGCAGGCTGGATACAGTTGTGGAGTCAGTATCGTGAGCGCTCCGGCTGGCGTTCCTGGCTGCTCCCGGCAGCTATATTGGCCACGGTGGTCTTGCAGTGGTATATTTTACACCCTTATAACAGCACTATTGGCAGCGGATGGTCCATCGGGATTTTGGCTGCGGGCATTGCAGCGACCCTGCTGCTCGTTATTTTCAAGGGTAAAGAGCAATCATTCGTGCATGTAACGGCGGTTGCCGGGCTGCTGGTGTTATTGATCGGCCCCCTCTACTGGGCGGTAACGCCGATTGCCTATGGTTCCAACAGTATGACCCCGGCTGCGGGACCTGACAGCAACACTGGCCCGGGCGGCGGTCTGCGCATGAATACTGGTCTCAATGCCAGTGGCAAAGATCCAAATGCACTAGGCGGCGGGGCTAACTTTGGTGGTGGCACTGGTAACTTCGGTGGAGGTGCGGGCAACTCTGGTGGCAGTGCGGGCAACTCTGGTGGCAACGCGGATGACTTGGGAGACAGTACGGGCAGCTTTGGTGGTGGCACTGGTAACTTCGGTGGAGGTGCAGGCAACTTTGCTGGCGGTAGGGGCGGCTTCGGCGGGCGCGGCAGCGAAGGGGTTAACGAAGCTCTACTGACTTATCTGGAGGAGCATAATTCCGGCGAACAATACTTGTTCGCAGCCATGGATTATGGGACTGCCGGACCTTATATCATCGACAACAATGCGTCCGTAGTGATTCTTAACGGATTTAATGCTTCTGACCGGGTATACACGCCTGACTCTCTGAAAGCATTGGTGGAGAGTGGAAAAGTGAAATATTTCCTCATTTCCGGCGGTGGAATGGGCGGTGGTCGCGGTGGAAACAGTGAACTGACAACCTGGATTACCGAGAATGGAACCGAAATTCCGGCGGCAGATTGGCAGGGAGCAGGTACAACTGCCAACAGCGGCACCCTATATGAGGTTACTTTGAAATAACGGATGACTTTGACCGTAACAAGCAAGCACGCTGCGGCCCGAGAGGTGCCGGGCGTGCTTGATCATTCCCTTTAAAGGAGGTAGCGACCATGAGTACAACCATACGCTATTCCATTATCATACCGATGTTCAACGAGGAAGCAGTCATTCAGGAGACATACCGGCGGATCAAAAAAGTAATGGGCACAACAGGCGAGCCGTACGAGCTTCTTTTCGTCAATGACGGCAGCACCGACCATTGCGCAGAGATGATCGAGGAGTACAGCCACTGGGATGAGAGTGTCCGCTTGATCGACCTCTCCCGTAACTTCGGGCATCAGGTGGCGATCACGGCAGGCATGGATTATGCCCAAGGCGATGCGATTGTCATTATTGACGCCGATCTTCAAGACCCGCCTGAGCTGATTCTGGAAATGATAGAAGAGTGGAAAGTAGGCTTTGAAGTGGTATATGCCAAACGGGTGAAGCGACGCGGGGAATCGTTGTTCAAAAAATGGACGGCAAGCCTCTTTTACCGGGTACTGCGCTATTCCACGGATATATCAATCCCGGTAGATACGGGCGATTTCCGTCTTATCGACCGTAAAGTTTGTGACCAGCTAAAGCGCCTGCCTGAGAAAAACCGCTTTGTACGCGGGCTCGTCAGCTGGGTTGGTTTTCGGCAAAAAGCCATTGAATATGAACGCGACGAACGCCTCGCTGGTGAGACCAAATATCCGCTGAAGCGCATGATCAAACTTTCTCTGGATGGTATCACATCTTTCTCGTACAAGCCGTTGAAGCTGGCAGGGTATCTTGGCGGGGTACTGTCAGCTGCTGGTTTTCTCTACCTGATGTATGTGCTGTATCTGGCTATTTTCACGGATTCTGTGGTAAAAGGCTGGGCATCGATGATCGGCATCACCCTGACATTCAACGGATTCGTGCTGGTCATGCTCGGCATTCTCGGAGAGTATGTCGGCCGTATTTACGACGAGACCAAAGGACGTCCGCTGTATATCGTGCAGGAGGTATACGGAGGCCAGCCGCAGGTGGTTCAGGAGAAGCGCAAGATTCAGCTGAACAAATAACGGTAAAGAAGGAAAGAAGTAAGTAAAGAAGTGAGGGAAGAAGTGAAGAAAGAAGGAAGTACGTAAGGAAGTGCGTGAGGAAGTACGTAAGGAAGTACGTAAGGAAGTAGGTAAGGAAGTAGGTAAGGAAGTGCGTGAGGAAGGGACCAAGAAAGCAAGTAAGGGACTAAGGAAGGAAGCGAGTAGTGAAGCGATTAAGGAAGTATATAGAAGTATATATATGTAAGTAAGTATTTATGCGAAAAAGCTTCGCCCGGGGTGTTGGATTAGAAGAGCTTTGTTGCTCTTTGTTCGTTTTACTAAAATAGGAGATGCCTTTGCAGCGAATGTTTGCGCTGCGAGCATCTCCGTTTCAGTAACAGGATTTTCTCCAGTTAATCCGGAGGAAAATCCTGTTTTTTATTATTTAGCTGGAAATTCTCCCGTTAATCATCTGTAATTTAGCAGATATAACCTCTTAAGGCCATAATAACTGGAGAAATTCCGGTTATTGCAGTGAGCTTTCGGGTATGAGGTGGAATTAGCGGGAGAAAATCCAGTTATAGGCGGTGAATCAGACTAAACCTTGAGTGCAGCCAGTCACTAGTCAGTCTCAAGCAGTACTCAACCGGTCTTCAGTAGTCTCAAACGAGTCTCAAACGAGTCTCAAACGAGTCTCAAACGAGTCTCAAACGAGTCTCAAACGAGTCTCAAACCAGTCCAACCAGTCCCAAACCGTTCCCTAGCCAGTCTTCGACCGGCCTCCAACTGCCCCCCAACCGTAAGACCAGTTTGTTTATAACAGTTTTTGAAACGCAACGTTGTCAAACCGATCTCCTTGCACAAGCCATTTGCCATCCACAAGCAATAAAGTCAAAATCCCTTCTAACGGAACCCGCACACTCTCCTTATTCTCTTGATCCAATAAGACAAGGTCAGCCGTATACTTTAAATCGGTCCAATCATCCGTCTGATCTAATACTGTGAATTTAAGATTCTCTGATGTAACCGACGCCTGATGGGTATGAGCTACACTTACGGGTAAGGTTGTATAGCGGGTAGCAATTGCTTTTTCAGAAAAGTTTTCTGTAAAAAAGGGCTTCATTTCCTCATTCCGCTTTTCAATGGATTCGATAGAGAGCAGGTTATCTGAGGCTGCCACGTTGTATTCTTTATTTTTGTAGGTTTCAGCAGCTTGAATCGCTGCATTCTCCGCTTTATTGGTATTGCATCCCGTGATTAAGATAGTCGCCAGTGCTGTTAAACATAATATCCATAGAAGCTTCTTCATACTGTGAATTCACCTCTCTTAAGAATAACCTTTAGTGTTAACCCCTGCCTAATCACCCCGAACCTTCAACGCAGTAAAACAGCTCCGAGAGCATATGCTAAGTTTGACGAAGCTTAAACGCCTTGAACCCTCAACGCAGTAAAACTACATCGAAGCATGTGCCTATATTTACAAATCCTAGCTGTGCGTAAAATATACCGGTGGCTCCCAGCTCTTTCTATAACCTTGCCCAGGCAACAAAAATAGCAAGCTCCGGCGTATCTCCGTTACTTGCTATTATAACTTGAATAGTCATTATTTGGCTATTACTTCCAGACAAGGGAGGGATATCTTGAAGACTGTTTCTACACCAGGAATGCTGGTGACGCTGATGTCCCCGCCGTGGGCTTCGACGATCGACTTCGAGATCGACAGGCCCAGCCCGGACCCTCCGTATTTGCGGGTCCGGGAGGAGTCGCTGCGGTAGAAGCGGTCAAAGACGCGGGGCAGATGCTCGGCAGTGATGCCGGAGCCATTGTCGCTCACGGTCAGCTCCGCCCGCGGCCCCCGGGCATGCAGCGCGATGCGGATGACGCCCTCCCGGTCATCCGTGTGCTGCACTGCATTGTGGAACAGGTTCAGAATCACCTGTTTGATTTTGTCGGCATCATAGAGACCATGGATGCCGTAGGCAATATCGAAGCTGATCCGGCGGTTCCCGGCCAGCAGCAACAGACCTGGCGTCATCTCTTTCAGGATGCCGCCGAGTTCAAGATCGGCCAGGCGCAGCTGCGGTGCGCCGTCCATACGGGCCAACAGCAGCAGGTCCTCCACCAGCTTGTTGATCCGCTTCGATTCGCCGTGCATGCTGTTAAGGGCGCTGTATAGCTGCTCGCTGTTGTCGGCAGCACCGCGAAGCAGGACCTCCAGAAAGCCGTGGATGGAGGTCAAGGGAGTCCGCAGCTCATGAGATGCATCAGCGGCGAAGCGCCGCATCTGCTCTTTGGCTTCCCGCTCGTTGCGGAAAGAGACCTCCAGACGCTCAAGCATCGCGTTGAACGATTGGGACAGCTTGTCGATCTCCATCTGTCCTTGAAACACCGGGAACCGCACATCCAGGTTGCCGGCATCAATACGCTGGGCGGCGTCCCCCATATTGGACAGGGGGACGAGCGTCTTTCGCAGTGCAGGCAGATACAAGAACAAGCCTGCGAGAAGGGCTGCCAGGGACAAGGCAGCGAAGATGAGCAGCTGCTGCAGGATGATATCCTTCAGCGGACCGGTTTCCACCGTCATTTGCAGCAGCAGCCTTGAATTTCCCGGCCTGCCCAGATTCATGAAGACAGCAAGATGCTCGCTACCGTCTTCGGCGGTGATCAGCTTATATTTACCTGTGGCCCGATCGGGTGTCCGCTTCATCAGTTCCTGATATTCTTCATTGGTTAATCTGGGAGCAGCCGTCGTAGACAGCGTATCCTGCTGAAAATCCTTGAAGGTGCCATCCGAGCTGTAAATGGCAAGGGTCGCGTGAGCGTCCAGCAATAGTGGCCGTCCTGTACCGTTGCGGAAGTTGCCGGGCACTATGCTTCCGGCCGGATTATCGAAGCGGCTACCGTTCCCGCCGCTGCCTAGATTCTCATTAGGTTTGCTTGTACCTGCATCATCCCTCAAGGAATAATTTAAGAAGTTAAAGAAGAACTCACGAGGAACAGACCGCAGTTGAGCTTCCATAGCCTCCGCTCTGTTCGTATAGGTGAAGTTGCGCATCAGGATATATTGCAATATACCAATGAGCAGCAGCAGCATGGACAGGATCAGCAGCGAGATGGACAACAGCTGTTTGCGGAGGGAGCGGGGAGCAAAACGATCCCATACCGTGCGAAGTCTATTTCGTCTACTCGCCGTCACTCCAATGTTGCCCTCCTTACGCGATGGCCCGGTCATTCCAGATCCACCCGGTAGCCGGCACCGCGCAGAGTCCGGATAATACGATGTTCTTTATCGCCCAGCTTTTCGCGCAGGGAACGGATATACACCTCTACGATATTTTCCTCTCCGCCGAAATCATAGCCCCATACCTTGTCCAGAATCATGGGTTTGCTAAGAACGAGACCATGGTTCATTACAAGATACTGGAGCAGCTCATATTCGGTGGGCGACAGCTCCAGCACCTCACCCCGGAAACGGATTTCCTTGCCTCTCCCGTCAATGCGGAAGGGACCGAGGCGTACCTCGCCCAGCAGACCGGGGAACTGGTTGCGCAGCCGTGCTTGTATTCTTGCCAGCAGCTCTTCAAAGCTGAACGGCTTGATCATATAGTCGTCTGCACCAATTGACAGACCTTTGACCCGGTCATCGACCTCGTCTTTGGCGGTCAGCATAATCACTGCGATATCGTTCTCTTCTGAACGGAGATAATGACACACTTCGAAACCGTCCATTCCTGGCATCATGACATCCAAAATGGCGACATGCGGCTTGAAATCGGCGGCCTCGGCAATAGCGGTCAGCCCGTCGGGAGCCGTTCTTACTTCAAAACCTTCATTGACCAAACCCAGTTCCAGAAACTGCAGAATATGCGGCTCATCATCAACAAGCAGCAGCCTGACGCCTTGGGTAGCTTTCATTCCGATCCCTCCAAAGTTCTGATACCCTATTATGCCACAACTTTTTGAACGTTTGCTGAAGATCGGCATGCACTGCTGTGCCCTGGAAAAACGACTTTCTTCAACATGCTGCGCAGTGGTTAATCAATAGGATAAGAGATTCATGTGCTTAATAGGCAATAGGGTTATATTTTCTTATTTTTCATTCCTGTGAGAAAGGGTTTTGACGGCGGCTAGCGAACAATTTACAATAAGAATAACTTACCCGGTATGGAGAGCCCTCTCCAGTCAAGGTAGGTCATTAGAACGACCCCGTTTCCCCGTTTGTAACCTTGTCTAAGTTTCCTATCTCAACTCATTTCTTTGCGTTTCACTTCTTTCTGGAATTTTGATTTCAGGCGTCATTCTATCCATTCCACTTCTTAATCACTCAACCTTATTTACTGCAGAAGCTTTGATACCCATAAGTCAAGGGAGGCTCTTCCATGAAGAAAAAAGAAATGGTAGCCATGCTATTGGCAGGAGGCCAAGGGAAAAGGTTGAAGGGATTGACCAAATCACTTGCCAAGCCAGCTGTTTATTTTGGGGGGACCTATCGCATTATTGATTTTCCTTTGAGTAACTGCTCCAATTCGGGAATTGACACGGTGGGGGTACTCACGCAATATGAACCGCTTGTACTGCACTCATACATTGGCGTAGGCAGTGATTGGGATTTGAACCGCAAGAACGGTGGGGTATTCGTGCTGCCGCCGCATGAGCGGGAGAACGGAAGCAGTTGGTACAGGGGAACGGCGGATGCGATTTACCGCAATCTCAAATTTGTGGATCAATTTGACCCGGAACACGTGCTGATTCTCTCGGGTGACCATATTTATAAAATGGACTACAACGCTATGCTTCAATATCACAAGGAGCGGGGGGCCGATTGCACGATCTCGGTGATCGACGTTCCGCTGGAGGAAGCCAGCCGTTTTGGCATACTTAACACGGAGGACGACTTTAAGATTTACGAGTTTGAGGAAAAGCCTGCGAAGCCCAAAAGCACACTTGCTTCAATGGGCGTATATATTTTCAAATGGGAAGTGCTTCGGCGGCATCTGCTGGAGGATGGGGAGAACGCTGATTCCTCTCATGATTTCGGCAAGGATATCATCCCCCTGATGCTGGCGGACGGCCAATCGCTCTACGCGTATCCGTTTGAAGGCTACTGGCGGGATGTGGGCACAGTGACCAGTCTCTGGGAAGCAAACATGGACCTGCTCAGCGACGAGCCGCCGCTCAATCTCAATGATCCCGGCTGGCGCATCTTTACCCGTAATCCGAACCAACCTGCCCAATATGTAGCTCCCGGAGCTAATGTCTCCGGCAGCATTATTAACGAGGGCTGCATCGTCTCCGGTGAGGTTAAGCACTCGGTGCTCTTTTACGGCGTGGAGATCGGTGAGGGCAGTCTAATCACGGATTCGGTGATCATGCCCAAGGTCAAGATCGGCAAGAATGTACGGATACACAAGGCAATCATCAGCGAGAACACGGTGATTGAGGATTATATGGAGATTGGCACCCAGCGGGAGAATGAGGAAGAAATTCTGCTGGTCGACGATAGAAGCAAAAAGCGTATTTCCGTTGCAGCCAAAACCATATAACCATGTAGAGGACGGTGGAATCCGATGAAGCAACTGATGGGTGTAATCAATTTGGATCATGAACTCGACAAGCTGAATGAGCTAACCTATTTCCGCTGCGGCGCAGCCGTGCCTTTTGCCAGCCGTTACCGCCTGATTGACTTTGTGCTCTCCAATATGATGCGTGCAGATCTGGAGAGTGTGGGGCTATTCGTCCGCCGCAAATACCGGTCGCTGATGGACCATCTGGGAGACGGGAAGTCATGGGATATGAACCGCAAGCATGGCGGACTGTTTATTTTGCCTCCGGACTGGAACGACCCGACCGACACCTCACAAGGAGACCTCCAGCACTACCACAACAATCTCGATTTCTTTAAGCGGGCTTCCGCCAAATACATCGTGTTCTCGGGCAGCCAGCACGTCAATACGATCGACCTTCAGGATCTCTATCGCTATCACCTCGACAAGGGCGCCGATGTTACGCTCGTCTATAAGAAAATCGAGCATCTCCAGCCGGAGCATGATCTGTGCCGGCGCATCGAATGCGATGAAGATCAACAGGTCACCGAAATTCACCACGAGAAGGACCACCCCAACCTCTATCTTGATATTTTTATTATGGAAAAAGAACTGTTTCTGGAGAAGGTCGAATACTGCATCGCCCATGGGGAGAGTTATTTCTTCCGGGATGTCATCCAGAAGCAGCGCCACAAGCTCAAAATTGCCGCCTATGAATACCATGGTTATCATGCTGTTATCAATTCTTTGGAGAGCTATTATAAGAACAGCCTGGAATTGCTCCGGCAGGACAATTACTTCAGCCTGTTCCGGGAGAATCCGGTGCAGACGAAGATCAAATATGAAGCGCCAACCCGTTATCTGGAGAGCGCGAATGTCAGCAACTCGCTGGTGGCCAACGGCTGCATTATCGGCGGCACGGTGGAGAATAGCATTATTTTCCGCGGAGTACAGGTCCGAAAGGGTGCAAGGATTATCAACTCGGTCATTATGCAGAAATGTGTGATTGAAGAGGATGCTGTCATCGAGAATGTCATTATGGATAAGGACGTCCATCTCAGCAGGGAACGCATCCTTGTCGGAGATCATAAACGTCCATTCGTCATCGCCAAGAGCAGCAAGATTTAGCAGGAGGAACCCGGGTAATCCGGTTGTTGTCTGTCGGTTGTTTTACTAAAAAAGCATTGTTAGGAGGAACCATCTGTTGTTTAACGATAAAGAAACCTTCAAACAAGTGTTCCGCGAGAGACTCATCGGAAATTTGGGTAAACCGCTCGCAGAAGCTTCGAACGCCGATGTCTACAATATTTTGGGAAGCATGATCCGCGAACGCGCTGGAAGTAATTGGGCGGATACGAACCAGAAGTACAAGGCTGATAAGGATAAGCAGGTATACTATTTTTCAATGGAGTTTCTGATCGGCAGGCTTCTCGGCAATAACCTGTTGAATATGGGTGTGCTGGAACTTGTGCGTGAGGGACTGACTGACCTTGGCTTTACCCTTCAGGATGTTGAAGAGGAGGAAGCGGATGCGGGACTCGGCAATGGCGGTCTCGGGCGTCTGGCGGCTTGCTTCCTGGACTCGCTGGCTTCCTTGCAATATGCGGGACATGGGTGCGGGATACGATACAAATACGGTCTGTTCGAGCAGAAGATTGTTGACGGGTATCAGGTGGAGCTGCCTGATTACTGGCTGCAGAAGGATAACGTATGGGAAGTACGCCGTGAAGACAAGGCCGTGGAGGTGCGTTTCTGGGGACGGGTGGAGACGGATGCCAAGGATGGAGAATTGATCTTTACGCATAAAGATTACGAGGCTGTGCGGGCGGTGCCTTACGACATTCCCATTATTGGGGCTGATCACAGGCATGTGAACACGCTGCGTAACTGGAGCGCGGAGTCGATTACGCAGCCGTCCCGGACGCTTGGCGTGTTGGGCGGAACAGATTATCACAAATATTTGGAATACAAACGATCCGTTGAATCCATCTCGGAGTTCCTCTACCCGGATGATACAGAGTATGAAGGCAAGCTGCTGCGGCTGAAGCAGCAATACTTCCTGTGCAGCGCAGGGCTGCAAAGTATTTTGCGAACCTTCGGGAAGCTGGGTCTGCCCTATGAGGAGCTGCCGAATAAAGTAGCCCTGCATATAAACGATACACATCCTACGCTGGTAATCCCTGAGCTGATGCGGATTCTGATGGATGAGAAGGGATTTGGCTGGGATCAGGCCTGGGATATCACGACCCGGATGGTTTCTTATACGAACCATACCATTCTGAGCGAGGCATTGGAGAAGTGGCCGCTGCAGATGGTAAAAGAATTGCTGCCGCGTATCTTCCTTATTATTGAGGAGATCAATGCCCGCTTCTGTGGTGAGCTGATGAGCCGTTATCCTGGCGATCAGGACCGCATCGCGCAGATGGCGATTATTCATGACGATCAAGTGCGGATGGCGCATCTGGCGATTGTCGCCAGCCACAGTGTGAACGGAGTGGCGGCGCTGCACACGGATATTTTGAAAAAGCGTGAGATGCGGCTGTTCAACGAGATGTACCCGCATCGTTTTAACAATAAGACGAACGGAATTACTCACCGGCGTTGGCTGCTGCACGCTAATCCTGAATTGGCTGGCTTGATCAATGACTCCATCGGCACCCGTTGGAAGCATCATCCGCAAGAGATGATCGGGCTGATCAAATACTGTGAAGATGCGTCTTTTCAGGAGCAAATCGCTGGTATCAAACGCCGCAACAAGCTCCGGCTGGCTGAATATATCAACAGCAAGCATGGGGTATGGGTAGATCCAGATTCCATCTTTGACGTTCAGGTCAAGCGGCTGCATGCCTATAAACGTCAACTGCTGAATATCTTGCATATCATCCATCTCTACAATCAGATCAAAGATAATCCGTCGATGGATATGGTGCCGCGTACCTTCATCTTCGGGGCCAAGGCTGCGCCTAGCTATCATCTGGCGAAGCGGATCATCAAGCTCATTAATACCGTGGCCGATGTCGTCAACAATGATCCTGATATCAAAGGCAAGGTGAAGATTTTCTTTCTGGAAAATTACTCGGTTTCCCTGGCTGAGAAGATCATTCCCGCTGCGGATGTCAGCGAGCAGATTTCTACAGCAAGTAAAGAAGCGTCCGGCACCGGCAACATGAAATTCATGATGAATGGTGCGTTAACGATCGGTACGATGGACGGGGCCAACGTGGAGATGCATGAAATGGTGGGCGACAACAACATGTTCCTGTTCGGCCTGCGGGCGGAGCAGGTGCTCGATTATTACCAGCATGGCGGTTATAACGCCCGGGATGTCTATAATGGTGACGGCAGGGTTAAAGAGGTGCTGGACCAGTTGATTACACCAGGGCCAATCTGTAGTCACACTCAGGAATTTGAGACTATCTATCACTCGCTGCTGGATAACAATGATGAGTTCTTCGTCCTCAAGGATTTTGCCAGTTATGTCGAGACCCAGGTCGAGATTGATCTCGCTTACCGCAATCGTAAGGAGTGGATCAAGAAATCAATTATCAACATCGGTCATTCCGGCAAATTCTCCAGTGACAATACCATTAGCCGTTATGCGTCCGAGATTTGGAACATCCACCCTGTGCTGCTCTAGTGGCAATAGATAAGTACACAAAAGAACGGCTGCGCCTCTCACTATAGAGAGGGCAGCCGTTCTTTTGTGTTTTTAATGAGACGATAGAACTTAGATAGCTTCCACGATAATCGCTGCGAAGCGTTCCAGAAAACGGCGCTCTTCGTCGTCAAAACGATCCTTGAGCGGACTGTCGATATCCAGAACGCCGAGCAGTTCCCCACCTCTGATCAGTGGAACCACAATCTCGCTGTTAGAAGCGGCGTCACAGGCGATATGCCCTGGGAAGGTATGGACATCGTCCACGACCAGTGTGCGGCGCTCAGTTGCAGCTGTACCGCATACCCCGCGGCCCAGTGGAATACGGATGCAGGCGGGCAAGCCCTGGAAGGGTCCCAATACCAGCTCGTTGCCATCGAATAAGTAGAAACCGGCCCAATTCGTGTCCGGCAGAGCGTGTTTAAGCAGTGCTGAGGCATTGGCCAGATTGGCCATTGCGCTCGGTTCGTCCTTGATGAGTGCCACGAGCTGAGTCAGAACCGTCTCGAATCGCTCGCTGCGTGTTCCATCATAAGGCATAGCCTGAAACATAAAGTATCACCTTCCTGTACCTTTGAGTCAGTATAATTCCTTAACTGTATCTACCAACATAGTACAGCCCGGAAGGTACGTCAAGCCTTAAGCGGATGAAGCATGAAAACTTGATCAAGCCGGTATCCATAGACTGGAAAATGCAGGTCAATGTTTCCGCTGGCAGACCTAAGGGTAATGCATTAATAAATACCGAAGGCTCATGGCCGGAAGGAGTGGAATATGCGCGCCGATGTACAGAACTTGTTCATAGGAATTCACATGCTCTATTTTGCACATGAGAAGGATCTAACGATTGCGGGGATGCAGCCTGAACTGGAGAAACTAGGGTACCGGGTGGCTGAACGCGAAGTGAAGCAGGAACTGGAAAGGCTGACCCAGGAGAATTTCCTGACCGCCCATGATGATGCCTACAGCCTCACGGGCACAGGCATTGAAGAATTCAAGGCTATACAGGACAAGCTGGGGGTTCTCTGCACGGAAGTGCTGAAGCCGGTCAAGGCGGCAGGAACTACAGGGTAATCTGGTAAAGATAAATAAACATAAGCGTCTATAGTCGGGCATTAGTTGCAGCCCGATTACAGACGCTGTTTTTGTGTGCAGAACAGCATTTTCATGGATATGCCCTCTCTTCTGCAAGAGAAGTCTGCAAATTGATGTATAATAAGTAAAGTTGAGGAGGCGAGAGCGTGGAGTCACACAATGAGGATATGCCTGAGCTTGTAGGAACCCGAGTGAGGCTGCGGGCGTTATCGATGGATGACACGGCTGCACTGCATATCATCTGGAGTGATCACAGTGTTGCCCGCTGGCTGGGGGCTCCACCGCTGGTCTCCGTGGAGGAGACTCAGGAACTGGTGGCGCTCCTTCTGCAAATGGCGCTGGAGGAAGAGAGCAAGCGCTGGAGCATCGTGTTGCCCGGCGGACAGCTTATCGGTAGCTGCGGCTTCAATTACTGGCAATTTGACGGTGCGTACCGCGGTGAGATCGGCTGTGAACTGGCGCCTGCCTTTTGGGGACAAGGTTATATGACAGAAGCGCTAAAGCTGCTGCTGGATTACGGGTTCGGGCAGATGGGGCTGAACCGGATTGAGGCACTGTGTCATCCGGTCAACACGAGAGCTGCACGTCTGATGTCTTCGCTTGGCTTCGAACGCGAGGGCCTGCTGCGGCAGTACCGTCAAACCCCCTCAGGTTATGAAGATTCCGTTCTGTACGCCTTGCTCCGTCAAGACTTTCGGAGAGATTACTTAGAGAGAGAAGGTTCGGATTAAATTGAGCAACATGGGAGAGAAAGAACGCCGGCTTATTTTGATTGGTGTCCTGCTGGCTACCTTTTTGGCTGCGATTGAGGGTACTGTAACTGGCCCGGCCGGCCCGGCGATCGTCGGTGATTTTCAGGGCATTCAATGGCTGAGCTGGATATTCACTGCTTATCTGCTGGCTATGGCCGTCAGCACGCCAATCTTCGGCAAAATCAGCGACCTGTTCGGCCGCAAGCCTGTCTTTATCGGCGGTACCGCGGTCTTTTTGCTGGGCTCGTTGTTATGCGGGATTTCGCAAAGTATGGAACAACTGATTGTGTTCAGGGCCATTCAGGGGATTGGCGCTGGGGCGCTGATTCCGATGACCTTTACGATTATGGGCGATATCTACAACCTTGAAGAGCGAGCCAAGAAACAAGGACTACTAAGTTCTGTCTGGGGGATTTCCTCGTTGATTGGCCCGCTCCTTGGCGGGTATGTCGTCGATTATTTAAGCTGGCGCTGGGTATTTGTATTCAATCTGCCCTTTGGCCTGCTATCTATTGTATTCATCGCGCGTTATCTGAAGGAAGGAAAAGTGCGCCGGAAAGCACATATTGATGTCGCAGGCGTGTTGCTGTTTGCCGCCGGGATGAGTGCGCTGCTCTTTGGGCTTACTGTCGGCGGTCAAAATCTGCCTTGGTCTTCGCCGCTGCTGCTCTCCATCTTAGGGGCATCTATAATCCTGCTATTTGTGTTCGTCATGGTAGAACGACGTGTGGCTGAGCCGATGCTTCCGCTGGAGCTATTCCGGATCCGGAACATTTCCGTATCCACAGTGGCTAATGTACTGGTCAGTATGCTTATTATCGGGCTCTCTACGTATATCCCGCTTTGGGTACAGGGTGTGAAGGGCCAAAGTGCAACGATTTCGGGGGTAGTGCTGGCACCTCTGTCCGTAGCCTGGGTATTTGGTTCTTTCGCAGGCGGTCGAATGATTCTCCGCGCGGGTGCCCGCCGAGCAGGTCTCATCGGCACCTTTTTCATAGCTGTAGGCGTAGTTGGGTTAATCTTCCTTGCGGGGCATTCATCGCAGGCACTGCTATTAATTCTGATGACGGTAGCCGGGGTTGGTTTCGGCTTTGCTTCGATCGTGTTCACTATCATTGCCCAGTCCTCAGTAGGGCATGAACAGCGCGGAGCTTCTACAGCCTTGAACACATTTACCCGTTCGTTGGGTCAGACGGTCGGTGTGGCGATTTTTGGTTCGTGGCTTAATTTGAAGATTAACGGCCTGCTGTCGAAACAGCCGGGTGGGGAGAACGCCGGAGGCGATATTAACCAATTACTGAACCCTCATGGCGGGAGCTCCCTATCAGGAGAAGCCTGGACTACTCTCCGTGGCGCACTTGAAGGGGGTCTTCACTCCCTGTTTATCGTGATGGCCGTGATTTCCGTCTTATCCTTGATCTTCAGCTTTGGGCTCCGCAGCGGGGTGCCTTCTGCTTCAGAGGAAGATCTGTCTTTGAAGAAGGCGTAAGGTGTCATGCGTAAAGCTTGTCCCGATAGTTTATTTGAGACAGATGGTGCAAAACGTGAAGTTACCGTGGTTTTGTAATCAAAGGTGATAAGGTATCTTATAGTTCCAAAGATCCGCTCATTTGGAGATCAAATACGGGATCGTACATTAATTTTCATGGGAAGAGCTAATTAGGGTCAGGGGTGCAATTAACGACATTTTTGTATCTTAATTATCCTTCAGTCAAGGGGAAGTGGGGATTAGAGGCAAAAATGTATCTTAATTCTTCCGAAATAGTACTTTCAGCGTAGTTTTTCGAAAATAAGATACAATAATGACCTTATTCTCCTATTTAATCTATATTTTGAGAATATAAGGTACAAAAATGCTCTTAGTTGAGGAAATTGATCATTTTCTCACTGTTAAGAAGACAGTTCAAGGGTGAGATTGTACCCTACAGTGCTAACTTCACCAGAATCACGCCAGGTCTTCTATTTGAATTTACATTCGATTAATATAGTGCCCTTATTAACTATACACAGCTGAATGATGGAAGCGGAGCGGAATTCATACTTAATTCATCCTTGTTTATTACCCTTAAAAACTAACTTTAAAGCTTGGCAAAAGGCTCTCATCCTTCGCAAACGGTGGAAGGATGAGAGCCTTTTGTTCTGTACTCGGAGGTACATTTTATTTAGTACACTTTGACGAGAATCCCATCGTGGCCGAGTGCAGCTATACTGCTCAATTCCCTTACTTGCGAGGGAGTGGAGACAGTTTCTCAGCCTGTAGGCCCATCTTCTTGAGCAGCACAATCATCTGCTCCTTCTCTTCGTCGCTCAGCCCGCTGAACGCAAGATGCAGTCTCTCCGAATACTTCGGATACATCTCGTTCATCAGGCGTTCGCCTTCCGCCGTTAACTCGGCAAAGATCACCCGCCGGTCACTTGGGCAAGGCTTGCGCTGCAGATAGCCACGCTCCTCTAGCTTGTCGATGACGTAGGTGACGTTGCCGCTTTGCAGCAGAAGCTTGGCCCCGATCTGCTGGATTGGCTGCGGCCCTTTATAGTACAGAACCTCCATAACAGCGAAGGCTGTCGGATTGAAGCCTTCGATCTTGCTACCAGTAACGGCGTGCTCGTTGATGCTCTTGAAAGACTTGGCGAATACCCGGTACAAATGCAGTGTTAATTGAGTATCACGTTCATAAGATTGTATCATGTCTCTCCACCCTCTATAAGTTAATCGTGTGAACGCGTCGCACGGTTCGATGTCAATGCCTGTATTGCTAGGGTCACCTGTGCAGCGATCCTGAGATAACTTTACAATACGTTAAAGAAACGCAGAAGAACATGTGATTTGTCACAATGAGCACACTTTTAATTATTAAAAATCAAACAATTTTTTGAACCGGTCCATTTTCGCTTCTTTTTCCGCAATGAAGCAAAGATTTTTTGGTTGTTCTGCAGGCTTCGGACGGTATAATGGAGGGGATATACGGAAGTTTCACTTGTGACACACTTGAGTCATCAGCTTGGCTTGCGGGCAGAAAAAGGGAGTGTTGTCTTGCTTCGTTCAAACCGAACCTATTTCAATTTCCGGTCGCTGCGGGGACGGCTGGCCTTCGTGCTGGTACTGGCGGCCATCTTTCCGATTGTCGTCATTGGTTTTATTTCTTACCGCTGGATTTACACCGTACAGACGCAGAAGATCGATCAGGATTTGCAGAATAGCGTGATATGGCAAAAAGAAGAGCTGGAACGGAAAATCGAGGAAATGGAACGGGTATCCCAGCTCCTCGACATAGAGGGCGGTATTGGCCGTGATGTCGTACGCTTTTTGGATAGCACGGCCCCTTATGAACGTTCTACGCTATATAGGAATATCTCATCGTCCATGGCCAATGTAAACTTCTCTAATCCCAATCTGGGTGCCATGTTCTTTTATTCTCCGGATTCCAGTCAGAAAGTGATGTTTCCGAATTCACCTGATCTTGCCGGATTCGAACCAGAGCGCTTGAAATTGTTATTTCAGCAGCGTAATTTCTCCTATTATGGGCCTGACCGCACGCTTACCCGAACGGATAACAATCTTGTATTTTCATTGATGCGAAAGCTGGAGAATTCTCCGAGGCCGCCGCTCTATGTATATATTGAGATTAAGGTGGTTGGCTTCAGCGATCAATTTGCCGATACCTCTGGCCGTTCTCCCGGGGATCATCTCTATTACACACTGATGAATGACAGCGGCGAATTGTTATTCAGCAACTTGCCGGAAATCTCATCAGCGGCCATTAACGGGGCGCATCCGCTGCCCGCTGGCTATAAAGCTTTTGAAGCGAAGGGACAACATGGGTGGAAGCTGTATCAGTTCGTGCCTATGAAGGATTACAAGCATGAAATCAACAAATGGATTTCGCAGTTTATTCTGTTCTCGCTTTTGTCGCTTTTGTTTGGGGTGTCTCTGGCTTGGGGCGTCTGGCGCATGGTCTATCGGCCGCTGCGTATGGTAAATCATGAGATTTTGAATTTCAGGCAGCAGCGCGTTGCTGAGCCTCCTACCGATACCGGGCTGGTTGAATTTAACCATATTCTTTACAATATTACAGAGATGCGAAACCGCATACATGAGCTGATTACAGACGTAGAGGAAAAAGAGAAACGGCGCGGCAAGCTCGAGGTGGAGAAATTGCTGGTGCAGATCAACCCGCATTTTTTGCATAACACCTTGAATACGATTCAATGGCTAGCCCGTATGCAGGGTCAGACCAACATAGCGCAGCTAGTGACGATTTTTACAAGAGTGCTGCATTATAATCTCGGCAAACAGAATATTATAGTCGAATTAAGGGCGGAAATTGTCGCCTTGAAAGATTATATTGAATTGCAAAATATACGCTATGACCATATATTTAACGTGGACATTCAAGTTCCGGATGAGCTTCTGGACATACAGGTGCCGAGATTTATTCTGCAGCCCCTTGTTGAAAACGCTCTATATCATGCTTTTAATCAAGATGAGGGTGAGATTACCGTGCTTGCTGTGCTGGAAAATTCGGATACGCTTATGATTGAGGTGTGCGATAACGGCTCCGGGATACCGGCGGCGAAGCTGACGGAGATGTTAAGTGAAGAACGAATTGATCAAGGGTCCGGCTTAGGGATCGGTCTGCGATATGTACGTAAAATGCTTGAGGTTTACTACGGTGATTCTGCAGAATGGATTGTGGAAAGTCATCCTGATGCGGGGACCTCTATTGTAATGAAGCTGCCTACTGTGATCAGGGAGGAGAGGGTACAGAATGATTGAAGCTCTCATAGTCGATGATGAAGGTCTGGTCCGTAAAGGCTTGCGGGTTATGCTTCCCTGGGAGCAGCATGGCATTCGAATTGTCGGGGAAGCAGCCAGTGCCGAGAAGGCTTTGGAGTTCATGCACACCCATTCTATTCGCCTGCTGGTAACGGATATTACGATGCCGGGGATGTCGGGACTTGAACTCATCGAACATCTGAATGAGATCCATTCGCCAGTCAAGGCGGTTATTCTAACCTGCCACCAGGATTTTAACTATATTCAGCAAGCACTCCGCCTCGGCGCTATCGATTATATTGTCAAAACACAGCTGGAGGACCAAGACCTGAATGCTCTACTGGGCCGGATTGCTGCAGCTGTCAATCAGGCAGAGGTGGAACCAGCGGCTTCAGGAGCAGCGCCTGAGATGACGACGGCGATGTTGGATCAAGAAATGCACAAACTTGCATGGGTGTTTCCAGATGAGGAATTTGAGCGTCTAATGGATTTCATGCAAGCGAAGAATAATGGACTTGACCTGCAGACGGTGATCGGGAATTGGTATGATTTTGTCCATCAGGCATTCCCCCGATTTGAAAAGAACGATCTTTTACCGGAGAGTGGTTCAGGTAACCACAACGTATCCCGGTTAGTGATCCAGCGCCAACGCTTGCAAAAGTGGCTGCGGGCTTCCGGCTACAATGAGGAGGTTCTGGTATCGATTATCCGTGCCATCAGTCTGATCCTGGAAGACCGGGAGGAACCGCTGAAGCAGTCCGGTCTGGCCAGAGAAGTGAACTTAAGCCAGAGCTATTTTAGTATATCCTTTAAAGAAGTCATGCGGATGTCATTCACGTCCTATATGCAATGGGTCAGCATTGAGCGAGCCAAGCAACTGCTCCGTTACACGAACCAGCCCATTTACTGGATTGCTGAACAATGCGGGTTTACGGATCAGCGGTACTTCAGCCGGATTTTTAAAGACGCGACAGGGATGCTGCCCAGTGAGTTCAAACAAACATCTACTTCGTAAACTTATTATTTCAGCCTATATTTTGCACATCTCATCAAAACCATGGTCTCTTACGTGGTTTTTTTCTTTTTTTAGGTGGATGATTTTTAGGAGGAATGTGTAGAGTTTATTGCACAAAAAATTCATACAAGTCGAGAATGATAACCTGTCACTCATTTTTGTAAACGCTTGCTATAATCACAGTGTACTTATCATAAACAAAAAGGGGATGTCCGTGTGGGGAAAGCAAAACTGCTTGTAACCGGAATTACAGTGATGGCATTAATGTTCGGGGCTACGGCATGTGCGGGCAATAATAACGAAGCCAAAAGCATTAACAATGCGCCCGAAGAGTCAAAGCCGCAAGCCGGGAATATGGATCCAATGGGTAAATATGATCCTGCTATTACCGTTACAGCTGTCCGCGCAATCTCGGATGGCATGACCTTTAGTGAAGGGGAGTCGCTTCAGAACAACGTTTGGAGCCGTGCCTATGAGAAGGAACTGGGGATCAAAATCAACTATGACTGGACAACGCCGACAGCCCAATATGATCAAAAGCTGAATATCGCCATCGCATCAGACCAGCTGCCCGATATTATGAAAGTGAATGCGGCCCAGCTAAAGCGCCTGGTAGAAGATGAACAAATAGAAGAATTGACTTCATTCTATTCCAGTACCGCTTCTGAATTTACCCAGAAGATTCTCTCGGAGGACGGAGGCAATGCGCTGAAATCAGCTACCTTCCAAGATAAGCTGTATGCCCTTCCGATGATGGGTTCAGGTCTTGGTCAAGCTGATGTGCTGTGGATTCGGGCCGATTGGCTGAAGAATCTTGGACTCGATGTACCGAAGACGATGGACGATCTGATGTCTGTGGCGAAAGCCTTCACATTTAACGATCCTGATCAGAACGGTAAGCAGGATACGTACGGGCTTGGACTTAACAAGGATATCGCTGATAAGGATGCCGGGGCTTATTATGCCGCAGCAGAAGGATTCTTTAACGGGTACGGTGCTTATCCGAATATTTGGGTCGACAAGGATGGAGAGCTTGCTTATGGCAGCATTCAGCCGGAGATCAAGATTGCACTGGCAGCCCTTCAGAGCATGTACAAGGATGGCTTGCTCGATAAGGAGTTCGGTACCAAGGATCCTAGCAAAGTAAATCAGGATGCCGTGGCAGGCAAGGTCGGCATGCTGTACGGTTACTTCTGGAATACAGGAGCCGGTTGGCTTCAGGATAGCAAAATCGCCGATCCGAAAGCGGATTGGATTGCCGTACCGCTTCCGTCTGCGACGGGGGAGCCGGCGAAAGCACAGGTGCCTTTTGCGATTAATTCGTACTACGTCGTGAAGAAGGGTGCGGAGCATCCGGAAGCTGCGGTCAAACTGTTGAATCTGGCACTTGAGAAACTCTGGGGTGAAACTGCAGAGCCGGATATCTACAACACGGATGCTGAGAAAGGGACTGCATTGTTCAACTACGCCCTGTTATACGGAGAAGCCCCGCGCAAGAATCTGGATGCCTATCTACATGTCACTGACGCCTTGAAGACCAAGGATCCTTCCAAGCTGAACCCGGAGGAGAAGGGATACTACGATAGCTCGGTTAAGGCGCTTGACGGTGACAATAATTACTTTGGTGTTCTGAATATGTATGGTGAGAAGGGCTCGCTCTCTGTACTCGAAGGTTATTCGAAGAATAACACGCTGCAAAACGATCTGTTCTTCGGCGCACCTACGGACGGGATGACTGAGCATAATGCTACCCTGCAAAAGCAGCAGCTCGAAACCTTCACGCAAATTGTCATGGGTGGAGACCTCAATCAATTTGACCGCTTTGCGGAGAACTGGAAGGCTCTTGGCGGCAGCGCCATTACAAAAGAGGTGAATGAATGGAACAAGTCGCGGTAGGAAAAACCGGGAAACCGCAAGTACCGGGATCTAAATTACGTAGGTCCAACTGGCGAGAGCTACCCTATCATCTGATGATTCTCCCAGGATTTCTGCTGGTGTTCATTTACAGCTATATTCCGATGGCCGGGATTATGATGGCTTTTCAACGCTATCGTCCGGCCAAAGGGATTCTTCATTCGCCTTGGGTGGGCTGGAGCAATTTTGAATACATGCTGAATATTCCTGGCATTTATCAGGTGCTATGGAACACGGTATTTATCGCGTTAATGAAGATTATTGCGGGAATCTTGGTACCGGTAATAGTAACGCTGTTGCTGAACGAGGTGAGGGTCCGCTGGTTTCAGCGCGGCATTCAGACGATCATCTATTTCCCTCACTTTCTGAGCTGGATCATTCTGAGCGGTATTCTGATTGATATTTTGTCGCCTTCAACAGGAGTAATCAACAGCCTGCTTAGCTTCTTTCACATCAAGCCTGTGTTCTTTCTGGGCGATGTAAAATGGTTCCCGTACACCATGGTGCTGACGGATACCTGGAAGGAATTCGGTTATGGAACGATCGTGTTCCTTGCGGCACTAACGGGTATTAATCCGGCTTTATACGAAGCCGCCTCGATAGATGGGGCTGGCCGCTGGAAGCAGACGCTTTATGTGACGCTACCTGGTATGCTCCCGATCATTATTCTGATGACTGTGCTGAGCCTTGGCAACGTGCTGAATGCGGGGTTTGACCAAATCTTCAATCTGTACAGCGCCCAAGTGTACCCTAGCGGAGACATCATTGATACGCTGGTGTTCAGAATCGGGATGCAGGATGCCAATTATGGTGTCGCTACTGCAGTGGGACTGTTCAAATCCGTTGTGTCACTGATCATGATAGGAGCCTCCTATCTGCTGGCCTATCGCTTTGCCGGGTACAAGATTTTTTAAAGAAGGAGGAGACCTGTGAATAGACATAATAGCCCTGGACGGCGCGTCTTTCTCATTCTGAATTACACTTTTCTGATTCTGCTTGGGCTGGCCTGTCTGCTGCCACTAATTAATGTGCTGGCGATTTCGTTCAGTTCAAGCACGGCGGTAAATGCCGGAAAGGTTAGTCTGTGGCCGGTGGAGTTCAATTTGGATTCGTATCGGTTTGTGGTCGGGAAGCCGGAATTCGTAGAGTCCTTTCTGGTTTCGGTGAAAAGAGTGCTGGTCGGCGTCCCGGTCAATATGGTGCTGACCATACTCGTCGCCTACCCGTTGTCCAAGGAGCGCGGCACATTCCGCTTCCGCAATTATTACGTATGGTATTTCATTATCACGATGCTGTTCAGCGGGGGATTGATTCCCTGGTATATGACGATTCGGGCGACAGGTATCCTGGATACGTTCTGGGCACTTATATTGCCTGCGGCAGTGCCAATTTTCAACGTCATACTGCTGCTCAACTTCTTCAAGAACATCCCGCCGGAGATTGAAGAAGCCGCGCGGATTGACGGTAGTGGAGTGTGGCAGTCGCTTTGGAGAATAGCGGTGCCATTATCTGCCCCGGCGATTGCAACATTAACCCTATTTTGCATCGTAACACATTGGAACTCCTGGTTCGACGGTCTGATCCTCATGAACAATCCTGCACATTATCCGCTGCAGACGTATCTGCAGACGATTATCGTCAATCGGGATATGAGCCTGATTAATGTGGCTGATTTGACCCAATGGGCAGCCATTTCAGACCGGACCTCGCGGGCGGCCCAAGTATTTGTAGCGATGCTGCCTGTCATGCTCGTCTATCCTTTCCTGCAGAAATATTTCAGCCAGGGCATTGTGATGGGAAGCGTGAAGGGGTAGCAGTGAACTAAGTTTACTCTTATAAAAATCAGATTTACTCAAATTTATAAACAGAAAGTAGAGGAAGACCTCATGACTAAAATTGCCTTCATTGGTGCAGGAAGCACTATTTTTAGCAAAAACGTACTGGGTGACTGTATGACTACGCCGGCTCTAGCTGATGCGGAAATTGCCTTGCATGATATTGACCATGAGAAGCTGTTCAATTCCGAGAAAATGCTGAAGAACCTCAGCCGCAATCTGGGCGGACGCGCTCAAGTGACTGCTTATACAGACCGTAGAGAAGCGCTGCGGGGGGCAGACTATGTCATTAATGCGATCTCTGTTGGGCAGTATGAGCCTACGATTAAGAGTGATTTTGAGATTCCGCATAAATATGGACTGAAGCAGACCGTTGCGGATACGCTTGGGGTGGGTGGAATTCTTCGCGGTCTGCGGGCTGCATACGCTATGCTGGAATTCACACGGGATATGGAGGAGCTGTGTCCGAACGCCTGGTTCCTTAACTATACGAACCCAATGGCTATCGTAACGGGAGCGGTACTGCGTGGTTCGAAGATCAAGAGTGTAGGATTATGCCACAGTGTACAGGTATGTGCCAAAGAGCTGCTGGAAGGACTAGACTTGCCTACGGACAATGTCCGCTACCGAATTGCCGGGATCAACCACCAGGCCTGGCTGCTGGAAATTACGCGTAATGGTGAGGATTTGTATCCCGAGATTCGCCGCCGTGCTGCAGAGCGTCCAGTCCCGCATGATGATATGGTGCGATATGAGATCATGAAATCCTTTGGTTACTATGTGACGGAATCCAGCATGCACAGTGCGGAATACATGCCGTACTTTATCAAAAGTGGCCAGCCGGAGCTGCTTGAACAGTACAATATCACGACAGACTGGTATCTGACGTGGGGAGACAGCAAGACGGAGTATTGGCAGGAGGTTATGGATTCCCTCGTTAATAACCCGGATGTATCCCATTCACGGACCCATGAGTACGCTTCTTATATTATCGAGGCTATGGAGACCGATGTGCCGTTTAAAATCGCTGGTAATGTGCTCAACACTGGAGGCCTGATCGGCAATCTTCCTCAAGATGCGGTTGTAGAGGTGCCTTGCCTGGTGGATAGCCAAGGCGTCACTCCTTGCAAAGTAGAGGATCTGCCGCCGCAATGCGCTGGCCTCAACCGGACCAATGTCAATATGCAATTGCTGGCCGTTGAAGCGATCCTGACCCGTAAACGCGAACATATTTACCACGCGGCGATGCTTGACCCGCATACTGCCGCCGAGCTCTCGCTGGATCAGATTCGGTCGCTGATTGATGAAATGCTGGAAGCAAGCGCAGAATTCCTTCCGGAATTCATATAGAAAGCAATTCTTCATCAAGCTGTGATTAATTATTGAAGTGAAAGGCCTTCTTCTGCAGATGTTCTGCGGGGGAAGGCTTTTTTTACTTATTCATGAAACGTTAAATGGAAATTTCCGTAAGTCTAAGATGATAGGAATAAAAGTTAAGAAATGGCAGGGGAGCTATGAACCTAAAATCAGAATTGAAAAAAATAATGGAGAATGATTACCGGGTGCCAGAGCACTACAACTATATGCTAATCTCGGAGCTGATGCTGGAGAACATAGGCTCGGCAGACAGTGAATTAAGGGATACGTTGATTTACTCTACGTTCTCACGATGGATATTGCAGAATACCTTTACGCCAGTTCAACTGCGTACTCTGCTTTACAGCGCCTGGGATGAACAGCATATGTTTTACAAGATTGGTGAAACAGGAACAGATTCTGTGTTTACACGTTCTTTTTCTGTATTATTACTTCCTTTAATTTTGACGGCCAACCGGACCTCATCTTTCCTGACTACAACTGAAATCAAAACGATCCAAGAGAAGCTGGTCCAATTTCTAAATGATGAAAAAGATTACCGGGGTTATGTAGCAGGCAAGGGCTGGGCTCATGCGGTAGCTCATGCTGCTGATGCCATAGAAGAAATCTCTCAGCAAGTCTTATCTACCGATGATATGATTGCATTACTAGTTTCTATCCGAAATGTGCTATGTACCAAGGCTACAGTCTTCACGAATATGGAGGAGGAGCGTCTTACTTCTGCGGTTGTGACTCTTGTGGAATATCAAGAGCTGGAAGGGGCTGTGTTCGAGGAGTGGCTGACCGGTTTCCTGCAATGGGTTAGAACGAAAGAACTGCAGGAAGAGTATAAGATCATCTCTAATGTTAAAAATTTTCTCGCCGCGCTTTATTTCCGTTTGGAAGTGCGTTCCTCTCCAATCTTTGCTGAAGCGGTCAGACGGGTCAGACAAGAGCTTATGAAGCCATATGTTTAAGAAATGAATTTTAGTTGCAGAGGGATTTAGAGTTCAATAACCCAAATGTAGGAGATGGGCAGGATGGAAGAGATCGGGGCTGCACAGGTAAGGGAAACGAAGGACATTACAGAGACAGACGACATTGTATTGGACGTTGACATCGTAGAGGCAGGTTATGAGGCAGGCGATCCCCGGATCTTCGATATTTCCTTTCAGGTCCGGCGTGGGCAGCTACTGGGTCTGATTGGGCCGAACGGGGCGGGTAAAAGTACAACTATCAAGACACTGCTCGGCCTGTTGAAGCATGCCAAGTCCAAGGTTGAGATCGGCGGAGCGAACAAATCGTATGCCTACGTGCCGGAGCAGCCGGTTTTCTATGAGGATCTGACACTGTGGGAGCATCTGGATTTGGCTGCCGCTGCCTACGGACTGGAATACGGGCAGTTTCAGGAGACGGCGGAAAGACTGCTAAAGCAGTTCGGCATGGAGCCTGTGCGCAATGACTTGCCGGCGGGATTCTCTAAGGGGATGAAGCAGAAAATGATGCTAATGCTCGGGTTCCTGGTACAGCCGGACATCTATATTGTGGACGAGCCGTTCATCGGGCTGGACCCAAGGGCTACGAAAGACTTTCTGCGGCTACTGGAAGCGGAGCGGGTACGTGGTGCGGGAGTGTTAATGTCTACGCATGTCCTGGATACTGCGGAGAAAATCTGCGATGATTTCGTGCTGATCTCCGGCGGTAAAATAGCAGCAACCGGAACACTGGAGGACATCCGCGCTCAGGCCGGATTACCGGAGGCGTCGTTGTTTGATTGCTTCGACGAATTGGCATGAGTGGGCAAAGTCGTTCCGCCTACGCTTTCCCGACGGCACAGCGGATCTTCCGCAGAAGGCTGCTCTCGCATTGGCGGGAGCAATGGACGATTATTCGTACCGCTGCTGATTGGACGGTACTGCTCTATATCATTATTCCCGGCCTCTTACTTGGAGGGCGGATCTATTACGGGTATTGGGTCGAGCCTCTTCCCGCTTGGAGTACAGCAATGCCTTATCTATTCGTGCCTGCGCTACTGGCGATATTGATTAGCCAGGGGGGCTTGCTGCTGTTTCTGCAGGAGGGCGATCTGCTATTTCTGCGTCAGCGTCAGCGTTGGGTCAACGCCATAATGTGGCGCGGCCTGCTGTATAGTCTAGGTGTGACCACACTGAAGATAGGAGCAGTTTATCTGGTCATGCTGCCCTTTATCATACGCAGTTATCATGTGCCTGTATCAGCAGCTGTTGTACTACTGATCCTGACGGTAGTCACGAGTTGGTGCGTCAAGCTGCTGGGACATCTGGTCCGGGTGCAGCGGCAAGGGTGGCGGAAATGGCTGTGGCAGATTCCGGCTATTATCATTCCCTGCGGATTCTACCTGCGGATGGCTATTCTGTGGTACGACAGTCCAGGCCTCCTGCTGACGGTTGCCGGAGTTTTTGCGGCTGCCACGACTACAGCCATCCAGCGGCGCTTCCTGTTGCGTGGCACGTTCATGAACGATGTGCGCGAGGATTACAAGCAGCGTATGAATATAGCGAGCTTGCTGCTGCGCGGTGTGGTGGATAAGCCGCGCCCGACCCGGCACAAGCCGTGGATCTTCCGCAGGTCTCAGCCGCTGCTGCGATCAAAGCAGGCTGAGAGCCGCTTCGCAGCCGCTGCGGTTAAAGCACTGGTACGGAATCCGGCGCATATGAAGCTGTACCTGTCGTTCGCCGGGGTAACAGGAGTGGCCATATTTATCGTCCCCTCTATTCTGAAGTGGCTGGTATTTATCGTGCTGAATTCGCTGATGGCCTATTGGCTGCATTCCTTCTGGTCTTTATTTTCGGGTGATGATTTTGTAGGGATATTACCCTTTACCAAGGAGCAGAAGAATAGAGCCGGTGCAAAGGCAGTTCCTATTCTGCTCATTCCATTTTCCGTATTCTGTGCGGGTGTGATCTGCTTGCAGCTCTATGCGTGGTGGGGGCTGCTGCTATTCATCCCTGTTGGCTGCCTGGGTGGTATCATGATTGCAAGAATATTCAGCACCTTTCGACTCAGTTCGTGAGAAGGAATGGACGCTAGAACATAACTGAGATGCTAAAGCATTAGTAAGAGCAGAAGCATTAGCAAAAAGCAGAAACAGAGTGAAAGTAGAGCAACTGCAAATCAAAAAGCTCGTACAATAAAACCAGCGTAACGGATATTGCTCCGTTACGCTGGTTTTGTGGTAGCAGCCCTATAATTTAGGTTCTACAGTTTAAGCTTGATAGTTTAGGATCTCTAGTCCATGTCCTTATTATCACCATAGAGGTGCTGCTTGTAGCTCTACTTGTGGTCGGCCAGCTTTAGTTATTGCGGGCCTCAGCGGCATGCTTCCCGGCTGTATAGCCCGTTGAGAACGCAGCAGTAATATTATAGCCGCCTGTATAACCGTGGATATCCAGTACTTCGCCGCAGAAGAACAAGCCCGGCATTACCCGGGATTCCATCGTTTTGGGTTCAATCTCCTTCAGATTGACGCCGCCTCCGGTCACGAAGGCTTCCTCTATGGAACGAGTGCCATGTACCAAGATTGGCACCCGTTTTAGGAGGGAGGCCAATGACAGCAGGCCATTCTTAGGCAGGCTGTGGCCGGTAATATCCTCATCCAGTCCCGCTTTGGACAGCAGCAGCGGAATCATGCGCTCAGGCAGTAATCCCTTGAGCGAATTGCGGATCGCTTTTTTCGGCTCTTGTTCCAGCTTGTCCTGAATCAGAGATTCCAGTTCCTGCGGGTGAAGATCCGGGAACAGATCGATGGACAATTCCACCGCATCCACCCCGAATTTGTTCTTCACCTGGCGCAGAAACTGGCTGCAGCGCAGGGCAATGGGGCCGGACAGACCAAAATGGGTGAAGATCATATCCCCGCGATGGGCGATAACCTTCTTCCCTTTGGGATTCCAGACCGTCAGGTTTACATCACGCAGGGACAAGCCCTGTAGGTCACCGGATTTGATCCATTCCTCCCGTGAGAGGATCGGCACCTCTGTCGGAAATAGCTCCGTAATGGTGTGTCCGGCTGCTATAGCCCAGGGATATCCGTCCCCGGTGGAACCTGTCTGGGGCACGGACTTACCGCCGGTAGCGACGATCACAGCTGAAGAATGATGCACTGCGCCGGACATCAGACGGACGCCTTTAACCGTCCCGTTCTCATATAGCACCTCACGAACCGGGCTGTCGGTCAGGATCTGTACACCGAGGCTCTTGACCTTGCTGATTAGCGCCGAGACAACGCTTGAAGCTTTATCGGAAACGGGGAACATTCGCCCGTTGTCTTCTTCTTTTAAAGGAATGCCAAGGCCTTCAAAGAAAGCGATGATATCCCGGTTGTTAAAATGATCGAAGGCGCTGTACAGAAAACGTCCGTTACCCGGAATATGGGCGATCAGATCAGCATTCTCCTTAATATTGGTCACGTTGCAGCGCCCACCGCCTGAAATACCAAGCTTTCGGCCCAGTTTGGAGCCTTTATCAACCAGCAGGACGGATGCTCCGTGCTCGGCTGCAGCCACGCTGGCCATCAGCCCGGAAGAGCCGCCACCAATCACTATTACATCGTAGTTACGCATGAATTTACTCCTTTACATGTCAAAGCAGAGGTTGTGTCTACCGTTCTTCTATCGGCATCATACCATTTTCGACTCTGAAGTCACAGTCCTGACATCATTTGTCGATTTACAATTGTCAGAAAAGCGCGGGTATGCTTTAATCTAAGGGTGAAGGATTATTTGTCCAACTTGGGGAGTGATTTCAATTACTGGTGCGGTTAAGGATATTTTATTGCAAATATCGGCTGCGAGCTCCTTTTTGTTTCTCTTTCAATGGTGGCTGGATCAGAACCATTGCAAACGCAGGAACAGCAAATTGGATAACCAGTCCTTTTTGATGATAGCATGTGCGCTGAGTGTTACGCTATGCTCGTTAATGTCCACGTCCTTATTCGGAATTACCTATCTCAATCTAGGAATTTTACCAGCCTTTATTGGTATATTATACGGCAGCTTCCGTTCAGGATTTTGTCTGTCCCTCATATTCCTCTTCTGCAACATTCTCTTCTCCAAGACGGAAGGTCTGAGTACGCTATTGCTGAATTCGTCTGTATTGCTCTACCCGTTGTTGTTTGGTATGTCCAACCGTTTTAAGAAGGGTACGGTCGTAGAGAAAATCGGCCTGCTCTGGATGGTGCTGCTCCCAAGCATGTTATTCGTGGCACTAGTACCGATTTTGGGCGGACAAGACAAATATGAGCGGCACTTTGGCAATTCAGGAGATGCTATGGAAGCGCTTATTCTTACCCTATATGTGTTTATTGCCATCGTTCTTGGGGCGGTATTCATTTATTTTGTAGAAGTGACTTGGGGGAGAGTTCATCTCAAAGAACGAATGAAGGATTTCACCGAAAAGTTTCAGTGGGAATCGGAGAAGCTTCAGCAGATTACCGACATCATGCCGCTCAGCATTATGTCGCTGGATGAGAATGGAGCGATCACGGGGATCAACGATTATATGCTGGAACTGATCCGCAGCCATTATCCTAATGTCACTAAAGTCGATATTATGTCGCAACCTGTCTGTCGTTTGTTCAGGGAGGATGTAGACGAAGAGATTTTCACACGCATGCGTGCCAGCATCAGGACCAAAGAGCGTTCCAGTGAGAAAGTCATTCATAAAGCAAGGGTGTATCACATATTCATAGCCCCACTCCCTCCCCGGATGCCGGGACTGTCCGGCGGATCCCTGCTGATCGTCCAGGATTTGACCGAGGAAGAGAAAATGCGGAGTGAACTGGACAATGTAGAGCGGCTTACCCTGGTAGGTCAAATGGCAGCGGGCATCACCCATGAAATCCGCAATCCCATGGCAGTGGTGCGTGGTTTTCTCCAGCTTATGAGGGAGAAGAGCGGACCAGATCTAGAATCCTATTATCATATCGTGATGGAGGAGTTGGACCGTGCTAACAGTATCATCAATGACTTTCTGTCGCTTGCCCAGAGTCGTATTTCGCACAAGGAGAATGTCCTCCTGCATGAAATTATTGATGATCTCAGTCCCTTGCTATGGGCAGATGCCAATCTGCGTGGGCAAAGCGTTGAAGTGAAGCTGAGTTCCTCACTGCCTTCGCTGGATTTGAATGTCCGGGAGATCAAGCAATTGATCCTCAACCTTGGTCGTAACGGGATGGAGGCCATGGGTCCCAAGGGGGTATTGACACTGGAAACGCGAACCGTGAAGGATCATGTGGAACTGATCATACGAGATACAGGGAGTGGAATTTCGGAAAGCCAGCGGGAGAAGCTGTTTGTTCCGTTTTTTACGACAAAAAGTCAGGGGACAGGTCTTGGGCTGTCGCTGTGCCTTAGCATTGTCGAGCGGCATAACGGCACGATTGCCGTCGATTCGGAGGAAGGCAAGGGAACAGTGTTTACGATATCCTTTCCTGCTGTGCACGCAGAGATGTCGGAGTATGTGATTGCAGAGACCAAGGAAGTATCTGCAAGATGAAGAGTGCCGAAGGGCCTTGTTCATCCCTTGCTTTCACAGAGTATGGATGTATAATAAAGTTAGTAAGTGCTGTTGTGATATTGTCTGACAAGCAGCTAAAGTGCAAAGGAGAGTGCTGAGAAATGTCCATGTCTTTTAGCCAATATATGAGAGATTCAATCCAGCCTATGCGTGACGATCTGACAGGCATCGGATTCGAGGAGCTGTTGACCCCAGAAGCGGTAGAAGCTGCGCTTCCAAATGCAAAGGGTACAGCGCTTGTAGTTGTTAATTCCGTATGCGGATGCGCTGCTGGCCAATGCCGTCCGGGCGTAGCCCAAGCGTTGCAAAATGAGATTGTGCCGGATCACCTGTTCACAGTATTCGCCGGTCAGGAGAAGGAAGCTACAGCCAAAGCGCGTGAGTATTTCGCTCCATATGCGCCGTCTTCGCCTTCCATCGCACTGATGAAGGATGGAGAACTGGTTCACTTCATCGAGCGTCACTCTGTTGAAGACCGTTCCGCAGCTGAAATTGCTGCTGAATTGAAGGAAGTATTCAACCGTCTCTGCCAATAAAATCATAGCTATTCCATATAATCTCGCTGCGCCGGATATTCCGGCTGCATGCGGGATTTTTCAAAATAGAAATACATACTTTCGGGCTTGATGTTCCCTCCATGTTTGGGACAGAATAGGTTTGGAAGTGTTCAGATCCCATTATTATGGTGATATGATGATGATGGAATCATTTCAGACTGATGAAACGGGGTGTAGTTTGTGAGTTTGCAGGAAGAGATTATCGCCGACCTCGGTGTCAAACCAACAATTGATGCAGAGGCAGAGGTTCAGAAGCGAGTCGATTTTCTAAAAAAATACGTGCTTCAAGCAGGCGCCAAAGGGCTGCTAATCGCCATTAGTGGCGGAGTAGACAGCGCGGTGGCCGCGGGTCTGTGCAAACGGGCAACGGACGAGCTGTCGGAGCAGGAAGGCAAAGAGTATGTGACTCTTGGTGTATTCCAGCCTTACGGGGAACAGGAAGATATTGACCACAGTTATGCTGTAGCCAAGGCTTTTGACTTGAAGCATACAGTAGAGACTAATATCGAGGAAGCCGTGAACGAAATCGCTCTTGAAGTAGAGCACGGCATGAAGGCACTTGGTGATCACCGTCATATGACCCATCAGGGTAAGGGGAACGTGAAGGCCAGAACACGGATGGTGATGCAATACGCACTTTCCTTTGAGAAGAATCTGCTTGTAGTTGGCACGGATCATGCTTCCGAGGCGATTACCGGGTTCTATACCAAATGGGGTGACGGGGCTGTCGATATTACACCTCTCTCTACCCTGAACAAACGTCAGGTGCGGCAAGTGGCTGGCTATATCGGTGTGCCAGAAGAAGTAGTCACTAAAGCGCCTACGGCCGGACTTTGGCCTGGACAGACGGACGAGACGGAGCTTGGCATTAGCTATGATGATAACAGCGATTATCTGGAAGGCAAGCAGGTTCGTCCTGAAGTCGCAGAGAAGCTGGAGAGCTACTACCGTAGAACAGCGCACAAGCGTAATGTCATTCCGGGTATTTAATAAAGCAAAAGCATACCTGATCTCGGGAACCGCCGCGGGCATCTCTGTGAAACAGCGCAGAGTCCGCGGCGGTTCTTGGCGTTTTGTGGGGGGAGCTGGGAGCGTACAGCATAAAGGGGCAACTGCGATCCGTCCGGCAGAGTAAGGGGAAGCGATAGTTATTTTCCAGGCAGGCTAGCAAGTGTACGGTCTATAAAAGCTTCAGAGACCGCAATAGCCTGCTCCAGTTGTGGGGTGGTTCCTGCAAAAGGATGTACGGTTCCAAAGGTATGATTTCCTTCCGGAATTTGTACCCAGTCGATATCCGGACGGATCTCGGTCAACTCTGCTGAACCGCGCCGCAAATGCTCGCCATCACGTGTGCCCTGAATCAAGACAGTGGGAAAAGTAGCTTCCTTCATCCGCTTTAGGATATGATACCGCTCTTGGTGCTGCTTGAGATCTTCCAGAAGCACTGCATCCAGTGGCATTTGCTGGCCTGTGCGGCCATTAAGGATATAAGCCCGGCCTTGCTGTAGCATATCTCGTTTCTGATCCGGCGAGTACAAATGCTCAGGATGGGTCACTCCATTCCAGGAGATGACTCCTGTGACTCCTTCCGGATGATCCAACGCGTATAACAGTGCGTCTGCCCCGCCCCGGCTATGTCCCAGGAGAAAGACGGGCAGGCTGCCCAAATCAGGGTGCTGGTTCAGATAAGAGAGTAGAATCTCCATGTCTTTGAGCTCGCGGCTGAAGGTGTTGCGCGCAAATTTATCGAGTTCGGTAAAATTGTGCAAATCTTCTCCAATCCCTGAATGTGAGAAGTTGAAGGTGACGACTTCATGCTCGCGGCTGAGTGCATTGGCGAGATAGGGGAACATTCCCCAATCCTTGAACCCTTTGTAACCGTGAATAATGATAACGAGGCTCTTCGGTGTGTCGTGGGCAGGAAAGCGAGAGCAACGGAGCAGGGCATCATTTCCGGCTGGAATTTCGAAGCTGCGATTCATAGGGCGGTCCCTCTTTTCTATACAGAGTGGCGTTTATCGTAAGGCGGTTATAGTCAATGGACAGGTGCAGAATAGACTTCCGCCCGATTTTCTTTTAAGATACAGAAGGGTTTAGTATAGGCAGTAAAATTAGGTTCACTTCTATTATATCGGTATATGTTCAACAAAGGTTCTACAAGAAGTTCTTACCATTAATAATACCATTAAATGAAGCAATCGGGGATACACGTCTACAAGGAGCGTGAAATATTGATATACGGTATCGGACATGATCTTCTGGAGATTGAGCGAATCACGGCAATGATGCAAAAGGGTATAGGTGCGAAGTTGTTACAGCGGATCTTGACGGAGAAGGAGCGGCTTCTGGCGAAGGGGCGGGGCGGCAAGGCTGGGGAATTTGCAGCCGGTCGCTTCGCAGCCAAGGAAGCTGTCGTTAAGGCTCTGGGCTGCGGAATCGGCAGTCAGGTGGGTTTTCAGGATATCGAGATCCTGCCGGACGGGCTGGGCAAGCCGGTGGTTACACTATCTGCGGAGGCCTGGGCAAGACTAGCCTTGCCGGAAGGCACGGGCTACACTATACATCTGACGATCACCCATACCCGTGAATTGGCCTCGGCTTTTGCGGTAGTGGAGTCTCCATAAGAGGACTATGAATACACAAGAATAAGGGGAATAGAAGATGATACAGCAAGAGCAACAACAGCAGGAGGCTAAGGTGTTTTTCAGCCGCCATTTGCTGGAGTGGTATCAGAGGGAAAAACGGGATCTGCCGTGGCGTCGTCACCGCAATCCGTATTATATCTGGATTTCTGAGATCATGCTGCAGCAGACGCGGGTCGATACGGTGATTCCTTATTTCCACCGTTTTATTGAACGGTTTCCGACGGTGGAATCGCTAGCCGATGCGCCCGAAGAAGATGTGCTGAAATGCTGGGAAGGGCTCGGTTATTATTCCCGTGCCCGCAATATCCAGCATGCGGCCAAGCAGGTGAAAGAGCTTTATGGCGGACAGGTGCCAGACGACCGCGATGCGGTGTTCGGACTGAAGGGTGTGGGCCCTTATACTGCAGGGGCTATTCTCAGTATTGCCTTTAACCGGCCGGAGCCGGCTGTCGACGGCAATGTTATGCGTGTATTGTCCCGTTATTTTCTGATTCGGGATGATATTGCCAAAGGACCCACTCGGGTGAAAATGGAGGGACTGGTCAGAGAGCTGATTCCGGAAGGAGAAGCCTCTAGCTTCAACCAGGCGCTCATGGAGCTGGGCGCACTGGTCTGCACCCCGAAATCCCCGCGCTGCCTTACCTGCCCGGTGATGGAACATTGCGCCGGGCGTCTCGCGGGCTGCGAGACCGAGCTGCCCGTGAAGACCAAGGCCAAGCCGCCGCGCCCGGAAGAGCGGCTGGCGGCTCTGGTGGAGGGCCGCGGTGCCCACGCGGGCCGGGTGCTCATCCGGCAGCGGCCATCCAGCGGGCTTCTCGCCCGCATGTGGGAGCTGCCGCACTGGCCTGCGCCGCCTGCGGAGGGCGGCGCACCCCGCACGCCGCTGCCGGAGGCCGCGGCGCAGGACCGGCTGCGCCGGTCCCTGCAGTCGGCCGGGATCTCAGCCCGGCCGGAAGGGCACTGGATGGCTGCGGAACATGTGTTCAGCCATATCGTCTGGACCCTGCAGGTGTACCGCTGCAGGGAGGAAGAGGCCCTGCAGCTCGCCGCAGAGGGCAGGGCGGTGTACGGCGCCGCAGCTGCAGCAGCCGCTGCGGGTGGTGCGCTGCTGCCGGATGGCAGCGCACCTGTGGAGCTGTTTGACGACGGCAGCGGCGATCCCGCTGACCGGGGGGCAGTCCGCTGGATCAACCGTGCGGACATGGCGAATTATGCTTTTCCGAACGTGTTCCTGAAGCTGCTTAACAGCTATTTTGATGAGCAGGAGCAGGCGGGACAAGAGTAGTGATAGGCAGGATATAAAGATGCCTGACCCTGCTTACCAAGTCAGGTCGAGAAGTTTAGCCGCTCAAATGCGAACAGCCCGATCCGTCTCGACCTGGCCGCCTATTCACTCAGCCATAATGGCAACAGATCTGCCATCCGCAGCCTGTTGCCATTAGTTTGTTTGCGGATAGCACAGTATTAATTACCGAATATCAACACAAAGAAGGTATCTCCCTGGCCCTGAAGCCGAAGGAGATACCTTCTTTTGCTGTTTATATAGTAGAAAACGGATGCTGCCGTTCAAAAGGCAGCGAAGTCAAAGCGTCTTACTTAGCGCTTTCGTAGCGTTTGCCAACTTCTTCCCAGTTAACTACGTTCCAGAACGCTTTGATATAATCTGGGCGTTTGTTTTGGTAGTTCAGGTAGTAAGCATGCTCCCATACATCCAGACCGAGGATTGGAGTTGCACCTTCGCTGATCGGGTTGTCTTGGTTAGGCGTGCTTGTAACTGCCAGCTTGCCGTCTTTTACAACAAGCCAAGCCCAGCCGCTGCCGAAGCGAGTAGTTGCTGCCGCTGCGAAATCTTCTTTGAACTTGTCGAAACCGCCAAGCTCGCTGTCGATTGCGGAAGCTAGTGCGCCAGTTGGAGCGCCGCCGCCGTTTGGTCCGATAACTTCCCAGAACAAAGTATGGTTAGCATGTCCGCCGCCATTGTTGCGAACAGCAGTACGGATGCCTTCAGGAATAGCGTTCAGGTCGGTCAGAAGCTCTTCGATGCTTTTGCCTTCCAGTTCAGGTGCCTTTTCCAAAGCAGCGTTCAGGTTCGTCACATAAGTGTTATGGTGCCGGTCGTGGTGAATCTCCATCGTCAAAGCGTCGATGTGTGGTTCGAGTGCGTTGTTCGCGTAAGGAAGTGCCGGTAATTGAAATGCCATGGAAAAATCCCTCCTGATATTAGTTGTTTTTTTATAGGTTATCCCAATATAACCTATGGGGATATGTACCCGTCTAACTACTATCATTAAACAGCATCTGGAACAATAATGCAATACTAAATAAACAAAAATGTTTACAAAGTATCCGCGTTTGAACATCCCATTTTTCAATTGTAAACGCTGTGTCAAAGGAATAGGATTCCGCAGTGATGCGCTCTTTATTCATGATTTATTTCCTTAATAAAGAAGTAATGTAAACTAATACTTTGTAAACGCTTCAAATCAAGCGCTTTCAAAAGAAAAGTGATGATATAGCGAGAAATATGTGCTTTAATAGATTTAAAAGCAGGTATTCCTCGGTTTTTGTTGCTTTTTTCGTCTCCACACTGTTATGGGAACTCCTTCTTTTTGTAAAATCATAAGCCATAGAAAAGGGAGATTTTAAAGAATGCACGTTCGTTCCTTTCAATTAAGCGACGTAAGCCCAGTAACTGAACTGCTGCAGACCGCGCTATCGGATGAGTGTTTTGAGAACACCATTGAGCCTTTCTCCAGACAGCTTTCATGGGATTCCGATCTCATTGTAGTTGCTGAAGACGAAGGAGAGATTGTGGGCGCTCTTATTGGCACGATCGAGAAGAATCACGGCTGTTATTTCCGTATAGCTGTACATCCCGATTATCGCCGTAGAGGAGTCGGCAGAAGTTTGGTAACGGCTATGGAGCACCGGTTTCAGGCACGCAAAGTCAGCGGTATTTTTGTAGCTGTAGACGAGCATAATTCGTTTGCGTTGCCATTGTATGAAGCTATGGGCTATGGTGAGAATCAAATCTTCAAATCCGTACGGAAGCTGAGTATTGTCGGTTAATCGGCTTGATTTCGGCTACTACGTAAGCGGAAACATTTTCCTAGAATAGAGAACGATAGTTGTTTCATTATACTGAAGCATATCTTCGAGGGTCCTTTGCAAAGGACTGGGAGATATGCTTTTCTATTGTTATAATGGTCTGAAGGCGCGAATGATTACGAATGTTGCCGGACCCTGGTACCAAGGACTTTGTCGATAATTGGGGACAGCAGCTCCCTTTTTAAAAATAGATCAAAGGAGGATGCGGATATGCACAAAATGCCGGAAACCTCATATGCCCCACCGCCCTCCAAGTGGGAAGAGCTTAAGGCAGAGATCAAGGAGGCCGCGTCATCACTTGGAATTGACGATGTGGGGTTCACCACCGCAGAGCCTTTTCTCTACTTGAAAAATATACTTCAGCAGCACCGGGAGAAGGGTTTCGAGTCCGGGTTCGAAGAGCCTGATCTTGATAAAAGAACGATTCCGGCACTGCAATCTGGCGATAAGCCGGAATCGATTATTTCCATTTCAGTTGCGTATCCTTCCAAAATGGAGAACCCGCCAAAGTCGGAGCCGGGTGCTCGCCGGGGTATCCTGGCCCGCGCCTCTTGGGGACAAGATTACCACCACGTGCTGCGAGAGGCGCTGGCGAACCTCGAAGAGTTCATCCGCGAGCGGGTACCGAATGCTGTGATGGACAGTATGGTCGATACCGGTGTGCTGGTGGATCGCGCGGTGGCGGAGCGCGCCGGGATTGGTTTCAGCGGAAAAAACTGTTCGATTATCTCGCCCAAGTGGGGGTCGTGGATTTTTCTTGGAGAAATGGTCACGAATATTCCCTTCCCTCCAGATGAACCGGTACAGGAAGGGTGCGGGGAATGCACCAAATGTATTGATGCTTGTCCTACTGGAGCGCTTGTTGGCCCTGGCCAGCTCAACGCACAGGCCTGCATTTCTTTTCTGACACAAACCAAGGGCTTCCTGAGCGATGACTACATGACCAAGATTGGAAACCGGCTGTACGGCTGTGATACGTGCCAGATCGTCTGTCCGAAAAACCGCGGCAAGAACTGGAACCACCGTCCGCAGCTCCAGCCCGATCCTGAGGTCGTTAAACCGCTGCTCATGCCGATTCTGGATCTCAGCAACAGAGAGTTCAAGGAGAAATTCGGCAGTAGCTCAGCGGCGTGGCGGGGCAAGAAGCCGATGCAGCGCAACGCGATCATCGCGCTAGGGAACTTCAAGGAGACCGCAGCTGTTCCGAAGCTGTGTGAGATTCTGCTGCGGGAGCCGCGGCCGGAGATGCGCGGAACCGCCGCTTGGGCGCTGTCGCGCATTGGCGGGGAAGAGGCGCTGGCGGCTGTGAATCAGGCGCTGGAGACTGAGCAGCATGAGACGGTGCTTGAGATGCTGGGCCGGGCCCAGGAGAAGCTGCAGGGTGGACTGGAACAACGTGAAGATGAGACGTAAATATGGATTTTTCCAATTGCTGTCCACTTGTTGAAATGCTATGATATACTCGCGTGCCTAGTGGCGTAGACAAAAGCAATAGAGGTGGACTTGGGATGAGTGTTGCATTACCAATTATTACGTTAGTCGTAGGTCTGATCGGTGGATTCTTCATCGGTGTATACTATCTGCGCAGACAAATGACAACGATGCAGAATGATCCGGAAATGTTGCAAAAGGTAGCCAAACAAATGGGGTACAATCTGAACAGCAAGCAAATGCAGCGGGCTCAGCAGATGATGAAGGGCAATAACCCGCAGGCGGGACGTCCTGCTCCTGGCAGAGGCGGAAATCGCAAGGGCAGATAACCGTAGTCCGGTATAGATAGATTTTCGCGCGGGTGCGGAAGGGAGAGGTTGTGCATGGGGGGCATCAAGGACTACGTAAACAGCAATGTATCGAAACACCGTGAGCAAATAGAGTATCACGTTGAAAAAATATTGGAATTAATCGGGGAAGATACGGCCCGTGAGGGTTTGCTGGAAACCCCGGCGCGTGTTACACGGATGTATGAGGAGATCTTCGGCGGATACTCAGTGGATCCCCGTGAGGCGCTCGGCGTTAGCTTTGACGAGTCACATGAAGAACTCGTCATCGTCAAAGATATCGTCTACTACAGCCAGTGTGAGCATCACATGGCCCCTTTCTTCGGTAAAGTGCATATCGGATATGTGCCGAGCGGGAGAATAGCAGGACTTAGCAAGCTGGCCCGGCTCGTTGAAGCCGTGAGCCGCCGCTTGCAGGTGCAGGAACGCATTACAGCACAGATCGCGGACATTATGACCGAGGTGCTAAATCCCCACGGCGTGATGGTTGTGGTGGAGGGTGAACATTTGTGCATGTGTGCCCGCGGCGTGAAGAAGCCGGGAAGCAAGACGGTAACGATGGCAACACGGGGAACCTTCCGTGAGGATGCCGCAGCCCGTGCTGAGTTTCTGGCTTTGATCAAGGAATAATACAGCGATCAAAAAAGGACCTACCAGCCATTTCGATGGCGGGCAGGTCCTTTTTTGATCGCTGGCGTGCCTAGAGGTACGTACTATCTAGGTGGTGAAGGTGTTGTCAGTGGATGCCAAGATAGCAGTTGGGTGCTTAAAGGCACGCATTTTCTTGCTATATATTATGAACTTGAAAATCTAACGTTTTGCTGGGGCGGTTTGGGCTTCTGGGGCTGCTGAGCTATCTTGCGTAATCCTCCGTAGCCGATCATTTATAATTCAGTGATAGAGATGCATTAACTTCTAAGAAATTGAGGAGTAACAGCAACCGCAGTCCAATAGTGATTCCGTCAGTAGCGGCGAGCGAACGCGGAACAGCCTAAACCAGGGGGCTTGCCTCCCCGAGCCGTCATTCAAGGTTATGCGGGGTATGAATAGCGGGAAAATATACCGTTAATTATTTGATCTCGCCTGTTTTCCCATTCATAACTGGAATTTCTCCCGTTAAAACCTCTTTTTATTCATAACACCCTAATTATGAGGGGATTAACAGGAGTTTTTCCAGTTATCTTTAGAAAAGAAGGGGATTGAATCAAAATAACAGGAGCTATTCCTGTTATTCCTATACCCTGTAGTAGGCTCCAAGTCTTGGTGCATAACTTATTTTACGCCATCGGAGAGAGTGAAGCTTCATGTGAAGAAATCTAGCAGGTTTGAATTGAACATGGATATCTCGCTCTCCAAGACAGTTTAGGACGCAACCACCTTTATTTCTTAATAAGGTTGCCAAGCCAGCTTGCTAGCGGCATTGTAGCGCTCGGATACGTAAGGCCAGTTCACCACGTTCCACCAATCCTTGATATAGTCGTCACGCTTATTTTGGTGCTTCAGATAGTATGCATGCTCCCATACGTCCAAAGCGAGCAGCGGAATGACATCCCATTGGGACAGGTTTTGGTGCTTCTCAGCGGTTAAAATCTCCAGTCTGTGGCTACGCGGACTCCATACCAGAATCGCCCATCCACCACCTTCTACCTTGTTTGCTGCTTCACTGAACTGCTGCTTGAAGCTGTCGTAGCTACCAAAGCTTTGTTCAATGGCATCCAGTAATGGTCCGGTTGGACGCCCGCCGCCCTGTGGAGACATTTCGTTCCAGAAGATGGTGTGCAGGTAATGTCCGGCCCCGTTAAAGGCAAGCTCCCGTTCCCAATGCTTCACCAAGTCGAAATTACCGCTTTTGCGGGCTTCGGCTAGTTTGATTTCGGCATTGTTCAGGCCATCCACGTAGCTTTGATGGTGCTTGTCGTGGTGAATGCGCATAGTCTTCTCATCAATATAGGGTTCCAGCGCGTTGTATGCATAAGGGAGGGGCGGCAGACGGTGGCCGCCAATCGGAACAGCAGATAGTTCGCGGGACTCTTGTAGCAAATACGGATGATCTTGTTCTGCAAAATAGCTTTGTTCCGCTGAATAATGCTGCTGTGTTGACCGTTCCACCGAATCTGGCGAGCCGTTCTTCAGCGTATATCCGCTTTGTTCTGCTATATAGTCACTTTCCGCTGTAAAAGCCTGCTCTCTTGGCCATTCGTTCGCATCTGCTGAGTCGTTCAACGCATATCCACTTTGTTCTGCTGTATAGTCGCTTTCCGCTGAATAAAGCTGCTCTCTTGGCCGTTCATTCGAGTATGCTGAGCCGTTCAACGCATATCCACTTTGTTCTGCTGTATAGTCACTTTCCGCCACATAATCCTGTTCTGCAGACCGCTCCTCCGGATCTGCCAAGCCGCTCAGCGAATACTCGCGCATCAGTCCCCCTAGCTGCCCTGGGGTATTCAATGTCTGCAGGACGGCCAGGAAGTATTCCGATTCACGGATGATATGCAGCAGGACGATGGTTGCCAGCGGCACGGCTTTGATTGCAGCACTGCCCTCCATGATGGCATATAGCTGTCTTATAAATTCGGTAGATTGTGCGCTGGCTACACGCAGTAGCTGTTCAGTCTCGTTGATTAGGGCCCATTGATCCCCATGAGCCGGGGCAGAAAGAGCAGACTCAAGCAGATGTCTAGCAGCTTCCTCAGTAGCACCGAAGACGACAGCCCATTCATCCAGTAGTTTCACATAGGGCTGTTCCAGCTTGGGAACGATGGCCTTGATAACCTCGGTATGCTCCTTCTCCTGAGTCTTCCAAAATACGATTTCTTCCAGAATGCGTACTGGCAGCATCGGTCCGTATACATATAGCATTACCTGTTCAAACCTCCCGTGATATGACTTCACAAATACATTTATATGAGCAGAACAGGTGGCTTATGAGCTTGGTGAGGCGGCAAAAATATTAAGGAAGCAAACAGGGGATTTTAGAAAATGGGTTAGAAAAAGCTTAAAGAACAGTCTAGAGAAGAGCGGATAACAGAGTCTTAGAGAAGAACTTAGAGAAGAACTTAGAGAAGAACTTAGAGAAGAACCTTAGAGTAGAATATTGAGGAGAAGGTAGAGGAATGGTTAGAGACAAGGTGATCTGAATTAATCTGAATTAATCTGAACTGATTTGAACTGATTTGAACTGATTTGAACTGATTTGAACTGATTTGAATTGATCTACTTCTCTTGAACCTCAGAATTTGAGTATCCTGCAAAGTGGTGGTTCTATAATAATACGAGTGATTTATGGCTAGCCTCACAGAAAAGAAAAGTCTCCTACCGGTGCATTTCTGCATATCCGGAAGGAGACTTGTGTGCAATTATAGATGAATTACAGAAAATTTATATCATGACTAAAATATACTATGAAATATTAATGCTATGAAGCAGACACCTGCTTAATGCTGGAAATAATCTGATCTATGATAGTGACTAAGGTTTTACTGCGGTGGACTGCTCGATTTCCTTCGTTTCTGCCAGCTGTACATTACCCAGGAATGCAGAGACCCGGCGCAAGTATTCGCGCGGATGCTCCCGGAATAGCAATTCATGGTGGCTGCCCTCTACAATCCAGGATTCAGAGTAAGGGTTGCTCTGGTTTGCTGCAAGCTCCTCGGCAATTGGATAAGGCGCCTTGTCATCCTTGGTTCCGTGCAGGAACAGGATCGGGAATGGATAATCCTCTGATTTTACCTTGGCGTATGGAATCTGATTCAGTCCAGTTCCGTTAAGCAACGGGAACAGTAGCTCCATAATCTCCAGAGAGGGCTGGCGCGGCAGATCGATGTTCTGTTTGATATTATGGTACAGCGTGTCCGGTTCCAGCAGGAAGGTGCTATCGAGAATCATGGCATCTACATCCTTGGTGACCAGTCCTGCCTGAAGCGCGGTTCCAGCACCCATAGAGAAGCCCCAGACGACAATCTGCTGCGCGCCTTTCTCCTTAGCGAACTGGATGGCACCTAGAAGCTGCTGGGATTCTTTTTTGCCGCCTGTAGCGATATCCTTATTGATCTGTGAAGCAAAACCATAATCGAACATCACGACATTAAAATTCAGGCGATGGGCGTAATGCGCAAGATCATACATAGGTACCCAGGATTCCTCGCGATTAGCGCCATATCCATGGCTAAATACGATAGTCTTCGTAGATCCTTCAGCGGGAATGTACCAGCCTTGCATAGTGCGACTGCCGTCCAATGCCGGGAAGGTCACATCCTCATACTTGAGACCCTTGGCAATTGAAGGGTTGGAATATAGAGGGGCAACTGTTGGATTGGACAACACCCAGGCAATATAGCCATGCAGAGAGATGAAGCAGAACACGAAAAAGAAGAATACCGAAAGCAGCAATGCTACAATGATATGCTTGAAGCGAATCATGCCCAGGGACAATGGCGGCGGCGTATCAGGCTTGCGTTCTATAGGTTGGCGGGAGACCGGCGTGCCGGTGCGAGTTGTAGCCAAATCCATGATGGTCACCCTCCTAATCTTTTTGACAGATACAAGTGTGAAAAGTCTTACGTATTAGCGTCTTTCTACTTATATATATCGTATGATCATGACTTATCAAAGTCAATGAAATCAACGGTTTTGTAATGCAACTGTAAAGTGGAGCCCAGCCTTTTCCGTGTGCCGAATGTGCTGGATTTCCGCAGGGATTTGCTCTAAGATAGAATTGATTATATTTAATAATGTAACCGAGTTTCATTTGATGAAACAAAAGGGGAGATCAGGGTGGAGGACCGTAAACTGACGGTACGCGCTGTAGAACGGGCGCTTGATATATTATTGTGTTTTACGAAGGACAACGAGCTCGGGTTGACGGAGATTGCCGGGCAGATTGGTCTACATAAAAGTACGGTGCATCGGCTGTTAACAACGTTGGAGGAAAAAGGCTTCCTGACTCGCAATGCGGCGACGGAGAAATACCGTCTAGGCATTCGAGTCTGGGAGCTGTCGACGCATCTGCCAGCTTACGATGAGTCGGCAGCTCTGCTGCTGCCGGCTATGGAGCGGCTGCGCGACCGGCTGGGCGAGACCGTCAGCTTGTATCTGCGCGATGGACTGGAGCGTGTGCGCATTCAGGCTGTACAAAGCCAGCAGGCTATCCGCCGGGTGGCGCAGATTGGTGCTCGACTGCCGCTGTCGGTCGGAGCTTCCAGTAAGGTGCTGGCGGCTTATGCGCCGCCGGAGGTGCTGCAGTCGTTGCTGGAGGGCCCCGGCTGGCCCGACTATGTGGAGCGCGATGCCTATAAGCATCAGCTCCAGGACATTATGAAGCTGGGCTACGCGACGAGCTTCGAGGAGCGCGAGCCTGGCGCGGCGGCGGTAGCCGTGCCAGTGGTGGGACGCAGCGGCACTGTCGTAGCCGCGCTGTCCGTGTCCGGGCCAGTCAGCCGTCTCTCCCAGGAGACGCTGCTGGCGTATGCCGCCGTCCTCCATGAGACGGCGGCTGAGATGGGCTTGATGCTGCCGTAAGCACGGGCGGCAGCATCAAGCCCTGCGCTGCTAGCCGCGCCCTCGGAGCCTCGGAGGCGGCTGGCAGCGTGAAGCTGGCACGCTGCCCGTATAGGCACGGCCAGCACTTAAAGTTCGGGCCAGCCTTGTTGCACCGCGGCTGGCCCAGGCACTGCAATCTGCCGCGTCCGATATCCGCGGCAGGGCATGAAAAGGTTGTTCCAAGTGTTTTGGAACAACCTTTTTTCTCTTGTGAGCAAATACCTTCGGCTTGGAAAGCAGAAAGCAGGAAGCAGAAAGCAGAAAGCAGAAAGTATACAAGCCGAACAAAAGAAGTTAACCAAAACAAAGATAAGCGAACGAGGAAGTTTGGAATTGTAGGAGCAAAGCGTTCGCCCTGAAAGCTTTCCATAGGAAAGCTAGCACCGGAACATAGACTGATGACAGATTTCAACCACAAGAAGCGGTGAATTTCCCCTTCACCAATCATCTAACATTGAAAAAGAGGGGCCATCTCCCCAACTAACAGCATTTTTGTACCTTATTTTTCTTTAATATAGGGAAATAAAGCAAATAAGGGCATTATTGTATCTTATTTTCGGGAAAAGCACGCTGAACAGGGTATTCTGGAAGATTTAAGGTACAATATTGCACTTAATCTCCACTAACCCTTAGCTGCAGAGGATTTAAGGTGCAAAAATGCCGTTAATTACACTGCGATCCTTTTTATATGTGTTCTTAATTAAGGTGCAGAAATGTCGTTATTTTCGAACCACGAGCTACAGTCCACTAACCATGATCCACGAATTACGGAACCACGAGCTACGGTCCACTAACCACGATCCACGAACTATGGAACAACATAACCATATAACCACATAAGCACAGAACCACGGAACCACGAGCTGCGGTCCACTAGCCACGATCCACGAACTATGGAACAAAATAACCATATAATCACATAACCACAGAAGCACATAACCACGGAACCACGAGTTACGGTCCACTAGCCACAATCCACGAACTATGGAATCACATAACCACGGAGCCACGAGCACGGTCTACTAACCAAGATCCATGAACTACGAACGACGGAACCCCAACCCCAACCCCAACCCCAACCCCAACCCCAACCCCAACCCCAACCCCAACCCCAACCCCAACCCCAACCCCAACCCCAACCCCAACCCCAACCCC
>NZ_JBHVVB010000007.1:1455-39032 GCF_042883835.1 Paenibacillus sp. NPDC058177 | reverse complement strand
AACCCCAACCCCAACCCCAACCCCAACCCCAACCCCAACCCCAACCCCAACCCCAACCCCAACCCCAACCCCAACCCCAACCCCAACCCCAACCCCCATCTCTTTACGTCCAACCATGCAAAAAAAGGATGCCCTCAGCGCCTATGGCTATGAGGGCATCCTCTTGTTAAAATTTCAGGTTATTCAACCGGAAGGGCGTTATCTGGAGTTGTAGCATCGGCCAGCATCTGGCGGAGTACAGTTTGCAGAATACCGCCATTGCGGTAGTAGTCGATATCAACGGTACTGTCGAGACGTGCGATGACAGGGAACTCGAAGTGGGTTCCGTCTTCGCGGGTAGCCGTGACGGTCAATTCTTGGCTAGGCAGCACATTGTTGTCTAGACCGTTAATGTTGAAGGTCTCGCGTCCGGTCAAGCCCAGGCTGCTCCAGCTATGACCTTCTTTGAATTGCAGTGGCAGAACGCCCATGCCGACCAGGTTGCTGCGGTGAATCCGCTCAAAGCTCTCGGCGATGACGGCTTTGACGCCCAGGAGCAGGGTTCCTTTAGCGGCCCAGTCGCGGGAGCTGCCTGTGCCGTACTCTTTTCCGGCGATAACAACGAGATTCTGTCCTGCGGACTGATACAGCATGGAAGCGTCATAGATAGACATGACTTCTTCGCTTGGCAGGAAGGTGGTTACCCCGCCCTCAGTGCCCGGAGCCACAGCGTTACGGATACGAATGTTGGCGAAGGTACCGCGCATCATCACTTCATGGTTACCACGGCGTGAGCCGTAGGAGTTAAAGTCTGCACGCTCTACGCCGTGATCGCGCAGATACTCGCCTGCCGGACCGTTCGTAGAGATGTTACCTGCTGGAGAGATATGGTCTGTTGTAACAGAGTCACCCAGCAGCGCCAGTACGCGTGCGTTGTTAATATTATCGATATCACCAAGGCCATCGGCCAGATTCTCGAAGAATGGCGGGTTCTGGATGTAGGTGGAGTTGTCGTCCCACTCATACAGTTCGCCTTCAGGAACTGGAATTGAATTCCAACGTTCATTCGCGGTAAATACATTTTCGTATTTACGACGGAACATTTCCGGGCTCAAGGAGAGGCCGATCGCTTCTTTGATTTCCGCGGAAGTAGGCCAGATATCCTTCAGGAAGACAGGCTCGCCTTGTGGATCATATCCGAGCGGCTCATTCTGCAGATCAATGTCAACAGTACCTGCCAGCGCGTAAGCAACAACCAGCGGCGGGGAAGCCAGATAGTTGGCTTTGACCTGCGCATGGACACGGCCTTCAAAGTTCCGGTTGCCCGAAATTACAGCAGCTACCGTCATGTCGTTGTCGTTAATCGCTTCGCTGACTTCATCTGGCAGCGGGCCAGAGTTACCGATACAAGTAGCACAGCCATATCCAGCTACGTAGAAGCCGAGAGATTCCAGCGGTTTCAGCAGATCTGCTTTTTCCAGGTACTCTGTAACTACCAGTGAGCCTGGGGTCAAGCTGCTCTTAACGTATCCCGGCTTAGTCAGACCGCGTTCCACGGCTTTCTTCGCCAATAGACCTGCACCCAGCATAACGCTTGGGTTGGAGGTGTTCGTACAGCTCGTAATTGCTGCAATTACAACTGCACCGGTGCGCAGCTTGCTAGTCGAGCCGTTCTTGTGCTCTATTTCAACAACTTGATTGATTTTCTCGTCGCTAAGGCCATATCCACCTTTATTTACAGGTGTACGGATAATGCCTTCAAAGCTTTCTTTCATATTCGTAAGTTCCACACGGTCCTGCGGACGTTTTGGTCCCGCCAAGCTTGGTACAACCGAAGCCAGATCCAATTCGATAACATCACTGAACTGCGGGTCTGGTGTTTCTGCGGTGCGGAACATGCCTTGTGCTTTGTAATAGGATTCTACCAGTGCCACCAGGTCGTCAGGCCGGCCGGTGCTGCGGAGGTAAGCCAGAGTCTCTTCATCGACAGGGAAGAAACCGATCGTTGCGCCATACTCAGGAGCCATGTTAGCTACCGTAGCACGGTCTGCGAGACTGATGTTTGCCAGGCCAGGGCCGTAGAATTCTACGAATTTGCCGACTACGCCTTTTTTACGCAGCATCTCAGTTACGGTCAAAGCCAGGTCAGTAGCAGTAGCGCCTTCTACGAGGCTACCGGTAAGCTTAAAGCCCACAACATCTGGTGTAACAAAATAAAGCGGTTGGCCCAGCATACCTGCTTCGGCCTCGATACCGCCGACGCCCCAGCCGACTACGCCAAGACCATTGATCATGGTAGTGTGGGAGTCTGTTCCTACGAGAGAGTCCGGATAAACTACGGTTTCGCCATCTTGGGTCTTCGTAGCGGCGACAGAAGCCAGATACTCCAGATTCACCTGGTGGACAATACCCGTTGCAGGCGGAACCGCACGGAAATTGTTGAAGGCTGTCTGTGCCCAGCGCAGGAAGCGATAGCGCTCTTCATTACGCTCGAATTCAACGTTCATATTGTATTCCAGGGCATCGGACGTACCGAAGGCATCGACCATAACAGAGTGGTCAATAACCAGGTCTACCGGTACGAGCGGATTGATCTTCTTAGGATCGCCGCCGGCTTTTTTAACTGTATCCCGCATGGCTGCCAGGTCTACGACTACCGGCACACCGGTGAAGTCCTGCAGTACGATCCGAGCAGGGATAAAAGGAATTTCTTTGTTTCGGTCAATACCGCCAGCCCAGCCGGCCAGCTGCTTTACATGCTCTTCCGTGATCGCCCGTCCATCGAATTGACGAACTGCAGCCTCAAGCAATACTTTGATGGAAAAGGGCAGGGAGGAAATGGCGCCCAGTCCTTGTTGTTCAAGGGAATTAAGGTCGTAGTAGCGATACGTTTTGCCACCCGACTCCAGGGTACGGGCTAGCGAAAAATGATCCTTGCTTGGCATAAATGCGCCTCCTTGTTTCATCTGTTGAAACTCCATTTCATATATTGCATCTTCTTTAAGTATAACGTTTACAAGGAGGGGAGTAAAGTTTTTTTTGCTCCTTTTTGATGGGAATACCGCCCGTTTTCTCCACCCTGTAATCATGTCCAAAATGGATTGCATCTGTATAGCAGCGCACTTTCCTTCATATACATAGGACAGCAGCTAAACAGGGGAGAAGGGGCGGGAGTAGAATGGAGCAGGATTGGAAACGAAGTCTGTATGAATATGTGGATCAATTGAACAAAGACAGGGTGGAACCGGGGGTCGTGCCGCGTTTTTCTGTGGTGAGAGATCCGCGCTTTCGGATACAGCAGGGAGAGCGCTCCCGCAGGCTGGGGGAGTGGTATGCCAGCAGAGGCATCACGCCGCTGCGTGGAGAGACGGGAGTCAAGACATTAAATGTTGTACATCAATCTCCTAGTGAGGTTATTGCAGAGGTAGTTCTGCATCGTGCGCTTTATTATGAAAAGGGCGGAATGAGGCATCGTGAAGATGCAGTAGAATCGGAACGCTTGATTTTTGTTCAGGGCGGGAGCTGGGAAATTGCCGCAGTGGAGCGGAGAATTCCAGAGAGGAGTGCCAAACGCTACATTGAACCTGAAGCGGACGGGAGAGTCTCCAAATGGGGAGAGGTTCTGCCTGCCCCACAGCCCTCGCAGCCGCTTCTGAACAAGAATATATTAGGGGGAAATTCCGGCTCCAAAGAGATCCGTTACAACCGCGAGGCAGCTGTAGCATACGCCGATCGTTGGTGGAAAGAAGGGAACCCGGAATACACCAACTTCGAAGTGGATTGCACCAATTATGTCTCCCAATGTCTCTTTGCAGGGGGAGCGCCTTTCAACTATACTGGTAAAAGAGAAACGGGCTGGTGGTACAAAGGTTACAATGGAAGCCAGGAGTGGTGGAGCTTCAGCTGGGCTGTGTCGGACAGCCTGCAACGTTATTTGAGTGCCAGCCGCAGCAGCGGTCTGCGTGCTGAAGCAGTAGAGCGGGCAGAGCAGCTTCAGCCGGGAGATGTCATCTTCTACGATTGGGATGGCGACGGCCATTACCAGCACAGCACGTTCGTCACCGCGCTTGATGCAGGCGGCATGCCGCTGGTAAATGCACGTACGGTCAGCAGCCGCCACAGATATTGGGATTATCGCGATTCCTATGCGTGGACCGACAAGACGGCCTACCGTTTTTTTCATATTAATGACTATTTATAATTCGGAAAGAGGTTATTGGAGTATGGGGAACGCAAAATTGACCGTAGGTCTGGTATACGGCGGCAAATCTGGTGAGCATGAGGTGTCGCTGCAGACGGCTTTTGCAGTCATGAATGCTTTTGATTACGATAAATACGAGATTCTGCCTTTTTATATTACGAAGCAGGGATTGTGGAAGGTGGGCGAGACGCTGACAGCGCCATTCGCACAGATTGAGCAGCTTAAGCTTGCTGAGGCGTCTTCTGATTCAGGAACTGCGATGAATGCCATATTCAGCGGTCTTTCCAGTGAGGTGTCAGCGGTTGATGTGATGTTCCCGATGCTGCACGGCACTTATGGAGAAGATGGTACCATTCAAGGCTTGTTCGAAATTGCGAACATTCCTTATATCGGGGCTGGAGTTTTGGCCTCGGCGGCGGGTATGGATAAGGTCGTAATGAAGAAGCTGTTCGCTGAAGCCGGACTGGATCAGTGTGAGTACTGCTACTTTAACGCTAGCTCGTGGAAACACAGAAGTCATGAGCTGATCGTGAATGTGGAGGATAAACTTGGCTACCCTGTGTTCGTTAAGCCGGCCAACCTGGGGTCCAGCGTGGGCATTTCCAAAGCAGAAAACCAAGAAAGTCTGGTTAAGGCTGTCGAGTATGCTTTCCGATATGATACGAAGGTCATTATTGAAGAATTCGTGGATGCACGTGAGCTCGAGGTTGGTGTGCTGGGTAACGAAGAGCCTGAAGCCTCCGTTCCGGGTGAAATTGTTTCCTCTGGTGAATATTATGATTACGCGGCCAAATACATTGACGGCAAGTCACAAATGCTGATTCCGGCTCCGGTTGAACCCGATATTGCAGACCGGCTAAGAGAATCGGCGCTGGTGGCTTTCAAGGCTATTGAAGGAAGTGGCATTACGCGGGCGGACTTCTTCGTGCGCAGATCTGACGGCAAAATTATGATTAATGAAGTGAACACGATGCCAGGCTTCACTCCTTACAGTATGTATCCACTACTGTGGCGTGAGACTGGCGTATCCTATAGAGCGTTGCTGGACCGTATGATCGAGCTGGCGCTGGAACGCTACAATTTCAAGCAAAACCTGAAATACGACAACGAATAATACACTATGACAAGGCGTCAGGCGGGATCATCCCGGCCAGAGAGGAGAGAGAAGGATGGGCTTTCAATCAGAGTTCAATTCGGTATGCAAATTCAAAAGCGAACAGGAATTGTATGAGCTGCTGGAGTACGGCCGCACTAAGATGGTAAAGCAAGGATTTCGCGTCTATCCGACCGGGCAAAAGGTCATCGCCTACACTCCAGAGAATGTTGCTGTAGCGATCGTCAAAATTTCAGCGTCCATCGCCGAGATCAATTTTCAGGGACATGAGGTAACAGCAGTGGAGATGGATCTCATCCGCAAACTGAATGAGGAAGAATCAAGGGTGCAGACTGCTCTAGCTTATGAGATGTTTTTCGGGGAAGAGAAATGATTGTAAGGTTTGGTTATGTGGCGATGTCTACGGTTATTCCCGATTGTTCACCTTCCAAGACGATGACGATGGCTTCATTCAAAAAGCTGGAAGATCGCGAAGCGGCACTTGCCCGCTTGGAGAGCCTCACTCGAACGAATTTGCACAACACGTTGCGTCTGCTGAAACATAACACTGGCTCCGATATCAAAGTATACCGGATGACCTCGAAGCTGGTCCCGCTGGCAACGCATCCCGATCTCCAGGACTGGAAGCCGCTGGCGGCGCTCGCGGATGATTTCGCTGAAGTGGGCGATTATGTGAAAAGACACGGCATGAGGGTATCGTTTCACCCCGATCATTTCACGGTACTCAGTACGCCGCGGCCAGAGGTGCTGGTGAATTCCATCCGGGATCTCCAGCATCATACTGATATGCTGCGTGCGATGGGGCTGCCGGCAACGGCCAAGAACAACATCCACATCGGCGGAGCCTATGGGGACAAGCCTACGTCGGCAGCGCGGTTTGAAGATCATTTCCGGGAGCTTCCCTTGGAACTACAAGAACGTGTCACGCTGGAGAATGACGACAAGACCTTCAATGCCCCGGAGACACTGGCAGTCTGCCGGCATCTCGGACTTCCGATGGTGCTGGATATTCATCATCAGTGGGTGAACAATGAAGGGGAACTTCCGTGGGAGTTGTGGCCTGAAATTCTGAAGACGTGGCAGACACCACTTGCTTTGAAGGATGTACTTCCCGGGGAGCATTTGCCGCCAAAAATTCATGTGTCGAGTCCTCGCAGCCCCTCTGATCCCCGCAGTCATGCCGACGGGGTAGAGCCTGTGCCACTGCTGGCTTTCCTGCAGCGCATTGCAGAGGATACGCCTGCCGTGGATGTGATGATTGAGGCCAAGCTGAAGGACGGTGCGCTTTTTGGGCTGATGGAATCAATGAAGGAAGCGGCGAAGGCTGACCATAGAATAACTGTATTAGACGGGGCCAGCGTTAATATTGAACCATAAACAGTGATAAACCGCGTGATATAGCCGGAACAGAGGCCTGCCCATGACTTGATAAGTCTCCGGAAATAGGGTACGTTGGATAAAACCAAATGCCCGGGAAATCCCTTGCCGTTATCTGTATTTTTTTGCAAGGGCTCCGGCCCGGAAATGACGATTATGTTCAAGAAAGCGGAGTGAAATGATGAACCCTATAAATCCTAATAGCCGAAATGAACGGGAACCCTATGTCGTAACCAGCAAGGGACACACGGCCGTAGCCATTAATGCTGCCGCCAAGGCAGGGGAATGGATCAAAAGCAGACAGGGTCAGGTAAAAGAGCTTGGCACCAAAACCTCAGCGCAGGATCTGGTTACAGAAGTGGATAAGGGCGTAGAGCAGATGATCCGCAGGCTGATCCTGACTCATTATCCTGACCATGCCATCCTTGGCGAGGAAGGGGTAGAGCCGGGTGCCGCCGCCGCAGCTGCCGCTCTTGAAGAAGCGCGTGAGCATGAATATTTGTGGATTGTGGATCCAGTGGATGGAACCACTAACTTTGTCCACGGCTTTCCTTTTTACTGTGTGTCGATTGCACTCGTCGTTCGGGGAGAATTGACCGTTGGTGTTATTTATGACCCGACCCGTGATGAAATGTTTGTCGCTGAAAAAGGTAAGGGTGCATATATACACGGTATTCGTGCTTCCGTTTCGACGGAAAATGAACTGGCCGGCAGCTTGCTAGCCATGGGCTTCCCGCCGGATCGCGAGTTTGCGCAGCCAGCGAACATGGCCGGTCTGCAGCAGCTGCTGCCGCAGATCAGGGGCATACGCGCCGGTGGCTCAGCGGCGCTGCATCTTGCCTACGTGGCAACTGGCAGAGTCGACGCTTACTGGGAAGTGGGGCTTAACCCTTGGGATTGTGCGGCTGGTGTTCTGCTTGTATTGGAATCTGGTGGCAAGGTCACAGATACTCGTGGAAGTGCTTATGATATTGGCACCCGCCATGTTGTGGCGAGCAATGGCCGTATTCATGATGCGCTGATTGCTTCGCTGAAAGCTGGGGAAGCTACAGGATATCAGCCATAGGGAGGAATCCATTATGACCATGAGCGGCAACGATGATTTGGAACGCAAGCTGAGTGAGTTGCTGGAAGATGGCGAGATGGAGCAGACCGACCGCTCTGCTAAGGAGCTCCGGCAAATCTCGCCCAAGTATGAGATTCGTATCCAGACGACGCTGGACCCCATCGTGGAGGAGACAAGGCGTTATCGCAAGATCGGCCAAGAATTGGATGACCGTTATGATAAGTATATGGAGCGTGCTGGAGAGCCATCTGGTCCAGCGAATGACTCCGCTAAAAGTGAGAGTCCAAATTCCGATAAGGAACAGCAATAGAATAGCTATCTTCTTACAAAAGAGCGGTTCTTCGTTTAACGGAGGACCGCTCTTTTGCATGGGTATCCGGGATGGTAGAATAGAGTCAGAACGAAATGGGGAGGAATACGATGCTGAAAGTTTGGAAGAAGATAACAGCGGCTAGTATGAGCAGTCTACTGCTGTTATCGCTATGGATAGGTGTCCCCGGGTCAGTGCAAGCTGCAGGAGAGGCAGCTGCAGCGCAAGGAAAAGGACCGGAGACCTTCCGCATCGTGGCACTGGGAGATTCCATAACGGCTGGATATGAGCCGGGAATGACAGACCTGAACGCGAAGCCTTATGGATATGCGGAGAGATTGCTGGAGCAGGGCTGGTACCATGGCCGGAGCGAGCTCGCCAATTACGGTATCCTCGGATTGACTACTTCGGGCTTGAGTCACTATACAGAGGCGCTCAAAACCGGAACGGCCACTACACCGGATGCAATTCAGCAAGGTCTTCCTGATCCCAGAATCGCTGCCTTCGCAGCGGAGATCCCGCAAGCGGCCAAGGAACTCGCGGCAGCGAATCTTATCACGATTACAATCGGCGGGAATGACTTAAGCAGCTTGTTCTTGAAGGTCAAAGATCTGACAGATGCGGACTTTGAGACACAGCTCGATCAGAAGCTGGCTGATTATAGTGCTAATCTGAAGGTCATTCTGGAGAATATCCGGGTGGTCAATCCGGGGGCCAAGATTCTACTTGCTGATCAATATCAGCCAGCGCCCAAGATTGCCGTTGGCCAGTCTTACACAAAGCTGATGAATGCAGCAGATCGCCTCACATCTGCCGCTGAGGCTGTGGCAGGTACATTCAGCCAAGGCAGCGCACCGGTGTTGGTCGCTCATGTTGCCGAGCAATTTGCCGGAGCAGAGTTCTCATTAACCTATATTATCAGTGGCAAGACACCGGATTTTCACCCGACACAGCTAGGATATGAGAAGATCGCTACAGTGTTCGCAGAACTGCAGTGGGGTGCATACCGCACACCAACGGCAGTCGCTACGGCTGCGACAGTTGCTCCTATGAATATTGTTGTGAAGGGTGTGGAATTGAATACTCCCAACAAGCCTATACTTAAGAACGGTCAGAACTTCCTGGCGCTGAAGGATATTCTGAATGCTGTAGGCGCATCCGGCAAATGGGATAATAAAACATCAAGTGCAACGATTCAATACGGTGACAGAACGGTTGTCGTTACGATTGGAGCGAAGACGATTAAGGTTAACGGTCAGGATGTAGCAATTGATACCCCTGCTTTTCTGCAGAAGGTTGGCAAGGAAGACAAAACCTATCTTCCACTGGGCGCGTTAGCTACTGGACTTGGATTTGACGTGAATTACAGCAGCAAGCTGCGGACGGCTTTCATAAATCCGTAAGGATGCATACAGTACTTATATATATAAATCAAACCCGTAAGGCAAAGGTGGATGAAATTGTTGTCTAATTCAAAATTTACTGCTGACTATATCATTCGGATGGACGATATTGTTCGGGAAGGAGATCCGGTACTTCGTGAGGTGACCCAGCCGGTGGAGATTCCCTTACAGGAAGCTGATCGTGAGGCGCTGCAATGTATGATGCAGTTCCTGAAGAACAGCCAGAATCCGGAACTTGCGGCTAAATACAAACTGCGTCCTGGTGTGGGGCTTTCAGCCAATCAGATTGGATTGTCCAAGCGGATGTTCGTCATGCTTGCCACTGATGAGAAAGGGCGCATGGTTGAGCAGGCCTGGGTGAATCCCAAGATCATCAGCCACTCGATGGCGATGGTGTATTTGCCCGAGAGTGAGGGCTGCTTGTCGGTAGATCGTCCAGTACATGGCTTTGTACCGAGATATGAGTCTGTGAAGGTCAAGGGTTATGATGCCAGCGGCAAAGAGATCGTTGTTCGCTACAAAGGTTATCATGCAATTGTCATTCAGCACGAGATAGATCATCTGGATGGCCTCATGTTCTATGACCGGATTAACAAAGAGAACCCGTTCAAGCTTCCGCAGGGTGTGGAGATCCACAGTTTGTATGAGTAGTTAACATGCTGGATTCTTTTTACAAAAAACGCGTAAAAAGAATGGCTTTCGTCCTCTATTCCAGGGGTTGAAGGCCATTTTTTTGAGTTGGATACACATTCCAAATGTTGGGTGTTTATATGCTATACTGTCATTATTACAACTGAGACAAGGAGGCTGTAATAATGGGAACAATGGGCTGGGGTGAATTTCGGACGATTCCGAGTCATTATAATGAGGAAGTTAGAGCAATAGATGAGCACATTCTGGGACTGGTGCAACAGCGGAGGGAATTCGCTGGGGGGAAGAGAGCCGTACCGGCTCCCGAGCAGATGCAAGTCTTCGCCAAGCAGTTCGGACTGGAATTGGAGCAGGTTGCGATGATTCTGAGCGGGTTGAATGATAGGGTACAGCCCATCTTCTGGCCGGAAGAGGAAGAAGTGGTGGGTGTGCTGCCAATTTTGCAAAAAACATCACAAGATCACTGTGATTATAGCTTGACCCATGCAATGCAGTATGAAAGCTATAGCGTTGTTACGGTTGAGATTAAATATCGTCAAAAAGAGTCCGGAAATGTGCAGCTCCAGCCTAACCTGACCTTGGCTATTATCGGTGAGCGGGAGTATACAGTACAAAGACATGGAAGTAGAGGTGGCGGGACCCATGCCCAGCTCCAGTTTGTAGTCATCCCTGCGCTGCCGAAGGAATTGAACGGGATTGAGTTCTCATTGGTGCCGGAGGCTATGTTTTTGGAAAATAAAATCAAGGAAATCAATTTGAACCGTCAGGTGGATTTTTATCCCTCCGTCTAATCAACCTGGAGGATGATAAGGTAGCAGACGGGCAGGGGAATGGACGGTACTATTTGATCCAAAAAAGCCGCTGGGGAACGATATGTCCCCAGCGGCTTTTGATGATATAACCTATGTGAGCTCCACAAACTGATTCAGCTTTTTACAGGTCACCCGCTGCCATGGCGGCAAAGGAGGCCTCAGCAGCTTCCAGGGTGGCAGCGATATCGTCATCGGTATGCGCGGTGGTCAGGAACCACGCCTCATACTTGGACGGTGCCAGATTGATGCCACGGTTCAGCATGTGCCGGAAGAAGCTGGCGAACATTTCTCCGTCCGTATCCTGTGCCTCTTCGTAATCAGTGACCTGGTGATTGCAAAAATGAGTAGAGAATGCTCCGCGGATACGGTTGATCGTCAGTGGAATACCATGACGGTCTGCCGAGGCCTGAAGCCCTTCGGTCAGAGTAATTGCAAGACGCTCCATTTCTTCATAGACGCCTTCTGCGCTTAACACCTCAAGACAGGCAATACCGGCAGAGATGGAAGCCGGATTCCCCGCCATCGTCCCTGCTTGGTAAGCAGGACCGAGTGGAGCTACCTGCTCCATGACATGCTTGCGCCCACCGTAAGCACCGATCGGCAGGCCGCCGCCGATGATTTTGCCGAGCGCCGTCAAGTCAGGTGTGATGTCTTCATGGTTATCGAGACCGGCATAGGTTTGAGTGGAGCCGTAATGGAAGCGGAAAGCCGTGATTACCTCATCGTAGATGACAAGCGAGCCATTGTCACGAGCCTGCTTGCACAGTCCTTCCAGGAAGCCTGGCTTCGGCATTACCATACCGAAATTGCCGACAATCGGTTCGACCATAACAGCGGCCACATCGTCGCCCCAGGTGGCAAGTGCCTCGCGCAGTCCGTCCAGGTCATTGAACGGAACGGTAATGACTTCTTGCGCCAGACTGACGGGAATGCCGGCACTGTCTGGGATACCTAGTGTGGAAGGACCGGAACCGGCGGCAACGAGCACCAGATCGGAATGGCCGTGATAGCAGCCGGCGAACTTGATGATCTTATTGCGCTTCGTATAGGCGCGAGCCACGCGAATCGTGGTCATGACGGCTTCGGTGCCGGAATTGACGAACCGCACTTTGTCCATCGAAGGGATGGCGTCCTTAAGCATTTTAGCAAGCTTGATTTCCAGATGGGTTGGTGTGCCGTAAAGGATGCCGTTCTCGGCAGCTTGAGTGATGGCTGCTGTAATGTGAGGATGGGCATGTCCGGTGATAATAGGACCGTAAGCAGCCAGATAATCTATGTAGCGGTTATTGTCCTCATCCCAGAAATGCGCGCCGCTGGCCCGCTTCATGAATACAGGGGCACCTCCGCCGACGGCTTTGAAGGAACGGGAGGGACTATTGACGCCTCCTACGATATGCTGAAGGGCTTCCTGATAAAGTTGCTCTGATGTGGAACGGTTCATGAATAATCATCCTTTCGTCTTCCATAGGCAAGGGAACGGGCGAGCAGCGTTTATGTCCGCTGTTCGCCCGTCTGTGATCATGCCTTGGGGGTTATTGTATAGTCTTCCGTGCCCATTATGGAACTATGGGGTTGCGGGAGCACTGCTACTCGTGCCAGCCTCCGGTGAAGGAGAGGGCTCAGGACCATTCAGTGTATCCTGTACAAATTTCTTGAGCTTGCTAGTGCTGCTGATTCCAATGACGGCCGATCCATTACTGGTCTCATCTTCCTTGAGCAGGTTCATCGGCGGGATTTGCTCACTGCCGCCAATACTGCTATCGTAGCCTACACTCGCCAGCTTCGCCATGTCGGTCAGTGTCAGATTGGTGTCGATATACGGACTAACATCTGACAGGATGGAAGGTAGCTTGAAGAGTGTGGTGGTGCTTTTCAGTTTGTCGGCTACGACCTTCAGGAAGGCACGCTGACGTTCCGTCCGGGTGAAATCGGAGGTGGCATCATGACGGAAGCGGACGTACTGCAGGGCCATATTGCCGTCCAGATGCTGGAACCCCTTTTTGAGATCGATATCGTATTCGGGTCCGTCGGCAATCGTCTTGTAGACCATATCCTTCTCCACGTCGTAATCCACGCCGCCTACCGCATCTACCAGCTTGATAAAGCCCTGGAAGTCTGTATAGACATAATATTGAATCGGGATGCCCAGCAGATCGCCCACTGTCTGCATTGCCGTGTTGGGTCCATAAATAATCGCTGCATTGATACGCTGCTTACCGTGATCCGGAATAGCTACATACGTATCGCGGAGAATAGAGAAGACAGTGATCTTCTTCTTCAACGGATCAAGAGAAGCCACAAGCATCGTGTCCGAACGGGGGACTTCGCCTTTCTTCACCCCACGGGCATCCACACCCATGAGCAGAATATTAACAGGCTCCGTGCCCTCCCATTTAGGAGGCTCAGGCGTGTCGGTATCAACCGTCTCCACATTTTGGAAAGGTGAATTGTCGCCATCTTTTTGGAGATTGCCAAGTTCATTGGCGATGGAGGTGAAGTAATATACAACACCGCCGATGATTAGAAGAAGTATTATAGCCAGAGTCCAAATCAGTGGTTTCTTAGTTTTACCGGCCTTTGCGTGCCGTTTCCTTCTTGGTGGCATTTCTCGTTCTTCCTTTCGCATTCACATTCTCTACATTATAATTTCTTTTGGGAATACGCGCAATTTCGGAATAATTATCCTAATAAAATGAAGGTGTGAAAAAACATGAATAATACTGGAATAGAAGTGGGACAAGCCGCCCCTGATTTTACGTTGCCATCCTCCAATGGGGAGCAGGTTCGTCTGAGCCAATACTTGGGACATAAGGTTATTTTATATTTTTACCCGAAAAATATGACAACCGCCTGTACGCAGGAAGCGTGCGACTTTAGGGACGCTCATGAAGAGATTGCTGCCAAGGGTGCAGTGGTCCTGGGAATCAGTACTGATAGCTTAACCTCGCATGCTAAATTTATTGCCAAGTACGGTTTGCCTTTTTTGTTGCTCTCGGATGAGGAGCATACCGTAAGTGAGCTTTATGGCGTGTGGCAGCTGAAAAAAATGTACGGCAAGGAATATATGGGCATCGTCCGTTCGACCTTTCTGATTGACGAGAATGGAATCATTGTAGAGGCGTGGAATAAGGTCCGGGTTAAAGGGCATGTGGAAGCAACTGTGGAGCAGCTTGGCTAGAGATGTAAATGGATTAATTTACATGCAAGTGTCGTGCTCTTTTAATTTAAAAATGAATATTGGTTTGGTCGTCCATGTGAAGTGGGCGGCTTTTTTTGTAGACAAACATCCATTTCAGAAAATTTCAGCAAGTAGTTGACGGGAAAATACGTAAAGAGTAGAATAGTTCGCATGCGAAGTATTTAATTTTAAAGGTATTGGAGGGGAAGGCTGTGGAGGAGAACGAGCAGCGACGGCAGCTGGATGAGATTATTTCTTCCTTTCGCCGGATCAGTCATGCTTTTCAGCAGCTGCTTTGGAAAGACGCGGAAGAACTAGATATTACGCCTACCCAACTGATGGTCTTGCGTAAGATCTCTGCACATCCTTCTATTGGAATCACTGAGCTTGCAGAGCTGTTGCATCTCGGAAATAGTGCGGCCAGTGGAGTTGTGGACCGGATGGTGAAGGCTGGATTGCTGACGCGTGAGCGGTCTGAGAGTGATCGGCGGATCTTCCAGTTGACACTGACTGACAAGGGCAGTGAGATTATGGAGAAAAGCAAAGCCTCACTGAGAAGATATCTGTTGCCGCTAGCAGACATCCCTACCGAGGATGCAGGTGAACTGCTACGCATACACGGTGAAATCGTGCAAATATTAGAACAAGGGAGAGACAAAAAGAAATTATGAGTACAATAACTGCTAATGCTACGGCAGGCAAAGCTATTCGCAGAGGTCCGATTATCGCGGCGCTCTTGATCGGAGCATTCGTTGCGTTGCTCAATCAGACGCTGATGAATGTGGCGCTGCCGAAGATTATGGAGGACTTGAACATTCTGGCCAATACGGCCCAGTGGCTGACAACCGGCTTCATGCTGGTTAACGGTGTACTGGTACCAGTCAGCGCGTATCTGGTGGAGAAGTTTACGACCCGCCAGCTGTTTATTACGGCAATGGTTCTTTTTTCAATAGGTACGCTGGTGTGCGGTGTCGGCACCGGCTTTGAGATGATATTGGTCGGCAGACTGATTCAGGCTGTCGGTGCAGGGATTCTGATGCCGCTGATGAACATTGTGTTCCTGCGCATCTTCCCGATTGAGGAACGCGGCAAGGCGATGGGCTTAATGGCGGTAGCGATGATTTTTGCGCCGGCTGTCGGTCCTACACTGTCCGGTTGGGTTGTGCAGAACTACTCTTGGCGGGTGCTGTTCTTTATTGTCTTGCCGCTGGCTATTTTCTCCACGCTGCTGGGTGCGAAGACGATGCAAAATGTAGGGAAGGTCACTTCTCCTTCGCTGGATAAATTAGGCGTCATTCTGTCCACACTCGGCTTCGGCGGTTTACTCTACGGCTTTAGTGACGCGGGAACAGACGGCTGGGGCAGCACCACGGTTATCGTGTGTCTCATTCTGGGTGCAGTTTCCCTGGCGTTGTTTGTATGGCGTCAACTGAAGATCGACAAGCCACTGCTGGAGTTTCGAATTTTCCGTTATAACATGTTTACACTAACTACCATCATCAATATTATCATTACAATGGCGATGTACTCCGGTATGATTCTGCTGCCGATTTATCTCCAGACGATTCGCGGCTTTACGCCGATGGAATCCGGGCTGCTGCTGCTGCCGGGTGCGATTCTGATGGGAATCATGTCGCCGATTACGGGGATTATTTTCGATAAGATCGGTGCCAGATGGCTTGCGGTTATTGGTCTAATTATTACTACAATCACGACTTGGGAATTCGGCCATCTTACAGATTCCACCTCATACACATACCTTATTCTGACGTATACCGCGCGGATGTTCGGGATGTCTATGCTGATGATGCCGATTGTCACTGCGGGTCTGAATCAGCTTCCGCAGCGTCTTAACTCTCATGGCTCTGCGATGTCTAACACCCTGCGTACGATCGGCGGCGCGATGGGGATAGCTGTGTTCGTCAGCTTGATGACTAATCGCACCAAGAGCACAATTACCGACGCTTTGGTTAGCGGAGCGGTCTCCAAGACAGACAAAGCCGCCATGTTGAAGCTGTCGCAGGAAGCAACCATTAACGGTATTAACCATGCCTTTATTGTGGCTACCTGGGTGACTGTTGCTGCATTGGTACTGTCATTCTTCATCAAGAAAACCTCGCCGCAGGCAGATTTTCTGAAGACAGAAGTCGAAGCTGAGGCCAAGTAACAGGCTTCTTGAATGCATTAAAGAAAGGGCTGTTCTCACCGGATTGGTGGGAGCAGCCCTTTTAGTGTATCAATCCTGCTTAGCATACTTTGCGGCGATTTCTGTTGCGAGCTTTCCTAGTTTCTGCCGAATGGACTCTGGTTCAAGTACCTCGACAGACGTGCCGAAAGCAAGCAGGAAGCCATAGAACCAGCTGTCCTCGGGATAGTGGATCGTTACGAAGTACCCTCCGTTGCCGTCAGGCTGCAGCTCGGCAGCATCAAAGCGATCCTCTGCCAAATGCCTGCCTTCGGCAGCAAAATGCAGTACGCATGGGACAGGGCTGCCCTCTCTCTGCCAATCCCCTCCCCAAGGTAGTCCCTCCAAGGGAAGGTCCTCTCTTGTATAGGTCCGCGTCTCCTTCACCAGTGACTTCATCCGCAGCAGCTTGAAGAGGCGGAAGTCCTGCCGCAACCCGCAAATGCCGTATAAATACCAGGCCTGTCCCTTCAGTACCAAGGTGTAAGGCTCGACAGAGCGCAGCGTGATGTGACCTTCCGCATCCACATATTCAAACGAGACAGCTACGCCTTCTTCCAGAGCTTCTTTAAGGAGCGTCAAGCGTTCTTCCAAAGGCCCATTTAGCCCGCGTGGTGAAAAATCCACGATGAGCTGGGTGGTCTTGCTGCGGAAGGCAGCCGATTGAGATGGAGGAATTACGCTGCTGATTTTCTCCATGAGCAAAGTATGTTCAGTCCCTCCGGAGGAGGAAACGCCTTGCAGCGCAGTGAAAATATCAGCCAGTTCCTGATCGGTCAACACGTTGCGGTCAAGGCGGTAACCTTCCATTAGACTGATCCCACCGCCTGCTCCTTGAGTAGTAAGAACCGGAATGCCGGCTGCATTAATCGTGTCAATATCACGGTAAATGGTGCGTACAGACACTTCGAACATGTCGGCAAGCTCTTTAGCTTGAATATGGCGCCGATTAATCAGCAGGATGACGATAGAGAGTAAACGGTCTATTTTCATTAGAAATCTCACTTTCAAGAGGTAATCGTGCAAATGCGTTTTTTTTCATTTTAACAAAATAAAACGGTTAAACCTATTGCGTGATGTCTTTGTATTAGATTAATATCTAATTAGATATTAATCTAATTATAGGGATGAGGAAGAATCATGAACTCATAATCTGGTGGTGCCGTTTTGAAATACCACCGCGGTTATACCCGATTATTCATCACAGGAATTATTAATGGAATTGGTGACCGCTTCAGTCAGGTGGCGATGCTGTCGCTTGTGCTGCATCTGACGGGATCGGGGCTGGCAGTGGGGATATCACTTGGGGTCAGGGTGTTGCCTTTTCTGCTGCTGGCTCCGCTTGGGGGCATGCTCGGCGGAAGATTGCCACGCAAAATGATCATGATTGCTACGGATTTGCTGCGGGTACCGGTGGCATTGGCCTTCTTATGGGTAGACGGTCCGGACAAAATTTGGGTAATCTACGCCGCGAGCTTCCTGTTGGCTGCGGGAGAGGCCATTTATAGTCCGATTCGCAAATCGTCCATTCCGCTGCTGGTGAAACGGGAACGCCTGCTGGCTGTCAACGGGATGGAGCAATTGATGATGGGCATAGTGCTGATACTGGGTGCTTTTGCCGGTGGTGTCGTTTCGTTATGGTTCGGTCCCCAGTGGGCATTCATTTTGAATGCCGTATCCTTTCTGCTTGCTGCGCTAATGCTTGCCGGTATTCATTTTCCGCAAGGCTATGGCAGTAGCTCGGACGGGAAACAAGCTCAAGCTCAAGAAGAAGCTCAAGAACATTCCCAAGAACACGGCCAGGCTCAAGCCCAAGAGCAGGCTCAAGAACAAGGCCAAGCCCAAGCTTCTACGAGATCAACCCCATTTTCACCGTCGCTACGCAGTGTGTGGAGCATAGTGGCCGGTAGCATAATCTTGCAGATTATTTTTGCTTTTGAACTGCTCGTACCACTAGTCAATGGGTTGGATAATGTACTGATCAGCGTATACGCGGTGCAGGAATTTGGGGCTGGAGATTTGGGAGTAGGTGCTTTTTATGGTGCACTCGGTATCGGGCTTAGCCTTAGCTTTTTGGCTGGACGTTTGCTGAATAAGAGGCTGCTCCTGGGAGCGCTGGGTGGATTACTGCTGGAAGGTATGCTCTTGATTACAATCAGCTTTAGTGAGAGTTTCGTGGCTGTGTTTGGGCTGTACATTATACTTGCCTTCACAGGAGGCATCGGCAGTGCCTGTCTCGATACTTTGTTGATGAGGGAAACGCCTGTAATCTACCAGCCGATCATTTTCGGATGGCTCACGGCCGTGAGCAGTACACTCCTGGGCTTGTCCATGTTTGGTGCGGGACTTGTCCTCGAGACCATGAGGCCAAGGCAGCTTGGATTATGGGGCGGAGTGGGCTTCGTATGTATTGCACTGATCTTGTCTGTGTATGCCAAAATTCGTATGAATAAGAAAAAGGACGGTTCAATCACCGTCCCTTGGAAGTCTCTTTGATTTTAGTCTCAAGTTTAAGTTTGGCTCTGCGCCGGAGCAGGAAGCCTGCGATTCCTTTGCGATAACGGTACATGAGTATCAGGACAACTAAGCCTGCAATACCAGAGATAATCCAGATTGCATATAGCTCGAAAATATGGAATACGCCCATCCACTGCGGCCCGAAGACTCGACCGATGCCAAGGAACAGTACAACCCAGAACAAAGCGCCGCTGTAGGCATACAAGGCGAATTTACGGAAGGGCAGGCCGATAATTCCGGCGAAATATCCGGTAAAGTGACGTACACCAGGGATGAAATAACCGATTGAGATCAGGACACTTCCGTATTTTTCGAACCAGCGTTGCGTCTTCTCCAGCTTGGTTTCTGAGAACAGAAACCATTTGCCATATCGCTGAATGAAGGGTAGTCCGGCTTTGAGTCCGATGAAGTAGGTAATGGTCATACCGACCGTAGTTCCGAGAAAAGCGATTAAGACTAGTAACGTAAAATCCAGTCTGCCCGTATAGGAGAGAAATCCGGCGAAGGCCATCGTGGTCTCCCCTGGAAAGGGCAGCGCGACGAATTCCAGCAAAAGTCCGAAGAACAGTACGCTGTATCCATAGTTGGCGAATAATTCCTGAATCCATTCCAGTACTTCCATAAGGTATTCACTCTCCAAAGGCGAAAAAGCCGTATTCTAATTGAAAGCTTGTCTTCATACAATCTACTAACGGCTTTGAGAGCCAATAGAATGCTGGAGGTAGAAAAGATGAAGGGTAACAATAATACAAACGGCCGCCGGATAATGTTCCGCGGATTGCTCATTATGGCCATGGCATTGCTGGTGACATCAGGCTGGGGAACAGATACGTATTCCGGGTCCGGGTCGGCAAGACCCCTTCCACTACAGGCAACAAATGCGGATGCCTCTTCTTCTCAGCATAATCCTCTGGCAGCTCCGGTGCAAGCGGACCCGGTTACTCCCGCTGTCCCGGCTGTTTTGGCAGCAACACCTATTGAAAATTCGACGCTAAATGCGGTTCCGATACAACATCTAGAGCTACCCACAACAGTGGCAGAGACGGCTGTAGTTCAACAAGTGGCAGCCACAGCAACCAAAGCAGCTAAAACGGTCTACCTTACGTTTGACGATGGTCCGAGCAAAATCACGCGGGAGGTCCTCGATATTTTGCAAAAACAGGGGGTTAAGGCAACCTTCTTTGTGCTCGGAAACGCTGCAAAAAGCCACCCCGAGCTGATTAATGCCATCTGGGAGCAGGGGCATGCCATCGGCAATCATTCCTATGATCATGATTACCATAATCTATATAGCGGATTCACCGCATTCTGGAACCAAATTAAACAGACAGAGAATATTATCCGTGAAATTACAGGTGAACGTCCCCGGCTTGTTCGCGCCCCGGGCGGAACGTCTGGTCATTTTGATGATACCTATTTCCAATTGTTGAATCAAGCGGGTTATCTTGTCATGGACTGGACGGTAGACAGCGGTGATTCCCGGAGAAAAGGTGTACCAGCAGCTGAAATCCTGCGGGAATCTACCAAAGACTTAACGTCTTCCGAGGTTGTACTGCTGCTGCATGATGGCGGGGGACACGGGGAAAGTGCCAAGGCACTGCCCCAGATTATTGCTCGCTACAAGGCAGCAGGCTATACCTTTAAGGTTCTGGACGATAGTGTCAAGCCCGTGCAGTTCAGGGTATCAGCCAAGGCAGCGGACTTGGACCGGCTGAAGCCTTCCAATGCTTGGATCGCTTCCAATATCCTGCCGAATGTCGCACTTTTCCAGCCGGGCAGAACACTCGCACTAGAGGTAGGGCTGCTGGAGGCCAAATTGAATCCGGGTGAATATAGAATCATTAATGGACAATACATGGTGCCGCTGCGGGCTGTGGTGGAACGGCTTGGTGGACAGGTGAGGTGGGATCAGACAAGCCGCAGTGGTCAGGTGATCTGGAACAGCAGGACCGTGACAGCAGATGTATCTGGAGGGGAACTGCTTGTCAGTCTTCCAGGAGGTGCTCAGGAGAAACGGGCTGCCAGGGTGGAGATCATCGGCGGCGCCATCTGGGTGCCACTGAGAGAATTGCTGGAGACAGCTGGACACCCTCTGGAGTCAATCAGTGCTACTTCGGAGGAACGCCGGGTAAAAGCTGCCTGACACGGCAGTATCCTGTTCCTGCTTGAGCCGGCAAAAAGGATGAAAATAATAGTCTGAGGGGATCTTTTCCTGGAAAGAATAGATATTAACACGCTCTTGCCCGAGGTTCGCATCACAGGCCTAGGGGCTATAGAGCAAGTCTATGTCCGAAGGAAGGGTATCCCATTGTCCTCTTCATCTCAACAAGAAAGTCATGGAAAAGAAGGCTCACAGCCGATCTCAAGGGCGGTAACGCTCAGAAATCGTAGTAGTGCTCTAGGAGAATGGCTGCGAATGCTGACAGCAGGAGGCATAATTGGTGTCCTCTACGCCTGGCGTGGAGGGCAAGCGCTGCTCTTCCTCTTGTGCGTAGTCGTTCTTCTCTTGCTGGGCGGGTTAATACTGCAACTCTTCGGGCCTCGCCGGATCAAAGTAGAGCGAACGGTTACGCCAACCCGTCCTGTTGCGGGAGACACACTCCGGGTGCAAGTTCAGGTCAGTTTCACCTCACGGATTCCACTCCCTTGGATGATCATATCCGATGATTGGGGGAGTGTCAGCCATCAAGAACTGCTGTTTCCTGGATTTCGCCGTTCCTTCTCGTATACCTATAAGTTGAACGAGTTGCCCCGAGGAGTTCACCGGTTGCGGGCCTGCAGAGCGGTGTGGGGGGATCTGCCAGGCTGGTTTACGGGCAGCGGCAAGCCTGTAGGGGAGGCCACTTTCAAGGTGTCACCTGCTCCATTATATTTCCGCTGGTCGGCGCCGGAAGGCGGGGTGCTTCCGGATCAGATCAGATCCGCGAAGTGGAATCGTGGCAGCAATGAGGAGGCTGTCGATATCCGTCAATATGCGCCGGGAGACCCGTTGAACCGGATACACTGGAAGAACAGTGCGCGTCGTGGTGTTCTGCAGAGCAGGGTGCCGGAACAGGAACGTGGGCGCATGAATTGTGTTGTGCTGGACAATTGTGCCGTGAGCTATGAGGTTCCTTATGGTGCACTTGGAGCACGAGGACGGAGGGGCGAGAGACCTTCCGGCTTTGAGCAAGCGGTGTCAGCGGCAACGGGACAATTGCTCTCTGCTGAACATACCGGAGCGTATGTGCAGTTGTTTACCGGAGGTTGGCCCGAAGGGCTGGCGCGTCATGAGGGGCTAGGAAAGCTGCCAGTTCGGGTGTTGGACATGCTTACTGAAATTGCCCCGGACGGTGGACGAAGCTTGCCGGAGCTGCTCGAGGATGCCGCTCGTAGCTGGATTCCGGGAATGTCTGTTGCAGTGATTACCGGACAGCTTAACGAGGATTCGGCCAAGGCTATTGCACGTTATCTCGTGCAGGGTATCAAGATGGATCTCTATTATGTATGGGATCTGCCTGCTCCTCAGAGAGGCAGCGCCGGTCGTGAGAAGTCTTCCACTGCGGGAAGTATTTCAGACAGTCTGCGCCGTCTCGGTGCCACATTATATTGCCTGGACGGTGCGCTGCCTGTTTATGGACACGGGGAGGTGGAATTCCATGAATCAGCCGGAAAACCAACCATACGGTAACAAAAAATCCGGTGCGATCCGGCACAGTTACGGGGGCGGATTAGGAGCGCATAGAACGGAGCCCCCCCTCACTGGGCGGGAGGCTTTCGGGAAGCCCCAGGCTTACGATGTTCAGACGGCCGGGACTTTAACCGGAGCGGAATCAGGGTCCCACATAATAGAGAACAGCCAGGTCGGAATGCAGGGGGAAGTCCCTCTCGGGTACCGCCTACTGTTCTCTTTGCCTGTTTTAGGCCTGTTTGTCCTGTGGCTTTCTCCACTGTACCGGGTCTCAACTACTCCTGAAACGGCCGGCCTGATGACAACTCTGATGTTAACGGCGGCTGTGCTTATTTTCTGGGGCATGCTTCAGCTACCTGGTTGGCTTCTTTTGACGCTACAGTTTACGAGTATTGCTTTGGCCTGGGTGTATCTGGCAGGTGGGGAAGAGGGGACCGGCTGGTTGGCGGAATACCCGGCAGAACTGTTAAGGGATCTCGTTATGCTTTTGTCAGGACATGTTGCGGATTTGGGCAATGCCAGCAGATTGCTGATCCTAGCCGCAGGCTGGGGGATGCTGGTCTCGTCTGTGCAGCATTTGGCAATACATAGGGGGAGTTCCTCGCTTTTTAGCATGGTATCCATGGCTTATTTATTGTTGCTGGATATTGCCTTTAGCATCGAGACGACCATTGAGGTGATGCTGGCCGCAGGATTGATTTTATGGATGCGAGGGATGGGCGGGCTGTTTCGTTTACGGGAAAGAAATACCCACATGAGGATTCCTTATGGTCGTTGGGGCAGTACAGCGTTTGTCGTAGCTATTGTTCTGATGATAGGCGCTTGGTGCGGGGAACAGCTTTACGGCTCACGCTCCGTGAATCAGATCCCACTGCATTCTGCCTTCAGCAAGTTAAATGACTGGGCTGCCGGGCATATGAAGGAAAGTATAGAAGCCATGGGTAGGGGAACTACGGGTTACAGTTTGAGTTCTGCTGAATTGGGAGCCCCGTTAACACCCGGTACAGAGCCGGTCTTTACGGCTTTCAGCGATGAGCGGACTTATTGGCGCGGCGAGAGTTTGGCTTACTATGACGGCCGCCGATGGATCAGAGAGGCGGACTCTTTTACTCCGCTAAATCTTTCCGGTTTTCCACAGCCTCCTCCGGAAACTGATTCGGGGCTGACTGGCCGTAAGACACTGCGGCAGCAGATTCTATTGGCTGCGCCATCCCCGGGCGGGCTTCCGGTATTCAGCGCAGGGACTATTGAAGGCATGGAGTCCGGGGAACTGGAGGACGGAAGCCGTCTGGGCTATATTCTTGTCAATAAGGAAGGAGACAGCTTTCGTCTGCCGGATGAGGCAGGCAACGCCCGGGTCACCGGCTACACGGTTCTCTCTGTATTACCCGAATCCGATCACGCTGTTCTGCGTAATGTGCAGCGTGCTGACCCTGAAGAGATTCGCAGCAAATATTTAGAACTGCCATCCCAGATGCCTGCCCGGGTGGCCTCTTTAGCAGCCGAGCTTACGACCGCCGCTGGAAGCCGCTATGATGCTGCTGTGGCGGTAAGGGATTATCTGCAGAGTCATTATCCCTATACTCTGGATACGAAGCTCCCGCCTTCCGGGAGTGACTTCGTAGATGACTTCCTGTTCCAGGCAAAGCGCGGTTATTGTGTTCATTTTGCAACGGCCATGACCGTCCTGCTTCGCAGTGCCGATATCCCGGCCCGTTTCGTGCAAGGCTACGGGCCTGGCCAACTGGTGACAGGTCCCGGGCCGCAGCGGTATGCCGTTACTGAGGGCGATGCCCATGCCTGGGTCGAAGTGTACTTTCCAGGTGTCGGCTGGGTCCCCTTCGACCCTACGCCGGGTGGCGCGGGTGCTGGCACCGCGCAGCCTCCCGTTCCGGCGGCTTCCTTGGCGCCGGCCGGGTCCGGCCTCTCCGCTGCTCAGCACGCGGAGAACTTGCCCGCCCAGCCGCTGCCGGGCGGGCCGGTACCCGCGCCGCTCCAGCTCGCGGCGCTGGCGCTTCCCGCCGCCGCGTGGCACTGGCGGCGGAGCCTGGCCCTGCTGTGGGCTTCGCGCAGCAGGGCTGTGGGCCGGGAGAGGCAGCTTCGCGCTGCCTCTCTGGCCTGGCACGGGCTGGCGGCGCGGTATGGGCCGCCGCCGCCCGGGGTCACGGGCAGGGAGTACGCAGACTCCCTGCCGATCGCAGATGCCGGACTGCGCGCAGCGGTCCGGCGGTTCGTACGCCAGTGGGAGACCCTGGCGTACAGCGGGTGCGGCGGGTCACCAGCTTCCCGCCGCACTCCCCCGGCGGCTTCTTCCGCCCCGTCATCAGCCGCCGATGAAGGTGAAGCCTTTCTGCGGGAATGCCTCAGGATCACCTTCCGGCTGACTTAAATCATCTGCAGGAAGTGGAAGGTCAGGCATTGATACACTTGCAAGAAGCGGTGCCCCTTGAAAAAGGAAGCGCAACCGCATCATTTATGTTGCCGCCTTCATCGATCCTGACAGCAATCGACATGACAAAATCCAGCCAAATCCATGCCCTCCTTTCCTTGACGGTGCGAATTAACCATGAGTATAATGAATCCAATAATCAAGGGAGGCACGTAATGAACAAGCCAAATGAAATCATCGTTGTTCTCGATTTCGGAGGACAATACAACCAACTTATCGCGCGCAGAATCAGAGATTTGGGAGTATATAGTGAGCTTCTGCCTTACAATACACCAGTGGAGAAGATCAAGGCGTTATCGCCGAAGGGGATTATTTTCTCTGGTGGACCGAGCAGCGTATATGCTGAAGATGCACCGCATGTAGATCCGGCGATTTATGACTTGGGACTGCCAATTTTCGGCATTTGTTACGGAATGCAGCTGATGGCCCAGCAGCTTGACGGTAAGGTTGAACGTTCCGCTAAACGCGAATACGGTAAAGCCGATGTTGATTTTGTAGAAGGTGCTCAGCTTGTTAAAGGGTTGGACAACCGTCAGACTGTATGGATGAGCCACGGAGACCATGTAGTGGAGCTTCCGTCAGGCTTCAAGCTTGATGCAGGTACCGAAAGCGCGCCGATTGCGGCTATGAGCAATGCCGAGCGCCAGTTCTTTGCGGTACAGTTCCATCCTGAGGTTCGTCACTCCGAGCATGGTAACGAAATGATCTCGAACTTCCTGTATGAAGTGTGTGGCTGCGAAGGCAACTGGACGATGGAATCGTTTATTGAAGAAGCCATTCAAGACATCCGGGATCAAGTAGGGGACAAAAAAGTACTTTGCGCCCTTAGTGGCGGTGTTGATTCTTCCGTAGTGGCGATGCTTATTCACCGTGCTATCGGGGATCAGCTGACCTGTATGTTTATTGATCACGGTCTCTTGCGCAAAGGTGAAGCCGAGAGCGTTATGGAGATGTTCGTCGGTAAATTCGATATTCATGTGGTGAAGATCGATGCCAAAGAGCGTTTCATGAGCAAGCTGGCTGGTGTGGATGATCCTGAACAAAAACGTAAAATCATCGGCAATGAATTCATTTACTGTTTCGATGAAGAATCGGCCAAGCTGGGCGACTTCTCCTTCCTTGCACAAGGTACGCTGTATACGGATATTGTGGAGAGCGGAACGGCAACAGCGCAAACTATCAAATCTCACCATAATGTAGGCGGACTGCCGGAAGACATGAAATTCAGCTTGATCGAACCGCTTAACACCCTGTTCAAGGACGAAGTCCGCAAGCTGGGCGAAGAGCTGGGCATGCCAAGTGCTCTCGTATGGCGTCAGCCGTTCCCAGGCCCGGGTCTTGCTATCCGTGTGCTGGGCGAAGTGACAGAGGAGAAGCTGAAGATCGTTCAGGACTCCGACTACATTCTGCGTGAGGAAATTATCAAAGCCGGTCTCGATCGCGAAATTTGGCAGTATTTCACTGCATTGCCGAACATGAAGAGCGTTGGCGTTATGGGTGATGCTCGTACGTATTCCTACACCGTAGGTATTCGTGCAGTAACCTCCATTGACGGCATGACCGCAGACTGGGCACGTATTCCTTGGGATATTCTTGAGAAAATTTCCGTACGGATCGTTAACGAAGTAGAGAATGTAAACCGTATCGTTTATGACATTACTTCGAAACCGCCTGCAACAATTGAGTGGGAATAGGTCATCAGCAACAATAGATTGAATAAAATACTCTCTTTTATCTGCGTTGTTTAGCAAATAGAAGGGAGTATTTTTTATGACGAGAATCAAAGAGTTAATTGAGGATTTCAAACTTAATCCAGAAATTTTGGGTAGGGAAACGAAGTGCGTTGATCTTCGTATATTTCGCTTGTATAGGTGGGAAAGGTTTGCGGATAAAGGGTTAGGTGTCACCGAAGCTGAGGAAGTGAAGCAGCTTCAAATCAAGAAACACATACAGAAACGCCAGTGTGTCGGAAAAGAAGTCAACAGAACGATCAATAACAACATTGCTACGTTAAAAGTGTTTTTTCAATACTTGGTGAGCGAAGATTTTTTAGAATGATTGGCTCTTCTCTTGCCGATTGCATAAAGAATAAGTAACCCTAGCAAGCCAAGTAAAGTAATTATTATGTCTCTTACAGAAGGAACTTCATGGATCACAATGAAAAAGGTAATTACGAATACAATTAACGCTACTGGAAAAATTCTAGCTAAAGTAGATTTCTTTTTAAATCCAAAACCTATTTGTAATGAGCCAATTAAGAGAGTAAGTAAGATAATCAGTATTGTCTTCATAGAGAAAAATCTCCCGACTATATTTTATTTAGCCATTTTAATCTATAATATAACACTCTTTGAGGATTACAAAATTTAACATTTTTCGATGTCTATACTAGGATATTTTTAAACTGTTTAAATAGTAATACGTGGGTTGGACATCATAGATTATTTACACGTGACGTCCTGTATTGGATAACCGAATCGTGTTAAATGCGATGATTGGGGTTGCACGTTCAGGTGTTCTATGATCGGCGAAGGAACTGATAGATGGTCTTTTTTTTGTGTGTTATAGAGTGTAAAGATTCATTGTTAACGTGCAGCCTAGTGGTAGTAGCGCTATGTTTAACAAGCTTTTCTTGCTGATTCCCATATGAAATTGGTGGGAAATGTCGTTTTTACGAACAATACAAAAAAAATACTGTTTATTGTTCGTTTTTGTCATTGACAAGGGATGTCATATCCCCCTAAAATGATAAAGCACAACAACATCATTTACTCGTATAATTCCGGGAATTGGCCCGGAAGTCTCTACAGGTCACCGTAATGACCTGGCTACGATTAAGAAGAGAACAATCTCCTGTTGGTCTTCGCCCTTAGATTGGCGATATGCAGGAACCTACTCTTTTTTATCTGGCCGGTGTCTATCAGACTCCGGCTTTTTGTTGCTGTCAGACACAACATACCTTAGGGGGAGAACAATTTGAATCGCTTTTTCAAGTTGAAAGAGAATGGCACTACCGTTCGTACAGAGATTATGGCCGGCTTGACTACGTTTATGGCAATGGCTTATATCCTGTCCGTAAATCCCAACATACTGACCGCTTTTGGCCAGATCGACATGGGATGGTATTCTGTATTTTTGGCTACAGCGATAGCCGCAGGTGTTTTCACTATTGCCATGGGGTTGTTCATTAACTTCCCGGTTGCATTAGCACCTGGTATGGGACTCAATGCTTATTTCGCATCGGTTATCCTGTCATCCGCCACATCGGATCATCCATTCACTTGGCAGATGGGTCTTACCGCCGTATTCATTTCCGGTTTGATCTTTATCCTGCTAACGGTAACCAAGGTACGTCAGATCCTGTTGACAGCTATTCCTGACAGCCTGAAGCATGCAATCACCGTCGGTATCGGCTTGTTTATTACCATTATCGGCCTTAAGAACAGCGGAATCATGACGATCGGCGTAGAAGCCGTAAACGACATTGCCGCTCATAAGTTCACAGATGTCCTTTCTTTTGAAACAGTTATCCATCTGGGCAGTCTGGAGAATACCAATGTCCAGCTTGCAATTATCGGCCTGCTGCTGATCGCAATCCTGATGGTACTGAATGTTCGCGGCGCGATCCTGTTCGGTATTCTAGGTACTACTGCAGTGGGAATTCTGATGGGTGCAGTGGATTTCAGTCCTCTGTCCAACCCGCAAACACCATGGGTTCCTGATTTCACTCAATTGAACTTCATGGAATTTGACTGGGATGGCATTCTGCATACCGGTATCATTTCCGCCATTGCGACATTCACTTTCGTGGAGTTGTTTGATACTTTTGGTACACTTGTAGGTACAGCTCAACGTGCTGGCATTATGGACAACCCTGAAGAAGGTAAGAAGCGTGTAGGTAAGGCAATGTTCGTAGATGCGGTGGCAGTAGCTGGTGGTGCCATGGTCGGAACTTCCACAACTACGGCTTATGTAGAGAGTGCTGCCGGGGTTGCTGAAGGTGGTCGTACAGGTCTTACCGCGGTAACTACAGGCGTCTGCTTCCTGTTGGCACTGTTCCTTGCTCCTGTGGCTGCGCTTATCCCTGGTTCTGCTACAGCTGCAGCTCTAATTGTTGTAGGTGTGCTGATGGCGCAATCGCTTCGTAATATTGACTTCCAGGACATGGTCGTTGCGATTCCTGCGTTCCTGACTTTTGTTATCATGCCTTTCACTTACAATATCGCTAACGGTATTTCCTTCGGTATCGTTACTTATGTCATTCTTGCTTCTGTCTCAAACTTGGCTGGCAAAAAGAAATACGACATTCACTGGATGATGTGGGTACTCGCGATCCTGATTATTCTCCGTTATGCATTAATGGGTAGTCAGGGCTAAAACCCGTATCCGAGAAATCCATCCTGCGGTCCCTTCAATGTTGAAGGGGCCGTTTTTTTGTGGGTTTTGCGTATCGGACTTTCCATCATCCAATATTTAGATTATATTGTTGAAGAGGTGATAAATGTTGTCCAGCAGTCTAAATCGGGTATTTATCTATTGCAAGAACAACCCTTGGCTTGTACTAATGTTCCTGCTGGGAGCGATGATCCGGATAGTGTATATTGGTTCCATTCCGCCAGGACTGAATCAGGACGAAGCGTCGATCGGTTATGACGCCTACGCTATACTTCATTATGGGATCGACAGAAACGGAATCCACCTGCCAATCCACCTGATCGCCTGGGGCAGCGGGCAAAATGCTTTGTATGCCTACTTATCCATGCCATTTATCTGGTTATTCGGATTATCACCGGTAACGGTGCGGATGGCGAGTCTGCTTATGGGGCTAGTGGGTATGGTTGTATTCTATCTTTTGTCCAAAAGACTCTTCTCCTCCCAGGTAGCCGGTCTTGCCGCCATGTTCTTTATCGCTATTAATCCATGGCATATCATGATGTCGAGGTGGGCGCTGGAATCGAATCTGTTTCCTACGTTGATTCTGATCGCTGTGTACTGCCTGCTTCGATCTTTCGAAGCTCCGAAATGGTCCTATGCGTTTACAGTTGTGCTATCGTTATCGCTTTATGCCTATGGGACTGCCTATTTTTTTGTTCCGATCTTTGCTTTGGGAACTGTAATTCTTCTATTGTATAGAAAAGTGTTGAAGCTACGGACCATTCTATGGAATGGTGTACTGTTTATCCTGCTGGCTTTGCCGATTCTATCCTTTATAATGATCAATCGTTATCAACTACAGGGCTTTTCTACCCCGTTCTTTTCCATCCCAAGATTAACTACACCGCGAGTGGAGCAGGTCTCCTCGGTCTTCGGCGGGCAAATGCTCGACACAGCCTGGAGCAATCTCCGTGAATTTTTCAAGATAATGCTCAGTGGAAGTGATGGTCTGCCGTGGAATTCCATATCACCTTACGGTTACGCCTATTCTCTTGGATTGCCCTTTGTCCTGGTAGGACTTATTGTTATAATAAAGTCTTTACGGAACCGGGATTGTTACGGCACAGGCCAGTCGGTGATCTTGCTCTGGTTCGTGACAGCTATTTTGATGGCTGCTATTACGAGTGTGAACATTAACCGGATTAATGTTATTTTCTATCCTGTAATTTTGCTGATTGTTGCCGGCTTCTTGTGGCTTGGCCGAAAGATTAAGGGAGCGGGCCTGGTTGCAGCGGGTGGATTCGCCCTGTTTTTTGTTTTGTTTGGTATGGCGTACTTCCGTGATTTTCCAGAGAAGATCGGCCCTAACTTTTATGAGTCTATCGGAGAGGCCATCCAGTATGCTTCTGAGGAGACTGAAGGGAATATCTATGTTACCGATAAGGTCAACATGCCCTATATCTATGTACTCTTTTATGAAACGATCAATCCTCATGATTTTCAGAAAACCGTCAGTTATGCCAATCCAGGCGCTCCCTTTCAGCTAGTAAGCTCATTTGGGCGTTACAGGTTTGGGGGTCCGGCGATCGTTCCGGGTGAGCGGGCGGCATATATCTTCTGGAATGGTGATCCTCTCCCCGCCGGGAGTGAAGGATACGAGATTAAGAGATTCAAGAACTACACTGTAGTTGTTGACCGCGAAGGAATTTCACCTGTGAACCCTCAGGATACTGAAGGCGAAGATAGCCGTCATGAACTGATGAACGGAGGATTCGAGGAAGGGGCGTTGCATTGGACTTTTACAGCCGGGACAGGAATCGGGACCAATAATCCGTATCAAGGAAGTTCTTTGGCCTATCTTGATCCGGGTACAGAAAAGACCGTTGCCCAATTGATTTCCCCGCAGAATTCCGGGGAGTACAAGATCTCGGCAATGATTAGCGCAGGCGGGGGAGGCGGAAAGTTTGGCGTACGGGTTAACGGCGCTATCCTTACTGAAACCGAACTCACCGAAGGTGCAAGTTATCATCAGATTGAACTTCCCGCAGTGAGCCTGCAGAAGGGTGAACAGGCGGAGATTTATTTTACCGGCGGAAACGGCTGGATTAACATTGATGAGGTGAGGATGGAACAATGATGATCAAGAATACACGTGCAGCCGCAATACTCATTGTCATATGCGTACTCTTCATGCTTCCGGTGACAAGCGTGTTTGCGGAGGGCAACCTGCTGCAGAATCCGGGTTTTGAGGATGGGGATGACAGCGCTCCGTCCGGCTGGACAGAAGACGCATGGATTCCGGGGAAGGATGCCGGCTATGTGTCCGTGCAATCGTCCGAGGTCCATTCTGGCAGTAAAGCAGCTGTAATCGAGAATTTGCAGCCGAACCATTTGAAATGGATTCAGACAGTTCAAGTAGAGCCGGATCACTTGTATAAAATTTCTGGCTGGGTCAAAGTGGTGAACGCAGCAAGCGGAGGGTTTGGCGCCGGTGTGTTCATAGTTGGAGTAGGAGGTGGTTATCCAGGTGTCATGGAGACTGCCGGAGAATGGAAGTATATAGAGTTCATCGGCAAGACAGGTCCAAATCAGAAGGAACTCGGCGTGGGTGCCAGTCTTGGCGGTTATGCCAGTCTGACCCAGGGCAAGGCTTACTTCGATGATTTGGCTGTGGAACCGCTAGATGCTGCTCCTGAAGGCAGCAATATTATCTCGCTGGATAACAGTTCGGCACCTCAAGGAGGAGACAGCAAGCCTGCGGAAACACCGCACAAAATCTCTCCGGCAAAGTTGCTGCTGATTTCAGCGCTGTTCAGCGCCTTTTTCGCAGTGCTTTGTAACCGGGTCTTCCGTAACAACAAACTAATGAAGCAACCGGAGAATGTATACAGCCGGTGGTTATATATTTCGATTGGTGTAGCGTTGATTCTGCGGGTCTGGATCGGACTGACTGCGCAGGGTTACCAGAATGATATGAATACCTTTATTGCCTGGGGTCAGCGAATGCTGGATTTGGGGCCTGGCAGATTTTATGAGGAAGGGTATTTCGCTGATTACCCACCAGGATATTTGTACATATTGTATGTGCTGAGCGCGATCCGCGGGATATTTGGATTGGCACATGGCTCCGGTGGAGAGAATCTGTTGTTCAAGCTGCCGGCGATCATTTCGGATCTGGTGCTTGGTGGACTGATTTATCGGGCGGCCAGACAAAAACTCGGCTCCGGGATCGCACTTGGTCTTTCGCTACTGTTCTTGTTTAATCCAGCGGTTCTTATCAATTCCGCTGCTTGGGGACAGGCGGATTCCTTTTTCCTTATCTTCCTCCTGCTTAGCATTCAAGGAGCAGCGAACAAGTCGCTGGTACGGGCGGCCATCTGGTTTGCCATTGCCACACTTGTTAAACCACAGGCGCTTATCTTTACACCGGTGCTGTTGTTTGCCTTTTATCACCAGCGGGCCTGGAAACAACTTGCGCTCGGCGCAGTATATGGACTCGGGATCTTCGGTGTGCTGGCAGCGCCATTCTTCTGGAACAATGGTGGTCTAAGCGGACTAATTAATCTTTATAAAGCTACATTATCTTCTTATCCGTACTCAACCGTTAATGCCTTTAATCTCTATGCGCTAACGGGTCCGATGTGGTCGGCCTTGGATCAAACCTGGCTGGGAATCTCGTACAGAGGTTGGGGATTCGTCTTTATTCTGGTCGCCGTAGCTTTGGCGATGTTCTATTCATTCCAAAAGGATCGTAAGGATTTATCCAGATCATTCTTTATTGGCATGGTATTGATTGTTACTGTCTTTGTATTGGGTACAAAAATGCATGAGCGCTATATGTACCCTGCACTGATACTTACCGTATTCGCTTATATTCAAAGCAAGGACCGGCGATTCCTGACGTTGTTCCTGGGGTTCAGTTTGACCCAATATGTGAACGTCGGCTATACGCTGGCCCACCTGAATGCAGGCAACAACCCGGAAGCGGATGGCATCGTTATAGTGACGGCGATCACCAATTTGGCCTTGTTACTATACATGCTATATATTGGGTACGATGTATATGGAAAGAGCCGCGTGAAGAACCTGCTCCCTTTGCGCTCTGAGGAGGAGCATCGTTCGGAAGATCTGGGCTTAGTACAGAACATTCGGGTTCTCAAGGATAAAGCAGGGAACTCCCGATTCAAGCTGAAGCTTAGCCGTAAGGACTGGACCTGGATGCTTGTCATTACTGCCGTATATGCAGCAGTTGCCTTGTTCCATCTGGGATCTACGAAGGCACCGGAGACTTTATGGGAACCGGCGGCTAGCGGAGAGAGCTTCTATGTGGATCTTGGACAGAGCAGGCAGCTTGAGCGTGTGAATGTCTTCGGAGGCGTTGGGACGGGCAAGTTCAAGCTGGAATTCAGTGAGTCACCTGAAGCCTGGGGCAGCCTGCTCGAAGTCAATGAGGATGTCGGCAATGTATTCATCTGGAAAAGCCAGCCACTGAGTGTGGCAGCAAGATATGTGAAGCTTACCGTAGTCTCGCCGGGATTCACCTTGAATGAGATGGCCTTCTACGAGCAGAACGGAGGCAGAACACCGCTTCCGATTGCCAGCGTTACACCTGATGGGGGAACCGCCAAGCGGGGAGCACCCGGCAATCTGTTCGATGAGCAGTCGCTGATTCCGGAGTATTCCAACTTCATGAACAGCACCTATTTTGATGAGATTTATCATGCGCGGACCGCGTATGAGCATTACCACGGCATCGTGCCGTACGAGAACACACATCCCCCGCTGGGCAAGCTGCTGATTGGCATTGGGATGGAGTTGTTCGGTGTTAATCCATTCGGCTGGCGGATCATCGGAACGCTGTTTGGAATTGCCATGTTGCCGCTGATTTATATGATGGCGCTGCGCTTGTTCAAGCAGACCCGTTATGCGGCGCTTGCATCAGGATTGTTCGCTTTGGACTTTATGCATTTTACGCAGACAAGAATTTCTACTATTGATGTGTATGGCGTATTCTTCATTATGTTAATGTTCTATTTCATGCAGCGTTACTTCACTTTGAACTTCTATAAGGTACCACTCGGCAAAACGCTGATTCCACTGTTCTGGTCCGGCTTTTTCTTCGGGATCGGCGTGGCTTCCAAGTGGATTGTGCTGTACGGCGGGGCCGGTCTGGCCGTTATGCTGGCATTGGCACTGGTTGACCGCTACCGTGAATACCGGGCCGCCAAGCGAGTGCTGGCCGAAGGCCGCTTGAGTGATCAAACATTGGCCGTTGCTTGTCGTGGAGCGGTGAACTCCTTTTGGAAGAATACCATTATAACGCTTGCCAGCTGTATTGGATTTTTCGTTATTATACCCGCGGTTATTTATGGTCTGTCCTTTGTTCCCGCTTTGTCGCCATCGGCGAACGGCTTTACTTTGACGGGTCTGATTGATGCCCAGAAGAATATGTACAACTATCACAGTCAACTCGTTGCGACACATCCCTTTGCATCCTCCTGGTGGGAATGGCCATTCATGAAAAGACCAGTCTGGTTCTTTAGCGGTGGAGAAGGATTGCCAGCCGGGCAGGTCAGTAGTATCGTAACCATGGGTAATCCGCTTATTTGGTGGACAGGAATCTTTGCCATGATAGGTTCGCTGTGGCTGACAATTAAGCGCAAAGACAAAAATCTGTTCATGATTTGGATCGCGTTCTTTTCTCAGTATGTGCCTTGGATGCTCGTACCGCGCGAAACATTCTTATACCATTATTTTGCCATGGTACCGTTTATGATTCTTGCTATTGTATATGTAATGAAGCTTATTGATAGCAGATATCCGAATGCGCGGTACATTCGCTATATTTATGTTGGCGTGGCTGCGTTGCTCTTTATTGCTTTCTATCCAGTGCTTTCGGGTATGCAGGTCAATGGAAGTTATGTCACAAGTGTTCTGCGCTGGTTCCCGTCTTGGGTTTTCTAAGATTTATGATTTCAGGGCTTGTGCTGCCACAGGCCCTATATAAAATTTACTAGGAGGAACAAAGGTGAAGGCCAGATACAGTGTAGTAGTGCCTATGTACAATGAGGAGGAAGTCATCAGCCATACCTATGATCGGTTGAAGCAAGTGATGGACAGATGTGGCGATTCCTATGAATTGATCTTTGTTAATGATGGCAGCCGCGACCGGACCGTAGAGATTATGCAGGAGATCAGTAACCGCGATGAACGAGTCAAGCTGGTAGATTTCTCGCGAAACTTCGGGCATCAGATTGCGATTACAGCGGGTATGGATTATTCCTCAGGGGATGCGGTGGTGGTTATTGACGCCGATCTTCAGGACCCGCCGGAAGTTATTTTGCAGATGATAGAGAAGTGGAAGGAAGGCTATGAGGTTGTCTACGGGAAGCGGTTGAAGCGGCATGGAGAGACACTTTTCAAAAAAGTGACCGCGAAGCTCTTCTATCGGCTGCTCAGCAGTATGACGAGTGTGGAGATTCCCACGGATACCGGAGACTTCCGCTTGATAGACCGTAAGGTGTGCGATGTACTGCGGGGCTTGAAGGAGAAGAACCGTTATGTCAGAGGGCTGGTAAGTTGGGTCGGCTTCCGGCAGACCATGGTGGAGTATGTGCGTGAGGAGCGTTTTGCAGGGGAAACGAAATATCCGCTGAAGAAGATGATCCGTTTTGCCTTGGATGGGATTACTTCCTTCTCGCACAAGCCGCTTAAAATTGCTTCCTACGTTGGATTCTTCATCTCGTTTTTCAGTTTTCTGTATTTATTCTTCGTATTATTTCAAAAGGTCTTTACCTCCTGGACCGTTCCAGGCTGGACCTCCATTGTTGGCGTCAATCTGTTGTTCAACGGAATCGTATTGATGCTGCTGGGCGTCATCGGGGAATACATCGGCCGAATCTATGACGAGTCCAAAGACAGACCGCTCTACATTGTGCGTGAGACGAGAGGCTACCCTGAGGAAGAGCTGAAGGAGAGCCGGAAGGATAAAACTTATGTTCGATAATAACCGTCGGGCCGCGTTCATTCAATTCCTGAAGTTCAACGCGGTGGGATTACTTAATACCCTCATCGATTTTGCAGTCTTTACTCTGCTCCATTCCCTTGGGATGATGTATGGGCTGGCGCAAGTGTTCTCCTACAGTGCAGGCACCGCCAACAGCTTTATCCTCAATAAAAAAGTGACCTTTCGGGACAGTAAACGCAGCGGCAATAATGGCTTTGACCGGATACAACTGCTGAAGTTCATCATCCTGAATCTAACTGTACTTGGGATCTCTCTATTACTGATGCAAGTGCTGACGGATCGGTTTGGAGTGCAGGTACTTCTGTCCAAGGTGCTGGTAACCTTCGTCACTGTAATTATTAATTTTTTCGGAAGTCGTAAATGGGTGTTCTAGGAATGTAAAATACGGGGGTGAAGATCATGCGTAAGTTCTCTTATCTCATCATTCTTGCAGGAATTCTTGTCATGTTGTACCCGAAAGCGCATGAATGGTACGAAAACCGGCAGGAGCAGAAGCTGCTGGAAGAGGCGGAACATGGCTACAGTAATCTGGTCCCGGTCTCTGCCGATAATGATCTCAAAAGCAAATATGCTCAGGTAACGCAGTTGCTTGCAGAAGAGTCTGCCGCCGAGGAGCACCTGCCTCAAACAGAAACGCCTGCAACACCAGAACCTGAAATTGAGGTTGGAGGGAAAGTCATTGCTTTAATTGAGATCGATAAGATCGGCTTGAAACTGCCTATCCTTGAGGGAGCCACCAAGAATAATATGAAACATGCGGCTGCCCATATGAAGGAGACGGCTCCTATTGGCGAGATTGGCAATGCTGCAATTGCAGCTCATAGAGCGAGAACTACGGGAAGGCTGTTTAACAGGTTGAACGAAGTTGCCATTGGTGACACCATCACAGTGAAGACTAATGCAGAGGAATTGGACTACAAGGTCTATGATATCTCTGTAGTAGACCCTACGGATGTATCGGTGCTGAACGGGAATAACAAGGATAAGATCCTGACGTTGATCACCTGTGACCCGCTAGTAAACCCTACGCACCGTCTTATTGTTCATGCCAAGTTGCCCCAGACGGCAAAAAATTAATGTTTTTAAGAGATTAGTGTTATCTTTTCAATAATTTAGGGTAAATCTATTGATTTAGGCTTTGAATATATATATGAATATGCTAGAATTAACTTAGAAAGCTAAACACGATAACGGCAAACCTATCGAAAGGTAGGGACGCAAAGCTAAAGGGCCTTCCCGTAAGGATGGCAGCCAGCTACCGAAA
>NZ_JBHVVB010000007.1:0-1357 GCF_042883835.1 Paenibacillus sp. NPDC058177 | reverse complement strand
AACTTAGAAAGCTAAACACGATAACGGCAAACCTATCGAAAGGTAGGGACGCAAAGCTAAAGGGCCTTCCCGTAAGGATGGCAGCCAGCTACCGAACGCAGAGGCTTTTTTTGTTGTCTTTCCATGGTCAATCTAGTAGTTCTCTAGTAGATGCGAGGATAGATAAAGCTTATACGATAACGGCAAACCTATCGAAAGGTAGGGACGCAAAGCTAAAGGGCCTTCCCGTAAGGATGGCAGCCAGCTACCGAAAGGGGTTTTATCCATGAAAAAGTTTTATTTTGCATTAATGGCCCTGTTTGTAATGGTCACCTCTGTTAATGTCACTTCAGCAAGCGCTGCAAGTGCGGATGCTAAGTGGTTGGATACTTCGAAGCTAAGTCAAGGCGTGGTAGGAATCCAATATGATGTTCCGAAGGATAAACGCATCAAGGTCATGATTACGAAGGACAACAACAGCTACACTTATAATCTTTATTCCTCACAGCAAGTCGAATCTTTCCCGCTCCAACAAGGTAATGGCTCTTATAAAGTATCTGTTCTGGAGAATACAACGGGCAACAAATATAAATCGGTCTACTCAGAAACTTTGGATCTGTCGCTTAACGACACTAACGCTGTATACTTGGGTTCCGTTCAGAACGTGAAATGGAATTCTTCCGATATTGCTATTCTTAAAGCCAAACAGCTTACAGAAGGCAAAACAACTGTGCAAGGAAAAGTACAAGCTATTCATGATTACATCGTTGCCAATGTGAAATATGATTACTCGTTGGCTAATAGTGTGACTACCGACTACATTCCTAATATCAATAATACACTGACCAGTAAAAAGGGCATTTGCTACGATTACGCTTCTCTGTTTGCTGCAATGTCTCGTAGTGTAGGGGTTCCTACTAAACTGGTTATGGGGAATACTAGTTATGTTGCTCAATACCATGCCTGGAATGAAGTGCTGATTGATGGTAAATGGGTGACGATCGATACAACTGTAGATGCCGGGCTGGGCAAAAGCGCTCAGAATGATCTGATCAAAAGTTCTAGTAAATACACTGCAGCTAAATTCTATTAAAATGCATAGAACATACTAAACAACCTGCTTAATTATTAAGCAGGTTGTTTTTTTTATATTAAGGGTTGCTTTTTTGTTGAAAGATAGGGTATTATGTAAAAGCGTTGTTGAGCAGAGAAAAGTGCTGTGAAATGATTGAAAAAAGAATTTCAAAAAAAGTACTTGCGCTTCTGAGAATAACGTGTTATATTATAAGAGTTGCTGCTGAGACATTAAGCGGACAACGAGAACAGCTTGATCTTTGAAAACTGAACAACGAGTGAGTATCGAATTCACGAAAGTGAG
>NZ_JBHVVB010000006.1:216906-453530 GCF_042883835.1 Paenibacillus sp. NPDC058177 | reverse complement strand
CCCCGCAACCAATTTGGAACCGTGGTGTAGTTGGCCTAACATGCCTGCCTGTCACGCAGGAGATCGCGGGTTCGAATCCCGTCGGTTCCGCCATTTAGACTTTATGGCTCGGTAGCTCAGTCGGTAGAGCAAAGGACTGAAAATCCTTGTGTCGGCGGTTCGATTCCGTCCCGAGCCACCATAAAGAATACAACTTAATATGCCGGTGTAGCTCAATTGGTAGAGCAACTGACTTGTAATCAGTAGGTTGGGGGTTCAAGTCCTCTCGCCGGCACCATCTTTGGGGGATTAGCGAAGTGGCCAAACGCATCAGACTGTAAATCTGCTCACGTACGTGTTCGGTGGTTCGAATCCATCATCCCCCACCATTTTTAGGGGCATAGTTTAAAGGTAGAACAACGGTCTCCAAAACCGTTGGTGTGGGTTCAATTCCTGCTGCCCCTGCCAATTTTTTTATTAAAGTTTAATATGGCGATCGTGGCGAAGGGGTTAACGCACCGGATTGTGGTTCCGGCATTCGTGGGTTCGAGACCCATCGGTCGCCCCATTTACTTTACTAAGAAATAATAGGCTTAATTAAGTCAGATTCATGTGGCGACTGTGGCGAAGGGGTTAACGCACCGGATTGTGGTTCCGGCATTCGTGGGTTCGAGACCCATCAGTCGCCCCATTCACTTCATTGAAAATAATAGGCTTAATTAATTTAGTTTCATATGGCGACTGTGGCGAAGGGGTTAACGCACCGGATTGTGGTTCCGGCATTCGTGGGTTCGAGACCCATCAGTCGCCCCATTATTTAAACTGATTGTTGGGGATTAGCCAAGCGGTAAGGCAACGGACTTTGACTCCGTCATGCATAGGTTCAAATCCTATATCCCCAGCCATTTATGCGGACGTGGCTCAGCGGTAGAGCATCGCCTTGCCAAGGCGAGGGTCGCGGGTTCGATTCCCGTCGTCCGCTCCATAATATACGGCGCCATAGCCAAGTGGTAAGGCAAAGCTCTGCAAAAGCTTTATCCCCAGTTCAAATCTGGGTGGCGCCTCCATTATTTTTTGGAGTTTCATAATTGAATAAGCCGGTGTGGCGGAATGGCAGACGCGCTCGACTCAAAATCGAGTGGGAAACCGTGGAGGTTCGAGTCCTCTCACCGGTATTAAAAGAAGAAAAGGTTCATTAGATGTTAAATCTAATGAACCTTTTTTCATGTGTTCCAAGCGAGAATAAATAGCAGCCAGGGAACCACTCCTGGCTGCTCCTATAACCTGCAGCAAACTTATTTGCTTTTTTTCTTGTCTGTTTTAGCTGGTGCTTTAACCGGTGCTTTGGACGGAGTTTTAGCTTTGTCTTTCTTGGTTGGGGTAGCTGTTGGCTTGGGAGCTGATTCTTTAGCGGGAGCAGCTTTCGTTGTGTCGGTGAGTTGTCCCATTGGAGAAGCATCAGGATTGGACTGGTTAACGGTAGTAGAGGCCTTTTGGCCAGCCGTCGATGTTGAACTGGCAGCGAAAGCCGATTGAGCAGAGACAATAGAGATGGCCAGCACAGCACCTAACAAGGTCAATTTCTTTTTCATTCTAATCAAACTCCTATATGTTTATTTGACTTATACTTTAGGAGTTTAACTTAGTTATCTGGAATTTGAATGGAACTTAGATGGAATTTAGATGAAATCTAGAAATGGGTTGGAAAACGCAAAACAAACGCTGCGCCGCTACCCGGCTCGTTATGGGCTGAAATACGGCCACGGCATCGCTCGACGATGGCGCGGGAAATCGCTAGGCCTAGTCCCGTTTCCCCGTTCTTTCCTTTCGCAAACCGTTCAAAAAGCTGGGATAATAACGCTTCGGGAATTCCTTCACCGTCGTCGGTGATTCTGATAGCAATGACTTCAGCGTCAGCAGAAGCTTGGATACGAATCGTTGTCTTGGCATAGCGAGCTGCGTTGCCCATAATGTTAATCAGCGCTTGCAGTACTTTCTCGCGGTCAACATAAATCGAGTGCTCTTGGTTGCCATCGAATCCGTTCAACTCGACTCGTAAGTCGTTCTTGACGAGCAACGGATTGATGCGTTCTAATGTCTCTGCGATTAACTCCCGTACCGGGACGTGGTTCATATGGAATATGCCTTCTTCGCTTTCCAGCTTGCCGAGAAGAATCAATTCCGTCACGATTTTTTTGAGCCGTTCGGATTCCTTGACGATGACATCCAAACCTTTATTAGCATGATCCCCCGTAAAGATGCCATCCTTGATGCCTTCGGCGTAACCTTGGATGGACATGAGAGGCGTTTTTAACTCGTGCGAGGTGTTTTGGAAAAACTGCTTCTGCGTCCGCTGGTATTTCTCCAATTCTCCGGCGAGATCGTATACGGCTTTAGCGACTTCCCCGATCTCGCCTCCCGTTTCAATCAATCGAACTTCGGAGAAACGGCGCATTTCCACTTTGTTCAATTCCTTTCTGAGCTCTTCGAGCGGTTTGACCAGTCTTCTCGTAATGAGCATACTCAGTAGGAAAGCAACGACCCCGCCAAGGGACAAGATGATCATCAACCGTTCAAACAAGGCGAGCTGCATGGCTTTAATCTTACTTAGCGGAGCTGCCATCACTGCCGTGACACCCTGCCAGTGCGGCGCACTGACTTGATTTGATGTTAGCGTCTCAACAATATATTGATCATCAGTTGTTCTTTTCCAGATTTCTCCTGACCCGGTGGGGCTTTGCTTCGATAATTCCATCAATTCCGTTGTTGCTTCACCGGTCAGGGTACTGTAAACTACTTTCTCCCCAGGTGCAATTAATACCGCGCTCGTATCTCCCGACCATGTCGTCGTATTGGAGTTTTTGATCGCTTCTGTTTGTCGAACCGACATAAGCGGCATGACTGGACTTAAATTCATCAGCCAGCTGGCCTGATCCCGCAGCTCTTTTCGCTGGCTATCCACTAAGGTGTCGAGCAGTAGGGGATGAATCAGAACGGCGGTAATCGTCAGAATACATAGTAGCAGGAATGCAAATGAAAGATGAAGCCGATAAATCATTCTCATTTTATTGCTCCGTCCTTTTCTGTCCGCAATCGATAGCCGTGCCCCCTTATGGTGTCGACGGGAAGCTCCTTTATTTTTCTACGCAGTCGTTTCACTAGATCGTCGATCGCCCGGTCGTAGCCGTAATAGTTATCTCCCCAAATTATCGTAAGCAACGCATCGCGGGTGAATGCCCGATTCGGCTGCTCTGACAACGTCTGCAGCAGTTCAAATTCTTTCAGTGTCATTTCGATTTCTTCCCCTCGCCAGAAAACGCGCCGTTCTTCCAGAACGAGCCGCAGCTCGCCAACTTGGATCTCTGTATATCCTGGTTGAGAAGGAAGGGGATTGTCCTGGGTTTGGGAAATCGAGCTAATCCGGTGGAATAAGCGGTTCACGCGTGCGACTAGTTCTCTTGGGCTGAAAGGTTTCGTCAAGTAATCGTCGCTTCCTAGTTCAATCCCTAAGATGCGATCAACTTCTTCATCGCGCGCTGAAATCATGATGATTGGCACTTCTGCCTCTTTGCGAATTTTCCTGCACAACTCGAAGCCGTTCATTCCCGGAAGCATGATATCGAGAATCCACATATCTGGCGGATCGTTCTTCCACAGCTCCCAAGCTTCTTCTGCAGTTGATAACGTCATCGTACGGTATCCCTCTTTATACAAATAAGCCGCCACGATTTCCTGAATCTGAGTATCGTCGTCGACGACGGCGATTTGATAGGACTTCATGCAGTAATAACCTCCTCAGCATTTATCGAGGACAATTTTACCATAAAAGATTCAGCTGCGGCCCGATTCCACACGTTTTCCACATTGCTTCCATATTTACTCCCGAATTTGTTTGTAAACTAATCGATGTACAGCCGCTCCGCACAAAGCATTGACCGGCTCTCGATTGGAGGTTTCTTCGTGAAGTTGCGCCGTCTGGCACGCAGGGAGCTTCTAGCTGCCTTAGGTTTTCTAGCTCCAAGCTTATGTGGATTTTCCTTATTCTATCTCATTCCGTTTGGTCAGAGTGTCCTGAACTCGTTCCAGGATCGGATTGGAGGAAGTCTCACATTATCCAACTACAAGGAACTGTTTCTCAGTTCCTCCTTTCAGAAAGCGATGTCCAACACGTTCTGGTTCACCACGATCAGCGTGCCGATTCTCGTCGTTGTATCCCTCTTGCTGGCGTTACTCTTGAATCAGCGGGTACTCATCCGGAACTGGATACGCACAGCTTATGTATTGCCGCTTGTTGTACCTGTTGCTTCGATTGTGCTAGTCTGGCAAATTTTATTCGACTGGAACGGCACATTAAACGCTGTTTTGCAGCATTTCGGCTTTAGCCGTCACGATTGGATGAAATCCGATTGGGCTGGCTTTGTGATTGTATTGGTCTATGTATGGAAGAACATCGGATACAACGTCATTTTGTTCTTGGCTGGCTTGCAGAATATTCCGGATCAATATTATGAAATTGCCAGTTTGGAAGGCGCAGGTCCGGTTCGCAAGCTGTTCGGAATTACACTCACGTATTTGACGCCGACGACATTTCTGGTCGTGCTCATGTCTGTGCTGAATTCGTTCAAGGTGTTCCGCGAGACGTATCTTGTCGCCGGTCCATACCCGCATGATCGCATCTATATGATGCAGCATTATATGAACAATATGTTCCTGTCCCTTGATATCCAGAAGGTATCGTCCGCAGCGGTGTTGCTGGCGCTTTGCATTATGGTGCTTATGTTGATTCTGTTTCGAACGGAGCAGATTTTCCGCTCTTATATGGAGTAAACACAAGAAAAAGGTGAAGGAGGTGAATGAGGTGATGAAGCAATGGGTGGCACCGCTGTTGCGTTCGTTGTTGCTGATCGCCATCGCCGTCCTGCTGCTTATGCCCGTTGTCTTGAACATCGTCAGTTCCTTCATGACTGAGCGTGAGATTACGTCGAATTACAGCATGCTAGGCAAAACCGATACGAGTGTATTCGTAAATCTTAAGTGGATTCCCGACTGGGTGTCATTCCAGCAATATAACAAAGTACTAATCGCTACGCCGCAATTTCTGTACCTCTTCTGGAATTCTGTAATGCTAGTGATTCCTATCATTATCGGACAAGCGTTTGTGGCAACGCTCGCTGCGTTCGCGTTCAGCAAGCTGTATTTTCCGGGCAGGGATGGACTGTTCTTACTTTATTTGATGACGATGCTGATGCCGTTCCAGGTGACGCTCGTGCCCAATTACTTGATGGCTGATCGGCTGGGCCTCCTGAATCATCCTAGCTCTATCATATTGCCCGGTATATTCGGGGCCTTTGGCGTGTTTTTGCTACGGCAATTCATGCTCCAGATCCATTCGGCTTTTATTGAAGCAGCTAAAATCGATGGGGCGGGATACTTACGCATATTCATATCGATCGCACTTCCAATGGTGAAGCCGGGCGTTGCCGCACTCGTCGTACTCTTATTCGTTGACTATTGGAACATGGTCGAGCAGCCGCTTATTTTTCTGCAGGATGCTGCGTTGCAGCCACTCTCTGTGTTTCTTTCCCGCATACAGGAAGATGCGCTTGGCGTCTCGTTTGCCGCCTCGGTTATTTACATGATGCCTATGGTGCTTCTGTTCTTAAGTGCCGAACGGTATTTTATCGAAGGAATCCAGCTTTCCGGCGTGAAAGGCTGAGCGAAAGGAATAAGCAACGTGAGGTCCCAAAGGACAACGGATTGCAGGATTTGCAATGGCTCTATTTCTCCGGCAACAACCAAATTTGATTAAATTGAGAGGATGATTCATTTGAAAAAAATAGGGTTAATCGTCATGCTATCCAGCGCTCTGCTCTTATCCGCCTGTTCTGGTAACGAGGGAGGCGATCCCAAAGTCGAGACGGAGGGCGGGCAGAAGACTGTCGTCATCTCTGTCATGAGAAAAGATCGTTTCTTGGAAACTGCAGCGCGACAATTTGAGGAACAGCATAAGGATATTCATATCGAAATGAAGGAATATAAAGCGTCGGATCCAGTTGCAGAAGGTGGCATGGGGGTAGAGTCCATCTCGCTGGGAGACGTAGAAAAGTACGTGCAATCGGTGACGACACAAGTCATTTCCGGTAAAGGGGCCGATCTTATTCTCATGAGCGAATTACCCCAGGACAAATTCGTCGCCAAAAAACTGCTGGTGGACTTGAATGATCTATTGGCCAAAGACAGCTCGTTCGATCGAAAAGCTCTATTCTCTAATATTTTGCAGGCATCCCAAGACGGAGATGGTTTGTATGCCATGCCACTCTCTTTTTCGCTCTCCCTGTTTCAGGGAAATACAGAGTTATTGAAGAAGTCGAATATTTCAGTTGACGTCAATAAATCGTGGAGCTGGAGCGAGTTCAAGGATCTTGCCCAAAAACTGAAGGAGCAAGGTGATGCCGAAAAGCTTATTAGCCTGGATCCCTTGTCGCTGCTCTTTGATTTCATCGAGGACAATTACGCTCAGCTCGTAGGGCAGGGCCAGCCGAACTTCGACTCTGATTTATTCCGCAATATGATGACAGATATCAAATCGATGTATGACGAAGGCTTGCTCAGTGACGGAATGTCGTTCGATAACAGTAATGCGGCATTTCAAATGGTGAATGTATTCAGTCCGGAGCAGGCACTGACGAAGCCTCAGGGTATGAATTATTACCAGAAGCCGAACGTGAGCGGGCAAAAGGTTGGTGCACCGTTCCAGCCTACGTATAGTTTAGGGATAAATAGCAAATCCGACGTTCAGCAGGAAGCATGGGCATTCATCAAGTTTTTGCTTTCTGATGAAATGCAAGCTTCCCCGAATCTCACGGGAATACCAATGAATAAAGGGATCACAGATAAGAAATTTAAGGAAACTCTCCAAAAAATCGAGAACGGAACGCTGGAAACCATGATCCCACTAGACATGCTGCCGGATGGCGAAACGGTAAAAAAACGGATTGAAGCGGTAGAGAAGCTGATCTCGGAAACCAATTTTCGAAGATCTAGCGATATGAAAGTGATAACGATCGTCATGGAAGAGTTCAATAGCTTCATGAGCGGACAGAAATCGGCAGAAGAAGTAAGTAAACTTATCCAAAACCGAGTGAAAACGTATTTGAACGAGTAACGGAAGAGGGGGAGATCGTTAGTCGATCTTTCCCTATCATGAGTTATAGAGGCAGTGAAGAAATGGGGGAGCAGCAGATGTTACTGCAGGGAAAACAACGCTGGGCAAGTATAGGGCTAATCCTATTCTTTGTGCTGCTGGCCGGTCTAACATTATTCAGTAATACCCTAGAGACGGCAATGCTGCCGAAAGTGACCACCGAGAATCCTTCAAGTAAGCGTCTGGTGCATCATATTAAAGGCAGCGGCATCCTCACACCCAAGAAGCTGAAGACATTGAACAGTGATAACGGCTGGCTAATCAGCGAAGTGCATGTGAAGGAGAATGATCGCGTAAAAAAGGGCCAGCTGCTAGTGACTTTCGACAGCACCAAGTCACAAGAAGAGCTGCTTGAAGCGGAATACCAACTCAAGAAACATGACTTGAACCGGGAAAAGCTGAAAGAGCAGTACATTGTCGCTGGAAATGCCGGAGACGAAGAAGGGATGATCAGTGCCAAACGGGAACTGGATATCAACACCTTGGATCGGAACAGTCTCCAGCGCAATATAGAACGGCTAAAACGTGAGCTAAGTAAAAGCCGGACCATACATGCTCCGTTTGATGGAAGGATTATTGAATTACCGGCAGAGCGAGGAATGATGATTGGACAGGGACAAAAACTCATGACAATCGTCCAGCTAAGTGAAGGATATGAATTTTCTTTCACATTAGACAAGGATGCGGCAGCAATGCTGCAGCAAGGTGAGAAGATTCCTGTTCAATTGAAAGGAAAAGAAAACAAGAAATTCACCGGTACACTATCCAAAATAACAATCGCCACTTCAGGCCCAGGACCAAATGACGGGGGAGAGGGCGAGCGAAACGCGCCTGAGAGCTCGGATAAGCGGAAAATTGTTATATCGTTGCCGGCGGAAGGAACGGAGGGAGATGAAGAGGCAGCAGTAGTTGTACAGAAGGAGCCTGCAGAGCAAGGATTGGTGATCCGGAGTGAGCTGATCAAAAGTGATGGAGAAAGCAGCTATGTATGGGTGGTCCGTGAAAATAGAGGCACGCTTGGAACGACCTACAGGGTTCAAAAGGCTTATGTTGTCAAGGGTGACACCGTGGATAAAGAAACGATTATTTTGGGCGGGCTTTTGAAGGATGAGCAATTGATTGCAGAATCAAGTGAGCCCTTGCAGGAGGGCAATCGGATAAGACTAAAATGAGAAAGACTGAAAGCGGGAGGGAGTGTAATGAACAAACTTAGAACGACTGGTGCGGCCATACTGCTCTGTACAACTCTTTTCATCCAGACAGCGGGCTATGGGGGTTACACGACTACTGCAAGTGCTGCTCCAACTGCACCTCAAGGTTTTACACTGGATCAGTTAGGGACAATCGCCCTGAAAAACGGGGTTAGCGTCAAATTGACCGATGTCAATCTGATGGAACAGGACAACGGTAATATATTGACCTACTCATTGAGTTATACCAATGGTACCAATAACAGTGTTCTTTTAAAAGACTATTTCAATAAAGTGACTACTCCGGGAGGTACCGTTGTCCAGGGCAATACAGTGACCAGCAGTACCTATGCTAAATCTATTCCCGCTAAATCTACCCAGAACGTCACTTATTATGTGAATATCGGCAAGGCTAATAAGATTAACGGGATGAAGATATCCTTATATACTTGGGATTTCAACAGTGCAGATTTCCGGAGACAGCTGGGGACCTTTACCGTTCCTGCTGCCTATTCTATCATCGTTCCCCAAGATCAGAGTAAAAATCTTACACTGAACAACCAGCCGGTTAGCACCAAGGCCGAGAGCTTGCAAATCTACAAATATAATGGGAAAGTATATGCAAAAGTAGGCATCAGCTTCTCCAATCTTGGAACGAAGGCCCTTGAGGACTTGAATTTAAAAGGATACCTCGCCTCGGCGGGAGGCTCGATCTTTAAGCTGTCCTTGGATGATACGGCAGGAGCGAATCATAAAGTGCAGCCCAAGGAGAAGAAAACAATCTTTTTCCTGACAGAAATGCCTTCCTATATTAAAACAGATAAAATGCGCCTACAGTTCTCCCAGGAGGACAGTGCGCTGAAGATTGAGCTACCGGTGGCCAGCTATAATCTTCCGGCAGCTACTACGCCAAATCTCGTGGTCCCAAGTACCGTGGTGAAGAAGATTCTGATTAGCAATAACACTGTAGAAACTGAGCTGAAAAGTGCAAAAGTAGCTGCAAGCGGCAATTCGGCCAAGTGGGCGCTAAAATTCCGGGTGAAAAATAGCGGCAATAAATCCGTTACGCTGCCTGCATATAAGCTTGAAGTGAAAGCGTCGGAAGGCTTCAGCTTCCCGGTAGATTCCAAGGCATTCGCAAGTCTGACGCTAAAGCCACTGGAAGAGAAGACTATCGACCTGACTGCTGAGGTACCATTATCAGTAGATCAGGCTAAGCTACAGTTACAGTTGGTAGAGCCTGCTGCGGAGGGGAAGATTATTTTCCCGACTGCTTACTATCAGATTCCGTATTCGTTGCAAAGTAACCAGTGGCAGGATTCAGAATATATGGTAGATAACAATCATGGCAAGTTCGGTGTGAAGTTTGTAAATATTCAACGGCTGCCATGGCTTGATAAAGATCAAATGGTGGTCAAAATCAACATTCGCAACCTGCAACCGACTTCCGTGCAGCTCCCTACCCTTAAAGGGATTGTCATGGCTGAGGACAACAATGTCAGTGGTACTTCGCAGGTGGTGACGGAGGATACCCAAACGATTCTGGCTCCGAATGAGACGGTGGCCGTCTATGTGCTGTTCACAGTTCCTTATGCGTATACATTTAATCATTTAAAGATTGAACTCCAGGAAACAGTAGGAGAGGAGAAGGAGAACTTCCTGACCTTGAACACTACCCAACTGTATAACCAGGTAAAAGAGATCGAACCTCTTAGCCCCTTCAAGCTAGAGTTAGTAGGGAAGAAAGCAGAGGTCGTTGAGCTACTTACCACTGTCTATCCGGGCACGGGCTCCAATATTATGTATACAGAGCTGGTTATGACAAATGAGGAGAAGCGCAGAGCCGATCAGGCGCAGCTTGTGGCGTACTACAAAACGCAGGACAATTACTACTATGAAGCCAAGGTCAGCCAGTCGGAAACGCCACCGGGTCCTAACGGGAAAAGCTTGGTGACCGTCTGGAGCAAGATTCCCGCGAATGTGGACCCATCAAAGCTGGTACTCTATCTGGGCGAAGGGGTGGCTGATGGCAAGCTAACCTCTCCTGGTGGCAAACCGACCGGTTTTATCAACACGGTGTCGCTAGGACTGAACATGGTTACTGAGGAGCCGCAAAACAATCTGCTGGGCATAAATATGTCTCCATATACGTTATCCATTACGGATGCGAATGCCACAGTTACTGTTGGCAGCGATACACTGAATGCGGTGTTGAATTATAATCTTGAAGTCAGCAATTTGTATGAAGCCGGTCCATATGAGCATAAGCTTGTGCTGGAACTCGTTGATCCACTGGGGCAGTCGATGTCTCAGACGCTGAATTTTGGTACAGATCTTCAGGTAGGGAGCTTCAAACGATATGCGATGACGTTAACTAGTAATGGATATAAGACGCTGGATGGAGGAGCAATCCGGTTGAATGTATACGATGAGTTCCAAGGACAGCGGAAGCTGTTGGCGACACAAACGTATAAGCTTACTACATTAAGAAAGAAAACCGACCAGCTATAATGAAATGGTGTTATTAAAAAAGATAGAGAAGAAGCCGTGAGGGAAGTCTCACGGCTTCTTTACGTGCTATATAAGATGAATAAAAAAGCACTAATTAGCTCTATTATTGATACGGAAAGTGCGTGGGGTCAGACCGATCTCCCGTTTGAACATGTTGCAGAACTGGGCGTCATTCACAAAGCCTGAAGCAGCAGAGACTTCAGAGATGTGCATTTGTGTGTGCTTGAGCAATGATTTGGCATAGTCCAGACGCTTTAAAAGAAGATAACGCAGCGGCGAACAGCCATAGCGTTCTTTGAATAAATGGCGGAACCGATCATAGCTATAGCCGGACATCTCTGCCAGGGAGCCAATCGGCAGTTTTTGCCGATAATGCTCGTCCATATAATTCATAACATATTGTACACGGTCCTCCGAAAGCGAGGGTGATCCTGTAGCTCCCAGCAAGCGGAGTAAGTGAACAGTGATTTCGCTCATCTGAAGATTCAGCAGCTCCGCGAAACCGTCACGCTTCCGGCAAAACTCCTCTTTCATCCGGAGCAAGTTCTGCAATACAGTCTGTTCTTTATCATCTTCATAAACCCCGGCCAGCGCATTCATCTGCGGGTTATCGCAATGAAAACCTACGAATAAAATATCGGCCTCAGGCTGATGGTTCTCGTCATGCTTGGTATTTGGCGGGATCAGTGAGAAGGATGAGTTACGAAAATGATAGCTTCGCGTCCCAACGTTACAGGTTCCCAATCCTTTTATATAGTAAACCAGTTCGTAGCATTCATGCTGATGCGGGGGGATATAAGTTCCAGATTCATGCTCTGCGCTTACAATATATAGAACACGTACCATGTTGATCCTCCTTGTTGAGTCTTTTAGCCGAATCGTACAAAAATATGACCGAAACTATATAATTATTTGTAATGATATTTGTTATGATCGTATCAGTTAAACCGAATATTCGCAACCTGACCGGCCATCTCGTTCGGAAATTGATTCGGTTTATGCAGGAGAATATCATGAAAACATCCATTTTGTAATGAAAAAAGGAAAAATTCATGATTATCATTATTTGGTTTACATTTTCAAACTAGAAATAGACTGACGTAAATTGTGCAAATCTTTGACTATCGGAAAAGACGGGTCCTGACAGAACGACCAACTACAAACAGGGGTGTGACTAGGGAAATGAAAAAGAAGGTTCTGGCATTAATGCTACTGACAGTAATGGTACTGGTAACGGCATGTGGTAGCGGTGCATCCAATAATGGGACGTCCACAACGAATGGAAACCAGACGGCAGAAGGCGGAGAAACGGCTTCGGCTGGTAAACTGAAGGTCGTATTGATTATTCCAGGCACGCTGGGAGATAAATCTTTTTTTGATGCGGCGAATAACGGTCTCCAGAAAGTGAAGGAAGAGCTCGGTGCAGAAACCAAGGTCGTTGAGATGGGTACAGATAAAACCAAATGGGAGCCTACGTTCAATGACATCGCGGCTGGGGACTGGGACGTAATCATCTCCGGTGGCTCTGAGATTACAGAAATGTTCAACGCTACAGCAGAGGCTAATCCGGATAAAAAATTCATCAACTATGATACGGACATCGATGAGGCTCCGGCTAATATGTACAACATGTCTTACGCGACTAACGAGGTGTCTTTCCTTGCAGGCGCAGTTGCAGCTTTGGCAACACAGTCTGGTATGCCGAATGCCAACAAAGATAATGTAATTGGTTTTGTAGGTGGTATGGACATCCCTGGGATCAATGCTTTCCTGGTAGGATACATTCAAGGTGCACAGTATGTTGACCCAAGTGTAAAAGTAGCAGTGTCCTATGCAGGTGACTTCGTCAACCCGGCCAAAGGCAAGGAACTTTCGCTGATTCAATACAACTCCGGTGTAGACGTGATTTTTAATGTAGCTGGTGGTACAGGCCTCGGCATCTTCGATGCAGCTAAAGAGAAGAAGAAATATGCGATTGGTGTCGATTCCGACCAAGCGGCGCTGATTAAAGATACTGACGCTGAAAAAGCCAATCTTATCATTACTTCGGCAATCAAAAAAATTGATATGGCGATTCTAGGGGCAGTGAAAAAGCTCCAGAACGGTACCCTTGAAATGGGTAAACGAGATGTACTGAGCTTCGTGGATGACGGTGTGGGAATTGCCGAGAACGATATCTACAAAAATGTTCTGCCAGCGGACCTCCAAGCCAAAGCGGATGAAGTGAAGCAAAAACTCATTAACAAAGAAATCAAGGTAGATAACGCAATGGGGATGGAAACCTCGGAAGTAGAAGCGATCCGTAATGCGGTTAAACCTTAATTCTATAAAAGATCAATATTCCAAAATATAAGTTTCGACACTGATTGTCATGACTTCCAAGTTGAAAGGCGTTGAGACCTATGCAAACCGCTCTGCTGGAGATGCGGGGAATTACCAAAGTATATCCAAACGGCGTTGTTGCGAACAAAGATGTTCATTTTTCGCTTCGTGCAGGCGAGATTCATGCGATTGCCGGTGAAAATGGGGCGGGCAAGTCAACACTCATGAAAATCATTTTCGGTATGGAAGAGCCGAGCGAGGGCGAGATTTTTATCAAAGGCGAGAAGGTGCGGCTGCAATCTCCTCAGGATGCTATTGATCGCGGGATCGGCATGGTGCACCAGCATTTTATGCTGGTGCCTTCATTCACCGTGGCCGAGAACATGGTGCTGGGGATGGAGCCGCGCCGGGGTGTTGGCATCAACTACGCCGAAGCTGTACGGATGACCGAGGAGACGGCGCGCAAATACAACCTCGCCGTGAATCCCAAGGCGAAGGTGGAAGATCTGACCGTCGGCATGAAGCAGAAGGTCGAAATTCTGAAAGCCTTGCTGCGCGGCGCCAAGATCTTGATCTTGGACGAGCCTACGGCGGTGCTGATGCCACAGGAGACAGAGGAGCTGTTCCGCGAGCTGACGCAGCTTAAGGAGCAGGGCCATACGATTGTTTTTATCTCGCATAAGTTGAAAGAGGTCAAAGCCATTTGTGACCGGATTACGATTATGCGCAGCGGACGGAGTGAAGGGGTATTTCAGACGGCTGATGTTACCGAGCAGGAGATCTCACGGCTGATGGTTGGCCGGGATGTGGTGCTGAAATACGATAAAGAAACAGCTCCGGATGGTGGTCCGGTACTGACAGTTGAGCAATTGAACGTCAACGATCAGCAAGGTAAGACATTACTCACAGATATCAGCTTCGCGGTACATGGCGGTCAGATTGTCGGGATTGCCGGAGTCGAGGGCAATGGGCAGACACAACTGGTTGAAGCCTTGACCGGTGGACTTACCGGGGTGTCCAGCAGTGGGGCTGTGAAGGTAAAAGGAAAGGACATCCTTAATTCGAGCCTGTTGGATATCCGTCAGCAGGGCGTCGCTTATATCCCTGAAGATCGGATGCGCCAGGGTGCCGCGGGAGAGGCTAGCATTTCCGATAACCTGATCTCTACTCGCTACCGCTCCAAAGAGATGAACCGGGGCCCGTTTCTGAATGGATCAAAGATTGCCGCACTGGCAGCTTCGCTCGTTGAGGAATTCAAGGTGCGCTGTTCTGGTCCTGCTCAGCAGATCGGAATGTTATCGGGAGGCAATATGCAGAAGGTGGTTGTTGCCAGAGAATGTTCAACAGGTCCTGATTTATTGATTGCTGAGCAGCCTACTCGGGGTGTTGACATTGGCGCCGCTCAATTCATTCATAAGAAGCTCTTGGAGCTGCGGCAAGCTGGCAGTGCTGTCCTGCTCGTGTCGGCAGACTTGAACGAAATCCTGGAGATCAGTGATGTTCTCTTGGTCATGTATGAGGGGCAGATTGTCGCTTCCTTCGAGAAGCCTTCTGCAGTAAGTGAAGAGGAGCTTGGATTATATATGCTGGGAATCAAGCGGCAAAATGAGCGGCAGACCGGGGAGGCCACAGAACATGTTTAAATCCAAATATTTCGAGGTCATCCGGACAACCGCAGTCATTGTGATCTCACTGGCGATTGCCTTTCTAATCATTTCGCTCGTCAGCGACCATCCGGTCAAGACCATCGGGATTTTTCTGCTGGAGCCGCTTTCAACTAAAGGACATATCGGCAATGTCGTTGAGATGGCCATCCCGCTCATGTTTACGGGGCTAGCGGTATCGCTGCTGTTCCGTGCGAACATGTTCAACTTGGGTGCGGAAGGTATTTTCTATTTCTCGGGCGTCGTAACTTCTGTGCTGGCGATCCACTTGACCCTGAACAGTTGGCTGCATCCGCTGGTGGCGATTGCCGCCGGATCAATTGTCGGAGCGCTGCTGTCGGCGATTCCGGGGATACTTAAGGCCAAATGGAATGCCAATGAGCTGGTGACCTCTTTGATGTTCAACAATATTTTATTCGGCATCGGATTGTATCTGTTGAACTATCATTTGCGGGATGCCAAGGCCTTCGCCAACGTTTCTTACAAATTCGAGAAAACGGCGCAGCTGAGCAAAATTTTTCAGGGCACACGCATTCATACCGGACTCATTATCGTGGTCGTGCTGATTGTGCTGGCACATCTGTTTCTTTATAAAACCAAATGGGGCTATGAGCTGCGCATGACGGGAATCAACCGGGAGTTTGCCCGCTACTCCGGCATGAAGACAGCCAAAGTTATTATTATGGTCCACCTGATCGCCGGATTTATCGCAGGTATGGGCGGATCGGTGGAGGTGCTCGGGATGTATAGCCGCTTCCAATGGACGTCTTTGCCGGGTTACGGACTGGATGGGGCGCTGGTGGCGATGCTGGCTAAGAACAATCCGTTGTCTGTCATCGCATCAGCGCTCTTCCTGGCTTATATCCGGATCGGTGCGGATCTGATGTCCCGCCTGTCAGATGTCCCGTCAGAGATGATCTCGATCATCCAAGCGGTAATTATTCTATTGATCTCGGCGGAGCAGTTCCTGAAGTTCTGGAAGAACCGGATGCTGCTGAAGGAGGCCAAGGAAGCATGAACAGCCTGCTTAATGTTATTTTGACAACAGACTTTGCGTTCTCGGTTCTCCGGGTGACCACCCCGATTCTGTTCGCGGCCCTGGGGGCCCTGATCTCCAATCGTGCAGGCATCATTAACATCGGGATGGAGGGCATCATGCTTGTCTCGGCCCTGGCCGGTGTTATTGTCAGCTCCTATAGCGGGAGCGCTTGGGTAGGACTACTGGGTGCGGTACTGGCAGGAACGCTGATTGCGGGAATTCTGGCTTTTTTCACCCTCCAATTCAAAACCCATATTATTCTCGGCGGGGTAGCGATCAACATGTTCGCCTCGGGCGGTACGGTGTTTCTACTGTATCTGCTTAGCGGAGACAAGGGTTCATCTACTTCGCTGCCAAGCAAGGTGCTGCCAAGTATCGATATCCCTGTTCTAAAAAATATTCCTGTGCTGGGCCCGATCCTGTCGGGACATCACATTCTGACTTACTTATCCATCGTAGCGGTCTTCGTCGTCTACTATCTGCTCAACCGTACGCCGCTGGGGCTGCGTATCCGTTCGGTCGGAGAGAATCCGCATGCGGCGCAGTCGGTCGGTGTCAGTGTCGTGAAAATCCAGTATATGGCGCTGCTGCTCAGCGGATTTTTTGCCGGACTGGGCGGGGCCTACATGTCGATGGGCTATCTTTCACTCTTCACACGGGACATGGTGGCTGGACGCGGCTGGATTGCCATTGCGGCAGAGTCGATGGGGCGAAGCACAACGGTAGGCACGGCGCTGACGTCATTGTTGTTCGGGGCAGCGGATGCCCTTTCGAATGCCTTGCAAGTTCTTAAAATTCCAGCCGAGCTGATTGCTACACTGCCTTATGTAGCGACAGTCATCGGACTGGTCATCTATGCGGTCTCCGAGACGCGGAAGAAGAACCGCAAAGTGAAAAGTCCGGTCGTTAAGTAGAAATAGTGGAGAGAGCATATACAGACAGACTTACAAGATGAGGAGCGAGACAATATGGCTACACCTATTATTATCGATTGTGATCCGGGTCATGATGATGCGATTGCCATTCTGCTAGCCTATGCACACCGGGATCAGCTGGATATCCGGGGAATTACGACGGTGGGCGGCAATCAGATTCTGGATAAAATCACGGATAACACGCTGAAGCTGCTCAGCTTTATCAACGCCGATATCCCGGTGGCCAAAGGTGCTGCTGCACCGCTGCTTGGCAAGCTTGTAACCGGAGAAGCAGCGCATGGTGAGTCAGGCATGGATGGTCCGTTGCTGCCACCTAGCAAATTCCGTCCGGTAGAGCAAGGTGCGGTGGAATTCATGCTGAATATCATTCGTTCTTCCGAAGAGAAAATTACACTGGTGCCTACCGCACCCTTAACGAATATCGCCCTGCTGCTTACGGCTTACCCTGAAGTGAAGGAGAAGATCGAGAAGATCTCCCTCATGGGCGGGGGCTTGGCCTACGGCAATGTTACCGCAACTGCGGAGTTCAATATTTATGTAGACCCGGAAGCGGCACGCATCGTGTTCGAATCCGGTATTCCGATTACGATGAGTGGCCTGGACGTGACGGATAAGGCGGCTATCTTTGAAGAAGAGATCGAGGCACTGAAACAGCGGGGGCCGGTCTCGGTTATGGTAGGTGAACTGCTCGACTTCTATTCTATCTTCGGTAAAAAAATGGGCTTTGTGGGCAGCGCCCTGCATGATCCTTGTGCCATTGCCTGGCTGCTGCATCCGGAGCTATTCACCTCTGAGAAGCTCTATGTAACCGTGGAGACAGAGGGCAAATTGACCCGGGGGATGACTGTTGCGGACAGACGCAAGAAGCCTGACCGTCCAGCCAACACGGAGGTACTGCTGGGTGTGGACCGCGAGGCATTCATGAAGCTGCTGTTCGACTCACTGGAGCGCCTGGATCAAGAGCTTCTGCGTTCTGCGGAAGGGAACTAGCTTATGGCAGGTTGGGAGACACTGCGCGAGACCGTGCGTTTGGAGCTGATTCAGCGCGGGGAAGAAGGCTGCCGCACGGATGGTTTCGCCGGTAAGCTGGAAGCAGCCGGAGACGATGAAGATAAGCTGATGCAGGTCTACGAGGAACTGATGCAACTGGAAGTAGCTGAGGATTTCCCTTATCAGGAGCCTTCCGGGCTGGAGGACATTCGCGCGCTTCGTCCAGAGGGTCCGCGTAAGCTGGACACCGGGTGGAGCGAGTCGGAATGGCGCGATAAATTCTACGGCGCTTGGCTCGGGCGCAGCATCGGCTGCGCACTTGGCAAGCCGCTGGAATACTGGGATTATCTCTATGGCAAGGACGGTCGTCCCGGCTGGGAGAATGTCGAGCTGTGGTTCCGCGGGGCCGATGCCTGGCCAATTAAGGGCTACACGCCGGGACATTCGCGGGCTGCCGCAGAGTATGGACTTGGCTTAAGCGAATGGACTTTTGCGAGCACAGCCGAGACTATCTCATACATGGAGAGCGATGATGATATCCGCTATACGGTGCTTGGCCTCCTGCTGCTGGAGCAAAAGGGGCTGGATTGGGATTCATGGGATGTCGGCAAGCTGTGGCATCGCCACTTGACGTATAGCCAGGTCTGCACGGCGGAGACGCAGGCCTATATGAACTTCATGCAGGAGACGAGTCACCTGCATGGCGGGAAGCCGGCGGATTGGAGCCGGCGGCAGGAGCGGGTACGGATGCATCTGAATCCGTACCGCGAATGGATCGGCGCCGCCATTCGCGCCGATGGGCTGGCCTACGGCGCAGCGGGCCACCCGGAGCTCGCGGCGGAGCTGGGCTGGCGGGATGCCTCCTTCTCCCATGAGAAGAACGGCATCTACGGCGAGATGTTCAACGCGGCGATGATTGCCGCCGCGTTCGCTGAAAGCGATAACGAGCGGATCATTGAGATCGGCTTGAGCGAGATTCCACACACTAGCCGCCTCGCCAGCGATGTGCGGCGCGGTGTAGAAATTGCCCGTTCTGCTAAGAGCGAACGGGAGTTGGTCAGCACCATTTGGGATACCTTCAGCCATTATGATGCGGTGCACACGAACAACAATGCGGCTCTGGTGGCCGCGTCGCTGGTGTATGGCGGGGACGACTTCGAGAAGGCTGTCGTGACTTCCGTGTATGGCGGAATGGACACCGACTGCAACGGTGCGACGGTCGGCTCCATTATGGGCGCGAAGCTAGGGGCGAGTCAGTTGCCGCAGCACTGGACCGGACCACTGAACGATACGCTGTACGCGGATCTGCCCGGCTTCCATCCGATTGCGATCTCGGAATGTGCCGAACGGAGTTATCAGGTGTTCCTGAAGCTGCGCGGGGAATTTGAGGCGTCTGCTAAGGCATAAATCGTTGAGGACTTGGAGACTATCTGGCTTCGAGGAGTAATTCTAAAGACTGCTGTTCAATTGCAGTCTCTAGAATTACTCTTTTTTTCATAGGGAATGGTGGAATAGATAGAGCCCATTAAAAAAACAAACATAGCTAAGAAAAGAGAGAGCTTATAAGAAGGATCAAAGTGTAATTAACGGCATTTTCGTACCTTAAATCCTTTGGAGCTAGGGGATAGTAGAGATTAAGTGCAATATTGTACCTTAAATCTTCCAGAATACCCCGTCCAGTGTGTTTTTTCGAAAAATAAGATACAATAATGCTCTTATTTCCCTCATTTTCCTATTTTGAAGAAAAATAAGGTGCAAAAATGCTGTTAGTTGGGCAGATGGCTCTCTTTTTCATTGTTAAGACGATGGCGGGTGAAGGGGAATATACTGCTTCTAATGATATCGCTGGGTTTGAACAGCCATGGTTAGAGGTCTTGCTGAAGACGATCTATGTTCCGGTGCCAACTTTCCTATGGAAGGGTGAAGGCTGCTTTCATACGCTTTTTCCACTTACACAGTTCCAAACTTCCTCGTCCGTTCATCTTCGCTTTTTGTTAATTTCTTTTGTTCGGTTTATATAGGTTGTTTTATGTAAAATACTTGCCAGGTACCTGCAACTTGAATATGATAGGAGTAAGAAAACTATTGATCTACAGGTTCATACTGTCATTAAACATTATAACGTTATAATGAATGAGGTGGGAGAGTTGGAAGAAAGGCTCGTGCTTCGTAATTTAAAAAGCATCAATGGGCAGGCCCTGGATATCATCATAGAAAATGGCCGAATTGCAGACATTACGGAGCCTGGGGCAGGTTGTGGACAGCAAGAGTGGGATGGGGCTGGAGCATTTGTGACCAGTGGGTGGATTGATATGCATGTGCATGCTTTTCCCGAATTTCATCCTTATGGTGACGAGATTGATGCAATAGGCGTGAGACAGGGCGTCACCACGATTGTCGATGCCGGGAGCTGTGGGGGTGACCGGATCGCTGAACTGGCTGCCAGCGCGAGTACCGCCAAGACCCGTCTGTTTGCTTTTCTGAACATTTCCCGAATTGGGTTGCAGCGAGTGGATGAATTGTCCCAACTGGAATGGATCGACAAGATTAGAGTTCAGGAAGCCGTGCTGAAGAACCGCTCATTCATCGTCGGATTAAAGGCAAGAATCAGTCAAAGCGTTGTGGGAGATCAGGGTATTGAACCGCTGCGCAGAGCCCGGGAATTGTCTGACGAGACCGGGTTACGACTCATGGTGCATATCGGTTCCGGTCCCCCGGAGATCGAGGAGGTAGTGCCGCTGCTAGAGCGCGGAGATATCATCACGCATTACCTGAATGGAAAGAGCAATAATCTGTTCGACGAAGAAGGTCAACCACTGAAGGTGCTGCAAGAGGCGATTACACGAGGCGTTCATCTGGATGTGGGTCATGGGACAGCAAGCTTTTCCTTCAAAATCGCTGAAGCGGCGAAGCGTCACGGCATTCCGCCTGATACCATCAGCACCGATATTTATCGCGGCAACCGGCTGAACGGTCCGGTCTACAGCTTGGCGAACGTGTTGTCCAAGTTTTTGTATCTGGGCTATTCACTAGAGGATACGCTTGCGGCAGTCACTACACGGGCAGCGGATTGGCTTGGCAAGCCGGAGCTGGGCCGGATAAGGATCGGAGAACCTGCCAACCTTACATTGTTCACCGTAGAGAGCGGGCCAGCCGTACTGGTGGATTCCGAAGGAGAGCAAAGAAATACAGATCAACTCATCCAGGTTAAAGGAGCTGTTGCACATGGTGAATTCATTGAATGCGAAGTACGGGCTTAAGCGTGTTATTAATGCCAGCGGACGAATGAGCATACTGGGGGTATCGGCACCCACTAATACCGTTATGGAGGCTATGAAAAAAGGCGGGCAGAGCTATGTGGAAGTTGCCGATCTGGTCGATAAGGGGGGCGATTATATTGCACGTATTCTCGGCTCCGAAGCCGCAGTGATCGTGAACTCTGCTTCCAGCGGAATCGCGCTGTCGGTAGCCGCCTTGGTAACGCAAGGCAACCGCCGTATCAGCGAGCGTCTGCATCAGGATAAGATTCTGCGAAATGAGATCATTATTCTGAAAGGCCACAATGTGCAATACGGTGCGCCTGTGGAAACGATGGTGTACCTGGGCGGAGGCAAACTGGTCGAGGTTGGCTATGCCAACGAAGGCCGAGGCGAGCATATTGAGGATGCTATCAGCGATACCACCGCAGCGATTCTCTATGTGAAATCACATCATGCGGTTCAGAAAAACATGATTTCTGTGGAAGAAGCCTGGGAAATCGCCCAGCGGCGGGGTGTTCCTCTCATTGTCGATGCGGCAGCCGAGGAAGATATCCACAAGTACGTGAAATGTTCTGACCTAGCCATCTATAGCGGCTCTAAAGCGATTGAAGGTCCGACCTCCGGCATCGTTGCCGGGCGCCGAACGTACGTTGAATGGCTGAAGGTACAGTTGCATGGCATAGGGCGGAGCATGAAGGTGGGCAAGGAGACAGCCTTTGGACTGCTACAGGCGCTGGACGAATACATCGTTAAGGAAGACCGCAGCGAACAGGAAAAAGCGGTACTCCAAATCCTGCTTACACTGAATGAAGTGCCTGGTGTAAAGGTGACCATTGTGCAGGACGAGGCGGGACGTGAGATCTATCGGGGACGTGTGCACCTGGATCAGAGGCAAACTGGAATTAGCGCTGTGACAGCGGTGGAGAAGCTGAGAGAGGGCGATATCGCCATATATACACGGGACTATGGTGCAAGGCAGGGCTATTTTGACATTGATCCGCGTCCGCTGCTGGGCGATGACATACAGGTTATCCAATCGGAAATTTATAAATTGGCAGGAGGAAAATAACATGTCCAATATTGCAAAGCGTTTTTATAACAACCGGGTGGCATTAAATGTACTAGCTAAGGATATTGAGAACGCCAAAGATATTTATGAAGCGGCGGAAGGATATGTTCTGGTAGGCGTCCTCTCCAAAAGCTATAAGACAGCAGAAGAAGCTGTAACGGCGATGCGCGAATACGGCAAAGAGATTGATGATGCCGTGTCGATTGGACTTGGTGCCGGAGATAACCGCCAAGCGGCCGTAGTTGCCGAGATTGCCAAGCATTACGGGGGCAGTCATATCAATCAGGTGTTCCCCGCCGTGGGAGCTACCCGTGCCAATCTTGGGGGAACAGATAGCTGGATTAACAGTCTGGTATCGCCTACCGGCCGTCCGGGCTATGTGAATATTTCGACAGGTCCGCTGAGTGCAGCGGGAGAGGAACACGCCATTGTACCGGTTAAGGCAGCGATTGCACTGATCCGGGATATGGGCGGAAATGCGATCAAGTATTTCCCGATGCAAGGTCTGGAGCTTGAAGAGGAATATCGTGCTGTAGCCAAGGCCTGCGCCGAGGAGAACTTTGCGCTGGAGCCAACAGGCGGCATTGATATGGAGAATTTTGAAGCCATTTTGCGCATCGCTCTGGAAGCCGGAGTGCAGCAGGTTATCCCCCATGTGTATTCTTCGATTATCGACAAGGCATCCGGCAAGACGAATATAGAAGACGTGCGGACTTTGCTGCAAATGATGAAAAAGCTGGCTAACGCCTATGCCTAAAAAGATTGCCGCCTTCGGCGAGGTTATGATGCGCCTGCAGGTACCGGGTCATGATCTGCTGTCCCAGAGCAATATGCTGCGCTACTCTTTTTCCGGGACGGGTGTGAATGTACTGTCAGCGCTGGCCAACTTCGGACATACGGGCTGTCTGATCTCACGCTTGCCACATAACCCGGTCGGAGACGCTGCGGCTACCGAATTGCGTGGACTGGGAATCTCTACGGAGTTCCTCCAGCGCGGAGGAGATTATATGGGGATGTATTTTCTCGAAAATGGATTCGGAGTACGCCCCGGCCGGGTAACCTATACCAACCGTTTGGAGAGCAGCTTTAATACAGCACCTGAAGGCACATACGATTACGGTGGGATAGCCCAGTCCATCGCTGCCATTCATTTCTGCGGCATTACGCTGGCTATGAACGATGCTGTCCGAAGCCATATGAAAGCACTGGCCTTGGCGGTGAAAGCGCAGGGAGGTCTGGTGATTTTCGATTCCAACTACCGCGCTTCGCTCTGGGGAGCAGAAGGTCATACCCGGGCTAAGCCATACTATGAGGACATGCTGAAGCTGGCGGACATCGTTATGATGACTGAAAAAGACGCCTTGTGGACACTAGGGATGAGCACGGACAAAGAGGGACGTAAGGCGCAGCTTGAAGAACTCATTCCGGCTGTAGCCGACGAATATGGCATTAAGGTCATTGCCGGAACCCACCGGGAAATCCACGGCGACAATTCACATTCATTGCTCGGCTACATATACAAGGATCAAAGTTTGGTGTTCGCTGATCCCCTAAGGTTCTCTGTATATGATAGAATCGGTGCAGGAGATGCCTACGCGAGTGGAATTATCCATGGGGAATTAGAGGGCTGGCCCGCAGAGCAAACCGTCCGGTTCGCGGCGGTGGCGGGTATGCTCGCCCATACGATCTCCGGCGATACGCCGAAGGCTTCGGAAGGAGATATTCTCCGTGCGATGACGGAAGCCGTAGGCGATGTGGAAAGGTAGTGGAATTTGACATGAGTTTGTCGAGGCAAGACAGACCGTTGTACCTGCAAATCAAGCATATTTTAAAAGAACGGATTCTTTACGGCGTATACCCGCTAGGGTCCATCATTCCTTCCGAGCCGAAGCTGGAAAAGGAGTTTGCCGTCAGTAAAATTACCGTTCGGGGTGCCGTTCAAGAGCTGGTTCAGGAAGGTTTTCTGGAAAAAGGCAGCGGGAGAGGCACCAAGGTCATCCGCAACAAGGAGACCTCCCGGCTGTCCAAGTGGAAGCATTTCACGGAAATTCTCGTGGAGGCAGGGCATACCATCCGCAAGGAGTGGTTGCGTGCAGAAGTGCATCCATGTGCAGAGGGCACTGAGCCATATCGGCTGTTCGGCGGGCGTTGTCTGAAGCTGGAGCGTATTTTTTTCCTTAACGATGCTCCCTACATTTATTATACGCATTATCTGAGCATGACCGTGGAGGACTTAGAGCTATCCAGCTTTAGCGGACGATCTCTCTATGAATGGCTTGAGGAGCAGGGCATTTCACCTGACAGGCTGCGGGATGAATTCTCTGTTGCCCTCGCCCCGCCAGAGGTGGAGCAGAATCTGTGTCTGCCCAGCAATAGCCATGTGCTGAAGAGAACGCGGTATTCCTTTAACGAGCAGGGAACAGCTATGGAATGGAGCATCGGTTATTACAATACAGAATTGCAGAGCTATGTAGCTGACTATGACGTATAGATCTACAAGCTGTGCAGGTGTGTAATTGTGCAGACGTTGTTTAAGTATGTGGTATATCAGTAAGCAGTTCGGGTTATAATCAGTAAAATCCTCTTCGCGATTCATTCTCGCGGCGGGGATTTTTTTGTATTCGTGGTGCTTTTCCAAAAGAGGATATATCATTTTTAGAAAATTAATGACACAGACGATAAAATACCTTATTATTTAAGGAGATTTTGAATAAAACAGTTTTTGAATATTTATAGTACAATATTTACCTGATCACTTGCTGCTGCCGTAAGGCATGGGAAGGAGGGGATTCATATGCTGTCACTGAGCCGTATAAGCAAGAGCTTTGAAGTCAAGGATGGCGTGTATCAGGCGGTAGATTCGGTGACGCTTGAGGTTGAAAAGGGTTCTATACACGGAATTATCGGGGCAAGCGGGGCGGGAAAGTCCACTTTGCTGCGATTGATTAACCTGCTGGAACGGCCGGATGAAGGCAGCGTTAGCCTCAATGGCCGAGAGATGACCGTGCTGCCGGAGAAGCTGCTGCGACAGGAACGACAGAAGATCGGGATGATTTTTCAACAGTTCAATCTTGTAGCGAATGTGTCGGTCAGCCGGAATGTCTCCATCCCTCTGGAACTGGCTGGTGTCCCGAAGCGTGAGCGAACGGAGCGGGTGGAGGAATGCTTGCGCTTTGTTGGACTGGCAGATAAAGCCGGGCAGTATCCTGCCCAGCTGAGTGGTGGACAGCGGCAGCGGGTTGCCATTGCCCGTGCACTGGCGAATCATCCGGGGCTGCTGCTATGCGATGAGCCAACATCATCGCTTGATCCGGCAACGACTGCGGAGATTCTTGGGGTGCTGAAGCATATCAACGAGAAGCTTGGGGTCACGATTGTCATCGTCACGCATGAGATGGATGTCGTCAAAAGACTGTGCAGCCATGTCTCCGTGATGGAGGATGGACGAATAGTAGATACCTTCTCCCGGGCGGACGGAGAGTTCCTTCCTGCGGCAAGCAGCTCCGGTTCCTACCGGGAGCAGATTCTTGGCAAAGCGAGGGAAGATCATGCTTGAGAATGCCTTCAAATACCAGGAACAAATGTGGCAGTCTATCGGGGAGACCTTCGTCATGGTCGGCATTTCCGTGGGAGCGGCGGTGCTGCTGGGTCTCCCGCTGGGAACGCTGCTCTATTTTTGCCGGAAGGGTCAGCTGTATGAGAATAAGAAGTTGTCTCTGGTGCTGAACACGCTGGTGAACATCGTGCGCTCCTTCCCATTCTTGCTGCTCGTTGTTGCAATGATTCCTGTGACTCGTCTGATTGTGGGAACGGCTATTGGAACGATTGCGGCCACAGTTCCGTTGTCCATTGTCGCCATTGCCTATTACTCCCGTCTGGTGGAGCAGGCATTGCTGGAGATTCCGCGCGGAACTACGGAGGCGGCGTTATCGATGGGAGCTTCGAGGCTGGGACTGATTTTTAAATTTCTGTATGTCGAGGCCCGTTCAGGGCTGGTGCTGGGATTAACCACCTCAACCATCAGCTTCATCTCGTTCTCCACAGTGATGGGTGTGGTTGGAGGCGGCGGGGTTGGTGACTTTGCGATCCGCTACGGTTACCAGCGTTATGAGACCGAAGTGATGGCCTACGCGATCGTGGTCATGATTGTACTGGTACAGATCGTCCAGTTCAGCGGAAGCACTATAGCGCGGCTGCTGGACAAGAAATAAAGCTTGTATCTATATACAAATATTAAACTGGGGGTAATCAAACTAATGAAGAAGTCTATAATTGCGCTGTTTGCAGTAATGGTATTGATCGTGGCAGGTTGTGGTAACAAAAATACATCCGTGAATGATGCAGCACCGGCACCGACAAGCGCCGAGCCTGTAAAAATTAAAGTGGCCTCGCTTATTCCACCGATGACGGATATTCTGGATATCGTTAAACCGCTGTTGAAAGAAGAAGGCGTGGACATGGAAGTTGTGGTGCTGTCGGATAACGTACAACCGAACGAAGCCCTGGCGAACAAGGAAGTGGATGCGAACTTCTTCCAGCACGTTCCTTACATGAAGCAATTCAATGACAGCAAGGGTGCACATCTGGTCCCTGTTCAACCGGTGTACAATGCGATCTATGGCGGTTATTCCAAACGGTACAAGAACATCGCTGATCTGCCTGAAGGTGCTACACTCGTCATGGCGAATGACCCGTCCAACATCGGCCGCTCCCTGGTGATGTTCGAAGCTGCCGGACTGATCAAACTGAAAGAAGGCGTAGGTATTCAGGCTACACAGGCTGATATTACCGAGAATCCGAAGAACTTCAAGTTCAAGGAAGTAGATCTTCTGATGCTGTCCCGTATGCTGGATGATGCCGATCTGGTAGCGATGACTCCGGCCTATGCCAAACCACTGGGATTAACGCCGACAAAGGATGCGCTGATTACAGAGAGCGAGGATTCCGAGTTCGCGATTACCTTGGTAGCACGTGAAGACAACAAGGACTCCGACGCCATCCAGAAGCTGGCCAAGGCGATCAGCGGCCCTGAAGTGAAGAAATTCCTTGAGGACAACTACGCGGATATCGCGCTGCCTGCTTTTAAATAAGATCTGTATATTAAAAAGATGATGTGAAAAAGATGATATGAAAAAGGGCCAGCCCGGTGTATTCCGGGTTGGCCCTTTTGTGTGGAACAGAACTATAGGACGCTGTTGTCCCCACCTCTTAATCAGCTTCGCGCAGCCGCTCCACAATCGTAGATTGGGATAATGTTTTATATGCTCTCAGGGTTACTGTGTAAGCGATGATTAGCAGCACCGGCACGGTGAGTATAAAGGGCAGCCAGCTCATTCTAAATACAGTAAAGGCCATAGCATTGGTAATGCTTTTAGCAACGGTATGGGTCAGCAGTACACCTAATGTTGAGGTTATAAGTACAGTGAAAAGCACGTTGTACAGCCCTTCATAAATCAGAACGCGCTTAAGCTGCTTTTTAGTCATGCCGATGCTCTCCAGAACGGCAAACTCGTTTCTACGCGAGAGGACACCTGTAAGCACGGTATTAATATAATTCAGGACGCCGATCAGAGCGATGACGAAGCTGAGACCATATCCTATCGTTTTGAAAATAGTGATGAATCCGCCAAGCTCGGTTTTGTAATCCTCTCTTGATTTTAAGCTCAGCTCATCTGTAGATTGGACGATAGCTTTGGCAGCTTGCTTCACGGCGCCCAACTTGGCTGGATTGACATGAAGTGTGGCGGAAACGATCATAGCCGGATCGCTGTCCGTGGCTGGATTCTCCAGTAGCTCCGAAGACGGTAGGAAGGCGTTGAAGCCATACGCAGAATAATGTTTTGTTGTGGCCGCATAAATACCTTCCTGCTTCAACAAGGCCATCACTTCGTAGCTTTTGCCTAGATCCGGGAAGGATAGGATATCTCCTGGATGGTAATAGGTATTTATCTCGGAATCATCCGAAAGATCAGCGTTTGAAATGAGTATATATTTGCCGGAATCGAACTTCATCTGGTCAAATTCGCCTGCGATCATATCTTTATCTACCAGCGTATACCAACCCGGGTCTATTCCGTACAAATCAACAGGTATCTTCCCGGTCTTCATCGTCCAAGCGATAGGGGAATCAGGGGCAGCACCAACAGCCAGCGGCTCCAGTACAGCACGGGAGGTATCATCAAAAGGAATACGCTGATACCTGTAATAAACTTTATCCACGGATTCAACGCCGTCAATGCTACCAAGCTGATCAGAGAATGCTTCCGTAAGTCTATAGGGATCACCATTATGTCCACCTGTGATGCTGGTCAATACTTCATTCTGAATAAGCAAATCACCGGATATAAAGGTTGCCAGATATTTGTTCACATCCAGCGAAGAGATTACCGTGAAAATCGTACTGAACAAGACGATGCTGAGAAAGAGTGAAGAGAGCATCAACCCTAATTTCTTTTTACTTCTGAACAAATTAGAGAAAGCCATATGATGCAGCTTCGCTCCATGTTTGGACTTCTTGGTCCTAGTCTTTCTACCACTGTTGATTCCGGCAAATTTCACAGCTTCTACTGGAGAAATACGCGAGGCCATTCGGCCTGGCTTGCTTGACGCAATCCGTACCGTTAGATAGGAGAAGACGGCTGCTCCTACAAATATCCAAGGACTTGAAGAATATACGGTCCCGACAGAGCTGCTTGAAAAGCTATTGCCCATGGGTGTAATCAGGCGGCCTAATAGGTAGCCAAGTCCAAGCCCGAACGGTAGGGAGACCAGATAGAGCCAATGGGCCTGAGTGTGAATTATTTTTCTGAGTTGCCGGGGTGTGGTGCCTATGGTCTTCAGGAGTCCGTAAAATTTCACATCACGCACTACGGAAATATAAAAGATATTGTAAATCAGCAAATAACCACTGAACATGGTGATCAGAATAACTATGATATAAGGAATGGTATTCAAGAGATTGTCAAAAAGAGATACACTGGCATACGCAGGATTCACACCATATTCTACTTTTAATCCAGTGTCAGCTAAGATCCCCTTGATCTTCTCTTCGATATGGAATGAGTTGTCCAGCATGACGCCCAGATCGGATGTGTTAACATAAGAACCTGTTGCTTCAGAGTGGTCAGGATCAATTCCGGAAATGTTTTTGTCCGTAAAAGCTTTGGATACGAAAGCCAATCCGGACATCGCCAGATTCTTATCTGTTTCGTAGTATCCTGAGACTGTGAAGTTCTGGCTAATGACCTTCTCATCGGTATCAATGTCTAGCCGCACCACTGCACCCAATTGATGTTTCGCCCCAAGCATGTCCAGCTCCCAGGTGTTCAAGACAATCTCGTTCTCGCCTGACGGCAGTCCACCCTCTATAAAATCGACAAAGGTATGCTTGGCATAGCTGTCGTCAACATGCAGCACCTCAACACGGTTATTTTTGAAAAGAGGGCTGCTAACTTCACCCACCTTAAGAGATACTCCATACTCTTTAATAGAAGGATGTATACGAAGCTGCTCCAGTTCAGCAGGATTTAAATATTTAAAGCCTCCATGAAAATCACCGCCGGTGGTCTGCATCTGTGCGCGTTCAATTGATTCATTGATGCTGAGGGCCATGGTGAACACGGCCGTAATCAAAATCGTCGTCAACACGATCGCACAGATGATGGCCCAATTGCGTGCCGGGTTAGCTCGCAGGCTTTTTCGGGCCAAGCGGGAGATCACTTTGCGATTATTCGTGACGATCATACGCCGCTCACCTCTGGATTTCCCGTAGAACCGGAGGCGATCATACCATCCTCAATTCGCATAATTCGATCCGCAGTCTGGGCAATTTGCTCGTTATGCGTGATCATCACAATAGTCTGGTTAAATTTCTCACTCATCTGCTTCAACAGAATCAGCACTTCCTGACTGGTCTTGCTATCCAGATTGCCTGTCGGCTCGTCCGCCAGAATGATTGACGGTTTGGTCGCTAGTGCTCTGGCAATGGCCACTCGCTGCTGCTGTCCACCTGACAGTTGAGAGGGGAGTTGCTGAAGTTTCGCTTGTAAACCCAACGTACGGACAACCAGATCAAAATAAGGTTCATCTACACGGCCCCCGTCGAGCTCAATCGGCAACACGATATTCTCCCGGACGTTCAGAATAGGCACCAGGTTATAACTCTGGAATACGAAGCCTACCGATCTGCGCCTGAAAATCGTCAGCTTCTCATCGTTCATGGCAAAAAGATCATGACCGTCCACATAGACTTTGCCCTCAGTAGCCCGATCCAGACCGCCCAGCATATGCAGGAGCGTGCTTTTGCCGCTGCCGCTGGTGCCTACAATGGCGAGAAACTCGCCTTTTTCTACGGTGAGAGATATACCGTCCAGCGCTTTAACTGTATTTTCACCCTTGCCATAATGCTTCTTCAGATGCTCCATTCTTAAAATCGGCATGCTTATTCCTCCCAAGTTAAGTAAAGGTGTTCACTCTCTAGAGAGTAGCAAACAAATCTGACAGGACCGTGACTGGAATCTGTCGGTTCTGACACATTCACCTATGGGGAAGGAATATGGAGAACGTTGTGCCTTGGCCTGGAGTAGAACTCACCTTGATGTAGCCGCCCTGTGCGGAGATAATTTCCCTCGCTAAAAACAATCCGATCCCTACACCCTCTGCATCCCGGGCATTTTTACCACGGTAGAAGCGCTTAAAAATATGAGGTATATCCACAGGGTTGATGCCACTGCCTGTATCTGAAATCTTGATGACTGTGAACATCTCGTTGCTTTCGGCTGCCACGTGGATTTTCCCTTCCGGTGCTGTGTACTTTACGGCGTTCTCCAGCAGGTTGAATAGGGCTTCGCTGGTCCACTTCGTATCGTGGCGGGCTGCAATCCCGGAATCACAGTTAATGCTGATAGTGATCCTTTTACTTTCTGCATGATTAAACACTTGCGCTACCGCTGCGGTGATGGACGAAAGGATGCCATTAACTTCTGGATGAAGGGCAATCATGCCCGACTCCAGCCGGGACATTTTGATTAACGATTGAATAAGCCAATCCAGCTTGGCTGACTGTGTCTTGATTTGGCTGGCGAAATGCCGCGGCTCTGCAGCTAGTAGGGGCGTCTCCTCAAGAAGCTGGCTGTAGACCATAATGTTGGAGAGCGGGGTTTTGGTTTGATGAGAAATGTCAGAGAGCAACTCCTTGATGATGTTCTTCTCGGCAGCCATATTCTGTTCGCTTGCTTTAGAGGTCTCTATGTATCGGATTAGTTTATGTTCCAGCGAAGATAAAGAAGTCTCTTCATATAGTGTTAGCTGGTCATGTCCATGAATGGCCCCGTCGACAATATCGTCCACCTTTTGGATGTGAGCAGTGAATTGATGCTTCAGGAACCACACCCAGGCAGCACCAAAGAGAATTATTAACACCATGAACAGAAAAGAGACATATAAGAGCTTAAGATTCATCCCATAGAACGAGAGAAGGATGCCTGTATAGACGGATACGATGATAATGAAGAGAACGAAGAAAAAGAGGTAGATCACTTTGCTCTGCAGCACGTATTTCTTCATCCTGGAGTCTGTCCTTTCATCCACATATAGCCCAGACCATAAACAGTTTTAATATAAAAAGGAGAGGAGGCATCGTCTTCAATCTTGCTCCGCAGTCGCTTAATCGCTACAGTCAGCGCGTTCTCGTCCACGAAGTCGGCGTCCTCGCTCCAGATTCTATTGATCAGCTGTTCCCTCGTCAAAATGTTCCCGGGGTTAGCGACCAGCACCTTCAGCAGCTTTTGCTCCGTTCTGCTCAGACTCAACGGCTGATTGTGCTTATAATATTGCAGCTTTCCAAAATCGAAGGATAGTGGACCCATTGTTATTTGTTCTTCATTGCCGGGGGCTGTTCTTCTCAGTACAGCAAGCACTCTGGCACGCAGGATCATTAAGCTGAACGGCTTGGTGATGTAATCGTCTCCCCCGAGCTCAAATCCGGTGACAATATCAGGCTCAAGATCATTGGCGGTTAAAAAGATAATCGGCACTTTGGATACCGTGCGAATGCTCTCGCAAAAGTCCAGCCCGCTTCCATCGGGCAGATTAATATCCAGAATAAGCAGATCAATACTGGCGGAAGCCATGATGGCTTCCGCTGTTGCTATATCATAAGCCTGTTTGATGATAAATCCGCTTCGGGAGAGCGTCAGCGCAATTCCCTTGTTCAGACTGAGGTCGTCCTCAACTATCAATAACGTTGTCATTTTTATTCCCCTTTGAGTGCCTGAGATTAATCCAATGGACAAGAAGTAGATGATTAATTATATCTTTCCATAATTTTCTTGTGAAGCTGTAAAATTGGCCTAAACCCGCATTTTTCCGCGTAAATGAGCGCACTTTTAAGCCTGTCCAGCCCTCTAACAGCCTGCAGTCCCATACCTTCCCCGACTAAGGTCCAGTACCAAAAACCGTCTCCGGTCTGTTTTGAAAGAACGCAGATTGCCCTAGAATAAGAGCATAAGGTTAAGGAGAACGAAAGGCGGTGAGAAAAAATGCAAAGAAGACAAGGAAACGGGCTGGCGATTGTACTGATCGTAATTGGTGCCCTCATGCTGATGGGAATTGCGCTTCCTCTGATTCACGGGATATTCAGATTATTGTTCCCGGTATTGCTGGTTGTTCTCGGGTACTACGGAATCAAGAGAGGTCACAAGCTTATTGGTTGGGTAGTATTGTTCGTCGGTGTCATGTCCCTGATCGCGAAGCTTTCCTGGATCATTGGACCGCTTCTGGGAATCGCTTTGGTAGTCTGGGGCATCTCGGTATTGAAGGGAAAGAGATCTGGTACCTACTAATAAATAAATTTACTTAATGAATATAAGCAGGGAGGGAGCAGGAAATCATGAGTGTTTTTCGCCGCATGAGAGATATCACTGTAGCTAACTTAAATGAACGTCTGGAGCAAAGCCAGGATCCCGTGAAGCTGATCGATCAATTTCTACATTCAACCCGGGAGGAAATCAGCGAAGCGGAAAGACTTTACCAGCAATATGCCTCGCACACGAAGCAACTGCAGAATCAGGTAAATCAGGCGACTGGCATGAGAGACAAACGTGAGGAACAAGCACTTCTGGCACTCAAAGCCGGTGAGGACCACCTCGCGAAGCTCGCTTTGCAGGAAAAGATCATTCACGAAGAAAAGCTGGAGCAATACAGCGGACTTTTGGAGCAAAGCAAGGAATCCCTGTATGAGCTTGAAGCGCAGCTGAATGAATTGAAACTGGAATATCAGACCGTATATAGCAAACGTCAATATTACTCCGCAAGGATGGAGTCACTGCGCTTGCAGCAACGGATGAATCAAAGAGCCAGTGCTTATGGCAATGGCGGTGATGTTCCCAAGATGTTCGGACGTCTGGATGACCGGTTGAATGATTGGGAGCTGGAAGCTAAAAGCCTGCGTGATCTCCGGCGCATGGGTCAGGAATATGCAGTGCAAGCCGGTGAGACGGTAGCCACTGTGCTCGAAAGGGAAATGGCCCGCTTAAAGGAGAAGCTGAACAATGACGGAAAGGAGTAGTACTATGACCCGATTGTATCGTTCAAGAAGAGACAAAGTCGTAACCGGGCTAGCCGGCGGTTTATCGGAAACCATAGGTATTGACTCCACTTTATTCCGAATTCTGCTGCTGATCAGCATTCCGTTCACAGGCGGAACGGTCATTCCGGTATATATCATCGCTGCACTGATCATTCCGAAAGAGCATTACCAGAGTCCATTCGGTCCTGGTGGCCCATTCGGAGGTCCATACGGCGGACCACACTCCGGCAGACCGGAACATGGCCCGCACGGACATGGAGGATATGGTGGTCATGGAGGCCAAGGTGGAAATGGCGGGAACGGCGGATACGGCCACTACGGAAGTCAGTCGAGCTACAACCCTAATTTTGAAAAAAACCAAGCGTATTCTGCTCCAGACTCCGGCCTGGATGCCATGATGAAGGATATTGAGAAGAAAGCCCTGCAAAAAGAAGTGGAAGAGCTTAAACAAAAACTGTCTAAATATGAGAAGGGAGAAGTGTAATCATGGGAGTATTTCAAAGAATTAAGGATATGACTAAGGCGTCGGTAAACGACTTGTTGGATAAGGTAGAGGACCCAATCGTAATGCTCAATCAATACCTGCGCGATATGGAGGCTGAGATTCACGAAGCGGAAGTAACGGTTGCCAAACAAATGGCCAATGAGCGCCGCATGAAACAACGTGTAGAGGAAGCCGCTAAAATGTCCGCACAACGCGGAGCCCAAGCTGAACTGGCGCTGAAGAACGGCCAAGAGGAAGTGGCCCGCAAGCTGTTGGAAGAAAAAATCTACTTCGATCAAAAAGAAGCCGAGTACAGCCAGCTTCACGGTCAAGCTGAAGTTCAAGCCAAAGATCTTGTACGTCAGCTGCATGACATGAAGGATGAGTTCTACAAGCTGCGTAACAAACGCAATGAACTGGTATCCCGTGCCCAAATGGCTAAAGCCAAGAAGCAAATGTCGCAAATCAGCAGTGTGCATTCCATTGAGAGCGGCAGCGCATCCCTTGGATTCCACCGCATGGAAGAGAAGATCATGCAGCTCGAAGCGGAAGCGGATGTCCTGCGTGCACCATACAGCCCATCTACAGCCTACAGTCCGGTTGATGCTGAGAAGCAACTGAAGGTTGAAGAACAACTCGCCGCACTTAAAAACAAGCTGAATGGCCCATCCTCGGCGCCTTCCATCAGCAAAAAAGAAGATTAAAGCCTGTTCCCCAAATATAGGCTGATATGATATGCTGAACTAGGAAAAGCCATACGGTATGGAGTCCCCATACCGGTATGGCTTTTGTAGCGGTTATCCGCTTACAGAAATTTGGTTACTGGCAGAAGGCTTTGCAGGCTTTAATTCCCGATGCAATTAGAATTATTTTGCAGCTAGGCGGGCGGATCAGGGGATGCGGGAAGTACAGCGGATGTTGGTCTAGCTACTTTAGAGGGAGAACACTACTATTAGCAATAATGAGCTGTGCTTCGCAAATCCAATTATTATTTATCGGTTAACGTGAATTCAAGATTAGATATAAGATTTAGATAATGAATCGTACGATTTTGGCATGGTATTTGTAATTAAGAGCATTTTTGTACCTTATATTCCTCGTTGTCGGGGGAAATGAGCAAATAAGAGCATTTTTGTACCTTATTTTCTGGAAAATCCGCTGTAACCGGTAAATCAGAAAAATTAACGTACAAAATTGCCCTTAATCTATGCTGATCCTCAGTTACAGCCAATTTAAGGTACAAAAATGCCTTTATTTACACTTTGGAGATGCTCTGGAGGAATCTTTTTATTCAATTAGTTTTGCTTCGCAAAACTTAAGTCTATGCTTACGAAGCTATATAAGTTGAACTAAAGAAAGAAACGAAAAGGGGAGAAGGAGTGGAGGGGAAGATTGGAACTGTAGGAGCGCTAGCGATCGCCTTTGTCTCCGGATTTCAACCGCTACAAGCGGTTAAATAGAAGAAATCTGGAGACAACAGCGACCGGAAGGCCAAGCTTCACCGGAACGACGCCGATCCTTATGTTAATATCTTAAGTTCAATATATAGTTTTGCTACGCAAAACTTTTAGGAGGTGCAAAAATGGATAAGCGGAGCCGTTTGATTGCCATAGGTCTCATCGGCGTTGGCTGTATAATGATATTTGGCAGATGGATTGGCTTTTTCTCCATTGTGGCCCTCCTGTTCCTGCTGCTGGGTATTTACCGCACGACGACAGGCAAAGTGAAGCAAGGTTATACCTTGCTTGGCATCGGCGCGGTCATGCTGCTACTGGATCATCTGGTGTTGGTGCTCGGCATATGTCTGATCTCGCTGGTCATCTTTTTTAGAAAATCCAAGAAGCTCCAGCACCAGACAAGGTTTATGCAGAAGCAAAACTTTTCCTCCAGATTTGAATGGGATCGTGTGCCTTGGGTGATGCAGAGTCTTAGTGCCTGGCATGTGCTGGGAGAGGCGGATCTGGATCTTTCTCTTGCTATGGCGGATGACCGGGAGACGATCATGCTCTTTCACGGGATTTTCGGCGATATTGACCTTCATCTGTCAGAAGGCTATGGGGTGGAGATTGAGGCCTTTGTCCTGTTCGGATCGATAGACCTTGGCCTTCAGCGGGATACGGGCATGCTCAACCGGCTGAACTGGAAATCACCCAATTATGAGACCAGCGAACATAAAGTGAAATTTAACGTATCCTATTTAATAGGGGATTTGGATATCAGATTGTCTTGATCATAAGGAAGGGGGCCCCCGGGTGGGAAAGAAGAACACGAATATGATTTCGCGCAGCATGGGTGAGGGGGCTCTGTTCTCCCTTGTCATGCTGCTCGTTATTCTGTATATCATGTATACATATGGTTATTTGAAGCCGTTCGAGAATTGGACGGTTGGGGTACGAACGGCGATTACGATGGTTCTGCTCCCTGTAGGTTTCGGTATGGGCTTCGGGTTCTATCAAGGTTTTCGCGTGAAGCGTAAGCTTGAGCGCCTTCGGGAGACCTTGGTCCTGTGGGAAAAAGGCAACCTGACGCTGTCCATGCCGCAACTTGGCGACGATGAACTCGGCAGGCTCGGTGAACAGCTGAGCCGGATCAGCGTCAAATGGGAAAATCAGGTGAACACCCTCCAGCGGCTGTCCACCAACAATGCGCAGCTTGCTGAGCAGGCGCGTGTCTCAGCGATTATCGAGGAGCGGCAGCGGCTTGCACGGGAGCTGCATGATGCGGTTTCGCAGCAGCTTTTTGCCATCTCTATGACGGCTACTGCGGTGGGGCGTACGCTTGAGAAGGATTTTGACAAAGCTCAGCGTCAGATTGCCTTGATCGAAGAGATGTCGGCAGTGGCCCAGTCGGAAATGCGGGCTTTGCTGCTGCACTTAAGGCCAGTATATCTGGAGGGCAAGGGATTGGAGCAGGGCCTGCGGGAGCTAGTCCGTGAGCTGCAAGAGAAAATGCCCATCGAGATTGTGTTCGAGATGGACCCTGATGTGCATCTGATGAAGGGGATCGAGAACCATTTGTTCCGCATTGTGCAGGAAGCCATCTCCAACACGCTAAGGCATGCCAAAGCTTCCAAGATGGAGATTCGATTACACCGCCGCGGAGATACGGTGCGGTTAACGCTGCGAGATGATGGTGTGGGCTTTGAGTTGGATGAGAACAAGCAGACCTCTTATGGTCTGTCGAATATGCAGGAGCGTATTATAGAGACTGGAGGTTCCATTCAGTTCATCACCGCGCCGGGCAAAGGAACACGCATTGAGATTACTGTACCGGTAGTCAATGAATAGGAGGGAAGGGTAGCAATGGAGGAAATGGAGACATCCATCAAGGTACTGCTAGTCGATGATCATGAGATGGTCCGGATCGGATTGGCTGCGGTCCTGGGTACCGAAGACGGTATTGAAGTAGTTGGAGAAGCAGGGAGCGGGGAGGAAGGCATACGCCTTGCCCATGAATACAATCCCGATGTTGTGTTGATGGATCTTGTTATGGACGGTATGGACGGTATTGAAACGACGAGGCAGTTGATGAAGACATTTCCCGATTGTAAAGTCATTGTACTCACCAGCTATTTGGATGATGAAAAAATGTACCCTGTAATCGAGGCAGGAGCCTTCAGCTATCTGCTCAAAACCTCACGGGCGACTGAAGTCGCGGATGCTATCCGCGCTGCGGCCCGGGGACAGTCTGTATTGGAATCCCAGGTGGCTTCCAAGATGATGAATCGCTTCCGCAACGATGCGAAAGTAGAAGCACCGGCGTATAAAGAGCTGACGGAACGTGAGATGGAAGTGCTACGTCTGCTGGCTCAGGGTAAATCCAATCAGGATATCGCCGACCAGCTTATTATTGGAATCAAGACTGTGAAATTCCATGTGACGAATATTCTCGCCAAGCTGGATGTGGAGGACCGCACCCAGGCGGCCATTTATGCATATAAAAACGGACTTGCGGAGTAATCCGCAGGTTTTTTTTATTGCAGGTGAATCAATTTCATAAATCCATAAGTGAGCGTCTCATCATCGATATCAAGTTGTACATGGTTTAGGTATGACTTGATATTGTACCTATTCGGATTGAAATCCGAATTATGAAATGGATTCAGGTTTAAAATCTCTCATCCCCGGCCATCCTGTTTAGTAGATTGCTAGACCGGATGGAGAGGAAGATGGACGATGGGGAACGGGAACAAGGGAGCAGGGAAAGCGACACTGTTGGTGCTATGTTTGAGTCTTGCGGCGATCCTGGTGGCAGGATTCATTAATGAAGCGGAGGCTCAACCGCTTAAGGAAGTGGCCTCAGTACGCGCTGCTGTTGAAGGCGCTGATGTGACAGACATTGGCGGAGTTAGCGGCATGGAAGAGTCTCTTTCTCTATTATCATTGCTAGGCCAGCAGGCTACACAACCTGGCACCCCTATTCGTCTTGTTCTGAAATGGCAAGGTGAGTACAGTGAGGGGGATGACGTCCGTGCCGCAGGTCCTCTTACTGCTGTGGAGTTGGCCGAAGACCTTGGGCTAACCATTCCTACTGCTGTTGAAGAACATGGACATCTGATCTACCGTGCTACGTCCTCGCTGACAGAGGATACTTCGATTTCGCTCTTCTGGAGTGAGCTGGGTGAGGGCCACAGCTATGTGATAGCCACTTTGGAGACAGCAGATTTGACTAAGGCAGGAGATTGGCAGAATAAAGCTATACAGGTGGGTAAACACATGCTGAAGAGTGGGATTGAAGCTGAATGGAATGCCTCCCTGCAAGGGACGGCCAAAGAGCAAGGGGAGCCTAAAGAGGCGTTAATAGTGACTGAAAAGAACTTTGCTACCCGGGTTGCGGGGCTGGCTGAAGCAGAGAGTTACGAAGACGAAGCTACCTACAGTCGTTCTTACAAGGTGCCAGGGTTGCAACGCTTTGTCGTCAGCGGCAATCACAACCTGGCGATGCAGGCGGCTGTCCATAGAGATGGTATCAACAATGAGAACAGAATAACCATCGGTTTTCCCCTGATTACGATAGAATATTAAGAACGACATCATATAAGTTGAATTATAGTCCATAATAAGAAAAGGTGATCGCTTTTGTCGATATCCCGAGGGTAATTGTCAGGAATGTGATAGCATCCTTTTTCGGAATATGATAAAATGGCATCACGCCGTTAAAGTGTTAATGCATGTATCCGGCGTTGAGAATGATTGTCAACTAAATTACATACAGAGAGATGAGGAGCCATGGCTGAAAATCAAACCCTTGATGCACTGCGTACACCCGGTGCTGTATTTTTTATCTTTGGGGCTACCGGAGACTTAGCCCGGCGTAAGCTGTTCCCGGCTATTTACAGTTTGTACCGTGAAGGCAAGCTGGCACATGATTTTGCGGTAATCGGCGTGGCGCGTCGTCCGCGTACTCAAGATGAATTCAGAGAAGACGTGAAAGAATCGATCGGTGAATTCTGCCGTTACCAGGCAGAAGACGAGAGCGAATGGAACGGCTTCGTCCAGCATTTTGAATACAAATCTCTGGACATCAATAATATTGACGGGTTCCGCGAGCTGAGTGCCCAGACAGAAGTGCTTGAAGGCAAGTTTGAAATTCCGGGCAACCGAATTTTCTATCTCGCGCTTGCACCTGAGCTGTTCGGCAGCGTGTCTAACAACTTGAAAACCGGCGGTATGCTGGATAGCAGAGGCTGGAATCGCCTTGTCATCGAGAAGCCGTTTGGATATGATCTGGAATCAGCAGAGCAACTTAATGAGCAGATTCGTCAGGTCTTCAAGGAAGAAGAGATCTACCGGATCGACCATTATCTCGGTAAGGAAATGGTGCAGAACATTGAAGTGATCCGTTTTGCGAATGCCTTTTTTGAACCACTTTGGAACAACAAGCATATTGCCAATATCCAGATCACACTCGGTGAGACCGTGGGTGTCGAAGAGCGCGGCGGATACTATGATCATGCCGGCGCTCTGCGGGATATGGGGCAGAATCACATATTGCAACTCCTGACCATGATCGCCATGGAGCCACCTAGCCGCTTGCTGGCTGAGGATATCCGTGACGAGAAGGTCAAGGTACTCCGTTCACTCCGTCCTTACGCTAACTCCGAAGAGGTACGTGAGAACGTTGTACGTGGCCAGTACACAGAAGGCTCGCATAAAGGTAAGACCCTGCCGGCATACCGTCAGGAAGATAAGGTAGATCCGGAGTCCAAGACGGAAACGTATTTCGCTGCCCGCGTATTCGTGGACAATTTCCGCTGGGCTGGAGTTCCGTTCTATATCCGTACAGGCAAACGCCTTCCGGTGAAGACGACGGAAGTGGTTGTAGAGTTCAAGGGCATGCCGACCAACGTCTATCTGGGTCAAAAGCATAAACTGGAACCAAACCTGCTCGTAATCCGTGTAAACCCGATGGAAGGCATCTATGTGAAGATCAATGCCAAGAAACCGGGCTCGGAATCCGAAATTCAGCCACTGGCAATGGATTTCTGCCAAAGCTGTATGGTGGGTATCAACTCACCGGAAGCTTATGAGCGTCTGCTACATGATGCAGCTCGCGGCGATTCCACTTACTTTACGCGCTGGGACGAAGTATCGTCGGCGTGGTCGTTCGTGGACCGTATCGCCAAGGCTTGGAAGGAAGAGTCCAGCGAACTGGCCTCCTACCCAGCAGGCTCATGGGGCCCTGTCGAAGCGGATCAACTGCTGGAACAGGAAGGCTTCCACTGGTGGCCGGTGAACGGCCAAGAAGAAGACAATGTAGTATGGCGGCTGAATAACTAAGTAACGAAGCTGCACATATGTGTATAAATCTCCCTGCGGAAGCTCGCAGGGAGATTTTTTGAAAATATAAGAATTTATATGTTTTACGCTATAAATTATCCTTATAATTCTCGCTGAAACGGATACCGTCCCTTAGAGGACGGCAGAGACGTTTCTATTTGAATAACAGGAGTAATCGCTTGGGTGCAAGACATCAGACGCATATTTTCACAAGAAACGGATACTTGTCCTTGTTCAAAGGTTAAAGTAGTCGTTTCTTTTTACAAAGAGGGCTTTTATGTAGATAATCTCTGCCCGATTTTGTTATACTTTAAAGGATGCTTGCATTTCATTAATTCTCCAAGTGAAGGGAAATGTAAAATGAGCAAATCACCGATTTGATGCAAACCTGGGGCAATTGAAAAAGCACCATGAATTTTATATATGAAGGGATATGTGCAATGAGTAAAGCTACGAATCAGGATCTGCAGAAGGAAGTGGATAAGCGCAGAACGTTTGCGATTATTTCCCACCCGGATGCCGGTAAAACGACTTTAACGGAGAAGCTGCTGTTGTTCGGCGGCGCGATCCGGCTGGCAGGAACGGTTAAAGCACGGAAGGCCAGCAAGCATGCGACAAGTGACTGGATGGAAATCGAGAAGCAGCGGGGGATTTCCGTTACTTCCTCTGTTATGCAATTTGATTATATGGATCATCGGGTGAACATTCTGGATACCCCTGGTCACCAGGATTTCAGTGAGGACACCTACCGTACCCTGACGGCAGCAGATAGCGCGGTCATGCTGATGGACGTGGCGAAGGGTGTGGAGGCACAGACGATCAAGCTGTTCCAAGTCTGTGCCAAACGTGGCATTCCGATCTTTACCTTCATCAATAAGCTGGACCGTGAAGGCCGCAGTCCGTTTGACCTTATGGAAGAGCTGGAGCAAGTGCTGGGTATCCGTTCTGTGCCGATGAACTGGCCGATCGGTTCCGGACGTGAGCTGTGCGGAGTATATGACCGGATGAAGAATCAGGTGGAGCTGTTCCAAGGCGATGATCACTCTGTGATCAAGGTGCAGAAGGTTGAGAGTTACCGTGATCCGATTATTCGCGAAATGGCCGGAGAATATTTGCATGATCAACTGTGCCAGGATCTGGAGCTGCTGGATATAGCGGGCGATGCTTTTGACTATGAGAAAGTATTGCGGGGAGAACTTACACCTGTATTCTTCGGTAGTGCGATCAACAATTTCGGGGTACAGACCTTCCTGGATAACTTCCTTGAGCTCGCACCAAAGCCGGAACCACGCCGTAGTAATGCGGGTACCGTCGATCCAACGAGCGAGAAGTTCACGGGTTATGTATTCAAAATTCAAGCCAATATGAACCCGGCTCACCGTGACCGGATTGCCTTCCTGCGTATTGTGTCCGGTAAGTTTGAGCGTGGCATGAGCGTGAAGCATGTGCGGGCAGGCAAGGATATCAAGTTGTCCCAGCCGCAGCAATTTTTAGCACAAGACCGTGATATTGTCGAAGAAGCCTATCCGGGCGATATCATTGGTTTGTTCGATCCCGGGATTTTCCGGATCGGGGATTCGCTCAGCCAAGCCGGTGATATTGAGTTCGATGAGCTGCCAACGTTCTCACCGGAGATTTTTGCCAAGGTAAGTATTAAGAATGCCCTTAAATCGAAGCAGTTCCAGAAGGGTGTCGACCAATTGACCGAAGAGGGCATGATTCAAGTGTTCCGTACGGTTAGCTTTGACGATATCATTCTGGGCGTAGTTGGACAACTGCAGTTCGAGGTGTTCGATTACCGTATGAAGGGTGAGTATGGCGTGGACGTACAGCTGCAGCGGATGACTTATCAGTTCGCTCGCTGGATCGTGGACGAGAATGAGCCGGACCCAAGTAAATTCCGGATTAACTCGACGCTGGTCAAAGACAAGAAGGGTAACTACGTGGTGTTGTTCGAGAATGAGTACGCGATGCGTACAGCTATGGAAAAGAATCCGACAGCGAAGTTCTTGGAGACCGCCCCTTAACTTTTAGCAAGAAACTGCATTTCCCATAATCATCTGCTGTGATATTGATGAAAAACCTCCGCGCTCAGGTTGCTGGCTAGCATCCTGATGTTGCGGAGGTTTTTGGCTGATGGCACTCCAGATCAGGAAGTGGTCAGAGATCCGGGAGTCATCGACTTGAGATTTTCGTGCAGCAGCTCGATGACCTTATCTTGCTTGGCAGCGTCGAGGTGCTTCCAAGTGATCTCGAACATCACACCGAGGCCGGGAAGCGCAGCTTCAGGACCGTCGATAGAACCTTCGATCATGTTGCGGAGATCACCTTCGGATTGTCCGTGCACTTTATGAATAACCGCCTGCCGCAAATCAAGTGTAATTGGCATCATACAACCTCCTTAATAATTGAGCAAAGGGTTACAGGATATAATGTACCCTGTCTGGGAGCTGAAAATTCAAGTTTTTAAGGCCTTATGCTATACTGTGGGGAGATGCAGACAGCAACGGGAGGTACATGGATATGGCCAAAAAACAATATGCCATCATCGGCATGGGGCGTTTCGGCTCAAGTGTAGCCAAGGCGCTTAGCGGCATGGGGTTTGATGTGCTGGCAATTGATGCGGACGAGCAGCGGACACAGGAAATATCGACCATCGTGACCCACGCGGTGACCGCGGATTCCACGGATGAAGAGGCGCTGCGGGCGCTTGGCATTCGTAATTTTGATGTGGTTGTGGTCGCGATCGGGGAGGATATCCAGTCCAGTATTTTGACCACACTGATCCTGAAGGATCTGGGGGTTCCGGCGATTCTGGTCAAAGCCAAAAGCGAGCTACACGGTAAGGTGCTGAGCAAAATTGGAGCGGACAAGGTTATCTATCCAGAGCGGGATATGGGGATGCGTGTGGCGCATCATCTGGCTTCCCCGAACATTCTGGATTATATTGAGCTGTCCCCGGATTACAGCATTCTGGATATGAAGGTGTCTGGGCCCATGCTGGGCAAAAACCTGCTGGAGCTCGACATCCGAGCAAAATATGGCTGTAACGTCATGGCAATCCGCAAGGGTGAGGAAATGAATATCTCTCCTCGTGCGGAGGATCGTTTGGCTGAAGGCGATATTCTTGTTATCGTTGGCCGGAAAGATAATTTGGCGAAGCTGGAAATGGCTTATTTGTAGAGGAGCTGGAGGCGTGGGGATCTTAGAACCTTTGGGGCTATTCCGAGGAAGGTTTGGATTTACGATCGCTGTTGTCTCCAGATTATATGATTAACCGCTCTTCGGTTGAAAGTTGGAATAACGGGAATATCTCCTGTTATTTTCATTAAATTATCTTCTATTCTAAAAATAACTGGAAAAACTCCTGCTAATCAACTTATTCTGCTCAATTAAGGGATGCAAGAGGCGGATTAACAGGATAAATTCCCGTTATTTATGATCAAAGCCTTGAAAGGGAAGAATTAACGGTAGATTTTCCCGTTATCACAGCCCTTTGGATTCTGGAGAAACGGTAGTGTTCGCCTCTAAAGCCCGATCTCAACCTCAAATTCTCTTACGATTAAAAATAGGGCTTAATAAGCGCCTACTACTGATTTTGCTGTTGATTCGAAAATGAAAGGAAGACCTTATGGAAATCATGTCTCCGCAAAATACGCGGGTAAAAGAATGGGCCGGGCTGCAGGAGAAAAAGCACCGTGACAAGGCTCATAAATATATCGTTGAGGGCGTTCATCTGGTACAGGAGGCACTTCTGGCGGAAGCTGATGTGGAGATTCTGGCTTTTGACCTCGACAAGGGAATGCCAGCCGAGCTGAAGGATCACCTTCAGGCTGTGCAGGGCATGGAGGTGGTCGGTGTATCGGCTGCGGTCATCGCCAAATGCAGCAGCACTAATACACCGCAGCCGGTGTTCGCCATCGTGCGGAAGGAACAGCACGGGGCGGAAGCTATCCTGTCTGTGAAGGATAGCTTCGTTGTGGTCCTTGACGGCGTCCAGGACCCTGGCAACGTCGGCACGATTATCCGCAGCGCCGATGCCGCCGGTGCGGATGGGGTGATACTCGGTCAAGGCTGCGCCGACCTGTACAATCCGAAGACCATCCGGTCTACGATGGGCTCGATGTTCCATCTCCCGATTATAGAGGGAGATCTCGCAGATATCCTGCCGCAAGCGCGCGAGCGGGGGGCGCTGCTGGTAAGCACTTCGCTGCAGGGCGAAGAATCGTGCTACAGTCACGATTTTCGCGGCAGCCAGTGGCTGCTGATCGGCAGCGAAGGCAAGGGTATATCGCCACAGACTGCGCAGCTTGTGGACAAGAGTATCATCATCCCGATGGCTGGCCGGGCTGAATCGCTAAATGCAGCGATGGCAGCCACGATTCTGCTGTTTGAGGGGATGCGGCAGCGGGGGAATAGACAATAATTCCTGTCCACTGTGAGTAACGGTTATACTTGAGACTGATTTGGTCGATAAATAAGACATTTTTGGGTATATGGTTGAGACAAATATTAAAACCAGTATTAGCAAACCCCTTGCTATTACTGGTTTTTTTGTTTTTCTATAGTATATGAGTACAAAATTTGTTGGTAATAGATAGATATGAGAATAGAATAGTGAAAATTCGGGTTACTATTGATACTTTTCGGAAATGAGGGATGTTCTTGGAATGGGAAAACCGCACTTGGGTCAATGAAGATGTTTTATACAGTCCGAAGCGTAAGGTAAATAATCGTAGAAGTCATTTTTACCCACATATTATTGGGAGCTTTTACAGTACCAAAAATTTAAAGCCGGTGGCGTATGAATCTTTGTCTGAACGAATGTTTTATTACTACTTAGAAATAGATACAGAGGTAAAAAGATATTATGTACAGCCTATAGAAGTGCCTGTCTTCGATGGTAAAGAAGAGTGGATCCATGTTCCAGACGTTCTAGTGTATAAACAACGCTTCAATCCGTTACTGTATCAAGTAAAACTTGAGCCTGAAACAACTCAAAATGATAATGTAGAACTCTGTAATAGATACTGCAGAGCAGTAGCACTAGAACAAAATTGGGAATATGATGTTGTCTATCCAATGCAACTTCCCAAAGATGTACAATACAATCTCAAACTTCTTAAAAGCTTTCTGAAAGAAAGAAAATATTACCCACAATGGACTGAAAAAGTAACCTATAGACTGCGCTGCATTGAATCCTGCTCCATAGAATATCTTGCCTCTAGTTTCATTAATACTATTGATCCTCTTTTTATTAAACCGCTGATATTTAATCTCATAGCCAAAGGAATATTTTTTGCTGACATAACGGAGAGAATTAGTTCGCAAAGCATTATTATATTAAATTCTCAAAACCTTTCTTCTTTGAAAAGCTTAGAGGGAGGAAACATGTATGGCGTTTAGCCAACTCAGGCTTTATTCTGAATGTCACCTATACGGAAAAATATTTAAGATAGTTAGGATAGAACATCCAAATCTTTGGATAAGACGACAAGATGGAGAAGATCTCCAAATAGCTTTTGCTGATCTTGTGAATCATCCCACATTCGTGCCTGAAGGGACCATGAAGTTCGAAAAGAAGAAAGAAAAGAAAGCATATGATAATGTAATAGCAAAATTAGATGATAGCAAAAGAGATGAAGTTACTAGGCGATATGAATTGATTCAACCGTTAATTGTTCTTGAAAAAATAAAAGCTGGTGATATTCAGGCAATAGCCAAATTTCACGATAGGTGGAAGGAACTGCTGCTTGAGGATGAAGAGGTAAATAGCTTAAACCAAGAGACGTTAATTGACCGAATAGAAAAACTTAATAAAAAACGTATAGAACAAGAGATCAGGATGGGAATTGAACCAAAACGTGGTGTATCAAGAGCAAGTATAATGCGCTACTTATCGGAGTATCGCCGTGCAGAATCAGAAGCTGAGTCACAGGGATTGGCGGGGCTAATATCTAATCAAGGAAGAGGATATACTGGCCGGAAAGATAATAAAAGTATGACCATTTGTCATCCTGATAATCCTGAAGTCATACTGGATACAATCTTTGTTCGACTAGCAGATAAACAAATTGAAATTCTTAAAGAAACTATAGAAAGAGATTATTTAAATAAGTATCGTGTTTCCAAAGCAACCATTCATAGGTATGTAGAACGAAGATGCGGCAAGGTAAACGAACCTGAAGTGAGTTATAGTACAATATCGGATATTATCGATCGTATTGATAAAAAGGCCGTTGAGCGACTTCGATATATGAAAAGAGCTAAGCAAATATATGATGAAGTAGCTCGGGGTTATGCGGATCGTGATGCTATTTGTCGTTTAGATGTTATTCAAATGGACCATACCCGTTTAGATATGCAAGTCATTGATGATGCAACTGGTTTAGTTATTGATCGTCCGTGGCTAACAATAGGAATTAGTGTTTATGATCGAGGCGTTTGGTGTTTGTATTTATCTCACGAAGGTCCGTCAATAAACGTGGTAAGAAAAGCGATTCAACATGGAGTTTTTGCTAAAAACACAAAAAAAGAGTATGGAACAGAACTAGAGTGGGAAGTATTTGACATCCCAAATATTATATATGTTGATAACGGAATGGATTTTAAAAGTAATGATATTAAAAGGTTAGTAAACGAAACTCTTGAGTCGGAAATTATGCATAGACCAATTAAGATTCCTCATTATGGTGCAGTCGTGGAAAGATTGATCGGTACGATTAACAGTGAGCTTATCCACAATATTATGGGGACAACGAAGAGTAATATTTTTGATAAAGGGGAGTTAAACCCTGAAAAGGATGCGTTCTTAACTTTAAGCCTGCTTCGTAAAATTCTTGTCCACTATTTTGTTGATATTTATCCTTTGCGTCCACATAAAGGCCTGGTTAACAATATGTCGCCAATGGCGAAGTATAGAGAAAGTGTCAGCGAAGTAGGGTATCCTGATTGGATTGATAAAAGTGACGAAGAAAGGTATAAAATTGATTTCTTGTTAACAGACCAAAAACCATATACAAGAGATGGAGTACGTTGGGACAACAAAATATATAAATCTGAAAAATGTAGCGACATTATTGGGACTAAAACAACAAAGTATACAGTGAAATACGATATTGATGATGTATCGAAAATATATTTATTGCATCCAAAAACAAAAGAGTTTAATGAGCTTTATTGTGAAACTCCGCCTTACGAAACAGTAGCGGGGGTTAATCAATATACCTACAAAAAATTACAACAGTTCATACGGGAGGAAGGAAAAGAAAAGTTAAAGCTCTTACCTGATAAAGCTCATATGAACAGGGCTTGGGAGAGATTAGCACAATATATTAGCGAGGGATTGAAAGACAAGAAGAAGATTAGACAGGTAGTTGCCAGAATGGAAGGAGTAAAAGTAGAAGTTACTACTGCATTTGAGGCTCAGCAAGCTGTTCAAATTCAACAAGTGCAAATTGCTCAAAACATCGAAGAAGAACTTTATTTAATTGCAAAGAAAGCAGAAGAGTCTAGTAAAGGGGCATGTTAAATGGAACGAAAACAAATCAGGGCATTAGGCCGTCGAGTCAAAAAAATATTTATTGAACATGACGAAGTAAAACGCATCTGGAGCCGATTCGACGGTATGAGAACATACATTAAATTAGATCAATTTGAGGATGAAGATGAAGAAGAAAATGACGATGACGATAAAAGAAATCTGTTTCTTACTGGATTATCCGGTGTTGGAAAATCACAGATCGGAAAAAGGTATGCTAAAAGTGTTCCTAGATACACAGAAATAATAGATGATGAAGAAATCGATATTATACCTGTTATCTATGTAGAGCTCCCCTATCCATTTACCCAAGCAGAATTCTATAAAGAAATACTAAAAGCCTTAGGGACTGAAAATTTTAAAAAGGAACCTACGGTTAATGAGTTGAGAAATCGAGTGTTTCACTTGTTAACGAAGCAAAGGGTTGAAATGATTATCTTTGATGAAATGAATTTTATAATGCGGACTAAAAACTTTGACAACCAGTCAGCAATGGAAATGCTGAAAAAGTTATCTAATCAACTTCAACTATGCATTGTTTGCATGGGTACTCCACAAATTGAGAAACTTCATACGATGGAGGATGAATATGTTCGACGATTTGGTAGAGATCGTATTGAGCGTTTTGAGAAATGTGATGAGAAATTCTGTGAGTTATTAGAACGTATCGAAAAAGCTATCGAATCGCCAAATCCTATAGGTCTGCATGATCAATCCACAGGTTTGCCACAGCTGTTGCATTACTATTGCCAAGGTCGAATTGGATATTTGCATTTAATTTTAAAGGAAAGTTTTAGATTACTTAACGTATATGAAGAAAATGTACAGGTTGAATATTCAGAAATTCGATTAACGGTCGACATAATAAAGCAAGCGAAATTTAATTTATTCCGCAAGAATGATCACTTAATTACACCGGACAATGTGGATAAGAAAGAATACATGGTTTAAGGGAGATGATTTGTATAGGCCACCTTACTATTCGTCCAATACCTAGGGAAGGCGAATCCTTAAACAGTTATTTGATGAGAATATGTAAGGCAAATATGATATCTTACATGGATTTATTAAGGTATGTTCAACCTGTTGAAAATAAAGATGTATTTTACAGACGTTCTATTCGAATAGATATCATGCCGCAGCAAAAACATGATATGAGCAAACTGGCAATTCTCCTTCGACTATCTGAAAATAAGTTGTTTGAAATGACCTATGATTCTTTGAGGTTAAAATTAAATCAATATGGATTGTACTTAGGAGATGACTTTCTCACGTTGATGCCTTTATTGTTAGAATCAAAACTACGAAAGTTTTGCCCTCTCTGCCTAAAAGAAAACTTTGGATTTCAATTGTTATGGCAAGTAAAAAATATTGATTGCTGTATAAAACATAATATCAAGCTAAGTACTAATTGCCCATCCTGTAATCAAAAACAGAATTACTTCCATAATAATTTAGGATCATATCGTTGTAATCATTGCGATAGTGCTTTGTTTTTTGAAAATGAAACATTTGAAAGAATCGATGATTATTTCGCTATGCGAAAATTTTTGGACTGGCAGTATATATTAGATCCTCAAACGCAATTGTTTCCAGAATCAGATATTGGAGTGGAAAAAATGCTATGTATTTCTTTTATTTATTTTCTGCAGTTTCAATTGGAAGAATTTCCAACCAACTACAACTACAATCTTGTTAAAAAAAAATTAAGACATGATTATCTGCATAGCATTATTAGATATATCAATGATAAAAGTTCTCCTCAAAAAGTAACCTTCTCCTATTTAATGAATGTGCTTAGTAAAGAAAATTTAAGATTGGAGGATTTTGCAAAGGTAAAGGTACCGAAAAGCTATACTAATTCATTATTTTACCAGGAGGAGATATCCGATAAATTTAAATGTCTAACTCCATGGTGCGTTAGTTATCAAGAATCTGATAGTTTAGTAGAAATTCCATTTCTTTCTTACTCTTATCATAAAAAAGAGAAGTATTCAAAGAATTGTATCTGTAAAAATGTAGCATTAGATATGGATATAATCAGAGTACTAAACAGTGGGAAGAAAAAGAAGGAAGATTAGTTTGGATTGATAAAATAATTCATATGTTGTGGTTTAACAAGAGTCGAAAGGAAATATTGAAAAATTTAAATATTTCTAGTAAAAAAATTTAATGAGGCAGTTGGTTATGCTTTGCGATACAATTTAATACCAGATTTCATGAGAGAGAAATATAAAAAACATATCCAATCAATTTTTAATATAATCGAATGCTTCTTCCCAGAGGGAGTTATGACCCCATCATATAGAGTAATACAGCAGTATGGTTGGCACGAAATTGAGTACTTTTATCACTATTATAATCCTGCAGTTCAAAGATTTCGCTGGGTTGAATACGTACAAAAAACTAATTATCAAAACAAACAGAAAGTAAAGGAACTCCAACCTCAGATAGAAGAAGCGATAACAAATATTATTCTGAACGAAGAAATCACTAACAAAGAAATTGCAGCTTCGCTTGATATTGTATTCACCAAGTTTCGACAGCATGGCCTTTTAAAAAAGACAAATGATATTAAAAGAAAGTTTAAAAATGATACTACTCAAATTGAATTACTTGAGAAAGTAAACCAGTTTGTTGTTTTTACTGAAGAGAAGAATTTACCCGTAAAATGCAAGGATGTTTACGAATATTTAGGGAAAAGCTCTAATGCAATTAAGACTGTTATGCCATCGCTAGCAGTTTATATTACAGAACAATCTGAGTTAAGTAAAAGGAAATACCAAGAATATAAAATGAAAGAACTTATGATTGCTGTGGACGAGTATATACTGGATGAATACAATAATATAGGAAAAATACCTTCAATACGTAAAATATCTAAAGAGTTTAAGGTTAATGGAAAACTTCATACTAAGTACCGCCTTGTATTAGAGCACATTCAGCAAACCATTTATTCTCTAAAACAGAAACATAAGTTTTAGATGTTTTAGATTGAAAATTTCTATCAAAAATGGGGTTAAAATACACTCCACGAGTGAATACTAGTAAAAAACTCTTGGAGTGAGTCTAATGTCCAAAAAAAATAGATTTACAGTAAGACCTCTATTACAAGAAGAGGAGTCATTATTTGGTTTCTTACTACGTTATAGTACAGCAAACTCAATTAGTCTCTGTGATATTTTAAATAAATATAAAATTAGTAAATATAATCTGCATTCTGGTGACTTTCATAAAATAGATAGTATCCCTGAAAGTATCATTGACTTGGAAAAACTCAGTTTTGATACTAAGACTCCCAGGGAAAAACTAAGAGCATGTAGCTTTTATAATATCGTACTCAAATTTAAAGGTAGTAGTAAAGACTATCATAGTCAATTTTTAAAAGGCTATTTTCGGAGCATTCTCCACTACTGTCCGGATTGTTTTAAGGACAAGCGTATTTTGAGGCTTGCTTGGAAATTTGATTCGATTATAATTTGCGAAAGACATCAAAGGCCGCTTTTAGAAGCGTGTCATTCTTGTCAAAATACAATCCAATATAAAGATATGCAAAAAGTGAGTTTATGCCCACATTGTTTAAATGATTTAAGCAAAAGTAAAGATATAGAACCCGTTAGTAGTATTCCTGATCAAATAAAATCAGATCAAGAGTGGTATAAGTCAGCTCTTTTAAACCTTTCAAAAAATCATTTAGATATTCAATTGCATCAAAGTGAACTCGCCATGAAAATATTGTATATCCTTAATGGTTGCAAACTTGAATTTAATAGAAAAGAAACTAGAAATAAAGTTAAAGAGGCGACTTTGATTCATTATTTGCAATGTGCGAGAGGAACAACTCAAAAAAGCACACTCCATTTGAGAAGTATATTAAGCATTTTAAAAGTTCATAGCGTGGAGGTAGGTACTTTTTTAGAATTGGAGGTACCAACTGAGTTTGTAGCTTCTATCTTGAATCCTAATAAAGTAGAGAAAAAAATATATACATGTATTGCTCCTTGGTGTTTGAGCTACGGATTAGAGGGAAGGTTACTTACAACTCCATCGAAAAATATTCAGCAGCATGGCCAAATATTAAAACAGTACTATGTTTGTTCGGATTGTGGTTGTGAATATGCATCAGATGTAAACAATAGTATGATCGAACGGACTAATTTTATTAAAGGCTATGAGATCCTTTCGAAAAGAAATGTGAAAAACTTAACTTGGCCGGAAAGAGAAAATTTATTTGGAATAAAAAGAAATAAAATACTCAGGATTCTTTCCTATTTTTCATCGCGGGAGATTTTCAGTGATCAATTTAAGTATGGTGAAGAAGATATAAGTGATGAAAGAATAATGGAGTTTATTGAAAGCATACATTCGGGTGAGAAGATTTATGATATCCGGTACTGGAAATGCTGGGGAAATTATGAGTTGTATTTACTTCATAGATATCACCCCAAGGTAATTAAAGCAATAATTAAAAATATTAATTTGCCAAGTGCGAATTCAGTATGCGATGAAAATTTGGCTAAACAGATTAATAACATATTTAGTCGAATGATTGAAGAAAGTGAAGAAATCAAACTGTTTAGTGTTGCAAAAGCAGTCGGATGTTGCGCTACAACTATTAGAAACAAGGGTTGTTCGGAAATTGTAAGCGAATTTAGAAAGATGCAGCAGAGACTTTTTAGAAAAGAAATAATTAATAAAGTAGAACGCAACATTGACGAATTTTTTATCCAACATGAAGGAGGGAAAATACTCTCAAAAGAATTGTTCAATAATCTTGATGTCTGCCGCGGAACAATCAGGAAAATTCAACCTGATTTCTGTAAAGAAATAGATAGAAGAAGAACAGAATGGAATGGGATAGAGGAATTAAAGGAAGATAAAAGGATTATTTAAATCGGCTAAATATAATCGGTTTATTTATTTACAACTTAAAAATAATATCCCGCGGAATATGTTTATAGTAGAATAATCTAAATGGTAAAGGATTATGTTTTTTGTATTATAATAAACTTCTAATAATACATAAGCAAATAAGAAAACGAATGACAAAAAAAATTCTAAGTTGTACTTTAATTTTAAAAGTATGTTTGTTTGCAGTTAAGTTTTAATCATGATTACTCCCTAAGAATTTTTTGGGGGGCAAGTCATCGATGATGACATCAATTAGTGTGTTCTCTCCATCTCTGGGATTAGTGAGCATGTTGATCAAGGTGATGGCACGCTCTAACCCGGATAGTTTACCTTTATCGAATTCAGTGAGTTGATGTTTCTTTTTTCATGTTCTACTAAATTGTGTAGGGCGAATAGTATATCCTCCTTTTGAATTAACTCGTTACTCATATATCATCAATACCCCTTTCAATTAAATTTAGTTGAATTCAAAAAAGAAACCTATAAATATCAAGTGTTGTTACATTTATTGTCTTTAAAGTCAATGCGGGATTTTGTTGTAAAATAACGGCTCAACCCAATAATCAGTGCTTGACAGAAAATAGAGCCCTGCGGAGAGACAAAAGGTTTCTAGAGAAACGTTAATGTTCGCCTTTAAAGACCGATTTCAACCAAAACCTCAATTATAATAGAGGGAATCGAACTTAAACAACGATCAGAAGTACCCTTTGTCCTGAGGGCTATGCCTCAGTTTAAGTCGAGCGCTGGTTTATAGTTTGAGCCTTTAAAATTTAATCAATTTATTTAAAGGAGTATAAATTAAATAATGAAAAAAACCAGAGCACATAATCTTGAAGAAATCTCTCAAAATCATTTGGAAAAAATAACGATAGAAAGAAATTGGATATATAGAAAAAAAGATAAAGACTACGGCATAGATGGGGAAATTCAATTTGTAGACTCTGAAAATAATGTGACGGAAAGAATAATGTTAATACAATTAAAAGCAACAGACACTCCAGTTAGAAATAACGTTGTAAAAAAGGCAATTAACGTGAAGAATTTATTGAGCTATGAAAAACAATGGTTACCAGTATTTATAATGTTTTGGATTAACCCAATTCAAAAATTTTATTATGTTTTCGTGCAGAAATATATCAAAGAAGTTTTAGATCAGAAAACGCCAGGCTGGAGAAGTAAGAAAAGTATTACCTTATCTGAATTTGAAAGCTTGGTTGACCCTGATGATTTAAATACTTTAGCGTTAGATGGACAACTGTATATTATAAAGAACAAAATGGGTATTTCCGATGAAAAAGCAGTTTTTTACTGGAATGAAGGCATACTATCTTCTGATAAACAAATTGTGAAAGAAACTGCAGTTGAAATTATAAGTATGGCTAAAAAAAGAAAATTTAAAGAAGCTAGAGAGTTAATTAGAAAAACGAGAATGAAATATAATTTAAGTGTCAAAGAAAATATATCTTTGTATACATATGAAGGGGTGATACACAGTGATTTATGTGAGTATGAAAAAGCAATAGAAGTTCATAAAGAAATTTTGGAAATTATAGATGAGAAATCAAGTGAAGAATTACTTGAAATAAAAATAATTACATTTGGTAATATAGGAATCGCATATAGGCTTACTGGGAAAATAAAAAAAGCTGAAAAATATTTTTTGAAGGTTTTAGAGAATCATGAACATGTAGATAAATTATTCTTGGCTAATGCACAAAATAATTTAGCAGTTTTGTATAAGAATACTGGTCAATTTGAGGATTCTTTGAGACTATATATGCTTGCTTTGGAATTATACGAAATAATGGATAGTAAATTTAATATAGGCATAGTATTAGGTAATATTGGTGTATTGTATAGGCGTTTAAAAGATTATGAAACTGCTATGAAATATGCTGACATGTCTATAAATATAAGTTTAGAAATAGATGATAAGAATAATATTTCTAATCAATATGGTAATAAGGCTTTAATTTTTGACGAATTAAAGTTTTACGAAGAAGCTATTTATTGGCACGAAAAAACTTTGAAGATAAAGGAAGAAATACAGGATAAAAAAGGAATTTATTTATGTCATGGGAATATAGGCAAGGCTAATATGAATAAAGGTGAATATTTAATAGCTGAAAGAGAAACGCTGAAATCGATCTCTGGTTTTAATGAGATTGGGTATATACAAGGGGCTAGTGAAATGTCAGTAAACCTTGCATTGATTAAAGCTAAATTAGGAAAAAAACAAGAGGCGGTAACTTTATTGAAGCAAGTAATTTCACTTTCTATTGATTTAAACCATGAACTATTGAAAAAATATGCAGAAACAGAGTTACGTAATTTAAATGGTTGAAAAATGGATCGAAACAGAAATCAGTGCTTGACTAGATAATCTAAGTATACAAATGGAAAAACATCTGCTAATCCTGTATTGTTGAAAGTCCTACCCAACAACAAAAAGGAATAAACAGATGCAAAACCAGTATATCAACGAAATGCTCGATTTGCCAGAACTAAAGATACATCAGATATTATCCATTGATGCTGAAGAACTTCACATCGAAGCCATACCCTTTGACGACAAACAATGTTGCCCCTTTTGCCATTCTCACCAAAACGTCATTCGTAAGGGGACAAATGGCAAGCGGATCGTGCGACATCTCCCCGCGTTTGAGAAGAAAGCCTTCCTGCATGTGCCGTCCATTCGCCTGTTTTGCACGCGCTGTGAAGTTGGGTTTGTTTGGGTATATGAATTTGTCGGACCTAAGCAACGCTACAGTAGGCGCTTTCGCGCCCATACGTTTGAACTAGCGCTTGGTTCTACAGCCGCACATAGCGCCCGGCTGCAACAAGCGCCGGCTAGCACGGTCCAACATATGCATAATGAAGCGATCCCATTGGAGAGTGAGCGGATCATCGAGCAAGTGTGGGAAGAAGCAAAAGAAACGCTTGAGCTAGTTTTGGGTGTCGATGACTTTGCCATCAAGAAAGGTAATACGTACAACACGGGCATTCACAATCTCAAAGGCGAAGCGATGCTGGACCTGCTACCAGGTCGAAAACTGGAGGATCTTCGAAAGTACGCTAAAGAGCATCCCGCCTTCCTGTTGCTCCATCCCAAAGCCGTCGTCATGGTTTTGGCTAAAGCTTACCATACCTGGATCCGTGAATGTTTTCCGAGTGCGATTCGCATCGCAGATCGGTTTCATGTTCACGGTTATGTGGTCGAAAGCGTACAAGAAGTTCGGAAATCCGTTCAGCAAACGCTATCACCGAGAGCAAAGGCTAACTTGAAAGCTAACCATCGCTTGCTCAATCCGCCTGTGGAATCGCTGGATGAGGAAAGTAGATCGCGGTTGGATCTGCTACTGAACTACTCGTCACTTCTTCGTGATATGTGGGAATGGAAAGAAGCGTTTACGACTTGGTATAACTGTTCGCCCAACTTTGCTGTTGCTAGACTGGGATTCGAACGTTGGTGTGAGAAAGGCAATCAAATCGATCACTCCGCCGTCCGAAGCACCCTGGAGACGATGCGAAATTGGAAAGAAGAGATCATGAACTACCATCAATGCCGTTGGACAAACGCTACAGTAGAAGGTCGCCATAATCGTATTAAAGCCTTTCAGCGCCGACATTACTTCATACGGAATCGCAGTCGCTATAAAGCGGGTATTCTCATTGAATGCAATCACCACCGAATGTTGAGCTAGCAGTCAAGCACTGATTTTGAGGTTGAGCCAAAATAACCTGATGGTTTTATTTATTTCATTAAATTATTTAATAAATATACATATAATTCAAATAAATTATCCAATAGTAGCTCGGATTACAGCCCACCACGATAAATATGTGGTGGGCTGTCAGTAGATTAAACTTTAGAATCATGCAATGCTTTATCTTTTCTATAAAGAAGTTGTAAAGAGCCGTATAGATTAGCTTCACTTCTGAAGGTACATACAGTAATATTTGGATTTGCATTGTGAAATGGATTTGCCTGTTTAATCTTTTGAATAGCCCACTTGAGCCGCTCAATTAGAATGGGCTGAACACTGATTCCTCCGCCAATTGCAAATAGCTCAGGGTCCAAGATATACTGAAGGTTCAAAATTTGTGTAGCTACGTTTAAACAGTAATGATCAAATACTGCACATGCTCCCAGATCACCGGCATTAATAAACTCGAAAACAGCCTCCACATTCGTTGAATCCTCCAAGCCTTTTATACTGGCAATCTTCTGCACCATATTTACAGCAGAGCATTCAAGTCCGAAAAAAGTTGCATCATGGGCTAACGGATCAATCCGGCTCATGACATAACTAACTTCACCAGCTGACAGATTTATTCCGCGTTGCAAGCTTCCATTCATGATAATGCCTGCACCTACAGCGGTTCCGAGTACGAGTACAACGGCGCTTTTGGCATTTTCAATGCTACCCAGCTATAGCACAGCAAGAGCAGCGCATTTGCCGTCATTTTCTATTGCAACTTCCTTGCCATAACGTTTCTTGATTAGGTGTGCCAGATTTACTTCATGCAAGAATGGGAACGATCCTCCGTGATACACCATGCCGGTTTCTATATCTATTGTGCATGGACAACTAATCGCAATTCCTTTAATATTATCGAGAATCTGGTCATCAATGATAGAGTATAAAACATTTTCCATATCACTAAGGCTTTCCTTACCCACTGGCCGCTTATCTTTGCTTACAATTTCTCCGCCTGAGCTCATTAATGCATATTTCACAAAGGTTCCTCCAATATCCAATACCAAATACATAAAACCTACTCCTACTGTTAATAAATTTAGACTAAGCAACTACACTGGCAGTTCTATATAATTGCAAAATTCACTACCCATATATACCGTTTGTCCAGCAATACGATAATCCTTTTTTTGAAGCCCATAGATAAAGTTTGGAAACAATAATTCATACAACACGAAGTTCTATAATAAACGTAATAATCCAAAAAAATGTGCTGATATGTAGGAAGACAAGAACTTGATCCCTTTGCCGATATTGGACAAGAACAGCCGATTTGATAAATATCATTACATAAAACACTGTGCCCAAAGAAAATAAATTCTAGACTGACGATGAATCATTAAGCTCTAATGGGAAATAATAGTTTCATACAAAATGTAGATTAAAACCTCTCTACTTGACTGACAAACACATTCAAGGATTCACCCGGAACATTATAAGCATACGCTTTACTGCACAAGATGCTAATACGAATGCACTTACAACTAAATCTAGGATTTCGCCCTACCACTGCAAAAGATCACAAAGAATTGAAAAAAAAGTAATCCGGATTGAGCAGAGACAGAAGGCTCTTTCCGGATTATTTCATTTTCTATGCTTCGAAACCAATGCTTCTCCGAATTAGATCGATTTTAGCTTTCGAGTAACCAAACTCGTACGTAATATCCATGCTTCAGTCGTTTAATTTCACTTTTCTTAACTCGTTCACTTAGCCATTTCTATACGTGACTGCCCGTTGGAATCGGACTTATCAACTTGAAGTAATCTGCAACCATGGCAGGGTAAACTTCGCCTTACGCCCATTTACATACCCGCACAAAGACTCTTCTTCCTTCAGAGAAATAAAAAATTGAACAGCTCCTTTGGAAAGAATGCTTCAACTCCTCACCGCACTTCTGGATCCCGTTTTCAACTCCTGCAGCTATAAAGACCACTGCGGTGGAATTGATTCTTAAACGCCAGTGGGCTCCCTGTGGCTAAAATGAGGTGTTACCGGTGCAATCGACAGGAATACCCGGCTCAGATTTAAAGCGCTCAATCAGAGCGCTGGCACGCGGCTCCAGAAAAACTACTACAACTGCTACTCTACAGATCAATTAACCTACGCTGCCGGGTGTTGCACTCCTAGAGCACGGTTGGCAGCTGGCCAGCTGAATCATCCTACTGTGCGCCAGTATGCGGACCCGGAAGAACTACTACAGCAGTTTCTTTGTAGATTAATCAACCGGCACTACGGAGATCCGCACTCTTTGAGCTCGCCTGCAACCCAGCAGATGGCAGCTCAAACTCCAGCGCTGCCATCTGCTGGTTCCGGAAGAACGCCTGCAGCTGTTGATGTGCAGATCGATCAACCGGATACATGGTTATCTGGACTCTTGGAGTTCAGATGCACGTCGGCAGTCGGATTGCTATCCTGAAGATAACCGTAGCCGGTTCCAGAAGAACTCCTGTAGCTGATGCTCATCTGTTTGATTAACTATGGCTATAGGAATCCGGATTGCGAAGCCAGGCCAACCATTAAAAGTGCATAGGCTGCAAGCTGACAAGCGTATACGGAAGAGCTCCTACAACAGTTGCTCTGCAGATCAACAGAGCCGCGGGCCATCCTCTACCACCGGTCACCGCTTGGCAGCTCCAGCACGCGCCCAACTACAGCTAAATCGCCTGGCTGCCGCGGTCGCCCGTTCGGGAGTATCAGTATCAAAGGAAGAACGGCAGGGCTGCTGGGGTAGGGAACCTGAAAGGTCGGTGGGAACCGTGGGGTGGACCGTTCAGCGGAGGAGCAGTTTCCTTAACAGTCAGTGGCACCTTGCGGCTCATATGAGTGCAGGTATTTCCGGTACAATACACTATAAATCTGTGTATCTCACTAATTTTTTTAGATTCTTACATTCCATCAGATATAAAGTGGTAACCATTGGATTTATCCTGTGATGATATACTTTCATTTACATAAAACTCTATGATACACTCGAAAAATACAATTAAGTATTTATTTTGGTATATTATAGGAGATTTGCCTCATGATAGCATCCAATTAATTCATTATAATTGCAATAAATACTATGAAAGGAGAGATTTTTGTCATATATATTTATAAAAAGTTGTTTTCACCAATTAAATAGGAGGTTAATAATTTGAAAAAACATTTTAAATTGGTACTTACTTTTTTATTCACTCTAATCTTTCTAAGTCCTACTTCAGTTTATGCCGAAAGACAAATGCCACTTGAAATTAAAACCTTTAATCAATCTATAGAACTAACAGTAAATAACCACAACAGCAAGTTTACAGTTACAGATCTAGATCGAGATAATAAAGTTTTATATGAAGGTTCCGATCAGACGATTGAATTAAATAATTTAGAACCAAATAGCTTATACCGATTCAAAGTAAGTTTATTAAATGACTCTGGATTAGAACAGGAAGCTTACTATTTTTCAACACAAACTAAATCAGATGATACTCAAAATCTACGTACAACAGAAAACTTTAAACTAAGTGTTGATGCAATCGTATCAAGTGACCAAGTAATTCTTTCTTGGGAGCGTTTTCCCAATATTGAAAAGTATGAAGTATATAAAGACAATAAACTAGTAGCCGAAGTTGAAGAATCTTTATTTGTCGATAAGACAGAGACGGTTACACCCTATAGCACTTATGAAATTCGGTTTGAAATTCCTCTATCACCTAACGAAAAACAAGAATTAAAATCTTATTATAAGGCTATTGGAAAGTCATTGACTGAAGATGAGTTAAACAATATTGCAAAAAAACCATACAGTATTATTAAAGTTGTGGATGCCTCTATTGTAAACCCAACATTACAACTTGCAGCCATTAATAATTCTTTTAAATGGACTTATAAAACATTTATTCCAATGGATTATGCAGAGGATCCTTGGTATAATGCAGCAACATGGGGACAAAATATTAAATTTTTCAAAGGTGATAATAGAGGATTTAGTTCTACAGCAGAAACGTATCGAACTAAAACTGTTGGTGATAGCGTTTTCTATACTGATTCAACCGTAGCTACCGAGGATTTCTTTAAAAATGTTTCGTCAACAAATGCTTACGATGCAAATAAAAATTTTGTGAGTTCAAAGACCGACTCAGGGGCATATATTAATCGACTGGTGAATAATATTTCATCAAGCAAAGTTGATGTAACTGTTTATCATAAATCAGGTAATCCTTATGCTGTTCAAGGAAATGAAATAGATTATCAAATGAGAGTTGTTACACAAAAAGGGGGCGCTTATAGTTTTGATGGAGTTCATGACAGAGCTCCTTCTCATGAATTATATGTTAGACTAAGTAATGGTACTACATTGACTATATTTAATCATGCTCATGAAGGATTTCAATATTTAGGGGCACCCAGTACATTAGCCAGAACATTTAATGTTTCAAATTAAATAAATTAAGACCGCCTATTGATATACATGAATTTCTTTAGGCGGTCGCTAATAATAATTATACAAAAAAAGGAGGAACTACTGGCCTTGACTAGACTCCTCTCTTCATTATTTTCCGCTTTACTTCTGTCAATCGTTTTCACAATGGTCAGCCAAAACAATAATACTGATGATAATGTTTTATACTATTCATTCATGACTGAATTTTTAAATGGTTTTTTAATACTGTTTAGCATTTATTTATTTTTTGTAACCCCTGTTTCACTGTATATAGATAAAACACTCAGAAATCGCAGTATTATATTACATCTCCTTCTATATTTTTTTATTGGCGGTCTAATGGGTTCATTAATTCTTTTGATCAATTCTGCAAATGATATAAAGGCATCGTTACAGTTAATATTACTTTTCGGATTGGGTGCATCTGTATTCTCCTTATTTTTACACCTGTTTGCATCGATTATAAAAAAAAGAAAATGACGTTGATTATATTGTAGTAGTAAAAAAGCTACTAGTGAAATTCATACTCTTGGGCTTTCTTTCACTTGCTTTACCAGTTAAATAAGCGAGAAAGAGGGAAGACGAATTTTCGGCCAACTATTGATATAAATATGATGGTTTAACCAGCTTAAACAAGTAACCCGCAACGGCTGACAACAAGCTATAAATACGATGGTGAGAGTTTAATGCTGATGGCATTCAACGATTTTAAGTTTCAGGGCTTCGTCTTCAAGTTGCTTCGGTGAAACGAACGATTGACGGTTCAACCACTTGTAAAAACCACTTCTAGATACCCCAGCCAGATTGCAAGCAGGGTAAGGTTGTATCCCTTATGAAGCAATTCCTTAATGACGACAAACTTTTTGCTGCTCGGAACAGCATCCATTCCTCCTTTCACATCTGTAAAAGCTTGTTTAACATTTCATTTTCTGCCTCGAGACGCTTAATCTTGGCCTCTGGATCTTCAGGACGTGTTCGGGGTCTGACTATTCCGGGTCCTTTGGCCTTCCCTCTTTTTTCTTCAAGACCCTCTAATCCCTCTGTCTTAAAGTGCTTCACCCATCGTCGAACCAGCGTATCATCGATTTCTATTTCACGCGCTACACTCTTATATCCCAACCCCTTTTTGAGATAGAGGTCAACTGCCTTTTTCTTGAACTTCTCATCGTACGTTCTTCTCATTTCGCCCATAAAAAATCCCCTCCATAGTAGACAGATTAAATGGCTTGCTTTTTTCTGTCTACTATAGGGGGATCATAACATCGGCCGATAGTATCCAAAGAAAATAAAGTATTAGAATGAAAAATAAAGTTTTAGACTCGGAAAATAAAGTTCTAGACTGAGGAAATAAAGTATTAGACTGCCACTGCTTCATTAAGCTAACGGGCAGTCTAGTTTAATAACAAAATCCATTATTTTCTTGCACATAAAGCTGAGCGTGTTATCCTTAAGAAGGAACATATTTTCAAGTCGTTGGACCTATATAAAAATAAGGTGGGAGTCTTTTTTGTGAAAAAAATCGTACTTAATAAGATAAAGAATATTTTAAAACTTGAGTTTGAAATACCAACTCAAGGTGTTAAACTTCTGACGGGGACAAACGGGATCGGGAAAACAACATTATTAACTGCTCTAGCCAAGATCGGAATCGGATCAGCCTTGGGTGATAATTTTAATAAAATAAATTCTTCAAATGCTGAAATTATTGATCCTTATCTTCACTCTAAATTGAGTTATCATGTTAATAATGAATCAGTTACTTACTCAAAAAATGCCCAAAATAGATGGATGCCTGATAAACTTGAAAATGCTAAGGTACTTACTAAGTTTGGATATGAATCCGTTCTCTATATTAAAGCTGATAGTTTAAGGTTGAAACCGGTAAAAAAGGATATTTATCATAGCAAGGTTTCGGCGGTAGACGTAAGACTAGTTTCTGCAATTTGCGAGGTTTTTGAAAACAACAAATTTTCAAATATGAAAGGGATAAAATTAGATGCTGGCCGTGCAGTGTATTTGGCCCCAAATGAGTCTGGTGGCTATCATCCAGAGTTTTATTTCAGTACTGGAGAAACGTGTGTTATTAATATACTGACGCGTGTACTGAATGCGAGTAGAGGAAGTCTTATTTTAATTGATGAAATAGATATTACATTATATCCTGCGGTCCAATTAAACTTATTGCGTTATTTAAGAAAAATTGCTGATGAATTTCGTCACACAATAATATTATCAACGCACTCAATCAACATGATAAAAGATACCGATATACGAGATCTTTATTTTCTTCATTCCCCGGCTATGGATGGGAACATTGAGGTAGAAAACCCGTGCTATCATACATTCGCCCTTAGAGGGATAGCAACCGCAGATGATATCGATTTAGACAATGTGTTTTTCGTCGAAGATGATGAAGCGAAGATCCTGCTTGATGAAGCTATTAAAGCCTACAAGGAATTAGTAAATAAAAAAGCGTTGTACCGCATTCTTCCGATTGGTGGCTGGCCCAATATATTGATTTTCTTAAATAATAATATTGGAATTCTTAAACCAACAACACGAATTGATGTTTTTTTTGACAAGGATGTTGAGATAAGTATTAATGATCTTCGTAAGAAAAGGGACAAAGAAAAATCAGAAATTGAGAAATTAGAGATTTTGAATAAGTATAAGACCAATATCAAATACCTTCCCATTACGCCTGAATCGGGTGTAGTTAAACATTTTGAGAGTAATTATCGTGAAATATCAACTGTTTTGGGCTTGACAACGGATATTAGCAATTTATTTAGAACGACAAAGTACAGCAGTTATACAAACAATAGGCAAGGTGATAAAAAAAGATTTAGTGATATAATAGAACAGATTACACGAAATACTGGTAAAGATAAGATTGAAGCAAAAAAAGCCTTATACAGTGACTACATCAAGAAAAATATACCAATAAGTGCATTACACGAGATGTTTGGTCCTGTTTTTAGATATTAGGCTTTATGTTTGACTCGAGCTGTGTATATGCTACCTGATACAAATCGTTTGGGGAGCCGAACACATTTAGACTGAATCATGGGTGATGATAAGAGGCACAAAGTTCTTAATGTTTAAGCTAACTGGAAACGATAGCGTAATAGAACTACGAAAGCAGCTGATCAAAGTGATCGGCTGCTTTTGTTCAACTGTCGGGCAGGATACTTCAAATATGTGCTAATATATAACAGCATGTTAGAAGGTTGAAATGGGGGGGGACGATATGAAATTTTACATAGCTTCCAGTCTCAAAAACATTGAAAACGTGAGGCGAGTCGCTGAGGATTTGAAAGCACGTGGTTTTCAGCATACTTACGATTGGACTACACAATCGAACGTGGACACCATTACCAAACTTCGTAGTATTGGTCAAGAAGAGGTTTCTGGGGTCTTGGCTGCAGATATAGTAATAGTTATGATCCCAGCAGGGAAAGGAAGCCATGTTGAGTTAGGAATTGCTCTGGGGGCAGGAAAGAAGATTTATTTATACTCATTAACAAATGAATTCAATGAGATCGGAAAGACATGTACTTTTTATCATGTAGATTCAGTTCAACAGAGGATTGGTTCCTTAGAAGACTTAATTAATTCAGTCTGTCTTGAATACCCAACAATATTAAGCTAATGGGGAACGCTAGTTCAACACGCCCCAGCTGATTATTAAAACCTCTCCTTAGAAGCAAACTAGATTTAATAGCTTCTAAAGGGAGGTTTTGTTATGCAATTAAGTGAACTGTGGAGGTTGTATGAAGCTGACAAGCGTATTCAAGGATTCAGTACGAGAACTTTAAAAGCATACGCCCTTCAGCACAAAATGTTGATGCAAGAGCTCGGCAATCTCGATATCATAGAGGTAACGTTAACCCTGTTGGAGGAGTACTTGGCAAAACAAGCTGATCGTTTGAAGCTAAGCAGCCTGGGACACCGAATTCGGTTTTTTCGTTCTCTTTTCCGATACGCTTATGAAGAGACGTATCTGACTTCAAATCCTTCTCTAAATTAAGAGAACCGAAATTAGATAAGCGAATTCCAAAGTTTTTGGTTGAGGAAGACGTCATACACTTAAAAGATCTCGTGTCAATCATTCAGGGAAAGAGCACTGCTGGAGTTTCTCTACAGCACCGGCTGCCGGGATGGAGAGGTGGAGAAGATCAACATCGAGGATCTGAACTGAGAGAACTGCTCAGCAATCGTTAATGGCAAGGGAGCGAAGCAAAGAGAAGTGTACTTTACGACAGAGTGCAAAGTATGGTTAAAGAAGTACCTGGCCAGCCGTGAGGACTCTTGCATAGCCTTATTTGTTACCGATACACATCCAACAAAACGAATGGCCATACCTACGATTAGATGGGCCTTAAAACGGCTTGCAGATCGGGGGAAAATTGAAGCGAACGTATACCCGCATCGCTTTCGACATACATATGGATGCCAGCTCCTTGATAACGGTGCCTCCTTAGATTTTATCCAAGGTATGCTTGGTCATGAAAAAGCATCGACCACTCAAATTTACGCACAGCTTCGCGGCGAACGTCGGAGAGAGCTTTATCGACTATTCTTTTAAGTTTCAAGGGCAGATTTGCCCAATAAAAAAAGATAAGCTAACAACTAATAAAGGGGGAATCTAATGGGGTACTGAATCTCTTTAATTGCAAACTTCGTAAATGAATTGTTAGACGCAGCTGCCAAAAATAATTAAAAGGGGTAATGATATGAAAACTATATTTCTTCGACCTGGAAAAGCGAATACAGAAGCTTTAAATGAGATTTTGTCGGTGATAAAAACTGAAACTGAATTCATCTCAGTTGCCGTTGCTTACTTTACTCATCCTGATATTGCAACAGCTCTTATAGAAAGAACCAAAGAAAATAGAAGGACAAGATTGTTACTAAACACATCTGATATAATTCGTCCGGCTGGTTCGGATTCGGAAGTTATTATTTCAAAGGAACTCCTAAAAGTTATCAACTTTGCTGACTATCAATCCAACCTTGAAATTAAAAGTCTAGGATTAAGAGCAAAGGGGAAATATCAAAACATGCATCATAAATTTATGGTTTCGAGAAACAAAGTGATTTTCGGTTCAGTGAATTGGACATCAGCTGCACTGAATAGTAATTATGAATGTTTGGTGGCTTCAACAGATAAAAAAATAATTGCTGAATTTTTGGATGAATTTAATGAGATTTGGAGAGATGCTCAAGAGTTGTACACTGATAAAGGGCAACTTAGGAGGATAATGTGTCCAAAGTGTGAGGAATCAGATGGTGTTGATTTTGAGAGTTTCGGACCTGTTTGTACCTACTGTGGACATAAATTTAAAATGATATAATTGTGGTTTTTCGAGGAAGTCGGCAGTAAACATCTTCTAACACGGTATTTACGCGGTGTGCCTTACGACCATTAGGCTGCAAGAGGCATTTCGGGGGAATTTGGGTCAGCAGACAACTTGTACGTGGAGGGGCTACTCGGTCCTGGCGGACCTTAAGCCTCTCAAGTCTGTTACGTTATCGGAAAGATGAGCAATACTGTAATTATAATAAAGAACGAGGTGTCGGTATGCCCAACAATAATACTAGATACCAGCAATCAATAGCTGCTGAATTTATTGCATTGAAGGACAGAGTTAAGTTTTTTATTGATGATAATCATTGGGGCGAGGATGGAAGATATAAAGAGATTATATTAATGAATTTTCTCCGACGTGTTCTGCCTGATAACGTAGCCGTCGGTACTGGTTTTGTTAAAAATCGAGCAAGCCAACTAACGGACCAAATTGACATAATTATTTACAAAAAAAACGAGCCTAAACTTTTCTCGGAAGGTGACTTTGTTATTTTAATGCCCGAGAGTGTTTTAGGCATTATAGAGGTGAAATCTAAAGTTACTCCTCAGGTACTTCACGGAAGAAAAAAATATGAGAGAGAGGTTCTTTCAACAATAGATAAATGTCACCTTAACGGTGAAGTCATTGGTAGGACCGATATTTTCAATGGTATATTCTCATATGAAAAACAAATGAGTTTTCGTGGGGGAATACAATCAAATAAACTTATAGACCAATTGAAGGAGAAACAGGGCTATATTAATCACATTTGCTTTGATGATAATATCTTTATGCGATACTGGCCGGAAGGAAACCCTACCGATATGCGCAATGAGAATAGACCATCTCTTAGTTTTTATGACTTGTCTTACGAGAAAGTCTTTCATCAACCTAATACAACTCATTCAGGGCTAGCATTTGGATATTTCATATCTAATTTGCTAGAAACAGTCTACAGGTTAGTTGCATCGAACGTACTTAATGAACAATATTTTGAGTTTTTGTATCCTCTTGAGCATACCAAAGAAGTTCATAGGATGCGGGATTGTGAAATCAGATTAAACTGACAAAATTAATGAAACTAGAGGGCACAACCATCCGTTAACACTGCATTCACGTGGTTATATTGATGGAGCAAATCTAATGTATATATTAATGAACTTTAGTCGTAATTCATTCAACTAACGGGGAACGTTAGTTCAATGAAACAGCGACAGTCTAGTACTTTATTTTCTCGTCCTTGGCTGTCGCTGTTCCAATTTCTAAGGTCAGTCTAAAACTTATTTTATGAAGTCTGGCGGTATAACAATTCGAAAAGCCGCGTGGAATAATGACACCAAGTCTAGTACTTTATTTTCTTTTGACAAAAACAGTCAAATTATAAAGGATTGCATTAACCGGAATAGTCAGTAAATAGGTGATTCCGATACCCAAAATTCCAGAACATGCCCCAATAATAAAGGTTTCTGCATTAAATACCCGTGGTAATATCCTTCTTACGGGCACCCAGTGCGCGAAACACTCCAATTTCTTTCGTCCGTTCCATAACAGAAATGTATGTAATGATTGCAATCATGATCAAAGATACTACTAGTGAAATTGCTGCAAAAGCAATTATCACCAATGTAATACCATCCATAATACTGCCTGATATGTTAGTAACAATAGCCGCGAGGTCAGTATCCATCACCTGATCATTGGTATCACGTCCTTCATTCCACTTGTCTAGATAAGCAACCACCGATTCTTTGGCACTAAAATCAATCGGGTACAGCGATACTGAAGTCGGAATATCTGTTGCTCCCAATGAAGCAAGTGCCTCTTCTTTGGTTACTGAAGCAGTACCTCTCGCCATACTTTCGCCTTGTCCCATCATGCCTAATGGACTTGAACCTACTCCAGCTGCGCCACTTCCTGTAACTACTTCTGATAATACTTGGCTGGTCAATACGTTGAAGCCTACTTTAATCCATGTGATTAAGGATGGTAAGAAAACATCATATGAAGAAAAAGTACCTCAAAAAGTTATGGGTATATCTGATGATGGATTCCAATACGAGATCGCTCATGTTAATGATTGCTTGCGGAAAAAATTAAAAGAGTCGCCAATAATGACATGGAGACAAAGTTTTTCAATAGTCAGACAATGTGATGAACTAAGACGTCAGTGGGGGCTCAAATATCCATTTGAGGAATAGAAAAAATCTGACTATAGATCGGAGAAATAGCGATGAATTATGAAGCGATTAAGGAACAAGAACGGTTATTGCGATTTGATAGATTTACTTATGACACGGGGATTGAAATCGGCTTAAAGATACTTAATGAAGCTAAACGAGAGGGACAGAATTTGGCGGTAGATGTCTCTATATGTGGTCATCAAATCTTTCATGCTTCGTTAGAGGGGACAACTGCTGATAATGACGAATGGTTAAGGAAAAAGAAAAATACCGTTTATCGATTTTATCAAAGTTCATTTGCTATTCAATTAAAGTTGAAAGAAGAAGGGAAGAGGCTTGAAGACGCATTTGCTTTAAGTTCAGCTGATTTTACGGATGCTGGGGGCGGGTTTCCTATAAAAGTAAAGGGTATCGGAATTATTGGAGCTATTGTGCTTACCGGCACTACCCAAGAAGATGAGCATATACGTATTACAAGTTGCTTAAGTGACTATCTAGGTATTCTTGATTGTCCGTAAACTTTAGCGTGGCAGTATTTATTCAATTGTATTCCGTTAGTAAACTGATTAAAACATTCATATAGAATACTAAATAATATCATTAGTTCAGTAATGCCAAATCGATGTCAACCTAACATAAAAAGGTCCTGGATATTATTGGGGTTTTAATAACTCAGGACTTATTAATTATTCTCACAAGTAGAGATTTGAAGAGAAGGTTAAAAAAAAAAAAACTTAAAAACTAGTATGAATCGCGTCGAGCAGTTTAGACAAATTCACTTCTGAATCAGCTTCGTTATAGAATTTTAAAGCTGTATAAACATTTTCTGGAAAAGAGAACTCATTGCGAAAATTACCGAGAATTGAAAGCCAATGGAATGTCACAAAAGGAATTACAACTTTTTTATTTAATTCTTCCCAGTTTTCGAACGAAGAAATAAAGTGAAAGATAGCCCTATAGATTTTAAGAATATCCTTAGATGAAGGTGCATGGAATGATGCAGCCAAATAATACAAACAACGTATACACGCCCATTTATTTGATGAATTCCCCCGTTGTGCATATTCTTTATAGGAAAGTATGTTAATGAACAAGGTATCAATATTAATAATTAAGTTGTTCCATAAATCTGGAGACGAGGCATTATTTTTGAATTGTTTACATAAAGATATGAGTTCCATTGCTAAGACTGCAGTTTGTTTTGGATCTGCAGTTTGTACTTGCAATAATTGAATGGCTGCCAGAAAAACACTATACTCGGCAGCAGATTCTTCAATTCGATCCCAAGATTCACTCGGTTTTGCTCCTAATATAGTATATGAATCTCCTAAATAATTCTCTCCTTGACTACGCATCGAATGGATAATGTACATCTCATAAGCAATATCTAGTGCAATAGCATATTCTTGTTTTTGCAAGAGAATAGGAAGAGCCTGCGCTCCAAGCAACCCTATATTTCTCCTAGCACCTCGCTCTCGTGCTATATCAAACGTACGTAATGTCCACTCGGCAGCTTTATCTGGGTAACCGTAAAATTCATAGAGCTGTGCAAGATGTGCGGGCAAGAAAAAATCGTTTTCTGATTGATAGAATGCTGCTGTAAGCGGACGATGTATCAGGAAAAAGCCTCTTTCAGGTATCGTATATCGTTCTTCATCATTTAAGGATTTTGGGGGTTCCCCATTTGATACCATAGAAAGAAAGTATCCTGAAGCATGTCCGAAAATGACAAAGAGGCTTTTCCAGTCATCTATTGAAAAGTCTGCTTGTAACAGGTATTCCACAGCCTCTTCATATAAAGGGATTTCGTTTTTAATACTTCCTTCAGCCAAGGAAGCTATAAGATGCTCTCCGATCGACTTTACACGTAAGATACTAGGAATAGAATCGTTTAGCTGTGATATTTCGACTGCCTTTCCAGAAAAATAAGTTGAAAGTGCAGGATTTAATAAACCATATGCCTTACTCAATTCAAGATATGAGTGTATTTTTTGATACGGGTAAGAATCTGTTGATGATTTAATAGCATTCGAAAGCCAAGTAATAGCATCAGTAAATTGTTCTTTATAGACATATTGACTACCCATCGCGCCTCTGATGAGGAATTCAACGATTGTATCAATTGAATCCATAGAATCTGCTGTTGAATCAAAACTTGTATTTAAGGAACTTAAAGCCAATTGCTCAGCTCTAACTATTTGATCTTGGTACTCCCCTAAGACAATAATTGCACTTCTAACAGAACAGGCCCATAAGATTTTGAGTTTAAGTTTTTTAGTGCACTCTCTTATTTTTTCCAGAGATATAAGAATTTCATGCCAGTCTTGCTGTTCTTTTGGTTTGCTTGCTTCTCGAAGCCAAAGGCTGTCACAAAAGGTTATAGATGATTCTAAGTATAGATCGCTTTGTGTTGCGTATTGAAGCTGGAATTCTGAAAATTTGTGAAGAGTATTTAACCAGTCATCCAACTGCAAAGCATTTTGGACACCTGCTGCTGTCATCCAAATTATTGTACCTGGATGGATAAGATCAAATTCTTCTTGGTTATTGGTGCTTAATTGGGAGATTTTAAGAGCTCTTAAAATGTGTGCATTTGCTTTTATCGGTGAAATAAGGGCAAGCTGACTAGCAACAAATAAGCTGACATCATAAATGAAAGATTCCTGGGGATCGGCAGCCAGTAATAATAGTTCGATTTTTTCAAGAAGTTCATTTGTGGGTTTGTCCATCCTATTAAAAATGCTGATTTGTTTCATACGGATAGCTAACTTCATTTTTAACTCCATTGTTTCAGGCAAAGGAGTCTCTATCCAAATTAGAGTAAAACCCCAAATATCGTTCCAGGCTTCATGTTTCTCAACCTGCTCAAGACTTAATAATAATACTAAACCTGCTTCGTTATAAGCTTCTGCTCCAACAAAATATCCGAGAGCTCGTATTGCCTCAAAGGGATGAATATCTCGTTTACGAATGATGTCTTGACCTAGCAAAAAGCGTACTTCTTTTATCGTGGTTAAATTAAGATTCATAGGCCCAATTTGAGCGAGTAGAGGTGTGACTTGATAATTTAATTCGAAATCTTTTTGTAACCAAAGCCCTAAAACATCATTTAACCGTTCAAATGGTCTTGCAATTACTGGATTAACTCTGCTAATCATTTGGATTTGCTTGTTGTCAAAAGAAGCTTGGATCAATGTTAATCGATATAAGAATTCTCGGGTTTCGGAATCTTCAAGTTGATTCAAGAGCTCTTGCTGTATGAAGGTATTCAGGTTATTTGCATATTGTCCATTAAACAAAGCGCCAAAAGCTTCAATGTTTATCTGCCAAGTGTGCTCTTGTAAATAATGTACTGCAGCAGTAGCGAGAACGGGATGCCCTTTAGTAAGCGAAGTAACAAGAGTGACAAATTTGCTGTTTTCTAAAACATCCTTTGTAGCTCCAAATTGCGTCATTAATTCCAATAAATCATTTTCATCAAATTTTGGTGCCTCTGTAGAAAAGATAACCCTATCTAGAAGAAATGTTTGAAACGCAGGAGGAAGTGGAAGAGCACTAGTTGTTAAAAGCTTAACATTTGCGTCCTTACATGCTCGGACTAACATAATAAGTTTTTCGTCTAAAATGGTCTTTCCATTAGTTTTTGGTAAATCATCAAGTACAATGAGTGATTTATTACCAATCCTGGCACATACTTGGGCATACCAATCTTGCCAATGTTCTGTAGGAGTAATGCCTGAAATTGAAGATAAAGCTTCATCAATGCGAATACTTGCATAAATAGGAGAAAGATCACGTAAACGGATCCACCCTTTACATACAGAATGTTGATGAGCAATAAGTGATGCAAGTTGTGTTTTTCCGCTACCCAGATCACCGTGCAGAGAAATCATAGTCAGGGTATTTAGATTTTCTAATAATTGACGTACTATTATTTCACGTTGAATAACTCTATCAAATTGTGGAATATCTATCAGCGGTTTTGTTGAGTTAAATCGTAAAGAGGCGTTAAATCCGACCTCCTCTTTTAAAGCTACAAAATGCTTGTCTAAATTCTTAACTTGAGCCTGTTGTGTTTCTAAAGTTCGCTCAATGTGATCAACTCTTGTTTCGATTTCGACCCAAATTCGCTGGATTTTACTAAGCAGCTCTTCATCTTCTGAATATAAAGCGCGTTGAGCTAATACGGCAAAATCGATTTTGTTTAATCGTTTGATTCCACTTGCAGATAATAATTTGAAGACATGGAGAAAAAGTCGTTCATATACTTTGTTAGCTTCATGGTCGGAGAGAGCAATATTTCTTGAAATTAGTAGTTCTTTAATCTTATCTTCCATTTGAGCAAAAGGGGTGTTTGAAGTACTCCAAGTAAATCTCTTGATGAAATCATAAAAATCCTGTTCATCGACATGCTGAAGAAACATCATCCAATTAGACCAAGACTTTTGTTCTATGGATTCTGGTCTAGTGCAGGCTAATAAAAAGTCTTTTATTTTTTGAAGTTGTTCTTGCGACGACTGGTCGGTGATACCATTCATACGAAGCTTTTCCCAGACGGCAATACCGGATATTCTATCTTGAAAGATAGAGGGCCTTTCAATTGTAAATTCGGCGTTTGTTATAAATCGGAAAAAGAGTTGGAGTTCTGAATTTACGCGTCTATGGTCATGAAAATTTATCAAAGCTTCGATTGCTTCTGGAGATCGCAACGTTAAATTCTTTTCTCGATGCTTAATTTGATTCATGACCCGATCGGAATTATCATTTAGCATTCCAACAACGTCGATATCTTCGGCTCTCTCTAATTCAAGGTATTCATTATCCTCAAGCAGTATCCAATTTTCTAGTGACAGATCAACCTGATATACATAACCGCGAATAGTCGACCAAGCATCTCGATCTCTCTTCAAATTAAATATATCCATTGAAAATCATCCCCCTTTAGAGGCGCTCATCATATTTTTATCTGTTCTATTGCCTAAGAATAGGAAGAATATGTTTGTGCTATTATCATATCGCTTTATGTTCAAAATTTACAGTGGATCTAGTACTATGTATTGTGAAACGTACTTTTCTAAAAAGATTTGAAACGTAGAATGGTAATAAAACTGAAGTCTGAACACCTCGGGAAATTTTGATAAGTAGGTTATTTTTGCACTTACTGAATAATTTTACGCAGTATTAGAATGATTTAAATGTTAAAATATGTATAAAGGAGTGAAGATGGTATGGAAGTTGCGTATCTATTAACTGATCGTATTTACTTGGAAGAAGAACGAATATTGCTTGAGGATCAAGAGATTAGCTATAACCTAATTGTTAAATCATTGGAATCAAAATATAGAATACACTCAGATAAAAAGACTTTTACATGTATCTGTTGTAAGCAGCCGGTTAGTATGGTTCTTAGACAAGATAAATTTCATTTTAAGCACCTAGGTGAGGGGTGCCCTAGTTCGGAAAACTATGGACGATATAACAAGCAAATTAAAGAAGAAGAGAATGAACAGCCTCATCGCGTAGGCAAAACAATTATTAGAACTTATCTGGAAGGTCAACTTAGGATACATGATGTAGAGGTGCAAGAAGGTTACAGTTATCGGAAATCATTAAAAATCATTCCTGATCTAATGATTTATTTTCCAAGTGGCGATATTTGGGTTGTTGATTACATAACAGGGAAGAAACAAGTTGAAGCTTATAATTCGTTCATTAAGAAGCGAAAAGAACTATATGAAAATGAAGGATTTAAATATTTCTTTTTTATAGATAAAGCGTGGTTATCATCTGAGCATCCGAGTATAAAGGCGGTCTCACTGTACCCTGCGGAGAATCAAATGTTAATTCAGGTAAAGCAAGATCAGCTATGGGAAGTATTCATTGCAAACTTAATCGCAAAAACAGATGAGGAGTTTTTAATAAAGTACTTATTCGGTCTAGATCAAACATCTAAAGAACAGCTTACATTTGAAATAAGAAGCCTTCTTTATGTCGATCCTTCAGAAGGCACTGCTCTCGTTCAACGGCTTGTGAGACTTGATTCAAAATGGGGGCTAAATATATTCAGAACAGAAATCTCACTAGAAAAAGCTGCCTCTTTGCACTCTTCCAAAAATCATTTTAAATGGATGGGAGAAGATGAAGAAACAAAACGTGCCGAGTTAGAAAGAGAGGTGATTGCTGCTTACAGTAAATTCAAAGAAGAGAAACAGATTAAATTAAATCAAGAACTGAAAGTAAAAAAACATAAAACTGAGTTAGTTAACAAGGTTAATTTAAATTTGCCTAAAACCACTTCGCATTCTACATACCGATTAGCCAACGTTACACCACAATCCAACGCCACACTGAGTGAGTTATTTGTCAAATTGCAAGAACAAACAATTGATATTGATGAGGCTTTAGTACTTTATGATTACTATAAAGGTAGTAAGATCTATAAGAGTAGGGATGAACTCGAGGAAGTCAGGGGTTTAGCTAGAACCATGATGGGGCCAATATCTAATCCTAACTACTTGGACAGAAGGCTTAGAGAGATACTTATTAACCTTGCTCTTCTATAAAAATTGGACGAGGTGCTGAAGACATTTGAATAAAGTGATCCAGACAAACTCAAAGGAATTGTCTGCTTTCTGTACAGCGTATTTCGACTTATTAGGGATAATCTCGCTTTTACAATCTAATGGAAATCAAAAATATTCAGCAGTTCCTATACACTCGATAGGCAAAGATATTTGTTTAATTCTATATCAGATTAATAAAGATATATTTAACTCTTCCTATAAGCTAAATACAGAAATCAAAAAAATCAGGCATAAAGTGAAATTGAGTAGTAGTAACAATCAGAAGATGCATGAAGAAATTTTAGAATTTCATGTTCAGAAATATGGCGACGATGTTAATAACTTAGGTTTCTATTTGGGAGATGGAAGTCTCAAGGGAAGTACACTTTATCCTACGTACCTCTTCTACGATACAACATTATTTAAAAGTGAAAATATAAACAATGCAATCTTTTCTTTTTTTCGGAATGTAGGAGAAACAAGCATACAATTTTTGCTGCACATATCGAATCTTACAGAGGGACGACTTCCCTTTACTGTTCCAGCTTCAATAGTATTAGCGGATAACCAAAGATTTATTGAAAAAGATATTCATCACACTTCACTTTTTACCGGCGACAGAAAAACGGATAGTTTCATTACGAGGTTACTATTGATACAGCAGGAGTTAGTAACCTGCGAATGGCTTAAAACAAATGTTATTAGTGAGAGAAAACTGAATATGAGAAATTCGGGATATATTCTGTTGAGACTACTATCAATGAAAATAGATCAGGTAATGGATAACCTGGAGAACATAAAAAGATTCCTTCCAGAACACTATTCAGAGGTAAACGCAAAAAGTAGTGGTAGGCTGGAGTGTATCTTAGAAGCTTACAGGATGAGTATTTCTGAAGAATGCAGAGTACTTAGAAATTTGCTTCATTATGATGTTAATGGAATTAATTTCTATGGTTTTTTAGCACAGAGAACTGGTAGAAATGAAAATTACATTAATCTTATGGTGGATAAGATTGTTTTAGATTTTGTAACTCCTCTAAGTGATATGCTTTCTGATTATTTTAATATTGTTAATTTAAAGAGTATGGGGGATCTGGAGATGATATTAAATCGTTTGAAGAATATGCTTAGCTGAATCAGTATCAATTATTTAGGGAAATATGAAATGCATCTACGGGAAATAAAAAGTTAATCCTATTGTAATTATATAATACTGCAATCATCCGTATTTTATATTTACTATTTCTGTATTCCATTTATCATTTTTGCGTGATAATCTATTATTGGTAATTATTGTAGAACGATAGGAGAATCTTTCGATGACGGTAACAACAATCCCGGTGAAGGAATGCTTCGGTACAGTCGAACTAGGAAAGGAACTAGTCCCGTCCTTTCCATTCTTAAAAACTACGGACGACACCGCGATCCGCTTTATGAGATTACAGAGCAAAGCAGAGCTTACCGCCGATCCTAGTAGGGGCGTTTTCACCATGTCAGCAACTCATTATTCCAAGTGCAGAGAAGTACTACGACTGGCTAGGGCAGATCGGATGGAGTTACTCGTCACACCTGAGTATTGTATTCCCGGTGCCTTAATAACCGAGATGCTGGAGGATGAATCGTTACAGCCTCGTCTTGGTGCGCTTTGGGTTCTAGCTTGTGAGGGGATGACATTAGATGTCTACGATGAGCATATAATGCGGTGGAAAGACAATGCTGAGGTGGGGCAACGTGCTACAGAAGGAAACCACGAGGCTGAATTTGTCAATTTTATTCTCTATGTGTTCCGTTCGTCCGATAACAGTAAGCTCTGCTTGGTACCACAGTGGAAAATGCAACGAATGAGCGATAAGCGTTTCGTATGTGAAGGGGCTGGATTGTCCGTTGGGAATAAGGTTATCGTGTTTGGAGAAGCAGCAGCCAATCAGCTATTCACTATCGTGTGTGCCGATGCTTTTAAGCCAGGCCTTGTTAACCCCAATTTATGGTTTCCAAATCAAGAGCACAGAAGTTATATTGTACTTCATCCTCAATTAAATCCATCCCCGCGGCATACTGAAATCACCCAATTTAGAAGCTCTTTATTCAAAACAACTGCCGGCAGAGATTTGATATACATTACAGCGAATTGGGCGGAGGGTACGACCCTAACGTTCCAAGGAGGCACACATCACATAGAAAGCCCATGGTCCACAATCTATCGTAGATTCATTAATTATGGAGAGGACCAGGGTTGGATTGATCAGCTCAGGGAAACCCGAAGGCACAATTATGCTCATGGACTCGGATTGGGATTTACCGAACAGCGACTTAAAGTGTGGTACGCTCACAAAATAGAGCATACTGTTCAAATTCTTCTAGTCAAGCCCTATGACGGTGGAGCTGAGATTGCCCAGCCTAAGGAAAAGGTAAGAGTGATCCGAGCATATGTAACCTCAGAGGATCAACATAGCTGGGTAGTGAGCAAACTTCCCTTCGAAGAATCGCTTCCTGCCAGTCTCACAGAGGAGGCAACGGGTGAATTTAGCCATACTATTACTTTGGATATAGAGCAGCGAGACAAGCTGTTTGGTTATTCACTGGGTCACCTTGAGAAGGGCCAACTCGTGCTTACTGGAAATGAACAAAGTGCTAGAATGAGCTACCACATTGACGCTCACTGTGAACCTGAGCGCCAACGTAATGCGGAAATAATTGTTAAACTTATTCAAAGACTGAAACGAAAAGATAGTTTACCATGGGTGTTGAAGCGCTTTCAGGGAAAATTCCTCTATAAGCCTGTCAGTCAAAAACCATTAAATATCATACCAGAGTCTGGGAATGAGCGTAGAGGAGTATTGGTCATCTATACGGAACGGCCAGATAACATGAAGCAGCTTGTCGAGGTTCTCACAAATGAAGACTGGTATCTAGAGGACCGTATCAGCGTATTATCGCAGAATATTCAGGGGGGCGAGTTAGAGTATCCTGAATACAATGATGAGTTCACATCACCTGAGCGCAGCAGCCATAGCATTGAATATACCCATGGGGGCAAAATGAATGGAAGCAATTATTAATTATATACAACAGAGCGGATTAAGCTATATTCGACATCGACGGATGGATGAATATTCGGAGCATATTGGAGAGGTGGATGTGTATGAAGCTGCACACCTCTGGGATCGAACGCTTGTAGCCAATTATATTTTGGTTCCGGCAACTAGCCAGATGCTTTCGGTAATTGCACGTGAGGAGAGAAGCTTTCGAGAATTTGAAGACCATATCGTTGCACCGATTTACTACCGCCTAAAGGGAGATTGGAGCTGGAACCTATATATTTGCTTCGTACTGTCTAAGGATGATTTGGAAGCCATTACACTAGAACAGTTGAACCTGATCCAGCGAGGTAAGCGGTTTGGTAAAAAAATAATTTTAGAAGAAGATCAAGTCGTTCAACGCCTACCTGTAGCGAGGCTGCCAGAACAGATAGACAAAGTGTCGGTAGAGGATCCTCTGCAAGATTGGGTGCGAGCCCTGACGCCTCACGACTTGTTGTTCTGTTTAGACAGTAATAGCCCTAAGAAGATGGAGGATTACTTGGACCACAAGTTGGCTTCAGAGCAGGATAGGCACTTCGAGTATGCTGAAGTCCCTCCAGCAGTCAGGCCAAAGACGCAGATCGGTGCAATGCAAATGGGGAATAAATTCCGGCCTCATTTATTATCGAATACACCACGACTGTCTTTCGCCCAAGTAAACCTGCTAGAAGGTCCTAATGGAATGGGCAAGACCTCCATTCTTGAAAGTATTGAACTGGCTTTCACCGGGAGCATCCAGCGTAATTTACTCGCTGGTTTGGATATATCCGAAGAGTGGGATGGAACCTTGGAGTTTGTAGGTGGAGAAGAGAGCTTGAGCGGCTTGCCGAATGTGGAGGAGCAGAAACTTCGCGAAGCCACTTACTATCAACATAAGGTTGCCCCCCGCAGAAAAGTTAGCCAACTGAACCGTGCTTTTCACCAATATAACTACTTTTCTTCTGAAAAGATTCACCAGTTTTGCTTCAATGCAAGTCAGAAAATTGACTATCGAGGGGCATTCGCACGGGTGATCTTCGGTGAGCAGTTGGAGCGCCATGAGCAATGTTTGAAGTCATATAAAATAGAATTCGAAAAGGCAGAGCGTAGACTTCGTAAAGATGTAGATCAGCTAACAGCTCAAGTTGGAAAGGCCCTTCAAGAAAATAAATATGGGGGGGGACTACTACAGAAGCGTATACATACAGCCGTGGAGACATTGGTGAAATGGCTGAACCATATACACTCCAGTTATCCTCAGCCAGACGTTCCATTTGAAACAGACCAGGTAGAGCTATGGTTCCATCACATTCAGCCTTATTTGCAAGAGCTAGACCTTATAAGTGAAACAATTATCGACATCAAGGTGGATAATATAGATTCCATGACACAATGGAAGGCTGCTCAGGAGCGACTGAAAGCTGAGGAACCGGATATAGCTGAACGTTTGCTAAAGCTTAAGAGTGAATTGCAAATGATACCAAGCTCAGATGAGCTAGAGACACGATTAAGCTCCTTATGGACAAAATTTGAAATTCCTCGTTCACGACAGGAATTATTAAATGAGCTGCAAGCAAAATTTGCTAGCTACGATTACCTTTACGATCAGACCGGCTCAAGAGCATTAAGGTTACAGATAAATAAGAAACGGCACGAAATAAATGAGTTGCTGGGACCGCTTAGAGACGTTTGTGGCCTATACGAGTCACTCATAGCAACTCCCCTTCTGAGTCAGTCCGATACGGAATTTGAGATGCTACGGAACACGGCATATAATGCGCTGTTGGAGACAAAGAGACAGATTGAGGAAATAAATAATCAAGTTAGGCAACGAGAGCAGATAACGTCAAAGCTCCAGCAGATACAATCTGACCTCAAATCTACTGCCCTTTTGTATTTAGATAGCCATCCTGAGGAAAAGAGTTGCCCCCTTTGCGGACATGATCATGAATCCGCAAAGCTATTACTTCAAGCGATTGCAGCCAATATAAAATCCGAGGATGACTTCTTATCTAAGCTGTTACAAGAGGCAAAGGAGTTGGAACTGAAGCTAAGAAGTGAAGAACAAATGTATGCTCGTACTCACGAAGAATGGAGTTTGCGAGAAAAACTTCAAAAGGCAGGCCTTGAACTACGGATACAGGTAGGTCTAGAAGAGGCTCGTAGCCTTCCTGAATTCGCATCTGCGCACGAGGTACAGCATACTCTCCAACTACTTAACACAAGACTTCAATCCCTGATTGAACAGCAAAAGGAGCTGGACGAGCGGAGTTTAGAGTTGGAAGGACGGGGGATAACGCTAGCCGCAATAGAGGGCCTAGAGGAACTAAGAAAGTCTCCTGAGCTGGCATCTTACTATGCGAACGTTGCTCCTGACGAAGATACATATCATCGCCTTCAGTCTTATATAGGTCAAATTATAACAGATAATAGCCATGTCGTAGAACGAGCGAGAGTCAGCTATGTGCAGTTCAAAGAGCATGTAACTGCAATGAATAAACAAAGGGAAGCACTAGAGTCTCAACTTTCAGATGTACAACTGAGAAGCTCACAGCTTGAATTAACCCAAAAGAGACTTTTGGGGTTAGCTGAAAATTACTCAAGGCTACTGAACAAAAATATAATGTTACGTGAAGGGCAATCGTGGAGTGAATGGCGAAGAGGTTTCGATAAATTGTTGGAAGCCTCGAAACAATTAGGTGAAGCTTTGGAGCCAAGAATTCTTCAAGAGCAGCAAACATTAAATCAACTTGAGCTTCAAATGAAGCTGGAAACAACTAGTCAAAAGCTGGAGCGTTGTGTCGAAGCTATCAATATATTATCTGAGCTTAAGGAACTTGCTGCATATGGAGAAGGATTTGTTAGAAGCAATTTTGATGCTATTAGCCATATGTTCGTATCGTTACACTCACCTAATGAATTTGAACGGCTGGAATGGACTGGTGATGATATGATGGCTGTACGAAAGGGCAGTGGGAAGAGAAGCCACATCTATCAACTGAGCACAGGGCAGAGGACATCTGTCATATTAGCTATATTCTTTATCATGCACCTAGTTATGGATTCGGCCCCACCCTTTTTGCTGTTAGATGAACCTGTTGCGCATATGGACGATCTCAACGTAATAGGATTATTAGATTTCTTGCGCCAGTTGACCATTACGAGAGGCACTCAGTTATTCTTCACTACGGCTAATCCGCAAATTGCGGTGCTTTTTCGTCGAAAGTTTAGCATCCTAAAAGATCAATCCCAGGTTTTACAATTAAGTCGTGATGTGGAGGGACCACTTCGTATTAGTAGAGGCTACTTCAAACCGTATGAGGAGAAGTTGATTAAATTAACACCATAAGTAGATAAGAAGGAGCACCTTTTCAGATGAATAGATGGAAAGCTTATTTTTCGGTCGGATTATGGAAGCTTTCGTTCCGGTTCAAGAAATTTTTATCTTTTTGGTTGGCTGCATTTTCTGTTATATGGACATTTACCGAGTTTTCAGGCTACTACTTCACAGTCGACGGCTCCCCATGGAAGCCTAGTGTATGGGTTGTCATTGGCTTAGGAATTGTGGTAGCAATATGGATGAGCAGACCGCTTCTGCGACGAAAGGTGCTGCTGCCTGACCATGAGGTATTGCTGGAAATTGACGTTAATAATCTGTATGCACGGAAGGATGGTTCGTGGATTATTCCATGTAATTGTTGCTTCCTACATTCTCATATCGATGAGCAAGCAATTATTGTTCAGTTCCGCAACCGATTTTTCTCAAGCCCGTCGGAATTTGACCAAGTTTTAGCTCAGGAGCTACAGAATATACCCTACGAGCTAGACACAGTAAGGGGAAATCAAGTTAAGAAATATCCGATTGGCACTGTAATCCAGATTCAACTTCATGGAATAGGCCAGACAGTTTACCTACTAGCGACCAGTGAGCTTAATCCTCAGGGGAAAGGGAATCCGAATCTGAAACACTTGGAGGACTCCCTGAAATCTTTATGGACTTATATTGCTGAGCATGGAAATACCGAACCGATTATAATACCAGTTCTCGGTAGTGGTCGCCACCGCTTAGTTATTAGTCGTTACGTCATTATAGGCATGATTGTAAGGTCATTTATCGCTGGACTTGCACAACGCAAATTTACAAAACGATTAACAATTGTCATGCAGCCTAAAGCCTTTATAGACAACCGATACAATTTAGACGACATTGAAAGCTATTTCTCATCTGCAGGAAAGTTTGAGTGCTAACTGCAAAGGCTTTTCCTCACTCACGTGAGGAGTTTATTCAGCAAAGACAAAGCAGCGGTGGAACTTATCCATCGCTTTTGCTTTGAATATATAGGTCTAACGCCATGAAACAATAAAGTAGCTATCCTGAATAAACTTAGACTTCAGCAGATATCCAAAACATTGTCATGAAAGTCAGTTGTTTAATACGTAAAAAAATTTATACCATACACTACTTATTATCATCCAGTAAGTAATAAAAGGAAAAGCGAGTTCTTATAGAACGAGGAAGATTTGATAACATTATTTTTAGAAGAAGCTGTCCAAATGCATCTAACATTATAAACGATGTTAGGACTTGAAAAGGCTTGTCAATAAAGACCTATTTAAATAATATCTTTAGGTATTAACGAATTATCTCAATAATAATACTCGAAAATACGATTTATCTCATCTATAGTTGTTCATTGTCTCAAGCATATATTGAAAAAAACAGCCTTTTGGCTGTCTTTCAGTCTCATTTATAACCGTTACTCACATCCACAAACCTAAATAACTCTTCAACTCAACAAAGACTGGAAAATGGCGGCTTTTTAACCGATCATGTCCCAGTCTTTTTCTCTGCTTTCCGGGGACACTAAATTATATATAGCATCTTAAGTTATGTTATAATGAATGTCTTACTGCAAATTAAGACGAATAGAGGTCGATTGAGGATGAAGTGCAAAATTAACCGTAATGCAGCTAAAGTTTTAAAAGATATGCTAAACAGTCAAGAAGCTGAAGGAAAGATGATTCGGGTAATTATTACTCAGAATCATGGCGATCACGGCCACTATGATGTAGTACTTGATACACCAACTGAACATGATGAAATTATCGCAACAGATAAGGATATTAATGTATTGTTGGATACACGCGAACCGCTTTTGGATGGTGTTTGGATTCAATACTTTTATGTGCCACAGGAGGGTTTCTTCATCACGAATCCTTCTACGGGATTTCTTGAAAAATAAGCATTGAAGCTTATAGAGATTACAGCAAGCCGAGCAGATTTCAGGTATTCCTGAAGTCTCTCGGCTTTTTTAATTTTAATCCGACTGCTTGTTACCAAGACTCATCCGTGTTGTTAGCCCGCTAAGGACCAGCTGGAATGTGTCTAATAAATATCCACGACAGGGGAGGAGAGTTAGTCCTCATATATTGAACATGAAAAAGAAACCGCCCCTGATGAAATAGTTGAGGGGACCTCCATTTCACCAAAAGGGCGATTTCTTTTGTGGCTACAAAGTTTGCGAGAGCTACACAAGGCGAAGCTATATAAGACGAATAAAAGAAAATAACAAAGAGCGAGAAGGAATGAAGGGGAAGGTTTGGAACTGTAGGAGCGGAAGCTCCCGCCTGAAAGCGTCCGAAAGTCCAAACACTCACCGTAGTGACGATCGAGCCTTAAGTTTGGATCTTATGTTCGTCTTATATACATAATCAATTCGCAGTTTGTTTTCGCATAGCAAGCGATATTATTGCCGGGAGGATTGCAATGGCGACACCAATTGCGCCAACCACGCCGACTGCTTGCAGTGAGAATTTTTCCACAACTAGACCACCAATGACAGCTCCCACAGCCATTCCAAGTTGTACGATGGAGGTGTTCAAGCTCAAAAGAATTCCCGACGCTTTGGGCGCCATGCCAATCAGATACACTTGTTGAGCGGGAAAGGTAGACCAGGCGAAAAATGACCATAACATCAGCAAAGGAAAGACAGCAGCGGTAATATGAGCGAATGCAGTCATAAGGAGCAGAATACCAGCGTGGAACAGCAGGCTTCCAATCAAAGTACGTGGAATCCCCCATTTATCTGCGCCGTATCCTCCAACCTGGGAGCCAAGCAGACTTGCTATACCGAAAGCGAACAGCCCGATACTCACCAGGTTATCGCTCATTCCAGTAATGCTGAGCAGAAATGGTGTGATGAATGTGTAAATGATAGTGTATCCCATGATCCAGAAGAAACTGATCGATAAGGTTAATGAAAGCCGCGGATTTTTCAACAAGGCGAGTTGTTCTCTAAGCGGTACAGCTGCTTCTCCTTTGGACCTTGGAATAGTGAATGAAATGATCAGCATCGCGATCAAGCTGAGTACACCAATTCCGAGGAAAATCATTTTCCAATCGTAGGTGCTGGCAATAACTCTTCCCAGAGGAACGCCCAAAATAAGCGAAAGGTTAAAGCCAAGCAGAACAGTAGCAATGGCGCTGCCTTGTTTGCCTGGTTGGGCCATTTGAGCAGATACCGTTAGCGCAACCACCATAAAGACACCGGTGCCTAATGCTAAGACGACTCGTGCTACAACCAGCATCGTATAGCCGGTGGTTAAGATTGTGATCAGATTTCCTATAAAGAATAGGACCAAAGCAGCCAACATGAGTTTTCTCCGGTCTATTTTTGAGGTAGTCGCAATGAGAATAGGTGTACCAATCGCGTAAGCAATCGAGTAAACCGTAATAAGTTGGCCAGCAGTCGCAAGTATTACGCCTACATCGCTAGAGACCCGATCCAGTATCCCGGATATTACAAATTCTGAAGTCCCCACTAAAAAACTTACAATAGCTAATATATAGATTTTCCACGTGTTATGCATTATTTTGCCCCTTTCGATTTTACATTTCTAGAAACATAGAATTATTAGCTGGAAAAATAGATGTATTTTCTTTCGCATCGTATATTTTTAATCTTTTTAATACCGGAAGTCCAAACATTCCACCGTAGTGACGACCAAGCCTTACGCTCGGATCTGAAGTTCATCTTATTTAGTCAATTCCTTGCGTACAATGGGTGCTACTTTTGTGCCGAAAAGCTCGATCGTTTTTAACAAATCACTGTGAGGCAGCGTACTAAAGTCAACATACAGAAGAAAACGGGTCAAGCCCAGTTGCTGTACTGCACGCACGATTTTTTCGGCCACGTATTCTGGATCTCCAACATAAAGAGCGCCACGAGGGCTCAACGCATCCTCATACGTGCTACGTGAATACGCTGGCCAGCCGCGTTCTTTGCCAATTTGATTCATTTGATCTTCCATGATGGGGAAATACTTTTCTGTAGCTGTTTCGAACGAATTTGCAATAAAACCATGCGAATGACAGGCAATTTGCAAATCATTGAGATTATGCCCTGCTTGTTCAGCAGCTTGACGATATAACTGCACTAGTGGAGCGAAACGCTCCGGCATACCTCCAATAATGGAGAAAATGACTGGAAGACCTAGCTGGCCGGCACGGATGGCCGACTCTGGACTACCGCCAGTAGCAATCCACACAGGAAGCGCAGGCTGTTGCGCACGTGGATATACGCCCATATTTTTAAGTGGTGCACGGAGATTACCTGTCCATGTTATTTTCTCTGCGGATCGGATTTTAAGTAAAAGATCCAGCTTCTCTTCGTATAATTCTTCATAATTGTTCAGGTTATATCCGAAGAGGGGAAAGGATTCGACGAAAGAACCACGTCCAGCCATAATCTCAGCCCGGCCATTGGTTAGGTTATCCAGTGTGGCGAAGTCCTGATAGACACGAACTGGATCGGCAGAAGACAGCACCGTTACGGCACTGGATAGCCGAATATGCTTAGTTGTGGAAGCGGCAGCAGCCAAGATAACTGCTGGAGATGAACTTGTGTAGTCGTTGCGATGATGTTCACCGATGCCATAGACATCAAGGCCAACCTGATCAGCCAGTTGAATCTCTTCAATGGCTTGTCGTAGCCGCTCGGCTGGTAAAACACCTCCAGCTTCAGGTCTGGTATGAAGAAATGTTGTTATTCCAAGTTCGATGCCTTTTGAGTTTTTTTGCATTTTTGCTCGCTCCTTTTTTGTATTCTACATTTCTAGAATAATAGAATTATATCTGAAAAAAATTTACACCAAAATATATGGCGCAAATTTCTCTGCAACTTCGTGATTAACACTATAGTGAATAAACGGACCGCTCTTTCGGGACTGAATTAAGCCTGAATCCGTCAGTTGCTTGAGATGATGTGATAATGTTGAAGCTGCCACGGTTTCAAGGCCTTCACCAATAGCAGTCACACATTGATTACTTTCCCGTACCAGCATCAATGCGATTTTTAGTCGTGTAGGTTCACCTAAAGCCTTGAATACTTTAACAGCTTGCAGTATCTCATTGTCAACTTGAGCCATCATGGTCTCCTTTCTTATCATCATTTCTACTATTCTATAAATATAGAAATGATATTAACATCTTATTTCTACAGTGTAAAGATCAAAATTTAATTTATAATAAATTATGGAGGTGTCTAATGGATTCTATTCGCTTGATCAAAAGTGAAATTCATCGCAATTTAGTTATGGAGATATACGAAGAAGTTATTCAGGATCACGAAGCGATTGGCTTATTGCTTCAAGGTTCGGTAGCAAGAGGTGAATCCTTCGAAACTTCTGATTTGGATATGTACATATTGTTGAAGGAGGGGTTAAGCAGACCCTTTCTAGCAGAATTCAGACAGGGCATTTACGTTGAACTTAAATATTCAGATATAGAGGTGGCGACCCATAAATGTGAAGGTGGACCTATGGGGATGTACAATTTCTTGGATTCAGTCATCCTCCTTGATCACGAAGAGCAGCTCCAACAACTCATAGAACGATCCAAACAGCTTTTCTCCGGGTATAAAACCCCTGTCACAGAAATGAAATCGATAAAATATTGGCTTGAGAGCACTCTGATTAAAATCAAAGCGGCTCAAATGTCAGGAGATGATTTAAAAGCTGCTTTTGTTGCGGGAACTACTTCATGGAAAATCCTCGAAGGGGTTTGGGCAGCCAGCAATAAGCCGATGCCTCCCAATGGTTCAGTCCTGTTTTATCTGAAGGATATGGAGATGCTATCTGATGATCTGAAGAACTTAATTAAAAGTCTCTTCGTTGGAGAGGCCAGGGAACGGATAGAATCCTCCATCCAAATTATCGAATGGGTTACTCTAAGTTTAAATGATCTTATAAATATGCGAGAAAATAAGCCAGTCTCCCCTTAATAAACCGCCCCCCCACTGTTAGTCGTTCTAACAATCGGGTTGCAGTTCACTACCGGAAAACTGGCTTTTATAGTCTCACTTAATACTCTCCCACCAGCGCTCAAACTGCTGCTGATCCTTCCACAGTTCCACCCGCTCGCCGATCATCGGCAATAGCAGATGAAATGTTTTATCCTCACCGTGCTCAGATATTCTGCGAAAAGGCGTGTCCCAGCTATGGATGCTTAGGGCGAACTTTCCGGCATGAACGGGCAGCAGGCTTTTTGCACGCAGGTCTTGCGCTGCCTTTAGCACTTCATTAGGAAACATGTGAATAAATCTCCACTGTGTATTGTATTGCCCATTCTCCAGGATGACGAGATCAAAGGGCCCATACTGCTTACCGACTTCGGCAAAATGAGGCCCGTAGCCGCTATCTCCGCTGTAGAATATTTTTTGACCAGGTGCCTCTATGACAAAGGATAACCACAACGTCCGCTTCTGCCGGTAGTCGCGTCCAGAGTAGTGCCGGGCTGTGACCCCATGCACAGTAAAACCATCACCCAAAGCTACCGTGTCTCCCCAATCCAGCTCCGTGATTATCTCAGGCTTAAATCCCCAATGCTCCAAATGCGATCCTACCCCCAGACCACAGATCACCTGTTTGATTTTTGGCCGCAGAGCCGTGAGCGTTGCATAATCGAGATGATCCCAATGATCATGGGAGATGAACAGGTAATCGATATCCGGCATATCATCAGGGGTATAGTAATTGGTACTGGGAAAGGCTTTTGAGAATGAGACGGGAGCACCTGTCTGACTGAAGATCGGATCGAACAGCATATTTTTACGACCCGTCCTAATAAAAAAGGAGGAATGGCCGAACCATACCATCATTTCCTCATCTTCCTGAAGAACATGAAGGTCAGTCTTCTTTATAGGGACTTTTTGGAGTGGTTTGAGACGCTCCTTGGTAAAGAGTTTCTCTTTTACAACAGTATATAAGTTGGAGTTCTCACTATAGATTGGCGTGGTCAGTACGTTGTGAAACTTTCCATCCCGATAATGTGGAGACTGTTCAATACGGGCAAGCCGGCTCCCGGAGGGCAGCTTTCCAAACGGGGCTTGGTGCAAATACAGAAAGCCAATCAGAATGAGTATCAGAACTACGATAACAATCGTTAATAATAGGGTCATCTTTTCTCCCACCCACAGTAGTTAAATTTGTGTAACTATATAAGTTGAACTTAATAATTAGGCAAGCTGACTGGAGAATGCCTTCTGAATATCAGGACTTCATCAATCAGTAAGGTGTTATTCTTAAGTTCACTTTATGCATGTATTATGTCGTGATTGTATTCAAAATACACCAAATGTACTGTTACCCGACTGTCGGATCTCGATCCCGGTGCGGAAACAATTTGAATTAGGACGATTACCTGAGCTTCCTGCCTTTTGGCTGGGGCTTTTTTTGTATTAATTTAGCAGCAACCGTTGCATCCTAAAAAAATATTAGACGTGATGAAAAATATCGGAGGGCTCAGTTGTATTTAAAGTGAAAGGAGGTGGTGAGGTGTACACTTCATTTGATATCAATGAATCGGTACGACGGGCCCTGGACTTATATTCTCAAAGCATGATTAAGATTGCGTTCACTTACCTAAAAAATGTGGCTGATGCAGAAGAGGTGACGCAAGAGGTGTTTCTAACCTACCTGCAAAAACGTCCGGCCTTTGAAAATAACGAGCATGAAAAGGCATGGCTTATCCGAACAACGATCAATAAAAGCAAGAATATGCTGAAAACCGGCTGGTTTAAAAGTAGAAATCCGGTCCCGGAGGATCTGAGCTACCTCCCGAAAGAAGAAAACGAGGTCTTACAGGCCGTGCTGGCCTTGGATAAAAAATATCGTATCCCCATTCATCTGCACTATTACGAAGGCTATTCGATTCAGGAAATCGCCGAGATTATGCAAGCGAAGCCGGCAACAGTGGGCACATGGCTTGCGCGTGGACGCCTTCTTTTAAAAGAAAAGATTGGAGGTCTGGAAGATGAAGAAATCAGTTTATAAATCAGCGATGTCTCATGTGAAGACAAGTGAAGATTTCAAAGAGGCAACCTATCAGAAGCTGTTATCAGAGATGGATAATTCAAAAAACACTAATATAAATAATCCTAAGGAGCGGGTAAATATGCAAACAGCAAAGAAGAGAACAGTAAAAGGTTGGACAATTGGGATCGCAGCATGTGCCATATTAGCGGTAGGTACTTTTACAATGAACCAGAGTACACTTTTCAACACGCAGTCACCATCGGCTGTGAACACCACGAAACCCCCAGTTACAGGCAAAGCTGCAGTGAACATCGAGGGCGTAATCTCTGAGGTAAGTGCGGACGGCAAGAGCTTCAAGGTAGGTGACCTGTGGGTGACGGTAACAGATGCAACGGAACTGGGCATCAAAGGCCCGACCGCAGCGGAGCCATCAGAGGAACTTCTACAAAAAGAATTTAAAGTGGGCAATATCGTCTCCGGCTATACCTCTCAGGATGTCAGCACAGGGAAAGTGACGGCGGACAACATCTACAACAATATGGCTCCGCAAAAAGACACCAGCGGTAATGCGGCCACCACAGGCAAAGCTGCGGTCAATATTGAGGGTGTAATCTCTGAGGTAAGTGCGGACGGCAAGAGCTTCAAGGTAGGTGACCTGTGGGTGACGGTAACAGACGCGACGAAACTGGGCATCAAAGGCCCAACTGCGGCAGAGCCATCCGAAGAGTTGCTGCAAAAGGAATTCAAAGTAGGCAATATCGTCTCAGGTTATACCTCTCAGGATGTCAGCACAGGGAAAGTGACGGCGGACAATATCTACAACAATATGGCTCCGCAGAAGGACGCTCAATAAGCGGAAAGTGAGATTGCTGTAGGCGCAAATCAGGACATTTTCCTTTAGGATAAAAGATTCTCCCGTTCCCCATACTAACGTAAAGGGATGGAGGTGAATGTCATGCCCAAGAACAGTGCAGATCCGAAGTATGATCGGGCGAATAATCGTGCAGATAAGAAGAACAACCAGCAGAATCACGCTCATTTCACAGAGGAGCCTCAGACGTTGACCAACAATAAGGCTGAGGATTATGTGCCAAGTCTTAACCATATCTCCAAAAATGAATCCTAGAGACACCAAGGCTGCCCTTCCGTCGTTATTCGACAGGAGGGCAACCTTTTTTGTGCTGAATCATTAATAGGCTAAGTGGTTCATGCCATAAGAAGTTAGCGGCATTTATATTTTTCTCAGCGGCCAGAGTAGTACTTCAAGTCGCTCGGTGTAGGTCAGAAGCGAAGGCTCCGGTTCGTGTACGAGCCCTAGTGCTTGGGTTGAAGTATGGCAATCCAGATAGAGCTTGGCTTCCTGTAGAGGCCATGGTTGGTGGTGGATGTCACCGACATATAGCTGTCCTTTCGAACTGGCAGTATACAGGCAGTACCGTTCTGTTAGCCAGTGAAGGAGAGTCCCGGGCAGGGCATGTACTGGCGTGGATTGGACAGCTGAGTAGACACCGTTAAATAGGGCTTCTCCATGTGCGGTCTGCCTTTTGCTGATGTATCGGATACTCTGTCCTTCGGACTGAAGAGACATCTCTGCATATCTATACGGCAAGTAGGTGAGGGCGCGAGCACCGGTAACAGCAGGCAGACTGGAGGCATCCATATTCAGAAAAAAGACGCCCGGCTTGCCGTCTTTAATTACATAGGTACGAATATTAAGCTCCAGAAATGAGTGGACAAAAGGAAGGGGAGGCAACCCCCTGACGAGCAGCGGGTCCATCCGAAAGGGAACGACACTAATCCAGGGTCTCCCTTCCCATTGCTGCAAGTCCAGACCCGGAGGAATAAACGGAGCAACAGAAGCTTCGTTCACAGGCCAATGGGCGAACAAGACCTTATTCCAGCCTTGCTTCATCATCCACGGCCCTTTGGGCAAGGGATAAGGACGATGAGATGTATGTGCAAGAATTTTATGGATATTCAAGATGTGATGCCCTCCCAATCGTGAAGACGAGATGTGTTACTTTTAAAATCCCCAAATGCTCCGGCAACTACACAGTTTCTACATACTTGTTGGTTAAATGGTCGGAGGGGACCGAGCTTACCGGAGGATTAACGACGAAACGATACGTAGAGGAGTTCCCGAGGGGCGTTCTTTTTCTTAGTAGTTCTATAAGTCTTTCTAACTAGTAATAATTACCTATAAAAGCGTCGTTTAGTATGGTAAAGTTAGTGTTATCTATGATTTCCTGTGCTGGAATATTATTCAGGATATAGATTATTAATGATAGAGAAAATGGAGTGAGATAAGGTGAAATTTAGGAAAACAATGCAGCTGGCTATGGCCATTATCCTGCTGTTCGGAAGTTTGAGTCTTTGGGCCGGTGGGGCTAAGGCTAAGGCGAATGATATTTTGCCTGAATTTAAAGAAGGTAACAATTTTATCTATATTCTGAAGGATGGGGACGGGCAAAGCCGTGAGTTCACGTTTACAACGTATAATAAATTAACGGCTGATAATACGAAGATAAGGTTGTACAACAACCAGGTAGAAATTGATCCTCAAAACTATACTGTGGATTATGATCGTAATACCATTACGTTGAATAAAACGCCAGACCCGGGCGCCGAGCTTTATTTTACCTATAGCATCCATCCGACCTTTGAATGGAGAGAGTTGATCTCTGGATCAACCTATATTGGGAATACTTTAATTGGAGTGGACGGATCAACGAAGGTTTTTAAATTAACCACAAATTATATCCTTAATTCCAATAAGAAAGTTAGCTTATACATAGACGGTACTAAGGTGCCGACCTCGGAATTTACTTTCAATCTAGAAACTCAACGGATTACCCTTTCGGAGAAGCGTAAGGCACCTAGTGCCGAGTCCAAGGTTTATTTTTATTTTCCTGTCACTTCTATTGTGGGAACCAAAGCGTCTGGCGATGTTGCACAGGCAAATCCTTCGCTACCGCCAAATGGAATTGAAACACCAATCGGAACGGAGTCACCAGTTCCATCGGTTGAATCACCAATTGAAACGGAGCCACCAGTTGTATGGGTTGAACCAGAATTCCATATCCCTAGCGGAGAGAGTTATCCGGGTCAAATTACTCTGGGTGGTAACGGTAAAATCACCATAAATGTGACAACGGTGGTCATTCAACCAACATATACGACTTATCTTATGGTCAAAAATGCGAGTAATGAAGTTGTTAGGCAAATTCGGGTAACTCCAGGAAAATCCGTGACGTATACGCTGAACACGCAGCTAGGCCTTACTACGGGGGGGTACTATATTTATCTCAAGACCGTGAATCAATCTGGCGGATTGGCGGCATCGGTGCCACAATTTGTGCCGATAAATCTCGAGTCGAAAATTCAGGTGTTCGTAGAAGGGAAAATGCAAGCTTATACGCAAGCGCCTGTAAATGTAAACGGAAATGTACTGGTACCTTTTCGGGCGATTTTCGAATCCCTGGGTGCCACGGTGAAATGGGATAGCGCTACTCAGACTGTCACGGCAACTAAAGAAGGAAAGACGATTGTTCTTAAGATCGGATCTACTACCGCCTATGTAAATGGAGTACCCGTGACACTAAGTGCAGCTCCTCAGTTAATCAACGGCAGCACGATGGTGCCGATTCGATTCGTGAGCGAGGCACTTGGCGGATTAGTAGAGTGGAGCAAGAGCTCCAGTTCCGTTATTGTTTTTCAAAATACGCCTTCCATTCCTACAACCGCTGAGAGCGAGAAGCCTGCTCAGTCGGAAGCTACCAGTACATCACCGATCCTACAGAAAATATCTCAAGGCATTACCGCACCCACGGATATTGTATTCGTTATGGATGTGACAGGCAGCATGGGCGAAGTGATTGGTTATGTCAAAGAGACGGTGAAGAAGTTCGCTGATTCCGTTCCATCCGGTTCGAATTTCTCCATCGTAGCTTATCGGGACATTAATTATAGAAGCACATATAAAGATTTGGAGTTCTTCCCTTTCACTAATGATAAGAATGTTTTAAAGACGAACCTTAGCAAGCTGGTTGCGGCTGGCGGAGGGGATGAGAACGAATCTGGATTGGAAGCCATCCATATGGCTGCTCAGCAGCTGGCAGGACGTAAGAATGCAAAAAGGATTATTTTTATTACAGATGCACCTGTGCATGATAAAGGCGCTTCAATGGGGAAAACAAACCTCTCTCTTGGTCAGATTATAAATGAGCTGAAGACTAACAAGATTACCTTAGATGCAATTGCTCCAATGAACGGATTAGCAAATACGCAAATTATTCAGCTTGTAAATGCAGGTAAAGGAAAGATATATGATATCAAAAAGGCTTCGGTAACCTTGTTGGAAAAATAAAATAAGCTAATGAAAAAGCCGCAGAAATGATCTGCGGCTATTTTCTTCTATTACGGTCATATGTGGATACAGGAATGGAAGAACATTGCAAATTTTATATTGAAATCGATTTCATCGGCAACTATAATGGATTTAACAACCAATGAAAGCGTGATCAAATGAAGGATAGTAAAATCATAGATGTAGCGCAAAAAGCGAAGGTATCTCCCGCCACGGTTTCCAGAGTGCTCAACGGAAGCTCACTCGTAACGGAGAAGACGCAGAAGAAGGTGCTTCAAGCCATCCAGGAATTGAACTACACGCCGAATGCAATGGGAAAACAGCTTCGGTCGCGCAGGACGATGACTTTAGGTGTGGTGGTCAGGGATATCAGGGTTTCCTATAATGCAGAAATTATAAAGGGCATCGAGAACATGGCGAATACCCTGGGATACAAGATCCTGATCTGTGACTCACAGAATGAGAAGGAGAAAGAGGTAGAACTGCTCTCTCTGTTGCAGAACCGCACGGTGGATGGCTTAATTCTGGTGACCCCGCAGCTAAGCGACGAGGAGATTACCTCTTTTGCAGATGATGAGTATACGATTGGATTGATTGGCCGCCGAATTGAACATCCCGACATCCCTTGCTCCTTTACTGATAACAGGAGAATTGGCCGGGAAGTTGTAGAGCATCTGTTGGAAGCGGGACATCGCAGGATGGCGTTTCTCTGTGGGTTTGCCGATGCGACGGACAGTATTGAACGGCTGGAGGGTTATAAGGAAGGGCTTGCAGAGGCAGGCTTACCTTTTCTGCCTGAGCTGATAGACAACGGGAACTTCTCCGAGGATGACGGGTATGAAGCGTTTAAGCGGATTTGGGCGGGAAGCGGGGAGTTTACAGCTGTTTTCGCAGCCAATGACGAGATGGCGCTTGGTGTATACAAAGCTTGTGCCGAGCTTGGAATTTCCATTCCCGAACGCATGGCTGTTGTCGGGGTAGACAATATTCGGATTACTAATTATGTGGAGCCGAGGCTGAGCTCTGTAGAGCAGCCCTTATATGAGATGGGGGCGTTGCTTGCTGAGAAGCTGATCGGGCAGATCAAGGGCGATGAAGAAACCGGGCCACAGCTTATGCAGATTCGTTCGACACTCGTGATCAAAGGATCTTCGGGAAAAGGGGGCTAGGTGGTGCTTAAAATGCTGCGCGGGAAAGACACCAAGTATTACGGGAAGTTTTTTTCTGTGATGACGGTGACGATCTTTCTGACAATTTCAATCCTGTCGGGAATTCTGTATTTGAATTTTGAACGGATCGCATTGAATCAATCCTATGAGCAGACGATGGACAGCCTGGACCAGACAACACAAGAGGTCTCCGTGATGACCTTGACTGCTTCGACCTTTGCGAAGCAAATACACAACGATCAGAACATCGCTGACCTGCTGAATTTCCCCAATGTGAGCGCCATGGAAATCTCCGATGCGGTCAAGCAGATGAACAACTACAGGGAAACCTCGCCGTTTATTGATTCCATTTATATTTATAATGCGGTGGCGCACACCTTCTATGTTAGCTCAGACATGAGTGTCCCTTCGGTCTTCAGTGAGGAAGAATTTTATGACCAGGATATGAAGGAAATGCTGAAGCATATTGGGGACTACAACACGATGTCGCCTATTCCCCGTAAGCTGCGGATTGAAGGGCTAGCCGGGAATATCGCCGAGAAGGAACGCGACACGTACACCTTTTTACTGTATGACACGCTCGCCAAGCAGACTCCCCGCAATGCTGTAGTCGTTAATATTAAGGAAACCCAACTGCACAAACACATCGACGGTTCATTGACCAATGATGCCGCGAACACATTTCTCATCGACAAGGACGGTTTGCTAGTCTCCAACAGCTGGACTACACCCATGCTGACTGATATGAAAGGCACACCTTATATTGACCGCATCCTGAACAGTGGCGAGCCATCGGGTTATTTTCCGATGAAAGTCGGCGGTATCAAATCGCTAGTGACTTATAGCGAGCCCGATAACCTGGGCTGGCGGTATATCCGCATTGTTCCCTATACGCTGATCAGCGAACGGATCGACAACATGCGCACCAAGACCTTTTATACAGCAGGTCTTATTCTGCTCGCCGGGCTTGCGCTTTCCTTTGTGGTGTCAAAGCGCCTGTTCGCAGGAATCAACAAGAAGCTGTCCCGTCTTGTGAACCTCGAATCGGAACAGCGGGAGAGCCAGCAGGCCGTGCGTTCTGAATATATGAGAGGTTTGCTTAGCGGGTGTACCCGCAGTGACCCTTTAAGGGTCAAAGAGATGTTCCTGCGCTACGGAATCGGGCTGGACCCGGACCGTTCTCTGCGCGTATTTTTGATTACGATAGATGACTACCGGGCTTTGGTGGATCAGTACCAGCCGGAGGACCGCAAGCTGCTGCGCTATGGCATCCTTAATATTGCGCATGAACTGCTGATTAGTGCCGGACTTTCGGCAGCAACTGCTGACCTTGGAGATAATCGTGCCGTGATCATCATCCAGCCGGCGGATGCGGAGGTCGATGATAAGGAGATTTACAGGCGTTATGCGGGACTTATCCAAGAGGCTGTGACCCAGTATTTGAAGCTGTCCATCACGATATCTTCAAGCCTTAACGGAAAGGGCGTTCAGTCCTTGCATACCTTGTTTGAGCAGGCTGTCGAAGCTTCTTTTAGCCGGGTCTTCAGTGGTGCGGGGAGTTATATTGATGCAGAGACGGTCGAGATGAACAAGACCCGGAGCTATGAATATCCGATTCACAAGGAAAAGCAGCTGATCGACGAATTAATGCTGGGCCGAATTTCAGAAACTAAGCGGCTGTTTACTGATATTATCGGCGACACCGCCAACTATTCCTACATCTCATATCAGCTGGCGATCTCCCATCTGACCTATGCGCTGCAGAATGCGATCCGCACAATCCGGCAGCATTCTGCTGCCTCGGAGGAGCTTGCGGTTCCATCGCTGGATCTCTATAATCACACGCGAGTAGACACAATGGCAGAGCTAATGGAGCGCTATATGTCTCTGTTCGATTTGCTGGAGAAGCATATGGATGAGAAGCGGAAGAATCGGCAGGATGATCTGCCGGGACGCATCAAACGGATGATTGACGAGCGTTATGCGGATCAGAATCTGTCGCTAGAGATGTTGGCGGATGAAATGGGCATGTCAGCCACGTATATCGGTCGTGTATTTAAGCAGCATACCTTCCAGACCATTCTCAGCTACATCCAAGAGGTGCGAATGAACAAAATTCGCGAACTGCTGACACATAGCGATGATTGTATCGGCGATATCGCCGAGTCAGCTGGTTTTACCAATAATCCGTATTTCTATAAAGCCTTTAAGAAGCACAATGGTGTAACACCAGCCGAATACCGGAGGAATAGCAGACAACAGAAAGAGGATGAGGGTGGAGAGGGTGCGATTCTTGCCTGAACCACTTCAGCGGCACACTTTGAGGAAGGCTCGGGCAGGTACCCGGCCTTCCTTTTTTATCGGGACGAAATCTCGAAAACCCTTGGTATGACTGGGGTGTGTCAGAAAAAAAGAGTGAGTTCGGAAAAGAGTAGTGCCCCTTTTCGCTGAAAAGTGAGTCACATCGGGTATGGTTAGTTGCTGGGTTCCCCGCGGTCTTATAGTATTGGCATTGCAGCCGGAGAACAGCACCGGAGAGTGCAATATTTGATAAAGAAGGTTGAGGGAGGCTATACGATTATGTCTGGAAAAGGCGGATTGATCCGGGAGCTTAATCGAAACAAAGTATTGTTTCTGATGGTAGCTCCAACATTGCTGTTTTTCATCGTCTTCAGTTACATTCCTATGGTTGGTGTGTATTACGCCTTTACGAAATTTGATTTTGACGGGGGACTATTTGGAAGCGAATTCATTGGACTTAAAAATTTCGAGTTTCTGTTCAAGTCAGGCATCCTTTGGGATTTGACGAAAAATACAGTGCTCTACAATCTGGCGTTTATTATTCTCGGCAACATCATGCAGATCATCTGTGCGATATTTTTGGCCCAGTTGACCAGCAAGTGGTTCAAGAAGACCGCACAATCGCTGATGTTTCTTCCATACTTTCTGTCATGGGTACTCGTTGGGGCGTTCGTGTTCAACCTCTTCTCCGATCTTGGGGTAGTCAACAGTGTGCTGACCCAGCTTGGTCTACAGACCTACGATTTCTACCTTCAGACCGCTCCATGGAAATACATTATCGTGTTCTTCAACATCTGGAAGGGCATTGGTTACGGAACAGTCATTTATCTGGCGGCGATCATGAGTATCAGCGAGGACTATTATGAAGCGGCCAAAATTGACGGAGCCAACATTTTTCAACAGATTCGGCGGATTACGCTTCCACTGCTCATGCCGACCTTTATCCTGCTGATCATGTTCAGTCTCGGCGGTATTTTGAAAGGACAGTTTGATCTCTTCTATCAAATTATCGGCAACAACGGCATGCTGTACGAAGCTACGGATATCATCGATACTTACGTATTCCGCTCTCTGACAATCAACTTCGATATCGGGATGGGGACGGCGGCGGGTCTGTATCAATCCTTCTTCGGATTCGTTCTGATCATGACGGTGAACTACATTATTAAAAAGACGCACGAAGAATACGCGTTGTTCTAAGGGGGGATAAGCATGGGTACTGAAGTAGAAAAGCTGCCAGGAGTGCGCAGAAAGAAAACCGGCTCCAAAATCAAGCAAGACAAAGCAACCATTGCCTTTAATATTATCGGGTACACGTTACTGGCCCTGATTTCCATCATCTGTCTGGTGCCCTTTTGGCTAATTGTCGCGGGTTCGTTCACGGATGAGCTGGAGATTATCTCGGAAGGCTTCAAATTGTTCCCGAGTACAATCTCATTCGAAGCTTACCGCTCGGTGTTCAGTACACCGGAACAAATCTACCGTGCATACGGTGTGACGATCGGCGTGACGGTAGCAGGTTCGCTACTGGGATTGTTCCTGACCTCAATGGCGGGCTATGCGCTTTCCCGTAAAGATTTTCTCTATCGCAACAGCCTGTCGTTCTTCATTTACTTCACAACCCTGTTCAGTGGTGGTTTGATTCCATGGTACATCATGATGACCAAATACCTGGGTCTTAAAGATAGCTACTGGGCACTGATTCTGCCGCCACTGCTTAGTGCTTGGAATATCATTTTGATGCGAAGCTTCATGAAGTCCATCCCGGAATCTATTGTGGAATCTGCCAAAATCGATGGTGCTGGGGATTTCCTGATTTACCGGAAGCTCATTCTGCCGCTCTCGACACCGGGTCTGGCGACCATCGGGTTATTCCTTGCTCTCGGTTACTGGAACGATTGGTTCAACGCCAACATGTTCATCACAACCGGCGATAAATATCCGCTGCAATTCCTGTTGTACAAAATTCTGTCCAGCGCCGCGGTGCTACAGACGAATAACGGGTCGTATCTGGCGGCCAATGTTGTTCCACCTACCGAAACACTTAAGATGGCTGTGGCCGTTGTGGTTACAGGGCCGGTCGTTCTGCTCTACCCGTTCGTTCAGCGCTATTTCGTGAAGGGACTTACAGTAGGAGCTGTTAAAGGTTAGAACCGGATTCCCGGCTAACATAGCATGAGGCTTGAAAAATAGTGGGTTTAATGAGACAAACTTTTAAGGAGGAGTCAATGATGAGAAAGGTAACCAAGAGATTAACGCTCGTACTTGTCATGTCTTTACTGATCTCGCTGCTCGCAGCCTGCGGGGGCGGTAACAACAACAGTGCGGCACCGGAAAAAGAGAAAAACAACGGTAATACCGCACCGGCGCAAGGTGAAGCGGGCCCGGACACGTCGAAGAAGGTCAAGTTGACCTGGTATCTGGTTGGTGATGCCCATAAGGATCAGGACAAGATCGTTGCAGAATGGAATAAAATGCTGGAGAAGGATCTGAACACAACCGTTGACCTGAAGTTTACTACGTGGAATGACTGGTTGACCAAATACAACCTGCTGCTGACCTCCGGCGAGAAGATTGACATGATCTTCGCATCCAACTGGGCGGATTTCTACAAGCTGGCGAAACAGGGTGCATTCAAGAATTTGAAAGACCTACTGCCAACTTATGCACCAGTAACTTGGGCTAATGTGCCGAAGCAGGACTGGGATGCAGTAACGGTAAGTGATGGTATCTTTGCTGTACCGAACACGAATCCGGAGTATACGCCACTTGGCTATGTGTATCGTGAAGACTGGCGCAAAGAGCTCAATCTGCCGGAGTTTACTGATCTGAATTCCATTGAGGCCTATATGGATGCTGTTAAAACACAGAAGAAAGTGACACCGATCAACGGTGCTGCTTATGAGAACGTCAATGACCTGTTCAAGTTCTGGACAGATACGCAAATGATTACTGGTGAGATCGTTGGTGCAACTTCCTACGCAACACCGCGCGATATTCAGATCATTCCGTTCACGGATCAATACGAAGCTTGGGTTAAGAAAATGAAAGAATGGGAGCAGAAGGGCTTCTGGAACAAGAACTCGCTGTCCTCGAAACAGGAAGCCGGCGACTTCATCAAGACGGGTCAAGGTGCGATCTACTGGCGTAACCCGTCCAGTGCGGGCGGATTTATCAACGAAGTGCAGGCCAAAGGCCTCAAAATGGAAATAGGGTTCTTCCCGTTCACCCGCTTCCATAACTATGTCATTCCTACATTGCCGATTGCGAACGGTATGGCGATTCCAAAGAGCTCGGATAATGCGGAACGTTCCTTGATGGTACTCGATAAGCTGCGCAATGATCCTGCTTACTACAACTTAATGACTTATGGTATCGAAGGCACGCACTGGGCAAAAGGTGATGATGATAAGACCATTGTCATTCCGGCACCAGGTGTTGACCTGAACGTTACACCACGCTATGACATCGCAAGCTGGGGCTGGCGTGTAGAAGAGAACATTAAGAAAGAAAAAGGCGGCTGGGAAGGCCTCGACAAGCTGAAGGAAGAATTCAAACCGATCAGCAAGCCGGATATTCTCGGACAGATTTATCTGGATTACGATCCGGTCAAAACCGAGCTGGCTGCTGTTAACCAGGTATTTGAGCAATACGGAAAACCGCTGATGCTGGGCTTGACCGCTGATGTGGATGCATCCTTGAAAGTTTACCGCGATAAGCTGAAAGCGGCTGGTGTAGAGAAGCTGCTGGCTTATGTGCAGGGTGAAGCCAACAAGTATTTTGATGAAAAAGGAATCCAATAGAACAGGTGCCACGGGTTGGTAGTACCTAACGGTGCTGTCATCCCGGCACTAAAGGGAGCGACGAATTCATTTCGCCGCTTTTTTTCTTGAATACGTAAGAGAACAAGGAGAGATGACTGCAATGAACTATGAGAACAAACCGGTAGAAACGGTGGAAGTCTGGTTCAGCTCGGAGCAGGACCCGGGCAAGGAAAGCTGGTTTAAGGGTCCGCAAGAGCATACATATCACCTGAGCCAGCAAGCTGATTTGAATTGGGCCGTTCCCAGCCCCGCTGAATATGAAGATGAAGAGCTGACCACCCTGATTGTATCGCCGGAACTTACCTATCAGAAGATTCTCGGCATTGGAACCTCTCTGGAAGAGACGACCGTTTGCAATTTGTCGCTGATGAGTGCAGACGAGCGGGAGGGCATCCTGAAGCAGCTCAGTCATACTGAGGATGGTATCGGCTTCAATCTGTTCCGCATTACACTGGGAACCTCTGATTTTACAGCCGAGCGATTCTATACATATGATGATATGCCTGATGGGGAGAGTGATTTTGAACTGAAGCATTTTTCGATTCAAAAGGATATCGACCTCTCCATCATCGCTACGATTAAGGAACTGCTGGCGCTGGCACCAGATACGCTGCTGATCGCTTCACCGTGGAGCCCTCCCGCTTGGATGAAGACAAGCGGGAGCCTGAAACGCGGCCGCCTGAAGGAAGGCCGCGAGTATACAGATGCCTTGGCGAAGTATTATCGCCTGGCCATTCAGGCGTATCGGGAGCAGGGCATCCCGATCTATGCGATGACCCTGCAGAACGAGCCGCTGCTGGAGACGGATTATCCGAGCTGCCATATGCCGCCGGAGCGGCAGAAGGAGCTGGCGGTGGCGCTGGCGAAGGAATTCACAGCGCATGGACTGGATACGAAGCTTTGGATTTTCGACCATAACTTCGATGAGGTGTGGAATTATGTGGCGCCGATTCTGAATGATGCTGAAGCAGGCGCCGGGGTTCACGGCATTGCGTTGCACGATTATGAAGGCGAACCGGAGGTCATGAGCAAAATTCATGCCGCTTACCCCGATAAGCCGATCTATCTGACGGAGCGATCGCTGTGGGGGACTAGTGGCGCGGACCGGATGGCCCGCTACTTCCGGAATTATGCCAGCAGCTATAACGCCTGGGTCACGATGCTTAACAGCCGTATTGCCCCTCATCAATGGCTAGGGACGCCTGGACCAACGATGTTTATCCAGGATGCTAATGAAGCAGACCGCTACTGGAGAACCCCTGAATATTCCCTGCTGGGCCAGTACAGCAGGTTTGTCCGGCGGGGAGCTGTTCGAATCGGTAGCAGCTACGGCTCCGTCGACACCGTCACTAATGTGGCTTTCCGCAACGAAGATGGCTCGCTTGTGGCCGTGGTCATTAACCAGACGCAATCGGCACAGCCATTTCGCATTCTGTGCGCTGGCCGGCAGTTCGTCACAGTGCTCCCGCCGCAATCCGTCGGAACGTATCGCTGGTGGGATCAAGGCTGACGCATTGTCACAGTATAAAACTTATATAATTCAAGCCCTTCGCATCCTATTGAGGATGCGGAGGGCTTTTGCGTGGATGGAGAGGGCGGAGGCCTGCCCATTATGTTTGAATCCTTAGAGCGGCTATATTATGCTATATAAGCCGAACAAAAGAAAGTAACAAAAAGCGAGAAGGAACGCAGGGGGAAGTTTGGAACTGTAGGAGCGGTAGCGACCGCCTAAAAGCTTTCCGAAGGAAAGCTCGCGACGGAAGCATAGGCTGTCTCCAGATTTCAACCGCAAACAGCGGTATAATTAAAAGAAATCTGGAGACAACAGCGGCCGGAAGTCCAAACATTCCACCGTAGTGACGACTGAGCCTTACGTTCGGTTCTTAAGTTCGTCTAATATAGATTGACAAGACATTATGAGGAGAAACGTAACGGAGGAGAGGAGCATGCGGATGAAAAAGAGAACGGCAATGATTGTGGGGATGATCCTCATGCTCGTATTATTGTCAGGCTGTGCGAAAGGGAGCGCGCATGTTACGGTTCACAAAAATGGCAGTGTCGACCTTGCTGTCCATGTGAAGCTGGATTCCCGCACAGAGTCGCTAATCAGTGGCAAAGCTGAACAAATGCTGACAGACAAGCTGGCGGAGTCAGGTATAGAGCTCCACAAGGTGCAGGATGGCAAAGACGTGGACTATCAATTTATGAAAAGTTATTCCTCTATAGAGGAATTGAAAGCACAGCCCAGTGGGAGCATGAACATAGTCGATGCCAAAGTCATTACAGACCCCAAATGGCTGTACACCAAGTATGATCTGGAGGTTCAGCCCACGCTGAGCGCTTATTCTGAGCAGATTATAGATAGCCTTGGGATGTTGAATATCCCCAAATCGTTTGTGCGGATGTTTATGGAGAGCTTTGCTTTTGATTTTCAATTGACGCTGCCGGTGAATGTCTATGGGCCGAACAATGCTACCTCACAGGATGGCCGGACCTTGACCTGGCACATGTCACTCGGAAATCCCGAGCCGCTAAAACTGGTGGTTTATGCACCTAATATCAAGAATATCGTCATCACATTAGTAGCTGTTATCGTGATTCTGGTCTTGTTGATTACGTTGTGGTTCCGCAGAAAAAGAGGCCGGGATACACGTAAATTGGCATAATCCCAGTTGCAAATGAATGAGTTCATTTGTTATAATTAGTACCAAGTACTAATACTAGATGCTAAATAACGAGGTGAATGAATTGACAGGTGCGAAGATTACAGCTATCGGGACCTATGTTCCCGCGCAGAGGCTCACCAATGCCGATTTGGAAAAGATGGTAGATACCAATGATGAGTGGATCGTCCAGCGAACGGGTATCCGGGAGCGCAGAATCAGCCGCAAGGATGAATTCACCAGTGATTTATGTGTAGCTGCTGCAGAGGATTTGGCGAAGCGATACGGAAAAAATCTTCAGGATGTAGACATGATAATTGTCGCTACAAGCACGCCTGACTTTCCTTTTCCCTCCGTGGCTGCCTTGATACAGAACCGCCTGGGGATTTCGCAGACCGCTGGAGCCATCGATCTGAGTGCAGCTTGTGCCGGATTTGTCTACGGATTGCATATGGCCAATGGTCTTGTGGCTTCCGGACTGCATCGCAAGGTGCTGGTGCTGGGTGCGGATTCTCTTTCTAAAATTACAGATTACACTGACCGCAGTACCTGTATCCTGTTCGGTGATGGAGCTGGAGCGGTACTGGTGGAAAGCGGGGCCAGTTCTACCGGCTTCCTCGGCTTTCATATGGGGAGTGACGGCAGCGGTGGGCATCATGTATACCGTACAGGGCTATCCTCCAAAATTGAAGATATCGAGCTTGTGGATACCAAGCTGCTTGTGCAGAATGGGCGGGAGGTCTTCCGCTGGGCGGTTCGGACCGTACCACAAGGTGTGGAGCAATTGCTGGCCAAGGCAGGAACGACTCTTGCGAATGTGGACTGGTTTATTCCACACAGCGCTAACCTGCGGATGATCGAGCCGATTTGTGAGCGGATGAATTACCCGCTGGAGCAGGCGCTGTACAGTCTCGTTCATTTCGGCAACACGTCTGCTGCTTCTATCCCATTGGCGCTTGATCTGGGCATCCGGGAAGGCAAGGTCCAGAACGGTCAGACCGTCCTTATGTATGGTTTTGGCGCAGGGCTGACGCAGGTCGGGCAATTGGTGAAGCTGGAGCTCGATGAACAAGTGGCTGAACCTACGCCATTGTAAGGTGATCTTAATGTAAAAAGCGTAAGTGGGCCTATCCCGCCCCCGTTGCGCTAACATAAACAAACAGCCTGCCCTCGCATGTATCATGCTGGGGCAGGCTGTTTGGCTTTGCCGTCGTCAATTCTCCCGGCTGGCGGCAAAAGAGATGTCATCCTTGATCGTGCAGGTGACTGCCACAGGATTCGCGGACGATGAGTGCTGGCTCCACAACGAAGGAGCCGCCCTCGGACTGATTGTTGATCATGTCGTAGAGCATATGAGCGGCGAGAATCCCGAGCCGTTCTTTGTTCTGGCGGATCGTCGTCAGCGTTGGCGTCGTATATTTGCAGGCTTCAATGTCGTCGCAGCCGACCATAGCAATATCCTCTGGTATGCGTAGTCCATGTTCCTTCAATGCGCGGATCGCGCCAAGCGCCAGCAGGTCCGAGGCAGCGAAGATGGCCTTGGGCAAAGAGCCGGATTGAATCAGTTTCTGCATGGCGTCATAGCCGCTAGGCTCGAAGAAATCATCGCCATGAACGAACCAATTCTTATTGATATTCATGCCGAAGCCCTCAATGGCTTTAATGTATCCGGCTTCCCGCTGGTTGGAGATATCCGAATTGGCGGTGCTTCCGATAAAACCAAGCTCCCGGTAACCGAGCAGGTAGAAATGCTCAACAACCTTGGAGGAGATCTGATAGTTATCCGAGGTCACGTACCCCGATTTTTTACCCTTCAGCTCTAGATCTACCCCGATACAAGGTATGCTACTCATATCCAGTTCCTGAATGGCCGGCTCCATTTCTTCCCCTGAAATGATCACACAGCCGTCTACATGAAAATGAACACAGCGGGAAAAGTAATCGCCGCCGCTTAAGAATTTCTCATTGGAAAAGAAGATCAGATCATAGCCGAGCACACCCATCTGTTTCTTGAAGGCATTGAGTACGGCGAGAAAAAAGGGATGGGTAAAATCAACATTCAGCTCCCCGGCAAAAATAACACCGATCAGGCTGGATTTTTTAGTTGCCAGCGTCTTGGCGGAGTTGGAAGGAGAGTACCCGGTTTGTTCGATGATCTCCATCACTCGTTGCTTCGTTTTTTCGGAGACATCCGGGTAATTATTCATAATTTTAGATACTGTTGAGACCGATACGCCGGCCATTTCGGCAATCTTTTTGATATTCAACTGCAATGAAAAAGCCACCCTCCGGCTATATAAATTGAACTAAAGAAAAAACGGAAAAGGGAGAAGGAGTGAAGGAGAAGATTGGAACTGTAGGAGCGAAGCGCTCGCCTAATAGCTTTCCAAAGGAAAGCTAGCATCGGAAGCATAGGCTGTCTCCGGATTTCAACCGCTAAAAGCGGTTAATTTAGAAGAAATCTAGAGACAACAGCGACCGAAAGTCCAAGCTTCACCGGAGCGATGCCGATTCTTATGGTAGTATCTTAAGTTCAATGTATATAGAAATATAATTATGAAAAGGGCTGGATGCCAGCGCTTTCTTCAGTCGCATTTTCAAGTAAAATCTGGCACGAAAACAATTATATTTAAGTTTATGCTGAATGCCAAGGCAAGTCAAACGATAATGTTGGACCATTGAACAAAGTATACTCTTACAAAGCTGGATCACGCATCTGCTACAAAAAAGAGGTTCCCGCACAGCCATATATAAATTGGCTGACAAGAACCTCTAACAATTGTGGCCCTGCTATGTTTCTTTAGGAATCAACTCGAAGATTTTACCACTTTCCAGTGCTTCAATCAGCTTTAACAGCCAGCGGTAATATTTAACCGCCTCTCCGATCTTTTCCTCGTCGTTGTCCAGCAGCTTCAGCAGCTCTGCGTCATCGCTGTACTCTGCCTTCATATCCTTGATTTCATTCATGGATTTGGAAAGGGCATTCATGTTGCCCTCAACGGCTTTTCTCCATTTAATTGAGAAGTAATCGCTGAAATTCTGATGCCAGTCCGGAACCACCTCGAATAAATCCTTACGTGTGCCTTTTCCCCATACTTTATCAATCATTTTGAGGTCCAGCAGGGTACGGACGCCTGTACTCATGGATGTCTTGCTCATCCCCATAGTTTTACTAAGCTCGTCCAGCGTTACCGGACCCTGATTAAAGTACATATACCCGTATAAATGCCCTATAGACAGGGTGATACCGTATAAGTCCATATTTTTACCGATGGAATCAATGACTCGTTCCCGGGCTTTGCTGATTTTCTCGATTTGTTCGGGCGCAAGCCCTTCTAAATCATTCATGATGTCCCTCCTGAGGATTAGGCTAATAGACTGCAAACCTCTACTGTGTATTGTAATCAAATCATGGTTAATAAGTAAAGAATTCGAGACGAAAGGAATATGGCGTAAAACAGAGTATTCTTTGCGTATAGTTTGTAAAGTTAAAACTGTACACTAAATTTTATCCGAATATGCGCTTTGCATCTTTTTTCATAAGTCCGGTAGACTATTAGAAGTGAACTAACCCGATACAGAAACGGGAGAAGGAGGTCAGCATGCCTATTATAGAGGTGAAACAGCTAACCAAAGTATTCGGTCATGATGCGGGCCGTGCGCTTCCATTATTGGAACAAGGGTGGTCCAAAGAGAAGATCGCTCAGGAAGTCAAGCTGACTGTCGGTGTCAATAAGGCCGAATTCAGTATTGAAGAAGGAGAAATATTCGTCATTATGGGGTTGTCAGGCAGTGGTAAATCAACCCTGGTTCGTCTGTTGAACCGTTTGATTGAGCCTACTGGGGGGCAAGTTCTTTTTAAAGGGAACGATGTAGTTGGGATGAACCCCGAGCAGCTCCGGCAGTTCCGGCGCAAGAATATCGGTATGGTATTCCAGAAATTTGCGTTGTTCCCGCACCGGACGGTGCTGGCGAATGCGGAATATGGCCTTGAAGTGCAGGGCGTGGAGAAAAAGAAAAGAACCGAGCTCGCTATGCAGGCCCTGGAACTCGTCGGTCTGAAAGGCTGGGAGCATCATCGCCCGGATCAGCTCAGCGGCGGGATGCAGCAACGGGTTGGTTTGGCCCGCGGGCTGGCCAATGATCCAGACATTCTGCTTATGGACGAGGCGTTCAGCGCTCTTGATCCACTGATCCGCAAGGATATGCAGCAGGAACTGCTGGAGCTTCAGGCGAGAGTGAAGAAGACGATTGTGTTCATCACGCATGATCTGGATGAGGCACTGCGGATTGGTGACCGGATCGCGCTGATGAAGGATGGCGTCATTGTGCAGATTGGTACGCCAGAAGAGATTCTGATTCAGCCTGCCAATAAATACGTGGAACGTTTTGTAGAGGATGTGGATCTGTCCAAGGTACTGACCGCTGCGCATGTGATGCGCCAGCCAGAGATGGTCAGACCTGAGCGCGGTCCCCGCGTGGCGCTGCAATTAATGCGCGATAGTGGCGTGTCCAGTCTATATGTTGCAGATAAAGAGATGAAGCTCCAAGGTGTCGTAACGGCCGAAGATGCGGCCCAAGCGATCAAAGAGAATAAAACGATACTTGAAGTGCTGCGGCGGGAAATCCCCCGTGTGCACCCCGATACTTTGCTCAATGATTTGTTCGAGCTGATGTCGGAGACACATTTGCCGGTAGCTGTAGTGGATGAATCCGATCGACTCAAGGGAATTGTCATTAAAGGTGCCGTTCTTTCAGCGCTTGCCGGCAACGCAGTTCCGGAAGGAGAGCACGTGTAATGAACATTCCTAAGATACCACTGGGCCAAGGTGTTGAATGGCTCGAAAAATGGCTAACGACATATTTCGGTCCCGTGTTTGATGTAATACATGCAGTAATCGGCGGCATGGTGAAGGGAATCGAGAATATTCTCACGTTCCTGCCAGCGCTTGTTCTTATTGTGATTATTGCTGCACTGGCCTACTGGATTGGCAAATGGAGAATGGCACTTTTTGCGGTCATCGGCCTGCTGCTGATCGATAACCTCGGTTTATGGGGACCTTCGATGCAGTCACTGGCGCTTGTTCTGGCCGCTTCTATTCTGGCGGTGCTGATAGGCGTTCCCATCGGTATTCTATGTGCGCAGAGCAATGCGGTGAAGAATACAATTACACCTATTCTGGACTTTATGCAGACGATGCCGGCCTTTGTGTATCTTCTGCCTGCGGTATCCTTTTTCTCGCTGGGTGTAGTCCCAGGTGTAATTGCTTCGATTATCTTTGCCATCCCGCCAACGATTCGCCTGACGAATCTCGGGATCCGGCAAGTCTCGCCTGAACTGGTGGAGGCGGCGGATGCCTTTGGATCGACACCGTCACAGAAGCTGTTCAAGCTGCAATTACCGATCGCGTTGCCGACGATTATGGCGGGGATTAACCAAACGATCATGCTATCTCTGTCGATGGTTGTAATCTCATCGATGATCGGTGCGCAGGGTGTTGGGGCACTGGTCTACCGTGCGGTATCGCAGGCGAAGACCGGAGCGGGCTTTGAAGCAGGGATCGCCATCGTGGTGATTGCCATTCTGCTCGACCGCCTCACTCAGAACGCATTGAAACCAAAACAAAGATAGGAGTGTTTCCTTATAATGAAGAAAAAAAGCTTAGGATTGATGCTGACAGCCTTATTAGTAGCGGTTCTCGCCGGATGTTCGGCAGAGAGCAATGATAAGGTAAAGCTGGCTTATGTCGCCTGGGATTCGGAAATTGCCAGTACAAATGTAGTTAAAGAAGTGCTGGAAGCGAAGCTCGGGGTTAATGTAGAAATGTTGCAAGTGGATGCCGGACCGATGTGGGCCGGAGTGGCAGACGGCAGTGCCGATGCCATGGTTGCTGCCTGGCTGCCAGGTACGCATGCTTCCTATCTTGAAAAATACGGGAATGATATCGAGGACCTTGGCGTAAACTTGAATGGAACAAAGGTTGGGCTTGCCGTTCCAGCCTACATGAACATCCAATCGATTGAGGATTTGAAGAGTGCCGAGACCGGTGCCGAACTGGATCATAAGATTATCGGTATTGAGCCGGGTGCAGGAATCATGACCACTACGGAAAAAGCGATTGAGTCCTACGGACTTGGTGATTATACGCTGGTGGAGAGCTCTTCTGCCGCTATGGCGCAGGAACTGCAAAAAGCTTATAACAACAACAAACCTATCGTCGTGACTGGCTGGACACCGCACTGGATGTTTGCCAATATGGATCTCCGGTATTTGGAGGATCCGAAGAATGTGTATGGTGGAGATGAACAAATCCATACCATGGTCCGCAAAGGCTTGAAGGATGATATGCCGAAGGTCTACAAGTTCCTCGATCAATTCGAGTGGACACCGGAGGATATGGCTGAGGTTATGGTTCAGATTCAGGGCGGCAAGTCTCCTGAAGAGGCGGCCAAGGCTTGGGTAGAGAGTAACCCCGATAAAGTAGCAACCTGGACAGCAGGGATCGAATAACTGTTTTTGCAGTTATTTTGAAGATGTGCTATGATAAAAGTCAATAGATACAATTTTGTAACCTTTGTAGAATGACTGTTCCTGACATGTAATCTATATATCACGTTATATTCAATAAACACCCCGTAAAGGGGTGTTTTTCTTGGAATGTGTTTTGAAGTAACAGCTTTTTCAAGGGAATTGATCGTATTTAAGGATGCAGCCTGTAAGGAGTCAAGAGAGGAGAACACTCCATTGACAGAGATAATAAATTCATGGATAGATTGGCTGCTGCAAACCCTTGGCCTGACTGGGCCTTACGTTTTGCTTGTTACGGTTCCTCTGACGCTGCTGCAAAGTCTGTTCGGTTTTTTCCCTCTTGCCATTCTGATTGTACTGCATGTGTCGGTATTTGATGTGATTGGCGGGATGCTGATCAGCTGGCTGGCCTGCAATCTGGGTGGAATCCTGGTGTATTTTCTGTGCCGGCGGTACCTGTTTGATTGGTTTGACCGCAAATGGAGAAAGAAACTGAAACGTTACGATAAATGGCAGCGCAATATGGATCGTTACGGCATCTGGACCCTTGTGCTGCTGCGCACCATTCCCATTATTCCAAGTAATATCATCAATCTGATGTCGGCGGTCTCGCCGCTTTCTACGGCCTCATTCATCTGGGGAACAGTGCTCGGTAACCTATCCTATATCTGGCTGTTCGGGACGCTGAGTTCAACGCTGATTGTGCCCAAGGAAGAGTGGGGCGTCTACTTGACCTGGTATTCGGTGTTCATGGTCGTTCTGATCGCTGTTTTTGTCAGAAGGCATTGGGATCATCTGCAGGAAGATAAGCGAAGCCGTATGGGCTGAGAACGATTAGAGTACGATCAGAGGATTGGCTTATGTCAAAATCAAGAAGAACGTTATCCCGCAGGTCTAGCGGGTGACGTTCTTCTTTTTTGTCCCGCTCCCGAATATCTTATACTAAGCGGCGGCTTGACCGCCGGGCCAGGCGGGAGGGATAAACGCAATGGGCAGAAATAAAAAATGGGGGAGCCGGCGGATCCGAGTGCCTGACTTCGGCCGCTTGCGGTTGCCCAAAATCAGCTGGGACGGTATTCCGCGTCCGAACGGAAGAAGAGCGGCCTTTAAGGCGCGACCCAGCAAAACGACGACCATCCGGCCGCAGTCTGCACGGTTTGAGGCCAAGCGGAGCAGGCGTCCTGCAAAATTATTCAGCCGTGGGGAACGGCAGCCATCCTCCAGTGCAGGCAACCGGAGAAAGTCAGGTAGCAGGCGAAAATTATGGTTGATCCTCTCGTTGTTGCTGCTGCTCGGATTATTCCAGAGCATCCGGTATGTGGAGCAGCATTTGAAGCCCCCCATCGTGCATCTGGCGCAGATTCGCGTCAAGCAGATCGCTACAGAATCCATCAACAAGGCCATTACTTCCCAGGTAGCCAGCGGAGGTAATGCCGAAGAGTTGATTGACTGGAAGACAGACAAGAACGGCAAAATATCGGGATTTATGCTGAATTACGCCGAACATATGAGAATTACCTCGCAAGCAGCAACTGTCATTCAGTCCACCTTGCAGGAATTGCATAACAAACGTGAGCGTATCCCGCTAGGTCAGGCGCTGGGCAGCCCACTGATTGCCTCCTTCGGTCCGGATATTCCCATTACGATTGAACCGCAGGGCGCAGTCAAAGTAGAACTGGCTACACGTCAGAAAAATGCCGGAATCAACATGATTCTGGTAGAGGTTTATATCCATATCGTGACCGAGGTGGCCGTTGTCATTCCGTTTGACATGCAGCCACAGGTGGTGGATACAGAGATTCCTGTGTCATATTTGATGGTCGTAGGAGATGTACCGATGTATTACTATGACAATCAAGGTCAGCCTGTCTTGCAGAACGGCAGCAGTGCACCTGGCATTGCTATTCCTGCGCCGCAAATTGGCGGGGAGAAGGAAGATGCTGGCGTTCAGGGGAACGAGAATAGCGGCAGTGTGAATACCGGTCCCCCTGTTCCTACAGCCATTCCGGAGATCAGCGGGAGTAGCAGTGCGCCAGTTAATAACAATAGCGGTGTGAGCAGCGGTACAATAAATTCGCATTGATGCAGAAACGAACTATGGTATATTCCGTTTCACATTCTTCTTAACAGTGAAAAAGAGGGGCGCCTCCCCAACTAAAAGCATTTTTGTACCTTATTTTTCGTTAATTTAGGTAAATGAGGGAAATAAGTGCATTTTTGTACCTTATTTTTCGGAAAAACACGATGAACTCGATGTTCTGGAAGATTTAAGGTACAATATTGCACTTAATATGCAGTAACCCTTACCTAAAGAGAATTTAAGGTACGAAAATGCCGTTAATTACATTGCGATATAGATAGTGCGCTATTGCGGACGGATAGTCATTAGCACGCTGAACATAGAAAAGCCACAGACCGCCGATTCGGCGGTCTGTTTGACGTGGTGCATAGAAAATAAAGGGAAAACACAAGCTATCATCATATTGACCAAATCACCAAAGGAAAAGAGGGAGCGTTATGGATAGCTGCTTGTTCATCCACGGCTTCACAGGAGGCGAGCATGAGATTGCGCCGTTGTCCAGCTATATGGAGCAGCATCATTACCGGTCCCGGACATTCACATTGAAGGGACATGGGGGAACAAGAGCGGATTTGCTTAAGACGAGCCGGCATGACTGGCAGCAAAGCGCTGAAGAGGAGCTAAACATGCTGCTGGCGAGCAATAAGCGAGTGCATCTGATTGGTTTTTCTACTGGAGCGCTGATCGCTTCCCATCTGTCAGTACGCTATAAGGAACGGATTCGTTCGCTGACGCTGCTGTCGACGCCTGTGTTTCCGCTGAATCTTGTGGAAATGATCAAGACGCTGGGCGACCCTGCCATGCTCAAGCAATACATCAGCAAAATTCGCTCCACACCGCCGAAAGCCACGAGAGAGTTTCAGCGACTGGTTCGCGAGAGCTTCGAGATCTATCCGCATATTGAGACGCCGACCTTGATTGTGCAGGGCAAAAGGGATCATTTGGTCAAAAGCAGAAGCGCCAGTTATCTACACAATACGATCCCCTCGACCCGCAAGCAAATGCTTATCGCTGGTAAGAGTGGACATATGCTCTGCCATGACGATGATAAGCATGAAACGATGCGTGAGGTACTGCAGTTTATTCAAAGCACGGGTACCGAAAGATAAATTCACACCGTATTAAAATCCGGTGTCTTATTTATTTTTATTTCGACGTGCTCTGTACTCCTGGTTTTCCCATTGTTTAAGTAATGGATAAGGATCAAACGCCCATTCGGTAATCCCTCTGTCTTTGTAAATGCCAAAATGCAAATGTGGAGGGAATTTCCCCTGTGTGCCTGGACTGCCATAGCCCGAGCTGCCGACCCAGCCAATCGTCTGGCCAGGTTGTACGATATCTCCCTGCGCGAGCTTCTTGTCATACCCCGTCAGATGAGCGTAGTAATGGTAGCGGTTATCGATATCGCGTATCCCGATCCGCCAGCCGCCGTAGCGGTTCCAGCCCTTTGTCTCCACAATACCGTAGCAAGTGCTGCGTACAGGCGTACCGTGCGGAGTGAACAGGTCGGTACCTTCATGAATACGTGCTCCGCCCCAGCTGCGTCCCGTCCCCCAAGTGCTGCGATAGGCATACGTATTTCCCAGGGGCAGTGGAAAAGCGTTCCCGGACAGGTCCAGCCGTCCGAAATGCTCGTACAGTTTGGCGAATTGGTTAATTCGCTGCGATGCCCGGCCATTATGATAATACTCCCAAATTGCGATACTGAAATCGCTGGAGGATTGTCCATAATGCAACAGATGGCGGGCCATGCTGTAAAGTACATCTGCATCACTGCCAGGGTCGGCCCGGCCGTCCCCTGAGCCGTCGGAGCCAAAGCCGCCGAAGAAGCTGATGGATTGTGGTGAAGTGTCCTCCTGATCAGGATTCAAAGGTCCTGACCATAGGGGAGGCGGGATGGTGATTCCGGTCAGCTTGGTGAGATGTTGGGGTGCTGTTTTGCTTTTTTTGGCGACGGTACGCTCATATTGATCAATGGCCGCAAAACGGAACCAGGGGATGCCAGTTGCTGCACTAATCTGCTCATATAGTTCTCTGCGAGCCGAGAGTAAAGCGGCTTTATCGGTGGGAATGACATCTGTTTTGGAACTCACCGATGCTTGGGGGCTTTGTGTTCCCATACTGGCCGCTTGTGCAGCGGGAAGATGAAGTCCGCTCCATAGAATGGTGGCCGCGGACATGCACCAGAATGATTTTTGCACGAGATGATTGTGAAATAGGGTCCGCATAGGACTACCTCCTTTGTCCGGGCATGGTGTTTGTCTTGGAATGAACCCACTTGCCTTAATAAAGGGCCGTTTAGTGTCGCTCTTTTTCTATAGATTGAAGCAAATGTGATCGTTTTATCCGTTATTGCCTAAAGGTACCAGACGTACCAAGAGTGCCTTTTGGGCCGCGCTTATTTCTGCCTTGGATTTTTCACAAAAACAGGCATTACCCCGGCGCACATGCTATAATATGAGGCAGCAACTTTAACGCGGCAATCGATTATTACACAGGCGAAAGTGGGGGTTATTCACTTTGACTACAAAAGGCGCTAAACAACCCAAGCCGGATTGGATTAAAATCAAGCTAACTACCGGTGATAACTACCAGGATATTAAAAGCATGATGCGTTCTAAAACTTTGCATACGGTATGTGAGGAGGCTCGTTGTCCAAACATTTATGAATGCTGGGCCAACCGGACAGCAACGTTTATGATTTTGGGTGATATCTGTACGCGGGCCTGCCGCTTTTGCGCAGTTAATACCGGTATGCCAACAGAGCTGGATTTGCAAGAGCCTGAGCGTGTGGCTGAAGCCGCAGAAAGCATGGGTCTTCGCCACTGTGTTGTGACAAGTGTAGCCAGAGATGATCTGAAGGATGGCGGTGCCCGGATTTTTGCCGAGACTGTTGCGGCGATTCGTAAGCGTCTTCCTCTATGTAGTGTGGAAGTGTTAATCCCCGACTTCCTGGGTGACCGGGATAGCCTGGAGATTGTGATGAACAGCAAGCCTGATATTCTAAATCACAATATTGAGACTGTAGAGCGGATGTCTGACCGTGTCCGGGCCAAAGCCAAGTATCGCCGCTCCCTGGAGCTGCTTAAGCGTGCCAAGGAGATGCAGCCTGAGATTCCTACCAAATCCAGCATCATGTTGGGTGTGGGGGAGGAGTGGGACGAGATTTTGCAGGCGATGGACGACCTTCGTGCCGTGGATTGTGATATTCTCACACTTGGTCAGTACCTGCAGCCTTCACCGAAGCATCTGAATGTGGAGAAATACTATCCGCCTGAGGAATTCGCCCGGTTGAAGGAAGAGGGCATGAAGCGTGGCTTCAGCCACGTTGAATCTGGCCCGTTAGTGCGCAGCTCCTACCATGCGCATGAGCAGGTCAAATCCGCCGCTAATGCCCGTGAGGAGCGTGCGGTGACTTTGGGCTAACCGTGACGAAGTCGCGAAGGCTCTAAGCTGTTAGGTATCCGTGACGAAGTCACGAAGAAGTTTTAAATCTCTTATGTTTCCCGTGACGTAGTCACGAAGAAGTTTTGAATCTTTTATGTTTCCCGTGACGCGGTCACGAAAAATGATGGAGAGCTGAAAGAGCGACAGCGATTTGAAGCTCTCCAATAAACTAAGCATAGCGAGGCGAGGCCAACGGCCAGCGGAGCGAGCGCAAGGCAGCTAAGGAGCGTTAGCGTACTTAGCTAGTCCCCCTGTGCTCCCACGCTAGCGTTGATGGAGTCATGGAGGGAATTTTGGAACTGGAGGAGCGTAGCGCTCGTCTAAAAGCTTTCTGGAGGAAAGCTAGCTTCGGAAGCAGACGCTGTGGTCCAATTTCAACCGCATAGCGGTTACAAATGAAGAAATTGGACCACAACAGCGACCGTAAGTCCAAAATTCCCGCAATGACGGCCGATCAACGCTCCCCTCTTCTAATGAAAGGCAGGCGACAAAAAGCTTGATCGTTATAGGCGGAAAAGGCTACGAGCTGATGCTGGACCACAAAGACGGATGGAATCCGGAGGCTTTTCGCGGGAGATACAGCGAAGTGCTGGAACGATACGATTACATCGTCGGCGACTGGGGTTACAGCCAATTGCGTCTGAAGGGCTTTTACCGGGACAACCATCCAAAGGTGAACCGGGATACAGCAATTTCAGGCATGGTGGATTATATTAATGAATATTGCAATTTTGGCTGCGCCTATTTTGTGCTGCAAAAATCGAAAGAACAGCCAAAAGAAGGCATGTACAAGGATATTCTGATCAAAGATCCGCAGATTCAGATTGCGGAGAATGAGCCATCAGAAGAGATGACACAAGAGCAGGCTGTGCGCCAAGCGTCAGCCCAGGAGAATACAGGCCGTGAGCATTCCGGAAGATCGAATTCCAATGCTGCTAAAGAAGCATCGGGAAGAGACAATCAGGTGAAGGATAAGCCTGTTCGGGAGCATCAAAGTAAGAATCATCGTGCTAAAGAGGGACAAGGGAAGAAACCGGGCCGCGAGCGAGATCGTGATCGTAACTCCCAAGGAAAGCGGGAAGGCCAGCCGCCAAGCGGCCAACAGAACACGCCGAACCCCCAGAACGCTCCAAAGCCTCAAAACCAGCAAAACCAACAAAACCAGCAAAACCAACAAAACCAACAAAACCAACAAAACCAACAAAACCAACAAAACCAACAAAATCCTCTAGGCTCCCAAGCTTCTCAGGACCCGCAGGGTTAAGCAGGGGTTGGCAAGGCTATGCACCTTCTAATATCATTTATGTAATCAAAAGGGACTGTTCCACTGTAGTGATTCTACAGGAGAACAGTCCCTTTAGTTTAGATAACGTTTATTTTACAGATAATTTCAATTTGTTCTGAGCAGCATTATAACTCCACGCCAGTGCAGGGAATTTCTGCTTGAAGGCGTTCAGATCAATATAGGTCTCACCATCTTTGGAGAGGGCCGCCTTGGAGGCAATGGTGAATCCGGAAGCAACACCCGCAACGTTGGTTACGACAACTTTTTTATTTTTTGCGTCCCATGCGAGTTCACCCTCCACGAGAGCGGAGAGCACGCGTGCAGAAGCATAAATAGTGTTCCCTTGCTTGATCAAGCCGACGTTGCCGGCCAAAGGCACTCCATTGATATCCAGGATATGATTATCTCCGGAGGCTTCAATCGTGGACAATCCTGCAATTTTAAGTGCGGTGATCAGCTGTGCCGTTTTACCCTGCACCTCAATCGTCGGAGTAAGTCCGATATGGTTAAAATCTTCCTTGGTAGGCGTCAAATACTTCTGTGTAGTGAGCTTAAGCATATCACCATTGGACATGGGCAGTAGGCTCTGGATTCGCGCCTTCCCGAAGGAACGTGTACCTACAACGGTAGCGATTTTGTTATCCCGTAGCGCCCCGGTTAAGGCTTCAGAAGCGCTGGCCGTATAAGCGTTTGTTAGAATGACAACTGGTACCCCTATTTTACTACCATTCGTAATGGTTACCGGAGTCAGCTTACCAGTCTGGTCTGAGGTGTACATCATGATGCCCTTGTCCATGAACATGGAAGCAATATTGTAGGCCGAATCCATATAACCGCCCACGTTATCACGAAGATCCAGCACCATCGATTTCATGCCTGCCGTACGCATTTTTTTCAATACTTGGGCAAATTCCTCGTCTGCGGTTTGGGTAAAGCCGCTCAGGCTGACATAAGCGATTTTGGGACCGATGATCTGTCCGGTAACGGCAGTCGAAGTAATCTCTCCCCGCGTCACGCGAATGGATTTAGAAACCCCGTCACGCTGAATGAGCAGGGTTACTTTGGTCCCTGGCGCTCCGCTCAGCTCATCGCCTTCAGTTTCTTCAACGGGTACGCCATCCACTTTGAGAATGACATCGCCACGTTTAAGACCGGCTTTCTCAGCAGGTGATCCTGCGATTACTTCTTCAATGTATAGCTCAGTAGTTGTATATTGCAGTTTGACCCCGATGCCTACAAATTCAAGATCAACCTGATGGGAGAAATCCGCTGCCTCATCGGCATCGAAATACTGACTGTACGGATCGCCCAGCGTGTTGACCATGCCATCGATGGCACCGCGAATCAAGGTATCCTTGTCTACACCTGAAAGATTGTAATTCTCCAAATATTGCATAACTTCGTTGATAAGATCTTCATTCGAGGCCGCCTTGACAGAATCGGCCGCTGAAGCAACCGGTGCCAGTACAAGCGTCAGGGCCAGACAGCCGCTAAGGAGAGCGGTCATAACTTTTCCGGATTTCATAAAATGCACACGCCCTTTATATAAATTTTAAAGTTGCTTGTTGGAAACCACATAGCTGGTGTCGATGGTCCAGGCTCCATTTGCCGATTTGGACAGAACGTAGATCGCCCCAGTTTGGAAGCTGGCTCTCTCGCCTGCTTCTTTTACCTTACTCTCTACATAGACAGCGGCTTCCCCGGCATTATAGTAGAAGATATTAGAGACGATCGGGGTATAAGTAAGATCATAGGAATCAAAAAACTCTTCGAAATCCCCTATAAGGAACTCGTCATTTTCTGCTCCGTTTGACGTCATTGTTGTTACAACCTTATTGGCATTTTTCTCATTCATGTACTGGAAGTATTTCGTAATATTATTCAAAATGGCAGTGGAATCGTCTTGAAGCACATTCGCGGGCTTCAGGCCTTGCTCACGGGTTAAGAGAACAGCACTATCCTGACTTTCCACCTCGGAGATTTTCCATTTTCCACCTAGTCGAACAAGGGTATATAAGTATTCGTACTTCTGATCAGGGAAGTAACTCCCGCCTAACCGGCGGTTGGTTTCTGTTGTATAGACCGTTGCCTCATCGGCTTTCAAATCAATGATTTCGACTTTGTCGATAGTATTGCTCTGATCGAATCTCTTAAATTGTTCCTTGAGGTCTGCGATCGAATCATCGCTAATGGAGTCCGGATCAACCAGGGAGAAGTATTTCTCGGCATTTTTTTCATTGTGGTACTTGTTAGCCAGCTTGATTACTTCTGTAATCGCTATGCCTTCAGCAGCGGAGTCAGTAGTTGAGGCTTGAATGTTGACCGTACGAGAGGACGGATTCCATACAGCTGTTCCGCCTGTCGCTTCAGCTATGAAACGCAAGGGTATGTATGTGGTTCCTGCCTTGGCTACAGGTGCAATGGGGAGTTTAGTAGCGGTTCCGTTAACCATGGCTACCTTGCTGCCAATTTTAAGGCTGACGGATAAGCTTTTTCCTGTACCGGTGACGGTTCCGGTCTTCGCATCCCAGAGTACCTTAAGTCCCAGTTTTTCGAAAACAACGCGGAAAGGTACCAGTATGGTGTTATTCTGCAGATATGGAGCCCCTGAGGTAAAAGGGACCTTGCTGCCATTAATGTAGACTTCAATCGGTTTCTCGGCCGCAAAAGCGGGAATGGCCATAACGAGGGCTAGTAGACTCGCGACCATAACGGTTAATAGTTTTTTCAACAGATTCTCTCCTTTAATATGGAACACTTTGTAAAATAGGCTCATTATACCATTTGAATTCTCTCTAGTCTATCGAATCATGTTAGCTGTATTCGGTAGTTTTGTCAGCATGAAAAAGCCGGAGATGCAATGATCCCCGGCCCTTGTGTTTAGTACAATTATGCGGGTCAAAACTGGGCCGTCCCGGTGTTTGACCTAAACGAGAAAAGCTTCGCGAACACGGTTCCAGAACGGGAACGGGCGGTAGCGGGCAAAGCTGATTTTTTTGGAGGATACCTGACAGCGCACGGAAATCAGATCATCGACCGGTATATTGACATGGTCCACTGTTAATAGCAGACGCTGCTCTTTGCGTGAAAAGATATCGGTGTGATGATGCTTCGGCAGCAGTAGTGGTGAACCCATCGTGCGGAACACACGGTTGTTGATGGAAGCAATTTCCGAAATCTGCAGAGCCTCAATGGTAGGGTGAACCATAGCACCGCCAAGGCTTTTATTATATGCGGTACTGCCGGAAGGTGTGGAGATACAAATTCCGTCCCCCCGGAACATCTCAAACGACACGTCATTAATGTCAATCTGGATGACTACGGTACCATCCACTCCTTTAAGGGTGAATTCATTCAGCGCAATATGGGAGGTGGACCCGGATTTCTTGTGAATTTCCAGTTCCAACAGAGGGTACTGCACAATTCTCGGCTTCTTCGGATTTCCATCTTCCGTTCCGCACATATAGTCGATCAGGGTAGGCAACTCCTGCGCCTTCCAGTCAGCATAGAAGCCGAGGTGGCCTGTATGCACGCCTACAAACGCCAGATTCGGAATGCGGTCGATAAAGGTGTGAAAAGCATGAAGCATCGTGCCATCGCCACCAATTGAGATGACAATCTCCGGGGACTCGGCATCCAGCTCCAGGTTTCGCTCCGCCGCCAGCTTGTGAAATTGCTCCGCAAGATTGATGGACAGATCATCACCGCGGTCCAGAACATAATATCTCAAGATGTACAGGCTCCTTTGTTTAATTCAGTCATACACCGATCATAATCAATCTTGATGCGGAACACAATATTTGAGGGTGTAAAAGAGCAAAGCTGATCGCAGAGCCTCAGCGATCAGCTCTTGCGGTGCAGTCGCAGCAGGGACAGCACCAGAGCCAGCAAGAGGGCTACGCTAAGGAGTAGGCCGAGAAATACAAGGCTCGCGCCGAGGCTAGAGCCGGCATTTGAAAGTGTGGCTGCAGGAGGCCAGTGGCTCCAGGCCGCCGCCAGCCGGCCGCCAGCGACGGGTTGCCATAGCAGCAAGGCGAGGCTGGCCGCGAGCACGCCATGCACCAGGCGTGCGATCATGAACGGCAGGTAGCGCAGCCCCGTGCCGTTCAGAATGCTTGCGACCTGGGCGTGGACAGACAGGCCGCCCCAGGAGAGAATGAAGGCCGCCGCTGCGATTTTGAAGTGAAGCGGCACGGCAGAGGCTGCTTCCCCGGCGGAACGGACGCCGAGGGTGACTTCGAAGAATCCGCCTACCAGGGCTTGCGCTAGCTCCGGTGAAAAGCCGATCAGGGACAGCAGGGCCCCTACAAGAGTGAAGAGTGACGACATGATGCCGGCGCGCGATAATAACTCCATCAGCACGCTGAAGAATACAACTAGGCCACCGACGACAATAATAAGTTTTAAAGAGGACTGAATGGCATCCTTCATGATTTCGCCAAGGCTTCGGCCATCCCTGCGCCGGGCTTCTGCCATCGCTGACAGCGCAGCACGAATCCTGCCAATACCTTGTCCCGTGTGGGGCTGCACAGGCACAGTGACGGAAAGATCGGGGGTGGCTGCTGCCCTCCGGCCATGAAGAGACATCAACAGCCCGACTAGCAGCCCGCCGCCATAATGAGAAATGGCCAGGATTAGGCCCAAAGACACGTCGTGAAAAAATCCGACAGAAACCGCGCCAAGCAGGAAAATAGGATCGGAAGAGGTGGTGAAAGCCACCAGCCGTTCTCCTTCTACCCGAGTAATCAAGTTCTGCTCACGTAGCTTGGCGGTTAATTTGGCGCCAACGGGGTATCCTGAGACATATCCCATAGCGGCTACGAAACCGCCGCTGCCTGGTATACGAAACAGCGGGCGCATCAGTGGATCAAGCAGAGTACCAAAGAGATGGACTACACCAAAGCCCAGCATCATCTCGGAGATGACGAAGAAAGGGAACAGCGACGGGAATAGAACATCCCACCAGATGGAGAGCCCGCGCAGTGCAGCGGTAAGGGATGATCCGGGATGTAGCAGCATCAGTACCATGCAGCCCGCCAGCCCGAAAGCCAGCAAAGGACCACCTATTCTTTTCATGATCATGATTTATGCCTCCAGGTCTATTGCTAAGAAGATATGCAAAAACAGGGACAAACAGCACAAAAAAGAAGGACAAAAGACACAAAAAAACAAGGAAAGCGGTTACAAATGTCTGTGCTTTTCGGTTGAATTTGTGATATTATAAAATTAATAAATACAACACCGCTGTACATCAGATAATTAGGGATGGAGTGATGGTGATGAGCATAGTTGCCGGAGTGCTGGTTTGTGCTTTTGTATATGTGATCCGTGCTTCCCTCGTCCCGCCTGGTGATGAGGACTTTCGGACCTATTGAATATGTAATAATGACGCTAAACAATCGTTTAGCGTCTTTTTTGTCTATGCGCAGCGTGCAAGATTTGAAGTCCTCGGGACAGATATCATTGTAGGCTGTTTTTTTGGTATAATGAATAGGCCGTTACATTATTATGGAAGAAAGCTGGTACCTTTCAATGAATCCAAATGACAGTATATATGTTAACCTGGGGGGCGCTGAAGGTCTTCACCGCCTGGTAGAGGTCTTCTATAGCAAAGTTCAAGCCCACCCACAGCTTGGTCCATTGTTCCCCGAGGACATTGCGCCTGTCCTGGAGAAGCAGTATCAATTCCTGAGCCAATTCTTTGGCGGCCCTGCGCTCTTCTCTGAGCTTCATGGACATCCCATGATGAGAGCGCGGCATATGCATGTTCCGATTACCCCGGAGCGTGCAGAGGAATGGCTGCAGTGCATGAAAGAAGCACTGGAGGAGAGAGAAGTGGAGGAGCCACTGCGTTCTTTTGTATTAAATCGCCTGGCTGGCCCTGCGCATCACTTTGTGAACATGCCCCAAGAATAAGATAAGGTTCTATGGCGAAAGGAATGAGGGCATTTGACAGAATTAATACCTTTGTATTCCATCAAGGTTCAGTGCTGTAACTGTGAACACGAGTTTTTAACCTCCCGGGTACGGCCCAGCCTCAAAAAAGCAGAACGCCGCGATGCGGATTTTTGTTCTTATTACAAGAATGAGAATCCGGATTATTATGTTGTGAGAGTCTGCCCGCAATGCGGATTTGCCTCTACAGAGAATTCTGCGGACAAGCTTGCTGATTGGCAGCGTAAAGCCTTTAATGATCAGGTCGGAAAACGCTGGAAAACGCGTGACTTCGGTGAGAAGCGTAGCTGGGGAGAAGCACTGGAGACATATAAGCTCGCGCTATTGTGTGCCCAGAGCATCAATGACAAGGATCGCATTATAGCGAGCCTGCTGCATCACATCGCTTGGTTGTACCGATATCAGGGGGACACGGCACAGGAGATGCGCTTTTTGCAGTACTCTCTAGACGCTTATATCAAGGTGTATGAGGGCGATGGTATCGGCGGGAATGATGCCCGGCTAATGTTCCTCATTGGAGAGCTTAACCGGCGCACGGGTAATTTCTCGGATGCGGTCAAATGGTTCTCCCGCCTGGTGAATGATCAGCGGATTATGGATGCAGCGATGATCCGGGCCGCACGTGAGCAATGGACGATTTTGCGTGAGCAGATGCGTGGTGAAGAGATTAGTGAGGATGGACTTCCTTCCGACTCGGTAGGAAGCTAACGGTACGTGAGCTATGTTCCTCCTCTGGCTGGAGACATAGAAAAAGCGCAGAGAGGAGCTCCTCTCTGCGCTTTGCCATCGGCTGGGACGTCCTAAACGGCCCGTTGCTTCTCCTCTTTTTACGCCAAAGTCATCTTACGGCGCGGTCGAACAGCAGATAGTCGGCATCGTTGTCGATGACCGTGAGGCTGGTGCTGCAGCAGGGAAAGACCAGAAGTCGCTTCTTGCCATCACGGATAAGAGGCAGTTCTTTCGGTTTTAGGGGCAGCAGCACATTCTCATGGGTACAGAACGGGCAGTATTGCACGTACATATCGCCCAGTATAATGTCATAAGGCCAGGTGTGGCTGAAAGGGATCATTGTCCATCCTTCCCGGATGAAGGCAATTCCGGCCGGTCTTCGGCCTGTGTTGTGTTCTTCTTGGATAGCTCAGCTATCTTTTGCAGCAAAATATGTTGGGGCATATGCATCAAGTGTTCCAAGGGAACACCAAGCTGTTTGGACAGGGCAATGGCCGTTTCTGGCGAAATTTGCAGCGGCTTCATTATGAATCCTCCTTAAGTGGTTGCCATGCAGCGCAGGCTTATGGATAGTTCCAATATTGTAATCCACTTTACCACGGCTCTTGGCCAATTACAAAGAAAAGCAAATGTGAGAAAAGGAATGGTGAATACACATGAAACAACCGTTATCGTTAACCTGGGAATTGGACTCCATTTTTAACGGAGGCTCAGCTTCTCCCGAGTTCGAAAGCTTCCTCCATAAACTGGAGGGGGATATTGAGACTTTGCAGCAGCAAGTGCAAGCTTCTGTCTCCCCGGCTGATGTCAAAGGAACAGAGGCTTTGGACAGTGTGATTGAGCTGCTGCAGAGTTGTACTAGTCGTCTGGTACAGGCTGCTGAGTTCACAGGCTGCCTTGGCGCTCAGAATCAGCAAGATAAAGGCGCGGTGCGTCTGTCCTCCAAGGTATCTGGACTGCGTGCCCGCTTCGAAGGCATTAGCTCGCAATTTGATAATGTGCTGCGCCAAACCTCTGATGAAGTATGGGGGGAGTGGATAGCCCGGCCAGAGATTGCTCCATTATCGTTCGTGCTTAGCGAGAGCCGCAGTCTGGCCCGTGAGAAAATGAGCCCTGAACTGGAAAGCTTGGCCCTCTCCTTGGCAGTAGACGGATACCATGGCTGGAGTGAGCATTATGAGACCATCGTTTCCTCCATCAAGATTCCTTTTGAAGATCAAGAAGGCAACCGTGTACTATCTGCAGGCCAGGCTTTCAACAAACTGGATGATGCAGATCCGGCCGTCCGCTCCGCAATGTTCACCAAGTGGGAAGAAGCGTGGGGCGGTGTTGAAGATTACTGTGCGGATACACTTAACCACCTAGCGGGCTTCCGCCTGAACCTCTATAACGGCCGCGGCTGGGATGACATCTTGAAAGAGCCGCTTGGAATCAACCGTATGACCCGTGAGACACTGGATGTGATGTGGGATGTCATTAACCGTAACAAGCCGGCTTTGGTTTCTTACCTGGAGCGCAAAGCGAAACTGCTTGGATTGGAGTCGCTATCCTGGGTGGATGTCGAAGCGCCTGTCGGCAATGCTAACGGCAAAATCTCCTATGATCAGGCAGCACAAGACATTGTTGCACAATTCCGCAATTTCAGTCCGAAAATGGCGGATTTCGCGGAAGAAGCTTTCGACAAAAATTGGATTGAAGTCGAAGATCGTGCAGCAAAACGCCCTGGCGGATTCTGTGTCACATTCCCTGAGAGCAAGGAATCCCGTATTTTTATGACTTACAGCGGTACGGCTTCTAATGTGTCGACACTGGCACACGAACTGGGACATGCTTATCATTCTTACCTGCTGAAGGATCAGCCGGTGTTCAATCAGAATTATGCGATGAACGTGGCGGAGACAGCTTCGACTTTCGCTGAAGCGATTATTTCTGATGCGCAAGTGAAGGCCGCGACTAATCCTGAAGAGAAGCTGGCACTGCTGGAGTCCAAGATTCAAAGAAGCGTGGCGTTCTTTATGAACATCCATGCCCGCTTCCTGTTCGAAACCCGCTTCTACGAAAAACGCAAGCAAGGTGTTGTCAGTGCAGAAGAACTGTCTGCTTTGATGGAAGAAGCACAGAAGGAAGCCTTCAACGGGGTTCTCTCCAGCTACCATCCTCATTTCTGGGCATCCAAGCTGCATTTCTATATCACAGATGTGCCGTTCTATAACTTCCCGTACACAGTGGGCTATATGTTCAGTACAGGTCTGTACCGGCTTGCACTTCAAGATGGTTCTTCATTCGCAAATAAGTATGATGATTTGCTGCGGGATACAGGTGTGATGACCTTGGAGGATTTGGTGTCGAAACATCTGGGTGTTGATCTGACTCAGCCGGATTTCTGGCAGGGAGCCACGGATCTGATTATTGCTGATATTGAAGAGTTCCTGCAAATGACAGAGCATCTGGCCTAAGATTTATGGCGATATAAAGACAACTTAGCACACGAGATGCTTAGTTAGTTAACCACAATAAGGTATTAATGCGAAAAGACCCTCAATTGAGGGTCTTTTTTTGCTTATATATTGTCGAAAATGATCAGTTTTATGGGGGCGATATTAGTTTTTAATATGAAAAATACGCATTTATAGTTATTATTGACCAATTATGTTGAATAATGTTGTATGGATTGCTGTAATTAACCTATAATTGAGTCCTAAGCCTTATATAAGGCGTGCTAGGAAGATAACTGAGGAGGAAATTTATGATGAAGACGGAGCAATTATCGCTGGCGCGACAGATCGATCTGGTGTTCAAGGAATTGCAAGAAGAACTGTCAGGTTTGTCTTCCGGCACGGTATTTGTGCAAATACGCAACAATGTCATTGGAAAGTTTGGTATTCGCCATCTTCCTCTATCCGGAAGAAAAGGTGCTTTTGCTGCTGAAACGGAAGGATTGACCCCCGAGCAGCAGGCTTCCTTCCGGTTGATGGCGCTGGAAAGCCTTAAATATAAACGGCGGTGGACCCACGGTGAGATTAGCTATGAATTTGCTGTTCGGCAGGGCATGGTTATCGTGGATGCCACGTTGGAGTCTAATTACAATATGGCGAATCTGATGATCCGTTATCCCCGCAATTCGCAATCCGACGCACATGATCAATTCCTGGGTTGATGGACGTAAGGAATGTATTGTCAAAATATTAAAAGCCCCCTCACGCTTCTGTTTAAAAGAAGCGCAAGAGGGCTGGGAAGCTTTGCAGGATAGGCTGTGATGCCTAACCAAGTAAGGCGTTTAAGATAAGGGTGTGACTAGTTCGAACGACCGGACAATTGTTGCTCTGCCAGTTGTACGAGACGTTTGGTGATGTATCCTCCCAAAGAACCGGTTTCGCGGGAAGTGTAGTTTCCGTAATAACCGTCTTGAGGAATGGTTACACCAAGCTCTTGAGCTGCTTCATATTTCAGTTGTTGCAAAGCAGCGTTTGCTTGAGGAACGACCAGGTTATTGGAACGACTACCACGACCTTGGCTTTGACCTGCTTGACCCATGTTTGTCACCTCCTTCGCCCGTTGTGAAGATAGTATGAGCGCTAGGAGATGAATTCATGCACCTTTTCGAAAGGTTTTAAGGATGGTAATTTTTAGTGTGTCATGATTGATTTTAAAAGATATGATGACTCTAATCCGCCGCAGAAGGTCAAAAAAGCGATCATCTCCTAGTATGCAGGGGATGACCGCTTGGGCGGATAATGGTGTTTAGCGATTGGGATGAATCATTTCGAGTGTGGTTGACAGCTCAATGCTGTGTCCCGGTTCCAATGTCAACAGGCCGGTAAACTCCGGATCTGGCGATACATTCGGCGCATCGGGAAGCCATGTATAGGGTTCGATGCAGAGGAATTGATCAGCCGGTCCTTTTGTATAAAGCACCCAGTGACGGAAGAGATTCTCGTCGGCTGTATACCGTAGTCCGTAGCCATCATCGCGTAGTAATAGAGCCTCTACAGGCTGATTTTTGCCGATTCGCAGAGCTGTGTCAAAGTTGGTTCCCTGAATGTTCTTTCCCTCGTTAAGGTCCTGAAGATCTCCGAGAGGAAGCAGATTGCCGCTTGGCAGCAATTCCTCATTCAGCTCATAGATGCCCTCTACAGGCAGCTTGAGATTCCAGCGTTCAGGTTCTCCATCAATCATAAACCAAGTGTGATAGCCAAGTCCGAACGGGATACGCTGTTCACCAAGGTTAGTTACTTTAAGAATCTGTTTCAGTCTGGCATCCTGTAGCCGAAATGTCATTTCGAATTTGAGTGGCACAGGCAGCTGCTCCATCCAGTGTGGATCGTCCACAGTGTTGAACTCCGTCGTTACGGCGCAGCCATCCTCGTCTTCTTCAATGTCACTAACACACCAAGCCTGTGTTCTGTGCAGGCCATGGATGTGATTGTCACCCGCGGTGTTTTGGTCAAACTGGTAACTTGCCCCGTCAAATTGAAATTGTCCTTTGCGAATGCGTCCTGGTGGGATCAAGAGCGGAATGCCAAAATGATATGGCTTTTGCATAAAAAAATCTAGGTCGCTTTCTTCAGGCCGTCGCAGAATTTGCCGTTCTTCCTTGAGGTCTTTCAAGGCTATCACGTTATTTCCAAGTCGCGGCAAAAGCGTGACTTCCAGTTCGCGGCTGTGCAAAATATAAGTATCATAACCGCCCCACTGCCCTTTGGTCACCTGTTTCATGAGATATGCTCCTTTATTGTAGCTGTAATCGGAATAGAACGCGGATAACCTTATCATAACAGATTTATGCGGCCCTGGGTTAAGGGAATTGACAAACCTCTCCGCATCGTTCATGATGAACTCATTCAATAATAATGGCAATGTGATGACGGGGACAAGTAGTCAGATGATGAACCTTCAGAAAGCCGGTGGATGATGCGAACCGGTGGAATTCTTCTGGTGAATGGACCTCCGAGCGCCGAGTTTGAACAGGAGCATAACGTCTCCCCAGTAGTCCGGCCGGTTCTTCCCCGTTAACGGAAGCTTAAGGCTGCTGTTGTCCTTTGACAAAGGACAGATGCGGCGAATAAGGGTGGCACCACGGTCTCACGTCCCTTGCGGAGTGGGCCTTTTTTGCGTTCATTACACATTGCATCTCATTCGGAAATACACTACATGGAGGGATTAGCATGGCTAAAAAAGTATTATCGGGTATTCAGCCCAGCGGTACATTGACACTTGGGAACTATATTGGAGCAATGAAGAATTTCGTGAAGCTGCAGGAAGAACATGAATGTTATTTCATGGTGGTGGATTTGCACGCTATTACAGTAGCTCAAGAGCCTGCGGCACTTCGCGAGCAATCGGAGTCGGTAGCTGCGCTGTTTATTGCAGCCGGAATTGATCCGGCACGTTCCAATGTGTATCTCCAGTCTCATGTTCCGCAGCATGCTGAGCTTGGCTGGATCATGACAACCCTGACTGCAATGGGAGAGCTGGAGCGGATGACTCAGTTCAAGGATAAATCCTCCGGTAAGGATTCTGTAGGTGCAGGCTTATTCGTTTATCCGTCGCTGATGGCAGCCGATATCCTGGTCTACAATGCAGACCTAGTACCGGTGGGGGAAGACCAGAAACAGCATTTGGAACTGACCCGCGACTTGGCAGGGCGCTTTAACAGCCGTTTTGGGGAGTTCTTCACGATTCCCGAACCGTATATCCCGCAAGTGGGCGCACGGATTATGTCTCTTGACGATGGAACCAAAAAAATGAGTAAGAGCAATCCTAATGCGGGCAGCTTTATTTCGCTTTTGGATCCGCCGGATGTCATCCGTAAGAAGATTAGCCGGGCAACTACGGACTCGGGGCGCGAAGTGATCTTTGATCCACAGAACAAACCGGAAGTTAGTAATCTGATGAGTATCTATGCGGAATGTTCAGGGATGTCGCTGGGGCAGATTGCTGACCGTTTTGAAGGACAAATGTACGGTGGCTTCAAGAAAGAGCTTGCTGAGGTGGTCGTGGCGACGCTTGAGCCACTGCAGCAGCGCTATCACGAAATCAGAAATTCAGGTGCCTTGAGCGATATTCTGGCAGAAAGTGCTGAGCGCGCCCGCGTGGTAGCTGCACAGACGCTGGCTGGCGTGAAGGAACGTATGGGTTTCCTGCCGGTACGATAAGGACAGAGCTGCAGGAAGGCATACACAAACGTTAAGCTTGTGTTGTGCCTTCCTGCCGACGTCTGCGCCGGGCTTTGACAATAAAACCCCAGCCGATGTTCAGAATGCAGGCCAAGCCAAGCGCCAGTGCTGTCCAAATACTGTAGCTGATCGCGATGGAGGCGGCGGTCAGGAGCAGAATGGACGAGCATGCGAACCACAGGGAGAGTCCTTTTCCCATAATTGACAGCCTCCTTTAGGCAATAGAGAAAGTGATCCCGGATCATTAACGTGATTCCGGGATTTTTGTGTTCATACGATTGTGACATCAACGAGTAGAATTAACGGAATGAATAGTGAAGAGCGTTATCTTGTAAACGCTTTATGGTGATTGTGCCTTATACCCGGTAAGGGAGTCAAGGGGAAAAGCCCGGCTCCTTGGGAATCTACACTTTCATGGACCCGGGGCCACTGGCAAAACGTTCGTTCAGCTTCTCGCTGCTGAGCCAGCCTACGTACGTATTCAACGGATGATAGTCGTTATCCATGACGAGAACTGCCACGAAAGGGAATTGCTTGCGGTGTAAATAACGCACATCCCCCCAGCGTACAATATAACCGGAGGGCAATTCTTCTACCTCTGCGACTGCATAAGAGGTGAAGTACAGGAAGGACTGGATATCCGGATGGGATTTGGATTGCGCTACGGCAGGGTGTTCGGAGCTTACGGCATGTTTGAACCAGTGAAGCCGACCACCTAGCAACTGGCCAATATCATAACTGCCGTCAGGTTTGGCTTTGACGATGTTCCAGCGTTTGGGCGAGATTGTGGGGATTATGTAATAGCGGTCCCCAGGGTCATGTGTGACATCCTTGACCTTGATCCTGCGTGAAAGCCGGAAATGGACAAGGGTCCGCCAAAGGTAATAAATCACGATACAAATATAGAGCGTAATGAACAAAGGGGCGGGAGGGACGAGGCCGCTCACCCAGAGCACGAGAGCTGCCGTATGGCTGCCGAAGATAAAGGGATCAAAGATGTGAATGATGTTCCAGGCAATCCATTTCTCGGTGAACGGCCTCGCGGCCTGGGTACCATAAGTATTGAATAGATCAGAAAAAACATGTACGAATACACCGATGAAACTCCAAAGCGCAATGTGACCCAGTCTGTGCGGATCGCTAACTCCAAACAAGGGTCCGATTACTATAGTAATTAGCGCGGGCCACAGTAAGAGAAAAGGCAGGGAATGGGTGATGCCTCGGTGATTGCGTATATACATCGCATTGCTCTTCAATCGCAATACAGTATCGGCATCGGGGGCCTGTGACGCAATAACGACAGATACCATAACAGCTCCGGCAAGCACAGGGTCGGAAGCAACGGCCGGATCAACGAAGGACAGCCCCGCCAGCCCCAGGCCCATGACAACATGTGTAGCAGAATCCATAATACAGTTCTCCTTTGTTTGAAAGTTCCTATTCATTACTACCCACAATCATGTCCAGTTATTAAATTGTAATCAAATTATTATCGTCACGTAATTGTCGAATTCATGAACATCAGGCCAAATGATTGTCAATTTCTTCAGGGGTTTGTTATGATAAAGTTAACAGCGGAGAGTATATTTCTCTGTCGGGAACGTTAGAAGTTTGTTTTAGAAGGAGGATCAAAACGCGTGGATAATCAATGGAGATATCAGGCTTCTTCGGATTCCGCAGCAGTGTCTGCCAAGCTTCCGCCAAAAGGTGCGAGCTGGCGTGATTTCATTACTGTGACGAAGCCAGGTATTATCAGATCGAACCTGATTGCAGCCTTTGCTGGTTTTTGGTTAGCTTCTGGATGGCATGTCCAATACGGAAGCTTGATTTTAACTTTGCTAGGTACAATGCTTGTAATGGCCTCGGCCTGTGTATTTAATAACTATTTTGACCGGGACCTGGATATGAAAATGGAACGGACCCGTGATCGCGGATTGCCTACAGGCAGACTGAAGCCGCGAACGGTTCTAGTGTATGGGATTGTTCTAGGAATTGCCGGTCTTGTTGTACTATTTGCGTTCTGCGGGATGCTTGCCGGTTTGTTCGGGATACTCGGGGTATTCGTCTATGTTGTCATATATACCCTGTGGCTCAAGCGAACATCCACTTGGAGTACTTCGGTTGGTGCCATTTCCGGAGCTACCCCACCAGTGATCGGCTATGTAGCGGTTACAGGCCAAGTAGACCTTGCCGCTGTTCTGTTATTCGCCATGCTGTTCCTGTGGCAGCCCCCCCATTTCTGGGCGCTCGGTATCCGCCGCAAGGAAGAGTACCGTGCTGCGGGCTTTCCGTTGCTACCTGTGGTAAAAGGCGTTCGTCGCACTAAGTTCCAGATGATTCCTTATGTGGCTCTGCTGCTGCCGATTCCGGTTCTGATGTATGCTTACGGATATGCGGGTATTTTCTACCTGATTATATCCAGTCTGTTGTCCCTGATGTGGTTGTATTTGACACTGAAGGGCTTCAAGGCCAAAGACGATGAAGTCTGGGCCAAACAGAATTTCCTCTTTTCCATCAATTATTTGACGGTCAGCTTGATCGTGCTAGTGCTGAATACAACTCACTTGTAATGGAGGGGAGAATGTCCTTGCAAACCTTGAAACGTTATAAATGGACCTGGCTACTTCTTCTGCTTGCATTAATTATGGCTGCTTATCTGGCCTTCAATTCCCTGGCGCTGGGGAGCAAAGAATTGCCGGTCATCGGGGAAGTGCAGGACTTCTCCCTTGAGAATGTAAATGGAGATACTGTGACGCTTGCGGATACACAAGGGAAGGCCCGGTTGGTGTACTTCTTTTTCACGGATTGTCCTGATGTGTGTCCTATAACGACATTTATGCTCTCTCAGACTCAGAATTTACTGGTCAAGGATGGTAGCTTTGGCAAGGATGTGTCGTTCTTGTCGATTTCCTTCGATCCGAAGAGAGATACGCGGGAAGCCATTAAGGATTTTGCCGACCGGTTCCATGCTAATTATGACGGCTGGTATTTCCTGCGGGGTGACCAGGAGAAGATCCGTAAGATTGCTGCAGAGTCCTTCAAGGTGCTAATTGCGGGAGATAACAAGGACAACTTTGCCCATGCGAATCTGATCGGGCTGGTGGACCGGGAGAACCGTCTTCGGGCGCTGTACGATGCTGGGGACAGCGAGAATGTTACCCCTGAATTTTTGGCCGCTGCTGTGAAGGATTTGGCCCGTGAGTAACTGAATAATCACTGATTAACCAAAACGCCTTTTTTGCTGCTCACCTTCTCATGGGAAGGGAGAACAAAGAAGGCGTTTTTGGTTTGAATTCTATTCTTAATAGGGCAGGGGTTCTGGATAGATGATAAATTCCTCCAGACCTGCTTTTTCCAGCTGAGTGATGTTATACTCGTCCGGCGTACCTTCTACCCCGGCATATCCCCGCCTTGTGTAGATGTGACCAGCGTCAGGAAAAGCATCGCGAAGCACACCGCGGATTTTTTTGCCGGAACTGTCGTTGTCCATGTACAGATAGACTTCACTATCCCCAACCTGTTGGCGCAGATTCTCCAGCTTGAGGGTGTTCAGGGTGCCAAAGGTACAGAGAATATCAACTTCAGGCATCAAGATCCGCCGTAATCTGCTGCGGTCGTTTTTGCCTTCGACAATGATTGTGATGGACATATTCAGTTCGTCACCTCCGGAGCGATAATCATGACACACACGCATATATTTTACCTAAGCTTCGTCATTTTTAACAGGCGCTAACGCGGATATGTAATCATTCCCCGGGAAATGTCGCAAAAGCAAACAATCACCCGGGTGATATGCCGGGTGATTGAGGATACGACAAAAACGCTTCCTATGGAATATTTAGAATACTCAAGCGCGGCGCATGATTACCAAAAGAATGTCCAACACCAGAATAATGACGGTGGAAGTCCAGAAAACCGGGGATACCCCAAAAAAACGTATTGAGAACCAGCCAGTTAGGCTTTAGGCTGCGCGTCCGTTCAGGCCTGCTTTGTAGCTAGGTTCGAGCTTTGTGCTCTTTGGCGGAAGCAGAAGCAGTGCAGTCATCAGCAGCAGGAAGGCAATAAAGTAAGGGGAGACAATACCCCGCAGCTGACCGGCAGCGACGGGACCTGCGAATGCGCCGAGGGACATGGCGATAGATTGCATGGAGAACGTTCTGCCTAGCCGCCCCGGGCCACCAAGGCTAATGAACAGTGAGGCCATTGCGGGAAACAGCACACCCTTGGCAGCGCCCATCAGGAACAGGAGGAGGCCAGGTGGGATGTTGCCGAAAGCAGCAAGCCCGAAGAAGCAGATCGCCATGCCGAGCAGCGCTGCGGCTATTCTACCGGAAGGTGTCAGCCGATGCAGGAAAAACATGCTGAGTGTCACGAGAGCCCCCAAACTCAGAAGCGAGAGCAGCAGGCCTGTGGAGAGAATGTCCCGACCTCCATTTTGTGAAAGAGGAAGCTCAAAGAACAGTACCCCCTGGGAACAAGAGACGAAAAATGGCAGCAGATAATAGCGTCTGGAGGGCTTGGCGAAATTGGTGTTGGTCTGAGAAGGAGCCGATTTTGCCAGTTGAGTAGCTTCCAGATCGGCTTCCGTATGAACCAAAGGATCAGCTGCACGGGTCTGCACATGCTTGGGGACGCTGAAGAAGGCCATGAAGCCAGTCAGAATCAGCAGCCAGCCTAAGCTACTGAACGTGCCGGAGAATCCGGCTTTGGCGACGATAAACGCACCGGCTGCAGGAGAGATCACAGAGGCGAGTGTATGCACGATGCCATGACCGGACATGTACTTGCCTTGAGTGGCCGAATCCGAAGAGAGCGAGGCCAATAGTGTCATACAGGCCGGGGACAGGAAGGCCAGTGCGAAGCCGCTTGCTGCGCGCAGCAGCAGCAGATGCCAGGGGAACTGCGCATGCGCCTGCAGTAGCAGGAGCACACCGGCAGTGACCAGGCTGAAGACGATATACCGGCGGCTTCCGTTACGATCCACAAGCACTCCGGCCAGCAGATTGCCGGGGAGGTGGGTCAGCGAATACATGCCCATCATCCAGCCGATAAAGGCGGGGCCGGCGCCAAGTGATATGGCAAACGGCGTCAGCACGGGATATTGGGCGTGCAAATCGAAGAAGGCCAGAAAAAGGAACAAGTAGAGCCATAGCGCAGTTTTCACATGTAACACCTCCGGGCCTGTCGCAACATAGGGATTGCAGGGCAGGCGTATTCAAATAGTTCATCTGCAGAACGAAAAAGCAGCTACTTGTACTTTACGTGGGCCAGGCAGGGCTTATACCGTTTATTAATGAGTAAAGTACTTTTCTTTTCATTAGTGTATTTGATCTTATTTAGTTCCCTGTCATGCAGTTGGTTTTTATTCTTTAGATGATTATAGAAGTCATATTGAATATCATTAATTTGTAGTATTATAAAAAATAATGTATGATAATGTTATATCATGGAAACGAAGGGAGGTATTTGTTTATTTGAGGAGTGTGTTTAGAGTCTCTTAAAGAGATTCTCATTAATATAATTAGCTCAAAAAAATATTGAAAAGGTGGCTGAACTATTTTGAAGAAACGTATGCTTCTACTAATGTTGACAACCTCTCTAATTTGCTCTATTCTTGTTCCTTCCTTTGCATCAGCATCAGAATTATCTAAAGAGGAGAAAATACAACAGACAATACAAAACTTCTATTCTAGTCTGAATGAAGCAAACAAAAATGAATATTTAAATTTAATAGCTGATTCCAATAGTCCAGAAAATCAATATGCTGCTGAAAATTTGAAGCCATCGCAAATTACTTACAACGTAATAAAGCTTGAGAAAGTGTCTGAATTAAAGTACATCGCTGATATTCTTGTTGAGGATAATGGAACTTCTTATCCACTCTTTCCATATGATATTATCTTGGAAAATGGCCAGTGGAAAGTAAACACTGACTCTTTCACAGTAGCTTCAAAAGAGCTTTTAAAAAATAGACCTTCGGGTAACATCTTTAGTGAAAATGACTACTTTATTGTTAGAAAAAATGAATACACTGAAGCTAACGATAATGCACAGTTAGCTAAAAATTCGATAGTTGCTGCTGGGACTTTATCTTATTCTTTCGGGAAATTATCTACAGACATTTATACAAACGGTTCAGTTACTCTTTATGCTTATCCTTCAGGGTATTTGGATGGCTTTACAGCGTTAGCTTATTCTAAAAATGGACAATTTCCATCGCTTGTTCGCCAAGAGTTCGTAGACTACAGTCAACGTAAGAGTGTTACATTTTCTGGATTGTATGGTTATCATGCTTATACTGTGGAGATAAATTCTATTAACCCTCCGTCAGGATACTATAGCGTCTACTACTAAGTGTTTTGAGTAATACTTTTAATTAGAATCTAGAGTAGGATGCAGGAGTAATTGTGGTAAAAGAAACGACTTTTCTTGTAGCGTATTAAATGCTCTTTTGAAAGTTGTGGCTGTGAGCAAGAGAATGATTTGCCTATGCCACTATAGTTGTGATGAGTGACCTAGACGTGTGCTGACTAAAGAGAAAACCCATGGTGATTTCATGGATATTACAGTTCTACATGTATATAGGCTCTCATGAAGATTTTGAAACTTTACTCGTATGACTAATCAGGGCAGTGTTGAATTTTAATTTAACACTGCCCTCTCTGTGAACTTTTCCGAGCTTATGACTCACTTTGCTCCAACACAAATTTTCAAAAAGAATATAAGAATATCCTATGTTATTGAATTTGGCCTCTCTAATTAGTATTGACTTATAGCTTTGCTGGCGTAACCACGAAGGAGTTTAGGACGAGCACTTTATTGTCTCTTTGTTATACTGGGTGGAGTTGAGGTGCGTTTGATAGAGTAATAGAGGGATTTGACATGGAGCCTCTGCGGGCATGAGTACTCGCGAAAGCCGCTAAGCGCAAGGACTTCGCGATGCTAACCAGCTTATCATGCCAGCCTTTCCATATAAAATCGGTATCTATAATACCTACCTCACATAGCGAGGAAGCACTTTATTTTAAGAGCATTCTTTAACTCTACAGTAAATCTTAAGCGGTAACTCTTATTTAAAATCAAAATCTTATATGTTTTCTTATTATTAGGTCAGCCCGAATGTTTTGGTTGGTCTTTTCATGGCTGGTGCATGATATCAGGGCATGTTCGGATATGAAAATGGTATTAGACAATTTAAATTTTCCTTCGAGTATTTACTTCATTTAAGAAGTGCGTTCAAAGATTATCAAGATTTTCAGTAACTAATTAAGATTATGCTCAAAATAATAATGAAAAGGTGGCTGAACTATTTTGAAGAAACGTATGCTTCTACTATTGCTGACAACCTCTCTAATTTGCTCTATTCTTGTTCCTTCCTTTGCATCAGCATCAGAATTATCTAAAGAGGAGAAAATACAACAGACAATACAAAACTTCTATTCTAGTCTGAATGAAGCAAACAAAAATGAATATTTAAATTTGATAGCTGATTCCAATAGTCCAGAAAATCAATATGCTGCTGAAAATTTGAAACCATCGCAAATTACTTACAACGTTATAAAGCTTGAGAAAGTGTCTGAATTAAAGTACATTGCTTATATTCTTATTGAGGATAATGGAACTTCTTATCCACTCTTTCCATATGATATTATCTTGGAAAATGGCCAGTGGAAAGTAAACACTGACTCTTTCACAGTAGCTTCAAAAGAGCTTTTAAAAAATAGACCTTCGGGTAACATCTTTAGTGAAAATGACTACTTTATTGTTAGAAAAAATGAATACACTGAAGCTAACGATAATTCACAGTTAGCTAAAAATTCGATAGTTGCCGCTGGTGCTCTATCATATTCTTTCGGTCAAGTTTCTACAGACATTTATACAAACGGTTCAGTTACTCTTTATGCTTATCCATCGGGGTATATACCGGGGTTTTCAGCAGAAGCTTATTCGAAAGCCGGGCAGTTTCCAGTGCTAGTTGAACAAACATTTGTGGACTACAGCCAAACTAGAAGCGTGAAATTTTCTGGTTTATACGGTTATCATTTTTATCGTGTAGATGCTAATTTTGCCGGTGCTTCATCAGGATACTATACCGTTTACTACTGAGTGTGTTTAAGAGAGATACCTTAAAAGTTATAGAAACCTGTGTAGGGTTAGAAGTATTAGTAGAGAAAAGAGGACTACTTTTCTTGTGCCAATAAGTTCTTACTAGAAAACTGTGAGGAATCAAGTTCTATTTTCATGAGATATTTTGTATTATTAGGTCAGCCAGAATGTTCTGGTTGGCCTTTTTTGTGATTGATATACGATTGTGGTACGTTCAGGTACAATTCGATAAAAACAAGGGTTAGTAGAATTTCATATTCGCTCATACAGTCATTCATGCTCCTGTAGTCGCTTTATGTTTCAAAGGTTCCATAGAGTGTCAACCATCTAGTGAATTTGGAAATTAACATCAGTAGAACCGATCGTTTGGAATTATTAGCATCCTTTTGCCTCGATGCTGCGGATATGAAATCTGAGATTCGTTCAGGTATAATAATTTATTATATACGGAATAGGGGTGTTGTGAAGTTGATGAATACAGAGGTGTGGTCACAGTTTATTAGAGAGAATTGGCTAGTCATCGTTATTGCGCTTGTGCTGCTGTTCGCTGTGGTCAATCTGGTCAAGACGGTTCTGAAATGGGCGATTGTCATTGTTATCATCGCCGGTTTGTTTATCTACAGCGGGGTTACAATGGATCAGATCGGGAACGCTGTGAACAAAGTGGCCGACAGCACATTAAGCACCTTAAAAAGCGAAGCGCAGGACGTTATGCTTAAGGAGGCTAAGGACGCCAAGTATACCTCCGGTGGGGATGGCACATTTACAATCACTACTCCGAATCTTGAAGTCAAAGGGAAAGCCGGGGAGGACAAGGTGGAAGTTACCTTCCGCGGTGTTGGACTGGGAAAATGGAGTATTAATGATACAACCAAAACTTTTATTGATGCCGCACGTAAACAGAATACAGCTGGAAAGTAAAGATAGACGGGTATTTATCAAGACACTCCATAGCTAAAGAAAGGGGGAGCGGACATGCTCAACGGATGGATAAAAAGCGTGGCTGATGCCAACATAATCTCCATCATCCTACTTCTTATTGTTGCCTTCTCCCTCTTGCAGGGCTGGGGTAGAGGGTTTTCACGTTCGACAGGCAGGTTGTTTGGTCTTTTGGGTGCGGGGATATCGACGCTTGTCGCGCTTCTTCTTGCTATACCGGCTGCGGCTTATTTCTCTCCGCTTGTCGAAGCATGGGCTTCCGGGGTGAAGTACATGGACAACGAGCTGACAAGGTGGCAGCAGCTGTACTATACAGCTATTTCCGTTTTGGCGGGATCTCCGGTTGTAAGGTTTCTATTAGTGTTGTTACTCTGTTACAGCTTGATACGTATGCTACTCGGAGTTGTTATTCTTCTGCTTCCGTTTCAGAGCAGCGGTCGTCGTAGAGGGGACAAGAAGGTGACCGCGCTAAGCCGTCTGGGCGGAGCAGGCGTTGGATTATTGATCGGGATGGCACGGGGGCTTATATTGGTAGCCGTACTTTTCATCGGCGTTGCCCTGAGTCCGGACAGCAGCTTCAGTCGTTATGTGGAATCTTCTCCAGTCTATAGCCAGAGTGCAGCCGCAGTCATTGAGCCTTTCGCTGGTGATACGGTTCATAAAAAGCTACCGATTCTGACTCAGGCAGTCGCGGCAGAGATGAATGATATTCTTCGTCGTAAATACGAGATTATCGATCACGATATTTCCGGCGATATCACTGGGGCGGCTGCTGATATTGTCGGAAAGACAGCAGGGGAAGAGGAAAAAGCACGGCTGCTGTATGACTGGGTCGGTTCCCGGGTTGCTTATGATTATGCCAAGGCTGAGAATTACGAGAAGAACCGGGTCTGGCATGAGCAGACCCCACAAGACACGTTCAATACACGACTTGGTGTATGCATTGACTATGCACGCCTTTATGCCGTAATGGCCCGTTCACAGGGCCTTCAGGTGCGAGTTGTGACTGGTCAGGGATATGATGGACAGGGCGGATACGGTCCGCACGCCTGGAATGAGGTATACGTGAGTGACAAGCAAGCCTGGATCCCCCTCGACCCTACTTGGGCGAGTAGCGGGAACTGGTTCAACACTAAGGATTTCTATGACACGCATATCAGGGAGAGCGTGCTGTGACGTAAAGGCGCAGCGTAAACAGATGTGGTACAATAAACTGGACTAACTAGACTACTCATCATAAGAATTAATAGGATTGGCTTACATTTATGTGCCATATTTTATCTATTGTTAGGAGAGAGGGCTGTGAGTCAGTTTCGTAGACAGAGACCCGGTTCGGATGATACGCCGAACAGAGGATTCACGGGTCTGCGGATCAATCTGTTCTTTTTTGGCACGTTTATTATTTTCTGCGTAATCATCGTTCGACTTGCCATTGTGCAGTTTGTCGAAGGCCCCACATTGACCGAAGTAGAGTCAGATCGTAATACGAAGAATGTGCCGCTTGCTGCTTTGCGCGGGAACATCTTTGCAGCAGGGGGCGAGAGTCTCGCTTATTCCACGTCGGTATATTCTATGTACATCACGTTAACTAAGGAGTACACAGCTAAGACGAAGGTCTTGGGCAAATCGGTTTTGACACCGGAGGCCCAGGCTAAGTCGGATGATTTGGTTGCTCGCCTTGTGGCGGATTTCAAGAAATATGGTGATCCCGCCGTTAAGGAGCAGACACAAGAGGATGTTCTTAAAGCGCTCGATTTGAATTTTCGCAAATCACTTGGTTATGTTCCCCGCCGGGTAAAGACCGGGCTGACGAATAAGGAAGTTGCCTATTTTATGGAACACAAGGATGACTACCCGGGACTAGAAATTGTTGAAGAAACTGTACGTCACTACGACAAGGATACAGTAGCCGTGCAGACTGTTGGTTATATCAAGCCGTTTAGTTATTCGCATGACCGGGCTTTCTATCAAGATATTGCTCAGGCCATGAAGAGGGAGACAGATCCGGGCCTCGTCTACAAAGATGATGAGATCGTTGGCTTCGACGGTCTGGAGCTGCAATATCAGAAAGAACTGCGCGGGAAAAATGGTTATCTAGAGATATCGGTCAATCCACAGAATATGGCAGAGAAGGTGGAACAGGTTGTTCCACCGGTTAAAGGTAACGACATCTGGACAACGATTAACAAAAACATTCAGCTTAAGACTGAGCAGGCTATCATGGAGCAGATCAATTGGCTTCATACCAACCCTGTACAGGGACAGGTCCATCCCGCCGCATTGACCGGCTATGCTGTAGCTATGGAGGTAGACACTGGCAATATCGTCGCCATGGCGAGTATGCCCGACTATGATACGAATGTGTGGACAACAGGTACTCTGTCTACGGCTGCCTGGGAGAAGATGATGTACAATTACCAGAATGGCACGATTAACCCGATTTCATCGGGGTTATCCGGACATGGACTTCAGTCGGTGCTATTGATGGGTTCGACGGTCAAACCGCTGACGGTGCTGATTGGCCTTAAAGAAGGTTTTATCTCTCCTTCGACCAGGTACATCGACACAGGCAGCACTTCGTTCGGTAAAGAAGGTCATGAGACCACAGTGAGGAACTCCTCAGGCCACGTGTATGGGAAGATGGGACCCGCAACCGCGATTGAGAAATCGTCTAATGTGTTCATGATCGATATGGTTGGCAAGAAGCTGTATGAGAAATATAAAAGCAAAGGCATTGATGTCTGGGATAGGTATATGAAGGAGTTCGGACTTGGTGTATCTACAGAAAGCGGTCTGCCTGGCGAACATCGTGGCAAGATTAACTATACCAACATCGAAGCAGCGGGTAGCTTTCAAGCCGCATTGGTGTACGCGTCTTTTGGCCAACAGGGGAGTTATACGACACTGCAATTGGCTCAATATGCCACTACGTTAGCCAATGAAGGGCAGCGGATTAAACCGCAACTGGTCAGCAAAATAACGGATGCAGAGGGCAAAACGGTTACCAAATTCAGTCGAGAAGTGCTGAATGAGGTGACGAAATTTGATAAGTCGTTTTGGCAGGAGATTAAGAAGGGTATGAACAGTAAAGTCAGTGCCTTCGATGGCTTCCCCTATGATTTTGCCCGCAAAACGGGAACTTCCCAGGAACTAGCCAAAAAGGAGCTGCGTGATAATGGTGTCTTTATCGCCTTTGCACCACGTGACAAGCCCAAGCTTGCCGTAGCGGTGGTGATTCCTGAAGGAGGATTCGGCTCCAATAGTGCTGCTCCGGTAGCCCGCAAAATATTTGACGCCTATGATTGGGAATACGGGCTGAATGGGGTGCCGAAGAAGAATCTTCAACCAGTTGTCACCACGACTCCTGAGGGTGGCGCGGCAGAATAATCATCTTAGAGAAGAAGGAGAGGAAAAACTGTGAGCTTTTTCCGTAAGCAGGCCTCGTCACAGGACGAGACTACTAGCAAAAGTTCCCTTGGCCTACGGATCAACGTGTTTTTCTTCAGCACGTTTATTATTTTTTGTGTCATTATTATTCGTCTTGCGGTTCTGCAGTTTGTAGAAGGCCCGACCTTGACCGAGGTGGAGACTAACCGGGCAACGAAGAGTGTGCCGCTTGCAGCCATGCGCGGTGTGATTTATGCCGCAGGGGGCGAGAAGCTGGCCTATTCTACACCGGTGCAATCGCTATACATTACACTGACCAAAGAATTTACGGCAAAGGTAACCGACAAAGAGACTGGGAAGACGACACTTTCACCTGCAGCTCAGGCCAAGTCCGATGATCTGGCTAACCGCCTTGTCGCGGACTTTGCAAAGTTCGGTGCCAAAGATGTCAAAGCTATGACGAAGGAAGATGTGCTGGATTCCATGGACTTGTACTTCAAGAAGTATTCAGGGTACATGGCCCGACGGATTAAGTCAGGTCTCACTGAAGAAGAAGTAGCTTACTTCATGGAACACAAGGATGAGTACCCTGGACTTACCGTGGTGGAGGAGAGCAACCGCCATTATGACAAGGACACAGTCGCCGTGCAGACCATTGGATATATCAAGCCTTTTAAGTCCTCCAACAGTTTGCCGATTTATCAGAATATTTTGAATCAGATGAAGAACAATCCCACTGCCGGTCTGACCTACAAGGACGATGAATTTGTTGGTTTTGATGGGCTGGAGCTGCAATACCAGCGGGAACTTCGCGGTCAGAACGGTTATCAGGAGATATCAGTCAACCCGCAGAATATGGCTGAGAGAATTGAGGAGGTAGTTCCGCCTGTGAAGGGAAATGACATTTGGACGACGATCAACAAGGATATCCAGATGAAAACTGAACAGGCCATTACCGACCAGCTCAACTGGCTACACAAGAATCCAGTTCAAGGGAAACTGCATCCGTCTGCGGTTACCGGCTACGCCGTGGCGATTGAAGTGGATACTGGTAATGTTGTGGCTATGGCAAGCATGCCAGATTACGATACCAATGTGTGGACACAAGACAAAATAGTCCCCGCTGTGTGGGAAAAGATTATGGGCAATTATCAAAACGGTACCATTACTCCGTTTTCTTCAGGCAGATCAGGAAATAATTTTGACTCGACCGTCTTCTTGGGATCCACGATTAAGCCACTGACAGTGCTTATTGGTCTCAAGGAAGGTTTCATTACTACACATACCACTTATTCAGATACAGGGAGCACTAAATTTGGTAAAGCTGGTCATGAAACCACGGTTAGGAATGCCGGGAGCCATGCCTATGGATTCTTTAGATCTCCGGCTGATGCCATTGCGAACTCCTCCAACGTCTTTATGATCGATAAGGTAGGTAAGAAGCTTTATGAGCAATACGGATCTAAGGGGGTAGAAGTCTGGGATAGATATATGAAGGAATTCGGACTTGGTGTATCTACGGGTGTTGACCTGCCCAACGAATATAATGGGAAATTGAACTATTTTAAAGAGGCTGAAGCAGGGAGTGCTCAATCCGCATTAGTCTATGCTTCATTTGGTCAGCAAGGTAGTTATACTACTCTGCAACTGGCTCAGTATGCATCGACGATCGCGAATCAAGGTGTACGGGTTAAACCTCAATTGGTCAGTAAAATCACCGATTCCTCCGGCAAGGTAGTGAAGACTTTCGGCCGTGAAGAACTGGATAAGGTGGATTTCGATCCGGCTTATTGGAGAGAAGTTATCAAGGGAATGAGCAGTAAAGTCAGCAGCTTTGATAAATTCCCGTATGATTTTGCCCGTAAGACAGGTACTTCGCAGCAGGATGCCTATAGTAAAGGTGTTAAAAATACAATCGATAACGGGGTATTTATTGCCTTTGCCCCGCGTGAACATCCAAAGCTGGCTGTTGCAGTAATTATTCCAGAGGGCGGATTGGGTGGCAGCAGTGCCGCACCAGTAGCCCGGAAAATCTTTGATGCCTACGATTGGGAATATGGACTGAACGGTGTGCCTAAGAAGAGCTTGCAATCTGCAACCAATGGACAAGACAATGCCGAATCTACAGATGCAACAGTAAATACACAACAACCATAAAATCGCCCGCAGATGGGCACAACAAAGAATGGAGGGGTGGCAATGACTGCCAAATACCGCCTGCTTGCCTTGGATATGGATGGAACCCTGTTGAATGATGAACAAATCATTACCCCAAAGACAGTGGAATGGATTCAAAAAGCGGTGAAGGCGGGCGTTCATGTCTGCCTATCCACAGGTCGTTCTTTTAACGGTGCCTGGCCTTATGCCAAGCAGCTTGGTCTGGAGACGCCAATGGTAACGGTGAACGGCAGCGAAGTGTGGCGTGCGCCACATGAGCTGTATCGCCGTTCCTTAATGGATCCTAAACTTGTGAGTCAGTTGTATGACATGGCAGAGCGTTATGGGATCTGGTTCTGGGCTTACTCTCTGGAGCAAGTACACAACCGGGAGAACTGGGATGGAAATACAGAGGGCCGTGAATGGTTGAAGTTCGGGTACAGCACTGAGGATGATGACATCCGGCACAAGCTGCTGCTGGAGCTGCAAGACTTAGGCGGGCTGGAAATCACGAATTCTTCGCCGCATAACCTGGAGATTAACCCGCTGGGTATTAACAAAGCAACCGGAATTAAGGAAGTCTGCCAGCTGCTCGGCATCGATATGTCCCAAGTCGTGGCCGCCGGAGACAGTCTGAACGATCTTGCAGTAATTCAGCAGGCAGGTCTTGGGGTCGCGATGGGCAATGCCCAGGAGACGGTTCTTCAGGAAGCGGACGCTATTGTAGCTAACAATAACGAAGATGGCATTGCTGAGGTCATTCAACGATTTATATTGTAAAGTGAACGACATTGGAGGAGAAGGAATTGACAATCCTGGGTTGGATTCTGATTATCGCTTTATTTGCTGTCGGGTTGGCCGGTGCAGTAGTTCCGATTCTTCCGGGTGCACTTGCGATTTATCTTGCCTTTTTTGTATACGGATGGTTCTTTTCCTTCCAGTCCTTTGGCGCCTGGTTCTGGATTACCCAGACACTGATCGTGGTGGTGCTTTTTATCGCTGATTATGTAGTTGGAGCTTGGGGTGTCAAAAAATTCGGCGGCTCACGTGCTTCGGTCATCGGCAGCACCATCGGTTTGATATTCGGGCCGTTCGTCATTCCGGCGTTCGGTTTGATTATTGGCCCGTTTCTGGGCGCGTTTATTGGTGAACTGATCGTCGGCTCCTCAGCGGGCAAAGCCACCAAAGTAAGTGTAGGAGCATTAATTGGTTTGTTCAGCAGTACGGTAGTCAAGATTGTGCTGCAATTAGCGATGGTCATCCTCTTTTTCATCTGGATCGGCCTGCATTAATTTAACAGTGAAGAAGGCGAAGCAGTTTGTCTAAGAAAGAGTCTTTTGTCAAAGGCACGCTAATATTGGCTGCAGCAGCACTCGTGGCGCGCGTGCTTGGTATTTTTCAGCGGGTTCCGCTGGAGCATCTGTTTGACGATATCGGGAACGCAGCATTTGTACAAGCGAACAACGTGTATTTAATGCTGCTGACGCTGGCAACTGCCGGTATCCCAAGTACACTTAGTAAAATGGTGTCGGAACGGTATGCGCTGAACCGACCGGATGAAGCGCGGCAGGTCTATCGGGCGGCGCTTATTTTTGCTGCGGTGATGGGGGTTATTATGAGCGTGGCGCTGTACTTTGCCGCGCCGTGGTTCGCGAACCACGCCAAGGTTCCACAGAGTACAAGGGCCATTCAGGCCATTGCGCCTGCACTCCTCTTGTTCCCGGCCATCGCGATGATGCGTGGTTATCTGCAGGGACGTAATAATATGATGGCTGGCGGTATTTCACAGATCGTGGAGCAGATTGCCAGAGTGTTCACAGCGATTCTGCTGGCTTATATTTTGCTCAAACAAGGCTATGGAAATCCGATCATGGCAGCAGGTGCTTCTTTCGGGAGCGTGCTGGGAAGTATTGCTGCGTTTGGGGTCATGCTCTATTTCATCATGAAGACCCGGAAGAAGGATCGTCTGGAGAATTTAAATACAGCGCCTAGTGCCAAGCTTCCGATGTTTGGGATATATAAGGATATTTTTAGTCTGTCCATTCCAATCGTGCTATCATCCATGACCATCCAAGCAGTGTATTTCATTGATACGACCCTGATTGTTCCGCTTCTCAGCGGCCAAATTGGTGAGGCCAGCGCCACGCAAATGCTGGGGATTCTGGGGCAAAAAGCGCAGAGCATCGCGGGAATCCCACCCGTGCTTGCCATTGCGCTAAGCACATCGCTGATCCCGGTGATCTCAGCGGCTTATGCGCGGCGGGATGATGTTCACCTGAAGCGGCAGATTACACTCGCGCTGCGGATTTCCATTTTAACAGGAACACCGATTGTTATGTCATTAGTTGCTGCCGCCTATTCTATCAATGGGCTTCTGTTCACCAATATTACAGGAACTGGAATTATTGCGCTCCTTACATTCGGTACGATTTTCCAAATAACAATGACAACCTCGAACTCGATATTGCTGGGGATGGGCAAATCCCGAATCTCTATGTTCTACGTGCTCGGCGGGATCGCCACGAAGCTTATCTTCAGTTTGGTGCTTAGCCGGTTCATGGGGATCTACGGAATTGTTATTGCAACAGCACTCTGTTTTATCGTGATTACATACTTGAACCTGCGTCTGCTGCGAAAGATCGTACCTTTCGAGATTATGGGCAAGCGCTGGGGAGGTTTTGTATTTGCGGTTCTAGTCTCCGTGGGCATCGGCTATGGCTTGAATGAAGCCGGTATTCTGCTGACACATGTTATGCCTGCTCGTCTGGCATTCTTGCTGACTTGCCTCGTGGTGGGCGCAGCGGTTGTAATTATCTATCTTGTACTGCTCATCGTGCTAGGTGTGATCAGCAAGCAGGAAATTTCCGGATACCCTCGCGCCCTTCAGAAACTTCTGAACCCGTTGATGAGATTACAGCCGGCTCGTGTGCGGGCAAGAGAATAATGCAATGATTGATTTGACTTCCGTGTCGCATTTTGCTTCACTTAAAAGGTATAGGCAACATATTTTTTATTGGAAGGGAATGACCCCTGGATGGATAAGATTAGTTCTCCCGCTGAGTTTCAGGTAGCGATTCAATCGCCCCGGCTGACGATAGCCGTATTCAAAGCCGACTGGTGTGTCGACTGCAAGTTCATTGATCCCTTTATGCCTGAGGTGGAGCAGAATTATAACGGCCGCCTGACGCTCGTGGAAGTGGATGTCGACGCTGTTGGCGATGTAAGCCAGGAGCAGAACATTCTCGGCATTCCGAGTTTTGTGGCTTATACCGATGGACGCGAGTTGGTTCGCTTTGTGAGCAAGCTGCGTAAATCCCGTGAGGAAATCGAGAATTTCCTCAATACAGCCCTTGAGGTTTATCAAAGCATTCACAAGTAATGGATGGATAATGGAAACACCGCTTTCGCCCGTTTTATGAGCAAAGCGGTGTTTTTTTTAGATATCAGACAACGGGGAGGCCATTTCTTCTTAAAATGCAGAATCAAATGCCGCAAATACCATTTTATCGGTTATAATGGAAACGCATTACTTCATACTTTTCCAGCAAAAGTCATTCATTTACTTATTTATTTTATAATGCGGGTGATCACATTTGACGACAAATCAGTTGAAGTGGCTTAGTTACATAACCTGTCTGGTAATGTTCCTGGCGCTGCTGGGCGGGGCGGTAGTAACCAAAACAGGTTCGGGCCTGGAGTGCGGAAATGAATGGCCATTGTGTCATGGTAAGCTGATTCCTGCCTATACTGTAGGGTCCTTGATCGAATATACCCACCGCTTATTTAGCGGATTGGCGGGTATGCTCTCGCTTGCCTCCATGTTTGCCTTCTGGCGTTATGCGCGTCAGCGGCGCGATCTGTTAGTGTATGCCTGGATGACGCTGCTCTTTGTAATTGTACAAGGCGGAATGGGAGCGCTTGCAGTGCTTAAATCCCAGTCTGCAGCTGTGATGGCGCTACATATGGGATTTTCACTGATTGCGTTTGCCAGTTCCCTGATGTTGGCGTTAGGGTCCAAAAGAAGGCATGAAGAAGGAGACGCTTTTTCTGTGCCCGGCAAGCCGGTGAGTATTTCTTTTCGCAATTTGACTTGGTTCACGACAATTTATTCTTACATCGTTGTCTACATAGGGGCGTTTGTTAGCCATACCGACTCCCAAGGGGGCTGCTCTGGCTGGCCACTCTGTAATGGGGAGTGGATTCCCGAGCTATCGGGGGGCGTTGGGGTTGTGTTCACGCACCGGATAGCGGCTTTGCTGTTGTTTATGTTGACGGCATTGCTGGGACATTTGGCATTCTGGAAGCAGAAGGACCACAGAGAGCTTAGAATGTTGGGGGTTGCAGCGGTTCTGCTATGCCTGATGCAGGTGTTCAGCGGGGCGGCGGTTGTGTATACGCTCGGGAATGATAAGCTCTACATCTTTGCCGCTCTTGCTCACATTTTGCTGATTGCCGGACTATTCGGTGTACTGTGTTATATGAGCGTACGGGTATGGCAGCTTAGCAAGGGAAACAGGCGTTAACTCGGCACTCATATCCTTACAGATCCTTGCGGCATTTATGTTATGCTGATCATTACTTGATCAAATGTCCCCTGAGGCTAAGAGGATGGATAGAGTGGCTTACAGGGTGGGACAATAACACTCATATTGGATTTGCTGCATCCGAAGCAGGTAAGGAGGACAACATATGCTGCGGATATTGCTGGGAGAACCGCCCCGGGTGAACAGTGGTGTGCTCGCTGAGGCGATGGAACATATGGCGGAATTTGCATCGCTACTGCGCAAGGAAATGAACAGGTATGAGGATCGTGATCATGAATTCCGAAAGCTGGAAATCTGGACTCGCGGCCTGATCGTCTCATTGGATGAACTGGAGCAGAGCTGGTTTGCCGCTGCTTTTTATCGAAAATCCGTAAAGGCCGGGTATATGGATGATATGTCGGTGGCCGAGCAGGGCGAATATGCGCGATATGTGTATTTTTATAAAAACGGCTTTATTCGTGTCTTCTCCTTGCTGGACAAGCTTGGCACGGTATTGAACAGTCTTTATGATCTTAATACATCCAGGGTTAAAACCCACTTCTCCTATTTCACGGTACTCCGGGAATTTCTTACCCACAAGGAGCATGCTGTGCTGGCCGACCAGCTGGAGAACATTAAGAACTCTTACCGGGACCCACTGCAGAACCTGCGTAAGCGCCGCAATGCCGAAATCCATTATATGAACGCTGAAATGCAGGATGATTTGTGGCAGCGGCATCAGGGTCTTCACGACAAAATACAGCTTGAGGATCTCGACAGTCATCTGGAGGATTTAAAACAGGGGCTGGAAATGGTCTGCAAATCATTAGAGGCTGTATATAAATACAGTACGGAACACTGGCTTAAGAATACTGGGAAATCCTGATGATGTAAAAATGGAATTCTGCGGAAAATTTTCCTTTGACAAAGAATGCAGAACTAAATTATACTAAATCATGCCTTCTTAGGCCGGACATTTTATGACAAACTACAACACTATATCACATATCTTATCGAGAGTGGCGGAGGGATAGGCCCGATGAAGCCCGGCAACCGATTTATGTTTATGCGTGAACCGCGTGTACATAAGTGCCATGGTGCTAATTCCTACAATGCCGTGTGAGTGCGGACGTTGGCAGATGAGACGGCATTGTCTATAAGCGCACAGGGCCTCTTGCGATCTGCAAACGATCGTCGGAGGCTTTTTTTGTACAATTCATTGATATTATCGTTAAAGGAGGACGGCAGCTTGATAGAGCTAAAGAGTCTAACCAAGGTATATGGTAAAGGCAGCAAAACCGCCACGGCACTCTCGGGGCTAAACCTGTCGATCAAGAAAGGGGAAATCTTCGGAGTCATCGGCCACTCTGGGGCAGGAAAAAGCACGCTGATCCGTTGTATTAATCTGCTGGAGCGTCCGACCGAAGGCGAGGTCTGGGTAGATGGCGTGGAACTGACTCAATTGCCGGAAGGACAGCTGCAGGAGAAGCGGCGCAAGATCGGGATGATTTTTCAGCACTTCAATCTGCTGTCCTCCGCGACCATCTACGAGAATATCGCTTTTCCGCTGCGGCTGACACGCGCTTCGAAGAAGTTTATTGACAATAAGGTCAAGGAATTGTTGGCTCTGGTAGGGCTGGAGGAACATCGGGACAAGTACCCGGCTCAATTATCGGGCGGTCAAAAACAGCGTGTCGGTATCGCCCGTGCGTTGGCCAGCGACCCGGACGTGCTTCTCTGTGATGAGGCGACCTCGGCACTTGACCCACAGACAACAGACTCGATTCTCCGTCTGCTTCTGGACATCAATAAACGGTTCAATCTGACGATTGTGCTGATTACGCACGAAATGCATGTAATCCAGAGCATTTGTGACCGGGTGGCTGTTATCCATGGCGGCGGCATCGTCGAGCAGGGAGAAGTGACGGAGGTCTTCCTGAAGCCCAAGCATGAGATCACCCGCGAGTTCATTCGCAGTGAGGCACAGCATGATGGTCCGCTGCGGGCGGCTATCGACGCCTCCCATGATGGCTCAGCGCAAGCAGTCAAGATTACTTTCCTCGGGGAAAAAACGTACGGGTCGGCCTTATCCCAGATTGCGCGAGAGACAGGCGTCGATTTTTCCATTCTTTCGGGCACCATCTCTACGATCAAGGATGTGCCTTACGGGCAACTGATCGTTCGTTTTGAAGGAGAGGCCGGGAAGGTTGCACAGACCATCGCAGAGCTGACCGCTCAAGGCCTTGATGTGGAGGTGATTGCGTAATGGGTGGCTTGGATTTCAGCAAAATTAATTGGTCGGAAATGATGGATGCTGCGGTATCCACTCTGAAAATGCTTGGAATTTCCGGAATATTCACAATTATTCTTGGTTTGCCGCTCGGAATTGTGCTATATTTATGGGGCAGATCCAACCAGTCCTTTTTAAGAGTGATCTATTCAATTCTATCGTTCGTTGTGAACATTCTGCGATCCGTACCGTTCATCATTCTGATGGTAGCGCTGATCCCGATTAGCAAATCGATTGTAGGCACCTCGATTGGTGTGTTGGGCACGATTCCCGCACTCGTCATTGGGGCTGCACCGTTCTTCGCCCGGCTGGTGGAGACGGCGCTGCGTGAGGTAGATCGCGGAGTGATCGAGGCTGCACAAGGCATGGGAGCTTCTACCGGACAGATTGTCACGCGTGTACTGCTGCCAGAGGCTCGTCCAGGTTTGTTGGCTGGGGTAACGATTACGATTGTGACGCTGGTCTCCTACACGGCAATGTCGGGGATGGTTGGCGGCGGTGGTCTGGGTGACTTGGCTATCCGTTATGGATACTATCGGTATGAGAAGGAAGTCATGATTATCTCTGTAGCGCTGATGGTTATTCTGGTGCAGTTGCTGCAAATGGCCGGCGATCGGCTAGTGAGGTATTTTACAAGGAAATAAGGGCCATTAATTATAGATATCCTTATTTACACAAAAAAACATACTGTTTTAAGGGGGATTTACAAATGAAAAAAGTACTACTGACCTTTTTTAGCCTGACACTGATTCTGGTGCTGGCTGCTTGCGGCAGCAACAACACTGCCAATAATGCTACGAACTCCGCAGCGACCAATGCTCCTTCGGATGCTTCCGCTGAGCCGACTACAGAACCAGCAGCTGATCCTGTTACATTGGTTGTAGGTGCATCTCCAGTGCCGCACGCTGAAATTTTGAAAGCTATCGCTCCATTGCTTGAAGCTCAAGGCATCAAGCTGGAAATTAAAGAATTCACGGACTATGTACAACCAAACGTTCAGCTGGCTGAGAAGCAACTGGATGCGAACTTCTTCCAGCATCAGCCTTACCTTGACGACCAGAACCAGAAGAACGGAACGGATCTTGTATCTGTAGCTGCTGTTCACGTTGAGCCATTTGGCGGTTACTCCAAGAAAATCAAATCCATCGACGAGCTGAAAGATGGTGCCAAAGTAGCGATTCCGAACGATCCAACCAACGGTGGACGTGCATTGATTCTTTTGGCTAAGAATGGTCTGATCACGTTGAAGGATGACACTAACATTACTTCTACCAAAGCAGACATCACTGAGAACAAGAAAAACCTGAATATCATTGAACTGGATGCAGCAATGCTGCCACGCCAATTGGATGAAGTAGATCTTGCGCTGATTAACACTAACTTTGCACTGGAAGCCAATCTGGTGCCAACCAAAGATGCTCTGTTCATCGAAGGTGGAGATTCCCCATACGCTAACATCCTGGTATCCCGTGCAGACAACAAGGACTCCGATGCGATCAAGAAGCTGGCTGCGGCTCTGACTTCTCCTGAAGCTAAGAAGTTCATCGAAGACAAGTACCAAGGTTCCATCATTCCAGCATTCTAAGATCATATTTAACAGCAAACCCCCACGGCCTTGAAGGCCGCGGGGGTTTTTGGTATGATAATGCGCATATTAGTTGCCAAAAAAAGAAGCCCCGGATACCTGTGACAGGCTTCCGGGACAACTATAGAACGGGATTAGAATACTTGAATAACTTCTTCAATGCCTTCTACTTCTTCAATGAGGGCACGCTCAATCCCAGCTTTCAGAGTAATTGTGGAGCTTGGGCAGCTACCGCAGGCACCCATCAGCTTCAATTTAACAATGCCGTCTTCGACATCAATCAGTTCTACGTCACCGCCATCGCGTTGCAGGAACGGACGGAGCTTATCGAGCACTTCCAGCACTTCATCATACATGGACGTGCTTTGTGTAGTTTCACTCATTTCTCAATCACTCCTTTCTTAGTGTTATTATAGTACAAAAGATTAAAAAATAAAATGGTTAGGACAGAATAGGGAGATCATCATGAGACCAATAATAGAATTTTGTGCCAGTAATGCCGGCCACGGGACCGATCCTTTGCGCATCAAGCTGGAACAAAACCCCGAATATGACGTCATTGAATATGGTTGTCTGAACAATTGCGGACAGTGCTACCTGGCTCCGTTCGCCATGGTAGAAGGCGAGATTGTGGAAGCCGAAACCGCAGAAGAACTGGAAGCAGGGATAGATGCCAAGATCAAAGAATTGGAAGAATGGTTCAATATTGATCCGGACTAGTCCCATCCAATCTTAGCCAAAATGACGTTTGGACATCCAGAGCACCCCGCTCTTAAGCAGGCGGGGGACTCTGCCCATGACAGAACGCCGGCCCATAAGTCCAAATCCGGCGTTCTTGCCGAGGGAGCCTAAAGTGCCTTTCAGGCGGATTTCATGCAGCTTTGGCGTCTCATTCCGCCAAAGTGCCTGCAGAACCTGCCCTACCTGCTCACCTTGTCCTCCAGCTGCCTGGGCGCTTGGGGCGAACGGCAGACTTGCACAGTCGCCGATCACGAACACTTCCGGATACTGTGGCACCCGGTAGTATTCATCGAGAATAACCCGGCCGCCGCGATCCTTCGCCACATCCAGGTCTTGAACGACCTTGACTGGCTGGATACCGCCCGTCCATACGGTTACGTCCGAGGCAATGGCTTGATCGCCATTAAAGACAGCTCCATCCTCGACGTGGGATACGCAGACACGGGATACAGTCTCCACGTGATGTACATTAAACCATTCCTCAACATATTGCGAGAGCTTCGACGGGAAGGCGGATAGCACACGTTCTCCCCGGTCCAGAATGGAGATGTTGAGGTCAGGGCGACTTTCCCTTAGCTCTGCTGCCAGTTCCACCCCGCTGAGTCCACCACCGACGATATTCACTTTACCGTAAGGCTTGACATCATTCAGACGACGGTAAGTCTCGCGTGTACCCGCGAACGTCTGAATACTGCAGGTATATTGATCTGCTCCAGGGATGTTGTGGTAATTATCCGTGCAACCCAGCGCGATGGCCAGGATATCATAGGAGATCGGCTCGCCGCCCTCCATGGATACTACCCGGCTCTCCAGGTCAATGGAAGCAATCTCACCGTATCGAACGGTGAGACGGGGATGAACCGGGAACTGGATGCGCAGATGGTAATCAGTGACGGTACCTGCGGCAAGCGCATAGTATTCCGTCTTGATGCCCTGATAGGGCATTCGGTCAATCAAAACAATTTCTACGTCAGAGGGAAGATGGTTGCTAATCAATTCTTGAATCAGGGCGAGGCCGCCGTAGCCGCCTCCTAGAACAAGCAGTGTTTGCATGAGACCTTACTTCCTTTCAGATAGGCATAGCCGGCAGAATCCGGCTTTCTTATTCGTAGACCTTGATTTCGTTATAGAAAGTATCGCGTTCGACAGGAATTCGCCCGGCACCTTTTACTAACCAGATTAGCTCATCGCGGGTCAAGCCTTCAGGAGTCAGTGCACCTGCAGCATGACTGATGCGTTCCTTCAGGATCGTCCCGTGAACATCGGATGCACCGAAGTTGAGCGCTACCTGTGTTAATTGTGCACCGATATTAATGAAGTACGCCTTAATATGGTCGAAATTGTCCAGCATTAATCGGCTGACAGCAATTGTCTTGAGATCCTCATAAGCTGAGTTGCGGCGCATAATGCCTGCGTTCTTGTTCTTAGGCTGCATGGACAGTGGAATGAACACCATAAAGCCGTTTGTTTCGTCCTGCAGTTCGCGAATTTGCATCATGTGGCGAATGCGGTCCTCACGAGACTCGATGGAGCCGTACAGCATGGTCGTATGGGTCTTCATACCAAGGTTGTGCGCGGTCCGGTGAACCTCCAGATATTCCTCAACGTTAGCTTTATCCACCCGCATTTTTTTACGATATTGGTCAGACAGAATTTCCGCGCCGCCACCAGTTAACGTTTTGAGACCGGCTGCACGCAGTTTTTCCAGCACTTCCCGGATACTCAGTCCACTGATTCGAGTGAAAAAGTCAATTTCCGCTGCCGTGTATGCTTTTAGGGTAACTTCGGGAAATCTGTCATGCAGGGCTTGCAAAGAATCGACATAATATTGAAAGGGTACCTTATCATTATGCCCGCCGACAATATGGAACTCCCGCACCCCTGGATTAATGTGTTGTTCGACATATTGCACCATTTCCGGACCCGAAAGGGTATACGCGCCTTCTTCACCGTCGTCTTTGCGGAAATTGCAGAATGCGCAGCGTGATTCGCAGACATTGGTGAAATACAGACTCATATTTTCGATAAAATAAACCTTGTTTCCGTTCTTGCGAAGATTGACTTCATTGGCCAGCTGGCCAATGGTCAGCAAGTCGTTGCTTTCATATAAATAAACGCCATCTTCCAAATTCAACCGTTCTCCGCCACGGACTTTCTCAATAATGGTTGCCATTCTGGCATCCGTATGAGGGGTTATAAGAGTAGACATATCATTTCCTCCTGAAAGTTTAGCGAAGCAAAAACAATGCATCGCAGTATCATACCAAGACCTGCCTGAATCTCAGGCATTTCTTTATCCTGTAGCGATAAGGGCGCCAGCTCTTCCCGTGACAATTTTTTGAATTTTTGCTCGGGCTGCCTCCCCTATTATAAACCTCTCTTTTGGGGGGAGCAACATCTGAAGCACATCTGCTTAGGTGTAATCAATAACCTTGATCATGGCAGTTATAACTTGAGAGCCGGGGGATAGTGGAGTATACTTAACTTACTTCAGAAAAATAACTTTTGGTCCTCTGGACCTTTAATACCGGAATGTTCCTGACGAATTCGCCGGAGCATCACATTATGATTTAGGGAGGTACAGTTATGATTAATATTAGTGAAACAGCTGCGGAGCAGTTGAAGACAATGCTTGGAGAACAGGAGACACCGGGGATGTTCCTGCGTCTGGGTGTGGCAGCCGGGGGCTGCAGCGGGTTCTCTTACGCCATGGGCTTCGATGACAACGAGACCGACAAAGACGTATACATGGACGTGGAGGGCCTCAAGGTCGTGGTTGAGAAGGATGATCTGCGCTACCTCAACGGTCTGGAGATCGATTTCGAGGAATCTGGTATGACCGGAGGCTTTACCATCAACAATCCTAACGCAACCGCTACCTGCGGCTGTGGCAGCAGCTTCCGTACGGCTACGGATGCCGGGAAGCCGAATGCGGAGCCTTGCTAATATGTAGTGACGCGGTTTTACGAGCTTGTTGAGCAAAAGAGCTAAGCTCTGGGATAGAATGTTGATCTAGTAACCGTGGATTATGAATTGCAAAGGAAAATAAGCACACAGCAATCGTCAATTTGTGTGGTAACAACCCTAAAATGATGTTGCGAGAATTGCGGCTTCCGAACCTCTTGAATTGTGTATGATGCCAATACACTTTTTCAGGAGGTTTTTTATGTTGAACAAAAAACAACGGCGAGCGCCAATTGGAAGAAGACCGGATCAAGAGGAATACACGAGGATAACGTTTCAGCAGGGATTGGACTTTGCTATTAATGCAAAACGCTCGGAAGGACTTAGGGAACGCACTTTAACACCACTATTAGTGGACATGGATCTGTCAATGATTAAGTGAAACAAGAAAGCCAAGAAGGAGCCATTGTCAAAAAAACAATGGCTCCTTCTTAATGAAATTACTATTTTGATAAACTTGATGGAACATCAGTATCAGCCGAATTTTCATCTGTTTCATTTAAGAGCAACGAATTGGGATACGATTTAAGAAATGTTGATTCATCTACTTTTAAAAAAAACTCGCCCTCAAAAATTAGTTGATTCGTATTAGGCCCGATTTGATCTAAATTTCTTGCTATCTCCGATTCCTTAAAGATACTTTGTTTATCTGCTCGCAAGAACATGCCATGAGGTGTATATAGTTGACTATAATACCCTTTTGCGATTTTTGATTCTACGGATTCTACGGATTTTACGTTATTTGTTGAAAAATTAGTGTTAACCGGATCTACTTCTGTCTTATTTACGGTTACCGATTCTGGATCGGAATCCGCTTTTGAATTTGCACTTAATGCCATTCCTGAAATTATAGTCACTGCAAAGGCTGCTAAAAATATTTTTTTTAACATGTTTATTTTCCACCCTTTCTTTACCAAATATTTATTTCCTACTTTCAATCTTCGTATTCAAAAAGTTGATAGTTTTACGAGAATAATCATAAAGAAGTCGTATAATTATATATGAAATAAAGCACACAGCAATTATCCCTTGGTTTGCTAACAACCTAAAGGATGTTTGCTATTTTACCTCCCGAATGGTGTATGATGCCAATACACCTTCGGGAGGTTTTTATTCTCATGAAGTAAAGGAGTTAGCCTACAGAAGAGAAGCTGGGCGGGAAGGGGAATTCGTTGAACAAATTGGTTGCAGTCTTGAGAATTTTCTCGGTGGATTCGTAAGGGATTTTCTTGCTGCCTTTTCCTGAACTAAGCACTTGCGCGGTTTCGATTTGCACTTTTAATAACCGAAAGGTAGTTGACCTTTTTAAATTACTGATGTATTCGGAGGCCGTAGTGTCTGCTGAAGTGTCGTAGTTTTCCAGCCGAGATAAGGATTCGAGAAGTCCTCCACACAAATCAGTAACATCCCTATTCGTTAAAACTCCTTTAAATTGGCTAGTCTGATCTTTGATTTTGGATACTATAGCCTTAACCTCTTGAATTTGAGTCACTTCCGTCTTTAATTTGACAGTGCTGCTACGTACCTCAACATCTTCCTTGATCTCTAAAGCCTTGTTGTACACCTCTAAAGCTGCTTCATAATCCAGGTTATCCTGATGCTGTTTGGCCTGGGTGACTAAATCATTGAATTTTCTGTCTTGCCTCGATACGCAGGAGGTGAGGAGTATCACAATAACTACTAACACAAGGATAGGTTTGATTGTTTTCAATAAACACCCTCCATATTATGGTACTTTATCTAATTATACGCATGTCCTCTCCTGCAGTGTCAATCGAAAATTACCTGACTATGCTTTAAAGCTATTCTTAGGATGAGTATGATGGGGACAGGTACACAAAGACAAAAACCTGCGATTTTCGGGACTGTAAAAGTCCTGAGCGTCGCAGGTTTATTTGTATGCTGTCTATGAATCTTGTTTTACTGACAAATTTCTCTTCTATTATATGTAGCATTGAAGCTGCTGCCGTCTCACGCTGGGATAATGAATTTGTAATTGACCATGAACACGATCATTCCTGCGGCAACCAGAGAGAAGGCAATGCAGCTTGCCCCGAGTACTCTGCGGCGGTCCTTGATGAACTTAAAGCCGATAGCGCAGACCAGAAGGGTCGTCCCTGCCAGAACAACGGACATCGCGATCATCGCCACCCAATACAATACCTCGAAAAATTGAGCCAATCCAGAGCGCCTCCCATGTAAAATGTTTCAAATTAATGTCATGATTATTTTTTACTATACGATACTTGCCCAAGTTTGAAAAGCGGTTTCTTGCTTGCTATAGCTCATTTGATTGCGTTTACAAAATGTGTCGTATTTCGCCCTGGCAGCCTGCGACAAAATTCCGCGGTTGTCACAGCCCATTCTTGTTTTTTCTTGCTTTTGCCAAGGATTATATTCTTTTGCCGAAAGATGCAGTATCTTGGGCGTGCGCCAAGGGCGGCTGCCTCTGGCACGAGCGCCCCTTTTTGCTGTAAGCGGCCCGGGCACGGACAATCATACAGGAGGGCGGGGTACTTTCTGAGTAAAGTATACGGTAGGCTACGATAATGAAGGGAGAGGGAGGACGATGGCAGGAAGACAACTGGCCAGCAAATGGCTGAAAACCGAGGCGTTGCTTAGCGATTCCAGGGTTGCCGGTTACATTCCAAGAACACAGCAATATAGTGATGCTGCTTTGCTGAATATGCTGGGCAGATATGGAAATGTAGTCATCAAACCCGTTGTGGGCGGCGGAGGCTACGGTGTGATCAAAGTGTTCCGCGACCGGCGAGGGTATGGGTTTACTTATATGTCGAAGACACGGATCTACCGCGATTTTTACGCTATGGGAAATGCACTGAACAGAGTAAGGGTGCGGCGCAGATACCTGATCCAGCAGGGGATATCTCTAGCACGGATTGCTGGCCGGCCCATCGACTATCGCGTTAAGGTAGTGAAGAACGGTGAGCACTGGGAATTTCGTTCAATGGTGGGGCGTTTGGCCCGGCCCGGCTTGTTTGTCACCAATCTGTGTAAAGGCGGAACGATGCTGAGCTGTCGCGAAGGGCTGAGACGTTCGCTCCCGAGGGTGAAGTCATCTGCCAAGCGGGCGGAGATGCGTCGTTTGACGCTGATTTGTATTGAATTGATGGAGCGGCGTTTCCCAGGAATAGGCGAGTTGGGCTTTGATTATGCCGTGGATTATAGTGGTAAAATATGGATTTTGGAAGTGAATACACGTCCCCAATAAATTAAATAATTTTTAAGAATTGACGATAATAGAAGTAGTAGGATAAAATTGCGTTTAGTTGTGTTTCCTTTGAGAAAATAATTACAGTAAAATATGACAATTTTGAAAAAAATATTTTTCTGTGTACATGTGGAAAATCTCCTGTGTATAACTCTTATCCCCATAGTCCACTGCGTAGCGATACTCTTTCTCACCCTTACACACAAATTATGCACAGGATTTCCACATGTACTTGTGGATAGTGAGAACGCTTGTTCGAAAAATGATAGTTTGATATGATAGATTCAGATCCAAATAAAGGAAAGGTAGGTGATCGTTATGGTTGAATTGTCGGATGAGATGCTGCTTGACTCTTACCATAGAGCAATAGAGCTGCAACTAGAGCATGATTTCATCGCTCTATTACTCGTTGAAATTCGCAAACGGAACTTACACTCTCCAGATCATGCGGTACTCCATTAAGACGCAGACGTTCTTCTGCAGCAGCTACATATATCAAACCGCAAGTTACACAAAATAGGGTATCCTTCCCGGCTTGGTGTTAAGCCGACGGCAGGATACCCTTTTATTATGATGTAATCATTCATACATTTTAATGAATAATTATTCTTCTCGCTAAGTCATTGGAATTGGTCTGTCAAACCTCTACAGCTTCAAGTTACTGCTGTGTCCTGGAGAGAGCTTGGCCTCTGGATCGATATAGACTTTCGCGTTGTTCACGGCAGTTGGAGCTTCACCAAAACCTACGGCGATCAGCTTCAGCTTGCCCGGATAAGTCGTAATGTCACCTGCGGCAAAAATGCCGGGGATATTGGTCTCCATGCGGGAGTCCACCACAATAGAGTTGCTCGCAATCTCAATTCCCCATTCAGCAATGGGGCCCAGGGACGAAACGAAGCCGAAATTGACAATCACGCTGTCCACTTCGATTTCCTGTGTTTCTTTGGTTTTGATATGGGATAATGTTACTTTGGTTATGAATTCCTCGCCATGCAAGGCGGTAATTTCGGTTGGAGTAATGACGTTGACCTTGGAAGCCATCAGCTTCTCCACGCTATGCTCATGCGCGCGGAATTTATCCCGGCGGTGAATCAGGGTGACTTGCTCGGCAATTGGTTCAAGCATCAAAGCCCAGTCTACTGCGGAGTCGCCACCGCCACTGATCAGCACTTTTTTACCCTTGAAGGCGTTCAGATCGTTGATGAAATAGTGCAGGTTGGCTTTCTCAAAACGCTGTGCCTCTGGCAATTCCAGACGACGTGGCTCGAATGCGCCTACTCCAGCTGTGATGATCACAGCTTTACTGTGGTATTCTGCTTTGTCAGTTGTTACCACGAAATGGCGTTCATCGCGCTTCTGTACGGAAACGACCTTCTCTTCCAAGCGGATATCGGATTGGAACAGCTCCATTTGGCGGCTCAGATTGTCCACAAGTTCCTGTGCGGTAACTTTTGGGAAACCAGCCACATCATAAATATATTTTTCAGGATAAAGAGCGGCAAGCTGTCCCCCAAGTTGGGGCATACTTTCAATAAGGGTTACAGATGCCTGGCGCATACCGCCGTAAAATGCGGCGAACATGCCGGCTGGACCGCCGCCTATGATTAGAAGGTCGCTCATAGGAACGCCGGAAGAATCTAGAGTCACAGGATATTACACCTCCGAGTTGATATATTCAATTTGCCATACTTGTTTACACTCCCATTATAAACATTGTGGCTGATACCTGCAAAGAATTTGACCTTCGTTCAAAGGATATCCATTTTTTGATGATAACATTTGATTAATAATCGAGTTAGGTTTACAATAGATATGTCAATTTTCGAAATACTTTAAGTTTGATTGGAATTTCCTCTGAATTTAAGTGTATAATTTCACAAAAATGGTTTTTAAAAAATACCACATAGACAGATTTACCTGTTGGAAGGAGTCGGAACATGAGCAGTATTCCTAAAATCGTAATCCTCGGCGCGGGGTACGGAGGAATTTTGACCGCCCAGCGGTTGCAAAAGGCGTTGAATTACAATGAGGCAGACGTGACTTTGGTTAACCGGCACGAGTACCACTATTTCACCACGCATCTTCACATGCCGGCAGCTGGCACGGACAGCATTGAGCATACCCGTGTACCTATTTCCAAGCTGATCGACGAGTTCAAGATTGACCTTGTTAAATCTTCGGTACAAGAAATTCGTACCCAACAAAAGAAAGTTATCCTTGAGGATGGCACGCTTTCGTACGACTATCTCGTGATTGCCTTGGGTGGAGAGCCTGAAACCTTTGGTATTCCTGGATTGGATAAATATGCAATGACGATCCGCAGTATTAACTCTGTGCGTTTGATCCGTGAGCATATCGAATATCAATTCGCGAAGTATAAGAACGAAGGCAATGCACAAGAGCACATCAACTTCGTGGTTGGCGGTGCAGGCTTCAGTGGTATCGAGTTTGTAGCAGAACTGGCGGACCGTATTCCTGAGCTGTGCAAAGAGTTCGACGTTGATCCTAGCCTTGTGAATATCTACAACGTAGAAGCAGCACCAACAGCATTGCCAGGCTTTGCACCTGAACTGGTGGAGCATGCAATGAACGTCCTGACGAAGAAAGGTGTTACCTTCAAAATGGGCGTTGCCATCAAGGAATGTCTGCCTGACGGAGTTATCTTGGCTACCGGCGAAGAAATCAAAGCTTCGACAATCGTATGGACCGGCGGTATCCGCGGTAACCGTCTGATTGAAGCTGCTGGCTTTGAAGCTATGCGTGGTCGTGTTAAAGTGGACGAGTTCCTGCGTGCGCCTGGCCATGACAACATCTTTATCATCGGCGACGGCTCGCTCATGATCAATCCGGAAGGGCGTCCATACCCGCCAACGGCTCAAATTGCAATGCAACAAGGCGAATGTTGTGCGCATAACTTGGTGGCATCCATCCGCAATCAACAGCCGAAGAAATTTGTATTCAGCAACAAAGGAACTGTAGCCTCCCTTGGTAGAGGTCAAGGTGTCGCTGTTGTCGGCTCCAAGACATACAAAGGCTGGTTTGCTGCGCAGTTGAAGAAAGTGGTCGATGCGCGTTACCTGTTCATTATTGGCGGCATTCCGCTCGTATTGAAAAAAGGAAAATTCCTCTAAGATGCGCCATTGCAGCGTGCAAGTGAGAGGACTGCTTACGCGTGAGGAACTGGACCGTTATAACGGTCTGATTGAAGTGGGTTCTTATCTTGAAGATCAGAATCGCTATGATCTGGCCTATAATGTCCAGAAGGAGATTGATCTGTTGATTCTGCCGGGCATTGAACGTCTGAAGGATAAGGGGCGGGCTCGTGACCGGGCGACAGCAGAGTATTTGGAAAGCCTGAAGGATACTGAGGGTGGACCCGAAGAAGAATAAGTAAGCATCAAGCTGTGATGAAGGACAAGCGTTCATCATTGCAGCCAGGATGCTTAACCATAAAACGGGGTGTCTCCAAAGCCATGGCTTTGAGGACACCCCGTTTGTTGTTACCAAAGTATGAAAATGAGTCTCCGATTATAGCTTCAGCATCTCTTCGAAGGACTCTGGTGTCAGCAGGTTGCCGACATAGAAAGGACCGAATTCGCCATAGCGGGAACTGACCTCGTCAAAGCGCATTTCGTAGATCAGCTTTTTGAACTGGAGTGCATCTTCAGCGAACAAAGTAACGCCCCATTCCCAGTCGTCAAAGCCGACAGAGCCGGTAATAATCTGCTTAACCTTGCCAGCATAGCTGCGGCCAATCAGGCCATGGGAATGCATCAGCTCACGCCGCTTGTCCATATCGAGAGTATACCAGTTGTCGTCCAGGTGCCGCTTCTTGTTCATCGGGTAGAAGCAAATATGCTTCGCTTGCGGCAAAATAGGCTTGAGCCGTGCTTGGACATGGGGACTCTGCATTGGATCTCCGCCGTTGCTGCTTCCACTTGCAGCATAGTTGCTAAGTTCGACAATGCTGACATAGGAGTAGGCTTTCGTTGTATATTGGGCGAAGGCGGTCTTGTTAAAGGCCGTCTCCAACCGGTTCAGATCTTCCAGGGTCTCACGCAGGTACATCAGTACGAAATCGGCCTTCTGGCCTACAATGGCGTATACTGCGGAGCTGCCCTGCTTGGCTTCCTCCACAGGACCCCATTCTTGTATAAAAGCATGCAGTTCTTCCAGAGCAACGGCACGTTCTTCATCATCAGCTGCCGTCCAAGCGGTCCAGTTCAGAGAGCGGAAGTCATGCAGGGCGTACCACCCTTCCAGGGTTAAAGCGGCTTCGTTCATGTTCTTTCTCACTCCTTAAAAGTTTTACTAGCATCAGCTTCCTAAGAAATACATCGGTAAAACTCGCTTCGGAAGCATGGCTTAGTTTTACTAGCTTAAACTGCTTAGAGACCCATCGGTAAAACTCGCTTCGGAAGCATGGCTTAGTTTTACTAGCTTAAACTGCTTAGAGACCCATCGGTAAAACTTGCTTCGGAAGCGTGGGCTTAGTTTTACTAGCGTAAGCTTCGCTTATATCATAGAGGCCATAGTGTCTTACTATGGCTACAGGGCGCATAAACTATGTATAGTCCAATTTGTCCTAGTTGCATTGTATCGCATGCAGCGACTCAAGAGCAAACCATAACATCCTTTTTTCGGTAAAGTTCATTGATTCGTTACATTTTTTCTAGTAAACTTACTATTAGCTCGTGTTAGATGTGCGGTTCTTTATAGAGAGGGGTGAAGACGGTAGATGGGATTGATTCCTGTGTTTGTTCTGGCCGTTTTGTTCTTTGTCATGATGTTCGGCATTGGCTTTATCCTTAACATGTTAATGAAGACCACCTGGTTTCCAGCTTACCTGTTTGTAATCGTCATTTTACCGGTCGTCGTGTATTCCATTTGGGATCGCAGCGCCATGACCCTCTGGGAGCATTTATCTTCCTTCCATATTGTCGATTATCTCACGGGTGTTGCCGGTCTGATCGGTGCTGTGCTCAGCGGCTGGACGATTCGCAAGCTGCGGATCGGCGGCTACAAAATGTTTTAGTTCTACAACGACATATAATATTTAAACCGGACTGTCCGCCCTATTTTTGAAAGGGCTCTCAGTCTGCCGGGAAATCCGGTCATTCCGATGACTGTGATTTCTTTTTTTATTGGGAAGAGACATGAAAATAAGTCCTATTAAAGAATAAACAGGGACTCGCAGGAATAAAATCGGCTATGTATAAGGGCTTGGAAAATGATAGCTGGTGCAGTGAATCGGTGGTTCGCGGAAAAGGTCGAAATTGCACTTTTTTTTACATTTCCGGCTGCGTTTTTTGTGATAGAATAGAACTCTATATGAATTCGTGCAGATAAGGGGGAGGTTTCCGCAGATGCGCATGAGTCATTTACATCATTTTACCGAACATCATCGGTACTGCGTTTCCCGCGAATTCGGCCTTAGTGTGCTTGATGGACGAATGCTGGGCTCCGTATACCAGCCTATGGTGGGTGCTTTCGCCATCAGCCTGTACCGTTTGCTCTTCGAGCATATCCCGGCAGAGGCTATTGGCTACTCCGGAGTAGAGCAGCAACGTCGACTGTTCATGACACTGGGCGTAGAACCGAACGAGAAAGGCCGTAAATATTTGATTGATCAAGCTTCCCGGCTTGAAGCAGTGGGGCTATTACAGACCTGCCGGATTTATATGCCGGAGACGGATGACTATATGTATGAATATGAGCTGCTGGCTCCGCTTTCTCCTACCGAGTTTTTTGCTACCCAGCATCTAACCCTGCTGTTGCGTGACAAAATCGGCAAATTCGCCGTGCTGGCGCTGCGGGAGCAGTTCTGGACCCGGGAGCCGGAGGAGCTTAGCCGCCGCTCGCTTGGCAAGGAGAACATCTCGCTGCCGTTCTATGATATTTTTGAGCTCAATACACATGTGATAGATTATGAGCTGGAGCAGGCGCTGGCCGAGGTTGCCATTGTACGGCAGCCTGGTGCCCGCGAAGATGGAGACCAGGCTATTGGATATAGTGATATTATTCTGCGATTCCCGCGAGAATCGGTGAACCGGTCCCATGTAGAGAAGCTGCGCTTCGATCATAACCAGATGGGGGTCATTAATTATGTGGCCCGCAAGTATGATCTGGGCCCGCAGGATATATGCCGCCTGCTGGATGAGGATGGAGTGTTCGCGCCGGACGGTGAGGTGATTCTGGACACGCTTCAGCATATCGCCAGCCAGCATTTCCGGCAGGATCTGAAACGGCAGGAGAAGCGTGAAGTCGCTGCTGCTAAGGTGGTGTCCCTCCGCTCTGCAGTGAGTGAGGAGAATAGCGACGCTATTGCTCCGCTAGAACAGGCTGTCGAGATGGAATATTATGTGGAGGTCCCTCCACAGTTTCTGTCCAAATGCGATATTCACCAATATAATATGATGCTGCGCAACGAGCCTTATACACGGCTACTGCAAACATTTTTCCCGGGCACGGTGCCGGGGCAGCTGCTGGACATTTTCGAGAAGATCGACTTGAACTACAAATTGAACGGCGAAGTTATCAACGTCCTTATCCATTACTTAATGACTATGGTTGCTTCTGGTGGTGACCAACGGATGAACCGTAATTTCGTAGAGGCGATTGCTTCCAACATGCTGGTTAAGCAGGTCAATACTTACGAGAAAGCCGTACGGTATATTCGTGATCAGTCCAAGGTTAAAGGTAAGAATGCGAGCAGTCCCGCAGCCGGAGGCCGTACGCGCACTTATACGCGGAACGGAAACCGTCCGGCGAAGCCGGATATTCCGATTGCGCTGGATGATGGCAGTGCCGGAACGGTATCGGAAGAGGAATTCGCGGCGATGATGAAGAAAGCTGCCGAAATTAAGGCTGGCAAGAAAAAAGGCGTCTCCAAGGCGCCGTAAAGAAAGTGTGGTGGAACAATGGAGTCTACGGGCGATGTGCTGCGTTCAATGAACAATCCCGCTCTGCGCCAGCGTTCCCGTGATCTGGAGCAAGGACTGCTGAACCATCCCCTGGTGAAGCAGCTCCGGGAAGAACATCCCGAGCTGGACGAATCACGTCTGCGGCTTCATCTGAGCCGCCTGTACCAGTATGTGGAGGAAAGCCGCCACTGCGCTAACTGTCCCGGCCTTGCGGCATGCCCGAATGATTTTCCGGGTCATTACAGCAAGCTAACCGTGGAGAGTGTCAGTGGTGCGCCGGATCTGTATGAACGCAAGACGCCGTGTGCGCTGAAGGTGGCGCAGGACAGTCAGGATAGCATTCGCAAGCGGATCCGCAGCTTTTATGTGGACGAGCGTGTTCTGCACGGCGGTTATGACGAGATCGATATTATGGGCAAGGACCCTCGCCGGGGGGTTGCCGTTAATAAATTATTTGATTACATTACTACCACGAAAGAGAATGGTCTGACCCCGCACGGCATCTATTTGCATGGCTCGTTCGGTACTGGCAAGACCTTTCTAATGTGCTATTTGCTGCACGAACTCGCGGTGGCTGGCTATAACGGCGTTATCGTGTATATGCCTGATTTTATCGAGGATCTGAAATCGATCATGATGGATGGTCAGAAGCTGAAGGAGACTGTGGATACGCTGAAGAACTGCGATCTGTTGATCTTTGACGATATCGGTGCAGAGAACCTGAATCCCTGGGCACGCGATCACATCCTGGGGGCCATCCTGAACTACCGGATGAACCGCAAGCCGACCTTCTACACCTCGAACTATCCGCTTGAAGGTCTGGAGAAGCATCTCAGCTTCACCAGCAAGGACGGAGAGGAGATTTACAAGGGCCAACGGCTGATGGACCGGATTGCACCGTTTGTTGATGTTATTCCGCTGTACGGGGAGAATCAACGCGGCAAGCGATAATAGTATATACAGGGCAGCTATGGATCAATATAAAACGAACAAAATAATGTAACGAAAAGCGAGAAGGAACGAAGGGGAAGTTTGGAGCTGAAGGAGCGAAAGCGTTCGCCTTATTCCCAGATTTCAACCGCTAGAAGCGGTTTATAAATAAGAAATCTGGGAACAACAGCGACCGGAAGTCCAAACATTCACCGTAGTGACGACCGAGCCTTACGTTCGGATCTTAAGTTCAGCTTATAGCGCACAAAAAATCCGTTATCTTCCTCTGGGGGAAGATAACGGATTTTTGCTTCGATAGCAAAGACGGACGATAATGGGCCGTGCTTGCTATTCCGAAAGGATGAACTTGATGATGACCATACCGAAGAACACTACCGCCATGAAGGTTGTCATGCCGAAGAATCCGTTCATCAGATCGCCAAGGTCGTTGCGGGGCTCTTCGTTGACATGCTCCCGCGGGTCACGTACATGCGCGTTGACATCCATAGTCTTTGCCTCCTTGCAGGCACCAAGCCTGCATTCTTAAATCATTATGAGATAAGTCATTGACAAATAATGCGCTTTCCATAAGTATAACGAACCTGCTGACCTCTTGTAAAGATAAGAGTGTTCCCGGCAAAATAACTGGAGAGCAATATAATTGCATGAGACATTTCACAAATTCATTATAAATATGTTATACTTAGAGCGTGTCGGTAATTGGTAATCTGGTTATCATATTACATGAAACAATTTATTCATTATAATTTCGGAGCTGTTATGCCAACCTAAGCTTCAGGCTTACTAAGCAAGCATGGCTTCGCAAAACTAAAAGGAGGAACATATCATGGCTATCGTGAACGTGTCCGACCAATCCTTCACCAATGAAGTGGAAGGTCAAGGGACTGTTGTTGTAGATTTCTGGGCTCCTTGGTGCGGCCCTTGTAAAATGCTTGCTCCGATTCTGGACGAATTGTCCGCAGAACTGGGTGACAGCGTGAAAATCGCTAAGGTGAACGTGGATGAGAACCCGGAAACAGCTTCCCGCTTTGGCGTAATGAGCATTCCGACACTGATCTTCTTCAAAGACGGTCAACCGGTTGATAAAGTAGTGGGACTGAACTCCAAAGAATCCCTGAAAAATATCGTTGCCAAACATCAATAAGATTTGATACGGCCTTCTAGGTCTGTTGCTTAGCGCCTTCGGTTCATTCCGGAGGCGCTTTGTGTGCTATAATTAGAGATAAATTATCCGCAGCACGGATCTCTTTTTTGGTTACCTGAATTGGGTGTCTGATTAGATCATGCTCTGCGGCGTCTCCCCAAGGGGAAGGATTTAGGTGGGGGTAAATCATGGATCATATGGATCATATCCGCAACAAGCTGGCACTGCTGCCCGACCTGCCCGGGTGTTATCTGATGAAGAACAAGGAAGGCACCATTATTTATGTGGGCAAGGCGAAGGTGCTGAAGAACCGGGTCCGCTCTTATTTTACAGGCAGTCATAACGGCAAAACCCAGCGTCTTGTGCTCGATATTACCGATTTCGAGTATATTGTCACGTCCAGCAATATGGAAGCCTTGATTCTGGAGTGCAATCTGATTAAGAAGCATATGCCGCGCTATAACGTGCAGCTCAAGGACGACAAGACCTTTCCGTATTTGAAAATCACGAACGAAACGCACCCGCGGCTGGAAGTAACCCGCCGGGTGATTAAAGATAAAGCCAAATATTTTGGGCCATACCCGAATGCTTATGCTGCCCAGCAGACGAAGAAGCTGCTTGACCGGATGTATCCGCTGCGCAAATGCGGCGTGATGCCGAAGGAGGTCTGTCTCTATTATCATATGGGCCAATGTCTGGCTCCGTGTGAGAAAGAGGTGCAGAAATCTCAGTATGAAGAGATCACGCAGAGTATTGCTGCTTTTCTCGGAGGCGGGCATGAGGCGGTCAAGAAAGATCTTCAGCAGAAGATGCAGGAGGCGGCCGAGGAGCTGTATTTCGAGCGGGCCAAGGAACTGCGTGACCAGATCATGTATATTGAGGCTCTGATGGAGAAGCAGAACATCAATACTACGGACACCAAAGACCGCGATGTCTTCGGCTATGCAGTGGATAAGGGCTGGATGTGTGTGCAGATTCTGTACATGCGTCAGGGTAAAATGATTCAGCGGCAATCGTCGGCCTTCCCGTTCTATGGCGAAGCGTACAGCGACTTTATGTCTTACGTCACTCAGTATTACAGTGACAACCCTGCGTTGCCGCAGGAGATTCTGCTGCCGGATGCGGTACGCGAAGCCACCGCGGAAGATCAGCCGGTGAAGGCATCGTCCACACCTGCTGCCGCCGGTGAGGCGGACGGCGCAGAGGAAGAGCCGGAGACGGCGCAAGAGGCTGCGCAGCGTGAAGCTGCGGCTGCAGAAGCGGCCGCAGCCGGGGTTGTAGATGCTGCTGGCGGAGCAGCAGCTATTCAGGAGTGGCTTGGCGTCAAGGTGCTGGTGCCGCAGCGCGGCCTGAAGAAGCAGATGGTGCGCATGGCCTGCGAGAACGGACGGGTGTCGCTGGACGAGAAATTCCGGCTCATCGAGCGGGATGAAGAGCGCACCTCGGGTGCGGCGTTCAGCCTGGGCCAGAGCCTGGGCCTGGAATCTCTTCACCGGATCGAGGCGTTCGATAACTCTAACATCCAGGGCACAAATCCGGTGTCGGCGATGGTCGTATTCATCGACGGCAAGCCGGCCCGGAAGGAGTACCGCAAGTACAAAGTACGTACGGTTCAAGGGCCGGATGATTATGAGACGATGCGTGAAGTCATTCGGCGGCGCTATGAACGGGTGCTGAAAGAGAATCTGCCGATGCCCGACCTGATCGTGGTCGACGGCGGTAAAGGGCAGATTTCAGCTGCGGTAGACATTCTGGAGAACGAGCTTGGTCTGTTCATTCCAGTCTGTGGTCTTGTGAAGGACGTGAAGCACAAGACGGCCCAGCTGCTGGTTGGCGATCCTCCGGAGCCGGTGGGTCTGGCGCGTGATAGCCAGGAATTCTATCTGCTCCAGCGCATCCAGGATGAAGTGCACAGATTCGCGATCACCTTCCACCGCGAGCAGCGCGGGAAGTCCATGGTCACCTCGAAGCTTGATTCCATTCCGGGCATTGGTGAGAAGCGGCGCAAGCTGCTGCTGAAGCATTTTGGCTCACTCAAGAAAATCAAAGAGGCCAGTATCGAGGATTTCCGTACATTGTCTATTGGAGAGAAGCTTGCAGGACAGATTCTGGAAGCCCTTCGGGATGAGGAATCGGTATTACAGGAAGATGGGGCGGAGCATTCATAACATGGGCGTGATCGTATCGTACAATGGCTGACCTTCAGGGGTCAGCCTTTTTGTTATATTTGATTTATGGTACGAAAGACCTGCTTCATTTTAGGTGAAGTCCACATGATTTGGAAGTTCGTGTAAAACTGCATGAAATCGTTGCTTTGTATAATTGTATCCGCATACATAAAAAGTTATAGTGTACACGAATTAAATGAAAGCGCTTCAAGTTGGTGGCAAATTATTGCCTTTCAAGTATGAAAAGGAGTTGATGAAGCCCAAGATCATGTAATGAAATGCAAAAGCAAGATCATATGCAATCATTTTCACAATTATAAAAATTTGAAGGAGGATTTAACGTTAATGACACCCTTACGTGTGATGAACGGTAAAAAAAGTACAAAGTTTACAGCGATGACGCTTGTACTATCCCTGCTTTTCAGCCTGGTGCTTGTTGCCCCTCAGCGGGCGGAGGCAGCACCTTCATACCTGCTTTCCCTTGACAGGCCAGCGTATGCGTCTGGCTCGGAAGGAAATAACACACCTGATCTGGCGGTGGACGGCAATACATCTTCACGTTGGAGCAGCTCTTGGGGAAATACAAATGACTGGATTTATGTGGATCTTGGCGCCTCGGCCCAAGTAGACCGGATCGTGCTGCGTTGGGAAGGCGCTTATGCTAAAGCCTATAAAATTCAGGTGTCCCAAGATGAGCTGCAGTGGAATGAGATTCATTCCAAGGTGAACGGTACCGGTGGCATTGAAGATTTTGTAGTAAACGGCACCGGCAGATACGTACGCCTTCAAGCTACTGAGAAGGCGCTACCGCAATATGGCATCTCGCTCTTCGAGTTTGAGATTTACGGCACCGGTGGTGTCAATCCTCCACCTGTGGCCCTTGGACCGAACGTGGCCCTGAACCGTCCGGTAACGGCCTCCTCTTATGAGCAGTCTCCTTACCTGCCTCCTAACTCTACCTTGCCGCAGCTGGCGGTTGACGGTAACAAGGACACCCGCTGGTCTTCCAATCCGACAGATGATGAATGGATCAGAGTGGATCTTGGCAGCGTTCGTACGCTGGGCCGGGTAATTATCGACTGGGAAGCGGCTGCCGGCCGTATCTATGATATCCAGCTCTCGAATGACGGGAACAACTGGACTACTATTTACCGCGAAATGCATGGCGACGGTGGAACACTTAACTTGCCCGTGTATGCTAGCGGTCGTTACCTGCAGATGAAGGGAATCGCCCGGGCGACTACCTTTGGCTACTCGATTTTTGAATTCAAGGCCTATGATTATGTACAGGGTGATCCAAGACCGACCTATACCATTGCGCCATTGCCGACCCTTACTACAGTTCCAGTGGGACAAGGCAGTCATTCTATGAATAACCGCTCGGTTCCACAGCCTAAATACCCGCTCTACAAAGCCGATAATATGAACGCACCGCTGCCGTCGAATGACTGGTGGCAATCGATTATGGTTAACAAGCTCGGCAACGGTATTATTACCCTGCCGCTTAAATCCAAGTACACCAAGCAAGGACTTAGCGTCTTGAACCCTGGCGCCGGCTATTTAAGTGCGGACGGTAAGGCGCAGGAAGCGGCGGGAAGTCCGGACTTGTATCTGATGGCCAGCAACATTAATACCTCTGCGATGACCAATCGTATCACCGGATACGGAGACTGGTCTGCAGTCGCGGTACTGAGCGACGGTGCTGCGGAGAAGCTGAAAACCACCTTTGTAAAAGGCTCGCCGTATCTTTTCTCGGAATTCAGCGATCCGAACAGCCCGGAACTCTATTTGCCGGCATCGGTCCGTTTCTTCAATGATCAGAACACAGAAATTCTAGTGGCTGACGGCTCGTCGATCACCGCGGATCATATCGGACTCGAAATCACCAATTCCAATGGTGCGCCTACACCTGCCATGGTAAAAAGAACGTATGGCGTGTTTGCTCCTCCGGGAACGATTTTCAAGAAGGTAGGCTCCAAGCTGAAAATCCAACTCGGACAGGGCCAGAACTATTTGTCACTGGCAGCCATTCCGAAAACTGCAGATCTCAGCTATTATCATCAGCACGCGTATGCTTTTGTAACCGATACCAAAGTAGCTTATAGCTTTAATGAGACCACTTCTGACGTCACAACTGACTTCAATGTGACTACACAGCTGAAACGCCCGGGGTTTGCGAATACAACCCTGATGGCGCAGCTTCCACACCAATGGAAGGTAACGACTACACCGCTGACAGCACTGTCCTATCCATCGATCCGGGGCACGATGAAAGTGAGTGAAGGCAACACCTTCCGGACCGTTGACAAGTTCTACGGTATTGTACCGCAGTTCACCGAACCGGATGATCCGACCTATTCACGTCAGACACTGCTGAATCAGTTGGCGATACTGGACACGGATACTGCAACCGATCTTATGAAAGCCGATGCCTACTGGCAAGGCAAGAAGCTTCATCCGCTGGCAATGGGCGTCCTGATTGCTGATCAGATTGGCAACGACCATTACAAGAATCTGTTCCTGTCCAGAATGAAGACTATTCTTGCGGACTGGTACACTTACACAGCGGGCGAATCCGATTACTTCTTCGATTACAACCCTGATTGGGGTACGCTGATCTATAAGACCAGTGAGTTCGGGGCCAACTCCGGCATTACCGACCATCACTTTACCTATGGCTATTATGTCTTTGCTTCCGCCGTGCTGGCGACCTTCGATAATGACTTCAAGAACAAATACAGCGGCATGGTTGATGAGTTAATCCGCGATTATGCCAACCCGTCCAAGACCGATCCTAAATATCCGTATATGCGCAGCTTCGATGCCTATGAGGGCCATTCATGGGCTGGCGGTTATGCCGACAATGACAGTGGCAACAACCAGGAAGCCGCCGGGGAGTCGCTGTTCGGTTGGGTTGGACAATACATGTGGAGCGCCCTGACCGGGCAGAAGAATTACCGCGATGCTTCCATCATGGGCTTCACCACCGAACTGAATGCAGTGAAGCAATACTGGTTCAATTATGACAACGACAATTGGCTTCCGAGCTACACGCATAAGACTGTAGGGCAAGTCTACGGCAGCTCCAACTTCTTCGGCACCTTCTTCAATGGGAATCCGGTATACGTGTATGGTATCCATTGGCTGCCGACCTCAGAGTATTTGACCAGCTATGGTTTTGAAAAAGACAGTGCGAAGGTTGCCGGGCTGTACAGCGGTTTTGTTGCTGACAACGGCGGACCGGAAGAGGATTGGTACCATATCGTCTGGCCGATTCAGGCGCTGAGCGATCCACAGGCAGTGCTCAATAAATGGAATCCTGCGCCTGTGCAGCAAAATGAGTTGTTCAATACCTACTGGTTCGTGCACAGCATGGCATCTCTTGGAAAGCGTAGCACCGATATTTGGGCGACCAACGGACACAGTGCCACTGTATATAAAAAAGGCTCTGCCTACCAGGCGCTGATCTGGAATCCAACAGACGCCGAAATTACGGTTACTTTCCGCAATGCTAGCGGTGTAACTGGTTCTGCCAAGGTGGCAGCCAAGAAGCTGGTCAAAGTTGACCCGACTAAAAATACGACAGGAACCGGTCCAACCGGTCCAACCGGTCCTAACCTGGCTTTGAACAAGACGGCGACATCATCACCAAATCCGAAGACGCTGGCACGCTACGCGTTTGATGGCGATCCCGGCACCAGATGGGAATCCGATTTCAGCGATCCTCAATTCATTCAGGTTGATCTGGGCGCCTCCAGGTCCATTAACTATATTGTTCTGAACTGGGAGGGGGCTTACGCCAAGTCATACCAAATCGAGACTTCCGTGAACGGAACTAGCTGGAATCAAGTCTATGCTACAACGACAGGTGCCGGTGGGATAGAGAGACTGAGTCTTAATCCTACGACTGCCCGCTATGTCAAATTGACAGGCACTCAGCGGGGCACTCCTTACGGATACTCACTATGGGAGTTTGAAGTCTATGGAACAGGAGCCAATCTGCTTGCAGCACCTGCCCTTACGGCGGATTCTGCCGCTAGCGCGGACAGCCAGCCGGTCAACATTACTTTCCCTGACAGCCCGGCCTGGAGAACGGCTGTAGAGTCTATCAAGGTAGACGACAAGGAACTGACGGCAGATCTGTTTAAGATAAGCGCAGGACAAATCGAACTGGATGGTGCGCTGTTCGAAGCCGCTAAAGATTATGAGATTACAGTGGAAGCCTCCGGCTATGAAGAGGCCGCCGTGCAGCAGCCTGTGGCAGAAGTTAATACGTTGAATCTCGCACTGCACAAGCCAGTCACCTCTTCGCCTAGTTCTGTTCAGGCTGCTGTATATGCGGTAGATGGTGATCCTGGAACCCGCTGGGAGTCTGCCTACACGGATGTCCAGTTCATTCAGGTAGACCTTGAAGCAGTGAAGACAGTTAGCCGTGTAGTGCTGGACTGGGAAGGAGCTTATGCAAAGGCATATACCATTGAACTGTCAGTAGACGGCAAGACCTGGACACAGGTGTATAACACCAAATCAGGCAAAGGGGGGCTGGAGCAGATTAGCTTTAACCCGGCAGAGGCTCGTTATGTACGCGTGAACGGTCAGGAGCGAGGCACCAATTATGGCTATTCTTTGTGGGAGATATCCATCTATTAATAAAATTTACAAGACCGTTGATTATGTAAAATAATCGTTAATTCTTCTCGTAGAGATCGCTTTCACTTTAGCGGTAAGATAATAGCATCAAATGAAAGAAATGGTGATGCTATGAAAAAAGAAACGATACCCAGTGGCGTACCGGCCAAGGCGTATAAACCCTTGGGCACGAAAGCGCCGGGCACGGGAGTCTGGAGCAGATTCGCCCGACAGTGGGATTATCAGCTCATGATTCTTCCCTCGATTATATTCATTCTGATCTTCAGCTATATTCCGATGTGGGGCGTGTTGATGGCCTTTAAGGAATACAATCTGTTCGAGGGATTTGCCGCAAGTCCGTGGGTCGGGACGATGCACTTCCGGATGTTCTTTGAATCACCGGAGTTCTGGAGCATTGTCAGAAATACTTTTGGCATCAGTTTGCTGAAGCTTCTGATCGGATTCCCGGCACCGATTATTTTGGCCCTTATGTTGAATGAAGTAAAAAATATAGTGTTTAAAAGCATTGTCCAGACCGTTACCTATATCCCTCACTTTATCTCATGGGTCGTTGTATCCGGGCTAGTGTTCTCGATGCTTGCTGTGGATAACGGTGCGGTGAATGAAGTTTTGGTCAAGATGTCTCTAATTGACAAGCCAATCAACTGGCTGTCCATTCCAGAATACTTCTGGGGCATTCTCGTATCCGTAGGCGTTTGGAAGGAAATCGGGTTTGGTTCCATCGTCTATATGGCAGCTATTGCCGGGATTGATCCAGCGATGTATGAAGCAGCTTCCATTGATGGGGCGAGTAAATTTAAGCAAATCTTCAAAATTACAATTCCGAGCATTGCACCGGTTATCACGATTTTCCTGCTGCTTGGAGTAGGTAATATCCTGAACGCAGGCTTTGAAGATATCTTGCTGCTAACCAAAAATTTGAATAACGGTATTCTGATGCCTTATGCACAGACGGTAGATACCTATGTATATCAAATGGGGATTCTGAACCAACGTTATTCATACGCGACCGCAGCCGGATTGCTTAAATCGGTGTTGAGCGTACTTCTTCTCTATGTTGCCAATACCATCTCACGCCGTTTTGGTAAAGCCAGTCTCTGGTAAGCCCATTCGGTTCTCATCAAGAAAGGAGGACACTTCTTGAAAAGCAGTCGTTCTGATAAAATCATGCATGGAATTATTTATGTCTTACTTATATTCCTTGCCTTCATTACTTTTTATCCGTTCTGGAACTCATTAGTAATTTCATTTAACAACGGAAGTGACACAGCATTGGGTGGAGTTACTTTCTGGCCACGCTCGTTCACGTTTGAGAATTACAATATCGTCTTCAAGGAAGACAACATTTTCAGAGCTTACATGATTACCATCCTACGGACGGTATTGGGAACAGCACTGTCCATGTTCTTTACGTCACTCTTTGCTTATGGTCTTTCCAAGAAAGGCATTGTGTTCAAAAAATTCTACATGATCATCTGTATCATTACGATGTACTTCACCGGAGGATTAATTCCTTACTTCATCCTGATCTACCAGATGCAACTTTACAATACGTTCACGTTCTTGTTAATTCATGGTATGGTCAATGTATTTAACATGATTATCTTCCGTACCTTCTTTGCAGAACTACCTGACGGACTTGAGGAATCAGGCAGGATTGACGGATGCTCCAACTTTGGTGTATTTTTCAAGATTGTACTGCCAATCTCCGGACCTGTTATGGCGACACTCGGATTGTTCACCGCTGTTGGACTATGGAATGACTGGTTCACACCGGCGATCTTTATCAGTGATCAGAATCTGATCCCACTGCAAACACTGCTTGTACAGATTATTAATGCAGGGGCAACCGCGAGTCTGATGAGTAACCTGAACTCCTATGCCCAAAGTTTGGTGCAGAACACGGTGACGGTCAAAGCACTGCAGATGGCAACGATGATGATTGCTACACTGCCGATACTAATGATCTATCCGTTCCTGCAAAAGTTCTTCGTCAAGGGCGCATTGGTAGGATCATTGAAAGAGTAGTATCTATGGTTATCTGTGGGGGCAGCTTCGGCTGCCGCCCACTAATGACATATTAAACTGTAAATGTGAGAGGGGTTATGAGATGAAGAAAAATAAGATAGGGCTTCTGCTGCTTGTCAGTGCAATGGCTACAAGTATGCTCGCTGCTTGCTCGAGTAACAACAACAATGCCGCGTCTGAACCAAGTCCATCCGCTGCACCCAACACAGAGAAGAGCACTGAGAATACAGGAAATACAACTCCCAGCAATAGTCCAGCAGGTGAAGGTGAAGACGCAGCGGCAAAAGTGAAACCGGTTACGTTCACAAGTTTTGTAAACTATGACTGGTACACTGCACCAACATGGGCAGAAAGACCGCATGGTCAATGGATTACCGAGAACTTGAAGGTTACCCTTGATCCGGTACAATCCAACGGCGCTGCAGCTCAAAAGCTGAACGCTATGATCGTATCCAATCAATTGCCTGACAATATTATTCTGGACCGTGGTAAAGACGTAGAGCGTCTGCAAAAAGCAGGAAAGCTGGTTGCAATCGATCCTTACCTGGAGAAGTATCCTGAGTTTGTTAAAAATGTAGGTGAGGAAACCCTGAACATGCTGCGTAGCGAAGACGGCAAGCTGTATCAGATTCCGAACTGGTACATTAATGGTAAGAACGGTAATGGTAACGCAGCCTATCTCGTAGAGAAGAAGACTTACAAAGCGCTTGGATCTCCTAAGCTTGAAACATGGGAAGACCTTGAGTCTTACCTGAAGCAAGTCAAAGAGAAATTCCCTAACTTGGTGCCGATTGACTTTGGTGAAACCCGTGATGGTGCTGACTTGCAAATGATCGGTATGCTATACAGTGGTTCCGCAAATGACCGTACACCTGGCTTTATCTCTCCTGGATCGGGCCAAATTTTCGGGGTGCCAAACGGCTCTGAGCTGACATCCGTTTATCAGGATCAAGGCTTTAAGGATACTGCTTTGTACGCAAGCAGATTGTTCCGTGAAGGTCTGACTTCCCAGGATTTGCTGACCCAAACCCGTGATCAGGTGCTTGAGAAGCTGAAGACCGGTAAAATCGCAGTATTCGGCGCTTATGACTCTGTAGTTGAAGGTATCGGACGTGAGGCGAACAACTTGCTGACCGCCAAAGATCCTGAAGGTGGCTACGAGCCAATCTGGCCTGTACACAAAGATGGCGTAGATAAGGATAAAGTCTATCCTTCCGGATTCAATACACTGGGTTGGAATGTAAACGTAATCACTACAAATGCAAAAGATCCTGAAGCGATCTTCTCTTACATGAACTGGGCAACTAGCCCAGAAGGACAACAAATTTTATTCTTCGGGCCTCCTGGATTATTTTATGATAAAGTAGAAGATGGAGTACCAATTCCAAACGATGCCTATATCAATCGCGATCCTAAGAAATACGACGAATTGAAGATTGGCGAATTTAACTGGTACGGAAACACTTCCTATGTAGACAGAGTAAAAGCAGAACGCGAGAAGTTGCTGCCTGCAGAAGCACAGGATTGGACGACACTGGCTCAGTCCAGCATCTCCTTCAAGACTTCCAAGAACATCACTGAGTTCTCGAATCTTGATCCGGCTCCAAACTCTGAAGAGGGTATCATTCTGCAACGCTTGAAAGATCAATACGCTCAAGTTATACCTAAAATTATCTTCGCGAAGAGCGACGAAGAAGTGCTTCGTTTGATCGAAGAAACGGACAAAGAAGCAGCGAAGATGGGTTATGATAAAGTTCTGAAATGGAAAACAAATGTATGGCAACAAAATCTCAGCAAAATTAAAGGCTAACGCCAGCGAAGGCGGGAACAAGAGGGACACAATCCGTGCCCTCTTTTCCTCATGAAGGGGGAGGGATTGTCATGTATAGGGCCGTGCTTGTGGACGATGAGAATTATGATCTAGAGGGGCTTCGCTGTCTTATTCCCTGGAATGACCTTGGGATCGAGGTAGTGTGTAGCGAGAACAAGGCGCTTGCTGCGCTTCAATTTATAGAAAATCATGATATTGATTTGCTGATCACCGACATTAAAATGCCGGTGATTTCTGGCATTGAGCTGTCACGCAAAGCACTGGAGAAGAATCCAGGCATCAAAACGGTCTTCATCAGTGGTTATCAGGATTTCCATTATGCCAAGCAGGCGCTTGATCTCAAGGCGCATGGCTATATTCTGAAGCCGGTTGATGATGAAGAGATCGTGGCGGTTCTGAAGACGGCGACAGCAGAACTGGACAGTGAACGCGTCAAACGAAGTGAAGATACCAGTGCCATGACCTCGTTTGAGTTCATTAAGAACGATGTGCTGAGACATTTGCTGGAGGGCACGATCGATCAGGAGACTCTTGGTGCTTTTCTGGCTCGTTATCCTATGGATTTAGTATTTACAAGCGCTTACGCGGTGCTAATTGAGGCGGACGATGTGTTGTCGCGGATCGGCGAGAATCCAGAATCCGGAAATGCCGCTCTGGACGATCTCTATGGATATATTGCCAGCCGGCTGGAGGCTGCGGGCACCGGTAAAATATGCCGTTTGAACCGCTCCCAGATTGGGCTGATCTACACAACGGAGTCAGACCTGCTGGAACTGCAGTTGCAAAAGCTGGTACAAGAGGTGCGTGAGCAAACCTCGTTTACGATAACTGTAAGCTATGGAAGTCAAGCGACTTCCCTGGAAGAGCTTCCGGTGTCTTTTTCCCAAGCTAAGACCTTTATGAACGGGAAGATGTTCATCGGCAAGAACCGGGTCATCCACCCGGTGATGAATAAAGCAGGAATGACCAAGGATATTAAGGATTTGAGCGTTGTGCTGGAAGCCATGTTTGGAGCGATGGCTGGATACAGACTGATTGATATTTGCGACTGTATTGATGAGCTATTCGACGTGGCCGCTGATTTTGAGCATCCAGTCAAGGTATACCACTTCTCTATTCACATTGCGACCCGGCTTGAAGCTTATCTGGGAACATTGAATGAGACCTATGAGAGTCTGCTTGGATGGGGCATTCAGCAAATGGATGTCATTCATAATTTGGAAACTGTGGAGGACATCAAACGCTGGCTTCGCAATACGCTGTTCCAGATTTCGGAGATTCTGTTTATGAAGAAACAGCATAAGAACCGGCGTTTAATGGAGCACATTGAACAATATATCAAGGAGAAGCTGTCCGATAACTTGACGCTGCGCGAGGTGGCTAACCATTTTGCCTATTCTCCGAATCACCTGGGCGTGATGTTCAAGGAGCATATGGGAGAGAGCTTCAATGAATATCTGGTTCGCATCCGTATGGAAAAGGCGATTACCCTGCTGGATCAGCACCAGTACAAGATTTATGAGGTGGCCGAGATGGTGGGCTACAAGAATATTGCCTATTTCAGCAGACAATTCCGTGAATTCTTCAACATTACCGCAGCAGATTACAGAAAGCAGAGTTGATCTTCATGCAGAGACGCTTTCCTTCCACTTATATGCCTTTGGGCTACAAGCTGTTGATATCCTATTTGCTGCTGGTGCTGACTCCGGTCATAGGCATCGGCAGTTATGCGTACATCTCATCCGTAAATACGATTGCAGAGCATACTAGAAGCAGTCTCGAAGTTACGGTGAAGCAGGTAGGTAATAACGTCGATTATCGTCTGAAGGACCTGATTCGCAGCTCGGATGAGATTTACGCAGATCAGACGTTGTCACGTTATTTGACCGGCTATCATTCCGGGTGGGAAAAATACAATATTATGTCCCAGTACATTCTGCCCAAATTGGAGAATGCCGCAAGCTTACCCAATCAGGAAGTGAAGTTGTCTCTGTATGTGGACAACCCGAATGTTAGCGAGTATTACTACCTTAGCGAGTATTACTATAATGACAACAGTACCGTAAATACGGGACAGGGAGGGCGCAAGTATTCTCTCTTTCACAGCGAGCGGATTCAGAATGCACCGTGGTATCAATCACTGGATCTGCATTTTGGCTCGGCGGAGTGGAAGCAGGTGGATAAGGACAGAGAAACGGGTAGCATCTCTTACCTGAGACCACTGATCAATTACGATACCCTGCAACTGAGCGGCCTGATTAAGATGACGGTGAATATGAAGTATATTTTCTCCGACGTAGATACTGGACATCTGGGCGAGGACAGCATCCTCTTTATTGTAGATGATAAGGATCATCTGCTGTTCTCCAGCTCGAAGAATCAGATGGACCCGGCGATGCTGTCTGGCGCTGCCAATGGGGATATCGTCAAACCTGAATCTTTCATGGAGATTAAGACGCCAATTGATAACATGTCGGCGAGCATAGTAGCCTGGGTCCCGTATTCTTCATTGAAAAAGAACTCTGAACAAGTGCGTAATGTGACGATATGGATCTGCGTATTGATTCTGGCGCTACTGTTCGTGATCAGCATTATTATGTCCCAGTATTTCTCACGGCGGTTCATGAAGCTGACTGCTTCTCTGAAGTCCTTCCAGGAAGGGAACTTCCACAAGCGGATGCCGATTCAGGGGAACGATGAATTTTCAGAGATTGGCAGTGCCTTCAATGATATGGCGTCAACGATTCAGCGGTTGATCGATGAAGTGTATATCAGTAATCTGGAGAAGAAGGAAACGGAGCTGCAGGTGCTTCATTCCCAGATGAATCCGCATTTTCTGTACAACACCTTCTCGTCCATCAGCCGGATGGCGAAGCTGGGGGAAATTGATAAGCTGCATGAAATCGTACGGGCTTTGGCGAGATTCTACCGTCTTTCTCTGCATCGCGGAGATATGATTATTCCGATTGAGCAGGAGATTCAGATTGTGGAATCCTATCTGGAGATTCAGAAGATCAAGAATGCTGACCGCATCAACGTGACTTATGAGATTGCGCCGGAAGTGATGGAATACGAGACGGTGAAGTTTATTCTGCAGCCGTTTGTGGAAAATGCGCTCGAACATGCCTGGTACGATGATGAGATTTCGATTATCATCCGTGCGTATCCTGAGGGCGAGGATATCTGCTTCGAAGTTGAAGATAATGGACTTGGTATGAAAGAAGAAATCATTGAACTGGTGCTGGACCCGACAGACAAGGGAATTGGCTATGGCATCCGCAATGTGGATCAGCGCATCAAGCTGCAGTACGGCAAGGAATACGGTGTAATTATCAATAGCTCACTAGGTGAGGGAACGGTCATCCGAATTCGTTTTCCTTCCCTTCTGCCAGGCAAGGATACGAAGGGCGAACAAGGCTTGACGATGTAATCCAAGCGATGACATCCATCTGTACATGCAAAAGGGATGCTCCAAAGGCCAGTGAACGGCTTAAGGAGCATCCCTTTTTTTTATATCACTGGATTGACGACTTCAGGATCTCCCGGAGTCTTGGATCGGTTAAACAGGTAGACGATATAAGCGACCAGGAATGGCATCACAATGGCAAAGATGCCTGCCCACACATTAACACTTTCCTTCATGAAGATCAGCGTCACACCCATCAGAATGCTGTCAAACACGACATGGCTGAACATGACGGCAATAAAGCCATAGCGCAGGAAAATGTAGCTGAACAGCAGTCCGATTACAGTCAGCTCAATCGGGCGCGAAGAGATCGGATAGATCGGGTACAGCGTATGCCCGAAAGCCCAGATGAGGGTTGTAATCAGGCTGGCAATTAATGTGCTGCGCACGATTTTCTTCAACATACGAATACCGAACAGGCGGTAGATAGCTTCCTCAGACAGGCCTGCGAGCCAGGCTATGACCGGCAGCAGCCAAGCGTACCTCATATTATAAGGCGACTGGCTGGCATCGGTTGTGGACCAATTGTGCAGGGTCAATGACAGGAGGATGAACATCAGCGTTTGAACCCCAAGCAGGACAAAGGCCCAGACGTACCCGGCACGAATGCTGTCCAGTACATATTGGCCGTATCCCGGCTCTTTGGCACGGGGCCATGGATTCATCCCCTCTTCTTTACGCCAGAGGCCGTCTCCGCCGACCAGTGAGAAGTAGAGCAGGGAAGACATGAGCAGGCTGTAAAGCGCATAAATCACGAACATCACAATGGCCGTAACCCGTGCCTCCACATTATCGCCAGAGGTCTCCGGCAGCATGTTGTACGTAGTGGCCATCATAATCAGGAAATGAACCGTGCTGAGGAAGAGGCCGCGCTTAAAAGAAGTATGGCTCCGCTTCAGAATGCTGTAGATCAAGGCCAGCACGCCCAGAGCGATGGTCGGCAGGCCATAGCCGTACAGGGTCATTTTCGTAGCCAATGACTTCTGGCTGTCTACGTACGAAGTATGCCAGCCTGGCGCTGTAAATCCGGGCTTGAAGGAGGAAACATCTCCTCCATCAAAAGTAAATTGATACTGCAGGCGTGATTCTCCTACAGTAACCGAGCTGTCTGTGTACGTCAGCCCGGAACTGCCGCTGCTACCCGGCTCAATTTGCAGCTTGGCAGGATTAACGCCCCATTCCTTCAGCCAGGGACGGGCCAGCTGCTCCTTCTGTGCTAAGGACAGTGGCGTTTCTTCCTCGCTCGCGGCAATGGAATGAGCACCGCTGCGCGAATTGCCGCCCGGAACAGCTGCCCCGCGGGCAAAGCTGACCGCCTGCCCGGTATACATATTAAGATTCACGGTCAGAAGAGTACCATTCTGGCCTGCAGGTGTGAAGGCCGCATGATAAACATCGTAGGGATAACGCTGGTCCAGTTTCTTTTTACTATAGTCCTCCAGCAGTTTCTCCCGGGACATATAGCCGAAGAAGGAAGAGTCGGACTGGTAGGTGATGTTCCATTCTCCGTCCGAGACGGTATAGCCCAGTTTCTCTGCCGCGAACGCTGCGGCGTTACTCCGTGCCACGTCTTTACTGATTACCGCGGTGTTTCCTTCAGGTACACCTCCGAGTAAGGAAGGGAACACTTGGAACATAATGAACAGGGCAATGCCGATGATGCCCGAAATAATAAGCCCTTTGGAGAGAGGACGCTGCTTAAGGGGCTGGCCGACGGGATTCATATAACGCCTCCTTTTGGGTGAACTCATATATTATGGCACTACTTGCAATACGGTACAAATGAGAGCAAAACAGTTATTTTGCTTGTCTACAATCTTCTAACAAGTATTCTTACGCAGAGGGGCCTGTTTTTATGACTCTAATGTTTCTTTCGGTTGACCGTTTCATTGCTTTGAGCGATAACGAGGTGTAGATATCTGGCCCCGAGAGGGAGGCAGGCCGCGGCAAGCGGCAATCCGATCAAGGTTACCCATCCAAGCAGCAGCCAATTCGGCGTCTGTCCGATTTGTATATTTTCCGGGAGAAAGGTATTATTCACAATCGTTTGTTGAAGCGCAATGATCATATACAGCGGGAAGATCAGTCCGATCAGTATCTTTGATTTCATCAGATAATAGCTGATTTGCACCAGGCAGAGGGATAGGATGAGCATCAGTGCTGATGTTAAGAAGATGTATGCAAACCAATGCAGATAATCAGTAACAGAAGCGAAATTGGTTCTTCCCCCTGCGAGAGCTGCCCCGATTCCAGCCAGAGTGGCTATGCTCAGCATCAGATGTAGGCGAAGGACGGTGACCCCTGTTGCGACGATACTAGATGTTATAAGCAGCAGTCTAGGATGGGGAAAAGAGAGGCGCCAATTCAGCTGCTTGTGCTCCACCCCGCTCTTGCACATGATCCATATGGAAGCTACCAGCACAGGCAAGATAAATTGCATCTTGGTCAGAGTCAGTACAAACTGATCGTCTTCGGGGAACAGGTAGAACAAGATAAACGCCCCAGCAAGTACGACTCCCTTGATCACCTTAATGGGTAGTAATCTTTCGAAATACTGCAGACGGCTGCGCTCCAGTTGATACAGTGCCTGGAATCCGGAAGAACGCCGGTACGACTTTATAGTGTTCTGCTCTTTAACAATCGGAAGCTGTACGGCCAGGAAATTATATCGGATCTCACTCATTCTTTCGAGACCAGCCTTGGCAATCCAATGGATCAGCATGTAGCTCAGAGGCCAGCCAATCAGTAGAATTCCTACCGTATACAGCAGGATATAGGACGGACTCAGGTATTGTAATTGCTCACCGTTCAAAGCAGTGGAGTTCAAGTAGGTGGACAAAGCCATCAATGGAGACAGCCATAATAATGAAAAGGGAACGAACAGCAGCATTTTCCAGCCCATAAGAATGGTTCCTGCCAGCAATCCGCATACGATGGCGAGCGGAAAGATCGAAGCCATAAAGAGTGCATGAGCGACTACTGTTAGGATGAGCTCTTTGAACAGAAGGTGCTCATAGTGTCCTGTCAGGTTGAAGAGTACATACAGTCCGATATTAGCAGCTATAACGATGGAAGCAAGATACAATCCATGCTTAAACAGGCTGATCGCCTTGGCATACAGAAGTAGCTTGCGGGGGTGCGGGAAATTCAGAATCCACTCCCGGCTACTATGGACTGTAAACAACAGCATATCGACTGAAGCGAGATACATAATGATCCCTACCATAAGAAAGGTGCCTGCTGTAAAAGGAGTTTGCAGGGAAGGCTGTCTGCCATGAAAGAGATACCATCCGATACCCAAGAGCAGAGCGAATAGGGCTACAGTAATCCCCAAAAAAGATTTTTGGCCCCACTTAAACGGATTATAGCGGCTGTACTCCAGATCTGTTAACGCTCTAAGCGCTGTCATGCGAACACTTCCCTGTAACGGGATTCAACGGAATGACCGGACTGACGGAGCCGTTCCACATCCTCAATACCTTGTATCCGTCCGTTACCGATTAGAATTAGGCGGTCAAACAGTAGCTCCATTTCCCGGATATCATGAGTAGCAATCAAAAAGGTACGTTCACCATCAGCCATCTCTCCCACAACTGTGGATGCAATTTCCTCTCTGGAAATGAGATCCACACCAGTGAAGGGCTCATCGAGTATGACTAACGGAGCTTTGCGGGACAGGCAGGTCAGCAGTTGCAGTCTGGCTTCTTCCCCGCGGGATAAGGTTGAGATACGGGATTCCCTCTTAACGGAAAGCTGACCCATTAGTTGTTCTGCCTTCACATTGTCCCAATCGGGATATATGCCTTCAGCAAAGTGAAGCCAGCGCCCTACAGTCAGCCATCCAGGCAGGCTGCTGCGGTCCGGCAGCAGGGATAACTGTCCTAGACGGTCTACGCCGGCAGGTTCGCCGAAAATCTTCACGGAGCCGGAGTCTGGTGTAGCCAGTCCGGTGATCAGGCGTAATAGGGTAGACTTGCCTGCACCATTAGGACCGAGCAGTCCAGTGATACTGCCTTGGGGAATATGAAAGCTTACGTCGTCCAAAATTGTTTTTTTCCTCGTGCGGAGCGTCAGGTTCTGACATTGCACGGCTGCCTTGAGTTCCGGCAGTGATGAAATATCTTTATTCGTACGCATCAAGATTCCTCCTTATCAAATTGCAGCATCTGTTCTGCTGACAGCCCCAGGCTGGCGCCCGCAGCTTTAAATTGCCGCACGGCCTCCAGGATCATTTCCTTGCGAGCCTCCCCGATGACATCCTGTTCCCTCGTAACAAAGGTACCCTGTCCACGATAGGTGACAATCAGGCTCATTCGCTCCAGCTCCTGATAAGTTCTTGCAGCTGTAGTGGGATTCACGCCTCGGTCGGCTGCCAAATCCCTCACGGATGGCAGACGCGAGCCAAGCGGGATGATACCGGTAACAATCCGGCCCCGGATGGCTTCGACGAATTGTTCATAGATGGGACGCGAGGGATTGATCTGAAATTGCTGCGGCAGCAGCTCCAAAGATTCTTCCATGTCTTCCCCCTAGTAGGAATAATGTGTATGGGTATAGGTCATACACTTGTTGTGTGTAGTGTATCATTCCTCACCATACAATTTCAAGGTTAAAAGTTCTATATATTCATGAAACCGTGAAAAACGATGCAATTACAGGAAAGTCACGGAAAAGGAATGAGAACAGGGTCTCCTGTGTTCCCGGTCACTCTTTAAGACATTATTTTATCCAAATATACTTAATAGTGTCTTTGTGATGTCAGGACAGAACGTATATAATTTGAATGCAATTAGATATAAGCCGAATTTCAATTGAAAACGGGGGAACCATAAGAAGTGAAAGGTGCATATAGACGTAAGTTTGGGCGCCGATCTTCAGGGGTGAATTTCGTTCCGGGAACGAATAGGGCACTGCAGCTGCCCGAATCCGTCAGCTAACCTCGTAGGCTTCAGAACACTGCAGGAACCAAGGGGAGAGGCATTGGTGATCCAGTGCTTTTTTTGTTTGGCATTCTAATGATATACAACGTCAATTTATTATAGTGAGAGGTGAGGATTTGGTTTCGCCATTCCCCAGGTTGAACCGTTTCACAATATTGAAACTTTCCCCGCCCCAGACGCTGGTACTCGGTTTTGCGGCGATCATTTTGATTGGTACGCTGCTGCTGATGCTTCCGGTTGCCAGTCGGACGGGACATTCATTGAACTTTATAGATGCGCTATTTACAGCAACTTCTGCTACCTGTGTTACGGGGCTGGTAGTTGTGGACACCGGCACGTATTTTTCCCTTTTTGGGCAGACCGTCATTATGATCCTGATTCAGGTTGGCGGCCTGGGCTTCATGACGATGGCAACACTCTTTGCTCTGGTGTTAAAGCGGAAAATATCGCTGCGCGACCGGCTTATTCTGCAGGAGGCCATGAACCAGAACTCGATGGAAGGCATTGTACGGCTCATCCGTCGGGTGCTGATCTATTCACTCATGATCGAGGGGAGTGCGGCACTGCTGCTGTCGATACGCTGGGCGTTTGATATGCCGCTCGGCAAGGCGATTTACTTTGGACTGTTCCATTCCATTTCCATGTTCAACAATGCAGGTTTTGACCTGTTCGGCCATTACCGCAGCCTGATGGGATATGTCAATGATCCTGTAGTGAATCTGATTGTCATGTTCCTGATTGTCACCGGTGGGCTTGGGTTTATCGTAATTGCCGATATCGTCGATTACCGGCGCAAGCGCAGGTTGTCGCTGCACAGCAAGGTGGTATTATCCACAACCGCAGCGCTGATTCTGGCAGGCACGCTCGTGATTTTTGTATTTGAATTTACGAATCCGCGGAGCATGGGCTCCCTGAACATCGGCGGGAAAATACTGGCTGCATTCTTCCAGTCGGTCACACCGCGTACGGCCGGGGCTAATACGCTGGATATTTCCGGGCTGCGTCAGGCCACGCAATTTTTTATCGTGATTCTAATGTTTATCGGTGCTTCTCCCGGTTCTACCGGGGGTGGGATCAAAACAACGACCTTTACGCTCATGATCGGCGCTGTAATCTCCATGCTGCGTGGGCGTGAGGATATAGTATTCTTCCGTTACCGGCTGGCACAGGAGCGGGTGTTCAAAGCACTGACCATCACCTTGCTCGCTCTGCTATTGATTGTCACTGTATCTATGGTGCTCTCGACGACTGAGGGACGCGACTTTTTGGAGATTCTGTTCGAGACAACTTCGGCTTTCGCGACCGTGGGGCTGAGCATGGGGTTGACGCCGGAGCTGTCGTTAGTCGGCAAAATCCTCATCTGTCTCACTATGTTCGCTGGCAGGCTGGGACTATTGACGCTGGCCTATGCACTTGGCCCAAAACAGGGTAAACCATTGTATCAGTATCCGGAAGGCAAAATGATTATTGGATAAGGAGTTATCGGGAGATGAAACCACAGCAATTTGTAGTAATTGGGCTGGGACGGTTCGGTTCAAGCTTGGCGCTTGAGCTGATGGATATGGGCTATGAGGTGCTCGGAGTGGACCATCTGGAAGAACGGGTGGAGGAGATGAGCGACAAGCTCACCCATGCGGTGATGGCGGATGCCACAGACGAGGGCATTTTGCGTTCGCTCGGTGTCCGAAATTTTGACTGTGGTATTGTAGCCATTGGCGATAATATGGAGCGTAGTATTCTGACAGCCATTCTGCTGAAGGAGCTTGGTGTCAAGCAGGTGGTGGCCAAGGCTATATCTATTCTTCATGGACGCGCCTTGACCAAACTGGGTGTGGACCGGGTGATTTTCCCCGAGCGGGATATGGGGGTTCGGGTGGCTCACCAGTTAGTCACTCCCAATCTGCTGGATTATATCGAAATATCCAAGGATTATAAAATTGTCGAGATGAATGTTCCATCCTGTATGGATGGCAAGAGTCTGTCCCAGCTGAATACCCGGGCCAAATACGGGTGCAGCATCATTGCCATCAACAGGGAGAGTGGAATTATCGTCGCTCCGACTGCGCTGGATTCCTTGTACGAAGGTGATATTATGGTCGTCATCGGCTCCAATGAGGGTATTGACCAATTTGAGGAAGAAGCCGTTAACCTGTAATTGTTTATGCCAAAAACCCGTCTGCGGCTTGTCCGCAGGCGGGTTTTTTAGAGCAAAGCCTCTTCTCAATCGGTCAGCTTTGGCAGGAATACTTCTTCTGTCACCTGCACCAGTGAGCGGGCAGCACCGCTTAGCCCGCCGCCGTCCCGGTAGATCAGACAGGTAGTCCGCTGGGTCTGCTCCAGCTCCTTGATATGCAGCGAGACGAGCCCGCTGCCATTCAGCAGCTCGGGACGCAGATAGGATTTGGGCAGGAGTGCCGCGGTCTTCGCCGTCGGCAGCAGCCGGACGATCGCCTCGAAGGAATCGATCTCCATGCGCACATCGGGATCAATACCGCAGCGCTGGAACAAATCGTCGGTCAGGCGGCGGTACCAGGTTCCCTTGGAGAACAGGATCATCGGCAGGCGTGAGAGATGGTCCATGCTCAGCTTGGGCAGCAGAGTGAGCGGATGCTGACTGGAGACCACCAGGCGGAGCTGATCCTCGAAGAGCGGAATACAGCGCAGCCCGGGCTCCTGAATGGAGGAAGCAATAATTCCTACATCACACTTGCCCTCGCTGACCGAGGAGACAATCTCATGCGTCTTTCCGGTAATCAGTTTCAGTTCGGCAGCGGGATACTTCTCCATATAGGTGTTGACCAGCGGCGGCAGTGTAGTCTGCAGCGTGGTCAGGCTGGCCCCCAGCGTAACAAGCTGGGGTTCGCCTTCTTTGAACTTTGAGAGCGCCTCCAGAAACTTGGAACGCTGTTGTCGCTGCTCTAGCGCATAGGTGTAAGCGAGGCGGCCAACCTCGGTGAGTTCCAAGCGCTTGCCGTACCGGTTGAACAATGGAACGCCCAGCCTCTCCTCCAGCTTGGAGATTTTGCGGGAAAGGGCGGGTTGTGACAGGTTAAGCTGGCGTGAAGCCCGGTTCAGGCTGGAATGCTCCACCACTGCCGCGAATATATCCAGATCGTCAAACATAGTGTCTTCCTCCCGTAATAATACAAGGTATGACTCTGTCAGGATTGTGCCTTATTCTGCCGGTATAAGAAGTGATAAAAAGCATAGAACGATTGAGGGTTGAATCACAGATAAGTAGTGCTTTCAGGAATGAAAAGGAAAAAAAGCGCTGTAAATGATAATCATTATCACATAAAAAACATTCTTATGCATTAATTGTATAACGATTAATAATTATATTGCAATTCCCTTATAAGACAAAAAAGAGTAACATGAAAAGTGACACAAGATATTCACACTTTGTGAATAAATAATCAAAGTCCGGGAACACAAGGGATAGCGGGTTGCAAATCGGGAGATACCCTTTTTTATGTCATCATGCGCTGTTTCAAGAAGTAGTCCCGGCGGTAAATGCTCATTAATGAAAACGCTGTTTTAATCGGAAAGGGGACACACCAGTATGAGAGGATTTTATTCCAGAAAGATTCATTCCTTGCTCGGCGTTATCCCGCTCGGGGGCTTTTTTCTTGAGCACATGCTGACGAATTTCTCGGCAGTTGAGGGTGGCGCTTCCGGTTTCACAGACAGTGTGCTGTGGCTGAACAGCCTGCCGCTCGTCTTCTTCCTGGAATTGTTCGGTATATGGCTTCCCTTGCTGTACCACGGGGTATACGGTCTGTACATCGCCTACCAGTCGAAGCCAAACCTGAACCGTTTTAAGCTGGAACGCAACTGGCGCTATACGCTGCAGCGGGTCACAGGGGTTATCACGTTTATCTTTATCGTCTGGCATGTGTTCGAGACTCGTTTCCAAGTGACGCTTGGCAATGTGAAGCACGAGGAGCTTGGCGGATTGATGCACAATATTGTGACACAGCCGCTGCTGCTTACATTCTACATCATCGCGATCGTGGCGGCGTCCTTCCACTTTGCCAACGGTCTGTGGTCGTTCCTGATCAGCTGGGGTATTACCGTCGGGCCGCGTTCGCAGCGCGTATCTTCCGTGATCTGCCTGGGGCTGTTCGTAATCGTAACAGTTATGTTCCTGGTATCGCTGGTTACTTTCCGTGACAGTGAGTTCCAGACAACTGCTACTGCCCTGCAATCATTGAAAACCTTTATCTAAATTAAAAGTAGATTTTTCATATTTTCGGTAAGCGTGTGCTTTTGAAGCGGGTTTTGTACGAAGCTGATCGATGCGGCATATGCTGACAAAACTGTTAGGAGTGAACTTATCATGGCAACAGCAGACATCATTATCGTGGGCGGTGGTCTGGCCGGCTTGATGGCGACCATCAAGGCAGCCGAGTCCGGTGCGCATGTTCATCTATTCTCGCTTGTCCCTGTCAAAAGATCACACTCTGTCTGCGCCCAAGGCGGCATCAATGGTGCCGTGAACACCAAGGGCGAGGGCGACTCGCCCTGGGAGCATTTTGACGACACGGTCTACGGTGGAGACTTCTTAGCGAATCAGCCGCCAGTCAAGGCGATGTGTGAAGCGGCGCCCGGCATTATCCACTTGATGGACCGGATGGGCGTTATGTTCAACCGTACGCCGGAAGGCTTGCTCGATTTCCGCCGGTTTGGCGGCACGAAGCGCCACCGGACGGCTTTTGCGGGAGCGACGACAGGTCAGCAGCTGCTGTACGCACTTGACGAGCAGGTTCGCCGCTGGGAGGCGGAGGGTCTGGTCACCAAGAGCGAGAACTGGGAATTCCTTTCGGCCATTATTGATAACGACGGCGTCTGCCGCGGAATCAGCGCCCAGAATCTGAAGACGATGGAAATCGAGACTTTCCCGGCCGATGCCGTAATTCTGGCCAGCGGCGGTCCCGGCATTATTTTCGGCAAAACGACCAACTCTGTCATTAACACAGGTACTGCGGCCAGCGCCGTCTATCAACAGGGTGTGCATTACGCGAACGGAGAGTTCATTCAGATTCACCCTACAGCCATTCCGGGCGACGACAAGCTGCGGCTGATGTCGGAATCGGCGCGCGGGGAGGGCGGACGGATCTGGACTTACAAGGACGGCAAGCCATGGTATTTCCTCGAGGAAAAATATCCGGCGTACGGTAACCTGGTGCCGCGTGACATCGCGACCCGTGAAATTTTCAATGTCTGTGTGGATCAAGGCCTCGGCATTAACGGAGAGAACATGGTCTATCTCGATCTTTCCCACAAAGATCCGAAGGAGCTGGACGTTAAGTTGGGCGGGATTATCGAAATCTATGAGAAGTTCATGGGCGATGATCCACGCAAGATTCCAATGAAAATCTTCCCGGCGGTCCACTATTCCATGGGCGGCATGTGGGTCGACTACAACCAGATGACGAACATTCCGGGCCTCTTCGCGGCTGGGGAATGTGAGTACCAGTACCATGGAGCGAACCGCCTCGGCGCGAACTCATTGGTATCCGCCATTTACGGCGGCATGGTCGCCGGGCCGAAGGCGGTTGAATATATTAAAGGCTTGAAGAAATCGGTGCAGGATATCTCTTCCACCGTGTTCGATGGCTTCCACAAGAAGCAGGTCGATAAATATGAATCCCTCCTGGGGATGTCGGGCAACGAGAATGCCTATGTCATTCACAAGGAACTGGGCGAATGGATGACCGCCAACATGACGGTGGTGCGCCACAACACCAAGCTGGAAGCGACAATCGGCAAAATTAAGGAGCTTAAGCAGCGGTACCAAAACATCAACATGAACGATACGTCACGCTGGAACAACCAAGGCGTCGCGTTCACCCGCCAGCTGTGGAACATGCTGGAGCTGTCCGAGGCGATGACGCTGGGCGCACTGCTCCGCAACGAGAGCCGCGGGGCACACTACAAGCCAGAGTTCCCTGACCGCAACGACGAGGAGTTCCTGAAGACAACCAAAGCGGAGTGGACTGCGGAAGGCCCGCAGATTTCTTACGAAGCCGTGGATGTCTCACTGATCCCGCCGCGGATTCGCGACTACTCGAAGGACAAGTAAGCGGAAAGCGTAACATGGCCAGGCAAGGGCTGGATGTAGACTGCTCCTGATATCGAGGATTGCAAATTCCTGAGGAATTAACAGGAAGGTTTCCAGCTATTTTGAGCAATACGGGCAGAAGCGTAGAAATAACATTAGAAACTCCTGTTAATTAGGTGACTAGTGCATAGATGGATGTTTTTAACAAACAGTCCTATTGGTAGATCGTTAGTGAGATTTAAGAAGCGTATACTTCACAACACTTTTAGGAGGTAACGATGATGGCGGAAACAGCCCAAGCTCCCAAAAACGTAAAGTTTGTTATCACCCGCCAGGATGATCCGCAAAGCTCGTCGTATACAGAGGAATTTGATCTTCCTTACCGTCCGGGGATGAACGTGATCAGCGCCCTGATGGAAATTCAGCGTAATCCGGTCAATGCCAAGGGCGACAATACGGTTCCGGTATGTTGGGACTCCAACTGTTTGGAGGAAGTGTGTGGTGCCTGCTCTATGGTCATCAACGGCAAGCCCCGCCAAGCCTGTGCGGCCCTGATTGATAATCTGGAACAGCCTGTCCGGATCGAACCGATGAAGACATTCCCTGTGGTGCGTGACCTTGTCATTGACCGCAGTCGGATGTTTAACGCGCTTAAACGGGTAAAAGCCTGGATTCCTATTGACGGTACCTATGATTTGGGTCCGGGACCGCGTATGCCTGAAAAGAAACGGCAATGGGCTTACGAGTTGTCCAAATGCATGACCTGTGGCGTCTGCCTGGAGGCCTGCCCGAATGTCAATGCCAAGACCGATTTTATCGGTCCGGCAGCCATCTCTCAGGTCCGGTTGTTTAATGCCCATCCAACGGGCGAGATGAATGCTGAAGAGCGCCTCGAAGCACTGATGGACGATGGCGGGATTGACGGGTGCGGTAACTCGCAGAACTGTGTGGCGGCTTGTCCGAAGGGCATTCCACTGACAACTTCGATTGCCGAGATTAACAAGCAGACTACAAAACATATGTTCAAACGCTGGCTGGGTGTGTAACAGGCACTCTGCTAAGCAGTACAGACAGCCATTCCCAGCCATCTGCTGCGGGGTGGCTGTCTGTTTTTTTTAGCAGACGGGTTTGAGCCTGCACTTTTTAGCGTAAATATCCATAAAGTCTATTATAAAAGCGCTTTCCTGCTGGATTTATGTCATCATATCCAACTATGATATAATCATTATAGTTTATGTAAGCCAGAGAGCAGGAAGAGTTGGGGAGGAATAGATGTGATTTGTCGGGAGCAGGACGGAGCATTTGTGATGATGAGGCAGCACGAGCATGGGGAATTGTCGGGTGTCCTTGCGGAATGGATCAAGGAAGAGCGCGGTCTTGGGGAGTACCGGCGGGAGGAAGTGCTGCGAGCGGTGGCTGAGCATGATCGGGGCTGGATTGATCTCGATGAGACGCCTTTCTGGAACGATGCGGCTGATGCGCCTTATACCTTCTTCGATTTCCCTTTAGTTCCGAAACTAACCTTCTATCAGCGAGGGCTGAACGAGATTGAAGCTGACACGCCATATGGGGCGCTTCTATGCAGCCTGCACTTCGATCGGCTGATTGATATATCCGGCGAGGATTATCCTGAACTGACTGTATACCAGGAGCATGAGAAGGCCCGCCGGGCCCGCATCCGCCATGAGTTAGAGGCGACTGCTCCAATCGGGGAGAGTGAACTGCGCTATGATTCCCATCTGCTGCAGTTCTGTGACGATCTCTCGTTGTACTTGGGGCTGAATAAGCCTGGTAGTACGAAAGCAGAGGGACATCCTTGGTGGCGTGACGGGTTTTCCGGCAGTGAGGATTTTTCCTTTACTTCCGGACAGCGGATTACGGCGACATGGAAGGATGAGGGGACTTTGATTTTGAACCCGTTTCCATTTAGGCGGCAACTGGAAGTATCCTTCAAACAGCGTCGTGTCCAGAGGTCGGTAATCAAGGAAAAGGGGATTGCCTTTGCATACAAGGAGGCGCCGGAGGAGGAAGTACATCTGGTGCTGACTGGCCCGGAGCAATAAGGTGAAGTCCGGAAGTAATTAGCCCGAAAGGAGAATACCCTATGAATAAAAGCTCGTCCGGGGTTCCTCCCCTTGAAGGTACAGATAAGAACAATATGCAGCACCAGCGGCCCAAAATTAGCCGTCGCCAGTTTTTGGCTCGCGGCGCGGCAGCCGTTGTAGGCGCAGGGCTTCTGACCGGTGGCTACTCTTGGCTGGCGGAGCCGCGCTGGCTGGAGGTGACCCGGTTGGAGCTGCCTCTAGCTGGGCTACCGGGTGCTTTTGCAGGTCTGAAAGTGGTGCATTTTAGCGACACACATCTGGGTTTTAACAAGGATGCCAGTGATATAACCCGTTTGGTTAGTCATATCAGGGAGGCTGACCCGGATCTGATTTGTTTTACCGGTGATATTGTGGACAGTAATCCCGGCGACCTGACGGAATCTGTACCTGTGCTGGCTGAGTTGAAGGCTCCCCTTGGCAAGTATGCGATTCTGGGCAACCATGATTATAAGAATACGGACAAAGTTACCGGGTTGCTAAAATCAGCGGGATTTCAGGTGCTGCGCAATGAATCTATGCTAATCAAGCGTGGCGGTGCGGTAATGGCGATCACCGGACTCGATGATTTGCTGCATGGCAAACCCGACCCGGAGGCAGCGCTGCAAGGCGTTCCGCCGGGGACCTTCACACTGCTACTGATGCATGAACCGGATTACGCCGATACGGCGGAGGACTACCCTTTTCATCTACAGTTGTCGGGGCACAGCCATGGCGGGCAAATCCGTCTGCCAGTGGTTGGTGCGCCGTTCACTCCCTATGGAGCGCTAAAATACATATCCGGATTGTATTACACGGAGAACAAGCGGATGCCGGTCTATGTGAACCGGGGTTTTGGCGAGACTTATATGCCCTTCCGGCTGCTTTGCAGGCCCGAGCTTACGGTATTAACCTTGCGTCAGGCTTGAGCCAAGGAGTAAGGAGTGAAGCAGAACACAATATTGTGTAGCTTTCGATTGAGGAGTGTGGAGAGTTAATGAGTCCCTATGAGACCTTGAAGCTGCCCCATCAGAACGGGACGGCAATAGAACTGCGGCCCATGTTGCCGGAGGATGCCCGTACTTTGCGGATGCTGCTCTCTCATCCACAGGTCAAGGCACATATTGTGATGCGCCCGGGAGGGTCGCAGCCTGCCTTTATGGATAGGCTGATCAACCGAATGCTGTACGCCATTGATCATAGTGCACTGCATGCGGGGATTTATAGACGCGGACAGCAGGGACTGGTGGGAACCGTCTCTTTGCAGAACTGGAACCGGCAGGAGGGCAGAGCTATTTTAGGCTACATGGTTGATCCAAAGTGGTGGGGACATGGCTACGCTACAGAGGCAGTAGGACTCTTGCTGAACTATGGATTTCAGGAGCTGGGGCTGAAGGTGGTAGAAGGCCGATGCCGTGGGGACAACAGTGGTTCAGAGCGGGTGATGCTAAAAAATGGCTTGCAACTGGAGCGAACGGTGCCGATTGTAGCTTCCGGAGGCGATGTAATGAAAGTCTTTAGGCTTTGTTACACAAATGAAATAATGCCGTTATAAAACTCTAACAGTGTCCGGTTAAACTAAGTACATGACCCCCTTTTGAAAATATATAACTGCTTTGGGACCCGATCACTCGGGTCCATTTTTTTTTGCCGTTACTCATATATGGGAATTTACGGTTATGCATGTGGCTAGAGGGCTACGGTGACCTTCTCGCGCTGCTTGAAGTATACCCAGTGTTTGAACCCGATTTCCTTGAGGCGCGCAGCGACGTCGTCTAATTCATCAGCCACACGGGACGGCTTGTGTGCATCAGAGCCGAAGGTAACCTCGACACCGAAATGCAGGGCCCGCTCCAAAATGGCGTCAGACGGGTACCAGCCGCCGCTCAGCTTCGTTTTACCTGAGGTGTTGATCTCGATCGCCACGCCGCTCTCACCGATGGTGCGCAGGCAGTCATCCAACGGCCCTGGTGCAGGAATCTCAGAGAAAGCCGGGTAATTGCCCTTCATAGCATCGATATGCCCCAGTATTTGGAACATTCCGCTGCGAGCGGACTCAGCAATCAGGCGGTAATACTCGGTTTTGGCAGCAATTTTGTCAGAACTGTTCAGCCCTTTCCAGCGGCCTTTATTGAAAATACTGACATCAGCCACATAATGCACTGACCCGATAATATAGTCGAAAGGATGGCGTGCGAGTGTCGTGCGATATAGCTCCGCATATTGTGGAAAATAATCCGATTCGATACCCAGAAGCACGTCGATCCGGCCTTCGTATTCTTTTTTCAGCGACAGAACTTCATCAACATAGAATGCCAGCTCTGACTTCGCCATAGCGATGCGCGGGTAGGCTTGTTCCTCGGGGCTTCCGAAGTAAGGGGTGTGATCGGAGATACCTATGGCGCTCAGTCCGGCGCTCAGTCCAGCCTCAATATAATCGCGGATGTTTCCGTCGGCATGGCCGCAGCGAAAATGATGTGTGTGCAGATCGAATTTCATGGCGGGACCTCTCCTTTTGACCAAAATATAGTGGTGTGTCGGTTATTCTGAACCGATGAACTGCGTTTCCGGCATGCCTTTGAGATCGCTTAGAAATTGTCTCATAGCGGAGTTGACATATTTGCCGGATTTGGTAATGACGCCTACCGGATGGGTGACTTCAAGCTCGATTATCGGCACAATTTTCAGGCTTCCTGCCCGCACTTCTGCGGTGACAGACTGCTTGGAGATGATAGCGGCGCCGAGATCCAGTTCCACCATCCGTTTGACTTCCTCACTGCTGGTTAGCTCCATAATAACCTGGGGCTGAATGCCATGTTTGGCCAGGACCTCATCAGCAAATTTGCGGCCGACGGTATCCGGCGATAGCAGGATTAGCGGCGTTTTGGCCAGGGCTTCTATTCCTGCGGTCTTGACCTGTGCCAGCGGATGGCGGGGTGAAACGACAAGCTCGAAGGTATCATAATACAGAGTGGACGTGCTCACGCCCGAATTGTTGCCGATCAGATAACCGATGCCGACATCGACGAGTCCGTTCTCTACTTGATGATAAATCTGAGAGGAGGACATTGACGAGATAGATGTTTTGATATGGGGAAACTGGTCTTTAAAGTAAGAGAGAATACGCGGAAGAATTTGAATGGCGATGGAAGTGGTCGTGCCGAGAACGATATGCCCCTGCGGGTTCTCTTCCAGATCCGCAAGCCGCTGCTTTAATTCCTCGACAATATTTACAATTTGTTCTGCATGGGTCAAGAATACTTGGCCCCTATCGGTCAACGTGACGGGCTGGTTCCGGTCAACGAGTTGGGTCTTGAATTCTTCCTCTAGACTTTTGATTTGTGCCGAAACCGCCGGTTGGGTCAGATTGAGCTGCTCTCCCGCTTTGCGAAAGCTCATGGTTTTGGAGATAGTGATAAGCGTCTCAAGCTGGCTGATGTTCATGGAATTCCTCCCTTGGACCAACCGAAGTGGCTCCTTGTTATTAACGTATCTTACGCACATTGTTGGTATTTGATTAAATTATAGGAGATTACACCCGGCAGGGCAATGATCCGCCTTGAGTAATCTTGGGATTTTAGTTGGTCAGGCCTTAATTTTTGGTGAATTGTGCCGATATATGGAGTATAATAATTTATATTGCCTGGGACTTTTGGTATATGACTAAAGCCTAGCGAGGGGGGACAGCATCTTCATGAAAGCAGAAGTAATCAATCCGTTTCTGGAGTCTGCACGCATTGTAATTGAGCAAGTAATTCAGGTTTCGCCGTCCACCGGTAATCTGGGTGTCAAAGAGATCAAGCAAATCGATAATCATATATGGATACAGGTAGGGATGACCGGACAGCTTAGCGGAAATATTATTTTCGGGATTGCAGAGCAGGTGGCGCTACGTATGGTATCGATCATGATGGGTGGTTTTGTCATCACGGAAATGGACGAGATGGGCCAAAGCGCGATTTCGGAGCTCAGCAATATGATCAGCGGCAATGCCAGCACCATTTTATCCAACCAGGGGGTTTCTGTAGATATTACACCGCCGAAGGTGATGAAATCGGACAGTATGTCGTTTGAATCAAGCAAAGCGCTTAGCATCCCTCTGCTGATGGAAGGTATCGGCGAACTGGATATTCAGGTGATGATCTCTTAGCGTAAAGACAGGGAGCTGAACTGCATTTCATGGAGCTGAAGAATAAAATTGTTGTCATTACAGGGGCGTCGAGCGGCATCGGCGCACTCACGGCGCAGATGTTGAGCGGCCGGGGTGCGGTTCCTGTTCTGTTGGCGCGTTCAGAAGACAAGCTAAAAGAAACGGCGGCCGGGATTCCGGGCGTTTTTGGATTGTATCCGTGCGATGTACGGAATGCGGCAGCCGTTGAAGAGACGTTTGACAGAATCCTTGCCGATTATGGCAGAATCGATATTTTGCTTAACAATGCCGGGTATGGCAAATTTGCCCCGTTCACAGACATGGACCCCGAGGAATTTGACGATATGATGGATGTCAATTACATGGGGATTGTCCGTTGCACCAAGGCGGTAGTTCCGCATATGTTGGCACGGGGAAGCGGCCAGATCGTGAATGTGGCTTCCATGGCGGGCAAGATCGGAACTTCTAAAGCGGTGGCATATACTGCAACCAAGCACGCTGTGCTGGGTTTTACGAATGCGCTGCGACAAGAGCTGCGCAAGACCGGCATCATTGTCTCGGCAGTCAATCCCGGGCCGATCGCGACGGATTTCTTCAAGATTGCCGACCCGTCCGGGGGGTATGAGAAGAGCGTGGCGAGAATGATGATGACACCGGAGCATGTCTCCACCAAGATTGTCCGGTTGATGGAGAAGGGCAAAGAGGAGCTGGATTTACCGGGCCTCGCGGCCTTCGGCATCCGGCTGTATGGACTTTTTCCCCGGCTGGCGGACAAGCTAACCTATAACGCCATGAACCGTAAATAACGAGCGGCAACAGGACGATGGGGCCTTCCATTTGGTGGAGAGGCCTTTTTGGCATATAATAAAGATATTATCTCAAGCGAAAAGGATGAATTACTATTATGACTAAAGCTTCATTTGCGGCCATCGGCATCCAGGAAGACCTAGCAGCCCGATTGTCAGAATTCGGCATCAACGAGCCTTCCCCTGTACAGGAGCAGACCATTCCGTTGCTGCTGGAAGGAAGAGACGTGATTGCGGCTTCCCAGACTGGCACAGGTAAAACGCTGGCCTATCTGCTGCCGCTGCTTCAGGGCATCAACCCGGAACAGAAAGTGGTGCAGAAGCTCGTGCTTGCGCCTACACAGGAGCTGGCCATGCAGATTCTGCGTGAAGCTGAGCGTTATGGTGCTCACCGGGGAATCCGTGTGCAGGGACTGATCGGCGGTGCGGCGATCAAGCGGCAGATAGACAAGCTGCGTGAGCATCCACAGCTTGTAGTCGGTACCCCTGGCCGAATCCGGGAACTGATCGGACTGCGCAAGTTGAAGATGCATGAGGTCACCACCATCGTTATTGACGAGGCAGACCAAATGTTCCAACTAAGCGGAGCCGGAGAGGTAGCGAAGATTGTCAGCAGTGCGCTGCGGACAAGACAGCTCGTTATGTTATCGGCCACGATTGGGCCGGAGACGAAAGCACTAGCGGCACGGGAGATGAAGAACCCGGCAGAGGTTGGCATTGCCCCGGAAGTGATGACCTCCCAAACTCTGGAGCATCATTACGTGGTAACTGAGGAACGGAACAAGATCGACATGCTACGCCGGGTGATTCGCCATTACAATCCCAAGAAGGCCATTGTGTTCGTGAATGCGACAGATGATATTGCCGAAGTAGAAGCTAAGCTGAACCATCTGGGATTGACAGCGGCAGCACTTTACGGAGATGCAGATAAAGTTACACGTAGCCATGTATTGTCGAAGTTCCGTGACGGTAAATTCAAGGTGCTGGTCGCCAGTGACGTGGCTGCGCGGGGATTGGATATTGAGGATTTGTCGCTGGTGGTGAGCTTTGATCCCGCCTTTGACTCTGAGCATTATGTACACCGGGCTGGCCGGACCGGTCGCATGGGCCGCCGCGGTTTATCGGTCTCCATTGTGACAGAGCAGCAGACTTTTATTATGCGCAAATTCGCACGGGAGCTGGACATTGCGCTGGAAGAGCGCGAATTGTTCGCCGGGAAGGTGCTTACGTCGGATGAAGCCCGCGGTGCGGCCCGCAGTGGCGGTTCTTATAGCGGCGCAACGGCACCGCGCGGCAGTTCTTCAGGCGGGGAAACGGCATCACGTAACGGCAAGCCTACAGTACGGACGTCCAGTACAAGTACTGGTTCTACTGCTGCAAAAGCGGCCAATTCTGCCGAGCCGACCCATCGTCCGGCGCAAGAGAAAGCGGGTACGTCTGCCGGTGGGGAACCACGGCGGGATCACCGCGGCGGAGCAGCACCTGTTCCCAATAAACGGGCGAGCAACAAGGTCCGCGAGCAGGACCGGAAGAATAAGGGAGCACCGAAGTGGCTCAAGAACAAAACTCCTAGGGGGGATGGCCAATGAGTATAACTCCCGTATTACAAATTACGGGTTTAACTGGTGGCTACAGTCTGAACAAGCCAGTGCTGCATGACATTGCGCTACAAGTGCAGCCTGGTGAGATGGTTGGTCTGATCGGCCTGAACGGGGCAGGCAAGAGCACGACGATGAAACATATTCTTGGGCTGATGTCCCCGCACAAGGGAGAAATCCGGGTCAACGATAAGACACGACTTTCTGATCCCGAGGGGTATCACGGGGCGTTGTCCTTTGTACCGGAATCTCCGCTGTTGTACGAAGAGATGACAGTGCGGGAGCATGTTGAATTTACAGCGCGAGCTTATGGTGTGGACCGCAGCGACTATGAATCTCGCAGCATCCAACTCGCAAAGCTATTTCGCATGGAGGACAAGATGGACACCCTGTCTTCTCATCTGTCCAAGGGCATGAAGCAGAAGGTGATGATTATGTGCGCTTTCGTGGCACGTCCTGCCTTGTATGTGATTGACGAGCCTTTTCTGGGTCTGGACCCGCTAGGAATTCGTTCCCTGTTGGACTTCATGATGGATCTGAAGAAATCCGGCGCGTCGATTCTGCTCAGCTCTCATATTCTGTCCACGATCGAGAACTATTGCGATCGTTTTATTGTTCTGCACCAGGGTAAGGTGATCTCCAGCGGCACGCTGGACGAAATGACTGCGGCGGCCGGGTCTCCGGGACAGTCTTTGGAGCAGCTGTTCTACGAGTTGGTTCAAGGAGGTCAGTGATATGGATCTGAAAGAGCTGCGGCGGCAGCGGCGCGGCCAGTCCATGGGGAAAATGCTGCCTTATGCCGGATACATTATCCAGAGTGGTGTGGCCATGGTATTCCTCTTCATCGTGATCGCTTTTTCCGCTTGGTATACTTCTCTGCTCCGGAACATTCCGGAGGGCGTTCCGATTCGCTGGATCATGCTGGTACTGCTGCTGCCTGCGGCGGTGCACAGCAGCTTCAGGACTTATTTGCAAAGTCCGGATACCGTATTCCTGCTGCCGCAAGGTCACCGGATGCGGGAATATTTTGCTCCGGCTTGGGTTAGCGGGAATGTGTGGAAGCTCCTGCGGCTGGCCTTTGTGCTGATAACGTTATGGCCGCTGTACATACGCACGGAAGACACTCCCAAGCTGCTCGGGGCTACAGTGCTCTTATTGGCGGGAGTGAAGCTGCTGTCGAGCTTCGGCTGCTGGCGCGAGCTTGGCATGTTGTCGCGCCCTGCCTCCAGGTCGTTCGCCCTCCTGCGCTGGGCGGTTGGCGGTCTCATGATCGCAGCCTGGATTTGGCAGCCGCCCGGCCGGGCGTTGATCTTCATTGTGCTGCTGGCAGCGGCTTACCTCGCAGCACTTGCCGTTCCGGGCCGTCACCGTGTGGCGTGGGAACGGCTCATCGCCACCGAGAAGAACCAGGGCGCTCGGGCGCTGATGATTCTCGGCTGGTTCGTGGACGTGCCTGGGCGCGAGCAGCGGGTTAATGCCCGTCGTTATCTCTCCAAATGGGGGAACCGCTTGCCTTGGCGGCAGAATACAGCCTACCGTTTTCTGCTGACCAAGAGCTTTGCCCGCGGTGACATCTTCGCAATTGTGTTGCGGATCGCCGTGATTGCCCTGTTCCTGAACTGGTGGAACTATGCCAGCTATCTGGGCAGTGGGATTTATCTATTTTTCCTGTTCATTGTCGGCATTCAGTTGTCTGCATTGCGGAGGCTTCATAGCGAGTCCTTCTGGCTAATTGTGTATCCTCTGCCACAGGGCAGTAAAGCGCAGAATTCGATCATGTTTATCTTCCGCGTCCAACTTGCATTGGCTGTATTGTTATGGCTGCCCTTCCTCAGGGGCATCGGGGAACAGCCAGGGCTGGTGGCCGGAAATCTGGTCGCCGGCGCGCTGTTGACTTACCTGTTTAAGGCTTACGCTTCCCGTAAGGAAGCTTCACTGGATGACGAAGATTTATAGCAGAAGGGGCTGTCCCTGAAGTAGTTTTTCTAACGATCGGACACCGCTTCTTTCATTCTAGCGACAAAAAAGTAAGCAGAGCAGCGATTCACCCGTTATTGGAGAATCGCTGCTCTGCTTTTTTGGTCCGCTGCGGCTTGCTTCAACATGTTATGGGCAAGCGAAAGCCATCCGACCGGGGGGCGTCACTTTCTCTATGCCGCGAAGCAGAAATCGCCGGAAACCCCGGTTGTTCTTTAGTTGTCCAAACACACACTCCGGTTCCGTCATTCGATGTACGGCCAAAGCGTAACCCCCTTCACCGAATCATAATCTGTCGACAGATTTCAACCAGTAGAAGCGGTATATTTGCAATTCTCCTTCACCAGTCCTCTGAACAGTGTAAAAGAGGGGGCACCTCGGCCACTAAGAGCATTTTTGTACCTTATTTTTCTTTAATATAGGCAAATGAGGGAAATAGGGGCATTATTGTATCTTATTTTTCGGAAAAGCACGCTGAACGGGGGATTCTGGAAAATTTAAGGTACAATATTGCACTTAATCTCCTATAACCCTCAGCTGTTGACGATTTAAGGTACAAAAATGCCGTTAATTACACTTCGTTCCTTGCCCGTAGCGCTGCTCCTCAGCTCCGCCATTAACTATTTTTCGCATTATTTTTAAGCAGTTGGGCTTCTCATCAATGAGCACCTAGTTCTGGGACAACCCATTCGCGTGAGGGGATCGTGTCAAATAACGCCTTGACTTTATTTTTAAGCACAGCTATAATCAACGCCAAGCCATACAATCCCGGCTATGACCAGAGACATGATTCCATTAATCAAGCTGCACAGAGAGAGAAGCAACCGCTGCAAGCTTCTTCTGATTGACGATGGAGTTACCCCTTTGTAGCCGTGATGTGGAACCTGAAGGCTCCGTGCCTGCGGAAGTATACATCACCGGACCATCTCCGTTACAAGATGCTGATGAGGACCTGGCAAGTTGCGGGTCAAATTAGGGTGGAACCACGAGCTGAACGCACTCGTCCCTTGGGATGAGTGTTTTTTTGCGTTCAATAATTCGTGGATGGAGGCATAACAAATGGTTAAAGTGATACTTCCGGACGGATCTGTCCGGGCATATGAACAAGGCGTGACTGTAGAACAGATTGCAGGTTCCATCAGCCCCGCTTTGCGGAAATCGGCAGTTGCCGGCAAAGTGGATGGTGAATTGGTGGATCTCCGCACAGCGGTAGAAGGCGATAGCGGGATCGAGATTGTGACGCTGGAGAATGAGGAAGGACTGAAGATATACCGGCACAGCACAGCTCATCTCTTGGCTCAGGCACTGAAAAGAATATATGGGCAAAAGGCCGTCAAATTGGGCATTGGTCCCGTTATCGAAGACGGATTCTATTACGATATCGACATGGAGAAATCCTTGTCTACAGACGATCTGAAAGTCATTGAGAAAGAAATGAAGAAGATTATCCAAGAAAATCTCCCGATTACTCGCCGTGTAGTTAGCCGGGAAGAGGCGCTGGCCATCTTCGGGGAACTGGAAGATCCCTACAAGCTGGAATTGATTCGTGATTTGCCGGAAGATTCGGTTATCAGCATCTATGACCAGGGAGAATTCTTCGATCTCTGCCGGGGACCGCATCTGCCGTCTACTGGCAAGATCAAGGCGTTCAAGCTGCTGAATGTAGCCGGTGCATACTGGCGGGGAGATTCCAATAACATCATGCTGCAACGCATATACGGTACATCTTTTCCGAAGCAGAGTCAGTTGGATGAGCATCTGAACCTGCTGGAGGAAGCCAAGAAACGGGATCACCGCAAGCTGGGCAAAGAATTGGAATTGTTCATGTTCTCGGAAGAAGCGCCGGGCATGCCTTTCTTCCTGCCCAAAGGCATGATTATTCGTACAGAGCTGGAGGACTTCTCCCGTGAGTTGCTAAGACAGGGCGGCTATGATGAAGTGCGTACACCATTTATGATGAACGTCCGGATGTGGGAGCAATCAGGGCATTGGGATCACTATAAGGACAATATGTACTTCACAGATGTAGACGATACGAAGTTCGCATTGAAGCCTATGAACTGTCCGGGTCACATGCTGATGTTCAAGAACAGCCGACATTCCTACCGGGAGCTTCCGATGCGTCTGGCCGAATTCGGCCAGGTTCACCGCCATGAATTCTCTGGCGCGCTAAATGGCATGATGCGGGTACGCTCCTTCTGTCAGGATGATGCTCATTTGTTCGTGCTCCCTTCCCAGATCGAGGAGGAGATCGCCGGCGTCATTGAGCTCATTGACCATATCTATCAGGTCTTTGGTTTTCAGTACAGCATCGAATTGTCTACTCGTCCTGAGGATTACATGGGCTCCGAGGAGCTGTGGGACGCGGCGGAGCAATCCCTGCAAAATGTGTTGGAGAAGCGCGGCATCCAGTACCGGATCAATCCGGGGGATGGGGCCTTCTACGGACCGAAGATCGACTTCCACATTCTCGACGCGCTGAAGCGCAGCTGGCAGTGTGGAACCATTCAGCTGGACTTCCAGATGCCTGAGAAATTCGACCTCAATTACATTGGCGAAGATAACGGAAAGCATCGGCCTGTGGTCATCCACCGGGCAGTCTACGGCTCCATTGATCGCTTTATCGGGATATTAATAGAGCATTTCTCCGGGGCCTTCCCGGTATGGATATCCCCTGTGCAGGTCCAGATCCTGCCGGTCTCTGACAGGTACAGTGAATATGCCTCGCAGGTGAGAAAGGTCTTGGAGGCGGCAGGTATTCGCACTGAGGTTGACTACCGTAGCGAGAAGCTGGGTTACAAAATCCGTGAAGCGCAAATGGCCAAGGTTCCGTACATGATCGTACTGGGTGAGAGCGAGCAGGCCGGACAATCCATCTCACTCCGCAAGCGGGGGCAGGCTGAGACGGTCACAACAGATCTGCAATCCTTCCTGGCAGTGATCAAGCAGGAGATTGCACTGAAGTCCCTTGAATTTCTTGATGACAATTATGCAATAGCAATACCACAAGCTTAAGATAACTAATGAAGAGAGCGCCGGGCGGATTCCGTCAGGCGCTCTTTTTTTTCGCGGTAAAAACAATACTGGCAATAAAATTAGATGCGGTCAGATCCCTGCGTGTGATTCCCAAGAATGCCAGACTAACTCCGGGGTTTATAAGCAATCCCATCGATCATGCACAGACAGGATGAATTCACAAATTTGCTGGTGGTGGTCATTCTTGCCGGAAACGTCTCATTATCAAAGTAAGTGCGAAATACGTCGCGGGCGGCGGAGAAATGCTCGATATCCCGCAGATACAGGTTGATTTGCACAAGATCGCCAAGTCTGGCTCCTGCGGCATGCAGGGTGGTCTTGAGATTCTCGAAGCTCTGCACCATCTGGAAAGCAATGTCGTCCCGCTCGTGTCCTCCAGAATGATGGGCAAGAAAGATGAAATCTCCGGCAGCGGTGAAAGCAGAGCAGGTATCATCCCCGTAATGGTTGGATAAGCGCGTAATCATTTATTTTCCTCGCTATCTATTATGTAATTTTATATCCATTATACCAAACGTATGTTCTTAAATCTATGATTCATAGTACCTTCTTTCAGACCGCCGTAAATCCTGATTCATTGTTAATTTCGCAAAAACGGTGCAGATGATTTAAAAAATGAGGCCTGTCTTTTACCAATCGTCTCCAGCATAATAAGCCTGAGCTTAAATTTGTATACGCTTCCAGGTGGGAGTGCGCACTAATTTCCGTACCAAACAACAACATTGGGGGAGGATTCAGGCGTGAAAAGAAGATTGTCCATTTTTTTGGTAATGCTTTTGCTGTCTTCAGTGGTTTTGGATGTGCTGGGGGCAGGCGTGGCAAGTGCCGCAAGTGATGAGACAGGACTTCCGGTATACTATGATGCGAGGAAAAGCGTGGATGAACGTACAGCCGACTTGCTGTCCCGCATGACACTGGACGAGAAGATCGGGCAGATGATTCAAGCTGAAAGAGCCTCGGTAACACCTGAGGAAGTGTTGGAGTATAGACTGGGCTCTGTCCTCAGTGGCGGCGGCTCCTTTCCGAATGGAAAAGAAAGCGACAGCACACCAGATCACTGGAGAGCGCTGATCGACGGATATCAGGATGGCGCATTGTCGACGCGGCTGGGTATTCCCCTGCTGTATGGCGTCGATGCAGTGCATGGACATAACAATCTCATAGGGGCTACGCTGTTCCCTCACAACATCGGGCTGGGGGCAGCGAATGATCTTGAACTGACTGAGAAGATCGGGGCAGCTGTTGCTAAAGAAGTCGCGGCTACCGGAGCCAACTGGACCTTTGCACCAACCATGGCCTCTCCCTACAACGTTAGATGGGGACGCACATATGAGGGATTCAGCGACAATCAAGAGGTTACTGCCAAGCTTGGGGCGGCTTATATTCTGGGATTGCAGGGGCGAACGCCTGCGGAATTGGCTGGTTCAGGTACCATAACTGGTACTGCCAAGCATTATTTAGGTGAGGGCTACACGGACAATGGAGTAAATCAGGGTGATACTACTCACTACACCGAAGAAGAAATTATCAAGAAGGATCTGAAAGTATATGAGGCTGCAGTGAATGCGGGTGTGCAGACTGTAATGGCCTCCTATCACAGCATTAACGGTCTGAAGATGCATGCTAACCAGCATCTGCTCACAGATGTCTTGAAGGGCGACAAGAAGAACGGAGGCCTGGGCTTTACAGGATTTGTTGTTTCTGACTATAACGCTGTACAGCAAATTACGCGGGATAGTGACGGGAATCCGGTCAGCGGATTGAAGAATCAGCTTGCTGCTTCTATCAACGCCGGGGTTGATATGTTCATGCTGACAGCAGACTGGAAAGTCAGTCTGAAGCATATCAAGGATCTTGTAGGCGAAGGCAGAATCAAGGAGGAGCGCATTACTGATGCTGCCGAACGGATTATTCGGGTGAAAATCGCGTCCGGACTGTTCGAGCATCCGAAGAGTGATTCTGATCTGGCGGGTGCCTTCGGCTCCGCGGAGAACCGGGCACTGGCGCGTCAGTCGGTAGCGGAATCTCTGGTGCTATTGAAGAATGACAAGGTGAACGGCAAGCCGATTCTATCCCAGCTAGGCGGAATGAAGAAGATTTTTGTCGCCGGGAAGAATGCGGATGATCTTGGTAATCAGGCGGGGGGCTGGTCGATCACCTGGCAGGGCAAATCCGGAAAGATCACGGAAGGAACCACCATTCTGCAAGGTATCAAGGATGTGGTCTCACCGTCCGCAAGCGTTACGTATAACAAAAATGGACGCGGTGCGGCCGGCCATGATGTGGCCATCGCTGTAATTGGCGAAACGCCATATGCGGAGAGCGCCGGGGACCGTACGAATCTGAACCTGGATGAGCAGGATCTGGCAACAGTGGCCAACATTCGGGCTGCTGATCCTAATATTCCGATTATTGTGGTGCTCGTCTCCGGACGTCCGATGACAATTGCTCCGCAGTTGAAGGATTGGGATGCACTCGTCGCGGCTTGGCTGCCAGGTACAGAGGGAGCAGGAGTTGCCGATGTATTGTTCGGCGACAAGGAATTTAAGGGCAAGAATCCGATCCGCTGGCCGTTCACACTGGACCAATATCCGGTGAATAACGAGAGTGAGAATGTCTTGTTCAAGACTGGTTATGGTTTGACTAAAAATGAAGAGACACCTGTTCTGCCGGAAGGACCGGTAGTCCAGGATCCGTCACATCTCATTCCAGGGAAAATTGAGGCTGAAGATTTCAGCGCCAAGAGCGCAGGTCTGCAAACCCAGGAGACACAGGATGTAGGCGGAGGACTCAATGTTGGCTACACCGCAGCAGGAGAGTGGCTGGACTATAATGTCAACGTGGCTGAAGCAGGCACCTATCGGGTGGATTTCCGGTATGCAGTCAATGGCAACCCTACGGGCATCAGGGTCAAATCTGCAGAAGGGAAGACACTAGGCACCTTAAGCGTAACATCGACAGGAGGCTGGCAGAACTGGCAGACCCAAGCGGTGGATAATGTAGTCTTCCACAAGGCAGGTTTGCAAAAAATCCGTCTTGAATTTACCAGCGGCAACATCAACCTGAACTGGGTTCAATACACCCGGACTGGGGATGTCTCCACCGAAGAACCTAACCCGGGCGGTGGCGGGGAAGAGGTTCAAGAGAACGTCATTAAGCAGGATGCAGTCAGCTCCTGGGTCTCTAGAGAACGTGATCCATCTGACCGGAAATGGTATTATGCCGACCGCTACCAGGAGGGCGATGCCAAGCTGGAGCAGCAGAAACCGCTGAATATTGCCCTGCCGAATAATGCGGAAGGCACGTCCATTCACATTGATCCGGACAAGAAATATCAGTCGATTCTGGGTATCGGAACCTCGATGGAGGAATCGACCGTCAACAATCTGGCCAAGATGTCTCCGGCCAAGCAGGATGAGCTGCTTCGCCAGATGATCGATCCGAAGGACGGAATCGGCATGAGTATGCTGCGCCTGACGATCGGGACGGCCGATTTTACAGATAAAGAATTTTACAGCTATAACGATATGCCGCCAGGACAAACAGATGTTAACCTGGAGCATTTCTCGATCCAGAAGGATATTGACTACCATATCATCAGCACCGTGAAAAAAATTCAGAGCATTAACCCGGACATTAAGTTTTTTGCTTCACCATGGAGCCCGCCGGGTTGGATGAAAACAACGGACAGCATGCTCAAGGGGCAAGTGAAGGAAGAATATTTGCCAGTGCTGGCCAAATATTATGTGAGATTCCTCCAGGAATATGCGAAGCTCGGCATCACCTTTGAGGGAATGACCATGCAGAATGAACCTCTGCTGGAAATTGAGTACCCTAGTACCAGAATGTCGTGGGAACAGCAGTCCCGGCTCGCCAAGCTTTTACGTGCTGAACTGGATGCTGCCGGGTTCACGTATGTGAAGCTGTGGACGTTTGACCACAACCCTGGTGATACGATGGCGTATCCGGCACAGATTCTCGGGAATAAGGAAGAGGGTGCCTATGATGCCGTGGACGGTACAGCCTTCCATGATTACGGAGGCGATCTTGGGCTGATGACCCAGCTTCATGACCTGTATCCTGATAAGCATGTCTACCTGACTGAACGTGCGGTATGGGGGACGTCAGGTGCTGACCGGATGGCCCAATATTTCCGTAATTGGGCCCGTAGCTACAACTCCTGGGTAGCGATGCTGGACAGCGATATCGCCTCCCACCAATGGACGGGAATTCCCGATCCTACGCCGATTGTGCAAGATTCATCGGACCGCAACAACTATTGGCTGCTGCCGGAATATTATTTGATGGGCCAATATACAAAGTTCGTCAAGCCAGGTTATGTGCGGATTGATAGTGACTATGGCTCAAGCAGCACTATAACCAACGTGGCGTTTGCAAGCCCGGATGGCAAAGAAATCGTAACCGTGGTGATCAACCAGACGAATGAAGCACAGCGTTTCAAGCTGCTTGCCGACGGTACACAGATTACTGCAGTATTACCGGCTAAATCGGTAGGAACGTATACATGGGAACGTGTGAATGGAATTAAGAAGGTGCCAGGCACTTGGAATGCTGTTGATTTTGATGCTGCCGAGGGCCAATACACCAAGCATGCTAATGGATATATTTCCGGACTTTCCGAAGGCACCTCTTCCTTCGACTATGTAGTGAATGTACAGGAAAGCGGAAGCTATGTCCTGAATTTTGAACACAGCTTTACCGGCACTGCCGGAGCTGGACAGCAAGTGGAGATCTTTGAAGACCAGAAGCCTGTTGGAGTCATTCACTTGACCAAGCAGACTGCGGGTGAAGAGGATTTTGCCGCAAACCGCACGATTCTATCACTGGATAAAGGAACTCATAAGCTCACGCTGAAGACCACCGGCAAGGGCTATAATATTAAATCGCTGACTCTTGCAAAAGCTTCTGCTGAAGCAAATAATCTGCCGGGCATCCTTCCTGCCGCAGATTTTACCGAATCCTCCGGGGTCCTGGTGAAGGACGAAGCGGTTGGATTTACCGGCAATGGCGATTGGGCGAAATATAAGGTCAATGTCCCAGAGGCCGGCAGCTATCCGTTGCTGCTATCCTATGCCACTGCTAATAACGGCGCCGGGTTCGAACTGCTCGCAGGTGAAGGAGACAGTACTGTGACCGCAGCGACCTACGGTTTGCCGGGTACGGGCGGATGGAGCAACTGGCAATCCTTCCAAGGTGCCGTGACTCTCCCTGCGGGGGATCAGACCTTGACGCTAAAAGTAACAGGGGAAGGCTTCCAGCTTAAATCACTGGTGATCGGCCCTGCACTGCAATCAGACACGATCCTCACTGAAGGCCAGGAGGATGGAGCCGAAGTGTTAGTTACTCTGCGCAACGAAAAATATGCATCAGTACTGGATGCAGCATATTGGAACGTTGAAGATTACCCTGGTACCGTAGTGAACAGCGTGTATCGGGTAGACGATCACACAGCCAAAGTTGTACTGGAAGGCATGCGGAGCGTTGATTTTGACAAAGACCGTGTACTGACCGTTACGGCTGATGTATATCAGACCGAATCACAGAGAGCTTACGGCAATGTGAAGCTTCTGAAAGTGCCTGTTACCGTGAAGGCAGTGAATGATGAGGAGAGCATTACGCTGGAACCATCCAATCTGCCTTATAACGTGAAGGGACAGGAAATCATAATCTCCCTGACCGGGGGAACGTTTGTCCCTGAACATCTTCAAGACATTACCGTGTCTGGAACGGCAAAAGATCAGGGTCATGTCTCCATTGCCTCGGCGGTTCTAATCAACCCGGTTCAAGTGAAGCTGACGCTGGCCTGGGATGGGCAGCCATATTATAGCGATTTGAAGCTGAAGGTGAACGTGCCAACCAGCGCTTACGCTGATTCTGAAGGTGGCGGCACGCTGACGGCGGAAGCTACGCTGGCGGGAACGACCCGTGCGGTTGCGCCTACCAATCTTTTGGAGCTGAGTTCACTGGATCAATTCTACCGCCTGCAAGGGATGACAGCGAGTGGTGGAGGCAGTGGAGCCAAGCTAACGGGTATTCATGCCGGGGATAGCGTGGACTATTGGGTGAATGTACCGGAGGATGGCGACTATGCGGTAACGCTGACAGCGACATCCACAGGTGCAGCATCTCAGGGGATTATTTTCAAAACTGAAACAGGTCAAACCTTGAAAACAGTAGATGTACCGAATCTCTATTCACAGACAGTCGGTATTCGTGCAGTTCTTTCGTTGAAGAGCGGCGAGCAGAAGCTGCGTCTGCAAGCAGGCTCGGGCGGATATGAACTCAGCGGCATCGCAGTAGAACAATATGTACCGGATGTCATGGACAGCAGCAGGTTCATTAAAGTTGAAGCTGAAAACTATTATAATGCTGCAACAAACGGGATTCAGAGCAATTTGAAGGACGGCACTTTGCAATTTAAAAATATTGGATTTACCTCATCCGGCGGTTCCTTTGACTATAAACTGAGCGTTGCTGAAGCCGGATTATACAAAATCATTTATCGCTATGCCACCACAGAAGGCGGCGTAAGTGCTACCCTGTCCGCGAACAGTAATAAGCTGCTGGATGCGGCCATGCCCGCAACAGGTAACTGGGACTCATACAGTGAGGCAGGTGGTGTTGTCCGGCTTGCACAGGGAGAACAGATTCTGCGGATCACGTTAAACAACAACGGGGCGAACCTGGATTGGTTCTCACTGGAGCCGGCGGACGATAGCGAAGTGAAGGAAGGCAAGGCTGCACTGCCTGTCTCTTCTCTGAAGTGGGGCACGTACAAAGGATTGCAAATCGTAACCTTAAGCACGGAAACGGAAGGAGTAGAAATCTACTACACTACAGATGGTTCTCTGCCTACAGCAGACAGCAAGCTGTACAGCGGACCGATTGAGATTTCGGATATGACCGTCATTCGTTCCGTAGCGGTGAAGGAAGGCATGAACAGCAGCTATGTTGCACCGTTCTCTTACCTCATCACCGAAGACTCTGAAGTGAAGAAGGTATCCGCGCCGCAAGCAGACCCTGCTGGAGGCACATACACCGGCGAGGTGAAGGTGAAGCTGACGACAGCAACAGCCGGAGCGGAAATTCGTTATACCCAGGATGGTTCCGTTCCAACAGCAAGCAGTCAACTTTACAGCGGACCAATCTTTGTAGGCAAAAGTAAAACGATTAAGGCTATCGCGCTCAAAGAGGGTTGGAAGGACAGCGACGTATCGAGCTTTAAATATATCCTGGGTGAGGATGGTGAACCAGGTACAACGCCAAGTCCTACACCAAGCCCGACACCAATCCCAACGCCGGGATCAACCTATAGCCCGGATCAGAACTCAGGGTATGCCCCGACACCAAGTCCAACACCCGCAGCGGGTGGAAGCAAAGAAAGTGTTGTTGGCGGCAAAATCATCACCGCGTCACCAGTCTTAACCAAAGACAGTGGTAGTGCAAGGGCGATGGTCAGCGCAGAAGCCTTGAAGCAGGCGGAAGCTGCACTGTCTGGCAATGCAAAGAATGTTGTCATTGAAATTCCAGCTCTGGCGGATGCCAAAGCCTATGAGCTTGGGCTGCCGGCAGGAGTATTATTCGCGGATGCGAAGACTTCTATTGAAGTCCGTACCGGATTCGGTACGCTGTTGATTCCGGCCAGTGTGCTGAAGGCGGGGGCGGATCAGAGTCAATCGCCATGGATCATTACCATCGCCAAGGCAGAAGGACCATTGGCAGGACAAAATGCACGGCCAGCTTACAAAATTAGTGCAACGGTCAATGGAAAAGAAGTGTCGTGGAAATCACCGGATTTGCGGATCACAGTCTCCCTGCCGTATGTGCTACTGGCTGGAGAACGTGGTAAAGAGGAACATCTCACGATCCACAGCCTGAATGCAGCAGGAACACTGACCGCTGTACCAAGTGGTCAATATCACAGTGATGCAGGGGCAGTAGTCTTTAGCGGAGCATTCTCCGGCACGTATGTCATTACGTTTACGGAGAAGACCTTCGGGGATATCGGGCGTTACCCATGGGCCCGTCAGGCGATTGAAGTGCTTGGGTCCAAAGGAATTATTACCGGTATTACGGACCAAACGTTTGGACCGCAGAGTGAGGTGAAACGCGGAGACTTTGTACTCCTGCTTGTCAGAGCACTCGGTCTGGACACTGCTGACGCAAGTGACAGCAGCTTCAGTGATGTGAAAGCGGGCGACTACCGATACGAAGCGCTGGCTATTGCCAAGCAGCTGAACATTGCCTCCGGCCGTCCGGATGGAAGCTTTGATCCTGATGCTTCAGTGACGCGTCAGGAGATGATGACTCTGGCCGCCAAGGCGATCGCCGCGGCAGGGAAGAAACTGCCGGCGGGAAGCGGGGCCTCTTTGCAAAGCTTCAGCGATGGTGGTCAAGTGGCGCCATACGCCCAAGGTAGCGTTGCGGGGCTGATCGCAGCAGGAATCATCAAAGGGGATGGTACGCGTCTCCATCCGCTCGGGGTAACGACCCGTGCAGAGGCCGCGGTGCTGATCTACAATCTGTATAATTTGTAATCGCTCTGCCGGTAGGTAACGGTGAGCATAAATAAACGCCTTGACGTATGCTTTCGTCAAGGCGTTTTTTTTCAATGCGGCTGCTGTTTCAAAGGATAATCATCTCTGTGACCTTCCTACGAATGTGATGCGATGAGATACTAACAGAATAAGAAGAGCGCAGAGGCGCTCTTCTTTACTTTGTCAGTTCCACTTAGATAAAGAGTGAACGGCTGATGATGACCAGCAGGATAAAGAGAACCAAAATGGCGCCAGTACTTGTGAATCCACCGTGTCCGTGTCCGTATCCGCCTCTAACTTCTTCGCTCATGTTCATTCCCCTTCCGCATGTGAGTGTGTGTACTTGAGTACATCGTATTGTATGTGCGGAGGGGGAGAGGTGTATGGGCCAATGCCGGAAAGAATGACAAAAAAATATCAGCCCCGGATCAAGTCGGGACTGATATTGGATGAAAAATCAGTGAAATCAAGCTTTCTCAAGATCACGAACGCCTGCATAGACCAGATCGAACAGGTCTTCCAGATGCTCCTCTTCAATACAGGAGAAGGCAATGCGCAGATCGGTCTCGCCGAGTGCGATGGTGCCAAGTCCATAATGGTGTATGAGATGCAGCCGCAGCGCTTCCGCAGAGACAGTCTTCAGCTTCAGGCACATAAAGTAACCGGAGTTGAACGGATAGTAGGTCCAGACATCGTCACCGTATTTACCGCTGTCGAGCAGCGACTTCACCTTATTGGCGCGCCCTTTCATGATTTGGAATTTCTCTTCCTTTTGAGCCGAGAATTCCGGTGCCTTCAGCGCATCCAGCACGAAAGTCTGCGACGGATGGGCTCCGCTGGAGATCGTGGCACGGATGATACCGAGCGTCTTCTGCTCCAGTGCAGACAGCAAATCTTTGTTCTCCGAAGCAAAGGTAATGAAGCCAACACGGAAGCCCCAGACGAATTCTTCCTTCGTCGCTCCGTCTACCTTCACGGCGAGAACACGCGGATGCAGGCTGGCCAGTTTGCCGAACAGGGATTCCTTGAGTGAATCCTCGAAGAACAACCCAAAATACGCATCGTCGCTAACTACAACTACGTTAATACCTTCCTCAGCTGCACGAAGAATGGCTGCCACAATCTCTTCGCCTTCCTGAAGTCCCGGGGTGTATCCTGTAGGATTGTTCGGGAAGTTGAGCAGTACGATTGCTTTACCGCGTTCTTTCTGAGCGAGCAATGCATCCAGCAGACCTGCGCTGTTGAAGGTCATTTCGTCCGTGAAGAGCGGATAGTTAACGGTCTCGGCATGACGACGGATGCCAAAGGTCAGCTCATAGTTCTCCCAGTTCTTGTCCGGATAGATGACGGCATCGCCCGGCTCTGCGAACAGGTCAGCAACAATGCTAAGTCCATGCGTGAGCGCGTTGGTCACAACGGGATTGCTGAAGGACTTGCCTTCCAGCGACGGATTCTCAAGCAGCATCTTCTCACGCCACACAGTACGCAGCTCCGGCTTGCCTGCCGGGGGAGCATAGCTGTAAAGATCCTTGGGGCTGTAGGCAGAGAGTTTATCTTGAATGACGCCAAGGTGCATAGGTACGCCGCCTTCAGTGGCAATGCCGATCGTAGCATTGTATTTCTTGGCATGAGCACCAGCTTCCGCAGATTGGCTTAGAATCCCTTCTTTAGGGAAATAAATTTCCTTGCCAAGGGTGGAGAGCATCTCGTAGACATGTTCATTTCCGGCTTTGATACTTTCGTTCAATTGTCCAGCCAATGAATTCATCAGTTTCATCCTTCCGGGTTATCTTGGGGAATAGATACGCTTAACATTGCCTAACATTATATCATCGCGAAATGCCGCCGTCACTGATGAAAGCGCGTTTTTTTCAAATAGTTTTACGGCATTTCCAGCGGCCTCAGCAGTCCGTTTTAGTTTTGAAAAAAGAACTGTCCGCAGTAGACGGACAGTTCTTTTCAGGCTTTATTTCATAAGGGTGCAGCATCTTGTTATCCCTGCCTTGAAGGGAGCGGGAAAGAACTGCTTGGGTACCCCATGCAGTTCAGCAAGTCCGGCGAGTATACGTTGTCCACTGGACTAATAAGTAGGTGACTCTTCGGTCTTAATTTATAAATCATGTGGATAAGGACAGAATTTCTTCATCAATTCTATCGTCTCTGCATCCCGTTCTCCGTTGCGCTCTGCTAGACCGCTGATCACGCCTGTTCGTTCGTCTTCTTTGAGATTCTGTCCGAATTTGAATTTTGCGGTCAACTCATCCGGCGTAATGCGGACAACGGCAACGCCCTTCAGGCGGCCGCGATATTGCGGGTCAGTCGCATCAATTTCGTCATAGCCGCCTTCGGGCTGCAGTTTTTTCATAAACAGGGCTAACACCGTTGCTTTTTCAGTGATATCACTCACCGGTTCGGCGGTGCCGAAGGCCGTCACACTCTTAAAATATGCAGTGGCAGGGCAGGCGAGATGCGGATCACTGAAATAGGAGGGAATCAAAGCGTACTCGTCCGCAACCGTGAAGCATACCCGCTCCTGGCGGCGGATGGCCTCCATCTTGCCCCCGGCATGGCTGCCGTGAAAATAAAAGCATCCGTCTGTGTAAACAAAATTCAGCGGGGTCACCCTTGGCCGTCCTTGCTCATCCGTCGTACCGAGAAAGCCGAAGCTCATCTCGTTCAGGAAGGTTTGCAGCTCCTCCTCGTTGTCGATTTGAAATTCTTTTCTGCGCATGTTGAACACTCCTCTGATTCTTGAATTTGTGGAGCGTTCGCTCCTGCTTATCCTTGTATGTCTTGGTTTCTACAGGATAGAATGAAAATTGACAATAAAAAAGGACCGATTTGCATTATTTTTATTAGTCCAATTGGTTTCATGAGTGAAAGGAATGACTTCATTATGGAGCTTACATTACCTTACGATCAGTATCTGGCGTTACATCGCTATAAATATCTGGCACTCTATCATGCTCTGCGTGCGGCCATTTTGGAGGGGACGCTGCCAGGCGGCACCCGGCTGCCATCCACGCGAAGATTAGCCGAGTTATATAACCTGTCCCGAGGTTCGGCTTCTCAAGTCTATGAAATGCTCCTGGCCGACGGGTATGTTCAGGGAGAGACCGGCCGGGGAACGTTTGTGTCGGAGGATATCTTCGCCGCAACGCATCAGGAAACCCATGAACGGCCCCTTTCACCCTTTATCACTAATGAAGGGGGTGCTTCAGAGGCCGCGGAATATGATGAACTGGCTCATCTTCCACTCTCGGCCTGGGGGAAGCGTCTGGCAGTCGCCTCGGCCCCAGCCCGAATTTATGAAGACTTCGGGGGAGATGTCATCGATTTTAGCAGCAAGGGAATGCAAATGGTGCATTTTCCTTACAGTGAATGGAAAAGCGCTCTTGCCTATGCCGGAGGTAAGGGCGGCACACTGCTGGAGAGCGCTGGCCCGCCACAGGGCGATGAAGGCTTAAGGCGGGCTATCGCCGCACATCTGCGGATTACCCGTGGCATCCGCGCAGAGGCCGGGCAGATCGTGTTGTTCAGCGGATCGATGCAGGGCATCGTTCTGCTGACTCAACTGCTGCTGGACCCTGGAGCGCCCGCCGTTGCCGAGGACCCCGGCTTTCACGGCATCCGCCGGGCGGTGGAGGTGACCGGCGGAGTGTTAATACCCGGCACGGTCGATGATAACGGTCTTGTGCCGGAGGACTGGAACGCTCGGCTGCTATTCGTGACACCGAGCCGGCAGTTCCCCACGGGCGCTGTGCTGCCCCTGGAGCGGCGGCGAGCGCTGCTGGACTGGGCGCAGCGTCATCATGCCGTCATCCTTGAGGACGACTATGACAGCGAATTCCGCTGGACGGGCCGTCCGATCGAGCCTTTGAAGGCGCTCGACCGGGGTGACCGTGTGATTTACATCGGCTCCTTCTCCAACACGATGTTCGCGGGCCTGCGGCTCGGCTACGCCGTGCTGCCGCAGCCGCTTGCCGGCCCAGCGGTGGCCGCCAAAGCCCTCTATGAACCGCTGGCGGCAGGGCTGCTGGAGCAGCGGGCCCTGGCGCGGTTCATGAACACCGGCGGGTACCGCCGACATCTGCGGCGGATGACCCGCATTTACGGCGAGCGCGGGCGGGCCTTCCGCGCCTTGCTGTCATCGCAGCTTGGCGGCCTGTTCGAGCCGCTGCCCGGCGATGCTGGCCTGCATGTGTACGCCCGCTGGCTGGGCAGCGCGGAGGCGTTCGAGGCTTTCCGCGCCGCGGCCCTCCGGCGCGGCGCAGGCTTTCGGGACGCCGGGCTGTACCGGGTGGCGCCGGGAGACCCTGCGGCCTGCTTTTATTTTTCCCATCTGGATCTTCCCTCTATTAAAGAAGGCATGCGTCGTCTAAAACAGGCATGGGATGATGTGCAAAATGCCACGTGACAAGGTATGATGGAAGAAGAACAGCTGCACTAAACTTTCAGGAGGTCACATTTATGCTGCATGCATCGCCGTCCTCTTTTGTCATTCTGCCTGCCCTGGCGAAAATTGTGTGCGAACCAGGTTGGAAATGGCAGAAGCGGGAGAAGCCGTTGCAAAATTATGATTTATTCTATATCTGGAGCGGGGAAGGCACGTTGGAGCGCAACGGGGTTCCTTATGAGATTGGCAAGGGGAGCTGCTTCCTGTTCCGTCCGGGAGACCATACAGTGGCTTCACATAATCCGCAAAAACCGCTCGTGCTTACATACATTCATTTCGATGTAGCTGAAGATGTAACCGAGGTTCCACAGCCTTACCGCGTACTCACGGAGACGGTGGAATTCGAGCATCTGCTTGCCCGTTATGTCCGGCTCTTTCTCGTGCAGACCTTCGCTGCTGAGCAAGAAGGCCAATTGATCCTGAAGCAACTGATGATCCACTTGCTGCGGGAGGATCGGGTCATGCCGGTGGAGCGTCATGTCAGCAACCAGCTCGCCGAGGTGATTCATGAGGTAGCCAACTATGTAAGCCAGCATCCCGGTTTATCGCATCGGGTGGAGGATCTTGCTGCCCGGGCGGGGCTGTCGTCGCGGTATTTCTCCATCAAATTCAAGGAGCTTACCGGTTCGTCCGTTCAGTCCTATGTTATCCGTGCCCGAATTGAACGGGCTCAGCATTTGCTGCTGTATGCCGGGATGAACGTTACCGAAGTGGCGGACGCGCTGGGGTACCGTGATATTTTCTTCTTCAGCCGTCAGTTCAAGCAGTATACGGGAAAAAGCCCCTCTGAGATCCGCTGAAGTCGCGGGGCCTGATTATAATTACAATGTATATAAAAAAATCACAGAGAACCGGCGCCCATGTGGTGACCGGTTTTTTGTGATGTCATGAATGGCGGGAGTATAATCGTATTATAGAAGCGTATCCTTCGGATGTAACCGGGGTATAAGGTATATAAGTGCGCTTTTGTCAGGGGTGCTACATAAGGACCTTGGGGATGACGATACCAGAGGCTAAAGGAGAGAGAGAAATGTATGAGATTGTGTTAATACGGCATGGTGAGAGTGAATATAATAGGCAGAACCTGTTCACAGGCTGGAGTGACCCCGATCTGACCGAGAAAGGAGTCCAGGAGGCCAAGGAAGCAGGCAAGCTGCTGAGAGAAGCCGGGTATACGTTCGATCTGGCCTTTGCCTCCGTGTTGAAGCGTTCCATTAAGACCCTGCATTATATTCTTGAGGAATTGGATTTGTTATGGCTTCCCGTACAGAAATCCTGGAAGCTGAATGAGCGTCATTACGGGGCGCTGCAAGGGCTCAGCAAGAGTGAAACGGCAGTGAAATACGGCGAGGAGCAGCTTCATATCTGGCGGCGTAGTCTGTCTGTCCGTCCACCGCTTCTGGAGCCGGATGATCCAAGATATCCCCGGACCGATATCCGTTATCAAAATGTCCGGGAGGGCGATATTCCGCGTGGTGAGAGCCTGGAGGATACTGTACATCGGGTCGGTGACTTCTGGGTCAACCGGATTGTACCACTGATTCGCAAGAAGGAGCGGGTTCTGATCTCTGCACATGGCAATACACTGCGGGCGCTGATCAAATATATGGAAGACATTGACGAGGCGACCCTTCTGGATTTGAACATCCCTACAGGCGTTCCGCTGGTTTACAAGCTGGACGAGAATGTGAATCCGATCAGTCGGTTCTATCTTGGAGAGCCGGCTGAAGTGCAGGCCAAGGCTCAGGAGGTAGCCAATCAGAGTAAGGTTACAGAGTAATCGAACGAGGTTAACGTGCCAGTCCATACAGGGCTGATCAAGGAAAAAGGGAGTTCTTTAAGCCGGATGATGGCTTTGGAACTCCCTTTTATGCGGTAAAGCGGCACAAAACAAATGATACATGAGGATATTCATGGAACGGATGAGGATTTTCTATGTTAGGATGAAAATTCTGATGCTACTATCAAGATGAGCTAATCAAGCAAAGGGGGAATCAATGAATATTCTCACACTTACAGGTGTTTGGAAGTTATGGTCCGGTTTTCGTTTCAACAAATATAAATCTGTAATATTGGAGGTGATCCCCTGAGATTGTAACCCGTTCTTGAGCAATTCCGAATTCCACGCTAATAGATACAGCAATATCGGAAGTATAATCCCTCTGATTAACAAATAACCCCATATTATATAATAAATGAATGTTCATGTATTTACGTGTCGTTTTTTGCAGACTCCGATCGGGTTCTATTAAAGTGAATCTCTCAAGCTATCCCTTAAACGAAAGGAATGGTGTATAGGAATGAGGAAAAATTGTAACCGCTTACTTAAGATTGTATTCTGCTTTATCCTGCTAGCCTCAATCATAACGCCTGGTACCAGTTCTCCTGCTTTGGCCAAGGTTCTGCCGGGATTGGCGGATGTGTCCAGAGAAGTAGCCGCCGAAGGGATTGTGCTGCTGCAAAATCCGGGGTATAAACCTGCCGGGGCACAAGTGAACGAGAATGAACAAGTGCTTCCGATCAAGAAGAGTGAAAATGTATCGGTGTTTGGCCGCATACAAGCGCATTACTACAAATCCGGCACAGGCTCCGGCGGAGCTGTTCGTGTGGAGTATGTGAATGGCATTCTGGAGGGGCTACGGAATAACCCCAGCCTCAAATTGAATGAAGATCTGGCGAAGATCTATGCGGAGTGGATCAAAACACACCCCTTTAACAATGGCGGTGGCGGATGGGCAGCCGAGCCGTGGTCTCAGGCGGAAATGCCTTTAACGGATCCTATCGTGGATGCAGCAAAGGCAAAATCTGACGCAGCTGTGGTTATCATCGGCAGAACAGCCGGTGAAGATAAGGATAACACGGACGTCAAAGGCGCCTACCGTCTCACGGATCTTGAAGTAGATATGCTTAACAAGGTGTATGCCAAATTCGATCGGGTTGCGATTGTCTTGAACGTAGCCAACGTTATCGATATGTCATGGGCCAAGAACTATCCCAAAGCTGCTATTGTCTATGCATGGCAGGGGGGAATGGAGGGCGGCAGTGCAGTAGCCGACGTGCTGACCGGAGATGTTACACCAAGCGGAAAATTGAGTGATACGATTGCAGCTACACTGGCTGACTATCGTTCCACCGCCAATTTTGGCAGCAGAACGGAAAATGCATATGCCGAGGACATTTATGTAGGTTATCGTTATTTTGAGACCTTTGCTCCTGAAAAGGTGCTCTATCCATTCGGATTCGGACTGTCCTATACCAATTTCAAGATTACTACGAATAATGTTAACGTTAGCGACGATGAAGTTGCTGTAAACGTAACTGTGCAGAATACGGGAAAGACCGAAGGTAAGGAAGTTGTGCAGGTGTATTACGGCGCGCCGCAAGGGAAGCTTGGCAAGCCAACCAAGGAACTTGCTGCTTTTGCCAAAACCCGGTTGCTTCAACCTGGGGAATCTCAGTCAATCACGATTACGTACGATACCAAAGATATGGCTTCGTATGATGACAGCGGAATTACAGGTCACGATTCCTCCTATGTTCTGGAGGCCGGTGACTATAACATTTTTGTAGGGAACAGCGTAAGAGACAGCGTGAAGCAAAAGACGTATACATTGCCTCAGTTGAAGGTTGTAGAAGTTTTGCAGGAAGCACTCGCACCGACTAAGAATTTTGACCGTATTAAACCAGGTGCGCCTAAGGGTGACGGAACCTTTAGTGAAGTTACTGAAAAGGTACCGACACGGAGTAACAACCTGGATGAGAGAATCAAGCAAAACCTCCCTGCGGCCATTCCGCAAACTGGAGACAAGGGCTACACCTTATTGGATGTGTACAATCAAAAAGTTACGATGGACCAGTTTATTGCTCAATTCTCCAACAATGATCTGGGAGCGATTATTCTAGGGGAAGGGATGTCCAGCCCTAAAGTTACTGCAGGTACTGCTGCAGCATTTGGCGGCGTCACCCAAAACCTGCTGAAATTCGGGCTTCCGATCGACAGTGCTGCCGACGGCCCATCGGGCATCCGGATGGAGACCAACGCAGAGAGAGCGACCAGTATTCCGAACGGGACGATGCTGGCCTGCACATGGAACACTGAACTGAATGAAAGACTGTTCGACCTGCTCGGCAAAGAAATGCTGATCAATAATATTGACACTTTGCTTGGACCAGGGATCAATATCCACAGAAGTCCGCTGAACGGCAGAAACTTCGAGTATTTCTCAGAAGACCCGCTGCTGACAGGCATCATGGCTGCTGCTCAGACAAAAGGCCTTCAGAAGAACGGTACAGCACCGACACTCAAGCATTTCGTGGCTAACAACCAAGAAACAGACAGACACCTTGTCAATGCACTCGTCTCGGAAAGAGCATTGCGTGAGATTTATTTGAAAGGCTATGAAATGGCAATAAAGAGCGGGAAGGCGCGTTCGGTAATGACGTCCTATGGACCGGTCAACGGAACTTGGGCTGCCAGTAACTATGATCTGAATACCACCATCCTGCGTGGAGAATGGGGCTTTGATGGTATTGTCATGACAGACTGGTGGGCAAAGTTGAGCGAAGACCAAGGCTTCTATGCCTCTTCCAATCGTTATGACGAAACGAACGGCAAATCCATGGTTCGCGCGCAAAACGATTTGTACATGGTCATTCCGAATAATAATGCAGAGACTCACAGAAACCGGAATAACAGCACCTTCAATACGATGGCTTCGCTTACGAACGGCAGCCTGACATTAGGCGAATTGCAGCGCTCTGCCAAAAATATTGTGAACTTCCTGATCCAATCTCCAGCTTTTGCAAGAACCGCTAAAGTTGATTATGTCGTCAATTATACACCGGGGAAAGATTGGTTCCGGGTAAGTACGGCCAAAGCCGGAGATCCGCAGCTCTCCGGGATTACAGTAGGCGGCAAGAAGATCAAAATCTTCAATCCGCTGAAACTTGATTACAAAGCGTTTGGTGAGACGGATGAAACCAGCACATATCCGGAAGTTAAGGCTACAGGGATGGCTGGGGTAGACGTAACGGTTCGACAAGCCGACAAAGATCGGCCAGCTGCTGTAATTACAGCTACTGCCGGAGGAGAGAAACGGACTTATAAAGTAATATTCTCATCAGAGGAAGGTCTGGAGCCGATTTTTGAGAATCCTACCTATGCCTATTTGAAGAGTATTTCCGTTGGCGGCAAACCACTCGAAGGGTTCTCGCAGACCCGATTCAGTTACGATGTAGGTCTCACTAACGGGGCTGTGTTGCCTGCAGTTACGTTTGAAACCAACACAGGCATAACAGCGAAGGCCACAGTAGATAACGTTAATAAAAGAGTGACCATCAAAGCTGTAAGTACCGACCAAGCCAACTCCTATGTGATCCAGTTTGGTACGACACCACAAAGCGACGAGTTCGACAGCACCACGTTGAACAGCTTCTGGACCATTAATAAAGAAACTGCTACAAATGTGGAAAATAAAAATAACTGGTCGTTAAGCACGGTTCCCGGATTCTTGAGAATCATTGCTGAAAGAGGCGATTTCTGGAGCGATCATGCCGATCTAAGAAATTACTTCCAGCAAGAAGCCTTTGGTAACTGGGAAGCTACTGTGAAGATTAATATGAGTAAAGCGCCTAATCAGAATTATAACGGCGTGGGTATTACGGCTTCACAGGATAACAACAATTATATTTGGGTGAAGTATGAATTTAGCACCGGCAAAATTATAGGTATGGTCAAAGAAACTGGAGGAACAGCACCTGTAACCATCGGGCAGCTCTCAGCCAGCCAGGTGACCAATGTGTTCGGCGACAAGAAAGAGCTGTATCTGCGCCTCAAAAAAATAGGAAACAGCTATTCCGGTTATGTTAGTGCAGATGGCGTAGAGTATATTTCACTCGGCAGTACAACTGCGAATTATGCCAATCCGAAGTTTGGATTACTGGCTTCCAACGGCAGCCAGGTCCTCACAGAGCCATTTATTGCTGATTTTGACTATGTGAGAATCAAAAGTGATGTGGCTTTGGCAGTGAAGAAAATTGGCAAGAACACCAAACTGAAGGTGGCTGAAACGGAGTTCTCCTCCATTACACCAGTCATCACGCCGGTCACTTGTAACGATGTAGACGGCGGATTATGCTACACCAACACCAATAAAGGTGAAGCGATCTCCTATAAAGTGAATGTGGAGAAGGCAGGCACATACAAAGTCACATCACGTCTTCGTTCCAGTCAGTCCGATGTCGCGCAAATGTCCTTCGGTGTCTATGATGGAGACAAACATCTCGGCACCTTCGATCTGACTACGACCAAGGGCGAATGGAAAACGTTCAGAATTCCGGATGTTCAATTATCTGCCGGCGAGCATAATCTCAGAATTGTCTTTGAGAGCGCTGGTATTGATATCAACTGGCTGACCTTCCAGCTGAAGCAGGATAATGTAGACACATCAGCGCTGGATGCAGCTATCAAAGCTGCACAGAACATTGATATGAATGCGTATACATCCTACAAAAAGCTCAAATTCAATGCTGTGCTAGAAGAAGTGAAGGGTGTTCTTCTGGAGCCGATTAATGACGAGGTTGTTGCAGACGCGATTGCTGTTCTAAATGCGGCTATCGCAGATTTGAACACTTCATCCATGCCAGTCAATCTGGCGCCAAAGGATACTCAAAGCGTGGAGAACGGTATTCGAGTCTACGCGTATAACGCACCATGGATTTATGCAGGCAATACCCAATTCAGATTTGAAGCGGGTACGGATGCCATGAGTTATGTCAATTCCAATGACCTTGTCTACTTTGGGCAGATTGACCTGACCAATCTGGCTGAAATCAGAGTACAGTATGCCCGTGAAGGCGCGTCCGCCCCATCCTTCAAGTTCTATACGGAGGCAGACAACACGGGGAAACCGGTAAAACGATCCACTACACAAGGCAGAGCGTATGCTGATGCCTATAGTGGTGGCGGTTCTTTTGAATACGGAAATGAGTTTGCCAGCATCACTCTGGCTCAAAAGGCAGGCGCTGCCTGGACCGGATATGGCATGGCTAGCACCAAGCAAACGCTGGGCAATGCCAACATTGATCACTATGTAGCAGATGACACTTTCCTGGACAGAAGCAAAGCAACAGGAAAACAAAATGTCTATATGCGATTCAATGGACTGAACGCCAACTTACAGTATATTGAACTCATTTATGCCGAACCGATTGAGGTTACCTTTGATCTCAATTATCCAGAGGCACCGGCAGCAGCCAAAGTAAAGGCGCTTAAGGGAGAAACCTTTGGAACGCTGCCGCAGGCACCGGTTCGTGAAGACTTCCTCTTCGAAGGCTGGTATGACAATAAGGCAGGGGAAGGCAGTGCACTGACATCGCAGACGGTATTGAATGCAAGCACAGTGTTCTACGCTAAATGGAAGGAAGATCTTCAAGCCAAAGAGATTGTCTCGATTGCCCAGCCGCAGCTGCTCAGTGTACCGTTCGGTACTGCAGCAGAGGAACTGAATCTGCCGTCAGAAGTGGAAGCAACACTGGGTAATCATAAGACAGTTAACTTGACTGTACAGTGGGATACCAAGGATTACAACGGTGGCAAAGCAGGGAACTATACCTTGGCGGGAACCTTCGAGCTGCCAGAGGGTGTTCTGAACAGTGCCAATAAAACAGTGGCCATCACTGTGGTCGTACTGCCGGAAGGCACCCACCCGATCAAGATTACTGAAGTAGAGAAGCTGGAGAGCAGAAGCGTTGACTTCGGAACAACCTTTGATAAGCTGGATTTACCATCGTCAGCTAGCGTAACACTGGATACGTATGGTACGAAGGCACTTGCGGTTGAATGGAGCCCAGCGGGCTACAACGGCAATGCAGAGGGAGCGTACACCCTAAGCGGCACATTGGTGCTGGAAGAAGGAATGATCAATCCAAGCGATCTCAAAGCTTCCATTATCGTTAATGTCTTGCCGGAAGTAGTTAAGGTTGCCAAGATTACTGCAGTGCAGGAACTGGAAGGCAAGAGTATTCCGTTTGGAACTGAATTTGCCGGATTGAAACTGCCATCTTCAGTTACAGCGACATTGGATAATGGCGAGACGAAGGACATCACCGTGAAATGGAGCAGTGAAGGCTACAATGGTCATCAGGAAGGAAGCTATACTTTGAGCGGCACACTGGTGCCAGCTGAGGGAATAATTAATCCAGACGACCTGAAGGCATCTATTACGGTTCATGTCCTGCCGGAAGTCATTAAGCTGGCAGAAATTAAGACCGTTCAAGCATTGGCGAGCAAGAGTGTTGCTTACGGTACTGGCTTTAATAGCCTGGAACTGCCAGGAGCAGTATCCGTAACTTTGAATAATGGAGACATTAAGATCGTTTCCGTTCAATGGAACCAAGAGGGGTATAACGGTAATGCAGAAGGAACATACACTCTTACGGGGAATCTGATCCTGCCGGAAGGTGTAGTTAATCCGCAAAGCCTGAAAGCGGAGATTTCTGTAGTCGTCAGACCTAACAGTGGCGGAAGTTCAGGTGGTGATGGCGGTTCGAGCGGAGGCGGGCAGCAGCCTGGCGGGTCGGGCCCAAGCACACCGGTTACTCCATCTGTTCCAGGGGAAATCGTTAAGCCTGGAGAGCAACAACCTCAGTCTCCAGCGACAGGTGAAGGCATCAAGACACCTGAGCAAATCAAGCAAGAATTGAGTCTCAAATTTAAAGATGCTGTGTTGATTCCAAGCTGGGCAGAATCTGCAGTAGCAGCCTTGGCTGAGAAAAAAATTATCGGTGGGCGCACGGACGGAAGCTTTGATCCGAGTGGCCAAGTGAACCGTGCTGAATTCCTGGCTATGGTTGTCAAAAGCTTTGACTTTAGTCTGGGCGACCAACAGAAATCATTCACCGACGTTCTGAGCGGAGCCTGGTATAAAACCTTTGTTGATATCGGAACGTCTAATAATCTGATCAACGGCATCGGTAATGGCCTGTTCGCTCCTAACAAGAGTATCAGCCGTCAAGACCTGTGTGTCATTGCATTCAACGCATTGAAGAAGCTGAATGTGGAGCTGCCGCAAGTGACCGAGCATGACTTCCCGGATGATGCTTCCATTGCGGGCTACGCCAAAGAGGCGGTCTATGCCTTCAAAGCACTGGGTATTGTCAATGGCGGCACCGGCGGAAAAATGGACCCGACTGCACCGGCCACTAGAGCGGAAGCAGCTGTGATTATCAAGAACGTACTGGATTACTATACCAGCCTCACAAGCACAACTGTACAATAACCTCTATTTAAAAGGAGCTGGCAGACTGCATTAGTTTGCCGGCTGTCCCAAAACCATCTTCACCTCGCGTAACTAAATAAGGGTATCCCGGCGCCGCTCTTACATGACGGACAGGGATACCCTTATTTTTCATTGTCATTGTAAAAGAACGCTCTACTACAGTGGGCGATGAAGGCTACCCAGCAGTTCGCCCATTTTCACTTTGGTGTTGACCCGCAGGCCTGGGCGCGGAGAGAAGGTACCGTTCTCAGTGAGCAGCACGACCGTTGACCCAAATTCAAAGTAGGCGAGATCGCCGCCTTTTTCCCACGTAACTACCTTGTCATCCGCGTAGCGGATGCTGCTGACATTCATTGCGCCTACCTTAACTACTGCAGTCTCGCCGTAGTCTCCGGCAATATAGGTAATGAGCCGTTCGTTGCGACTCAGCACCCCTTTCATGTTCCGCATGCCGAATTCATTGACGGGATAGGCCCGTCCACGGATATAATCGCTCTCCACCTTGCGTCCCGCAATCGGAGAATGTATACGGTGATAGTCGGTAGGGCTCAGGTAGAGTACGAAGAAGAACCCCCTTTTGTACAGCTCCAGGTGGGGGGAATGATTCAGCAGTTCCTCCAGTTTATAATCCTGGCCTTTTACATTCATAATAGTGCCGGCCTGTATTTCTCCCATGGCGGTAATCATCGCATCCACAGGGCTTGCCAGCGTGTTGGGCTCCGGTGCAACAGGACGCATGCCAGGCTTCAGCCGTCTGCTGAAGAATTCGTTCAGCGTACGGTATTCTTCGGGATTCTTTTCCGCTTCAGCGGCTGGAATACGATAAGAACGAATAAATGCCGGAATAAAGAAACGGCTGAGTCTGCTATGGGATAAGGCCCCCATCACCTGCGAAAGCCATCTGTGTGAGGACAGCTCGGTCATCAGCCGTAGCAATTGTTTAACCATGCCCATCTCCCTTCCATAATACAGCAGTACGGCCCGGCGAACCCGGACCGTAACCGCTCTGCATTATATTGACATAGAATAGGAGACAAATCAACAACCTTCTACTAAGGCCTGCCATTTTCCAGCAGAAAACGTGCATAGCCCATGGGTCGGCGGTAGCTGTCTTTCCAGGTCTCGGCCAGGCCGGCTTTGCGGAATCCGTAGCGCTGATCGCGCCCGTTGCACTCGATGAAGAACAGGCGTCCGTTCGCAGCGATACCGATATCCAGTCCCACATCGGCCAGCTCCGGAAGGCCCTGTTCCAGCCAACGTGCAACGGCAAGACCAAGAGTGCCAACCGACATGCGAAGATGGGCAGCGGTTTCGCCTGGAAAAGCCTTCTCCAGCGCGACATTGGAACGGAGCGCTTCGCCGCCTCTGGCAATGTTCGAGACGAAGCCGCCGGGGGCGGCCACCTTGGCGAACATGCCGGTGATCTGCCATTCCCCGCCCCAGCCGCGCTGAACGGTGACGCGCAGATCAAAGGGCCGGCGGCCGATGACGGCTAGCGGAATGCGCTCCTGCACCAGATACGGCACGGAGGCCAGATGGCTCCGCAGCGCCCGTGGCAGCGCATTTATACTAACAGGAACGCTTACCCAGTGCCGCGATCTGGCAGAGTAGTAAATCCAGGTCCAGTTCCCTGCATTCCGGTGAATCAGGCGCATGACACCTTTGCCGATACTTCCTCGGCAAGGCTTCAAGATGAGATCGGGGAAGCGCTCCATCATAAGCTTCAGCCCGGACAGGCCAAGCGCCGTAGCTGGTAGGAAGTCCCGGAGCTCTGCGCTCTTCCGGAGAAGGGTGTGGATCTCGTCCTTGCCATAACGGTTCCAGGCGTTGAAGACTCTGGGACCATGGCGGAGCAGCCTTTTCATGCCAGAACTGTTCTGATGGTAAATAGCCCGGTTATGAATGACGGTGGGCGTGGGGATGATGGCTCTCCGGTATCCCTGGGTTTCTTTTATATAGGCGGCGCTGAAGCCCGAATCTGTATCGATTTCATCCAGACGCAGGAAGCATGGGACCAAGCCGTACACAGCGGCTGCCTCCTCATAGTTGGAAAGGGATTCCTGTCCCGTTCTCAGCCGGGGAACGCCCCGGTGCATTGCGGCATTAAGCAGTATTCCTACGAGCTGTTGCCCCATGTTCGTTCCTCCTGTTATCTTCAGTCGCTTACGGCAGTATGCTTCTCTCCTTAGTGTATGTTTGTACGTCCTGATCAGGGTGGACGAATGCGCGGCGGCAGACGCCCTTTTTTACGGAGCCAGAAGGGTGTCATTCGCCTACCTCGCTGCATATGATGCCTAGGAGATACATTCGATGGAAGGAGGGGACTGCTTGTGAGGAGAACCCCAAAAAAGCAGCCGCGTTCTGCTAAAAAGAAACCCTATTTCGTAGATAATCCCAACACTGAGGAATTGAGTCTGCTGGATAGAAGCCAAAAAGCTTTTCCAATGAACGAGAGCCCAGTTAGCTTTACAGAGGCAGATGAAGAGGCGGATGAAGAGGCACAGCAGGCATTACAGATTAGCGCGGTGGGGATGGCGGAAGCAGATGCGGCGGTGGCCGTGCCGAATGTCGTACCTGCCGGAGAGCAGCATCGGGAAGAGAAAGTTCAGAATCAGTTGACTCCACAGAAGGAGCAAGAAGCGGATACAACTGTCTTAAGGCTGGCAGAGAAGGAGCGTCTGCAGCCCGTGTATACAGATGATCTGTCCGATGCATCCGTCACCGGGGCCAAGATTGCTCCCCGCACGATCGATGGTTCCAAGCTCAAGTACGGTATTATTGGCACACCTTGGCTACAGGATTATGCCGTACAGAGTATAAATATTGCGGACAAGGCAGTAACCTCCTCCAAGCTTGCTCACGAAGCTGTTTCGGGTGAGCATTTGGCAGAAGGCAGTGTGACCGGAAGCAAGCTGCTGGACCACTCCATTGGCGCAGAAAAGCTGAAGAATGGCAGCATCGGTCCGGATAAGCTTGCAGACCGCGTAATGGACGGCGGTAAAATTGCCGACCATTCGATAGAGAGCCGTCATTTAAGCCAATTCATTATCACGTCGGATTTGTTGGAAGACGGTGCCGTTACCGGTGACAAAATAGGAAGCGGCAGCATTGCCAGCCGCCATTTGGCTAACGGCAGCATTGACCGCTCGAAGCTGGCGGACGGCGCGGTGGCAGAAGACCAGATTGCCGATGGCGGAATCACGGGTGCCAAGCTGGCCCAAGGTATTATTGAAAGTGGTCATCTCGGCGACAGTGTCATCCTGGCGCAGCATCTGGCGCCGGGTGCCATCGGGCGGGATCAACTAGCCAGCGGGCTGATCGGCAAGGAGCAGCTCCAGTCCGGGATCATCGACAGCAGCCATCTGGTTGATGGCGCCATCGGATCGCGCCAGCTCCGCACGGAAGCGGTGCGGGCGACGCATCTCAGCCCAGACAGCATTGGGGGGGAACACATCGCCGAAGGGGAGATTACCGGCCGTCATCTGGCTGATCGAAGCATTTCTTTCGTGAAGCTGGCAGAGGGGGCCGTCGGTACCGCCCAGCTTGTGGAGCAGGCGGTCACAGCTTCGAAAATTGCGGACCAAAGTGTGCTGGCACACAAGCTGGCCGATGAAGCCGTGAATACCCGGCACATCGCCAAGTCAGCCGTACGCGGCCCACAACTGGCCGCGCAATCTGTATCCTCTGTTCATATTCAGCGGGAGTCTGTGGAGCATTCTCATCTGGCAGAGAACGCAGTGGGGCCCGAGCAGATTCAGGAGGAAGCGGTAAAGACCCTCCATCTTAGTCCCGGTTCTGTTACGGGGGGACAGCTCGCAGTGGAAGCTGTGGGTCAAGAGCATCTCCGTCCACTCAGCATTACCTCTGGCAAGCTGGCGGACGGTGCAGTTACCACCTCTAAATTGGCAGCCGGTGCGGTAGGCAGTCATGCCCTCGCCCGGGAAGCGGTCAGCGGGGATCATCTGGCTCAAGGTACGGTAGGGGAGAAGCATTTGTCCGATGACAGTATTAGCGGACGTGTGTTAAAGAGTGCCGCAGTGCAGGCCGAACATTTGGCGCCGGGATCGGTAGAGCGGCGGCATCTTGGGGACAACAGTGTGACAGAGACAGCTCTGCAACCCGGTGCAGTTTCGGGCGACAAGCTTGCCTCCGGTGCAGTGAAGGAGATTCATTTATCCGCAGGGGCGGTTCAGCCGCATCACCTGGCTGATTATGCCGTGACTTCACTTAAGCTCTCGCCGGAGAGTGTATCCACGGATAAACTTGGTGACTTATCGGTCACCTCGATCAAGCTGGCGGACGGTAGCGTGGATTCATCCAAGCTGACGGCGGGTGCCGTTCTTCCCGAGCACTTGTCTCCAGGGGTGATCGGGTCAAGCGCGGTCGCCGACAGTGCCTTACAGGGCAAGCATTTGTCCATCGGAAGTATTGGCGGAACACATATCCGTCCACTTTCTATCGGCAATGGCCATATTATCCCGAACGCCATTTCGTCCATTCAGCTTCAGAATGGAAGCATCGACGGCACGAAGCTGGCGAAGAGTTCGGTGAATGCTGGTCACCTGGCTGCGGATAGTGTGGGGGAAGGTCATCTGGGCTCCGGTGCGGTCAAAGGCCGCCATATCGAGCTTGGTGAGATTACACTACAGCATTTAGCCGAGGAAGTGCGGACAGCAGAACTACTGCCAGATGGAAGTATTACCGGAGAGAAGCTCGCCGACAGCGTCATCGGTCCCCTTCATCTCACACCCGAGAGTGTGTATGGTGAGCATATAGCCGGGAATACCGTAGAAGGCCATCATATCGTGTATGGAAGTATCACGCTGGAGCATCTTGCACAAGAAACGCGGACAGCTAAGCTGTTACCCGATGGCAGTATTACCGGAGCGAAGTTGGCGGAAGGTTCGGTGGACACGGTCCATCTTACACCGGATAGTATAAAGGGTCAGCACTTGGACGATCAGTCGGTAGAAAACCGTCACATCCGCCCCGGCAGTATCACCATGGATCATCTGGCGGAGGAAGTGCGGACCTCCGAGCTGTTGCCTGATGGCAGCATTACCGGAGAAAAGCTGGCAAAAGGCTCTGTAGGCTCCTTCCACCTTACACCTGGCAGTGTATATGGCGAGCATTTAGCCGGGGAGATGGTAGAAGGCCATCACATCCGTCCCGGCAGCATTACACTGGAGCATTTGGACGGAGAAGTACGGACTGCCGATCTTCTGCCTGACGGCAGTATCACCGGGGTAAAGCTTGCGCAGGATGCAGTAGGTTCCCTTCATCTTGCTCCGGGCAGTGTTTATGGAGAGCATTTAGCCGGAGAGATGGTAGAGGGGCGTCACATCATACCTGGCAGTATCTCCATGCAGCATCTGGCAGAAGAAGTGCGAACGGCTGAGCTTTTCCCAGACGGCAGCATTACTGGTGTCAAGCTGGCGGGCAGCTCCGTAGGCTCCACCCAATTAGCGCTGGGTAGTGTATACGGTGAGCATTTGGCAGCAGAGACGGTCGATAGCCGTCACATCATACCTGGCTGCATTAACCTGTCACATCTGGCTGAAGAGGTACGGTCAGCTGAACTGTTGGTGGACGGAAGTATTACTGGTGCCAAGCTGGCGGAAAGCTCTGTAGAATCGCTCCACCTAGCCCCGGGCAGTGTAAATGGGAAGCATATCGCAGATGAGACGGTCGATAGCCGCCACATCCTCCCAAGCAGCATTACTCTCGCCCATCTGGCTGAAGAGGTGCGTACAGCCGAACTGTTGGTGGACGGAAGTATTACCGGTGCCAAGCTGGCGGAAAACTCTGTAGAATCGCTTCATCTAGCCCCGGGCAGTGTAAATGGAGAGCATATCGCAGACGAGACGGTCGATAGCCGCCACATCCTCCCAAGCAGCATTACTCTCGCCCATCTGGCTGAAGAGGTGCGTACAGCCGAACTGTTGGTGGACGGAAGTAT
>NZ_JBHVVB010000006.1:215258-216812 GCF_042883835.1 Paenibacillus sp. NPDC058177 | reverse complement strand
AAGTATTACCGGTGCCAAGCTGGCGGAAAGCTCTGTAGACTCTCTCCATCTAGCCCCGGGCAGTGTAAATGGAAAGCATATCGCAGACGAGACAGTCGATAGCCGCCATATCCTCCCGGGCAGTATCACCCTTGCGCATCTGGCCGAGGAGGTGCAGACAGCCGAACTATTGGTGGACGGAAGTATTACCGGAGAAAAGTTGGCAACGGGTTCCGTTGGATCCGTGCATCTCGCGCAGGGCAGCGTATACGGCGGGCATTTAGCTGGAAAGACCGTAGAGAGCCGTCACATTCGTTCCGGCAGTATCACCCTTGCGCATCTGGCAGAGGAGGTATACACATCCAATCTTCTTCCTGATGGCAGCATTACGGAAGCGAAGCTGGCAGAGGGAGCAGTGAACGGACAGCATCTGCAGCCTGATAGCATAACTGGCGGGCACCTGGCCGATCAAAGCGTGGAAGAGCGGCATGTAAGACCTGGCAGTATCACCCTTGCGCATTTGGCAGAGGAAGTATACACGTCCGATCTTCTTTCTGATGGCAGCATTACGGAAGCGAAGCTGGCAAAGGGAGCAGTGAACGGACAGCATCTGCAGCCTGATAGCATAACTAGCGGGCACCTGGCCGAGCAAAGTGTGGAAGAGCGTCATGTAAAACCCGGCAGTATCACCCTTGCGCATTTGGCGGAGGAGGTATACACGTCCGATCTCTTGCCTGATGGCAGCGTAACAGGAGTGAAGCTGGCAGAGGGAGCGGTGAACGGACAGCATCTGCAGCCTGATAGCATAACTGGCGGGCACCTGGTCGAACAAAGTGTGGAAGAGCGGCATGTAAAACCCGGCAGTATCACCCTTGCGCATTTGGCAGAGGAAGTATACACGTCCGATCTCTTGCCTGATGGCAGCTTAACAGGAGCGAAGCTGGCAAAGGGAGCAGTGAACGGACAGCATCTGCAGCCTGATAGCATAACTGGAGGGCACCTGGCCGAGCAAAGTGTGGAAGAGCGGCATGTAAGACCCGGCAGTATCACCCTTGCGCATTTGGCGGAGGAGGTATATACGTCCGATCTCTTGCCTGATGGCAGCTTAACAGGAGTGAAGCTGGCAAAGGGAGCGGTGAACGGACAGCATCTGCAGCCTGAAAGTATAACTAGCGGGCATCTGGCTGAGCAAAGTGTGGAAGAGCGTCATGTAAGACCCGGTAGTATCACCCTTGAGCATCTGGCAGAGGAAGTATACACGTCCGATCTCTTGCCTGACGGCAGCTTAACAGGAGCGAAGCTGGCAAAGGGAGCGGTGAACGGACAGCATCTGCAGCCTGATAGCATAACTGGCGGGCACCTGGTCGAACAAAGTGTGGAAGAGCGGCATGTAAGACCTGGCAGTATCACCCTTGAGCATCTGGCAGAGGAGGTATACACGTCCGATCTCTTGCCTGACGGCAGCTTAACAGGAGCGAAGCTGGCAAAGGGAGCGGTGAACGGACAGCATCTGCAGCCTGAAAGCATAACTGGCGGGCATCTGACCGAGCAAAGTGTGGAAGAGCGTCATGTAAG
>NZ_JBHVVB010000006.1:0-215159 GCF_042883835.1 Paenibacillus sp. NPDC058177 | reverse complement strand
GACCGAGCAAAGTGTGGAAGAGCGTCATGTAAGACCCGGCAGTATCACCCTTGAGCATCTGGCAGAGGAAGTATACACGTCCGATCTCTTGCCTGATGGCAGCTTAACAGGAGCGAAACTGGCAAAGGGAGCGGTGAACGGACAGCATCTGCAGCCTGAAAGCATAACTGGCGGGCACCTGACCGAGCAAAGTGTGGAAGAGCGTCATGTAAGACCCGGCAGTATCACCCTTGAGCATCTGGCAGAGGAAGTATACACGTCCGATCTCTTGCCTGATGGCAGCATAACAGGAGTGAAGCTGGCAGAGGGAGCGGTGAACGGACAGCATCTGCAGCCTGATAGCATAACTGGCGTGCACTTGGCCGAGCAAAGTGTGGAAGAGCGTCATGTAAGACCCGGCAGTATCACCCTTGAGCATCTGGCGAAGGAGGTATACACGTCCGATCTCTTGCCTGATGGCAGCTTAACAGGAGCGAAACTGGCTGAGCAAAGTGTGGAAGAGCGGCATTTGCGTCCTGGTATTATTAAGCTTGAGCATCTGGCAGAGGAGACAAATATCAGCGAACTGCTGCAGGCTGGCAGCATACCAGGGAACAAGCTGCTGCCAGGCAGTGTAGGAACACTGCAATTGTCGACCGATGCCGTCGGGACTACAGAGCTGCAGGATGAAGCAGTGGATTCCGGAAAAATTGCCCCATTCTCCGTACAGTCCCGCCATCTGGTGGAAGAGAGTGTACAGGGCTATCATCTTGCGCCGGGCGCGGTTAGCGCAGAGCATCTGGCCCCCGGCACGGTCAATCCGGAGCATCTTTCCTTCAGACCGGTGCAGACTGCTGGGTCACGCGAAGCCTTTCAGCAATTTGGCATGACAGCCTTTATGTTCAATGGAGATGCGGAAAGTGTCGAAGTGACGGTGACCTTCGATGAGAGCTTTGGGCACACCGGCTATGTCCTTGTGGCGATGACGAATCAACCTTTCTTTCATGCCTCTCTCAAGAGCCGGTCCTTGCATGAAGCTGTAATCGAGATAGTTAGGCTGCGTGAGAACAGTCAGTTCTACGGCGTCGTTTCCTGGATTGCTATAGGTTCTCCACAGGCTAAACCCGCAGTGAATCAGGTTCCTTTCGATTAATGGATCGATGCATAAGCCCACCAATGACTAGCGCGGCCTCAGGCCGCGCTTTTTTTCATCATCACAGGAGATTCAGGTTCCGTGGCTTTGCCGGAGGATAGGGCTCTTTGTCAGTAACGGCATTTGTCCTGTTTTCTGTGCGGAGGAGACATTGGCCGTTACCCTGCACGGCGGATGACATAAACTGTGATGTAACCCTCAGCCCGGATAATCAGCCCTGCAAGAAAGGTGGATGTGATATGAAGCCCAAACGTGCCTCTGCCCGTCGCCAGTTGCGACCGGCTTCCAAAGCTCGCCGGCGGACGGCCCGACCGGTGCAGCAAGCTGCAGCAATACCTCCTGTTAATCATCCCGAGCCTTATGTGTCCGTTATCATTCCTGCCATGAATGAAGAGCGGACCATCCGTGGCGTGATTGCTGAGGCCAGGGGGGTTCATTCGCGTTGTGAGGTTATTGTGATTGTGAACGGCTCTGCTGATCGTACGGCAGAGATGGCAAGTTCATCAGGTGCCCGCGTAATCTCCTATGAACAGCCGCTTGGACATGACGCCGGACGCAGTGTTGGAGCAGAGGCTGCTATGGGGGAAGTCCTGCTGTTCTTGGATGGAGATTTTGTTATACCGGCTTCAAAATTGCGTCCTTTCGTGCGGGCTGTAAGCGAAGGCGCTGATATTGCCCTGAATGGTTATTCCGGTCCGGTCCGCCAGGCAATGCCCCATCCGGTGGTGCTCTCCAAGCATGCGCTGAACCTTCTGCTCGGCCGTCCGGACCTGAAAGGAAGCTCTATGACCGCTGTGCCGCATGCCTTGAGCCGCAGGGCGCTTGCAGTGCTGGGCAGCGGCCTGCTGTCCCGTCCGCCGCTAGCTCATGCGGCGGCTGTTACGACAGACTTGCGGGTGCAGGCGGTCCATACAGTGGAGGTAGGGAAGCTGAACTCGGTCCGCCGCAAGGCGGGGGGAAGTGATCCCCTTCAGCAACAGATTGTAGAGGATCATCTGGAGGCGGTATCCCTGCTGCTGGAGCGGCGCGGACACCGGGCCGGCTTCGGCGACGGGAGCCGGCGGCGTGAGATCGTGAGGTGACAGATGAAGACAAAGTCGAAACGCAGACGGAAGCTTATCGTGGCCGTGCCCGGCAAGTCCGCCTCTCAGAGAGCGGCAAAAAGTGCAACAGCGGCGGCCAACAGGAGAAGTCCGCGGCGCAGCAGCGGCCGGCCCGCTGTGACCCGCAGGCATGGGTCTCGCAAGACGGGGAGATGGAAACGGAATGGCACCCTGTCGGTAATCATCTCGGCGCGTAATGAGCAGAAAACGCTGCTGCCTTTGCTCAAGCAGGTATCGCGGCTTCAGCCTATGGAGATCATTGTTGTACTTAACGGGTGCATTGACAACAGCTTCCGGCAAGCCCGCCTCTCCAAGGAGGCGCTGATCATCCACCTTCCGGATTCTGCGGGCCATGATGTCGGCCGGGCCATAGGCGCGAAGCTGAGCAGAGGTGACATCTTGCTGTTCCTCGACGGCGACATGGTGATTCCGGCACCGCAGCTTGCCCCTTTCCCTGCCGCGGTAGACAAAGGAGTAGATGTAGCCCTTAATGACCTGAATTCGCTCCTGCCGCCGTTCCGGCTGAGCGACGATGTGACCCGTAGCAAGATGTTTCTGAATCTTGCTCTGGGCCGGGGCGATCTGGGCGTTAGCTCCATGACGGCCGTTCCTCATGCGCTCTCCCGGCATGCGCTGGAGAAAATCGGTTTTCAGGAACTGATGGTTCCGCCCAAGGCACAAGCACTCTCCATCCTGGGAAGTCTCCGGGTGGAACAGGTGGGAACGGTTGATGTCATCAAGCATAATCGGCTGCGCAGAACCAATATTGGAACGGGCAACGCTGTGGAGCAGCTGATTACCGGAGATCATGCCGAGGCGCTGCACGAGGTGCTTTCCCGTCGGGACCCCGGCAGTCTTGTACCGGAAGAGGTCTTTTGGGAGAAGCGGCGCCAGATGGCGATCTGGAGGAATGGGTTATGACGCGAACAAGTATTATCATTCCGACCTACAACGGACTTGGCCTGCTGCGGACCTGTGTGGAGGCCATCCGGGCCTGGACGGATACTCCTTATGAAATCATTGTCGTAGACAACGCCTCACAGGATGGGACCGCAGAGTACTGCCGATCTCAGAAATTGGCGTTCATCTCTTTGCCCGTCAACCGTGGCTTCCCTGCTGCTTGTAATCTCGGGCTGCAGCTGGCTTCCGGCGATGAAGTGCTGCTACTGAATAATGATGTAGTTGTCTCCTCCAGGTGGCTGACCAATCTGAAGGCGGCGCTGTACAGTGCGCCGGGTATCGGGATTGTCGGGCCAGTGACGAACTATGCCAGTGGCCGGCAGCAGGTCAAGACGGAGTACACCGACTTGCCGGGGTATCATGAAGCCGCGAAAATCGCGAATGTCCCCGATCCCCGCAAATGGATCAGAACGCAGCGGCTGGTGGGCTTATGCTTTTTGCTGAAGCGAGAGGTGCTGAATTCTGTGGGACTGCTGGATGAGAGATTCTCACCAGGACATTATGAGGACGATGATTACTGCTACCGCGCTCGTCAGCAGGGTTACCGGTTACTGATTGCCGGAGACTGTCTCGTACACCATGAAGGAAGCGCCAGCTTCAAGGAAGTATACGATAGCGGCTGGGGTGATCTGGTGGAACGAAACCGCGGCAAGTTTATAGATAAATGGCAGGTGGATCCTGCGAATTTCATGTGAGGTGCAGACCCGAAGACTAACGACGTAGATAAAGAGGAGGAAAGTAAGTGAAGGGAGTCATACTGGCGGGCGGAACAGGTTCCAGACTTCTACCGTTGACCCGGCTTATGAACAAACATTTGCTTCCGGTCGGCAATTATCCTATGGTGTGCTACGGTATAGACCGGCTGCGCCGAGGGGGGATCACCGATATTCTTCTGGTCATCAGCAAGCAGTCCGCCGGGTTGTATACGGATTTTTTGGGCAGCGGTGCCTCTTTTGGCGTCTCTCTGACTTATAAAATTCAGGAAGCCGCAGGAGGCATCGCGGAAGCCCTGGATCTTGCGGAAGGATTCATTTCTCCGGGAGAACGGTTCGTGGTTCTGCTCGGAGATAATCTGTTTTTGGACGATCTTACCCCATACGTAGATAGCTTTCTTAAACAGTCCGAAGGGACCGCCAAAGTGCTGCTGACACCAGTGGAGGATGCACGCAGATATGGTGTTCCCGTCTTTGACGATAAGGACCCTTCGTGGATTGCTTACATCGAAGAGAAGCCTAGGCGCCCAAAGACGAATTACTGCGTGACCGGTATATATATGTATGACTCGGACGTATTTGACATTATACGGCGGATTGCTCCCTCGGGAAGAGGCGAACTAGAGATCACTGATGTGAACAACCTGTATGCCGCAGACCGCAAGCTGAGCTATGATGTGCTGAAGGAATGGTGGAGTGATGCGGGAACGTTTCAGTCTCTGCGCGAGGCTGGGGAGAAACTCAAGGATACCTTGTAATGAAGCGGTGGAGTGTTCCGGGAAGTTACCGGACACTCCTTTTTTGGTTAAATGTTGCATGGTCGCACATACTATTTTCAATTCATCATCTAGAGGAGGAACAGTATGAAAGCGGCAGTTACCCATGCATTTAAAAAGCCTTTGGAAATCAAGGAAGTCGGATTGCGTGATCCGGACCCCCATGAGGTGGTCGTCAAAATCCATGCCTGCGGCGTATGCCACACAGATCTTCATGCCGCGAACGGGGACTGGCCAGTCAAACCTAAGCTACCTTTGATACCCGAGCATGAAGGTGTTGGCGTCATTGTACAGATCGGCACGGGCGTTCATCATCTGCAAGTAGGGGATCGGGTAGGCATTCCCTGGCTGTATTCGGCTTGCGGTCATTGCGAATTCTGCCTGAGCGGACGTGAGACGCTGTGTTTGCAGCAGCAGAACGCGGGATATTCGGTCGACGGCAGCTATGCCGAATATTGCATCGCCCATGGCGATTATGTCGTGAAAATCCCTGATGCCATCGATTTTGTGCAAGCAGCACCGTTGTTTTGTGCGGGTGTGACCACTTATAAAGCCCTGAAGGTATCCAAAGCCCGTGCGGGGCAATGGGTGTCGATTGTGGGTGTGGGGGGTCTAGGTCATCTGGCTGTTCAATATGCCAAGGCTATGGGCCTGAATGTGGTTGCGGTCGATACTTCTGAAGAGAAGCTGGAGCTCGCGAAGCAACTGGGGGCTGACCTGGCGATTGATCCGAGGAATGACGATCCTGCAGAGGTAATCAAAAATAAGTTGGGCGGGGTCCAGGCCAGCATTGTCACAGCGGTGAACAAAAAAGCGTTCGACAGCGCCTATTATTCCCTCAAACGGGGCGGTACGCTAGTTCTGGTGGGATTGCCACCAGAGAAAATGGAAGTGCCTATTTTCAACACGGTGCTGGATGGGACAACTATTGTCGGCTCGATTGTCGGTACGCGACAGGATCTGGAAGAGGCTCTGCAGTTCGCGGCGGAAGGGAAAGTGAAGGCGATCACAGCAGTCAGGAAGCTGGAGGAGATCAATGAGGTCTTCTCAGAGCTGGAGCATGGCGAGGTTGACGGGCGGATTGTTTTATCTTTTTAAGAAATGGGAGTTGTCCTTTTGGGGGCACTCCCATTTCTTTTGAACCCGCAGCAGTTCTGGTGAAGGATCGAATTTCAATTCTGCGGAGAGTTAAACTCCCCATTTGCCAGGTACTGCTTGCGGTATTTGAGGGGCGAGGTTCCGGTCATAGCTTTAAATACTCTGCCAAAATGAGTCAGGTTACCAAAACCGGTGTGCTCGGCGATTTCTGAAACGGTTAATGTGGAGTCCTGCAGCAGAGAGCGTGCTGCTTTCAGACGGGTATTATTGACATATTCAATAAAAGTAAAGCCAGTTGTGTCTTTGAACGTTCGGCTTAAATGGGAGGAGCTTATAGAGAACTTGTCCGCCATATACTCCAGAGACAATGGTTTGGTGAAGTTCCCGTTAATGAAGTGGGTGATTTGCGAGATTTTCTTATGGGTCCGGTTCGGCTGTACAAGATGTTCATGGTGACCCGAAAGATTTTTGCGCTGGATGAAGATTAGCAATTCCATTAACAGGAGCTTTCGATAGACGTCGTAACCCGGAGGTTTTTGGGTGTCTTCATGGATCATTTTGCTGAACAAATTCTCGATAAAGATCTGGTCGGGGCCATTTAACTTGATCGTATTGGTCTCAGATTGAAAACAGGAGAGGACGCCTGGTGGAAGAGAGCTGTCCACGAAAAGATCGTGCAGGAACTCCCTTTTGAACAATAAAGTCACTCTCTCGTACTTCGTATTATGTACATTAACTAATCTGTGCAGGTCATAGACGTTAATGAATAATATAACCCCGCCGACGATTTGATAGGTTCTGTCTTCTATGAAATAGTATAGCTCGCCGGACACTAAGTAGAGTATTTCATAAGCATCGTGATAATGAGTGGTAGGCATACTGGTGACTCTTTTTGTCTCACGGCTAATGTAAAAGGGATCTGATTGATAAAAGTTGATTTCCAGGGGTGTCATCTCCAATCCTGCGGGAATGATCGAGAGTAACATCATGATCCATACCTAATTTCATCGTATCACGTTTGTTAAAGGATTGAGCAGGATGTAAATTAAATAGCGGTAAAAGTTGAAAATCAATAGCGATATCAAAATATGCAGAGATAGAGTAGAAAACGATGCGCTATAGTACATATGAATCTGAATATAGAAAGGGGGAGAGTAAAAGGACTGGTCGAAACTGAAAGTTAAAGCGCTTAAACTATTATCTGCGAAAAGAGGGAACGACATTGCCAAAGAAGGGTCATTTGAAAAGAAGACTACACCAATCCATTACTTTATTGCTCGTACTTGTGCTGCTGCCATTCCAGATTGCAGATGCTGCACCTGAACAAGAGGCTGCCGATTTAGCGGCAGTACCTGGTGTCCAGACCATTGCCGAATGGGCATTTGATAAAGCCACTGACCGTATGGGGGTATTCTCGGCTACGTACGGAATCTATGAGGCGGCGTCTACTTTTCGCAATGTAGGCGGTGTGTTCGAGGCTATGGATACAGGCAAGAAAGCAATTAGTTATCAGGGCTGGGACCAGGGCAACGGGAAAAAGTATTGGCTTGCTACCGTGTCTACAACCGGATTCAAGAATATCACCTTATCCTCTGAGCAGAATTCGTCCGGATCAGGTCCGCGTGATTTCAAAGTGCAGACGAGCCTGGATCTTCAGACGTGGGAGGATGTGCCGAATACGAATCTTAAAATGGCCGTCTCCAGCTTTGATTGTCCGGGTGCTACCTGCAAATTGGTGAACAAGCCCCTTCCGAACAGCAATGATCAGGAATTATTATATATTCGCTGGATCGTCAGCTCTGATACCAACACCAAGGGGAATGACGATGGCATAGGGAGCTCAGGCTCCAGCAGAATCAGAAACATCAAGGTATCCGGCGAGCCGATCCCGGGCCAAGAAATCGTCATTCCTACCGTCGATCTTGCCCAGCAGCCGGCTGATGGCGCAAGGAATGTGACTGTTGACGCTCCTATTGAGATCAAATTCAACAAGTCTATTACCCTTGAACCGGGTTATACAGTAGGGATTGTAGATGAGAACCATCACCAGTTGGACTCAGCATCCTTGGAAGTTGTGAACAGCGATACTCTGCGGGTTAACCATTCTTCTTTGACGTATGGACAATCTTATACGGTAACGGTACCTAAGGAACTTATCAAGGGTAAAACGGATCTGGTGCCGCTGGCCCGGGATATTTCTTGGAGTTTTAGTGTACAGGATTCACCATTTGCTCCCAAATCGATCAACATGACGTTTAACGGAGATCCAAAGACAAGTATTGCCTTAGCCTGGTACACGGATGTTATGACGGATACCGTGGTACAGGTGGCAGAAGCCTCGAAGGTTGTCGGGAATGTGTTCCCGGAGCAAGGAGTTTTGACTTATCAGGGGGATGCTGAAGAAATTGCGACCTTTGTGAGTAAAAGCGACAGAAGCAAGAACCGTACAACAAAATTTAGTAGTCATAAGGTCATCGCAGACCAGCTTCAACCGGGAACCGCTTATAAGTTTCGGGTGGGCAATGGCAAGTCGGAGGATTGGAGCGATGTCGGCTCGTTCACTACGGATGCTGCAGACCATCAGCCTTTTCGCTTTATCGCCGGTTCTGATTCTCAGGCTTCCAGCAAATCTGGCTTTGAGCCTTGGGGGGATACCTTCAGGAAAGCAGTTGATTATATAGGCGATCCCAAATTCCTGATCAGCGCCGGAGATTTGGTGGATAACGGTGATTTGGAGGAGCAGTGGCAGTGGATGCTCGGCACAGCTCAAAATTCATTGCTGCAAGTGCCTTTTGTGCCCGTGCTTGGCGGCCATGAGGTCATGGATTATGACGGTGATGAGACAACGCCGAATAACAACTTCTATAACCATTTCAACTTGCCAAAACAGGTTGTAGCGGACACGCATGAAGGGTCTGTGTATTCTTTTGAATACGGTGATGCGCTCTACCTTGTCTTCAATTCGCAGTACTCGGGAGCACTTGCTGAGGATGGAAAAAGTGTGGAATGGGCGGACAAACAATTCTGGGATCAATTGGACTGGATGAAAAATACCGTCGCCCGAAGTGATAAGAAATGGAAATTTGTTACTTTTCACAAAAGCCCGTATGCCGCAGGCGATAACTCTGCGCAATGGGAAGACGAGCGGGTCCAGTTTTACAAGAAATATCTGATTCCCGCGTTTGATGAGATGGGCATTGATATGGTGTTTGAAGCCCATGATCATATGTATATGAGATCCTTCCAAATGTACAATGATGAAGTGATTCCCAAGGAGAAGCTGACCTTTGACGAACAGGGCCATGCGGTCAATCCTAAGGGCACGGTCTACCTCATGTCCAATGCTTTCGGAAATAAATTCTACTATAAGAACAATCAAATGGAGCTGGATGAGCACGGTGAACCTCGGGAAAAATTAGATGAAAATGGAAAACCTGTTCCTTATGATGATTACTTTGCAGCCGTCGACGAACAGCCGGGGAAGAAGATGTTTACGGATGTTTCCATCGCAGACCAAGTGCTCTCCTTTACCGCGTATACCGCAGCCGTAACGGATGAGAATCAGCCGAACACCGTCGGGAACGGATTGAAGGCTTATGATAAATATGGGATTAAGCGAACAGACACAAAGCCGGACCCGGCGGAGGCCGTGAAGGTACAATTGAAGGGCAGTAAGGCGGTTCTGACCTGGAGCGCACCTTCCGCAAGTACAGAACCGGTAAGAGGGTTCCGGATTTATGAGAAGAACGACAAGGTAAAGACGCACTGGAGCATATATGTACCGGTGGCAGAAGGTCAGAGTAAATACAGCTATACAATAGAAGATATCAATCCGGCCAAAAAATATGATTTTATCGTCAAAGCGGTCGGTACGAGAATCAATTCTGATCCGGTTGAAGTCAGCACACTCCAAGGTCCGGTAGAGTCGGAACCGCCTTCAGCACCTTCAGAGTTAAAAGGAACTGCGGTTTCTCCTTACCAAATCAACCTGAAATGGACGGCTTCAGCCGGTAATATCCAGGCCACGGGCTACAACGTCTACCGTAACGGCAGCAAGGTCGGTCAGGCGGATGGAATCACCTATAGTGATACCGGATTAACACCGGGTACGGTCTATAGTTACGTTGTAAAAGCCTATAATGCAGAAGGTGTGGAATCGCTGGCGAGTAATACCGTTCAAGTGATGACCAAGCCGGCATCCACTGGAGAGGGTGTCCATAAGGCCTATCCGCAGCACACGTCTTATGTGGCAGGTTCGATTAAGCCGAATCACCTGACACAGGCCGAACTGGATGCTACCGTGGGCAGATTATACAACGAGTGGAAAGCAAAATATTTGAAACAAAATCCGTATGATCCAGACCAGTATTATGTGTGGTACAGTGATGGCGACTGGTTTGAAGAAAATGAGATCACTGTATCGGAAGCGCATGGCTATGGGATGCTGATTACCGCTTTGCTGGCGGGTCATGATCCGGAAGCCAAGAAGTATTTTGACGGGTTGTATCGCTATTTCAGAGCACATCCAAGTGAGATCAATCCTGATTTAATGGCCTGGCAGCAAGCGGATACCGGCAAGGAAATTATTGATATTAATGGTGCGGATTCAGCAACCGACGGCGATATGGACATTGCTTACGCCCTCCTGCTTGCCGACAGCCAATGGGGCAGCAGCGGGGAGATTAACTATCTGTCCCAGGCCAAAAAAGTTATCAACGCTATTATGGCCAGCGATGTTAACCATTCAGAGTGGACGTTAAAATTGGCGGATTGGGTCAGCGACAATGACCCCATGTTCGGCAATGCGACACGTCCTTCCGATTTTATGCTGCAGCATCTGAAGGATTTTAAAAATGTGTCCGGTGATGTCAACTGGGACCGTGTTGCGGATAAGACGTACAGCATTATTAATAGTTTGTATGAGAATTACAGTCTGAAAGCCGGGCTGTTGCCGGATTTTGTATACAAAGATGATAAGGCTGGGCAGTACAAACCGGTAAGTCAGAAGAAATGGGATACGCCGGATGGATACTTCCTGGAGTCTGAACATGACGGAGATTACAACTATAACTCTTCCCGTATTCCTTGGCGGATCGGTACGGATTATCTTTTGACAGGTGATGCCCGGGCCAAAGGCCAGCTCAGCACACTCAACAGCTGGATTCGCGGTACCACGGATAATGATCCTAAGAAGATTCTCGCGGGATATAAGCTTGACGGCACGGAAGCCATCAATGATTATGCGGATATTTCCTTTTCCGCTCCCCTGATGGTTAGCGCCATGATCGATTCATCCAATCAGAAGTGGCTCAATCAATTATGGGATTACAATGCGGCTGTCTCTACAGAAGATGATTTGTATTTTGGGAATAATCTGCGGCTGCTAAGCATGATTGTGGTATCCGGCAATTGGTGGACACCAACCATCGTGGATACCGAGGCTCCCGTGGAACCGACCATAGAGAGAGCGGAAGCGGTATCCAGCTCGGCCATCGATCTGAAATGGACACCTTCCACGGATAACATGGGAGTGACGGGATACAAGATTTACCGCAATGATGTAGAGATCAAGACGACAACGGCAACAGAGTACAGAGATAACGGTTTATCCGCAGATACCTCCTACAAATACTATGTTATAGCTGTTGATGCAGCAGGGAATACGTCCAAGATCAGCAATGTGCGAATCGTATCTACCTTAAAAGCCAGTGGGGGCGGTGAACCGGGAAGCGGCGGTGGAGGCAATACGGCACCAGCAGCAACACCGACACCGGTGACTCCGAAGCCAAGTGGGAGCCCAGCGCCCACAACCACCCCAACGCCTGTACCGGAACCGTCAGTGACACCAGCAAAGCCACTTTTCAGCGATATCAGCAGCCGCTTCTTGTGGGCTAAGGGGGCCATTGAAGCACTTGCGGCTAAAGGGATCGTCCGGGGTACGTCGGATACGTTCTTCGAACCAGGTGCCAAGATGAAAAGAGCGGACTTCATTTTGCTTCTGGTCAGAGCGTTTGATCTGAAGGCCGGATTTGCTGACAACTATGTGGATATCGATAAGAATGCTTATTATTATGAAGCACTGGGAATCGCCAAGCAGCTCGGCATTACTAGCGGAGTTGGCGGCAATAGGTTCAACCCGGGAGCGGAGATTTCGAGGCAGGATATGATGGTCTTGATCGTCAGAGCACTGCATAAATCGGGGAAACTAACGGATGGAGGTTCCCTCTCCGACCTGGACACCTTTAAGGATGCCGCTAAAGTGGCTGATTATGCTGTGAAGGAAACGGCGGCTTTAGTCAGGGAGGGCGTTGTCCTTGGCGACGGGAAATATCTCCATCCTAAGGAAACTGCAACCCGCGCCGAAACAGCCGTTCTAATTTACAGAATCCTCAATAAATATAATTAATCCGCAAGGCCAGTAGTCCGGTTCAGGTGAGCCGGGCTGCTGGTCTTTGTTTAAATATTAGAACATCAGAAAATCAAGTTTCTCTATAGCGCTAAGTGGAATGGCTAGTTTCTACACGACAGGCAATAACGTCGTCTATACCGACGATCAGAGCACTAACTTGCGCTGCGCCTTCCGGCACCGCTAGGGCTCCTGCCGCATATGTTGTAGCAGGGCGTTTGAGCAAAGGAGACATGAAGGTGCAGAATAAAATAACAAAAGTGCTGCAGCACATGGCCCATACGCACGAACAGATGGCGCGGATCCTCGACGCCGAACGTCACGTGGTTGTCCGTATGTCGCAAATCGTCCACGATTTGCCGGATGCAGATCCTGATTTTGGAGGAACCAGCGGTCTGATCGAAAGCTCGGGTCAGGTCAACAAGAATATTATTTCGTATCTCAATGCCCTGGCTGATCTGGAAGAGGCGATGGCGGAAGGGGTCGGCAGAGTCATCAAGGAAATGAATGGGCAGGAAGAAGAGTAGGCGCAAGGAGTAGGAGGCTGGTGATGAGCAGGGAGAAGGCTTTTCTACAAATGCTGGAGTCGACGGCAGTGATTCAGTGGAACGTCGCCATGATCCTGGAGGCGAAGGCTGTCGAGGCGGAGAAGGTAAAGCAGTGGACACAGCATCATATCCACGCGAGATCGTTCGAAAGCCACGAGGAGCAGTTAAAAGAATCCCTCTCCATTCACGAGGTGATCGTTGAGATGGTCGAAGGACTGACCAAGCTGGAGAACGGACTTTACAGCAATCTGAAGGCTGTGCTGGGCAGTGGTGAGGAAGAAGGCGGCGGAGAAGGGTTCTCGGGCGGAGACGGGTTTGATTTTGGGGACCTGAGCAAATGACCGGGGGCCGTCTATCGGAGCATGCCGTCAAACTGGAGATGATCCGCTCCATTTCCCGTAGCCAGGCTGCGTTGGCCGCCATACTGGAGAGCATCGCCGAATTGACGGGGCATTCCGAACTGACGGCCCGCAAGCTGAGCGATAATATCCGGATCTTAAGTGGGTACCAGAGCGCCATGTGCCGGATGATGTCCGGCATTTCACTGCATCGGCCTAAACGGGGAACTCCTGCAGCACCATGGTTAAACAAGACTAAGACTTGGGCTGGAGGAACCTCCAAAGTACATGGAGTACAGGAGGAATAAAGAGAATGAAGAAGAAGAGCAGCAGAAAAGTGCGTTTAGGTACGACAACCCGCAAACGGCGCAAATTGTTGCTGTCGCGGAAGGTCAAGATCCGCAAAGGCCTTGCCCGTAAAACTCGTAGAGGGCTGATCCGTAAAGGGAAGACCCGCAAAAGTCTTGTGCTGCGCAAAAAAAGAAGACTTCGGCGGCGTCGCATCCTGCGCAGAAGAATCAACATTGCCCCACAAGCTAACGCAGCACCTTCAGTGGATCCTAACGATGCACCACAGGTGATTCCGCTCCCCCCGGATCTTGGCGTCTCTCCGGAAACGCCTCCGGGAGACGCCTATCAGCAGGGCTACACCGAAGCATACAACGTGGGGTTCGACGCCGGTTTCGCCAAGGGCTTCGAGGACGGGCATAAGCTGGAATTCAAGTAACCAAGAAGTGTAGCAGTCTGGGCAAGAAGGAAATAACATCCGGTCGGGAGGAGTACGTCCGGATGTTTTGCCATGCTCTTTTTTCCGGAAATCCCCTCCTCAAAACGGACCCGAATATGATAGACTTCTTGTCAGGGTCTCGCTGAAGGGATCGAATTTGGATAAAAGAAAGCAGGTGCACAGGTGAGCAATGGGATTCGAACTGCACATAAGGAAGAGCTGGAAGAAATCATGAAGCTTATTGCCAAATGTGTGAAAGTTATGCAGGATGGCGGAAGTGATCAATGGGATGAGCATTATCCCAATAAGGAAGTTATCGGAACGGACATTGAGCGCGGTACACTATATGTATACGAAGACAATCATGCCATTGCGGGAATCCTCGTACTGGATGAAAATCAGGCGGAGGCCTATAAGACGATTACTTGGGAGCAAAACCAGGGACCTCATTTGATCATGCACCGTTTGGCAGTGCATCCCGAGGTGCAGGGTAAGGGGATTGCCCGGAAATTGATTGCTTTTGCAGAGGCGCTGGCATTGCGTAACGGGTATACAAGCATTCGTCTGGATACCTATGCGAAAAATACTAGAGCGTTGGAGATATACCCGGGGCTGGGTTATCAGCTTAGAGGCGAAATTTCTTTCCCGAGCCGTACCGCGAATTTCCCGGTATTTGAGAAGGTGCTGATTGCTACGGAGTAAATCTATGTTAGATATGTTTGATATTATCGTTTGATGGGGCCAGACATATTTCGTATGTCATTTAAAATAACACATATAACGGATTTACTCGTTATTTGTAGAATGAAAATATAAAAAAACATAACAGCATGAAGATTCATGTGACTTTAATTAACTTTTAATTGACATGGACCATGTCTTTCTTTTATGATTTAGCTTATTCAAGCGACTGAACTGAATAAGCCTTTTTTCGTATATCCTTAATAATGGGTTTAAGGGTCTCTACTGGAAACCGTAAATTTCCGGCTACGAAAATATGCTGCGGCATATTTTTGTGGCCTTTTTGTGTTACAGCTGGCTCTCAGGTATTCAGCAATTTAACAAGACAAAGTAACCAGGCTAAAGGGGGAGAATGTAGTGGCAGACATACTGATCAGAAATGCAGAGATTGTAACCATGAACAGCTCAGAGGACATCATCACCGGTGATATTCGAATCAAGGGCAGCCTGATCGCGGAGATCGGCAGTGGGCTTACTCCACAAGCGGGCGAGACTGTAATTGATGCCACTAACCGTACGGTTATCCCTGGCTTTATTCAAACCCATATTCATCTGTGCCAGACGCTGTTCCGCGGCAAAGGTGATGATCTGGAACTGATGGATTGGTTACGCAAACGAATCTGGCCACTGGAGGCTGCGCATGATGAGGAATCGCTGTATTACTCTGCAATGCTGGGCATCGGCGAGCTGATCTCTAGCGGGACTACGACGATTGTGGATATGGAGACAGTTCATCATACGGATTTTGCTTTTCAGGCCATTGCGGCGAGCGGCATCCGCGCCTTGTCCGGCAAGGTGATGATGGATCAGAAGGGCGGAGATGTGCCCGCAGCCTTGCAAGAGGATACGGCATCCTCCTTACAAGAGAGCGTGGATTTGCTGGAGAAATGGAATGGCTATGGAGGCGGACGGATTCAGTACGCTTTCTCCCCGCGGTTCGTCATTTCCTGTACCGAGCCGTTGCTGACTGAGGTGCGAGACCTGTCTGCCCGTTATGAGGTTAAGGTTCATACTCATGCATCGGAGAATCTGGGAGAGATCGAGATTGTGCAGGCCATGACTGGTATGCGGAACATCGTCTATCTTGATCATTTGGGCCTGGCCAATGAGCGTCTCATTCTGGCACATTGTATCTGGCTTGATGCCGAGGAGCGGCGGATTTTACGGGAGCGCGGCGTTCATGTCAGCCATTGCCCCGGCTCTAATCTGAAGCTTGCCTCAGGTATTGCGGATACACCGGGCATGCTGCATGAGCAGGTCTCCCTGAGTCTTGGTGCCGACGGAGCTCCTTGCAACAACAACCTGGATATGTTCAATGAGATGCGCCTGGCTGCCATCATTCAGAAGCCGCAGCATGGGCCGACGACTATGGATGCGAGAAGTGTGTTTCGCATGGCCACCATCGGCGGGGCTAAGGCAGTAGGGATGGAAAATAGTATCGGCAGCATTGAGGTGGGTAAAAAAGCTGATCTCGCACTGCTGAATCTGCGTAATTTTCACACGTTCCCGTCCTATGATGTGGACCCGATCTCCCGAATTGTATATTCTGCTACCCGTGCGGATGTGGAGACGACTCTTATTGACGGCGAGATTGTGATGGATCGTGGGCTCATGAAGACGATGGATAAGGAAATTGTGCTGCAGGAAGCCAATCGTTCTATTAAAAGACTGCTCAGCCGCACACCCCTGGGCTGAGTCTCACCGGATTGACCTTGATCAATCCCAGCCGCTATAATTTGCGTAGACAAACGCCGGAAATTACGCGCCGCGGATTGTTATAGACTTCGTCCGCGAGGGACGATGAACAAGGAGTCTTACCAGTGCTCAAAGAAGAACGGCAACAAATCATTCTGGATATGCTTATCAAGGAAGGGAAGCTGGTGGCGGCCGAGCTCAGCAGTCGTCTGAATGTGTCCGAGGACACCGTGCGCCGCGATTTGCGGGAAATGGACAATGCGGGTCTGCTGCATCGGGTACACGGCGGTGCGCTGCCTTCATCCCCGACATTGGCCAGCTTCGGAGATCGCGAGCGGCTGGGTGCAGAAGCGAAGATGTCTCTGGCCCAAGGGGCTACTTCGCTGATTCGCAGCGGTCAGGTCATTCTTATGGATGGCAGCACAACTACGCTGCAAATCGCCAAAGCCATCCCAGCGCATATCTCTGCAACTGTGATCACGAACAGTCCTCCGGTAGCCGTGGAGCTTGCCGGGCATCCCGGGATTGAGGTTACGATGCTGGGCGGTAAGTTGTTCAAAGACTCCTTGGTGAATCTGGGTCCGGCTGCGATTCAGGAATTACAGCATATCCGTGCTGATTTGTGCTTCCTTGGAGTGTATTGCATTCACCCCGAGTTCGGTATCAGTCTGCCGCACAACGATGAAGCTTTTGTCAAAAGAGCTATGATCGCAGGCTCGTCGGAGGTAATTGCACTGGTAACGCCTGATAAGCTTGGAACCTCAGCGCCGTTCGTCGTCGCCCCAGCCTCGGCATTGACTTGCATGATTACGTCAAATGAGGTGCCGGAGAACATCCTCCTTCCATATAGGGAACAGGGAATTACCGTCATTCAGTACTAGCGAGACTGGGATACTGCGACACTCACAATCTCCAGATTGAACGTGCACCTATGGGTGCTCTATCTTAACCAAAAACGCCTGCCGGAGGCTGCAATCCACAAGGGATGCTGCTTCCGCCAGGCGTTTTCTATGTTTTATTCTGAACTGCGGCGAGTTTCCTGTTAAGAAAATCGCGGCTTCCCGGAACATCTCGTTCCTCCAGGCCGTGCATGATCAACGGCCCTTGGTATCCGCATCTGAGCAGCAATTCTATATAGTGCTCATAATGTATCAGACCCTGTCCGGCCGCGCCAAAGCGGGTGCCGGCTTCATCCAGCACATCCTTGGCGTGAGCGAGAATAATGTCATGTCCTAGCAGATGGAAGGCTTCCTCCAAAATGGCCGAAAGTTTCTGTGGTCTTCCAGCCGGGTACAGATTGGCGGCATCCATAATGATTTTGAGCCGGGGGGATTGCATTTCGTCCAGCAGGCGGCGTGCTAGCGGGGCGGAAGCCACAACATTAGCCGGCTCAGGCTCGATGGCAAGCTGAACGTTATGCAGCTCGGCGAGTAGCAGCGCTTGCTCCAGAGCGGCTGTCAATGCACGCCAGGCTTCGGGCGAAGCGTTGCCCGGGTGATAGGCCCACATACTGCCAGCGTCCAGTGTGCCGGTACATAGTGTGATTACGGATGTGCCCATGTCCCGGCACGCTGCGGCCAGTACGGCGAGAGAGGTCAGACCCTTTTCCCGTTCCAGCGGGTCGGGATGGATCATATTGAAGGTGCCGGATACGGCTGACATCCGTATTCCCCGTTGTTGAAGCTCTTGCCCGATCCTGCGCGCTGTGGCCTGAGAAAGTTCATCCGGCAAGGAGGGCAAGCCGGCACAGGACATGTTGAACTGGATTTCAGTGAAGCCGAAGCTGCGCACAGTATCGAGCACTTCTGGCAGGGTGGCTCGCTGAAAGGTTTTGGCGAATATCCCGGGATTCATTAGACGCCTCCAGTAACATCGGCCAGCAGGACACGTTCTCCGGTCTGGGCGGACCGGGCGATAGCGGCCATGCCTCGCATCGCGGCAATCCCATCCTGGATATCCGCTCCCTGAAGAGGGACTCCGTGGAGAATGGTGTCTGCGAACCCTTCGGTCTGCAGCTTATAGAAATGGGCATCTGCGCCCAGTGGGCGGCGGGTGACGCCATCCCTGGCAGAGAAGACCTCGACATCACTGGATTTGAACAGCCATGGATTATAGGTCTTGCCGGTGACGCTACCGTGCTCGCCATAGATCTGAAAGCCCTCGTGCCAATCCATGCGCACAGCAACGGTAAGATCGAGATGGCCCATGCTGCCATCGGCGAATTCCACGGCGACGAACCAGCAGTGGGCGCCGTATTTCTGCACATGTCTGGCTTGGACAGCCACGAGCTCCCCGCCCAGATAGCGGGCGGTGTCCAGCAGATGGCTGCCATGTGTGAGCATGTAATAGCGCTGCTTGTCTTCCTTCGGATTGCCTTGCGGCTTCAGTGCTCCGCTGCCGGTTACAGGCAGCGGCATCACGTTATCCGTGACCGTATAACGGTAAGTGGAATCGCAGTACCAGGCTTTCAGCGCCAGCATCTGGCCCATTTCTTCACGGATGAACTTCCGGGCATAGGCAATGCCGGGGTCAAAACGTTTCATATGGCCGACCTGAAGCATTAGCCCGCTCTCCTCGGCTTGCCGCGCCAGCGCCTGACACTCCTCCACAGTCACGCCAAGCGGTTTTTCCACCAGCACATGCTTGCCTGCAGCCAGCGCTTTAGCGGCCATAGGAACATGAAACTGATCGGCAATGCCAATGATTACGGCCTCCACCAGGGGATCGGCAAGCATGTCATCATAATTGTAATAGACCTTCCTAGGGGAATGGACAGTAGCCATGGCATCTGCCAGTTCTTGCGAGATATCGCAGATGGCGTATAGCTCTGTATTACGCCCTCTCCGACAAGCCTCGAAATGAGCAGCCTGGGAGATTGGTCCGCAGCCCAGTACCCCGATGCGCAACAGCCGTTCTTCTTTGATCATGAGAATTCCTCCTGATATTGGGAATAGTAGTTACTAAAAAGTATATGTGCAAAAACGTGCAATATCAATTAAAAAAACGCATCAATAACAGCGATCCATTTTGAAATAAAAACAATTATTGCTATACTAGTGAAATCTGCTATTTTCCAAGCGGAAAACAGGAATCGAAATCATGTTCAAGAGTTAGAGGGGATGTTATGTACAAGGAGACAAACGGGCCGGTATATGCCCAGTTCTATATGGTATCAGGGCTGCTGCTGTTGAAGCTGCTGCTGCTGAGAGTGTTGTTTTTTGACAGGATCGCCTGGGAGTGGGTGGCCGCCGATGCCGCTCCGGTGCTGCTGCTGATGGGGGTGCTGGCTGTAGTGATCCCCCGGCGTCTGAAGTCTGGGGTCTTCTGGACATTCAACATTGTGCTGTCATTGTTGTTCTTCGCGAGTAGTGTGTATTTCAACCATTTTGGATCGGTACCCACCTATCTGGCTCTATACGAGCTGAATCAGGTATTCCAGATCAAGGAGAGCGTGGAGTCGACGATACAGATTATTGACTACCTGTTCTTTATAGATATCGTGGTGTATGCCCTCTACCGTGGGTTACGCAGATGGTTGCGGGGTTCTGCCTATTCGCAGGAAAAATATGTCTCATCTCACGCCCGCAGAGTTCATCTGATCGTGCTTCTGGTATGCGTAATTGGTGGCGCCTGGTTGTCTGCTTATACAATCACGAATGCGAAAGGGATCACGAATGAATTGGTGCAGGCGGAGAGCGCCGGATTCATCAACTATGAGGTAGTGGCTGCGATCAAGGCTAATGCCGATAACGGTCTGATTGGAACCGGGGATATCAAGGAGACCGTCGGCAAAATTAAAGACCTGGAAGCTTCCTATCCTTACCGTGATCAACCGCTCGGGACGATCCCTGATCTGTTTGGCTCACAGAAAGGCCGCAATGTCATTGTGATTCAGATGGAAGCCTTTCAAAACTTTCCGCTGCATCAGTCGCTGAATGGTCAGGAACTGACGCCGGTACTGAACAAGCTTGCAGATGAAGGATTTTATTTTCCCCATGTCTATCAGCAAATTGGTCCGGGGAACACGTCCGATGCCGAGTTCATGAGTAATACGTCTATCTACCCCATTGCTACGTTGGCGATGTCGACCGGGTTTGGAGATCGGGAGCTGCCTAGCCTACCGCGCCTTCTGCGCAGCAAGGGCTATGAAGCCTACACCTTTCATGTGAACAAGGTTGGTTTCTGGAACCGGAATGAGCTGTACCCGGCATTGGGTTTCAATGGTTACTATGACAAACAGAGTTTCAAGAATGATCACTTTAACGCCTTTGGTGCATCGGACGAGCAGTTGTACATCACCGGGGTGGAGAAGCTTGCTGAGCTAAAAGCTAAGGGAACACCTTTTTACGCACAAATGGTTACCGCCTCCAGTCACCACCCATTCAAGATTCCTGATGCCTTCAAAAAAATCAACGTCGAAGGTGATTTGAAGGACACTATGCTGGGCGACTACTTGACGGCAATCAATTACACAGACTACGCCATTGGTACGCTGATTGAAGGCCTGAAACAGAACGGACTGTGGGACAATACGGTGCTTGTTATGTACGGGGACCATTTCGGGCTGCAGCCGAAGGATGTCCCGCCGGAGCAGGTGGAGCAGGCACTAGGGATCAAATATGACTCTAGGATCAGCCGCTTCAACATCCCGCTTATTGTTCGAGTTCCCGGTATGGAGCAGGGGCAAGTGATCAACCGTACCGGCGGACAGCTCGATATTATGCCGACGATCGCCAATCTGCTGGGTGTCTCTTTGGAGGGAGAGGGCTTTACCGCCTTTGGGCATGATCTTCTGAACATGGACCGCAATGTGGTAGGGATGCGCTACTATCTGCCGACAGGCTCATTTTTTAACGATGACATCATGTTCGTGCCTGGAAAAAGTTTTCAGGACGGCGAGGCCATCTCGCTGGATACACTGGAGCCGGTGACGGACTTCAGCAAATATGAGTCCGACTATGATTATATTCTTCAACTAATGGGCTTGTCTGATGAATATGTGAAGCTGCTTCCGCAGCGGTAAGGAGAGATTATGAGAAGATTAGGCCGTCCAGAGACGGTGGTGACGCTGGTCGGACTGGGGATTATTATTTCGCTGTTGTTCCTGGGTCATTTCATTGGAGTGGCTGACAACGGAGATTTCCTGCGCATGATGAGCACTACCGGTCTGAATTACTACGAGGCGAATGAAACGTATGCCGATCGTTTTTTCAGCTTTAGCCATTCCCGGTTCTCGTATGAAAATTTGTTCAAGGGCTTCTATCCATCCTCGCAAATCGTGCTGGTTCTGATTCCGCGGCTGCTCGGTGGGCTGTTCCACGGAAGCTTCTTCGATATTCGTTTGCTGGGTGCAGTGTATGCTGTGTTATTGTTGGCGGCATCCTGGTTACTTGTAAAGCATAACGCCAAGGGCTCATATCTGACAGGGCTTTTGCTGGGTGCGGGTATTCTGCTTGTCTTTTATGACATCGGGTATCTGGCGTACTTCAATTCGTTGTATGGTGAGCCGGTGTCGCTGGTATTTATGCTGCTGGCCTTCGCCCTGGGGTTAAAGCTGACAGCTATGGAAAAGCCGACAACCAAAGTGCTGACCTTGTTCTTCATCGCCGTCGTTTTTCTTACCTGTTCCAAAATCCAGAACGCGCCGATCGGGATTGCCTTCGCGCTTATTTTTCTACGGTTCTCCTTCCTTAAAGGGGAGGAGAACTGGCGAAAGCTGGCGCTGCGCTTCTCTGCCGCGATCTTCGTGGTATCGGTTGTTCTGTACGTGGCTGCGCCGAAGGATCTGAAGCATATCAACCTGTACCAGACGGTCTTCTTCGGGATTCTTAACGAATCGCCGGATGTGCGTGGTGATCTGCAAGACCTGGGATTGCCAGAGCGGCTGGAGGTGCTGGCAGGAACGAATTATTTTCAGAATGATACGGCTATCAAGCAAAATGACCCCTCGTTAGGGCCGGACTTCTACGACAGGGTATCCCATAAAGATGTGCTGTTCTTCTATCTTAAGCATCCAGATCGCCTGATTAAGAATATGGAATATGCAGCGGGCAACAGTATGGCCATCCGTCCGTACTACCTCGGGAATTACGAGAAGACGGAGAATAAACCAGCTGGAGCTTTATCCTACACCTACAGTACTTGGAGCCAATTCAAAAACAAACATATCCCGCATACGCTGACCTTCCTGTCTGTATTTTACGCGGTGTACTTCGCCGTGGCGCTGTTACAGTATTTCCTTGCCCGGGAAACCCGGAGCCGATTGGCGGGGGAACTGCTGATGCTGCTGGGGCTGATTGGCATCTTTTGCTTCCTGGTACCGATCCTGGGCGACGGTCGGGCCGATATCGGCAAGCATCTGTTCATGTTCAACGTGAGCTTCGACATGATGGTTGTTGTGATGTTCGGTTGGGTGCTGCACCGAGTGACCCGGCTGTGGAAACGGAGATAAGGTTAAGTTTGTTCCTCGTAGTTTCCATTGCAAAGAGTAGTTTGTTGCACTGGAGTGCAAGGTCGTTAACATGCGAATAGATTTATTGGAGACACTTTAAGAGGCATCGCCCTCTAAAGTGTCTTTTTGTTATACACCCGTTTTAGAAACTATTTATTTTGAGATTTTTGTGAGTCACTAGTTATACAATGATACTGTTCAGTTGTTTGTGGAGAGGGGACCGACTGGTGAGAACAATCAAATACAGCAAGGCTGTTGGCTTTGCTTTGTTTTTTGTAATAGCAATATCGCTATTAACCGCAATTTATTCCCATACGTTGCCTAACCGGATGGCGCCTCTGGCGAAGCAGGGGGTACTTGATCTGACCCAGTGGGATTTGCACAATAACGGCGTTATCAATCTGGATGGAGAGTGGGAGTTCTATAAAGATGAACTGCTCGAACCCAAAGATTTCGTGCAAGGGCGTGCAGAGAAGGCTGCCTATCTGACCGTCCCGGGTACATGGCGGGGGGAGAGTGAGGGTAGTGGAATTAGCCGTAAAGGCGCCGGAACGTATCGGCTTACCATTTTATTAAAGGATAAGGACGAAGTTCTCGGATTGAAAATACGGAGTGTCCGCATGGCCCACCGGCTGTTCATTAATGATGTGATGGAAGGCGGGAGCGGTACTCCTGCTATGGGTGTCGAAGGTTTCCAGCCGAGTAATACACCCTACACAGTCTTTTTTCATAGTGATACTGCCAAGCTTGAGATTCTTCTTCAAGTCTCTAACTTCAACTTTGTTACCGGGGGCATCGTGAATTCCATTCCATTCGGTACACAGGGACGAATTTCGGAAGTAAGCAGCATTCAGCTGGGGGCGGATATTGGCATTATCTTAATTCTGGCCATGTTCGGAGCTTATCATTTCAGTTTCTATTTTCTGGGGCGAAGAGAGAAGGCTTATCTGCTTAGTGGACTATATTTGCTGCTACAAGCCCTTCAAGACTCCCTATACGGTGAAAAGGTGTTTCAACGTTTCTTTCCGGACCTGCCGTTTAACTTCGTGTATAAGCTGCTGGAAATCAGCCAGTTTCTAGGTGCGATCATCATTTTTATGTTCTTTTGCAGTGTGGAGAGCCGTCTGATGTCTGCGAAAAAGCTAAGGCTCCTCTTATTGCCCTTTGCGCTTTACCTCATTGCAGTTGTCACTTTGCCGTACAGTGTCCACATCAGTGTGAAATATTTTTTGGTGATCTATATGGCGTTTGCGGTGGCTGGACTTATCATCCGGATGATCTACTTGTACATTCGCAATCAGCAGCCGTCCTCCGATCGGTCAGAACTGCTGCTCATTATTGTGGGGGCTTTCGCGCTCTTGGTGTTTCTGGTGGACTCAAGCCTTTATTCCGAGAATGTTATTACCAATGATCTGGTTGGCAAATGTGGGGTTGTCATCTTCATCGTCCTCATCAATATCATGCTGGCCTTACGATTCTCGAATGCCTATGCCAATATAGAGGTGTTATCACGCCGGTTGATGGTCTCCAATCAGTTAAAGGACGAATTCTTAATGAACACCTCGCATGAGCTTAAGACCCCTCTGCATGGCATTATGAATATGACCTCTTACTTGCTGGAGGATATGGAAGAGAATCTACAGCCGAGCCAAAAGCAAAATCTATGGCTGATCAAGGATACGGCAACCAAGCTATCCATGCTCATTGAGGATCTTATTGATGTCAGCCGTCTGAAGCATGGGGAACTGCGTCTGCAAATGACGGTGGTGGATCTTCGTGTCGCTGCCCAGATTGTTATAGATGTGCTGCAGTTCGAGCTTGCAGGAAAAAAGGTAGAGCTGGAGAATCTGGTAGCCCACGATACCTGGGTTCTCGCTGATGAAAGCCGCTTACAGCAGGTGTTGTATAACCTCGTTCATAATGCGATTAAACATACAGAAGAAGGCGAGATCCGGATTACGTGCAGCCTTGCTGAGAACGTAGCTTCCATAGTGGTGGAGGATACGGGAACCGGCATTCCGCTGGACAAGCAGGAGACGATTTTCGAATATTTTGAACAGGTGGAGAAGCCGCTCCCCAAAGATGGCTACACAGGCATGGGCGTTGGGCTATATATCAGCCGTAAGCTGGTGGAGCGTATGGGTGGAGAGATTCGGGTGGAATGGTCCGAGTTGGGGCTAGGGACACGAATGCTTTTCACCATGCAAAAGATGCAGCGGATTCCAGGATATCGTGAATCAGCGGCAACTGCTGAAAATAAGAGATTGGCTCACACTGAGCTAATCTCATTGGATGATATCGATCCGAAACTTGCGAACACCATATTAATCGTCGATGATGAGGCCTCCAATATTCATAGTCTACTCCACATCCTCAGAAGGCATCACTACAATGTAATCACTGCATTCTCTGCCAGAGAAGCCTTGGACAAAATGAACTTGTACCCGGATGTCGACTTGGTGATTCTGGACGTCATGATGCCGGGAATTTCGGGCATTGAATTGTGCCGGACCTTGCGTACCAAGCACTCCATTCTGGAACTGCCGATTTTGTTCGCTACAGTCAAAGATTCGGCTTCAGACCTTGCGCTTGGGTTTAGGGCCGGGGCGAATGACTATGTCACCAAGCCGTTTGATGTGGAGACGCTTATTGCCAGAATACAGACCTTAATAGCGATGAAAACGTCATTCGAGGAGGCGCTTCGTAATGAGCAGGCTTTTCATCAAGCGCAGATTAAGCCACATTTTCTATACAATGCACTAAGCAACGTTATTTCGTTCTGCTATACGGATGGAGAAAAGGCCGCTTATTTGTTGACTATGCTGAGCCAGTATATCCGCTTTATTCTGGACATGGACCGCTCTACCCTGGTTGTACCCTTGCATCGGGAACTGGAGCTCATTCATGCGTACGTTGAGATTGAGAAGGCAAGGTTTGGGGAGCGGTTTGATTACGTGCTTGAGGTGGACAAGGGGCTGGCGTATTTTGAAATCCCTGCTTTAAGTATTCAACCCTTCGTTGAGAATGCTATCCGGCACGGACTGTTTGAGAAGGAAGGACAAGGCAGAGTTAGTTTAACAGTGCAGGCAAGAGAAGAATATATCAAGATTACTGTCGAAGATGACGGGATCGGTATTCCGGATGATTTGCTGTACAAGCTGACCGGCGGGGAAAGAGAGGATGGGGGCATAGGCATTGCCAATGTCAGGCAGCGCGTAGAGCGGATTGCAGGTGCTGCTTTAAGTATCCATTCCAAGCCGGAGCAGGGAACGATAGTCACAATCTATTTGCCTATAGAACAGGGATGAGCAGAAACGAGGGAGGACGAGCATGTTTCGTGCGGTAATTGTTGAGGATGAGCAGCCCATTCTTGAATTGATGAAGGTCATGATTAGTCGAGATCACCATTTCATCATTGCCGGTGCATTCATCCATCCACTGGAGGCGCTGGAGCGGTTGCCGGAATTGAAGCCGGATGTGGTGTTTATAGATGTTGAAATGCCGAGGTTAAACGGGATCGAATTGGCCAACCGAATTTATGCGTTAATGCCGCAGACACAAATCGTATTCACAACAGCCTATAAGGACTATGCCCTGGAGGCGTTCGAGGTACAAGCCCTGGATTATATTCTCAAGCCTGTGACGCCAGCGTCCATTAATCGAGTGCAGGAGCGTCTGAATCACAAGCGTGTGCCTAATAACGAGAGTTTTCAGAAAAAGAGGGCGGCGATCCGCTGCTTTGGTGAATTTGAGATTCGGGATGCTATGGGAAACCCGCTACATTTTCGTACCCGAAGAGCAGAGGAGTTATTAGCATACTTCCTATGTCATCCGGCTACCTATATCAGCAAATGGAGGCTGCTTGACTTGCTTTGGCCGGAGATGACCGAAAAGCAGAGCTTGTCCAATTTTTACAATACGCTGTACCTCTTAAGGAAGATGCTAAGGGAAAATAACTTTGGTATGGAAATCAAGAAGCTCAATGACAGATACATGCTGGATATCGGTGATGTCGTTTACGATGTACTGGCGTTTGATCAGGCTAAAAGCAGTGAGAGCAAAGAGAAGCTCAACAAGGGGCAAGCAGAGCACCTTTGTTCCTTGTATCAGGGACCGCTGCTGGACAACAAGCCATATCTATGGAAAGCTGCCCTGGAAGAGGCATATTTTAAGCAGTACACCGTGCTGATTGGTGATCTCGTTGAACGGAGGATTGCTTCTGGGCACTGGGATCAGGCAGAGGATCTGCTGGAAGGCTACCTGTCTATGTATCCGCTACAAGAGAAAATGCATGTGCTTTTGATAGACATGTATGAACAACGCGGGAAAAAAGAAAAGAGCAGCCGACTTCACCAACAATATTTGGAGGCTTACAGCCAGGAATTTGGAGCTGAAGCATTGGCAGAACTGAAATTGCAATAAGACGATCAGAGGTTGACCGTCAGTACCCAAGAAAGGAGCGATGGAATGGAAGAAGGAAGGACGTTTACTGTAGTCATTGTGGAAGATGAAAAGCCGATTCTGGAGTTGATGAAGGTAGTAGTAGGCAGGAATCCGCATTGTCACATTACCGGCGCGTTCAGCAATCCTATGGATGCTTTGACCAGCCTGCCCGATCTTCAGCCGGACATTGTGTTTCTGGATGTGGAGATGCCGAGGCTCTCCGGTCTGGAACTGGCTCGCAGGATTGATGAGTGCTGCGGAAATACGCGAATTGTATTTACAACAGCCTACAAGGAGTATGCGCTTGAGGCTTTCAATGTCTTCGCCTTTGATTATATTCTGAAGCCGGTTACCCCCGCTGCTATCGAGCGGATTACAGACCGGCTGATAAAAGACGCCGGGCGCTCAGCTTCGTCTGGGGCCATATCCACTTCCGTCCCGAAGGCCTTCATCCGCTGCTTCGGAGGCTTTGAAGTTCGGAACCCGAAGGGGGAGCTTATCCATTGGCCCGCACGGAAAACGGAAGAGCTGTTTGCTTATTTACTATGTTATCCCAATCAGGAATCCAATAAGTGGCATCTAATGAATGTGCTATGGCCAGATATGGATGAGGAGCGTGCGACACATAATCTGCACAATACAGTGTACCGCTTGAGGAAGCTGCTGAAGGAACAGGACATCGGCATGAATATTGTCAAAACCGGAGACGGGTATTTTCTGGAGACCTTGCAGGTCTCCTATGACCTGCTGGAAATGCAGCGGAGCAGCCCTGCTTTGGCTGATGCTACGGAGGATGTGACCTCGCTGGAGACTTTATGCGATCTTTACCGGGGCAGCCTGCTTGATCGGAAGGATTATCTCTGGAAGGTAAAATTGGAGGAAGGCTGTGCCAAGCAGTATAAGGTACTACTCTATCAACTGGTACGGCGCCAAATGGCTAGAAAGGACTGGGCTCAGGCTGAGCAGCGCCTAGAAGCAGGCCTGCTGGTCTACCCGCTTGAGGAAGATATGCATCTGTTGTTGCTGGAGGTATATGCGGCAAGTGGCAAGCCGGAGCGTGTTGTGAAGCACTATGCAGGTTTTGAGGAGCAATACCGCAAAGAATTGGGACTCGGGCCACCACAGGAAATGAAGAGATGGGTGGATGCTTATTTGAGCGGCCAGTAACTGTGGCAGTCTTATAGTAGAATTCAGAAATACGAAATACCCCCTAGAGGAAGTTTCCGAGCTGACTTCCTCCAGGGGGTATTTCTTTACAAAAATGGCACTATCTCCGCAACTAACAGCATTTTTGTACCTTAATTTTATGAAATATAAATAAATAAGGCATATAAGTGCATTATCGTAGCTTATTTTTTAAGAAAGTACGCTGAAAGGCTTATTGTGGAAGAATTAACGTACAATTTTGCATTTAATTACCACTGAAGTTTAGCTGCAGAGTATTTAGGGTACAAAAATGCCGTTAATTACACTTGGGAAATAACAGCGACCAGAAGTCCAGATACTCCACTCTCCACTGAAGTAACGATCAAGCCTTGCGTTTGGTTTATAAATTGAGATCTCAAGTACGTCTTACATAAGTTTGGATCTTAAGTTCGTCTTATATAACAATCTATCATTTCTCGCTTTAAGTCCCTCAGGAGCTTTTAAACTCTACCTGTCTAAAAAACTTACTCATCATCCACGAGCAGTTCCCGCAGCATCTTCTCGCGGTCATTCATGAATGCTTTGGTAACAGTGAAATGTTCAGTCTCCTCCAGCGTGACCTTGCGCATTCCCTCGCTTTCCAACTGAAAGATATCCGCGCCGGGATAGGACATCAAAATCGGAGAGTGGGTCGCGATAATAAACTGCGAGTTCAGCTTCACCAGCTCATGCATCCGTGCTATTAGTGACATTTGGCGTACCGGAGAAAGTGCAGCTTCCGGCTCATCGAGGATGTAAAGGCCACGGCCGCCGAAGCGATGAACAAATGTAGCGAAAAAAGACTCGCCATGGGATTGCTCATGCAGTGACTTACCACCATACGAATCTTTGATCTGCGGTGAGGGAGCCTGTTGCTCGTCCAATTCATCTATATATGAAGCGACATTATAGTAGCTCTCCGCCCGCAGGAAGAACCCGTCTTTAGGACGCCGGACGCCGCGGGCAATTCTGAAAAACTCGTAGAGCGACGAATGCGAAGCACGGGTGTTGAACGAAAAGTTCAGGGTCCCACCTTCGGGATTAAAGCCCCAGGCAGAAGCGATACCTTCCAGCAGTGTTGATTTTCCCGTCCCGTTTTCCCCTACCAGAAAGGTAACTTGTTTCTCAAACACAAGACGCTCCAGATCACGTACGGCTGGCAAATTGAAGGGGTAAGAGCCGAAAGAGGGAACTTTATCCCGCAGCAGCTCCGCGTGTCGTAAATACAGCGTGGTATTGGCGTTATACATGCATGATTACCTCCCCATAGGTCGAACCAGGCGGCAGCACAGTATTTCTCCCGAACCTGATAATCCCTTTATTATAGCAGTTTGGCAGGAGTGGATACATTCTGCATTGGTGTGTGCCAAGCCGGGCGAAAGACAGGGGGCATCTGCCAATTTATGCGTGCTACAGACAGATGTCCATGAGGCGGGTGCTGACTCCGCATATAGTACACTGTCTTGAGAATACGACAGGGCAGGGTGAAGGCCGTGACAGCTAAAATTAGAAAGGCGCATAACCCCGAATACCTCGATGGTTACCACGAGGGATACCGTCTAGGGTTATGCCAGGCCGTGCAAGGCTTAAACCCGCCGAAAGCGGAGGCATGCCGGCCATTTAAACTCATGTATGTACCTCAGGGTTTCGAAGCCATTGATACCGGTGTGAAGGAAGCTTTGCAGCAGCTCGTCAGCGAATTGGTGGTTAGTACGCCTGAAGCTATGTATGAAACCGCCGTTCGGGAACGACCGGAAGCGGTGCTTGTCATGAACGGGCTGCATGTGTTTCCGGAGAACCATCTGGAACAGATTGCTGCCATACGGGGGCTGGGCATTACAGCGGCGATCTGGTTCGTGGATGATCCTTATTTTACAGAGGACACCGCGGTCATTTGGCGGCATTACGACCATGTCTTTACGCATGAACTGGGTGCTGTGGAATTTTATCGTTCCCTTGGAGCGGCATCTGTACATTATGTGCCCTTGTGTGTGAACACCGGCATGTTCCATCCCCGCCGCACCGGGCCTCAGTACAAATACGATATCGTATTCATCGGTAATGCCTTCCGCAACCGGACAGAACTGTTCGACCAGTTGGCTCCTTATCTGAGCACCAAGAAGGTATTGATTGCAGGAGGATTCTGGGAACGGCTGGGCCGTTATGATCAATTGGCCCCGTTCATTAGGGACGGGTTTATCCCACCCGCAGAAACTGCAAATTATTACAGTGGTGCTAAACTTGTCATCAATATTCACCGACCGTGGGAGAACGGACAGGATAATCGCAATACCCATCAGCTTCCTTCCCGGTCTATCAATCCGCGCACCTATGAGATCAGTGCCTGCGGAACGATGCAACTGACGGATGTCCGGGAGGATCTGGGGCGCTTTTATAGCCCTGGCTATGACATTGAAACGTTCAGTTCCGCAGAGGAACTGAAACGAAAGATGGACTATTATCTGCATCATGAAGAAGAACGCCGCCAAATTGCGTTACGCGGACTGCATACCACGCTGCGAAATCATACGTTTACTGCCCGCCTGCCGCAACTGCTGGATGTCATTGCCCCGCGAAAATAAATCTATTTATGAATAAAGGAGCGAGAAGCTGATGAGCAATAACTTTGTACTCCCTACCCCCCCGCTGCCTCTTACACCTTCGGAAAAAGAAAAACTGCGGGGACGGTTAACCGGCTTCAAGACAGGGCATGACGAAGGGTATCTGCGAGGCCGGCTGGCAATTCTCCACGGTAGACCGGAGGAACCGCTTCCTGTGCGCGATATTCACGTTATGTATGTAGCCTCAGGCAAGGGCTATCCTTACTCTCCTCTGGACGAAGCCGTAGTTGCGGCTCTGCAAAAGCTGGCCACCCGGGTAACAGTGACAGATGTTCGTCAGAACTTGGTGGAGCTGGCAGGGGCAAATCACCCGGATCTGGTGTTAGTCTTGGACGGCATGGACCTGCCACTGGAGCAGATTAACGTGCTGAGAGGCTACGGTATCCGCACGGCCATCTGGCTCACAGATGATCCTTATTACACGGACTTTACTTTGAAAATCGTACTGCATTACGACTACGTATTTACTTTGGAGCGCAATTGCATTGATTTCTACAAAGGACTGGGCTGCCAGCAGGTTCATTATCTGCCATTCGCTGTCCACCGGGAGCATTATCATCCGACCACGACACGCTCACCGATCCAGCGCGATATCAGCTTTATCGGCTCCGCTTACTGGAACCGGGTCAACTTCTTCCGTGAACTCCTGCCTGATTTAATGAAGTACAACACGGTCATCAACGGAATCTGGTGGGACCGTTTGCCGGAGGCTCCGCAGTATGGCGATCGGATTGAGATCGGGAAGTGGATGTCCCCGCAGGAAACAGCGCTTACTTACAGCGGCTCCAAAATCGTCATCAACCTGCATCGGTCACATATCGATGAGGATGTCAACAACAATTCACTGGGTATTACGGCCGTTTCTCCGAACCCGCGCACCTTTGAAATTTCCGCAAGTGGTACGCTGCAGCTCTGCGATGCCAGGGATGACATGGGGAACTTTTATAAGCCGGGTGAAGAGATCGAGACCTTCGCCAGCCCGCGGGAAATGATGGACAAAATTCGCTTCTACCTTACGCATGAAGAAGAGCGCCGCGAAATTGTACTCCGTGCCTATGAGCGGACGCTGAAGGAGCACACGTACACCAAACGTCTAAATCAATTGCTGACTATTATCTATGGCTGAGCGAAGTCAGGCGAAGGACAGGAATGTGCTTTTGCCGGGTGAACAAATGCCGGTGCCGGGAGTAGATTTTTATCAATATACTGAATCACCGGATTCAGCATTTGCCTCTGAAGGAATAGCCTGGCTGATGGATATTGTTGTACAGGGAAGGGCCCGGTCAATGGAAGAACGTTGGCCGGACTCCGGATAACTTTTAGGAGGTGAATGGCCGCTCCCAGCCTTGGGTAAAGGAGCGCCAAGACGCCATGGCCGACAAAGCTACAATCGTCCTTTTTTCTCATGTCTCCAATACACGAAGCATTACCGGTGCGGAGAAGCTGCTGCTCTTCTTCGGCCGTGAGCTGTCCCGTTTTTTTGACTGCATCCTGGTTGCGCCGCATGAAGGGAAGTTGACCAGGCAGGCTCGGAGCTTTGGGCTGAATGTACAGCTTATGCCGATCCCTCTTTTGTATGGAATGTACACTCCGTATGCAGGCCTTCCAGCCGATGCCCGTCAGCTGCAGGAGAGCAGAGAATATCGGGAGCTAACCGACTGGCTGGTCGTTCTGCGTCCGGCTTTTATCATCACCAGCACCTGTGTGCATGTACTCCCGGCCATGGCCGCCAAGTCGCTAGGCATTCCCGTAGTATGGAAAATCTCGGAGGCCATAACGGACAATGAATATACAGGAATCAGTGTCGATCTGATACACCGCAACAGTGACGAGATCCTGGCTATCTCGCATACGGCGGCAGCCTGTTTTCCGCACGAGATGATGGTCGACAAGGTCACGCTGCTTCCCCCGTCATGGAATGATGAGGAGATGATGGCAGCATCCTGGAGCAAGCTGCGGGGCGAACGGAGACTGGAGCTGCGGGTACAGCCGCACCAGAAGCTGGTCGGCTATATATCTTCCTTCATTAATAAGGAAAAGGGACTGGAACATTTCGTAGATATGGCGGTAATCGTAGCGGCCGCACAACGGGATGCCAAGTTTCTCGTCATCGGGACACCAGGGGATAAGAGCTTCTATGACCGCTGTGTCCGTAAGGTGAAAATGGAGGGCCTCCACTCCCGCTTCCAATTTGTTGGCTATGAGAATTGCCTGCCGGCAGCTTATTGTGCGATGGATGTCCTCGTTGTACCCAGTCTCATCCGTGAGGGCTTCGGGATGACAGCCCTGGAGGGAATGTCCTTCGGTAAACCTGTCGTGGCCTATGCTTCCGGAGGACTGCAGGAGATTCTGCAAGCTGGGGGCTGTGGTGATTATCTGGTCCCGGTAGAGAATACCGTGGCACTGGCTGATGCGGTAAAAGCGCTGTTGGCGGAGCCTGGTCATGCCGCCGCCATAGGGAACAGGGCACGCGAGCTGGCCGAGGCCGCCTATGGCCCGGCAGCGTACCGCATGCGCCTGCATGGACTCGCGGAGAGGTGGAACCTCCGCTACTGCAGTTCGCCGCCGGCTGCGATCCCCGTCGCAGCGGTGCCTCCGCCCGGACCTGCGGTCCCGGGCGAAAGCGAGCCTCCCGCCGCCGCCGAGCCGCGGCGGGGAACTTCGCGCCGCGCGTCCCGGCTGCGGCGCCGCAAGATCCGGCGCGGCCGTCTGCGCCGCGCCAAGGACCGGGCGCGCCGGCGCGGGCGCCCGTCCGCCATTCGCCGCGCGTCCCGCAAGCGGCGGTCAAAACCCGCCGCCCGGCGGAAGCGGTCCGGCGGCAAGCGTTCCGGCAGCAAGCGCCGCAGCAGCGCCCGCCGGACCAAGGGCCGCCGCAAGGCGGCGTAGGCCGCGCCAGGGGAAGCGCGGTCTCTCCGGCCGGCCGCTTCAGATCCTTGGCGGCCGGAACGGAATTATACACAAAGCAGGGGAGTGAACTCATGAAGATCATGACGATCTTGGGCACACGGCCCGAAATTATCCGTCTCAGCGTAATCATTCCGCTGCTCGATGAGCACGCGGAGCGACATGTACTGGTGCATACCGGCCAGAACTTTACCTCCAGCCTCAGCGGCATCTTCTTTGCAGAACTGGGCCTGCGGGCACCGGATTATGTGCTGCAGGATAAGCAGGCAGGGCTTGGTGGACAAATGGCTGCTATGTTTGGCGGATTGGAGCCGATTCTGCGGAAGGAACAGCCGGACCGTATTCTGCTGCTTGGTGATACCAACAGCGCATTGTGTGCGATTCTGGCTGAGCGCATGGGAATTCCGGTGGTGCATATGGAGGCGGGAAATCGTTGCTACGATTTGAATGTGCCCGAAGAGAAAAACCGCCGTGTCATCGATGCGGTTTCCACCATTAATATGCCTTATACACAGCAGAGTAAAAGACATCTTGTCAGTGAAGGTTTCCCCACGAACCGGATCGTGCTGACCGGAAATCCGATCCATGAAGTGATGACACATTATGAAGCCCAGATTGGCGGGAGTGATATTCTAGACCGTTTAAGCCTTACGCCTAGTCAGTATTTCCTGGTTACGGCTCACCGGGCTGAGAATGTTGACGATCCTCACTCGCTTGAACAAATTATGTCTGGTCTGAATGAAGTTGCCGAGCATTTTGGAATTCGCCTGATCTGCAGCATCCATCCCCGCACACGCTCTAGGCTTACAGAGCAGCTCTCGTTATCCATGCACCCACTAGTTGAATTTCATGAGCCTTTCGGATTTTTTGATTTTGTTCATTTGGAGCGGCATGCGTTGTGTGCAATCAGCGATAGCGGCACGGTTCAGGAGGAATGCTGCCTGATGGGGGTACCGGCCGTTACCATTCGCAAAACCACTGAGCGCCCGGAGACGGTGGATTGCGGAAGCAATGTGGTGTCCGGGGTGAATCGGGACAGCATTCTGCGCTGCGTCAAGCTGATGACCTCGCTTCACCGGGAATGGGAGGCACCGGAAGGCTATAAAGCCCCGGATGTCTCGGCTAAAGTAGTCAAATTTTTGCTTGGAGGGAACCTGCATGTTCAATAATAAACGGATTCTGGTCACCGGCGGCACCGGTTCCTGGGGGCATGAACTGATCCGGCAGCTGTTGCCGCAAAATCCGCGCGAAATCATAGTATTCTCCCGCAGCGAGTCAGCCCAGGTAGCGATGAGCCGCGAGTTTGAGGATGATCGTCTCAGCTTCACTATTGGCGATATCCGCGATAAGGATGCCCTTACCGCGGCCTGCCGGGGGATCGACTATGTATTTCACCTGGCAGCACTGAAGCATGTTCCGGTCTGTGAAGATCAACCCTATGAAGCTTTGAAGACCAATGTAGTCGGCACACAGAATGTGATTGAGTCGGCGATTACGAACCATGTGGAGAAAGTCATCTATATTTCTACAGACAAAGCGGCCAACCCGTCCAACTTCTACGGAATGACGAAAGCGATTGGGGAGAAGCTGATCGTGTATGCCAACCTGCTTGGTTCAAACACACGGTTCGTAACGGTACGTGGTGGCAACGTGCTTGGCACGAACGGCAGTGTTGTGCATCTGTTCATGAAGCAGATTAAGGATAAAGGACAGGTGCGCATTACAGATATGGGCATGACGCGTTTCTTCCTGACTCTGCGCGATGCTATTACGCTGCTGTTCAAAGCTTCGGAAGTCAGTGTCGGCGGTGAAATCTTTGTCATGACCATGCCGACCTGCCGGATCGTCGATCTGGCTGAGGTACTGATTGAGGCTTCCGGGAAAGAGGATGTCAGCATTGTTGAAACAGGCATCCGGCCTGGTGAGAAGATCCATGAAATCCTCATGAGTGACTTTGAAAGTATGACAACAGTAGTCTATGACGAACAGTATCTGGTGATTTTGCCAACGCTGGATATGCCGGAACTGAAAGAGCATTACAGCCGTTACCCGCATGTCTCCTTTAATAGCTTCAGCTCCGAGACCAATCTGATGGAACAGGATGAGATCAAGGACATTTTGATCCGGGGAGGTTTTCTCCAATGAAGCTGCTTATCCTCGGTGGAAACGGTATGGCAGGGCATATGCTCGTGAATTATTTTCGCCGTCAGGGCAAGCACAGCGTCTTCTATACAACCCGGGATAAACAAGATCTCAGCGGGCTGTATGTGGATGCCGACGATATCGCCGGGGTAGAAAATCTGGTCGATATCGTCTCCCCTCATTGTATTATCAATGCCATGGGGGTGCTTAACCAGTTTGCAGAGCGTGACAGAATCGGAGCTTACCATGTGAACGGGTTTCTGCCACACCGCCTGCGGCGTGTGGCGGATGAGGTTCATGCGCGGCTGATTCATATCAGCACCGACTGCGTGTTCGAAGGAACACGCGGCGGTTATGCCGAGGACGACACTCCGGACGGGACTTCAGTATACGCGATTACCAAAAGTCTTGGTGAGGTGCGTGAACCGGGGCATTTGACCATTCGTACGTCTATTATCGGGCCCGAAATCCGCTCCGGCGGGATTGGATTACTAGAGTGGTTCCTGGCCCAGACGGGCCAGGTCTCGGGTTATAGCCGGGTAATGTGGAACGGGGTGACCACCCTGGAGCTGGCTAAAGCCATAGATTCTTTGCTGGATTCTACTGTTTCTGGTCTTATCCATCTTGCCCACCCTCAGCCGCTAAGCAAATACCAACTGCTGCAGCAGATTCGTAAAGCTTTTGACAAGCGGGATGTGGAGATTGTTCTTGAAGATATGTACGTGCAGGACCGTACACTGCTAAGCACAAGACCTGACTTCAGCTGGGATTTCCCGACGTATTCAGTGATGCTGGCGGAGCTTGCGGAGTGGATGAATCCGCCGGAAGCGACCCTATGAACGGGCGCAGATTGCTTATCACCGGAGCAGGGGGATTTACTGGACGCCATGCAGTTCGCAGCTTCGCGGCAGAGGGAGCGCAGGTCACGGCAGTGTTGCGCCGCCCCGGGAATGATGGGGGCTCCAGGGGAGCTGCCCCCATATTCCCGGAAGGCGTTCAGGTGCATTACTGCGATTTGAGCGACAGGAAAGCTGTTAATGAAATGATCCAGATGGTCGCACCGGATGAGGTTTTGCATCTCGCGGGCAAAAATTCGGTGCCGGAATCCTGGCGTGACCCGCTGCTATATATAGAAAGCAATGTAATGGCCACTCTCTACCTTCTGGAAGCCTTGCGGAGCCTGCCTCAAAGCCGAATTCTGGTGGCAGGCTCGCGTCTCAAGTTTAAGGCAGGCACGGCGGCCGGACCGCCGCATCCTTACAGTCTCAGCAAAACATTGGAGGAACTGGCGTCACTGGCCTGGGGAACCTTGTTCCGGCAACCGGTGCTAATGGCTGAACCCTGTAATCTGATTGGCCCCGGTCCCTCCACCGGGTTTTGCTCATTATTGACCCGGTATATTGTCAATCTGGAAGCAGGGGGGAAGCCGCCCCTGTTCAAGCTTTCTTCCCGGTATGACCTTCGTGACTTTCTGGATGTACGTGATGCGGTCAAGGCTTACAGTGTGATTTTGAATAAAGGAGAGACAGGAACGGTATATAAGATCGATTCCGGCCGCCAGCGTTCCCTGGGCGAGATCGCGGAGCATCTGGTCAGCCGCTCGGCAGTAGCGGTGCCGTTGGACTGGGGCCCAGAAGCCAGTGAAGCACAGGAGCAGAACGCGCTGAACGCGCTGGATCAGACGCAACGAGAGGATTCCGGGGCAATTGTCCCTGATGTCCAGGCTACACCAGAAGTGAATGTAGCCACGTTAGGATGGAAGCCGGAGATCGGTCTGGAGACCTCGCTCACCGATATCCTGGTCCATTATCGAACCAGCAGGGAAGGAGGATTAGTATGAACAATCCGAAAGTGTCAGTCATTATCCCTTTTTATAATTGTCCTTATATTGAACAGGCGCTGCAAAGCGCATTGTCACAATCCTGGCAGCCCTATGAAATCATTCTCGTAGACGATGGTTCGACGATCCATCAGGAGCGGATTACTCCGTATCTCCCTTACATTCACTATCTGGGAAAGAGCAACGGGGGAACGGCCACCGCTCTGAATCACGGTATTAGGCAAGCTACGGGTGATTATATCGTCTGGCTGAGTTCAGATGACTTGTTCTATCATGACAAAATCAGAAATCAGGTTCTGTACATGGAACAGAACAATTTGCTGATCTCCTATACTAATTTCAATTATATTAACGGACAATCCCAATTGATTAAGCTGGATGCGGCAGCGGTATTTCCAGACCACCTTGCGTATCTCCGCTGCTTCCTTCAGGGCAATCCTGTAAATGGCTGTACGATCATGATCAAGAGAGAATTGTTTGGAGCCATTGGTTACTTCGATGAATCGTTGCCCTTCACCCACGACTATGACTTGTGGTTCCGGGCAATACTCAATGGCTATCCTCCGGTGCTGCTGAATCAATCCCTGACCGCTTATCGTCAGCATGATGGTATGGGCACGATGAAGCATTACGATGCCATTTTGGCCGAAGTGGCTGTAACCACCAATCGCTATCAAGCTCCACTCCGTGAACTGATCTCCTCTATGGGAGGCTAATTATAAGAGAAGGACAGGACTAATTATCGGGAGATTCCTGGAGGACTATATGACCCGTGCAGCGTCCTCCGCCTGCGCGGGTCTCCTTTAAGGGACGGCACAGATTCTACGGAGGCCGTACGTTTAAGGTGGAGGAGGTGAGCACATGAATAATAAATCCAGGGTTTCGGTAGTCATTCCCTTTTACAATTGTCCTTATGTGGATCAAGCGCTGGAGAGCGTTCTGGTTCAGAGTTATACCGACATTGAGATTATCGTCGTTGACGACGGTTCTACGGTCCATGTAGAGAAGCTTGCGCCTTATATGGATAGTATTTTATATATCCGTAAGGAGAACGGTGGCACAGCTTCGGCGCTGAATCAGGGCATTAAGGCGGCAACCGGAGGCTTTTTTGCCTGGCTCAGTGCTGATGATATTTTTCACCCTGACAAAATCAGAAGACAGCTGGAAATGCTGCGAAGCTCCGGTCTGTCTTTTAACCATACGGCCTATTATTGTATCAATGAACGGGGAGAACGGATGAGCGAAGCGGTGAGTTCCCCGTTTGTCAGCAAAAAGCATTTGCTGGAGACGATGATGACAGGTTGTACTGTGAATGGCAGTACGGTGCTGCTGGATATGGACATTTTTCGTAAGCTGGGGCTGTTCAATGAGGCATATTTGTATACTCATGACTATGAGTTATGGCTTCGGCTGCTGCCTTATTATGAATGGTCTTTCATTGAAACGCCGTTGCTCAATTACAGGGTGCATGAGGCTATGGGCTCTGTGGTTCACAGTGAAGCGCAACGTCGGGAAATTAAAAGGCTACAGGCCAAGTATCGCATGCAGATTCTGCGTTTGCTGCGGAAGGAGGACAGTAAATGAAGCTGACGTTTCCGATTCTGACCTTGTCCAAAGGCGGGGCACAACGGATGCTGGCTGAACTCGCCAACCGTCTGGCTGAGTTCGGTCATGATGTGACGGTCCTTATGGCCCGAAACGGGATTGTGGAATATCCTATGATATGCAAAATCATTCACTCCTCGGGTCCGGTGGGCATCAGCGCTGCTGATTTCCCCTTCAGTGATGTTATTGTCTCTAATTATTACAGCACCGTGGCAGTATCGCAGCAGGCCAGCGAAGCGGGCAAAGGCATTCACACCCGGCTGACGCTCTGCTATGAACCTACTTTTTTGCCGGATAATAACGCGTCCTTCGCCTCCTACAGCGTGACGAGTAACCTCTTCGTCCTCTCCAATTGGCAGCAAAGCCTGGTGCATCTGGTCCATGGTATCAAAGGCCGGATTGTGCCCATTGGTGTGAACCCTGACTTCTATAATATGAAACTCCGCAGTCAGGGAGGTAGACGGCTCATTGTTTCCACGATCTTACGCAAGCCTGAAGGGGGGTTCTCCGACCACCGCGAGCAGGCTTATCTGATCCGGCAGTTGAACAAGGTGAAGGAGTGCCACCCCGAGGTGGATATCTACCTGATTATCCCGCCGCGTGAATTTGCCGAGTCAGCGACGCTGCAAGAATTCCTGCGTGATCCGGGCTACCATATTCGTACACCCGCCAATGATGCGGAGCTCTGCTACCATTATAATGAGAGCGACATTTTCGTCAGTGCCAGCACGCATGATGCCGGCTCTCTGCCCGGGCTAGAAGCCATGCGCTGCGGTGCGGCGCTCGTAACCACCTATGCGGGCGGGAACATGGAATATTGCAGCCCTGGCGAGAACTGTCTGATGTCCTACCGTTATGAAAACAAGTTGGCTGAGGATGTGCTGAGACTAATTGAGGAGCCGGAATTACGTAATAAGCTTGCCCTTAGAGGTGAACAGGATTCGCAGCGTTTCACCTGGCAGCAGAGTGCTGAAATATTACAGCGTGAGCTACTTGAGATTGTGTCACAATAACGAAACGTCAATCCTTTGCCTGAGGCATATAAAAAGAACCTTCAATCCCGCGTCTGTGGAATGAGGGTTCTTTAAGCTGGATATAGCGTATTGGATGCGGCTTTGAGGATTTAAAAAATGGAGAAGGAGTTCAGCATCTCGCGAAAGGACTGGCTGTATTGTCCCGAACCGAAGCTGGCGACCATATGGTCTCTGCCCTGTTTGCGGATGCGGCTTCGCAGCTTGTTGTTATCCATCAGCTCCAGCGCTTCGGTGACCGCGGTGTCGACATCACCCAGCGGATAGAACTTCCCGGTCCGGTTATGCACGATAAAGGAACGGACACCGTCAGAATCTGTACTGAGCACAGGGCAGGTACAGCAGACGGCTTCCGCAACGGCATATCCGAAGCCTTCGGTAACCGAGGTAGACAGGAGGAAGCCCCCGGAATTAACAATGGAGGAATAGTACACCGGCATGACCCCGTTGGGGATATTGGTAAATACACTAAGCCGGTCTTGCAATCCCAGTAGCTGAAGCATCACGTCAAATTTCTCTTGCTCTCCCACTCCGGCCAAGGCGGGATCATGGAACATCCAAAGATGCAGATTTGGCTTATGGATCCGGAGTTGATAGGCGATCTCCAGATATTCGCGCCAATTCTTGTTGCTCTCCAGCCGGCCTACCCAGGCAATGACCGGGTCGACTGGCGGATCATTTGGAATATGCTTGAAGGTGTTTACATCGACAAGGTTTGGAATGACAAAGCGCTGCATCCATGGGCAGATTTGCATGAACAGCTCCATTAAATGATCTGTGGGGGGGATCAAAATCGCATTACAGAAGGACTGTAGAAAGGGGACAGCTACTTTAATCAATTCCTCTGCTTCATGTCTTTTTCCCAATCCCTGGGCCTCATAAATGAGGATTCCTCTATAACCGAGCATGCGGAGTCGTTCCAAGAGGGCAAAGTCTGATGTTACGATAATGGCATCATAATAATTGGATCTGATAATTTTAGTGATTTCTTCATCCGTGGAACCGATAAACGTCGGAAAGGCTGCTCCGTTATCCTCGCCTGATCCCGGCATGAGATACAGCAGATGGCATTCAATTCCGCTCCGCTGCAAGCTCTCGCATCTCAGCTTGTTCAGTGTTTCGACCCCTCCGCTGGGTACATAAAACGTAAATAAAACCTTCAACGCTCACCCCTCCTGACTATTTTGTAACGGTATCGTCGGACCCTTCTCGAAAAGATAAGCTACTGTTTATAAGATACGCGGCTGTTCCCCGGCGGGTGACGGTGAAAGCCTGTAGTACCAAATCCTTTCAGCATAGCCTGGCCGAATTCAAGCCATCCTAACGATTGTTACATTGGACACCCATTACATTTAGAGATGGAGGATGAATTCATGTTGCGATCTAAAATCAGCATGTCCGTTTCCGCCGCATTGCTGCTCGGTATGGTCAGTCTTACCGGGTGTGGTGCCAACAACACGGCAGGAAACACGGTTCATACGAAAAGTGTCCGGGGAACACATGATGGCAGGCTGTCCGTGAATTCGGTGCGCGGAGGGAACCAAATCCGCAACTACGACAAATTAGAAATGAGTCAAAAGCTGGCTGACCGTGTAGCTTCCTTGCCGGAAGTTCGCTCCGCCAATGTTATGCTTGCCGGCAGGTCAGCATACGTTGCTGTAACCCTTGACCGTTCGACTACCCAGCCGAATGCCTTGGGAACAGGGCGTTACGGGACGCGTTCTTCATCCACAACACATGGCCTGGGGAATGGCAGAACGAATGGCTATACTGATGGCGGCCTGTACGGCACCAGCGGAACAGGTCTGGGTGGGAGTGCTTACAGTCCTGGACTTGGTGCAAAAGGAACTTACAACCCGGGCCATGGAATAACAGGTACCGGTAACGGTGCGCTTGGCACAGGACGCAATATGGCTGGCGTCGGCGGAACAGGTGCGGGTGTAGGCGTAAACACTAACCGTGGTTACGGGATGCGAAGCACAGGTACAGGGTCTTACAATGACCGTGGAATAACGGGACTTGGTACTACGAACACAACAACACCAGCCAGAAACACTAAGCTTGAAGAGGATAATGTGACTCAGGCGATCAAGGATAAGATCGCGGCCGAGATTAAAAAGACCTCGCCGAATATCGATGCCGTGTATGTATCCGCCAATCCGGATTTCGTGGAACGCTTTAACGTATATGCTGAAGAGGCGCGCGCCGGACACCCGCTAAAGGGCTTTGCCGACGAATTCCGTACAATGGTAGAGCGCATTTTCCCAACCCGCAGTCACTAACCCTTGGTTAGTATTTCTGGAGAACTCCCGGATTAATCGTCATTTTTAACATGATCGGCACAAAAAAAGCAGCAGCCCCGCCGAAGCGTGGGACTGCTGCTTTCTTCATTTAACTTTGCCGCTGTTGCTTGCGGCCGCGAATCCACACTTCTTGTAGTTGAAGCTTGTCGTCGAGCAACAGGATATCCGCTTGCTTGCCGGCTTCCAGCGAGCCGATTTTCTGTTCGAGGCCCAGCGATACCGCCGGAGTCAAGCTGGCTGCACGGGAGGCTTCTTCCAGACTGATTCCTGCTTGCTGAATCAGGAATTGAAAACCGCGAATCATCGTTAGCGTGCTGCCGGCAAGAGCGCCTGGATTATCACGGAGAGTGGCGATACCATCTTTAACGGTGACTGGTAAATCACCAATTTTATATTCCCCGTCACTGAGTCCGGTCGCTGACATGGCATCCGTGATCAGCAAGAGATTGCCGTCATTCTTCAACTGAGCCAGCAGGGCCACCATGGCGGGATGGACATGAATCCCGTCGGCAATAATCTCTCCGCGTATGCGTTTGTCGGATAATACGGCTCCCACCGTCCCCGGTTTACGATGATGAAGCGGCGTCATCGCATTGAATGTATGCACGGCCTGATTCAAGCCAGCGTCTGCCGCGGCAATGACTTCTTCATAAGTTGCATCGGTATGACCGAGAGCAGCTGTGATGTCATGCTTGCGGAGCCAACGGATCGCTTCCAGCGCACCTTCGCGTTCCGGTGCCAATGTGACCTGACGGATCATTCCAGGATAGGTATGTTCCCATTGCTCCAGCCAGTCAATATTAGCTGGGACAATATGCTCCGGATTCTGGGCACCCGGCCATTTGTGGCTAATGAACGGGCCTTCCAGATGCACTCCCGCTAGCTGTGCATAAGGCATTTCCTTGGAAAGGTAGACATGTACTTCTTCCAGAACACGGTCGATATCAGCTTTGGTGGCCGTCATCGTGGTAGCCAGCATAGTTGTTGTTCCCTGGGTACTGTGGAACTTTGTAATGGCGTCAATAGAATCATTATCACTGTACATAAAATCATATCCTGCTCCGCCATGAACGTGAACATCCACAAAGCCAGGGAGCAACAGGTCATTGTCATGGTGACTTGCTTCCCAGTTAGCATAGGCTGAAGGCAGTTCATGAGCTTCCCCGGCATAGAGAATTCGCTCTCCAGAGATCGCAAGCACGCCTTGCGGAATCAGACCGTTCGGAGTCAGCACTTTACCATACAATAATTCGCCGTTTGTTGCCGTTATTTCAGCCATTTTCCTGCACCTTCATCCAGCAGCACGACTACGTTCGGGTGACTTTGCAGCAAGGAGGCCGGGCATTGAGTGGTGATAGGGCCCTCAATGGCATTGCGGATAGCTTCGGCTTTCTCTTCGCCACGGACCAGAAGGACGATCTGCTTGGCTTTCAGGATGCCGCCGATTCCCATTGTGACCGCCTGACGGGGCACATCCTCCAGCTTATCGAAGAAACGGGCATTGGCCTCCCGTGTACCTTCCAGCAAGTCTACCACATGGGTACCGCTGCTCAGGCTGGCATCCGGTTCGTTGAAGCCGATGTGGCCATTGCTCCCGATGCCGAGAATCTGCAGGTCCACCGGGCCGTTCTCTTCCAGCATCCGGTCATAGGCGGCACATTCTGCGCTAGGATCAGATGCATTGCCATCAGGCACATGGGTCCGCGAGAGATCAATATCAATATGATTGAATAAATGCTCGTTCATGAAGCTGCGGTAGCTCTGCGGATGATCCGCAGGCAAGCCTACGTATTCGTCAAGATTATAAGAGGATGCCTTGGCAAAGCTGACCAGACCCTTTTTGTGCATGTCTACAAGCCGGGCGTAAACACCTACTGGCGAGCTACCGGTAGCCAGGCCGAGCACGGCTTTAGGGTTGCTTTGCAGCAGGGTTGCAATCAGATTGGCACCTGTTTGTACGAAATCCTCTTCACTATGAAATTTTAAAATATTCATTAGGATTGACCTCCTCGTTTATGACGATAATGTTGTACATTCACATAAGATTGCTCCAGCTTAGGAATATAGTCTGTAAATCGCGTACTGACCATTCCGGTGAATAAAATATCAATGATATGCAGTTGTGCAATGCGGGAAGCCATATCACCCCGCCGCATCCCCTTCTCCAGTGAGGAAGAGAAGAGCGGGATATCGGCCAGTGAGGCTAGTGTGCTGCTGCCGTAAGAAGTTAGGGCGATGGTGCTGGCTCCACCGGCACCGGCACAGTTCAAGGCGTCAATCGTTTCGGGGGTTTCCCCGGAGTAGGAGACCGCAAAAGCCACATCGCCCTCGCCGAGCGAGGAGGCAGAAGTAATCTGCATATGGGAGTCTGCGAAGGCTGTGCAGTTCACACCGATGCGAATGAGCTTCTGATAGAAGTCTTGTGCCACGATGGAGGAAGTAGCCATCCCATACAGATCAACACGGCGGGCGCGGCACAGCAGATCTACAGCAGCCTCCAGCCGCTCTATATTAAGCAGCGAAGTGGTATCCCGGATCGAAGCGAGATGATTGTTCTGCATCGCTTCAACGATGGTGGAGAGCGGATTGCCAGCGACAATGTCCTGATAGGAAGAGCCGCCTTCCTGTTGTCCCTGATCGCTGCCAGCAATTTCTGCAGCCAGGTTTACTTTAAAGTCCGGAAAGCCCTTGAAATGAAATACCTTACAGAAACGGGTAACTGTCGCCGGGCTGACGCCGCATTGTTCAGCCAGTTCTGTAATACCCATATGGACAATCTCGGCGGGAGAAGCAAGAATCCGCTCTGCGAGCTTGCGTTCCATTTGCGACAGCTTGGTCATCTCATGCTCCAGAGCATGAAGAATTGGGGACATGACCCACCTCCATTCGTAAATTTTGATTTAAAATTATTTTTACAATTAGTTAATATATTCAGAAAATTATTTTCATAAATAGGATAAAACAAAACGATGAGCGTTGCAAGGGCATCTTTATGAATAAAGTGTGGAAATGACAAAAACCCGCTCGCAACCATTGCGAGACGGGTTTCTGCGGATAATATTAGCTGTGTTCGGCTGGTTAAGCTGCGGTAGGAGACTAAGCTTTGGCAGTTTTGCGGCGCAGCATTTCCCACAGGATGAACAGCAGCACGATCAACTGGGGTAGAAGTGTCTCCCACGTCGGGTACAAGCCCAGCCATCCAATAGAAGGAAAGCCTTCCTGCACATGTGAGGGAATCTTTCCGGCCACTTGAAGGGAATGAATGCTTTCTCCAAGAAAGCGGAACACCAGATAATAGATAAGTACGGTAGCCGTTTTGAAAAAAGCTCCGATGGGCAGTTTCGCACTCAATGCGATTATGGAATAGCCCACAATGATCAGGATTAGCAGTGCGCTTCCGATCCCTATCAGCAGTGAGGAGGTCTTAATCGCAGGGGCCATCCCGACATAAAAGATCGTTGTCTCCGCGCCCTCTCGCAGAATAGCCAGCAGTGAGACAAAGAAGAGTGACCATAGATTGCCCTTGGCCAGCGCTCCATCTACTTGTCTGCCTACATAGTTATTCCAGGAGGCCGTATTCGACTTGCTGTGCAGCCATCGTCCAATGGTCAGCATCATGACCACAGCTACAAGTCCGGTCACGCCCTCGATCATTTCACGTGTGCTCCCGGCTGCCGCTTTGGAAATGGCATAGTAGAGCAGCACCGCCAAGATAGCACTTCCGGCAAGACCGGCCACGGCTCCGGACCAGATCCATTTTTGGGCGCCTTGTTGCTTGCCCCGCTTCACATAAGCGAGCAGAGCGGATAGTACGAGAATGGCTTCCAGTCCTTCACGAAGCAGAATCAGAGCAGCATCCCAGGCCGTGTAGTGTGTTTCTCCTGCAAGTGGGGTCAACTCAGCTGTCATCTGCTCCAGAGTGGCGAGTGCCCGTTCCAGCTTTGGCGGATTGGAGAGCAGATATCCGGTTACAGCTGCACTTTCATTTTCGATACTGGTGTAGACCTTAGGAGAAGCAATCTGTACCTGACCTTCGGCCATCGGCCAGACAGTAATGAACTGTTCCATGATCGCTGCGGCCTTGGCACTATCTCCATCGGTAGCTGCCGCCGAGGCCTGCTTAAGATAGGTAATCAATCCTTCAATGGAGGTATCTTCGCCGGTGATGTTCGGCGTCGCAACGGCTTTGCCCTGGCCGTAATCAGCAAGCAGCTGGTACAGCGCCTTGGCTTCGCTGCGGGCCGATTCTTCACGGCGGGGCTCTGCCTGCAGCGCGATCCGCAGCAGGCTCATCTTCGTCTCCAGCATGCCGTAGACGGCAGGATTATCCTTGCGGATGGCGCGCTCCACCGGCTTCCAGCCGCTTGTTAGAGCGCTGTAGGCCTTCTCCGCGGCGGCCCAGTCGGCGCTCTGCGCCGCATCCCGCGCAGTCTTCGCCGCGGGCAGCAGCTTCTCCGCCGCGCTTCGCCCGGCGGCAGCGGAATCACCGCCGCTATCGCTCGCGGCGGTCACATACGCGTCCACGGCTCTGGCGAGCGTGGACAGTGCGCTCTTGGCGGGCTCGCCGCCGCCCGCCTTAAGTGTGGACGCCGCTTCGGCCAGCGCGGCGTCTACAGCAGCAGCCGGACCGGCGAGTGCCGGGTCCGGCGTGCCTGCGTTCGCGGTGCGCCACAGCGCCGCGAACGTCTCCACATCGGCGGCAGCGTCGCTCCAGCGGCTCTGCCCGGCTTCGACGAGCGCGCTGCCGACGGGCGGCAGCAGCTCATCGTGCCGGGCGCTGCCTTCCGCCGCGAAGCCTGCTGCTGCCGGGAGGGTCAGCAGCAGGCAGATCAAGGCCAGCATGGCGGTTGCCTTAAGCGCCCGCCAGGGATGATGAACAAGAGAGAACATCGGGATAATCCCCTTTCAAGTAAGAAGGCATATGAATAGAAGGCAAGTATAGAGGGCATTTGATATAGGCTCAAATATCGCTGCAAATGCAGTTTACTTTTTTTAATGGAACTAGCCCTAATGTGCTCGTGTAGCCGGGCTTCGTAGCTTCCGAGCTTTTAAGTAATCCCCTTTTTAGTAACTCTCAGGTCACCCGAGCAGCGTGTCTCCAATAAATCCACCCTCGCGAACGCCAGGGAAGCAGGCGAAGACCGCGCTGCCGATATGAACCATATATTCATTCAGGCGGTCATTGCGCGACAAGCGCTGCTGAATCGTCACGAACTGTTTGACGAGATCCCGCTGGAAGCTAATGAATAACAGACCAGCATCAAGCTGGCCGGTCTTGGCGTTCAGTCCGCCGGAATAGGAGTAGGAACGGCGCAGCATTTTGACTGTGCCGTCGCCATGCGCCAGGGCGGAATGGGAATCCGCGGGTATCAGCGGTTTGCCGGACGCATCTGCTGCCTTTAGATCAAGTTTGTCGAACTCGTCCCGGGCGCCAATAGGAGCGCCGCTTTGGCGATGCCGCCCGAAGGTCGCCTCCTGGTCGCTCAGGGATGAACGATCCCATACTTCGATGCGGAACCGGACCCGGCGAACCGCCATATAGGTGCCGCCGTTCATCCAGGCAGGCCCGTCGCCGCTGCCCTGCCAGACGACCTTGTTCATCTCGGCTTCATCGGTAACATCGGGATTCCCGGTGCCGTCCTTGAAGCCGAGCAGATTGCGCGGTGTTCCGTTCTTGGGATCGGCCTCGCCCGTCCGCTGGAACCCTTCCTGGGTCCAGCGCAGCACGGCAGTCCCGCGGGCAATCCGCGCCAGATTGCGGATGGCGTGAAACGCCACCTGCAAGTCGTCTGCGCAGGCCTGCACGCAGAGATCTCCGCCGCACCAGGCGGGATCGAGATTGTCGCCGACAAATGGCGGGAGATCGGCGAGCGAGGAAGGTCGTTGCCCGGCCAACCCGAAACGCTCGTCGAAGAAGGACGGGCCCACGCCAAAGGTGAGTGTGCAGCGGGAAGGGGTTAAACCATCTGCCTCTCCGGTATCGGAAGGTGGCAAATTAGGGCTGTCATTGGTATTGCCGACCAAACGGCCTGTGGTTAGTGCAGCCGCAGCGGTGGTCCATTCCTGTAACAGCTTTTTCACATCGGATAGTTTGGTTGTCGTCAAGTCGAAAGCTGCGAAGTACAGGAAGTTTTGTGCAGGTGTAAGAATGCCAGCCTGGTGGTTGGCATAGAAAGGGATGGAGGAATCAGCCTGCACAGGAGCGACAGGTGCCTTGGCAGTTATTCCTCCCCTCGAAAGCAGACTCCCCATGGCCCCGCCGCCCAGCAGGAGGCCTAGCCCGGTGGCGCCAGTAAGCCGCAGCATATCGCGGCGGCTTACTTTTGTATCCAGCAGTTTCTGGCTGGGCTCTGAATTTGTTGTTGGAGTAGATTGCTTATCCTTATCGTGTTTGTTCATGATGATCACACTCCCAGAATAGTCCCCATGTTAGATAGTGGCTCTGCTAGCGCATCGAGGTTCTGGCTTAATTTGCGGACTTCATCTTCCTTCAGTTCTTGATAGGAGACATAGCCGTCACCGGATTTGAACGGTGCCAGCTCTGCTTGCAGTGCTGCAAATCTTTCACCGATCGTTTGCTCAAGCGCGGCATCTTTTTTGGCCAGCTCCGGTTTGAGCAGTTCATATATTTTCTGTGCGCCCTCTACGTTGGCGACAAAATCGTACAAGTCAGTGTGGGAATAGCGTTCTTCCTCACCGGTAACTTTGGAGGAGGAAACTTCATTCAGCAGTTCAACGGCTCCGGTAACGAGCAGATTGGCATCAATCTCTACCGTCTCCACTTTTGCCCGCAGCAGCTGTGCATCCTTCAGCAACTGGTCCGCGGTCTCCTCGAATCCTGCTGTGGTTTTATCTTCCCAAAGGGCCTTCTCCAGCTTGTGGAAGCCGCGCCATTCCGCAGGATCTACATCATTCTCACGGGCGTCAATATGAGGATCCAAATCACCGAGCGCTTCAGCAATAGGCTCAATCCGCTCATAATACATCCGGGTCGGAGCATACAGCTTCTTGGCCTCTTCAATCTGACCTGCCTTCACGGCGCCCGTGAACTTCTCCGTTTCTTTGACGAATAGATCACATTGCTCGATGACAAACGTGCGGTATTGTTCGATGGCTGATGTAAAGTCTGCAGCCTCAGCCGTTTTAGCGGCATCAGCAGTCGCTGCAGGAGCATTGGTTGCCGTGTTGCTACCCGCTCCATTTGTGGATTGGGCCGTGTTTCCATTGGTATTATTACTTGCGCAGCCGGTGAACAGAATAGAAGCCGCAAGCAGGCTTGCCGGTACAGCATAACTAAATTTCAAATGAGCCACTCCTTTATATATGTGTATGTGAATGATAATCGTTATCAATAATGCTGGAACAATCATAAGTCTGTGTACTTGGGCTGTCAATATAAAATGTGATATTTCTCATTGTTTAGCATTACAGCATAAATAAGGCGGACACCAACAGGTGCCCGCCTTTCATTTTGAACAGGGAAATCCCTCCATTTATCCCTTGATTGCGCCGATTAGTACTCCCTCACACAGAGGAGCGCTCTATCAGTTCATAGTCCAGCTTGCGATGGACGGGCTGGCTTCCGCCATCCCCATGGATCTGCTCATGGATCGTCTGAAAAGCAGCCGCGCCCATCTCGAACAGCTTGTTATCAATTGTGGTCAACCCCAGCAGCTTGCCGATGGGCTGGTTATCAAACCCGATTACGGCGAGGTCTTCAGGAATCCGGATGCCCTGTTTTCCGGCTTCAATCATCAGGGCGGCTGCGACATGATCCCCGGCGACGATGATAGCCTCTGGGCGTTCTTCCATCGCGCTCAGACGATGCAGTAACGCTGCACCATGCTCTTCGTTCAGGCAATCAAATATCATCCATTCTTCATGCAGCGGAAGTCCGCTCTCCCGGTGAAAGTCCCGGAACGCAGACTGACGGATGGAGGAGGAGGAGCCATGTTTTCTTCCGTCACAATAGCCAATGGAACGGTAGCCTTTATCGGCCAAGTATTGCAGACCATGGCGGAAGGCGGCGTAATGTTCGATATAGACAGAGGAGAAGCGGCTTTCCCCGCTGTTCTGGCAAGTGACGATAGGTCCATATGCTGTATATTCCTCGATAACCTCCGGCTTCAGGGAGGTGGATACAATAACCACACCATCGATTTCCTTGTTGCGCAGCATTTCCAACACCTTGAGTTCTTCTTCAGGAAGGTAGTTAGTTTGGCACAGGACCAGCCTGTATTGAGCCAGCAGTGCTTCCTGGGCTAGTCCCTCCATAATGATGGAGAAATAATAGATACGGATTAGCGGCATGATTACTGCGACTGATTTGGTACGTCCGGTGATCAGATGAACAGCGTTCATATTCCGGCGATAATTTAACTGTTCTATGGTATTCAGGACCGCATTCCGTTTGTCCTCGCTGACATAAGGATGATTGTTAAGCACACGCGAGACGGTGGTTACGGACACTCCGGAAATTCGGGCGATTTCTTTAATATTGGCCATCCGCAAGAAAGCCTCCTGAAGTGGATATTGTAGTGATGATCTTATTCTACCACATGATTTTTACTCCCCGAAAATAAAAGGCTTGCTCTGGTATCCATTTCATATTTTACACTGAGGATGCAACAGCATTACCGGACTAAATCGGCGTGACCGCAAGGGCGTGACGAACCGGTAAGGTTAATGTTGCTGTTTTTTTGTTTAGCATAAAGCACAACAAAAAACCTCCTCTCACCCGGTTGGGTGAAAGAAGGCTTAAACGCGTCACTTTCGACAGCACGGTAGCTATATTTTCAGCTCCCCAAGCTTAATCAGCTCGACAACCGCTTGCGAACGGCCTTTTACGTTTAATTTTTGCATGACGTTTGAGATGTGATTTCTGACGGTTTTTTCGCTGATAAACAACAGGCCAGCGATGTCGCGCGTAGTTTTATCCTGAACAAGAAGTTCAAAAACTTCGCGCTCGCGATGCGTTAAAAGAAATTTGCTATGATGTTCGTTCCCTTTCAATGGTGTCACCCCTCCTTGCTCGGGTTTGTTTGGTATAACAAGGTAAAGGGATACAGTCAAAACCATACTATGTATGGGAGATGTTAATGGTGACGTACCCGCTCTAAAATAGGCGGTAGCGGATACAGCAAACCATTTGGTACCAAGACATGCACGCATACAAAAACAAACGACGAAATAAAGAGCCGCCAAATCGGAAATGACTTCCGGTTCGAACGGCTCTGAAGATAAGGATTTAATGAAACTTTATAGTCTTGATCCGCGCTTCTTCTTCGTAAGTGAGCGGACTTGGCGATTGTGGATTGTGCATTTGGCGACTCGTTGTAAACTCGATGCTCTGGTAGTCTTCTCCCCCCGAAGGCATCCCCGGTTGCCAAAATTCAAACACCCATTTTTTAAGTTCCTTCAGACCTGTCAGCATATCCATCATCCTCCTTAGGCGATGAGCTCAACGGTACTTTGTATATTATGTTTACGCTTTCATTATAACATAGAATGATGCAATAAAGTGCGATGTCCACTGGATGGACACAATATTAAATGGAGAAATTATAATTAATATGGGTTTGTGTTCAACGAGAAGAAAAGTGTCTCCTACAAGGAGACACTTTTCTGTGTAAGTCAGAATGGATAGTCGGATAATATAACATTGTCTATTGCGCCCCTGTATTTTACGGTAAATCCCAATTAGAGGGCATAAGCTTCCGGCTGTCCTGCTGACCGTTTCAGGCGCTCGAGTTATATTTATAATTACAATGACGGGTTGTTCTGGGATCATGCTACTATTTAAGTATATTAACAAAAGGAGGTCTATCATGAAAAAGATTGGAATGCTGACGCCGTCATCGAACACGGCTGTTGAGCCTGTAACCGCAGCTATGGCGGCTTCCTTAAGCGAGGTTTCTGTCCATTTTACCCGTTTTAAGCTCACTAAGATCATAATTGGTGACAACAAGCGTGGGGAATCCGATACAGATACATTGTTGGAGGCCGCGTCTTTGCTGATGGATGCTGACGTAGATGTTATTGCTTACAATGCTACTTCCGGGGGATGGCTGGGCGAAGAATCGGATCAGGCATTATGTGACGCGATTACCAGACGGACCGCCAAACCTGCCACAACTTCAATACTAGCCCTACTTGAAGCTATGCGTCTTTATAAAATCAAAACCTACTGTTTAGTTACACCCTTGGTTGACGAGGTGACGAAGCAAGTGATCGAACAGTATAAAAATCAGGGATTTGAGTGTACAGGTTACCGCAATTTTAACATTAAGCTAAACAAAATGAGCAGCGCGATTACGGATAAACAAATTATAGAGGCGGTAAAAGAGTCGTTCATTCCTGGAACGGATGCGATTATCCTGTCAGGGACAAATATGCGTGCTGCCCACCTGGCAACCCCGCTGGAAGAAGAATATGGGGTTCCTGTGTTCGATACCGCGGCGGTAACTTTATGGAAGACTCTCCGATTAATTGGGGCCAACAATGCAGGCATTTCGGGATGGGGACGAATTTTAGAGTAACACAGGAATAACAAATTTCGGGTCCGTGAAGGGCGCCCCAGAATGGGGTGCGCCCCTCTCGGACCCGTTTTTTAATAACGCATATTTAGATGATGTTGGATATTTGTTGAATGAATTGAGAATAGGGGGAATCTGATGGAAAGATCATCCGGATCGTCCGGGACGGATAATTTTTGCCTAGGCGGTAGACGGAGAAGGGTACCGTTTCATGCTGCAGTAGAGTGGGCAGCTCTCCGGTTCCATAGAGACTATGGAAAAATTCCATTGTATCGTACAAGAACGAACTGGGACAGATGGTGTACCCCTGTCCGTCGGAAATCATTTTCAGAATGATGCCTGTCTCGTTAATATTGCAAATATCCTTAGGGATATTTCCCATCAGCTTAAGCATGGTTTCATTAATTAAGGACCGCAGCTGTTGATTGGAGAAGAAGAGGTAAAACGTCTTTTCCAGCAGGGTATTCATGCTCTCGGGATTGTGAAGACAGAGTGGTTTTTCGTTTTTGGGGCCAAGGAGCAGCATCTCATCTTGCATAATGGAGATAGATTCGATTCCAGGTAGCTCCTCGAAATAAGGGACGAACCCAAAATCAATATCTCCAAGAAGAATTAATTCGATAATGACTTCGTTGGAGTCCGATAACATATGATACTTCAGGTCCGGATCAAAGCTGCGCAAGTGGTTCATGATAGGCTTGAACATGGTCCATCCCAGCGGGGTAGCAACACCAATCTTAATGTTGCTGCTATTATCGTTGAATGAATCGCTGAAGTCATCTTGCTCCGGATGAAGCAATTTAATCAAATCGATTAAATTGGAATGATCTTGAAGTTTGGACATGGCCTTAATTTGCTGAATGGCTTTGGTGGCGTTATGAATAATTGATGCTCCTTGCTTGGTCAATTTTACCCCGCTCCGAGTACGCTCCAGTAAGACAAACCCTAATTCCTGCTCCAGTTTTTTTATTCTGATCGTTAACGCGGGTTGAGAGATATGAATTACCTTAGAGGCTTTCGATATACTCTTTTCTCGGGCGATTGTAAGCAAAGAATGCAGATCTGTTAAGTCCATAGGTTCACCCTCCCCATAAGTCCATGTCATTAATGTTGATGCGGTTTCCATTAAAATTCAATAGAGAAAGTTTAATGAGATGCTATTATTTATGTTATATATTCTAACATTTTATATAAAAATAATATCACTTTTAATTTTGATATGCTAATAATTTGCGAAATTTAAGTGTTTAGGGTGTTATTTAATTTTTTTATTATTCAGCACTTGATGGATATGCTAATGTTTTGTCAGGAAGTTTAACATTGTTAACGACATTAAACTTCAAAGCTGACATGAGGTTGTAGGGAGGAGATTTATAGAAATGAAGAGATTATATGCACTCACCGGGGTTGAGCAAGCGAAATTGATACGTGAACGCGAAGTATCGCCGGTTGAAATTGTAGAGCAGGTATTTGACAGAATTCATAGATTAAATCCGGTACTGAACGCCTTTTGCCAGTTGGAGGAAGATCATGCCATGGCGGCTGCGAAACAAGCAGAAGAACAAATTATGAACGGAGAAGAGGTTGGACCGCTTCATGGCGTTCCCTTCCATGCCAAAGACTTGGTGCTGACGAAAGGGATTCGCACTGCTTTTGGTTCGAAAGCTTTTGAGAATTATGTTCCGGATGAAGATGACATTAGCATAGAGCGTCTGAATAAGGCCGGGGGCATTATCATTGGGAAGACGAATGTACCAGAGTTTGGTTATCGGGGCATTAATAAGGTTTTTGGAAATATCCGCAATCCTTGGAATACGGAATTAACCCCGGGTGGTTCCAGCGGTGGTTCTGCTGTTGCAGTCGTAACGGGCATGGGTTCACTCACGGTCGGCAGTGACGGCGGCGGTTCTATCCGTAATCCTGCAAGTTTGACTGGTGTTTATGGATTCAAGCCGTCCTTTGGCCGAGTACCCTTATATCCAGGCTGCCGTGATCCGAAATTCCCGGGAGGAAGCAGTTGGGAAACGCTCGAAGTTATCGGACCCTTAACGCGTACGGTTGAAGATAGCGCACTGATGCTTAGCATCATGAGTGGACCGAGTCACATGGACAGACACAGTCTTCCGGGTAAGCTCGACTTTCTGAAGATCATACAGAATAAAGACATCAAGAACCTTCGAATCGCCTGGAGTGTGGATGCCGGTTATGCGACCGTTGATCCGGAGGTGCGCCGCATTACCTTAGAGGCGGTGAAAGTATTTGAAGAACTGGGCTGTCATGTTGAAGAGGTACATCCTGGCATTTCTAATCCATCTCAAATCTTCGCCGGATTGATCGCCAGGGATACCGACTTCGCCGGGTTACGAAAAATGGCGAAAGAGTATGGGGAGTACATGGACCCTAACTTCGTGAACACCATCAACCGGGTGTGGACTGATGAGCAGTTGACCTCAGCGGCGATGGATAGACAAGCCATTAACATTACAATGAGAAGATTTATGGAAAATTATGATTTGTTTATTGTTCCCGCGCTGTTTGCCCCTGCATTCAAGGTCGGCACTTACGGCCCGACAGAAATCGACGGTAAAAGTGTGCCGGACAATCACTGGTCTTCCTTTAATTGTCTGGCTAATATCACCGGCTTCCCGGCGGCTTCACTTCCTGCCGGCTGGACGGATACCGGACTTCCGGTCGGCTTGCAGTTGATCGGCGGGCATCTGGCAGATGATATCGTCCTCCGCGCTTCCAGCGCATTTGAAGAGGCTCGTCCATGGTTGCCTCATCTGAATGCACTGATTGAACGTTACGACAGATAAACAAAATATCGTTAGAAATAAAATGTCTGAATATGCAAAAGGAGGGTGCGTAGATGGCTCTCTATATCCTGCGCAGATTGTTTTATATGATCCCTGTTCTTATCGGGATAGTTTTCATCACGTTTTTTCTCACCAGAATACTGCCGGGGGACCCTGCTTTGATGATTGCGGGTACAGAAGCTCCCGAAGAGGTTTTGAAGAAGCTCCGCGGCGATATGGGTTTGAATGAGCCCTTGTATCAACAATTTTTTCATTATGTTATTCGACTGTTTCACGGGGACTTCGGTTTTGCCTGGCATACGGGCCACAGCGTCTTTTCCGACTTTTATACGCGCCTGCCGGCTACCATTGAACTGACGCTGGCCAGCTTCATCATTGCGCTGGCTGTTGCACTCCCGGTCGGAATTATTGCCGCAACTAAGAAAGAATCAATCGTCGATCATATCTCCCGGGTGTTCTCTCTTATCGGTTCTTGTGTTCCGTCCTTTTGGCTGGCTCTGATTCTGATTTATGTATTTTATTCCAAGTTAAACTGGTCTCCTGCACCCCTGGGGAGATTAGGAGACAGTGTCAGTCCACCGACTCATTTGACCGGTCTGTATGTTATCGACAGCCTGTTGACATGGAACATACCGGTATTGGAGCAAGCATTGGCTCATCTGCTGCTGCCTGCAATTGTGCTAAGTACCGGAATGATGGCCATTATCTCACGTATGGTCCGGTCGAGCATGCTGGAGGTGATCAGCCAAGATTTCATCCGCACAGCCAGAGCTAAAGGGATTTACGAACGCAGTGTTGTGATGAAGCATGCGCTTGTTAATGCGTTGCTTCCAACGCTTACCGTTATCGGAGTGCAGTTTGGTCTATTACTTGGCGGTGCTGTGGTGACAGAGACGATTTTCTCCTGGCCGGGCGTGGGCAGTTATATTACCGAATCCATACTTGCGACGGACTATGCACCAATACAGGCATTCACCTTAATGAGTGCCTTGATAATCAGCTTTACCAATTTGGCGGTAGACGTGATTTACGGATTGATTGATCCGCGTGTCCGCTATGATTGACGATCTTCGGGACAAGGAGATGAACTTATGGAGAAGATAGCAGCAACTGCCCTGGTTTCCCAGTCATCCAGTGAACAGGAACGCAAGTCAGTGGGCATCATCCGGTTGCTTACAAGCAATCGCCTGTCGATGATCGGACTGTTGCTCATTATCGTTTGGATTGCCCTGGCTCTGCTGGCGCCGCTACTATCCCCCTATTCTCCTATCGAACCGGATGTGGCCAATAAACTTACGCCTCCGAGTGTATCGCACTGGTTCGGGACGGACAATTTCGGACGAGATATATTTACTCGTATTGCATACGGGGCCAAGTATACCATCTGGTCCGGGGTGGCAGCTGTAGCGATATCCTTCTGCGTGGGCACCATTCTCGGTGCTATTGCAGGCTACTACGGCGGTGTTCTCGGCAGCATCATCATGCGCGTGATGGATATGTTCCTGGCTTTTCCCGCATTGGTGCTTGCTATGGCGATTGCCGCCTCGATTGGTCCGGGCTTAACCAGCGCAATGATCGCGGTAAGCGTCGTTGGTATTCCTGAATATGTCCGTCTGATGTACGGGCAAACCATGCTTCTGCGGGAGAAGGAGTTCGTTGAAGCGGGGCGGGCCATCGGTTTGAAAAATTCGGTTATTTTGTTTCGCCATATTCTTCCCAATGCGCTCGCTCCGCTTATCGTAAGAGCCACGCTGGGCATTGGTTTTGCTATTCTTATCTCTTCCAGCTTGAACTTCCTCGGACTAGGCGTGAAACCGCCTATTGCGGAGTGGGGGGCCATGATAGCTGAAGGCCGTCAGTACATTGTCTCAGGGGAATGGTGGATTGTTTCATTCCCGGGACTGGCCATTGCAACCTCCATTTTGGGATTCAATTTAATTGGAGACGGCTTGCGGGATGTGCTTGATCCCCGGCTTAGATCCAGTAGCGGCAACAAGAAGAACGATTAGAAATCTGACAATGGATAAGGAGAGAAGACCATGAAGAAGTGTTGGGTAGGATTTATGGCTCTTATATTGGTTTTGGCGCTAGCTGGTTGTGCCTCAAGTCCAAGCGGTGATGCCGCCGCTTCATCAGAGCCAGCCAGCGGAGGCAATAGCGGCGCAGCACCCACAGCGCTTACTGTTGCATGGCAGGCAGTGGCGAGTACACTTGACCCTGTTAACGCTACGTCGGACGTTCTGGCCGTCAACGCTTACGATCGGCTGGTAGGCTATGAAGTTAATCCTGGCGATGGCGATTCCGCCAAGGCATTCAAACTGAAGCCGATGCTAGCGAAGGAATGGACGATCTCCGAAGACGGCTTAACCTATACTTTTAAATTGCAGGATAATGCCAACTTCCAAAGTGGAAATCCCGTTACGGCTAATTCGGTTAAATTTTCACTGGAACGAATGAGAGATTCTGCAACGGGGAGTTTCACTTACAGCTTGACACAAATTGCTAGTATTACAGCCCAAGATGAGAAAACGGTTGTCCTCAAGCTGACCAAGGCGAACCCGAATCTGCTGAAAATGCTTGCGATGTACTGGTTCTCCATCCTTGACGATAAGCTTGTTAAAGAAAAAGGCGACGCCTATGTCAATGATCATGCGGTCGGTTCCGGTGCCTATAGCATTGAGAAATGGGATCCGTCGAGCGAAGTCATTTTCAAAGCTAACAAGAACTATTGGGCAGGAGCTCCTAAGATTGAACAAGTTACGATGAAGTATATCAAAGAAGCCTCCAATCGTCTCATGCTGCTGAAGAACGGTGACATCGACGTCTCGGTTGAACTGCCTCCAAAGGACTTGGCAGACCTTAAGTCTGCTACGAACCTGACGGTTCATTCCAACAGCAGCAATCGGATCTTGTTCTTGGCAATGAACATGAACAAAGAGCCTTTCAACAATCCGAAGGTACGTCAAGCGCTCGCTTATGCCACACCCTATGATCAGTTAATTAAGGACGTCATGTTTAATGAAGCGCGTTCGATGAGAAGCTCCGTTCCAAGCAACACCCCCGGCTACACAGACGACGGGTATGCGTATACTTACGATCTGGACAAGGCGAAGCAACTCTTGACTGAAGCGGGGTATCCGAACGGATTCAGCTTCGATCTGACAATTGGTTCAGGATATCCGGACTGGGACGACGATGCTGTTCTGCTGCAAGCTTCTCTAGCAAAAATAGGCGTTACTGTGAATATTAAAAATGTAGCCCGTCCGCAATTTCTGGAAATGCAAAAACAAAAGTCTATGGATGCTTACATTACCAAATGGACTTCGATGGTATACGACCCGAGCTGGCATTTAGGATTGCTGCTGGACAGCAAGGGAACAGGCAACTTCAATAACTACAGCAACCCTACTGTTGACGGGCTGTTGAAGCAAGCGAGCGATGAACGAGACAATGATAAACGCATGGAACTGTATCACCAGGCTCAGAAGATTATTACGGCCGATACCCCTTGGCTGTATCTGTATCAATACAACCGCATTGTTGGCGTCAGTAACAAGGTGGAAGGATACAAATTCTATCCGGACGAATTTATCCGTTTTGCCGACCTGAGCATGAAGTAACACCAACTCTTAAATCTTCGAGAATTCCACAGGGAGGTTAGCCGATGAGGCCCTTACTTGAAGTAAAGGATTTAAAGACAGAATTTCTTACCGGTAAAGGACCTGTACGTGTCGTTGATGGAGTTGATCTGGTGTTGAATAAGGGAGAAACATTGGGGGTGGTCGGTGAATCCGGGTGCGGAAAGAGCGTGACCTCCATGTCGATTATGGGACTGCTTCCCAAAGGACAAAGTCGAATTGCAGGCGGAGATATTCGCTTTCACGACCAAAGCCTGCTCTCGCTGTCCGTGAAGGAGATGCGGCAAGTCAGAGGCAACCGAATCGCAATGATATTCCAGGAACCGATGACCTCATTGAATCCAGTATTTAAAATCGGCAACCAAATCAGCGAAGCCCTTCGCTTTCATAAAAATCTCAGCAAAAAAGAAGCGTGGAGCGAAGCGGTCGGGATGCTGAAGAAAGTCGGCATCCCCCGTCCAGAACAAATTGCCCGGGAGTATCCCCACCAGTTGTCAGGTGGGATGCGCCAGCGGGTGATGATCTCCATTGCAATGGCCTGTAATCCCGAAGTGCTAATTGCCGATGAACCAACGACAGCACTCGATGTGACGATTCAAGCGCAAATTCTGGAGTTAATGAGGGGGCTGCAGCATGAGCAAGGAACGGCGATTATGCTTATTACCCACGATCTAGGTGTTGTGGCGGAAACCTGTCAACGGGTTGTGGTTATGTATGCCGGACAAGTAGTGGAGGAAGCGGAGGTGGGGATGCTGTTTAAGCAGCCTCTCCATCCGTATACCCAAGGACTTCTTGGTTCTCTCCCGCAATTGGCGGGGCAGAAAAAGCGGCTTGAGCCTATCGTCGGCAGTGTGCCGAGTCCATTGAATATGCCTTCTGGCTGCCGCTTTGCCCCGCGATGCAAATTTCGTACAGATGCATGCCTTGAATATCAACCCTCTCTTCTTGAGGTCGAACAAGGACATAAATGCCGCTGTATCCTATACGGGGAGGGAGAGCAATGAGCGTCTTGCTTGAAGTAAACAATTTAAAGAAGCATTATCCCGTTCGCAAAGGATTCTTCGGCAAGACGGGTGCGGTTGTCAAAGCGGTTGATGGCGTTTCACTGAGTATTAAGCGAGGAGAGACGCTAGCCATTGTAGGTGAATCCGGCTGCGGCAAGTCAACGATGGGCCGCTCGATTCTGCGGTTAATTGAACCGACCGATGGCGAGATCCTGTTCGAGCAGGACGATATCCGAAAACTGAATCCGGATCAAATGCGCCGGTTCCGGACGAAAATGCAGATTGTATTTCAAGATCCATATGCATCCCTTAATCCGCGGTGGACGATAAGGGAAATATTGTCCGAACCTTTTCGCCTGTATGAGAAGCTTTCGGCTTCTGAGCTAAAGGACCGGGTGTCAGAGCTCATGCAGGTGGTCGGCCTCTCTCCCTATCAGGCGGACCGTTTCCCCCATGAATTCTCTGGTGGACAACGGCAGCGGGTCGGCATTGCCCGGGCGCTGGCGCTCAAGCCTCAATTCGTCGTATGCGACGAACCGGTATCTGCGCTGGATGTGTCCATACGTGCCCAGGTTTTGAACCTGATGGAGGATTTACAGGAGCAATATTCGCTTACTTATATGTTTATCTCGCATGATCTATCTGTCGTGAAATTCATCAGTGACCGCGTCGGCGTGATGTATTTGGGCCGGCTGGTTGAGATGGCGCCTACGGACGACTTATTTAAAAATCCGCTTCATCCGTATACGAAGGCGTTGATCTCAGCCCTTCCGCTTCCGGATACAGAAGTCAAAAGAGAGCGGATTATTCTGAGCGGGGATGTACCCAATCCACAGCATCCCCCTGCTGGCTGTGCTTTCCATACACGCTGTCCATCGGCCAGACCGGAATGTAAATCGGTGACGCCGGAGTGGAAAGAAGTGTCTCCAGGCCGGAGTGTAGCTTGTCTACTATATTGAATTTATCCCGAAGGAGAAATGAAAATGAGCACTTACCAACTTGTCGTAAGAGGATGCCTGGTGCTTGAAGACGGCGTGGTAGCGGGCGAGCTCGGCATTAATAACGGCGTCATTGAGACGTTCTCGCCAGAACAGGCAGCTCTGAACGGAGAACGGACACTCGACTTTGAAGATTGCTATATCTTCCCGGGATTAATTGATGCTCATGTACATTGTTATACGAATCCTGAAGAAGGCTTCATTAACAATACAGCCTCGGCAGCCGTAGGCGGATTCACTACTATTCTTGACATGCCTTATGATTCGCCTGATCCCATCACTAGCGTAGAACGCTTCAAGGACAAAGTGGCACTGCTGGAGCAAGAAGCTATTGTGGATGTAGGATTGTGGGCTACCGTAGCGAAAGGAGGCACCTGGCAGATTGGCCCGTTGGCTGAAGCCGGTGCTATCGCGTTCAAGCTGTCCACTTTTGAAGCGGACCCTTACCGCTTTCCGCGCATTCCGGATCATGAAGTGCTTCAGTCGCTGCAGCTTGCGGGGAAGATAGGACTTCCGGTGGCATTCCATGCGGAGAACGGTGAGATCATCGGGCATTTGATCGAGGAATACTCGGAAAAAGGCAACGTGGCACCCCGGGCGCATATGGAGACCCGGCCTGCAGTCAGCGAATCGGTTGAGGTGCTCAAGTTGCTGGAAATGGCCTATTGGACACAGGCGAAACTTCACATCGTCCATGTTAGCCATCCTCGTACCATAGAGCTTATCCAAGCATTTCAGCGGCAGGGCGTGCGGGTGACAGCTGAAACGTGCTACCCGTATTTTTTGAAGGACGTCGGCGATCTTGAACGTCTTGGCACGAAGGCGAAGATGAACCCTCCGCTGCGTCAACCGGAAGATGCAATGAAGATGTGGGAGTATGTCAAGGCAGGCGCGTTTAACATGATTACGTCGGATCACGTCCCATGGGATAAGAGTAAGAAGGATGCGGGTAAGGAGAACATTTTCAAAGCGGCGCCGGGACTTCCCGGTCTGGAAATAATGGCTTCGCTGATCTTTGATCGTGGTGTAGCTAAAGGGCAGATGACGCCGGTGCAATATGCACAGCTGTTGTCGCAGCATCCCGCCGAAGTCTTCCAGATCGAAGGCAAAGGTCGGATCGCTCCGGGTTATGATGCCGATTTTACAGTCATTGATCCCCACGCACATTGGGTGATTGACGAGCAGAAGTTTCGGACAAATGCCAAAATCACACCTTTTCACGGTCAAAAGGTACAGGGGAAGATCATTCATACGATAGTCCGAGGGTGTACCGTTTATGACGGAGATGAAGTGGTTCAAAAGCCAGGCTTCGGGAAATTCGTAGCTAATAAAGTGGGGGGTTCCAAATGAGCGATTTGCAAGGTCTTTGTGTCATTACGCTGACTCCTTTCCACGACGATGGCAGTCTGGATGAAGAGAGTCTGCGAAAACTGACAGAGTTCTATATTCATTCCGGTGTTCACGGAATGACAATACTAGGCATTATGGGAGAGGCTCACAAGCTGTCCGAGTCCGAGCGTTACCGGGTTATGAACATCGTCTTGCACCAGACGAACGGGCGTGTGCCTGTGATCGTCGGCTGCTCGGCGCCAGGCAGTGAGTTGGCCGGTGAGTTGGCCAAGAGAGCGGAGGAAGCCGGAGCAGCGGCCGTCATGGTTGCATCTCCTGCCAATTTGAACAATGAAGATATGCTGCTTCGTTATTTTGCAAATGTGGCTGAGAAAATCTCGATTCCGATCGTACTGCAGGACGAACCGGTAACGACAGGCGTTCGTCTGAGCGCGCCATTTATCGCGAAGCTGGCGGAGTGCGTGCCTCAGATCAAGTACGTCAAGCTGGAAGAAGCGCCGACCACAATCAAGATCACTAGCATTCTAAAACAGGCCAATCTTCGTATTTTCGGTGGTCTCGGGGGAATGTATTTCTACGAAGAACTTGAACGAGGTGCGGTGGGGATCATGACGGGCTTCGCTTATCCGGAAATCCTTGTGGAGACCTATAATCTGTTCAAAGCGGGTAAGAAGCAGGAGGCGAGAGCGTACTTCTACCGTTATTTGCCGTTAATTCGCTTCGAAGCGCAGCTTGGAATCGGCGGCGTAACTATCCGTAAAGAGACCTTCAAGCTGCGTCAGGCGATTGCAAGCTCACATGTGCGTTTCCCGGGAGCTTCCATTGATCCACAAACCATGCAGGAGCTTCAGGAGATAATCGCTTTTCTTGGATTGGAACTAGAGTAGAAGCACCAACTGATGGTGCTGCTGTAAGATACGATTTTCGGCAGGGGGATGAGCATGGACTTGAATTTAACAAGCAAAACGGTATTTATAGCGGCCTCAAGCAGAGGACTTGGCAAAGCCAGTGCGCTGGAGTTAGCAAAGGAAGGCGCCAACGTGATGCTTTCCGGGCGGAACGAGGAAGAACTGAAGCTTGCCAAGGAAGAACTGCAGCAGGTGGCAGCGGGTCAGGTCGAATATGTGTTATGTGACATTACTAAACCGGAGCAGTTGAAGGCAGCGGTTCTTAGAACGGTTGACCTGTTCGGTACGATAGACATTTTGATTAATAATGCCGGTGGTCCGCCGGCGGGGACGTTCGAAAAGTTCACGGATGAAGACTGGACCCAAGCGTTCGAATTAACGCTGCTGAGCTATGTCCGTCTTATTCGCGAGGTACTACCTTATATGAAAAATAGTCGTGCAGGCCGGATTATCAACCTGACGTCCTCTTCGGTGAAGCAGCCAATCCCAGGTCTCTTAATCTCCAATACATTTCGGTTGGGCGTTATGGGAATGGCGAAGACGCTATCCATGGAACTAGCTCCCTATAATATTCTGGTCCACACAGTAGCACCAGGACGAATTGCTACGGATCGTGTAAGAACGCTGGATGAAATCAAGGCGAATCAGACGGGTGTTCCAATTGAACAAGTGGAGGCCGACTCCCGCAAGACCATTCCGCTTGGACGTTATGGCAAACCGGAAGAGTTCGGCAAAGTGGTCGCTTTTCTGGCTTCGGAAGCCTCATCCTATATGACTGGCAGCACGGTGCTGGTGGATGGCGGTATGATCAAAAGCATGTAAAAAAGAAGTTTACGGAAAGTAGGGAGATTATTTGCAACTTAGCCCTCATGAGAGAGACAAGCTGTTGATTACTGTAGTCGCCGATTTGGCACGGAGAAGGCTTGCGCGCGGGTTGAAATTAAATTATCCAGAAAGCATTGCGCTCCTCACATCGGAGATTATGGAGGGAGCTCGTGATGGGAAAACGGTATCCCAGCTCATGGAGCTCGGAACACAAATTTTGAAGCGAGAACAGGTTATGGAGGGTGTACCTGAGATGATTCAAGAGGTACAGGTCGAAGCGACGTTCCCTGATGGCACAAAACTTGTAACCGTACACGAGCCTATTAACGGAACCTAACGTAGATCAGTATAATCACGTCCTTTTATCAAGTACGAATAGAAGGAGGAATAAGATGATTCCGGGTGAATATCGGACACAAGCAGGATGGATTGAACTTAATGCAGGCAGAGCCACTGAGAAACTGATTGTCGTAAATTTAGGTGATCGTCCAATTCAGATTGGATCACATTTTCATTTTTTCGAAGTCAACCGGGCTTTATTATTTGATAGGGAACTTGCATTTGGAATGAGACTGAATATCCCTGCCGGAACGGCTGTGCGCTTTGAACCCGGAGAAGAGAAGCCGGTAGAGCTTGTGACTCTGGGAGGCAATAAGTGCTCTTACGGTCTGAGTGCCATCACTAATGGTCCTGCTGAAAAAGGAGATTTAGGCATTGAAGTTAAGGACCGTCTCCAGGCATGGAAAGGAGTCTGTCATGCACAAGATAGACCGTAAAAGTTATGCAGGTATGTTTGGTCCGACAACCGGGGACGCCATACGCCTTGCAGATACAGAGCTTTGGGCAGAGATTGAACATGATTATACGGTATACGGTGATGAGTGCAAATTTGGCGGTGGTAAAGTCATTCGTGACGGGATGGGCCAGTCCAGCAGCGCCATACGCAGTGAGGGTGTGCTCGATACACTTATAACAAATGCGGTGATCATCGACCATTGGGGGATTGTGAAGGGAGATATCGGAATCCGGGATGGGGTAATCACAGCTATTGGAAAAGCAGGCAATCCTGACATCATGGATGGCGTGACGCCAGGTATGGTTGTTGGTGCAAGCACGGAAATTATTGCAGGAGAAGGTAAGATTGTTACAGCCGGGGGCATTGATGCACATGTGCATTTTATTTGTCCCCAGCAGATTGAAGTTGCATTATCCTCTGGAGTTACAACTATGATTGGGGGAGGGACAGGGCCTGCAACAGGGACAAAGGCAACAACCTGTACGCCGGGTGCCTGGCATATGATGCGCATGCTGGAGGCGGTAGAGGCATTTCCAATGAACATCGGGCTTACCGGAAAAGGAAACTCCTCATTCGTAGAACCTCTCATTGAGCAGATTGAGGCGGGTGCAATTGGTCTCAAGCTGCATGAGGATTGGGGCAGTACTCCGGCAGCCATTGATGCATGTCTGAAAGCCGCAGATCAATACGATGTTCAGGTTGCCATCCACACGGATACACTCAATGAATCCGGTTTCCTGGAGGATACATTGGAGGCTATAGGCGGAAGAACGATCCATACTTATCATACGGAGGGAGCCGGTGGCGGTCATGCTCCCGATATCATCCGGGCTGCAGCTGAGCAGAATGTTCTGCCTTCATCAACCAATCCCACCCGGCCCTTCACCGTCAATACCATTGAGGAGCATCTGGATATGCTGATGGTATGTCACCACCTGGACAGCCGTATTCCAGAAGATGTAGCGTTCGCTGATTCACGCATTCGTCCTGAAACTATAGCCGCAGAGGATATTTTACACGATATGGGTGTCTTCAGCATGATCAGTTCGGATTCCCAAGCGATGGGGCGTGTCGGTGAGGTGATCATCCGTACATGGCAAACAGCGGATAAAATGAAACGCCAGCGCGGTCCGCTTGAGTCGGATACAGAAGCACGGGACAACGTACGCATCAAGCGTTATATCGCCAAATATACGATTAATCCGGCGATCACGCACGGCGTCTCGCATCTTGTCGGTTCAGTTGAAGTCGGAAAATTCGCGGATCTGGTGCTGTGGAGCCCCATGTTCTTTGGAGTCAGGCCGGATCTGGTGCTCAAAGGCGGCAGTATTGCTTACGCACAAATGGGTGATCCGAACGCCTCGATTCCGACACCGCAGCCTGTATTCGGACGTCCGATGTTCGCCGCATACGGCAAATCGTTGACTGAAAGCTCAATTACGTTCGTATCGCAGGCCGCTTACGACAGTGGAATAAAGGAACGGCTGGGACTTATGAAGCGGGTGGAGCCGATTAGGAACTGCCGCAATGTATCCAAGAAGGATATGATTCATAACGGTTTTACGCCTAAAATTGAAGTTGATCCGGAAACGTACAAAGTGACGGTCGATGGTATACACATTACTTGCGAGCCTTCTGAAGTTGTTCCGATGGCTCAGCGATACTTTTTGTTTTGAATATGGAGAACGATAAGAGCATTTACACAACGGGCGTAGATTCACCGGCCTCTTGGTTGGCTTACCAACAGCTTCTTGACTCGGCTCTGCCAATCGGCGGATTTTCCCATTCTTTCGGTCTGGAAACGATGGTTCAGGAGATGCGAATTAACAATACGATACAGCTTCGTTCTTATGTGGAGAACATGGTCATCCACAATTGGGCATGTGGAGATGCTCTTGTGATCAAAGCGGTATACCGTGACGTTCCTGCTCAAGGCTGGGAGCGGCTATGGGCAGTGGAGCGTCAAATTCATATGCAGCGCCTGGCTATGGAGAGCCGAAAGGCAGCCGAAAAAATGGGGCGCCGTCTGTTGGCGTTGGCAATAGAAATCTTCCCTTCAATAGAGTGGCAGCCTCTTTCAGACGCTTGCAAACAGGGTGATGCCTTGGGCACACATGCACTTGTTCACGGATTTGCTAGTTATCAATTGGGAATTCCAATGAGAAAAGCAGTAGAAGGTTATTTATATACTTGTATCGTGAACAGCATGAATAGTGCGCTGCGTCTGATGTCCATGGGACAGACTGAAGCTCAGAAGCTTATAGCGGCGATAATACCTGTAACTGAAAAAGCAGTATGGATCGTGGAGCAAACAGAGCCTGAAGAAGCATGGAACAGCATGCCTATGGCTGAACTGGCAATGGTTCGTCACGAGACGTTATATTCACGACTGTTTATGTCTTAATGCGAAATATTACGATAACGAAAAGGAGGCATTATTATGTGTCAAGGACAAGGTCATGATCACCGGGAATGGGAGAAACCAGGTCTCCCAACCAACCGTCCAATTCGAATTGGGATCGGTGGCCCCGTCGGTTCCGGTAAAACAGCGTTAGTTGAGCGTTTAAGCCGTGAAATCAGCGAGGAATTCAGTATTGCCGTCATCACAAATGATATTTATACCAAGGAAGATGCACGCATTCTGGTGAGTACAGGCGTTCTTCCGGAAGAACGGATTCTTGGAGTAGAAACGGGAGGGTGCCCACATACGGCTATCCGTGAAGATGCCTCCATGAATTTTGAAGCTGTAGAAGAGCTTGAGGGGCGATTTAAAGAGCTTGACCTTATTTTCATCGAGAGCGGCGGCGATAACTTGGCAGCGGCCTTCAGTCCTGAACTGGTGGATCGGTTCATTTATATCATTGATGTAGCGCAAGGAGAAAAAATCCCCCGGAAGGGCGGACCCGGCATTATGCGCTCTGATCTTCTGGTCATTAACAAAATTGACTTAGCTCCGTATGTGGGCGCTTCGCTTGACGTAATGAGGGAGGACTCGACCCGGATGAGAGGTGAACGGCCTTTCGTTTTCTCCAATTTATTCGGTGGTGAAGGAGTTGCGGACATTGTCTCTTGGCTAAAGCATGAGATTGCCCACGCAAAAGGGGTAATGCATAGCCATGATTCTGAATGAAAGGGAACCCTGCTACTGCTGAGTTGAGGGCGTACTTTCATCAAAGCGATGATCGGACTTTCTTGAAGGGGAAGTATCATACGGCCCCGATTAAAATTGCAAAATCCTTTCAGCTGGATCAGGAGCTTGGTATCATCGTCATGGATGTTTCGCCTGGTATGCTTGAAGGAGACAGCTATTCCATGGAGTGGTTTGCCGGACAAAATACAAGTCTTTATGTGACAAACCAGTCCTTCACGAAAGTTCATCCCTGTCCCAATGGTGGAAGAGCTGAGATGCGCCAGCTGTTTCAATTGGAGCAGAGCGCGTTTGTTCAATATATGCCCCAGCCAAGCATGCTTTATCAGGATGCGGAGTATATGAATACTACGGTTGTGAGGCTCGCTCCCGGAGCCGTGTGGATGCAGGCTGAGGTACTGTGCCCAGGCCGGACGCATCTCGGAGAGCGATTTAAATATCGGCAATACCAAAGTGCATTGTCTGTCTATTATCAAGACGAAATGATTTTTAATCAGCGGCAGAGAATAGTGCCTTCCTCTCAAAATCTTCAGGAAAAAGGGGCATGGGAGGAACAAACACATTGGGGAACTTTTTATGTGTTCTCTGACCGCATTAATTCCTCTCATGTAGACGCGATCCGTGAGAAACTTCAAAGCTTGCCGCGAACGCCTAAAAGTGAGGTTCTGTTTGGGGTTACGCTTACTTACCGTCACGGATTGGTCGTTACAGCGTCGGCACAGGCGGCCTGGCCTTTGCAGGAAACTCTGGAATGTGCATTTCAATTCGTCCGAAAAACGGTGTTCGGAAAGGGTATGATCAATTAAACGGGGGCACAGCTTATGAACATGAAGACTGGATTTACCACTTCATCCTGGTTTAGATACATCGCGATCATCGTGTTGTTGCATATTATTGGCATTGGCGGACTGATCTATGCCGCAACTACTGCCAGCTCAGCGTATTGGGGGCTCGGTATTCTCGCCTACACATACGGCCTTCGCCACGCTTTCGATGCGGATCATATTGCTGCTATAGACAATACGGTTCGCAAGCTCAGCGAGCAGAAGCAAAATCCGGGAGGGGTAGGTTTTTTCTTCTCGCTTGGCCATTCATCCGTTGTATTTATTCTCGTTCTTCTGGTGGTCTTCTCCGTCAAATGGATTCAGACAAGCATGCCCGCTATGCAGGAAATAGGCGGAATTATCGGGATGAGCGTCTCGGGATTTTTTCTCCTCCTCATCGGAATTATGAACCTCTATATTTTGCTTCAACTACTGCAGGCTTTCCGAAAAATGCGCTCCGGCCAAATAGAGCCTGAGGCAATCAACCACCTGTTAGAATCCCGCGGTCTGCTTGCACGGCTGTTTCGTCCTTTGTTTCGGTTTGTAAACCGAAGCTGGCATGTTTATCCGCTTGGTTTTCTGTTTGGTCTTGGTTTTGACACGGCCACTGAGATTGGCCTGCTGGCTCTTTCCGCTTCAGCTGTACACTCCGCATACTCCATTCCGGGGATTCTGTCCCTTCCGGTCTTATTTGCAGCGGGCATGAGCCTCATGGATACGGCGGATGGCATGGTGATGTCCAAAGCGTACCAGTGGGCATTTATCACTCCAGCAAGGAAAATGTATTATAACATTCTCATCACGACAGTATCCGTCGCAGCTGCACTTACCATCGGGTTTGTGGAAATCACCCAGGTGCTGACTGAAGGACTTCATTGGAGTTCACCCTTCCTGATGTGGATCAGCCGCTTGGAGTTTGGTGATTTGGGATATGCGATGGTTGCATTATTTATCAGTGCCTGGATCATATCTATCATAATTTGGAAAAAAACAAACACAGCTCTTCAATAACACATACTAATGCAATGAATCATGCAAGCCTTCCTTTGCCAGACGGCGGGGGAGGCTATTTTTGTATGGTCAGTTATGGCGTGCGTTCTAGAACTATTTAAATTTATAAATATACAAAATACAACAATAGGTGTAAAATGGCATTGTTTGAAACTGCCGGAATGACATAAAGGGATGTTCACAGAGTTGTTTGTGAAAAAAAGAGCAAAGATTTGACTGCGGCTGTGCAGGCTGCTGACAATAGCATTTCTGATGGAAAGGAGGAAGCCTTGTTCCTTTATGCAGGGCGTACCGGGCATTTGGCAAGTGCTGGCGGAACTGAAAGGGCCGGATAACGGCTGTAACGGAGTTACATAGAAAACACATGGGAGATGGAACTAACGATGAAGAATAGAGCGACTGTGAAAAAAATGACGATGCTGCTAGCACTGGTGCTAACAGTCAGTATAGTAGGCGTGGCGTGCGGTAATAAGGCTAACAATGCCACTACAAATAATGCTGCGGGAAATACTGCAACTGCTGATACAGCTAAGGACACTCCGGCAGAGACTCCTGAGTTATCGCTTGGACTTCTGCCTTCGATCGATGCTATTCCGTTCATTATTGCCCACGAGCAGGGCTTTGACCAGAAGCGCGGGGTGAACCTGAACATTCAGACGTTCAAGAGCGCCAAGGACCGCGATGTAGCTTTTCAAGCGGGGAAAGTGGACGGGCTTAGTGCCGATCTGGTGGCAATCTCCATCTACAATCAAGCCGGGCTGGATGTGAAGATTACCAGTACTACCTTCGGCGAATTTGACTTGCTGACCGGGAACGATGAGATCAAGGATGTGAAGGACCTGAAAGGCAAAACCGTAATTTTGTCCAAAAATACTTCCACACAATACACAGTAGCTACGATCCTGAAGCAGGCCGGTCTGACAGAAGAGGATATCAAGGTAACTGAAGTGCCACAAATTCCAACTCGTCTGGAGCTGCTCAAGAATAACAAAGCTGACGCAGCTATTTTGCCGGAGCCTTTCGTAACGATGGGGAAAGCTGCTGGTCTGCGCGTGTTAAGCTCCACTATTCAGGCCAATGTGAATCCATTCGTGCTGGCTTTCCCGCAAACCGCAATTGATGCCAAGCCGGACGCGATCCGGGCTATGTATGCCGCTTATGACGATGCAGTAGAGTATATGAAAACGCATGACCAAAGTGATTATATCGATCTCGTGATCAAAGAAGTAGGCTACCCGGACACATTAAAGAACGAAATTAAGGTTCCGGCTTACGTCCCAGCCAATCAGGTGGATGTGAAAGAGGTTGAAGCTGCGTTTGCCTGGGCACATGAAAAAGGTCTGCTGACTAAGGATATTAAGCCTGAAGAAGTGATCTCCGATGTCCAGTTTAAGAAATAGCGGCTTGTGTGTAAAGGACCTGGAAGTTGAATATAAAAGCGGGCAGCTGGCGCTGGGACGGATGAATTTCACCTTGCCGGAGCACGGCATCTATACGGTCATAGGGTCTTCCGGCAGTGGGAAATCCACGCTGCTGCGTGCCATTGCCGGCCTGTTGCCTTCCTACCAGGGCGAACTGCTGTTCAATGGAAAATCGCTGCGCGATAAAGAAACACTAGTTGGCCTTGTGCCACAGAATTACGGCCTGCTGCCCTGGAAGACGGTGCAGGCCAACATTAGAATGGCGATGAAGATTGCCCATCGGTCCACGGAGAGTAAAGCGGAGCAGGAAGAGGGGATCACCCGCTGGCTGACCGCCATGGGGATCCCGGAGCTGGCGGAACGTTACCCGCTGTCTCTTAGCGGAGGGCAGCAGCAGCGGGTAGCGATTGCGCGGGCGTTCGCTATTTTACCTACCATTCTTTTGCTGGACGAGCCATTCTCAGCCTTGGATGCCATTACGCGAGAAGCGCTGCAGCAGCTATTCCTGGACAGTTGGCTCGCGAACCCGGCCACAGCATTATTCGTTACGCATGACGTGGAGGAGGCGATTCTGCTGGGTCAGAAGATTATTATTATGCCGTCCAGCAAGCAGGATTCTCCGGTCTTTGTGGACAATGAGACAGTGTTTGGCATGCAGCATGGGAAGAAACGGGACAGTGATGAATTTTTTGAGCAAATGAAGAGAATCAGAAAGGTAATGCAGGAGAAATGGTGAAAAAAAGGAAGCTCCATCAAGTATTCAGGTTGTTATTGGTCTTCTTCTGTATGAATGTAGTCTGGTATATCGCTTATTTGCTGATGAATCACCCGATTCTGCCGAGTCCGCTGGTAGTCTATCAGGCTATGGGCGAACTCGGAGGACGGGATCTTGCGCTGAATGTCGGCTACAGTCTGATGCGGATTTTTGCGGGAGTACTGCTGGCGTTGCTCATCGGGCTAATGATTGGCTTGTTAATGGGTCGCTCGGCCACATGGAATAAGTTACTTGATCCGGTGGTGTACCTGACCTATCCGGTGCCGAAAATTGCCTTGCTGCCGGTGGTGATGCTGTTCTTCGGGCTTGGCGAGACCTCCAAGATTCTGATGATCATGCTGATCCTGCTCTTCCAGATTATTATCTCCGTGCGGGACGGCGTGAAATCTATCCCGGATAATACGTATGATGTGCTGACGAGTCTCGGTGCAGGCTCTGCGCAGAAATTCTGGAATGTTACGCTGCCTGGTGCACTATCTGTCATCCTCAGCACGATTCGAATTTCTCTTGGAACAGCCATCTCGGTATTGTTCTTCACTGAAATTTATGGCACAGACCATGGCATGGGCTTCTTCATCATGGACGCTTGGCTAAGGCTTGATTATCCGGAAATGTACGCAGGCATCATGCTGTTCAGCCTTGTGGGCTTTGTACTGTTCCTGCTGGTTGACCTTCTGGACTACAAGTTCATGAAGTGGCGGAATTAGGGGAGCTAGAGGATATTGAGGATATAGGCCAAGGATGACAAATGGTAGGCGATCTCTAATTAAGAGCATTTTTGTACTCTATTTCACCTTTTTTAAGGATAATAAGTAAAATAAGAGCATTATTGTACCTTAATTCCTGAAAAAGTGCGCTGAAAGGGCTATTGTGGAAAAATTAAGGTACAATATTGTCCTTAATTTCCACTACCCTTTAGCTGCAGGATATTTAGGGTACAAAAATGCCCTTATTTGCATTTTGGGGATTTTTCTGTCGTGCTTTTAATAGAAGGCCTCTAACAGCGGCACAGCGAGCGGAAGTCCAAACATTCCATCGTAGTGCCCACAGACTGTTTAAACCTGTTTTATTGCTCAATCAAGTTACCTGATTTCTCAACTTCTTTCGCTCTATGTCTGAGAAACAAAGATCGATTCTCTGTAGATGAGATGATCTTTCTTTGAGGGTCCGTTCTATCCCAGTATTTTAGAGCTGTTCACCATTCAGAAGTGGTACTACCAACTGCCGGAAGACATCTACAGGCTTCCGTTTTCTGCCGTATTTATCGTTAGTAACAACTACGACTAACTCGAAGCTGGGGACAACCACGATATATTGGCCGCCGTAGCCAAGTGCATAGTAGTAGCTTGTCTCGCCGAGGTCTTCCTCAGCGTTAGGGAAGCTTGAGACCCACCAATGCCAGCCGTAAAATCCCTTGCGGGGCAGTGTTGCCTCATACAGTGGCTGCGTGGATAAATGTACGGTGGATGGGGAAATGAGTTGCTGTCCTTCCCACCGTCCCTCTTGCAAAAACAATTGGCCGAATTTAGCCATGTCCTTCGGCTGCATATACAACCCGAAACCGCCGGTATGATTACCCTGCGGGTCGGTATCCCAGCGGTACTCCTCGATGCCGAGCGGACCGAACAGGTGCTGCTCGGCGAACTCCGCCACTGTCTGTCCTGCGGCCTGCCGCAGGATGGCCGACAGGAGCTGGGAGCCGCCGGAGTTATACTCCATGCGTGTCCCAGGCTCATCCTCCAGTGGCAAGGACAACACATACTGGACCCAGTCGTCCGTCTTCGTCATGGTCGGAAAGGAATTCCGTCCGCCAAATTCTGTCCAGCCAAAACCTGCTGTCATCGTTAGCAGATGGGCCAAGGTGATCTCGTGCTTGCGGGGATCGGGGTCCAGCAGTAGAGAAGGATAGAACCTTGTAATAGGGGTATCCTGGTGTGGCAGAATTCCCCGGTCTATGGCAATGCTGACCAAAGCAGAGAGAATGCTTTTGGTGCAGGAATTTATTCTATTAAGTTGTGCAGCAACCTCTGGTTCCCGGTAATGCTCCAGTACAGGGGAATCTTTGTGGAGAATCAGAGTGCTGCGGATTTCTAATTCCTCCAGCCCTTGAACCAGCGTTGTGAAGTTAAAGTCGTGTATGCGAATCATCTCCTAGGTAGTTAGTGCGCTTGTATGATGAATACGGTTCTGGAAAGTCTACCAGATCATCTGCCCAAGTTCAAACCCTTCAACTTCATTCGCATCTCTATCTCCTTAATAAAGCTCGTAATTTGCAGTCCATAAGGCTGTTTATTGTATTCGTAGTGGTATTTATTTATACTCCTATTGGAGAAGGTTATCGGAACATGAAAGGGGAACCAACCATTGATTGAGGAACTGCGCAAAATAGGATTATCGGATCTGGAAGCAAGATGTTATCTGACGCTGCATGAAGAGGGCAATCTGTCCGGCTATGAAGTGGCCAAAAGAGTGTCGGTGTCCCGTACAAATGTGTACGCGGCCCTCCGATCGCTGACGGACAAAGGCGTGTGCAGGGCTATCGAGGCCGAGCCTGTCCTGTACGATGCTGTTCCGATTGGACAGCTGATCAGACTCCTCAAGGTAGACTTTGAGCAGACGGCAGCGAATCTGCTGGAGCAGATGCAGAATCCGGTACGGACATCCACCTTTTTTTATAACTGGCAGGGTGAGCGGGCGCTGGAGACGGCTATCCGGCGATTGATAGCGAATGCAGACAAGAGCATCGTGGTTGATTTGTGGTCAGAAGATATTCATTGGGTCGAAGAAGCACTGCTGGAGGCGGAGAATCGGGGCGTGGAAGTGGTGCTGATTACGATTGGCGAAAGCCACACACCACTCAAGAAGGTTATCGTCCACGAACGGCAGGAGGCATGGAACGGGGCGGAGAGCCGGCGTTTCTCGATCCTCTGCGATAACCGTTCTGCCTTGATTGGCAGTTTTGGTAAAACACTGCGGCTGACGGCTCTGGAAAGTGATCACCCCTCGGTGATCGAATTGCTGCAGAACGGCTTTTATCATGATGTAGTGATGGAAAGAATCGGGCAGGACTTCGCCGAGGAGCTGACAGCGAAATACGGCAGTCACTATGAGGCGATTATTGGTCCATATAAAGGATTGCTTGAGTAGTTTTTTTAAAAATCGGGGACAGCATTTGGCACTTTAGTGGCCTGTGTTGTCCCTTTTTGTCGTCAGCAATGAATGATTTGGAGAGTTTAAAAATTTCCTGTCGTAAATAAATAATGGGAAATTAATGAAGCGGATGGTATAATTGCTAGATCATGTGTAGAGGAGGATGAACACTTTTGAAAAGCAACAACACTACTTTTATCCAGCAGAAGACTAGAACAGCACTAGTGGCAACCGTCGCACTCTCTCTGTTATTGCCCGCAGGCCTCGCCGGAGCGGCGAGCTCCGGTACTGTCAGCTCGTCAACCGTCGTTGTCTCAGCAAGTGCAGTTAGCGATTCTGCTGCAAACACGGAGGTCGTGGCCGCTGACCCTTCCAAGGTGAAATTCTCGAAGGAAGCTGCCATTGCCAAATTAAAGGAATTATTTCCGATACTTAAAGAGGCTAAAGTTAATTCCACGGAGTTGGGGTCAACCAATAGATATCCAGTTCCCTCGAATCAAATGGTCTGGAATATTCAGTGGCAATATCAAATTGGAAATTCAGGATACGGATTCAGTAGTGAAGTAGACGCCTTGAATGGTGATCTGATCAATACCTATCTCTATTTCCCTAATCAAATTAATGAAAGTTACTACCCGCCCAAGGTAACAGAGGCCCAGGCGCTAGAAAAAGCACGGGCGTTTATTTCCAAAGCTGCCGCCAGCATTAAGAGCAGTGATTTGAAATTGCAGGACAACCCTAACTATAATTATGGCAATGCACTTTTTGGACCGGTTCGCTACAATTTTACTTTCAATCTCTTGAAGAATGGACTTCCTTCTACAGGTGATAATCTGAATATTACAGTGGATGGCAATGGTGAAGTGGTCTCCTTTCATAAATCTTCAGAGAATCTCGTCTACCCTTCCGCAGTGCCAAAAGTAACCCTGGCCCAGGCGGAGAAGAGCATTCGGGACAGTTTTGATGTGGCATTGTATTATAATCCGATTTATAAAAATGGAGTACCGGACAGCTGGATTCTGAGCTGGTCTCCAGTGGAGCAGGCGCTCTATGCTGTTGACGCAGCAACCGGCAAGAAATTGACAGATGAAGGTGTTCCGGTGCCTTCCAGTCCAGTAACCTACACTGCTGTACCGCAGGCTAAGGAAGTCTTCAAGTCGCAGGGTAGTGCTGAACTTACTGCCGAGCAGGCGGCCAAGCTGGTAGAAAAGGTGGGGTATATTCCTACTGGGCGCAAGCTGACAAGCAAAACGCTCGGGGATAGCTACCAGAGTCCAGACCGCAAGGTATGGAGACTCTCCTGGGATGAAGGACAGCGGAGCTTTGGACCGGGATTTCCGTCCCAATCCTCTGCTGAGATCGATGCGTCTAGCGGAGAAATCATAAACTTCCAGTCAGAGCAGTACAACTTTGCTGAAGATGGAAAAACGAAGACTCCGGCTGCGCCAGCAGGTGCTAAGAAGCTGACAGCCGCAGAAGCCGCGCAGAAAGCTACTGCGCTAATCAATGCACTTTACCCGCAAGCCAGCAGTACATTGAAGCAGATTGAATATGGCACTGAATGGAGTACGCTTCCGGATGGCGCAGGCTACAGATACCAGTACATTCTCCAGCACAATGGAATTCCTGTAAGCGGAAGCACCATCAGTTTGAATCTGGATGTGTACGGAAGATTGGTGGCTTACTACGGTAATCGTTTGAACACCGACAAGATTACCCAGGAGCCGGTAGCCAAGATTACCAAGCAGGATGCGTTGGAAAAGTACGCAAAGCAATATAAGGTGGAGCTTCAGTATAAACAAACTGGAGGCTATACTTTCAATAATACTTATGCGGAACCAAAGGTGACCCTGGTGTACGCATTGGTGCCGACCGAAGAGAAGAACTCGTACGAAACTTTGAACGCTGTCACTGGTCAGTGGACGACCATCTACACCAATCCTGTGCAGAAGGGTGCTGATGCCAGTGATATTAAGGGTCATGCTGCTGAACAGCAGCTTACCGAACTTCTGAAATACGGAGTATTCGAGGTGGATGGGAGCGGCAAATTAAATCCTGATCAGGAAGTTACTGCTGGGGATTTGATTACCTATTTGGCGAAAGCTACTCAGCCTTACTACGCCGAATATTATAATAATGGTAGTGAGCGTAAAGCAACAGCTGGTACCAGTGTGGATAGCCCGTATTATGATGCTGTAAGTTTTGCCGTGCAAAGCGGCTGGATCAGCAAGGATACAGCGTTCCAAGCTGATAAGAAACTGACTCGTGAACAGTTGGCTGTTCTGCTAACCTCTTTTGTGAAATACAGCAAAATCTCGGCCTATCTCGATAAGGATGCTGTGGTAGAACAGTTCAGTGATGCATCCGCTATCGTTAATAAGGGTGCGGTAGCTCTCACTGTGAAGCTGGGGCTTCTGAAGGATGAAGGTGGCAAGTTCAACCCAGGGCAGAATGTAACAAAGGCGCAAGTTGCCACTATTATAATGAAGCTGGTAGAACTGCAAGGTAAAACGGATCAGATTATTGGCAGCAACAACAGATACTAGTCCAATTATAAGCTTGTACCAAAAGAACAGCCTGCTCTCCGCCATATGGCGGGGCAGGCTGTTTGTTTTATTACAGTTCGCTATTACTTGCTAGGCTGTTTATTCGCTTCCTTGAGCGGGTTGTCATGAGGCTGCTCTTCCTCTTTCTTACTGCTCATGAACCATCCGATTACAGCAATAAGCACTAATACTACGTAGAAGGTTAATTTCCACCAGGTGCTGTGAGCGAAGTCCTCAGACAGCACGCCGAGTGAAGGATGCGCCATGGTGATGATCGCTAGCTTGACGCCGACCCAGCCGACGATGAAGAAGGCTGCAATCTCAAGTCCAGGGCGGGAATGGAGCAGCTTGACGAAGAAGGTAGCTGCAAAACGCATAATGACCAGTCCGATGAATCCGCCAGCGAAGATGACCAGGAATTGTCCACCGTCGAGGCCTCCAATTTTAGGCAAGCCACTTGCAGGGAGCGCTACAGCCAAAGCTACTGCTGCCAGGATGGAATCGACGGCAAAAGCGATATCAGCGATCTCGACTTTAAGTACGGTAAACCAGAAACTCGATTTCTTTTTAGCCTCAGGGGTCTCGCCCTCATTAGTTTCTTCGGTAGAGGGTTTCTTGACCAATAGTTTTCGGAAAATGTGGTTACCCGCAATAAATAACAGATAAATTGCACCAATAGCTTGTACCTGCCATATATCTACCAGATAAGAGATGACAAATAGTGAACCGAAACGGAATATAAATGCCCCGGCCAATCCGTAGAACAGTGCTTTCTTCCTCTCTGCATCCGGCAGGTGCTTGACCATAATAGCCAGAACCAGCGCATTATCTGCCGCCAGTAGCCCCTCCAGTGCTACGAGGACAAGCAGTACCCATCCATACTCTAATAATAATCCCCAATCCATTGTTGTTTCCTCCTCTTTGACTGTAAGTATCCCGTAAAGAGACACTTGTTATACCATAAAATGGTAATTTTAATATATAAAAAAGACCTTTACCAAACAGATTAGCCTTTGGAATAAAGGTCTAACCTGATTGGTAAAGGTCTCGCTAACAATGTATATTGCCAATAAAGCCGGAGAACATCCTCACGTTCTCGTACTGACGACTTTACTTAACAGCTACTCCCCTTTACGGGATATATGAAATTTTGAAGTTTCAGTAATGATTCTAGGTAGATCATATATTAGTTGAATCCCTATGTCAATGGTTGTGTGAGTGATCGCGGGGCACGATAATTTTACTTTTGCATGTTGTAGGGTTAGGATGTGCATATGAGGTCTATATAATTGATAGGGCACTAAATTTACGTGAAAGAGAGCGTGATCCATGATGAGAAAGCCAAGGTTTATGTTCCTGACCGCTGCGTTACTGCTCATCTTGGCAGCATGTAGCAGTATAGCACCGGCACCCGAAGGGGTCAAAGATAACAACAATGAGGAATACCCGCCTGTTCAGGCAGAAATTCCGTTTCTCGTCTACCGTGCGGGGAATGGAGACAGCGGAACGGCGAAGCTTGGAACCTGGGATCTCTCCCGATCAGAGCTAGCCTACGGAGATGATCTTTATTCCTATAAGGGTGACCATGCTTCACCGCTGTATTGGAGCGGAACCACATTGATTCTGGATCGGCAAATTGCCGTGCCTGTGAGCGGATCTGATCATGGTTATACGCTTCAGTTAACCGATGTGAAGCAGAAGCCAGAGGAGCAGAAGGATGTCTTTAAAGGGTTCGAGGTGACGGGCCCTGAAGATGAAGAGAACCCTGTGTACACGATACAGGACCAAGAAGGCAGTTATAAGCTTACACTGAACGATTTTCAGGGGTTTACGGACAAACGCTTTTATCTGGCTAACGCAGCCGCTACAAAGGATAATAGTGGCTTCAGACTTGTCTTTACGGCAGCGCCCAAAATCTTTAAGCCGGGCGAGGGCTGGATCGTCGTTGTTGATTACAGCAAGAATTCGTCCGCATTCGCGGTAAAGGAATTTCCTGCTACAGGCCTCCCTTTTGGCGATATGATTGTGAGTCCTGGTAATTCGATCTTGGATGGCGATCATCTGTACGTATGGAGAAGCAGAGATTTCGGATATTTTGATCTGAAGAAGGAGACCTTTGTTACGCAAAGTGCGATTTATAAGGACATTCAGGATTTCCTGCCAGACCGGAAGCCGAACCCGAATGTGGACCCGCAGATCATTCCTGTTGGCCTTGTGGGCAATCTGCTCCTGCTCTATGATCCAACGCTGTACTTTGACGAGAGCACCAGTGGAGCGGTTGTATACGCCTATAATGGTGAGACGCCTGCTGGTAAGCTGCTAATCAAGGGCGGTCAGCTAACCGTTTACGACAGCAATAACAAGCAGGTTGGTGAGCCACAGACTTTTGATTACACCCTCACAGGTGGGGAGCGTTTTTCTTTTCCGAAAGTAACGGGTGATGAATAAGGATACGTGTAAGGAACGGATACGGACAAGGAATAGGTACGGAAAAAACAAAAGCATGGAGACTCTCATTCTGCGAGAGTTCCCATGCTTTTCTTATGCCTAGAAGCTTAGCCTTTTACCGCTCCGGCTGTGATTCCTTTGGTCATTTGCTCGGTGAAGAGCAAGTAGATCAGGATCGTCGGGATGGCGATAATCGTCATAACCGCGAACTGTGCGCCGTAGTTGGATGAGTATTCACCAGCGAATTTCATGATGGAGAAGGGGATGGTTTTCAAATCCTCCGAGGTGAGGAAGGTATTCGCCATAATGAATTCATTCCAGGTACTGATGAAATTGAGTACGCAGACCGTAGCCAGTGCAGGCTTGGTAATCGGAAAAATGATTTTGAAAATGACGCCGTAAATGCTGGCCCCGTCGATCACTGCAGACTCTTCAATTGCGCGTGGAATGGTCTCCAGGAACCCGGTCATAATCAGCACACTCATCGGGATCACAATAGCTGAGTAAGGCAGAATCAGGGTGTACATATTGTTGAGCATGCCCAGCTTGTTGAACAGAATGAAGTTCGGCAACAGGGTGGCATGAATCGGAATAATCATCCCCATCATGATCAGGGAGAGGACAACTCCGCTCAGCTTCCATTTCATGCGGGTGAACGCATAGCCCATCATCAGGGAGACCAGGGCAGACAGTATCACCGTAATGACTGTAATGATAAGGCTGTTGGCAAAATAGCGCGGGACCCGCCCGTAGGTAAAGGCATTAACGTAATTCTGCCATTGTGGCGGGGACGGCCATTTCAGGAATGAGCTTCCGAAGAATTCACCGCTCTTTAGCAGGGAGTAGTCTACCAGCCAGATCAGCGGAAAGAGCTGAAACAAGGCAATCAGGATTAGGAAAGCCATCATCAGGATTTTACCGCCGGATACCTTGCGGCGTTCCTCTTTATGCGGCTTCGTGCTTGGCAGCGGAGCTGCCGGCGATAAGGAATTGGTCATATGGGTTCCTCCGGTTAAAGTCTTTTCTTAGCGTTATGGAAATGCCGGCGGTATTCCGGCCCTAGAATTCACCGATATCTTTTTTGAGTACTTTGTTCAGCACAACCGTCAGCACCAGACAGAAGATGATGAACAAGATCGAAATCGCATTCCCGTAACCGTACAGCGACGAGGAGAAGGCGGTTTTGTACAAGTAGTTGCCAAGGAACTGTGTGCTGTTCGCCGGACCGCCATTCGTCATCAGGAATACGGTCTCCATCTGCTTGAGACAAGTCGTTACGGCGATGATGATAGCTACCCGCATCATAGGGGAGAGCAATGGAATGATGATACGCGTGTAGAGCGTGAAGTTATTCGCTCCGTCGATCTTGGCGGCTTCGCTCAGATCACTTGGAATACCTTGCAAGCCTGAGTAATAGAGAAGTAGCGCATACCCGAAACCTTGCCACATAACGACGATGATAATACACCAGATGGCCGTATTGGGATCACCGAGCCAGTCATGCTTCAGGGCCTCCAGGCCAATGCCGTCCAGCAGCTTGTTGAGCAGGCCGTAATTGGGATGGAAAATGCTGCTCCAAAGCTTGGCAGTTACAACAATGGAGATAACTGCAGGAATGAAGAAGATGGTCCGGAATACCTTCTCGTATTTACCCGAATGCGTCAGGAAGATCGCCAGTAGAATGGCGAAGGGATGCTGCAGGAATACAGTCGCTGCCGTCAGCAGCAGTGCGTTGCCCAGCGAGGTCCAGAATACTTTGTCGTGAAACAGGATCTCACGGTAATTGTCCAAGCCGATAAAGTTGTATTTGCCGATTCCGCCCCAGTCTGTCGAGCCGTAATAGGCGCTCATAAAGATAGGAATGCAGATCATAAAGGCAAACAGGAACAGACCGGGCGCGATCAGCAGGGCAATTGCTTTTTTGTCGCTTAATACTCTGTGCATGGAATCTCCGTCCTTTTAAAAGGGTAATCTATCTACTTCCATCGTACCGGGAAGCCACCCGGCGGAACATGCCGTAAATTTCAGATCGTTGTATGTATTTTTTAAAAAGAAAACCCCCGGCTCTGGAATAAGCCGGGGGTCTTAAGGATAGGGGGATGTGCAAGCCTATGACTTACTTGCCGGCGAATTTATCCGAAGCGGCATCCAGCGCTTTGGCGAAATCTTCGGCAGACATTTTATCGGACAGCAAGCTTTGGTGAGCCTCCATAACCTTCTGCTTGAACTCATCGTCACCGATATCCTGCAGCGGCGTGCCGCTGGAAGATGTCATAGTGCTGAAGACGTCGATAAGTTCTTTTTGGAGATTGGTTTCAGAGCCAGTCAGGAATTGGTCAAACTGCTGCGCAGGTGTACCCGCGCCGGCTTGCCAGAGCAATTTGGACCAGTTCTCTGGAGTGAAGAAGTATTTCAGGAAATCTACTGCAGCCTCTGGATGCTTGGAGTTCTTGCTGACAGCATAACCGCCGCCGTACCATGCAGCGACATCTGTAGTCTTGCCTTTGTCAGAAGCAGGGAAGGCGAATGCGCCGACATTGTTGCGGAAGTCTTCCGAGAAGTTCTCGTCAGTAGCTAGACCGGATTCCCAGGCACCCATAAAGAACATCGCAGCCTGACCTTGACCGAACAGGTTGCGCGCTGCGCCGTAGTCAGCTGTTAGCCAGCCGTCAGCGAAGGCTTTGGCATCCGCGAATGCCTTCATGTCTTTGGCAGCAGTAACGAGATCAGCGTCAGTGAAGGAGATTTTGCGGGCAACCGCTTCATCCATTTTGTTGAAATCACCGTTCACACGCTGAGCGGCAAATTCATACCAGATTGGCAGAGTCCAGGCATCCATACCGTTCATAGCAATCGGGTTGATCTTCTTGTCGCGAAGCTTTTTAACAACATCCATCAGCTCGGCAGTAGTCTTAGGTACTTCAATGCCATTGTCGGCGAAGATTTTTTTGTTATAGTACATGACCATATAGTCGGCTCCGCGTGGCAAACCGTACAGCTTGTCGTCTTTGCTGAATCCGTCCATGGAACCGGCTACAAACTGATCGCCTTCAAAGTCAGACTTGTTCAGTTCAAGCAGCAGATCGTTATCCAGCAGCGGGCTCAGGAAAGACGGTTGACCCCAGGCCTGGATGATGTCCGGCAGCTGGTTACTGGAAGCATAGACTTTGATTTTGGATTTGTAGGGCTCATCTTGAAGCGCTTCCACTTCTATTTTTACGTTGGGATGCTCTTTCATGTATGCATCAATAATATCCTGTTCCACTTTGCCGGAGCCGTTGGCGCGATCCGCGAGTGCGGTGAAGAACTTTAGTGTAACTTTCTCTTCGGGAGCATTTCCGCCTGAGTTAGTGGCAGCAGTATCCGTGGACTTCGGTGCATCTGTAGGCGTATTCGCAGCTGGTGCATTATTGCCGCCGCCGCAGCCTGCCAGTCCGACTGACACCATCAGACTTGCCAGCACAAGCTTTATTCCTTTTCCGTTCATCATAAACCCACCTTTTTTTGGAGATGTCATATTTTCGTTGCATTCTCATCTTAAAAGGTTCTAGCCCGCTTAAACATGGTCCAAAATTAAGAAATATGTACTCATTTTTCAGTTCTTGTAAAAAGCGTGACCGGCCATTTCGGTTTTACGCTATAATTGTTTTACCAATAAACTCCTATTTATAAAAGAAGGTGGTTCCCATGGTCCATAAATTCCGCCTTGTGAGCCGTTACCGCCATCTTCCGCTCCAGTTCAAGCTGCTTCTGTGGTTTGTGCCCTTGCTCCTCGTAACGATATTCGCGATGGGCTGGAATTCCTACAGAATATCCTCCCAGCAGGTCGTGGAGAAGATGAGGCAATCCCAGGACCATTTGACCAAGAAGACGACAGAGCAGATCGACGAGATGGTGAAAGGTATGGTTTCCTTTTCCAACACAATGTTTCTGGATGAAGGCGTGCAGCGGCTTCTGAATGCGTCAACGGAGGCGCAGCATGACCGCAATTCTGTCTTCAAGACAGTAACGAACCTGATGATTGCCAGCAATTCTATCCAGTCGTTGATCTTGTACACGCTTCAGGACCAGAACCAGGCGGCGGAGCCCTTTGCCACCAATCAGGCTGGATTGACGACCGCTATGAAGTTCTCTGATTTCGTACATACCTCATATTATGCTGAGGCGGTTGCCGCAGCGGGTAGTCCGACCTTTGGTTTGACTAGACCTTCCGACGGGATCTTCGTCGGGGATCATTATCATAAGATTGTCCTATCTCGAATCATCAAGAATGTATATACCCTGCAACCGGCAGGCTTAGCCGTGATCGGGGTGGATGCAGGGAGGATTGGCAGCCAATATCTCGATAATTCCAAGGATGATGTGGATATGTTCGTCATCGACCGGCAGGGTATGGTCATTACGGCCTCGAACCGGAGCTGGATCGGTAAGCAGGATATTGAACTTCCGTATTTAGCGGACAGCAATCCTGCTTTGACGGTGAAGGAAAGGCTGGATCAAGCTGTCGGTCATGACCAATGGATTGTGTCGCATCTTCAGTCCGAGCTGACCGGCTGGTATGTTGTCGTTGTTCACTCCAAGCGGCAGCTTGTGAAGGAACTGGGACAGATCTCCCAGGTGACGTTCACCATTGCCTGCCTGTGCCTGATCATGAGTTTGATGGTGACCTGGTTTGCGGCAGCGGCCATTACAAAGCCCCTTAAGAAGCTGTCACGCTCGATGCGGAGATTGCAGACCGGGGATTTCTCGCAGCGCGTATTTTTCGAAGGTAACGACGAGATTGGACTGCTGGGCCATGGCTATAATCTCATGGTACAGCGCATCAAATCATTGATCAACGATGTTTATGCCTCCACGCTCAAGCAGCGCGAAGCAGAATTGAAAACGCTTCAAGCACAGATTCGCCCGCATTTTCTCTACAACACTTTGAATACAATTTGTTGGGAGGCCGAGAAGAAGGGCGACAAGGAGATTGCTGACATGGTCTACTCTCTCTCCCAAGTCTTCCGGCTTAGCCTGAATGACGGCCGGGATACGTTTACGCTGGAGCAGGAGATGGAGCTTGTCACCAATTATTTGTTTCTGCAGAAGAACCGTTTTCGTGACCGCTTCCAATTCGAGATCTTCCTGGACGACAGCCTGAAAGATTTCATCGTGCCTAAGCTGCTGCTGCAGCCGCTGGCCGAGAACGCTGTCATTCATGGCATTGAGCCGTTGTCTGGCAGTGGGCTCATTGCTATCCGCGCGTACCGCAACGAGCGGATGATTGTGTTGGAGGTGCAGGACAACGGAGTAGGCATTACGCCGGAAGGACTGAAGGAACTGCGCCAGCGTCTGGAGCTGCGCAAGCCGCTAGTGGAGCCTGAGAACGGGAGCCGTACCGGGTTTGCCCTTGCCAATGTACAAGAACGGCTGGAGCTATTCTTTACAGGAACCCAGTTGGAAATTGAGAGCATTGAAGGAATGGGAACCCGCATTATTATTCAGATCGCTGTGGAGGGGCCATGATGATGAAGCTGAGGCTGCTGATTGCCGAAGATGAAGATACCATTCGTGAAGGTATTGTAAACATGATTGACTGGAGGTCACATCAAATTGAAGTGGTTGGCGAAGCGGGTAACGGCACCGAGGCCCTGGCGCTAATGGAGAATCATCCACCGGATCTCCTGCTGACGGATATTCGGATGCCGCAGATGAACGGGCTGGAATTGATTGAAGCTGCTCAGCGTAAGGGCTATGGCTTTCGCTCGATTATTCTATCCGGCTACAATGAATTCTCCTATGCCAAGCAAGCAATCTCTCTGGGCGTTGTGGATTATGTGCTGAAGCCCTGCCGCCCCGAAGAGATTCTGAAGACAGTGCTGAAAGCCAAGAATGCTATCGAAGCCCAACGTAGTCAGGAGAATGTGCTGTTCGAGAAGGAGCGTTCCTGGCATAAGAATGCTCCATTGGTCAAAAGCCAGGTGCTGTCACAGTGGATTCATCATCCCCCCGTTCCGCTGGAACGCCGCGAGGAATTGATTGAAGAACTGTCCATGGCAATTGCGCCCGAAGGACCTCAGATCGGTCTCATCAGCTTTGACATCGAGCCGCTTTCCGCGAGAAGTAAAGGGCAGGATTTTGTCTTGCTGCGATATGCAGCGCTCAATATTATCAGAGAGACGCTGGGGCCAATCTATAAAGGCCGTATCGAGACCTTTCATGACGGGAATCACCTGCTGTGGATCGGTAGTGGCCTTGCGGCAGGTGATCAGCGGAAGGTTTATCGGGCGCCTGCGAATCTGAAGGATGACATTGGAAAGCTGCAGGACAATCTGGAGAAATATCTCAAGCTGTCGATCAGTATTGCTGTCGGCTCCTGTCGCACACATCTTTCGGAAGCGCATCTGTCCTACATGGAAGCGAACCAGGCGATGGAATTGCGTTTTCTGAACGGCAAGGGCGGGGTCTATTTTTACTCCGAAGGAACCGCGGGACAATCCGGTCCTTCTGCCGAATTGGTCAGTATTTTGGATGATGAAGGGCTTAACGCTCTGGAGGATGAGATGTTGTCTGCCGTAACGGCGGGCAGCTATGAAGTCGCTCTGGACTTGCTGGAGCGATGGCTGGAGCGCTTTCGTAGCAATCCGGGCAGTCTTAAGCAGGAAGTCAATATCCGGGCGACGGCGCTGGTGGTACGTCTGAAGCGGCTGACCCAAGAGAAGCAGGTAGCCGGATTTGAATGGAAGCAGCATCTGGTGAACTGGATGGAACAGGCCCCGCAGGTGGAGACGCTGGAAGAGCTGTCGGCGATCCTGAACATGGTGATGCAAAGTGTCGTCGAAGCATTCTCCAACCATCGTCCGCTGCACCGCACCGTGGTAACGGCGCTGGAGATTATCAGGCAAAAATACAACACGAACCTGACGCTGGAGTATGTAGCCAAGGAAGCTTACGTGTCTAATACGTATTTAAGCTCATTGTTCAGACAAGAGTTGGGTGTGAACTTTCTGGATTATCTGCACCAATATCGGGTGGAGGAAGCGAAGAAGCTGCTCCGGCAGAACCTGAAGATGTATGCAGTGGCGAAGCTGGTCGGATACGGAGAGGAACGCCATTTCAGCGCGACATTCAAGAAATGGACGGGACTCACGCCTTCACAATACCAGAAGGGTCTGGAGAAATAGTCTGAGAACAAAACAAAATGAACCCTTGGTTCTGGGCTATCTGGAGTAACACTCCGTAGCCGATCATTTATAAGTTCAGCGACTAGAGATCCTTGAACCTGGAAGAACACTTCACCGTAATATTCACTATCCGAGCCCCTCATTCTAGGTTAAGAGGGGCTTGGATAGCGGGAAAATGTACCGTTAATCGTTCGTTTTTGCTTCATTTTCATTTAATAACTGGAATTTCTCCTGTTAAATACCTCTATTTATTCATAACGGTCTAAATATGAGGGGATTAGCGGGAGTTTTTCCAGTTATTTTTAGAAAAGCAGGAGTTTTAATTAAAATAACAGGAGTTATTCCCGTTATTCCCAAGCCCTGTAGATTGAGGCTGCTTGCTTGATTACACGGGAGGATTCGGAAGAATTATAGCAAGATGTTATCTCCTTCTGCCCCAGTGGTTAAAATATATTTACGTGTTCGTGCAGCCTGGTCCTTGTCTAGTCGAGCTGTACTCATGCGGACGCTGCACAGAAGGAGGATCTCATCATGAACCCCAAATGGTGGAAAGAAAGTGTGGTATACCAGATTTATCCGATCAGCTTCAAGGACAGCAATGGCGATGGCATTGGGGATTTGCGCGGCGTCATCTCGAAGCTGGATTATTTGCAGGAGCTGGGCGTGGATATGATCTGGATCTGCCCGATTTATAAATCGCCGAACCATGATAATGGTTATGATATCAGTGATTATTGCGACATTATGAAGGAATTCGGTACGATGGATGATTTTGACACGATGCTGCGTGAAATCCATGCCCGAGGCATGAAGCTGATGATGGATCTTGTGCTGAATCATACTTCCCATGAGCATCCTTGGTTCATAGAATCCAGAGCCTCGAAGGATAATCCCAAGCGAGACTATTATATATGGAGAAAAGGGAAGAATGGCGGTCCGCCGAACAATTGGGAGTCCTACTTTAGCGGTTCGGTATGGGAGCTTGATCCCCAGACGGATGAATATTATCTTCATCTGTACTCCAAGTACCAGCCGGACTTGAACTGGGAGAATCCTGTGGTGATCGACAAGCTGCATGAAATGGTGCAGTGGTGGCTGAAGAAGGGTGTCGATGGCTTTCGTTTCGATGCGATTGCGCATATTGCTAAGACCCACGGTTACCCGGATGCCCTGAATCCTGCAGGGACGCCAACCGTAAGGGCATATGAGATGTTCTCCAACCTGGAAAATGTGCACACCCTGCTGCAGAACCTGCATGACCAGGTGCTGTATTACTACGACATCATGACGGTGGGCGAGACATCAGGACTGGGTCCGGAGCAGGCGCTGGATTATGTCGGTGACGGACGGCGGGAGCTGAATATGACCTTCCAGTTCGAGCATATGTTCATCGATGCGGCTTCCCCGGGCAGTGGAAAATGGGATGTCGTGCCGTGGAGTCTGCTGGACCTCAAGCAGATTATCACGAACTGGCAGACGGTTCTACATGACCAGGGCTGGAACGCTAATTACCTTTGCAACCATGACCAGCCACGCTCGGTGTCACGGTTCGGGAATGATCTCTATTATCGTGTCCCGTCGGCTAAAATGCTGGCGACCTTCATCCACATGCTGGAGGGCACGCCTTATATCTATCAGGGCGAGGAGATCGGGATGACGAATGTCGCCTTTGAATCCATCGATAATTACCGGGATGTAGAGACACTGAATTATTATGAAGAGAGACGTCGTGCGGGGGTACCTGAAGAGAAGATCATGGCTGCGATTCATGCTAAAAGCCGTGATAACGCCCGCACACCCATGCAATGGGATGACAGTCACGAAGGTGGCTTCACGACCGGTGTTCCGTGGCTTAAGGTGAACTCCAATGCGCTGGAGATCAACGCCATGAACGCAATTAAGGACCCTGACTCTATCTATCACTACTATAGGCAATTGATTGCGCTAAGAAAGCAGCATAAGGTAATCGTCTATGGTAAATATGATTTGCTGTTACCGGGTGATAATGAAATTTATGTCTACAGCCGGACCCTTGAGGATCAGCAGTTGCTGGTTATCCTGAACTTTTTTGACCGGGAGCCTGTATGTCAGCTACCATCCGGGGTCGTATCGGAGAAGAGTCAACTGCTGATATCCAACTATCCTCTGGAAAAAGGGGAGGACTTGGCTCATCTAAAGCTTCGTCCATATGAAGCCAGGGTCTACTTGCAGAGTCTGAAAGACGGCGCCGCGAACGGAGCTTAAGAACAATGAATGGCCAGGACGCATTCAATACAGAAGACAGGCGGGGAGTTGCTCCCGGCCTGTTGTTTTTTTACCACGGCTGCGACTTTGCTTTAAATGGAAAAGGCGTTACAATAAACGGTAATATACATAAGGCATGAATGGGAAGCAGTTTGGAGAGGAGAGACATAATGGCTGAGTGGTATGAGAAGAGCTTCGGTGAGGATTATCTGATCGTCTATAGGCACCGTGACTTCGGAGGCGCGCGGCGAGAGGTAGAGCAGATGATCAATTGGCTGGATCTGCCGGCGGGTTCGAACGTACTGGATCTGTGCTGCGGGATGGGCCGTCATTCGCTGGCCTTGGCGGAAGCCGGTTTCAATGTCACTGGTGTGGACCTATCAGAAGCGCTGCTGCGTGAGGCACGGTCACAAGAAGGAGCGGAGCAGGTAACCTGGATTCGCTCGGATATGCGGGAGCTTCCCCTGGAAGGCGGCTTTGATGCGGTGGTGAACCTGTTCACTTCATTCGGCTACTTCGAAGAGGATGGGGAGCAGGTAAAGGTACTTCGGGAGATCTACCGTATGCTGAAGCCCGGGGGCAGATTCATTATTGATTTTCTGAACCCTGCTTATGTTATCCATCATCTGGTTCCCCATTCTACACGTGAAGACGGCTTAAATCATATTGAAGAGCATAGAGTGATTGAGGACGGCTATGTGAAAAAAGATATTATTCTGACTGCAGGGACAGACGGGGAACCCCGTCGTTATCATGAACGGGTAAAGCTGTATTCACTGGAGAAATTTCGTGAGATGCTGGAGCAGGCGGGGCTGCGGATTCAGTCTGTTCATGGGAGCTATGACGAAGCTGATTATGATGCGGAGACTTCCAAGCGGATGATTTTCCGGGGCGTACGGCCGTAGATGGTATCGGGCAAAAGAATTTCCGAAGACGAAGGCTTCCCGCGGAAAGCCGACATCACTTCTTGGGACAATGGCGCGATTCTGCAGATATCGGTACCGATGGATCCGCCACTGCGCCGGGTGAACAGCTATCTATTGCCGGGGGCGGACGGAACGGTCACGGTAATAGACCCTGGTCCGCATAAAGAGGAAAGTGTGCTGGCTTGGCAGGGTGTAATGAAGGAGCTGGACTTGCGATGGGAACAGGTGCGGGATATCGTTGTTACGCATCATCACCCCGACCATTATGGATTGGCCGGATGGATGCAGGAACGCAGCGGCGGCAAGGTGTGGATGACGAAGCGTGCCCATGCCGAGGCGTCACTAATGTGGGGCGAGAAGTCCATAATGAATGAGGCATTGCCTCTGTTCTTTGCCAGACATGGCATGCCGGAGGCCCTGACGGCGGAAATCCGGGTTCACCTGGAGAGCTTCACGCCGCAGGTCACCCCGCAGCCGGAGATTACCGCCCTTGATCACGCGGCGCCCTTTACGATGGGCGGCCGGGTGTGGCAGCCGGTGGTGACGGGAGGACATGCCCCGGGGCATGTCTCCTTCTACCACGCCGGCAGCGGGGCTATGATCTGCGGCGATGCCGTGCTGCCGCAGATTTCCCCCAACATCGGCCTGCATCCTGGCGGCGATGATAGGCCGCTGCTCACGTTCCTGCAGGGACTAGAGCAGCTTGGGCGTTACCCGGTGAGCTTCGCGTATCCGGGTCACCGGGAGCCGTTCAGTGGCTTTACGGAGCGGACCCAGAGTCTGCTCCGTCACCACGAGGAACGGCTGGACACCGCCGAGGCGCTGCTGCAAGGCGGCCCGCTCAGCGGCTTCGCAATCTGCGAAGCCTTGTTCCGGGGCCGGGTGACAACGGCGCATCAGATGCGCTTCGCCATGAGCGAAGCGCTGGCCCACCTCGCCGAGCTGGTGCGGCGGGGCCGAATTGTGGAGTCCGGTACGGAGGACGCCATTTTGTTTGCACTGGCGAAGTCGGGATGACGCAATCCCACGATAAGCTGCTTTTATCATTATCAAGCATAGTACAAGATTACGCTTATTGAATGATTCCACGAGGTTACCGGTGATTGTGCGATTCCTGTATCATAATAAAGCCTCCATACCACTTTACGAGTGGGAATGGAGGCTTCTTTGTCCTATAGAGCATGTCCGGGGACTTTTTGGTCCATCCAAGAGAGACTTTGCGCGAACTTTGATGCGGATAATCTACATCATTTCGGGCTTAGGAATTATTCTGGCTGTTCCCGATCCTGAGGTGCCGTCTTATTGGCGGCAGGTTCGCTGTCCTCCGGAGTATGTGCCAGCCCATAATCTTTTTCCCGCTCGGCCTGCTTACGGTGGGCAATTCTGCTGCTTGCCGCTGCGGCCACAGCACCTACAATATCATCGAGATAGGTATGAACCTGTCCTGTGCTCTTATCATTCAAGCGCTCCAGTACCCCTGGCTTCAGCTTATCTACATAACCGTAGTTGGTGAAGCCGATACTGCCGTACACATTGACAATGGAGAAGGCGAGAATCTCGTCCACCCCGTATAAACCCTCATCATTTTCAATCATATCCTGAAGCGGCGGGAATAGCTTGCCTTCCTCGGCCAGAATATCCAGCTGAATACCAGTCAGCACCGCATTCTGTACTTCCCGCTTGCTCAGCACCATCTCGACGTTGTGAACGCACTCGTCCATCGTTAGGCCCGGATAATATTTTTGCTGTAGCAGCATTACCAGCTCTGCAATTTCCAGCAGTGTTACTCCACGTTTGTGCAGCCAGGCATAGGTTGCGTCTGCGACCGCCTTGCTGTTCAGACTGTAAGGCATTTTTGCATCAGCCATGCTCAGTCACCCCGTTAATGAGTCGTTGGTTATCAGCGGTGGTTCAGGTCGATATAATCTTTCCGCTGTACTTGGAATTTTACTTTTATGAGACAGATTTGTCCAGAAAGGCGAAATTAGGATAAGCTCTTGTTATTTTTTGGACAGAGGGCTCGTATACATAGCAGTATTAAATGCTTATCCAACCTTGAAAGGGGCAATTCATTATGAATCGAAAGCAATATATCCGCGGCTTGTCCGCAGCCTGCCTGCTGGCCGTTCCGCTCACGCTCTCCGGCTGCAACTGGTTTGGTTCGGAATCTGCCGCAGTTGATCCGCCGCCAAGTGAGGTCGAAGCGCAGATGCTTCAGATCAGCGGGGATTCTACACTGGATTCTGGTGTGATGGGGCGAGTGACGGAAGAAGATACAGGTAACGGTGCAAGCAAGGATAAGAAGGCATCGACGGCCAAAGCCGATGGTCCGCGCACCACGGTATATCTGGAGGATGAACACGGCCTTCTCGCACCGATCTCGCTCGCGCTGCCCAAGGGTGATAAGAGTGCTACGCTGAAGAACTCACTTACCGCATTGGTAAGCCAAGGCCCACTGGCAGCTTCGCTTCCAGGCGGGTTTCAAGGCGTACTGCCTGCCGGAACAGCTGTGAAAGATGTCACCGTGGATGCTGCAACGGGACTTGCCGTAGTTGAGTTCAATGATTCCTTCGGTTCCTATGAAGCTAAGGATGAGCGGAAGCTGCTGGAGGCGGTCACCTGGACGCTGACCGGACAGGACGATATCAAAGGCGTTCAGTTATGGGTAGACGGCAAAAAACTGACCGAAATGCCGCTCAAGGGTACACCGCTGGATCGCCCCCTCTCCCGCACTATGGGCATTAACCTGCCGAAACACAGCACGAACGTTATGAATTCCAGTGCGGTTACGGTTTATTTTTCCGCAGAATCGCCTGATGGTACTCAATATTATGTTCCGGTCACCCGTTTTGTAGACCCAGCGCAAGAGCCGCTCAAGGCAGCGCTGAATGAATTGATTACAGGTCCGGAATCAGATAACGGTCTGCAGATGGTGATGACGGAGGGGACGAAGCTGGATTCTGTGGATGCGGGGCAGAACGGTGTGGTTACTGTATCGCTGAGTGACGATATGTTCGCTGATGCCAAGGACGTACCGGCGGAAATGCTGGAATCTGTCGTACTTACGGTCGCTCAGAATGCAGAGGATTCCCTTGTACAGATTGTGATGAACGGAAAGACTGCGGTGACTGGAACGGATCATGTGGATTACGGTAAGCCGGTTTCGGCCCCGGAATATGTGAACGACTTGCCGCTCTAATCACTGATTGTGGCGGTCAAAAAGATGCTTTTGTGCCTGCTCTTTGGTAGAATAAAGGTTGCGCAAAAAACGTGCGCTTACGCTCGCGGTTCAAACTGCGGGCAGGCGTATGGGGAAACGGCCAGGACAAACTTTTAGCTATTCGATGTAGGAGGCAGAAAAGATGAGATCAAACGGGCGAAACGTCGACGAATTGCGTCACGTGAAGATAACGACCCAAGTAAATAAATATGCCGAGGGCTCTGTACTTATAGAGATGGGCGATACCAAGGTGATCTGTACAGCGACAGTGGAAGAGAAGGTTCCGCCCTTTCTGAAGGGACAAGGCAAAGGCTGGGTAACCGCAGAGTATTCCATGCTCCCACGGGCTACCCAGACTCGTAACCAGCGGGAAGCCGCTCGGGGCAAGCTGACGGGCCGGACGATGGAGATCCAGCGGCTGATTGGCCGGGCACTGCGTTCCGTTGTGAATCTGCAGGCTTTAGGCGAGCGGAGCATCACCCTGGACTGTGATGTAATTCAGGCGGACGGGGGAACCCGGACCGCTTCGATCACAGGTGCTTTTGTAGCCATGGTGTTCGCCATCAACAAGCTGGCACACGACCGCAAATTGAGTCAATTCCCAGTCACAGATTACCTCGCAGCCATCAGTGTCGGAGTTGTGGGTGATAAAGCTCTGCTTGACTTGAACTATGAAGAGGATTCCAAAGCGAAAGTCGATATGAATGTCGTTATGACCGGCGCTGGTGCATTTGTGGAACTGCAAGGCACTGGTGAAGACAGACCCTTCACACGTCAGGAGCTGGATCAGCTGTTAGGACTTGGCGAGAAGGGGGTTTACGAGCTGATTGCCGCACAGAAAGAAGTTCTGGGCGAGGTCGCTCTGAAAATCCAATCGGGTCAGCCAGGTCAGGAGGTCTAGTATGAGCTCCGCAGGTGATATTCTTATTGTAGCTACGAAGAACAAAGGGAAACTGCGAGAATTCCAGCATGCCTTTGAGCCTCTGGGACTGACAGTCAAGAGCATGTATGATTATCCTGAGCTGCCTGATGTGGTAGAGGATGGCGAGACTTTTGCTGCGAATGCGTTCAAGAAGTCGAAGGCAGTGGGTGATGCCCTCGGGCTGCCTGTGCTTGCCGATGATTCAGGACTATGCGTAGATGCGCTTGATGGCAGACCAGGCGTCTATTCTGCCCGTTATGCTGGTGAAGGCGCCACAGATTCGGACAATAACTTGAAGCTGCTCGGCGAACTGGAAGGGTTGAAGCAGGGGGAGGACACTGACCAACCGCTCTTGAGCACAGCCCGGTTCGTGTGCACCTTGTCGCTCTATGATCCGTCCACGGGACAGGAGCTCACGGCAGAAGGATCAGTGGACGGCTGGATTACTTCTGAGCCTTCCGGGGCTGGGGGCTTTGGCTATGATCCGCTGTTCTACCTGCCAGGGTATGAGAAGACGATGGCGGAACTGACTCTGACCGAGAAGCAAGGTATTAGCCACCGGGGCGCAGCACTTCGGGCGCTGACCGAGAAGCTCGCGGCGCAAGGCGGCGTGCGGCCATAAAGGCTGATCGCTTCGTGTCAGCGTAAGCCAGACGATAGCAGGATTTACAGCCTCCCCTTTTAGCGGGAGCTACGGGTACATAAATAAGCTTGCAGGACAAGGTTTGGACCTTGGTTCTGCAAGCTTATTTTGCTTTATGAAAATCTTCAGTAATAAAGCGCATTTTAGAACGCCACGTTGATTCGAAAATGACGTCCTCGTCTTAATAAGGTCCGTTTTGTCGTCTAATACAAGAAAATGCACCCTTTGAGTTTCCTTTGAATCTACTTTGAATCATTCATACACAAAAGGTTAGCTCTTCAGGTAAGACATGTGCTAAAAGATCAATTTCGCTCGATAGGGCACGGGAATAACGGGAATAGTTCCTGTTATTTTGGCTAAGGTCTTTACTTTTTTAAAAAATAACTGGAAAAACTCCCGTTAATTTCTTCTGATTTACGCGTTTTACGGATAAAAGAGGTTTTTAACGGGAGAAAATCCAGTTATTTGCGATAAATAAGATAAACGAAAGCATTTAACGGTATATTTTCCTGCTATCCAATCGTCAAAATCACTTTATGCTCAAACGCGGGCTTAGACCAATATTCAGGCGAAGTGTGAAGTGTGGACTCCCAAATGTGGACTCTGGTCGCTGTGACTCGTCTATCCCCCGGGTTCAACCGTCTCTGCTCGCCAGACTTAGGAATGCCCGGCTACAGATGTTTTACTCAGATGCGCCAATTACCCAAGCCACACTAAGCCAGTTCAAGCTACTCAATCTACTCCAAGGCACACTAAGCCACTTTAAGCTACACAATCTACTCGACTGAAGCCTGCTAGAGCAGCTTCCAAAGTGCAGGGGTAGTAGCAGGCTCCCAGCCTGTTAAGGAGGTGTGGGGCTGGAGACAGGCATACGTCTTGCCGCTGTAGCTGACGGTATCGCCTGCTTTGTAAGCAATCCCTACTGCCCAGGCTGTGCCAGCCGGTGAAGGCGTCGGTGTCGGCGTAGTCGCTGGTGTCGGTGTCACCGTTGCAGTTGGCGCAGCTGTCGGTGAAGGGGTTGCAGTGGCAGCAGGTGTAGCTGTCGGCGTTCCGCAAGCACTAATGAATTTCCAGACGCCATCCGGACCGCTGAGATCAGGACGGTCGCCCTGAGTCCACCATTTCGCTTCATACAGCGAGCCGTTGTAGGATGCACGCTGGCCTTGCGTGTAGATTGAGGATGCATTCCAGGCTGCAGCCGTACACGACCCCGGCGTTGGAGTAGCGCTAGGTGTTGGCGTTGCGGTTGGTGCAGTCGACGGTGCTGGCGTCGGTGTTGGTGTTGATGTTGGTGTTGATGTTGGTGTAGCTGTCGGTGTGGCTGAAGGTGTCACTGTTGCTGTAGCCGATGGTGTTGCTGTCGGAGCAGTAGTTGGTTTAGCTGTCGGCGTAGGTGACGGTGTAGGTGTTGTTGACGCAGAAGGCGTCGGTGTCGGCGTGACACCTCCGTACAGTTTGTCATACTCCTGCTGGGATGAGCTTCCGTTAAGCGTGACCCGTTGCGGACCGCCGGAAAAATTCAGCTTCATCATCCCTGGAATGTCCAGGGTTGTTCCATTCGCGAGAGTCTGGCTGGCCGTACCGGTAATACGGTAGCGGTTGAAGTCCCAGGCTGTAGCGATTTGCTCCACAGTGCCTGCTCCCCAGGCGGAAGTCAGGGTGGTAGTGGTAGGCAAATCAAATTCCAGCTTCCAGCCGCCCGGAATATCGGCGCCGGTGTTGTTTGTAATCTTCAGAGAGTAGGTATAGTTCGGATGGTCATAGGCTCCGCTGAAGTTGATGCTGAAGTTCTTCGGTGCTGGAAGCTGCGGCTTGGGAGGTCCGCCCGGCAGTGTAGCATTCTTGAGTTGATTATAGGCGTAATCGGTTAGTGATGTGCCGTACGTGTAAGTGCCGTCCGCTTGTTGGGAGTAGTCGCCGGTCAGCTCCCAGAACATCATGCCGCCGAGGCCCTTTTGCTTGATGTAATCGAGCTTGTAGCCAAGAGATTCCTGGTCTTCATAGGTCAAGAATATTTTCTTATCTGCATTGAAGAGGTAAGGGGTTTTAGTTACAGGATCGAAGTAGCGCTTGTTCGCCGGGTCCTTGAGCAGATTGAGGATGTGCCAGATCGGATTTGCTCCGGCAGGCTGCTCCGGCGCTGGATCATTCCAAATCCCATAATCGCCGTCCGCGCCGCCTCCGGTGGTCGGTGCCGTGCCGTAGAGGCCGGTGTTGTTGATACCGCCGCTTACATTCTTCCAGCCTCTTGAATAATAGGGAACGCCAATCACGATTTTCTCCGGGGGCAGAGTGCCCAGATAGTAGCGGACGGCCCAATCGGTGTTCAGGACGGGCGTCCCCAGAGCGGTGGTCTCCGTATCCCGGGAGTCTGGGTACAGGGCAGAATGCGGTCCGACATAACCGTTCCACGCTCCGTGAAAATCATAGGTCATGAGATTGGCCCAATCCAGATATTGATTAGCCTCTCCCAGCTTCATGCCGCCGAGAATCCAGGAGGAAGCCGTGGCAGCGACAGTGAGATCATACTTTTGGTTGTCCTGTGCGCCAGCTTGATCCAGCTTCTCCCGCAGCTTCTTCATAAGCAAAACGTAGTTGTTATAATTCACGCCGCGCAGCGGCTCCGCTGCCCCAAAATCATTAGGGTTTCCGGACTGTGCCGTTCCAGACGGATACTCCCAGTCGATATCCACGCCGTTGAATTGGTAGGTGCGCAGGAAGCTGATAACACTGTTCGCGAACGTTTCCCGTCCGGCTTCTGAATTGGCCATGTTGTAGAATCCACCGGAGCCTGCCCAGCCACCCACCGATATCAGGGTGCGGACATCCGGATAGAGCTGCTTGAATTTGATAAGCTGGTTGAAATGACCTTTAAACGGAAGAGTGGTCAATTGTCCGGGGTAATCCTTCTCAATGGCCGCTGTGCGGTCCATGAGTTCAATTGTATTCTGAGCGTTCACCTGGGCGAAGGCATAATTAATATGGGTGATTTTGCTCCACGGAATTTTATCAACAGTGTAAAAGCCTTTGTTCGCCTGGTCTCCCCATTCCGGGAAATAGGCGACAATCTTGCGGGGATGATCTGGAGCAGGCGGGACTGCGGCAGCATTCGCTCCCTCAGCCTGGGCAACACTTTGTGATCCGGCACCAGCACCCGCATACAGCGGAATAAGCAGAATCAGGCTCAGCATAGCGGCGAGAAAACGGGCGGGGAACGGATGCCTTGAACGTGCATTTGTTTTCATCGGGCATTCCTCCTTTGAACTCGATCGTGTACTAAGATTAGTTCAGTTTCCACAGGGCCGGTGTATTAGCTGGCTCCCAGCTTACAATGGAAGTGTGGGGCTGGAGGCAAGTATAGGATTTGCCGCTATAGCTGACCACATCACCGACTTTGTACGCTACACCTGCCGCCCAGGCGGAACCGCCCGGCGATACTGTTGGGCTTGGTGTAGGTGTAGCTGTCGGAGCTACTGTTGCGGTTGGCGTCGGCGTTGGTGTAGGTGTTGGAGCCACCGTTGCTGTCGGCGTTGGCGCTACAGTGGCTGTTGGGCTAGCTGTCGGAGCGCCGCATGCGCTGATGAATTTCCATACACCATCAGGGCCGCTAAGATCGGGACGGTCACCTTGGGTCCACCATTTGGCCTCATAGAGCGATCCGTTGTAGGATGCACGCTGACCCTGGGTATAAATGGATGTGGCACTCCAGGCTGCAGCGCATTGTCCCGGTGTAGTAGTCGGCGTAGGTGTTACAGTTGGTGTAGCCGTAGGTGTTACCGTTGCTGTTGGTGTTGCGGTGGCAGTTGGTGTTGCTGTTGGGGAAGGGGTCGGTGTTGTGGACGGTGTCGCTGATGGCGAAGGGGTCGGCACGACGCCTCCGGCCAGATCCGCGATAAGTTTGTTCTGCAGTGTTTTGTTACGGTCGCCGCTGACCTCCCAGAACATGGCGCCGGCCAGACCCTTGGATTTCAGGTAACTGGTTTTGTAGCTGAAGGACTCCACATCGTCATAGGTGATGAAGATTCGGGTCGAAGGGTTATATAGATAAGGGACCTTGGCGGTATTATTCCAATATCGGGTGTAGCCGTTCTTGTTAATATAGTTAGCTTCAAGGTCATAGAAATCGTAGCTTCCATTCTCCCAAGTGCCTGTGCCGGAAATGCCGGCCGATACCTGATATTGTCCATTGCCTGCACTCGGTGCTCCGCCATAGCCACGACCATAGAAGGGCATACCCATTACGAGCTTGCCGGCGGGCACGCCACTTGCCAAATGAGATGTAATTGCCTTGTCGATATTGTAATTCTGCGGATCGGTAAGTCCGGACGCGCCCGCAGCCGGATCGTAGTACAGCGGAGCATTATGACCGGTGGTAGGATTCCAGCTGCCGTTAAAATCGTAGGTCATAATATTGATCCAGTCGACCACAGAGGCGATGCCAGCCATATCATTATTAGCTACATAAGACGGACCTGCGCCGGAGGCAATGGTCAGCAGATAGGTTTTGCCGTCTGCTTGCCCGGCAGCGTTCAGCTTCTCCCGTATTTTTTGCAGGAGCAGTACATAGTTCTCTCTGTCTGCAGGACGAACACTATTGCCAGACAGACCGCCGCTCACCGGGTATTCCCAGTCGAGATCGACGCCGTCCATCTTGTATTTGCGAATGAAATCAACAGCGGAGTTAGCAAATACCTCACGGGTTGCCGCCGATGCTGCTACGTCCGAGAATCGGTTCGACCAGGTCCAGCCGCCAACGGAAATGAGGGTTTTGAGGTTCGGATTGCGCTCTTTCAGCTTCCAGAGCTGCTTCAGGTTGCCCTTGATGGGATCATCCCATTTGTCATCCCCGAAGCTCTTTCCGGCATCAATCCAAGGATCGCCGAGAACAATCGTGCCGTTTGGAACATTTATAGTTTGAGCTTGCTCATTTTGACAGGTCCAGGTTACGGGATTCGGGCCGGTAGGGTCGGAATTGCCATGAATGCCATTCCAACAGATATCAGCGAACGCGTAGTTAATTACATTCATCTTGGTAGGGTCGATATCCGATACGTTATAATTGCGTGCATAGGCAGCCCACGAAGGATAATAACCAACTAGCTTGTAATCCTGTGCCGCATTGGCGGTTTTGATGTTTGCACCCAAAGCGGAGAAGAGGGTAACCAGAAGTGCTGCGACCATTCCGATGGCAAAGGTTTTGCGTGAGCTTTTTTTCTTGAATATCATTGACGAACTACCTCCCTGGTTCATGTTTGGATCGAAACCCGTACAGCAAGAAGTTCTGGCGCTCACCCCCATCGTTTTAAAAGATTCACCTTCACCCTGTTGATTTCTATCATTTAATAGGCTAATAAAATGTAGAAAGAGCCGCAAAATGATAGAGTAACCCAAATTCGCATTAATTGTAAGCGCTTCTTTTAATGCTGTGTACTTAATGTTAATTTTCCTAACTTCTGGAATGTGACGCGTCCTGTAGGGGTTGGGATAATGCTAAGAAAGACTGGAAGGGATAGGAAAAGTTGAATTAGAAGGATGATTTACATATGAAGCGGTGAAGGTAATTTCTATTTTCGGTTAAGTTTTGTTAATATGCTAGGGATAAAATTACATAATAGAGGGATAAAATTTTCAAATATATAGACTAATTCTCATAAAAACCCTTTTATTTTCTTTATGCAATAGTCATTTTTAGTAGTTCATGGTATGTTAGTTGCCCTTGTAGGTTAATTAGTGTGCATCGATGTATACCTATTCTCACTTCAAAAGGGGATTGAAGGAATCTATTAGTCTATTTGTTTTGGATTTGTTGGTTTTCGGGCCTAAACCATCTTTTTCAGATGAAAGTGCAGATCGACACATATCCCCCGAGACAAAGAAATATATATCATATGTATGCCTTAGCGACTTTTTTTTCAAAGGATGCAACGCGCTGCCAATTTTTTCGTTATAGTAGTATATAGGGAAGGTGGTGGTACCCCATGGTCATTTGGGCTATCTGGTTTATTGTGGCCGGTCTCCTGCTCGTTGTAGAAATGATGACGCTTACGTTTTATCTGCTTTGGCTATGCATTGGTGCTGTAGTCGCAGGTCTGGTCTCACTTATCGTGCCGGATGCTATTCTGCTTCAGGTTGTGCTTGGCTCGCTGGTTGCCATTGGTTTGACTGTGTTCTCCAAGCCGATTGTGGCTAGGTTTCGCAGTTCCAGAGGATTCAAGGATACAGGGACGGATATTGTCGGAAGACAGGGTATTGTTGTCGAGCCGATTGAACCGGGGCGTTATGGCCAGGTCAAGGTTGGCGGGGATACCTGGAGTGCATCCTCGTCACAGGTGCTGGATAAAGATGAAGTTGTCAGGATCATTGGAAGAAGCAGTACCATTATTGAAGTAGAACGATAGGGGGCATGTAAGGATGGAATGGGTCATTATTGGAGTTGTACTTTTTGTTGTGATTGTATTTGTAGCTTTGACGGTCAAAATTGTACCACAGCAGCGGGTGGGGGTTGTCGAGCGTCTCGGTAAATTTCACCGTCTGTTAAAACCGGGCCTGAACATCCTTATTCCAGTTATTGATCAGGTACGCACATATCATGATTTGCGGATTCAACAGGCCAATGTGCCGCCACAGACAGTGATTACGAAGGATAACGTGCAGGTGCAGATCGACACCATCATTTTCTATCAAGTTGTTGGACCAGAAGAAGCCACTTACGGCATTTCCGATTACGTCTATGGGGTGCGCAACATTTCCACGGCAACCATGCGGCAGATTATCGGTAAGCTGGAGCTGGATGAGACCTTGTCTGGCCGGGAAAAAATCTCTACCGAGATCCGGATTGCCCTTGATGAGGCGACGGAGAAATGGGGCGTGCGGATTGAGCGCGTCGAGGTTATTGACATTAAGCCACCGGTTGATATCCAGGAAGCCATGGATAAGCAAATGAAGGCGGAGCGCAGCAAGCGGGCGATCGTATTGGAAGCCGAAGCTGCCAAACAGGACATGATCCTGCGCGCGGAAGGCGACAAGCAGAGTAAGATCCTGAAGGCGGAAGGGGATAAAGAAGCTCGCATTCGCGAAGCGGAAGGTTTGCGTCAGGCGCAGGAATTGGAAGCACTCGGTGAAGCGAAGGCGATTCAAGCCGTAGCCGAAGCGGAAAAGGTTCGGATTGAGCTCCTCCGTACTGCCGGTCTGGATGAGAATGTATTGGCGTATCGCTCCTTCGAGGCTCTGACTGAAATCGCTAAGGGACCGGCGAACAAAGTGTTCCTGCCTTCTAGCACAGTAGAGACCCTGGGTAGTCTTGGGGCGATTGCTGAAGTATTCAAGGCCAGTAAGGACGGAAAGTAAGCAGATAATAGACAAAGGCTCCTTATTCCGTTAAAGTGGAAGCGAAACCGGGCAAAATAACCGGTTAAATTTCCCAAACGAGTAAGGAGAGAAGACAGTTGACACAAAGAGAAATTTCCCCGTTAGTGGAGGCGCTGGGCTTGCAGCCCCATGTCGAAGGCGGCTGGTACAAAAGGCTTTGGGTATCTTCTTTTGAAATTCCGCAGAACACGCTTGGTGAGGCTTATTCCGGTCCGCGAGGTTCGGCCTCTTCCATTTATTTTTTGCTCCATGGTGATGAAAGCTCAGATTGGCATACCGTGCTGTCTGATGAGGTTTGGCTTTGGCATTCCGGCAGTCCGATCGTCTTGAGTATTGGCGGAACCGGTGATAAGCCGGAAGACGTACAGGAAGTGATTTTGGGTACGGATATCGCAGCCGGCCAACAGCCGCAGGCGATTGTTCCGGCAGGGGCATGGCAAGCGGCCCGCACTCTTGGCGATGAGCCAGCGCTGGTGTCGTGCATTGTTTCACCAGAGTTCCATTTTGATGATTTCAAGCTGATTGAAGAGTAGGAGAGAGGCGCGGGCAGCGATTGCCCGCGTTTTTTTGTCTGTTTTTTTCATGGAGGACAATCTGCTATACTTATCTTTGGTTAGTACCAGATTCTGGAACCTGTTTTAAGGTTAAGTATGGTGAAACGAACAATACACGTTTGGAGGGTGAAGTAATGAGTACATTGAACGGACCGTTCACAGGTGGACCCACATTAAATGACGGAGCGACCATGCCGTGGCTCGGGATCGGTGTCTGGCAGACCAAGGATGGCGACGAGGTAGTTCATGCGGTGAAATCAGCACTAGAGGTAGGCTACCGTAGCATTGATACCGCGGCGGCGTACAAGAATGAAGAAGGTGTCGGACGAGGCATACGGGAAAGTGGAGTGTCGCGCGAAGAACTGTTCATCACCACCAAATTGTGGAACGGCCATCAAGGCTATGAGTCTGCGCTTCAGGCGTTCGAGGACAGCCGGCGCAAGCTGGGACTTGAGGTCATTGATCTGTATCTCATTCATTGGCCGGTTGCAGGGAAGTACCGCGAGTCATGGAAAGCGCTAATCCATCTGCAAAAAGAGGGCTTGGTCAAATCCATCGGCGTGAGTAATTTCCAAATTCATCACCTCAAGGACATTATAGAAGATACCGGGGTTGTGCCTGCCGTTAACCAGGTTGAATTCCACCCGCTGCTGACCCAGCGCGAATTGCTGAAGTATAGCCGCGAGCAGGGGATTCAACTGGAAGCCTGGAGTCCGCTGATGCAGGGGAACCTGGATCTTCCGCTGATTCAGGAACTGGCGGCGAAATACGGCAAAACGCCTGCACAGATTGTACTGCGTTGGGATATCCAACAGGGCGTAATCACTATTCCGAAATCCGTTCATGCCAACCGTATTCAGGAAAATGCAGGCATCTTTGACTTCACGCTCAGTGATGAGGATGTCAAGGCGCTGGAAGATCTGAATCAGGACAGCCGGTTTGGGCCGGACCCGGACAATTTTAATTTTTAAAATACCTTAGCTTAGCTTCGTAAAGGCATTCAATAGCTTGAATATCGTAAAATAGCAGGCTCCCAACTCGGGAACCTGCTATTTTTGCTAGGGATATCGACATGTAGCGATTAACGGATAGCTACGTTATATGTGCGGAGCCAGAGATCTACCTGTGACAGGTAGGCGAATAGCTGTGGACCGGACATCAATTGCCCGAACCAAGGCAGATTGGTAGAGGATTCTGGCGAAGCGGCAATCTCACGGATTTTAGCAGCATCAATCAAAGGAAGCAGCGGGGACGAGGCGTCATCGAGTATATTCAGCATCCGCTGGCGCACGGCATCGAGATAAGCCGGATTATGTGTTTTGGGATAGGGACTTTTCTTGCGGTAGAGCACATCATCCGGGAGGACGCCTTCCAGTGCTTTGCGCAGAATGCCTTTTTCCCGGTTGCCGACAGTTTTGATCTCCCAAGGAATATTCCAGACATACTGCACGAGCCGGTGGTCGCAATAAGGTACGCGAACCTCCAGACCCACGCCCATACTCATCCGGTCTTTGCGGTCGAGCAGGGTAGGCATGAAGCGGGTGATGTTCAGGTAAGACATAACCCGCATTTGCGCTTGCTTGCCGGTTTCCCCGGTTAAGACAGGGACTTCGGCGACCGCGTCGCTGTACCGGTCTCCCAGATATTCCAGTGGTCGAATCCATTCGCCGATTTCCGGAGACAATAATCCGGCCCGCATCTTCGGAGCTACGGACCAAGGGAAGGTGCCGGAAGAGAGCATCTCTTCCCGGTGAAACCAGGGATAGCCGCCGAAGATTTCGTCAGCCGCTTCACCCGAAATGGCCACGGTTGCCTGCTTCTTGATCTCACGGCAGAACAAATAGAGGGAAGAATCCACATCCGTCATTCCTGGCAGATCGCGAGAGTATAAGGAATTATCAAGCGCTTCGACCAGCTCGGGGGTATCAAAATTGATGTAGTGGTGGTTCGTGTTCAACTCTTCCGCCATCCGCTTGATCCAGGGACCGTCAGCACCGGGCTGGAAGGTATGGCTCTTGAAATGCTTGTCGTTGTCGACATAATCGACAGAGAAGGTGTTGATTTGCCCCTGACCGGTGCGGTTGTAGTAGTTGACGGCCAGCGCAGATAAGGCACTTGAATCCAGTCCTCCAGATAGGAGGGAGCAGACTGGTACGTCGGAAACGAGTTGGCGCTCTAGCGTATCCTGCAGCAGCTCGCGCACCTTGGCGGCAGTTTCGTTCTCATTATCTGTGTGTTCGAAGCTTTCCAGCTTCCAATAGGCATAATTGCGCAGTCCTTCCCGGCTGTAGATCATAGCGTGGCCAGGGCGAAGTTCGAACATATCCTTGTAGACCCCTTGCCCGGGAGTGCGGGCAGGGCCGATGATGAAGATTTCTGCCAGACCCTCAGGGCCCACGACGGGCTGCACTTTGGGATGCTGGAGCAGCGCTTTGGGCTCGGAGCCGAAGACAAAGACATCATCCACCTGACTGTAGAAAAGCGGCTTAACGCCAAGGCGATCACGTGCGAAGAACACCTGCTCCCGCCGGCCATCCCATATGGCAAAAGCGAAGATTCCGTTCAGCTTCTCTACAGAATCCGGTCCCCATTCAATATAGGAATGGAGGAGAACCTCGGTATCGCACTCCGTGCGGAATTGATGACCACGCACGAGCAGTTCTTTTTTCAGCTCGGGTGCATTATAGAGTTCTCCGTTATAAACAATTGCATATGGATGGTCCTCATGGCGGGTAATCATCGGCTGTGCGCCGTTCTCTGGATCAATTACGCTAAGTCTGCGATGTCCAAAAGCGACAGGTCCTGAAATCCAGGTGCCTGCTGCATCCGGCCCGCGGTTAGCTAATGTATCAGTCATTTTGACCAGTAGTCCCGAGTGCTGTGTAAGATCATCGCGCCACTGGATAAATCCGGTTATTCCGCACATGATGTTTCATCCTCTCTTTTGTGCGATTGTTGTCCTTTCTTTTTTGCCAAGTAATACAGATATATGCCGAAGCAAGGAATAAAATGTATGTCCTTATCCGAACACTAGAGAAGAGGGAAATTTGCCGGGAAGGATGGATGACAAGTGTATTATATTAAAGATGCCAAAATTCGCAGAATGACGGAATATGACGGTGCGCCATGCGCAGAGGTAGGGGTATTGCCAGGGGCTGCTGAGGATTCCGGGCTGCTTGTATATATCGTGGAGGACGAGCGCGAGGACGGGTACGAAATTGTGCGTATTGTGACGAATGATGCCAGCACTGCTACGGATTGGTTCGACAATAATCTGCACGATGCCTTTGTGGATGTGACTTCAAGTGCCTTTACCGGCAGCATTGTTATGAGCCCTGAGGAGGAACGATCCAAGTTCCAGCGAGAGCTGTTGATTTTTGGGGATTTGAAAAAGCAGCTGGAGGATCATTTTCGGGGACTCTCCTAAAAAAGAAAGCCCGGTTTCGCTTTGTCAAAGACCCGCTTAAGGCGGGTCTTTGTGCATGGTGATCTCGTGAGAGCGCCCGGAAGAAGGTGCTGATTAGATGAGAAAATGAAAAAAATATGCGTTTTCCATTGTTATGCCTTGAAAAAAAAGCTGAATAAGGTATAATAGATAACGTTGCGTTAATACATAGTCATGTCCCGGTAGCTCAGCTGGATAGAGCATGCGCCTTCTAAGCGCACGGTCGGGGGTTCGAATCCCTTCCGGGACGTCATGAAAAAGCCTTCCATATGGAAGGCTTTTTCTGTGTTATATTCCAATGTCCTATCGAGTGGAATTGATCTTTTCGGTGCATGACGTTGAAGTCATTTTCCGAATGGCGTTGTGTTTTATATAACCGTTACTTTTCTCGGGGAAGAGTACTGCCGTCAACTTACAGCTGTGGCCATATCTCTGACCATACGGCATTCAAGATTCCTTGCATATTCTCCTCTTGGCTGTTAATGGCGATGACAGCCTGCTTGTCCGGTAGGACAATACAGAACTGTCCGTAGGCTCCATCTGCCCGGTAGGCCTGATGCGTACACATCCAAAACTGGCAGCCGTAGCCTTGTCCCCAATCCGCCGGTCCATCGTTATCGATCCGCTTCCCGGTAGCATAGTCAATCCACTCGGCCGGGATCAATTGCTTACCTTCCCACTGTCCTCTTTGCAGCATAAGCTGTCCAAAACGACTCAATTCTTCTGTATTGATCACAAGCCCAGCGCAGCCGAGTGTTCTGCCAAGCGGGGTAGTCTCCCAGTAGACATCGTGGATGCCGAGCGGTGCGAACAGGCGCGGGACGAGATAGTCTTTCACAGTTTCACCTACGGCTTCTTGTATCATAGCCGAGATCATGATGGTGTCCCCACTGCTGTACATGAACTTTTCACCTGGTACACGGTCGAGCGGCAAGGATAGATAATGCTTTACCCAATCTTTCTCGGGCAAAGTGGCTCGTTCTTCCGCCCAGAATGGCGGGTTATCATGTCCTGAAGACATACGAAGTAAATCATAAAGTGTCAGCTCACCCGGCTGCATGGAGTCATCAGTGACACCGGGTAGAGGAGGATACTCGGGAAAAAGATCCTTGAGTTTGGTATCCAGTGAGAGCTTGCCTTCTTCAATGGCCAGTCCAACTGCCATAGCGGTAAAGGATTTGCTGATTGAATGCTGGATACGGCGGACATCTTCCGCGAAGGCTACTTTGCCCAGCAACTTTCCTTGTTGCAGGACACGGATGCCAAAAACATTCAGCCCGGATTCCCGGATCAGGGTTTCAAATGATGTCAAGTTGAGCATAGTTTCCCTTCTTTCTGCAAATGCTTCTATAAGTGTACAACTTGATGGAGAAACAATACAAGTGGAAACGTTTCCTGAAATAGTAAAGAAAAAAACGGAAATTAGGTTCTTCAAGCTCTTCACTAAGTTAATGGAATGAAATGATCCGAATATATAATTACATTTATTAGTTATTGACATAAATTATGATTTAAATTGAATAAAATTCTACTGAATAATTAAATCTCCACTTTTTTGATGTTAGATATTTTTGTTGACAATCCCAAAAATGATGTTCATAATGAACAAAGAAAGCGAATACAGCTAGTGAAGAGTTTCTTATTGTTATCATGGGAAACGTTTCCCATGGATTTTAGTTGTTTTCATAACCATGTTTTACGTTATGAGAATTTGATAACCGGAGTGGAGAGAAAGAACATGAATATTAAGGATATTGCCAAACTATCAGGTGTCGGCATAGCCACGGTCTCGCGGGTCATCAATAATACCGGCGTAGTCAGTGAGGCTACCAGGGCCAAGGTTATGGAAGTTGTTAAAGAGTACAACTACATTCCTAACGGAAATGCACGCAACCTGAAAAAGACACAATCCAATACGATTGCACTCATGGTTAAAGGGATTTCCAACCCGTTCTTCGCCAATATGATCAAGGAAGTTGAGCGCCAGGTCAACCTGCGCGGCTGTCCGCTCTTGATCCAGCATGTCGAAGACGGGGTGGACGAGATTAACACAGCCCTTCAACTGGTCAAGGAGAAGAATCTGTACGGAGTTATTTTCATGGGCGGTACTTATGACCACTCAGAAGAAAAGTTCAAGCAATTATCCATTCCATTCGTGCTTACGACCATCACAACGACGCAGGATGTTGATCCTTCGGTCTTTTCCAGTGTGGTCATTGACGATGTTCAGGAATCGTATAAGGCAACAAGCTATCTGATCTCGCTTGGTCATCGGAAAATTTGCTTCTTGGCCAGGTTCCCGTTGGTGCAGCATACGACTGGGAACAGACGCTTGCTGGGGTACATCAAGGCACTTGAGGAGCATGGTATTGAGTATGATCCCGCGCTGGTGGAGGATTGTGAATACAGTCCAAGTTCGGGGTTCACGGCAACCAAACGCCTGCTCAACAAGAAGAAGGAAATTACCGCTGTGTTCGCAGCATCGGATACGATTGCGATCGGGGCAGCCAAAGCGCTGCTGTCGCTCGGACTGTCCATCCCGAATGATGTGTCGATCATCGGCTTTGACGGCATTGAGATGGCCGAGTATTATCACCCATCCCTTGATACCATCAGCCAGCCTGGTGTGGACATGGCGAAAGCCAGCGTTGAAATTTTGTTTGATCTGATCTCGGGACAATCTGCGAACAAGCACACGGTATTCGAATCGGTGCTGGTTAAGCGCGGGTCTTGCAGAAAAATCAAATAAATCGGCGTCAGTATTGAATCAAAGGAGATAGCATATGGCACTTTTAACTGTTGAGACAGGTTCTCCTACCTTGAGAATGACGACCACAGTCAATATCATCTCACCCGTTGATGCCGGTACAGGATCAGGCGGAACGCTGTATCTGCTGCACGGCGCGGGTGACAATGCTAGCACATGGCACAGACTAACCACCGCAGAGCTGTATGCAAGCCAATATGGCTGCACGGTGATTATGCCTCAAGTGGGCAGAAGTTACTACACGGACATGGAGTACGGGCTAGATTACTTCCGCTATATTACACAGGAACTGCCCGAGTTCTGCGCGCGTCTGCTCAATCTTGAGACCGACCCGCAGAAGACGTTCATCGCTGGTTTGTCGATGGGCGGTTACGGTGCACTGAAATGTGCACTGACTTATCCGGAACGCTACAGCAAGGTCGTGTCCTTGTCTGGCGTCACTGATCTTCAGAAACGCTTGAATGATCCGCACATGGGCCCGGAGATGTCAAGGGAGATGATGGGGGTCTTTGGCAATGGGTTGCAGGTGAAGCCGGACCAAGATATCCGCGCGCTCGCGGACAAGCTGGTGAAGGATAACAGGGCGCTACCGGCCATTCTGACCTGCTGCGGCTCGGAGGATCCTTTTGCCGAGATGAACCGGGATTTCGCCTCATATATGGAGACGACACCTTATGATTTCAGATATGTTGAAACACCTGGAACGCATGAATGGCGATTCTGGGAGCAGCATCTGAAGACAACCTTTGATTTTCTGTATAACTAAAAGTCTCAAGTAGAGTGAGGAGATGCAATTTGAAACCCGCAGCCGCATTACCGGCAAGTAAGATGAATGACAGCAAGTTTCGGCTGTTGATGAGGGAAATATGGAAGAACAGAATGGTGTATACCCTGGTGCTTCCAGGTTTGGTCTGGTTAATTCTGTTCGCGTATCTTCCAATGGGCGGTTTGTCGTTGGCCTTCAAGGATTTTAAAGCTAATTTGGGAATATGGGGCAGTCCTTGGGTAGGATTTGAAAATTTCAAATATGTATTCCGGGACCCGGCGTTTGCTAATGCAGTCTGGCGCACACTCGCCATTAACATCGGCAAGCTGATCATTCAATTCCCGTTCCCGATTATTCTGGCACTTCTGATTAACGAACTGCGCATGACCCGTTATAAGAAAGCGCTACAGACTGTATTTACCTTCCCGAACTTCTTGTCCTGGATCGTTGTGTCCGGTGTGGTCATCAACGTTCTTTCTTATGATGGTCTGGTGAACAGCCTCATTAAATTACTCGGTGGAACAGGCATTAACTTCCTGGGTTCCGAGAAATTGTTCGTACCGATGTTGTATCTGGCAGATATTTGGAAATCAGCCGGATGGGGAGCGATTATCTTCCTGGCTGCGATTTCGGGGATTGATACGGATCAATATGAAGCCGCTCAGATTGATGGAGCTACACGTCTGCAACAAATTTTCAAAGTTACGATTCCGAACATTTTGCCGACCATTACCATTATGTTCATTCTATCTGTAGGTGGTCTGATGTCTTCCGGATTTGACCAAATCTTCAATATGGCAAATGCGGCGACTAAGAATGTCTCGGAAGTGCTGGATGTGTACATCTACCGGATTACGTTCCAGTCCGCTACGGACTTCTCGTTCTCCACCGCAGTCAGTCTGTTCCGTTCGATTGTCAACATGATATTACTGCTTCTGGCTGACAGAGCTGCCAAGCTTATGGGCGGCGACGGTTTATTCCGGTAAGAAAGGAGAGCTAAACAAATGAGCAAGAAATCCAAGGCCAAGGTAGGCAGTCAGAAGATGACGACAATGGATTATGTCATTTTCGCAATTCTGACTGTAGGTGCCTTAGCCATCCTGATTCCATTTTGGAATGTAATCATGATTTCCTTTTCCACGCAAAAGGAATATGCCGACAATCCATTGATGCTATTCCCGAAACACCCGACACTGGAGTCGTATAGAGCGCTCTTCGCGGAAGGTCTCATCGGGACAGGTTATCTGAATACAATGAAGATTCTTGTACTAGGTCTGCCGTTGAGTTTGTTCTTGACGACAAGCATGGGCTATGGCCTCAGCAGAAGCAAGTTTCCAGGTAAAAAACTGATCTTCATGCTTGTCCTGTTCACGATGATCTTCAACGGCGGGATTGTACCGCTCTATCTCATCATGAAGGACTTGCACCTGACAGGTACACTATGGTCCGTCATTTTGGCGGGAAGCTTCAGTGCCTTCAACCTGATTCTGATGTCCAACTATTTTAGCGGCCTGCCTGAATCCTTGATGGAATCGGCACGGATCGACGGAGCTGGAGAATGGAAGATTCTCTTTAGAGTCGTACTGCCATTGTCGGCACCAATCGTAGCTACAATCACGCTGTTCTATGGTGTAGCTTTCTGGAATGGCTGGTATGAAGCAATGATCTTCCTGCGAAAAGCGGACCAGATGCCATTGCAGAATGTGCTGCGATCTATCATTACGGAGGCGCAGGTCAACGCTGCTAATGCCAGCAGCTTAGGTGCTGCCGGCAAGCAGTCCTTCTCCATGGGTATGAAAATGGCGGCGGTATTCGTAACCATGGTTCCGATCATGTGTTTCTTCCCGCTGCTACAGAAGCATTTTGCTAAAGGGGTATTAACAGGGGCTATCAAGACCTAGTTTATACATGAGTAACATCAAGAGACAGATAGTCACACAAAACAGGAGGTCTATCATGAACACATTCAAAAGAAAGTCAGTCAGAACGATTTTGGCAGCTGTATTGGGCACTTCCATGGTTTTGCTGGCAGCATGCTCGAACTCGGGTAACAATGGAGCTGAAGCAGGCAACTCCGATTACGGAAATCCTACAGATGGGTACAAAAATAATCTGAATATCTCCATTGCCAGCACGATCAAGACAGCGAACTCTGATTTCGATAACGAATTTCATAAATATTTTACCGATAAATTCAACATCAAATGGGATTACAACTACGTAGAGTGGGATTCTTGGGCAGAGAAGCTGCGCCTGTGGATCAACTCTGGCGATCTGCCGGACGTAGCGAGCTGGAACTATGTTCACGGGGATGCCCTTAATTACATTGATCAAGGTCTGCTGTACAAACTTCCGGATAACTGGAAAGAGCGTTGGCCAAGCGTAGCAGCAGCTTACAAGCTGACTGGACTTGGTGACAAGCTGGAAGAATTGGTCGGCGGTACTTATGTTCTGCCAAGACCGGTATACAACGAGAACAAGCCGGCTGATCCGCTTGTGAACCAAATTGGCGTTATCGCCCTTCGTTCCGACTGGGCCAAGGCAGTAGGTTTCCCGATAAAGGATGCTTACACTACAAGTGAACTGATGGAATTTGCAAGACTGCTTAAAGAGAAAGATCCAGGCAAGGTTGGGGCGAATCTGGTTCCTATCTCCTATGATGTCAACGATGCACTGACCAACATTATTATGGCTAACAGCGCACATTCCCGTGTGGAATCTGCCTTCTACAAAGATGCGGATGGCAAATACCAATGGGGACCTGCCAACCAAGAAACGCTGACAGGCTTAAAGGATCTGCAACAAGCGTATAAAGAAGGCCTGCTGCACCCAGAGTTCTACACTTGGAAGAATGGTGAAGCCAACCAAAAGTTCAATGTTAACGGTGTATCCGGGATTACTAGTCTTGGAGGTCTGGCTTCCTACAGAAAAGACATGGATCAAAGACTGAAGGATAACCTCGGCTTGAACAGCGATGATGTCGTGCATACCGCTATCGTACTTGGTGATGACGGTAAATATCGCAACCTGGAGCAAGTTAACTTCTGGTCTGCTGTAATCTTCTCGCCAAACATCAGCAAAGAGAAATTCGAGCGCATCATGGACTTCATGGAATACACAACAGCCAAAGAAGGCAACTTGATTGTTAACATGGGCTTTGAAGGAAAAGACTGGAAGTATGGTGACAATCAGGAGCTAGTGAGCCTTCTTCCTGAAGGACAAACGCTGGATAAGAAATATCCAAACCGTTTTGAAGGACTGTATGTCCTGGCGGATGACTTCAGTATCGTGAATCCTGGTATCAAGAAAGAATACCGTGAGCGTTCAGTGCAATTGTTCAAGGAAAAAGCTGAACTTGGAATGAAAGATAAATCACTTGCTGATTACGATTGGGATTTCCAGCTGTATGATTCCAAAGCCAAGAACCAGGCGTCCTTCGACTATGCTACCGAATATACGAACCTGATTCTGCAACCAGGTGATCTTGAAAAGAACTGGAAAGATTGGGTTAACAGCAAAATGTCACTTGTACAACCTGTTCTTGATGAATTGAACAACTTGAAAAAGTAATTCCTGCCCCATGCGCGGAGGAACCAAGCGTGGTTAGTATCTTTAATTAATCGTGCGGACGGGAAAGTGTTGATTCCCGTCTTCCCGGGCTCGCCCGGGCCGAACCGCTACAGAACCCGGGTGCGAATTGCTGCACCCGGGTTCTTCCATTAGACATTATATATAGAAATCATACAACGGGGGATTTGAAATGGACGATCGGCAACTGGTCATCTTGTTAAATCAGATGACACTTGAGGAGAAGATTGCTCAATTACAACAGCTAGCCGCTAACTTCTATGAAGGGGCGGAGAGCGGAGGGCAGATTACTGGCCCGATGGAAGCAATGGGCATGACGGATCAAATGATAGAGAGCAGTGGTTCTGTGCTTGGTCTGGCAGGGGCGGAGCAAGTGATTGCCGTGCAGAAAGCTCATCTGCGTAAGAACAGACTGGGCATTCCGCTGCTGATGATGGCTGATATCGTTCACGGCTTCAAGACTATTTTCCCGGTGCCACTAGCTATTGGCTGTTCCTGGGATTTGGAAGAAGCGGAGCGGAGCGCAGCTGTTGCTGCTAAGGAAGCTGCAGTCTCAGGTGTACATGTGACCTATGCGCCGATGGCTGACCTGGTGCGTGACCCGCGTTGGGGAAGAGTGATGGAGTCCACGGGAGAGGACCCGCATCTGAATAGTCTGTTCGCCCGCGCGTTTGTGCGCGGCTTTCAGGGTAGCGATCTGGCAGGAGATAAGGACCGTGTGGCGGCTTGCATTAAGCATTTTGCCGCTTATGGACTCTCTGAAGCTGGGCGTGATTACAATTCGGTAGATTTGTCTGAACGCCATATGCGTGAATATTATTTGCCGGCCTATCGTGCGGCGCTGGATGAAGGCTGTGAAATGGTGATGACCTCGTTCAATACCATTGACGGGATTCCGGCCAGCGGAAATGTGAAGCTGCTGCGCGAACTGCTGCGTGAAGAATGGGGCTTTGACGGGATCCTGATCTCCGATTGGGGCGCAGTGAAGGAACTGATCCCGCATGGTGTTGCTGAGGATGAAGCCGAGGCAGCTCTGAAGGCTATACGCGCCGGCGTGGATATTGAAATGATGACGGCTTGTTATGTACACCAATTGCCTGCTCTTGTGCGGGACGGCCTGGTGGATGAGAAGCTGATTGATGAGTCTGTACTGCGCATTCTGAAGCTGAAGCAGAAGCTGGGATTGTTCGAGAATCCTTATCGTGCTGCTGATCCAGAGGCTGAGCGTGAGGTAGTGTTCTGTGAGGAGCACCGTACAGCCGCACGTGAGCTGGCTGTTAAATCCAGTGTGCTCTTGAAGAATGATGGGGTGTTACCTCTCTCGGGAGACCAGAAGGTGGCCCTGATTGGTCCATTCGCCCGCAGCGGTGACATTCTTGGTCCATGGTCCTGGACGGGCTCCATGGAGGATGCCGTGAAGCTGGAGACAGCGATGACCGCACGGATTGGCGCGGATCATATAACCGTAGCTGAAGGCTCAGGGATAGAGACTATGACTGAAGAGCAATGGCAGGAGGCGGAAGCCGCTGCGCTGGCTGCAGATGTTATCGTGCTGGCACTCGGGGAAAGCTCCGAAATGAGCGGTGAAGCGGGCAGCCGTGCCGATATCCGTCTTCCGGAAGCGCAAAGAGAATTGCTGCTTCGCCTGAAGGCACTAGACAAGCCAATCGCTGTCGTGCTATTCAATGGCCGTCCCCTGGATCTCGGCGGTGTGTATGAGACTGCAGACGCCATCTTGGAAGCCTGGTTCCCGGGCAGTGAAGGAGGCGCGGCAATTACAAGCTTGCTCTACGGCGATGAGAATCCTTCAGGACGGCTCAGTATGTCCTTCCCGGTATCGGTGGGGCAAATCCCGGTATACTATAACCATTTCAACACAGGTCGTCCTGTGGATTCGCCGGATGCGGATGGACGTTATGTCTCGCAATATCTCGATATTCCGAATGAACCACTGCTGCCGTTTGGCTATGGTCTTAGTTATACAACCTTTACTTATAGCGAACCGGTCGTATCCTCAGGGATCATGTCCCAGGATCAGCCCCTTAAGGTGTCAGTGACTGTCACTAATACCGGAACTGTTGCTGGCCAAGACATTGTTCAGCTTTACATTAGAGATATTTCAGGCGAAGTAGTAAGACCTGTTAAGGAACTGAAGGACTTTGCCAAAGTTAGTCTCCTGCCTGGAGAGAGCAGAGAGGTTCACTTCACACTTACAGAAGAACAGCTTCGCTATCACCATAGTGATCTCAGCTTTGTTAGTGATCCGGGACAATTCCAATTGTTCGTCGGTCCAAACAGCCGAGATGTGAAAAGCCACAGCTTCCGCCTGGAGAAGGCTGCAGTAGAAAATATACGGCATGTGCTGTCGTAAAGGATAGGAGTGATCAGGAATGACAACTAACAACACTAACATCTCCCTGAGTACTGGAGAACTGTCGTTTACTTTTCTGAATAGCGGGGATGTATTTAAAGCTTCATACGGACGGACGATGATCAACCAGCTTTTATCAAACTTGCTGGATGGCTCGCTGTCCAACCTCTACCTGCGTTTGCACAGTAACGAGGGTATTCAAGCTTTTCCATTACTTGGCATCCGTTCTTCCAGCACGGTTCGTCAGGACGGCAACCGTGTAGTTTGGGAAGGCAAAGCCGGACATGTGGAATATCAAGTAGTCTTCACCTTGGGTTCGGACAGTATCTGGTTCTGGGATGTAAAACTGACAGGTAGCGATGTTGAGGTTGATCTGGTGTACGGCCAGGATGTCGGTATTGCTGATATCGGCGCGGTTCGCAGCAATGAAGCTTATTTGTCGCAATATATTGACCATGCGGTATTCGAAGATAGCACTAAAGGTTACGTTGTTTGCTCCAGACAAAACCAGCCGCAAGGCGGGAAATTCCCGTATCTACAGCAAGGTTCTCTAACCGGAGCGACCGGATTCTCGACGGACGGATTCCAATTCTTCGGCCTGTCCTATAAGGAGACGAATGAACCGGAATCTTTAAGCCGCGAGAAACTGGCGAATGAAGTATATCAATATGAGTTTGCCTATACGGCGCTGCAATCCGCACGGGTGAAGCTGGACGGAAATGCCCGCTTTGTCTTCTATGGTTTGTTCAAGGAGAATCACCAGGATGCAGTGACTGGACTGGAATTTGAAGATGAGATCACTGTCGCATGGAATACGGTAAAAGATGCCGAAGTCCAAGGCGGAGCAGTGGCTGAACGTCCTGCCTTAACGTCTGAGCTAGGAGCGCCGCTGGCTGCTCTGTCGTTGACTACGGAAGAAATCAATGCCTTGTATCCGGTTCGTCATCAAGAAGAGTGGGAGGGGGATACCCTATTGTCCTTCTTCACGGATACTTATGAGCATGTAGTCTTGAAGGAAAAAGAACTGCTCGTAGAACGTCCGCATGGTCATATTCTGATGAGCGGCGACAACGCGCGCCTCAACGATAAGGTCATTACAACTACTTCTTATATGTACGGGATTTTCAATTCTCAGGTCGTTATCGGCAACACGAATTTCAACAAGCTGATGACCAATCCTAGAAATGCGCTGAATATTGCTAAAACATCAGGTCAGCGGATTTATGTACAAATCGATGGGCAGTACAGACTGTTGACTATGCCGTCCCTGTTCGAAATCGGCTTCAACTATGCCCGTTGGCATTACAAGACCGAGAATGAGGTCTTCATCATTACGAACTACACGACAGCGAATGAACCTGAGCTGTTGCTGAATGTTCGGGCAGAGAGCGGTACAGCCTATCGTTATTTGGTAACGAATCAGATTACAATGAATGTTAACGAATATGAACTGGCTTACAAAGTGAAGCAGGAGAATGGCAGCATCATCTTCCAGGCTGACAGCGAATCGCTAAGTTCTGACGTATATCCTGAGCTGCAGTACCGTTTCCAATTGCAAGGTGCTGAGCTGTCGTTGACCGATGAGTCCAAGCTGGTTAGCGGTGTTGCTCCTGAGAAGGCACCATTAGCTGTTTTGGAACTGTCGTCTAGTGCAGAATGGACCCTGAGTATTCAAGGTTTGCTGGACGGACAAGCTCTACCTGAACGTCAAACAACAGTGGAAACAGAAATTGCTTCCTATCGTGAATTCTATACCGGTGTTATGAACGGGTTCCATCTGAGCAATAAAAACGGAGAAGAAGGCGAACTGTTCAAAGTAAACGCGCTTGCTTGGTGGTACACGCATAATATGCTGGTTCACTATTCCGTTCCGCATGGTCTGGAGCAGTACGGCGGCGCGGCATGGGGAACACGTGACGTCTGCCAAGGCCCTGTTGAATACTTCATGGCTACGCACAAGTATGAGCAAGTTCGTGAGATCATCTTGACCATCTTCGCTCACCAATATGAGGATGATGGCAACTGGCCGCAATGGTTCATGTTCGATAAGTATACGAAGATTCAACAGGAAGAGAGCCATGGCGATATTATCGTTTGGCCGCTCAAAGTATTGGGAGATTACCTGGCGGTTACTCGTGATTATGGAATCCTGCAGGAGCAGCTTCCATACACCCGCAAGCATAGCTTCGACTTCACGCAGGAGACTGAAAGCCTGCTGGATCATGCCCGCAAAGAAATCGGTTATATCCAAAGCCATTTCCTGCATGACACCCATCTATCCTCCTACGGCGACGGGGACTGGGATGATACGTTGCAGCCTGCGAACCCGCAGCTCAAGCAATACATGGTGAGCAGCTGGACGGTTGCTCTGACCTATCAGACGCTGAACCGCTTCTCCAAAGTGTTGGAGACAGTTGATGCAGGTATTGCACAGGAACTTGGCAAGTTGGCTGAAGGCATCCGTGAAGATTTCAACACGCATATGCTGCAATCCGAAGTTATCCCTGGCTTCCTCTACATGGAAGACCCGGAACAAGTGAAGCTGATGGTGCATCCTAGTGACACCGAAACAGGGATTCAATATCGTCTCCTGCCGATGACTCGCAGCATGATCAGTGAATTGTTGACGCCTGAACAGGCTGAAGCGCATTATGCGGTGATTCAGGATAAATTGTTCTGTCCTGACGGCGTGCGGTTGATGAACCGTCCGGCTCAATATGTCGGCGGAGTTAGTAAGCACTTCAAACGTGCAGAACAGGCTTCGAACTTCGGCCGCGAAATCGGACTTCAATATGTGCATGCACATATCCGTTACGTGGAAGCGATGGCTAAGCTGGGCAAGAATGATCAGGTCTGGAGTGGACTGGCTGCCATCAACCCGATTGGTATCCGTGATGTAGTACCAAATGCTGAATTGCGCCAAGCGAATTCTTACTTCAGCAGCTCGGACGGTAAATTCAATACTCGTTACGAAGCGCAAGAAGGCTTTGACAAGCTGCGTACCGGTGAGGTTCCGGTAAAAGGCGGCTGGAGAATTTATTCCAGCGGTCCTGGGATCTATATGAACCAGCTGATCTCCAACGCCCTTGGTATTCGCCAAGAAGGCGGGGATCTGATCCTAGATCCGATCCTGCCGGAGTCACTTGACGGCATGAAGTTTACTTTTGAATACGCTGGAGCCAAAGTGGACTTCATCTATCATCTGACAGGTGGAGATATTTCGCGAGTTACCGTGAACGGCAACGATGTTGCTACCAAAGACAACCACAACCGCTACCGCAGCGGCGGTGTCCGCATCGATCGTAAAGACTATGACCAGTTCAGCAAAGCTGAGGGCAATGTCGTAGAGATCTACCTGTAAAAAGCATGCTATAGTGCGATTAACGGCATTTTCGTACCTTAAATCATCTACAGCTAGGGGGGAGTGGGAATTAAGTGCAATATTGTACCTTAAATTTTCTAAAATAGCCCATCTAGTGTGCTTTTTCGAAAAATAAGATACAATTATGACCTTATTTCCCTCATTTACCTATATTGAAGAAAAATAAGGTGCAAAAATGCTGTTAGTTGGGGAGGGAGCCCTCTTTTCACTGTAAAGACGACTGGTGAAGGGAAATATAGCGCTTCTAGTGGTTGAAATCTGTCGACAGACAGTCTATGAACCGGTGCTAGCTCTCCTATGAAAAGCATCCAGGCGAGAGCTATGTGCCTGTAGTTCCAAACGTCCCTGTTCGCTCAGCTTCGCTTTTGTTAATTTCTTTTGTTTGACTTATATATAACTAAAAAAGAGGCGATTCCTGGCTGACCAGCCGGAATTGCCTCTTTTTTGTTCATCTATATAAATTAGAAAACTAAGTTAGATCAAAGTTTGTTGGGAATACATCTTCGAATCGATCTTGCTTTTCATATATATTATCCAAAGTCTCTGCGATAAGATCGGGATTTCCAGCCGTCCGGATTGTATAAAGGTTCTAATTGGGAGGCGTGCTACAAATATGCCTTACGAATCATGTTCTTGCCGCTGAAGCCGGGGATGACATTGGGTTAATCAGAATTTGAGGGTGCTCTGAAGGATCCATCAATAGCTCGTTCGGGTTATTTTTATGATGTTCACGTAGTTGTCGGAAAGAGTTGATCCTTTCTTGAACGTTTAAAGACGAAGTCGTGACCTTAATTGAATTGCTTCAAACCGAAGATATAATAATTTTAAATATCAGGAATCGTAATACGGGATGCAGGGAAGCTTTTTGTCTATCTTGTGAAAAAAATCTCTATTAGTTCATTACGAGTTCAAAAAAGGGTTTATGAATGAAATAGAACGGAGACGCTGAGTAGCATAATTCTGATATTTATAATTCGAACAGAGCTTGAGAGGAGGCATTAGCCTATGGGAGTAGATACGGTATTTTGGAGTAAGCTGGTTACAGGGATGACCCTGGGGTTTCATGCTATTTTCGCAACACTTGGCGTCGGTATACCGCTGATGATTGCCATTGCCGAGTTCATCGGTGTCCGCAAACAAGATCCTCACTATACACTGATGGCCAAGAGGTGGTCACGAGGATTTGTAATTTCCGTAGCAGTCGGTGTTGTGACAGGCACCGCAATTTCATTACAGCTAGCTTTAGTATGGCCTAATTTTATGAAAATGGCGGGCAATGTCATCGCGCTTCCGTTATTTTTAGAAGTGTTTGCGTTCTTTTTTGAAGCTATTTTTCTAGGAATCTATTTGTATACATGGGATCGGTTCAAAAATCCGTATATTCATTGTCTGCTGATGATACCTATTGTCTTGGGAGCCGGGATGTCTGCGGTGTTTATCACGACGGTCAACGGATTTATGAATCAGCCTCAAGGCTTTGTAATGAATGCCGGGCAATTCACGGCCGTTAATCCGTTACAGGCCATGCTGAATGCTGCAACCTTCTCCAAGGTGTTTCATGTATTAAGCTCCGCTTATTTGACAGGAGCCGCCCTCTTGGCCGGTGTTGCAGCTATAACCATGCTGAGAAAAGGCGTTACGCCTTACCACAATAAAGCCTTGAAACTTATGATGGGGGTAGTTTTGCTGTTCAGCTTGCTCAATACGTTGGCAGGGGATGTCTCGGCTAAATTTTTGGCTGAGCATCAGCCGGAAAAGCTCGCTGCCGGGGAATGGCATTTTAAAACGGAAAAGGGCGCAGATTTGATTTTACTCGGCTTCCTTAACGCTGAGCATGAAGTCATAGGTGCACTCCATCTCCCGAAAATTCTCAGCTTCCTGGCTTTTGGAGACTTTAATGCAACAGTCACAGGACTTGATCAAATCCCCAAAGAGGAATGGCCTCCGCTGCTCATTCATTACTTCTTTGATGCGATGGCTGGAATTGGATTTGCACTACTTGCTATTTCCCTGCTTTATTTCCTCTTTGTATTCTGGAAAAAGCGTAATGAGTTCAACAAGTGGCTGCTTCGAATCATCGTCCTGGGTGCACTGCTCGCTTTTATGGGCGTCGAATTAGGCTGGTTCTATGCTGAGATGGGGCGGCAGCCCTGGATCATCAGGGGATATATGCGTGTAGATGAAGCAGCAACCTCTTCCCCTAATGTGCGGATTTTATTTTTCTTCTTCCTGCTTCTTTACATCGTACTGGGGATTATGTGTGTTCTTGTGTTAAGACGCTTATTTAACAATAATCCGGCAGAAGTCGAGATGGAAAAGTGGGCGAAGGATAAGCGCAATCTCACTACAGAAGAAGGGGAGCACGCGTAATGAATTATGAATTGATTGGCATCTCGGTGCTCTGGCTGTTCTTGTACGGCTATTTAATAGTAGCTTCTATTGATTTTGGCGCAGGCTTCTTTGCTTTCTATGCTCGCCTGACCAAGCAGGACCATTTGATTAATCGTCTGATTTCACGTTATTTATCCCCTGTCTGGGAGATTACGAATGTCTTCTTTATCTTTTTCTATATTGGTATGGTCGGTTTTTTCCCTGATACGGCCTACTACTACGGTTCTGCGTTGCTTGTTCCGGGAAGCATTGCTGTGATTCTGCTTGCGATTCGCGGATCATTTTATGCTTTTGAGAACTATGGGGCCAAGAGCAGCATCGTGTATTTATTTCTATACGGAGCTTCCGGCTTGCTTATTCCGGCCTCCTTATCGGTAGCGCTCACCTTATCTGAGGGCGGATTTATTGTAAAAGAGCAGGGCAGTGTTGCGCTTGATTACTGGGCGTTATTTTCAAGCCCGTTATCCTGGAGCATCGTTGGACTGGCCATTGTTTCTGTCTTGTTCATCAGCAGTGCATTTTTGACCTTTTATGCCTCCCGTGCGGAGGATACCGGTGCCTTGAAGCTGATGCGGAGCTATGCTCTGTTTTGGAGTACACCGACCATTGTTATTGCACTGACTGCTTTTATATACCTTGGCCAGCACAATTCGCGTCATTTTCAAAACATGATGGATCTATGGTGGCTGCTGGCGATTTCCGTTGGATTCTTTATGACGGCAATGTGGCTGCTGTACAATGGGCGCCGCTACGGATTGGCATTTATATGTGTCATGTTACAATTCTTCAGCGCTTTCTTTGCATACGGTATTGGGCAGTACCCCTATATCATTGATCCTTACATTACGATCCAGAACAGTGCCACTTCGCCGGCTATGGGTCTCGCCTTAATTATTGTCTTTGTCGGAGGGCTATGTCTGCTGATCCCTTCACTTATTCTAGTGTTCAGACTTTTCCTCTTTGATGCGGATTATGTAAAGGGGAAACATTAAAGGAGGGGAAGGAACGTGAAGAGGAAAACAAGTCTGATATCTCAGCAAATGTCTGTGCAAAGGAATCGCCTCGCTATCCTCGCAGTTCTCTCTCTAGGGCTTGGGATAGCTATTGTGGGCCAGGCTGCACTGTTAGCGAATGCCGTTCAACGGATCTTTGTCCAAGGAGAAACACTTTCATCAGTGGTTGCTCTGCTAGGAATGCTGTTGGCTGTTATGGCTGCACGGAGTCTTTTATCCTATGGAAACGGAAGGATCGGATTGAACATGGCTGCTACCGCGAAAAGAAATATGCGGGCAGCGCTGCTGCAGAATATGATTCACGCCTCCATTCCTTCTGCTATTCGTGGACAAGCAGGGGAGAAGGTGAGTATTGCACTGGATGCCGTGGATGAGGCTGACAGCTATTTCAGCCAATATATGCCCCGTATGATCGAAGTTTCTATGATTCCGGTGCTTATTTTAATAGTTGTGTTTACCCAGCATGCCAATTCCGGCTTTATCATGTTGTGCACAGCGCCTTTTATCCCTCTATTCATGATTCTGGCGGGACTAAAGACCAAGAATAAATCTGAGGAGAAATATGCCCAGCTCGCCGAGTTCTCAGGTACGTTTCTCAACGCGGTTCGAGGACTGGTGACGTTGAAAATATTCGGGCAGGCCCGGCGCCAGCAGCAAGAAATTGAACGCAGCAGTATGGGGTACCGGGATGCGACGATGAGTATTTTGAGAATTGCGTTTACGAACACATTTATGCTGGAGACCATCGTGATGCTAAGCATTGGTATTGTTGCCCTGGAGCTGGCTATCCAATTGCTTATTTATAAATCGATTACTTTTCATACAGCCTTTTTGATCCTGCTTCTTGTTCCTGAATACTATAGTCTTTTCAAAAATACAGGAACAGCCTTTCATAGCGGACGCACAAGCATGGGCGCGATCCGGAAGGTTGAACAGATGATAGTTGAAACGAATGGAGAAAGTCAGGGACCGAAAGAAGAAGAGGAAGGAACAAGGAATGCTGAATTCCATTTGGATACCATTGTCATGCCTCCATCCATCAAACTGGATAACGTTACTTTCCGCTATCTTCCCGATTCGTTTGAACTTCACACACCATCTATAACGATTGGACAAGGCCAGAACGTGGCGATTGTGGGCAAAAGCGGCTCAGGTAAAACGACTCTGCTTCATCTTATTGCCGGCCTACTCAGACCAGATTCCGGTGAGGTTCTGGTGAACGGTAATCTGAATTCGCAATTTGCAGAATCCGAGTGGTTCGAACGAATGAGCTATATTACGCAGCACCCGTATATTTTTGCCGGTACACTCGCTGAGAATATTGCCATAGGTACGGGCCGGAATGTGACCAGAGCAGAAATCGAGCAGGCAGCATCAGAGGCTGGGCTTGCTGACCTCGCCGCCCAGTTGGAGCATGGCTATGATACCTTGGTTGGTGAAGGCGGGAGAGGATTGTCCGGGGGTGAGCAGCAGCGTCTGGCTCTGGCGCGTGCCTTTCTGAAGCGGCCGTCTCTGATCCTGTTCGATGAACCGACAGTTGGTTTGGATCTGTACACGGAGCGTATTCTGCAAAAGTCCTTAAGTACACTGGCCCAAAGGGCGACAATGATCACGGTGGCGCATCGGCTATATACCATACAGCATGCTGACAACATTCTATTTATGGATAATGGCGTATTAGTAGGTTCGGGCCGGCATGACGAGCTTCTGAAGACTCTACCTCAGTATGCCGAGATGATCCATGTTCAAAGAGAAGGGGGATTGGCATGAACGATCTGGCTATTCTGTCCAAAGCGATGATACAGGAGCGAAAAGATATTGTTATTGCCATTCTCGGCGGATTTATTGCAGGCATTGCCGGAGTGTTTCTTTTTTCTACAAGCGGCTATCTGATCTCCCAGACTGTATTCATGCCGCCCCTGTATACCTTGATTGTATTGACCTCGCTGGTTAAAATGCTGGGTTTGCTCCGTGCGGGGAGCCGTTATGGAGAGCGCCTGTATTCCCATCGCGCGACATTCTCCATGCTAAGCCGGTTGCGGACAACCTTTTTTGCCAAGCTTATTCCCTTAACACCAGGTGTATTGAATAAAAAGCGCAGCGGAGACCTGCTTGCCCAGATCGTTGGGGATGTGGAGAGCCTACAGTTTTATTTTTTACGTGTTGCCTATCCGCCGGTTATTGTCGTGATGGTTTTTTTGGCAACGATCCTGTTTACATCGGTATTCTCCATCTGGATTGCAGCGTTATTCGTGCTTGGGATGCTCGTCATAGCCTTTGTTGTTCCTGCCATAGTTCTAATCGGCCAGCGAAAAATAGTGGGTCATGTGCGCGGGCAGAGAGCAGCACTGTCAACAGAGTTTACCGAGGTTCTGTATGGTTTTCGTGAATTAAAAGTATATGGTCAATTGAAGCAGCGGGAACAACAGCTTCAGGATATTTCAGCAGATTTAGCGGCCGGGCAACGGCGAGAAGCGGGTCATTTGCTCCTAGGCCAATCCCTGCATACCTTTGTTACGTTTTTAATTTCCTGGGGCGTACTGGTGCTTGGTGCTAGTCTGATTATGAAGGGTCAACTGGCTGGCGTGTTTCTTGCCATGCTGGTCATGGCTTCACTCACCGTATTTGAAGAAGCTGCGGCAATGGCTACACTGCCTGCATACAAGCAGGATAGTGAACATGCTGCCAATCGGCTTACTGAAACGGTTAAGGCCGCTAATGAGGAATCTTCACCTTCAGGTGGAATGCTCTCTGTTCAACAAGGTGTCTCGGTTAAGCTATCAGATGTTGCGTTTCAATATGAAGGGGAATGGCGTCCTGCGTTAAAGAATATTTCGCTGGAACTTCCGCCAGGCTCCAAGACGGCAATTGTCGGGCCGAGCGGCTCCGGAAAATCAACGATTGTTGATCTGCTGCTGGGGCTGCGTAAACCAACTGAAGGGGAAATCAGGATAAATGATATGTTGCTCGAAGATCTGAACGAAACCAGCATTTGGGCCGCAGCAAATGTAGTTTTACAACATAATCATTTTTTCCGGGGAACCATTAGAGAGAACCTGCTGCTCCAAGGCGAAGATTATTCTGATGAAGTGTTGACTGAGACTCTGGGTAAGGCCGGGCTTCCAAATAAATCGTTAAATGATGTGGTATACGAGAATGGTGAGAACTTGTCCGACGGAGAGAAACAGCGTTTGGCTATTGCACGAGTAATGCTTCGGAAAGGAAAACTGTGGATATTGGATGAACCTACTTCGTCTCTGGATTATGTCACAGAACAGCGTGTTTTCGGGCATATTTATGAGCAGGCGGCTGAAGATACCCTTCTGTTGATTTGCCATCGTCTTATCGGTCTGGACCAAATGGATCAAATCGTAGTGGTGGATCAGGGGAGGATTGTAGAAAGAGGTTCCTACTCAGAGCTGATGGAGCAAAAAGGTTACTTCTATGAGATGAAGGGAATTGAGCGGCAGATGGTTGGAGAAGATCGGGCATAAAGTTTCGCTGTGTCGATGAAGAGCTTCGGAGGTGAATGACCTGACTCATTTTTTGAATAAAAGAATTCTGTTAATAGATGGAGATAATCGGGTACGGACATTGCTGAGAAACTATCTCGAGAAAGAGAGCTTCATTGTGGAGGAAGCTGATAGCGGTGTTCAAGCGATTCGAAAATATTATGTGCATGGAAATTTCGATTTGATCGTGCTGGATTGCGAGCTGCCGGATATCAGCGGGCTGGAAATCTGCAGATACGTTAAACATAGCGGGGACGTTCCTGTTGTTATTTTGTCTGCACGCGCCGAAGAAGGAGACCGCATTGAGGGCTTTCAGGCGGGCGCTGATGATTATGTCGTCAAGCCGTTTAGTCCAAGAGAGGTTCTATTACGTATCCAAAGTATTGTTGGTCGCATGACCGGAGCCTGCATTTCTCAAGTTAATGATTCATCAAGTGGGGAAATTTTGATTGCGGGAATTCGGATAGAGCCCAGTGCCCGCCGTATACGGGTACAAGGAAATGAAATTCACTTGACGCGCAAGGAGTACGACCTGCTGTATCTTCTAGTTACCAATCCGGAAAAAGTGTTCTCTAGAGAAGAATTGCTGAGAGAAGTATGGAAGTCGCCCGCGAAGGATATATACGATAGGCGCACAGTCGATACCCATATCAAGCGATTGCGTGAAAAGCTGACTTTCCATTACCCGGAAGGAATTGAGTTCATTCAGACCTTATGGGGACTCGGTTATATGTTCCGCTGTCCTGAGCAATCTTTGTCTTGAGCAGCTGGAGGTTGACCACCACCTTGGGCCACGCACCGCGCGCCGGGAGGCGCACGCGGTGCGGAAAAACTGCTGGCTCAGCATTTATTTCTAATTCTACGGCGAACAGCCAAGCATATGTATTATCAGATTCTGGTTAGAATATATAGAACGCATTAAAATAACAAACAAAGTCTAGAAGTTATTCGTAGAGTGTAATTAACGGCATTTTTGTACCTTAAATACTCTGCAACTCAGGCTTAGTGGGAATTAAGTGCAATATTGTACCTTAAATCTTCCAGAATACCCCGTTCAGGATGCTTTTTCGAATAATAAGCTACAAAAATGCCCTTATTTTCTTCTTTCGCCTATATTTAAGAAAAATAAGGTACGAAAATGCGCTTAAATTGGGAAGTAGAACATTTTTCATTGTTAAGACGACTGGTAAAGGGAGAAGAGGTTTGCGTCCTAAAGCCTAACTTCATCAGCTACTGCATGGAAACCGGAATAATTAACAGTATCTTAGAATAACGCCCGATCTTCTGTTTGAATCTTAGTTTCTCTTAATATAGTAAGTTAAAAAAGTCTCTGTGGTCACGTTATACTAACGCCCCAGAGACTTTTTCAGGTTATTGCTGGAAGGACTATTCTGTTTCTAACCTTTGAACTTTCTACATCCGGTTTGGCGCGGGAAGACCCAACACGTTCAGGGCATCGCCCAGTGTGGTCTGGAACTTGCCGGTTAGCCAGACCCGGAATCTCATGCTGTCTGCTTCTCCCTTCAGGATCGGGCAGAGCGAATAGAAGTTATTGAACAGGGTAGCCAGGGTGTGGGCATAGGTACAGATCAGGTTCGGCGCTAGACCCTGTCCAGCCTCTTGGAGGGTATCCATCCAAGCGCTCAGATGTCTCAGTAATGCTGCTTCCGCAGCTTCTGGTGAGCTCGGGAATGGAACTGGAACTCCCGGTTCTGGCAGCATCCCAGCCGCTTCAGCTTTGCTAAGCACACTTCCTGCCCGGGCAAAGGTGTACATCAGATAAACGCCGGTATTGCCGGATATTTCAGTAGCCTGCCTGAAGTCGAAGACAATCTCGGTGCCAAGATTAAAGCGCAGCAGGTAATACCGGATGGCGGCATGAGCTATGATACGGCTGGACAGCCCGCTTTTATCGGAACGGCTCTTCTGGATCGTATCCTCCATGAGGGTGATCAGGTCTGCAACCTTCACGCCAATGCCTTGACGGCCCGACATGGCATAAGAGCTTTTGCCGTCAGAGACATCAATACCCAGTTCGGCTGCGGAAGCCGGGCTTAGTGAAACTACGCCATAGCTTACATGATGTAACTTATCGGCCTGCTCGTTGTAGCCGAGCACCTGCAGCGCCTGCTTCACCATCTGCTGAGGATATTCCTGCCGGTTATCTATGACATTGATGACGGCATCTGCTTTGCCATAAGGCAGGGTGTGGCCAGTCATGCCCGTCGTCCATAAACCAGCGGAAAATTCGCTGTAGGAGAAGTCTTTTTCCAATAGTCCGAATTTCCACAGATGATAGGCAATATCTTTAGCGGTATAGGTTAAAATTCCGTTGGAGCGCACCAGTACTTTGTCAGCATGGTATTCGTCACTCTCTGCGTCTCCCGTTGGCGTCTCTCCGCTGTTCTGCTTAAGCACCCAACATCCTGCAAGCTTGCCTTCAGTTTCTTGAACAAAAGCCGGAGTCTGTGACAGCCGGTCAAATGCAGCTGCCCAGAAACCTTCTCTGACAATGCTGCTTTCCCAGACGAGCAGATCATACTCAATGCCGAAGCCTTTCATCTCTTCTACATGCTCCCGCACGATCCGCTCGGCGACGAGATTACCCAGCCAGGCTGTATTTCCCCGACCTTCTTCCAAGGCATGCAGGGTGTCTGACCGTTTTGCTATCATCTCAGGCTCAAGAGCATACGCTTTGTTCACTTGAGAATAGACATCCCAACAATAATCCCCGAAGCGGACATAATCCCCTTCCAGCGGAATGTTCTGTAATCCTACCACCGTATCGGCGAGCTGGTTACCAAGATCATCTACATAGTTATGGACCTCGACCTGTTTCCCTGTTCTTCTCAGTATGCGCACCAAGGTATCCCCGATACAGGAGTTGCGGAGATGGCCGATATGTGCGGCCTTATTGGGATTAATGGAAGTATGCTCGACCACTACTTTCTCTCCTGATGACGTCGGCAGTTCGAACGAATGCTTCGCCCATTCCGGCCAGTGAATCGATAGATTAATAAAACCGGGAGCGGCAACCTCCACTTTGCTGAACAAACCTGCGGTGTTACCGTGCTGCTCAAGTTCAGCTGCAATAAGTTCAGCAATGACCATAGGCGCCTTGCGCAAAGTTTTGGCTAACTGCAGGGCAATGCTGGTGGAATAATCGCCATGCTCCAAACTGGCAGGCTGTTGGATAGGGATGGGACCACTGGAGTAGGCCACACCCAGCGTATCGCATACACTATGTACACTTTGATTCAAGCTTTCTCTGATGATGCTACTTAACATGAAAACTCCTCCTTTTAGATATAAAAAAACAGCCCTCGTCTCTAAAAAAGAGACGAGGGCTGTTAGCGCTCGCGGTACCACTCTTGTTGCCGGACCTTCGGTCCAGCCACCTCACAGGTTAACGGCCTTCTGCCGGGACTTCCTACTGTTATGTTCAGAAGTCCATCTCACGGGTGCGCTTCATTATAAGTTCCGCACCGGCTTTCACTTACCCGGCTCGCTGAGGGCTGGAATCCCATAATTACTCTCCCGATCATCGATTGTCATATTAATTTGTCTAAGTATACCCAAATTTCCCAAGAAAGCAATAGTCATTCTCCTTTTCTTATTAACGGCCCTGAAATTAAATCTTTCTCTATATCAGAAAGCATTGTTATGTACGTCCACACCGACAGTAACAATATCGAATATTACTATGTTGAGGCACTGATTTATAAATGCTAGTGATAATGATAGTGTCGCAGCTACTAAATCTATATTAAAAGGAGTTGATGCAATGAGCTTTTTATCCACAGGGCCGATAGAGAATGCGGTATCGCCGGTGAGCGGAGTAAGACCGACTCAACACGTTATTGTTAAAATCGATAACCGCAGTTCAGAGACTACCGCTTCCGTTGAGATTTACGGTTATTATCTGAACGGAGTAAGAACGGAGTATGTCTGTGAAGTACTGTCGGTATCCCCGAACCAGGTCATTACAAGAGAATATTTTGCTGACTTTGACGGTTTCGAGTTTCTTTTTGAAACACCGGCTGATCCGCCGGACGACGATCCTGTCCAAATCTCGGTATGGGGTGTTGATGCCGAAGGGCAACTAGTAACCGCACACCGTCTTGTCTCCTCTGAATTATTGAGAGAGCCATATGGTATAACCGGTGAAACTGGTGCGACAGGTGCGACAGGTGAAACTGGTGCAACGGGAGCACAAGGAGCACCTGGAGCAACCGGAGTAACAGGAGCCACAGGTGACACTGGTGCGACAGGAGCAACAGGAGCTACAGGTGACGTAGGTGCGACAGGAGCAACTGGAGCCACAGGTGACGCAGGAGCGACAGGAGCAACTGGAGCGGCAGGAGACACTGGTGGGACAGGTCCAACAGGTCCAACAGGAGCGACAGGAGACACTGGTGGGACAGGTCCAACAGGAGCGACAGGTGACGCTGGTGCGACAGGTCCAACAGGAGCGACAGGAGACACTGGTGGGACAGGTCCAACAGGAGCGACAGGTGACACTGGTGCGACAGGAGCAACTGGAGCCACAGGTGACGCAGGTGCGACAGGAGCAACTGGCGCGGCTGGAGTGACTGGTGCAACAGGTGACGCAGGTGCGACTGGTGCAACGGGAGCGGCTGGAGTGACTGGTGCAACAGGTGACGCAGGTGCGACAGGAGCAACTGGCGCGGCTGGGGTGACCGGTGCAACAGGTGACGCAGGTGCGACAGGAGCCACGGGAGCAGCTGGAGCGACCGGTGCAACAGGTGACGCAGGTGCGACAGGAGCAACAGGAGCAGCTGGAGCGACTGGAGCAACAGGTGACGCAGGTGCGACAGGAGCAACAGGAGCGACAGGTGACGCTGGTGCGACAGGTCCAACAGGAGCGACAGGTGACACAGGTGCGACAGGAGCAACTGGAGCAGCGGGAGCGACCGGTGCAACAGGTGACGCAGGCGCGACAGGAGCGACTGGAGTGACTGGAGCCACAGGTGACGCAGGTGCTACAGGAGCAACAGGAGCAACTGGAGCCACAGGTGACGCAGGTGCGACAGGAGCAACAGGAGCGGCTGGAGTGACTGGTGCAACAGGTGACGCAGGTGCGACAGGAGCAACTGGAGCCACAGGTGACGCAGGTGCGACAGGAGCAACAGGAGCGGCTGGAGTGACTGGTGCAACAGGTGACGCAGGTGCAACAGGAGCAACAGGAGCGGCTGGAGTGACTGGAGCCACAGGTGACGCAGGTGCGACAGGAGCAACAGGAGCGGCTGGAGTGACTGGTGCAACAGGTGACGCAGGTGCGACAGGAGCAACAGGAGCGGCTGGAGTGACCGGTGCAACAGGTGACGCAGGTGCGACTGGTGCAACGGGAGCGGCTGGAGTGACAGGTGCAACGGGTGACACAGGTGCGACAGGAGCAACAGGAGCGGCTGGAGTGACTGGTGCAACAGGTGACGCAGGTGCGACAGGAGCAGCTGGAGCGACTGGTGCAACAGGTGACGCAGGTGCGACAGGAGCAACGGGAGCAGCTGGAGTGACAGGAGCAACAGGTGACGCAGGTGCGACAGGAGCAACGGGAGCAGCTGGAGTGACAGGAGCAACAGGTGACGCAGGTGCGACAGGAGCAACAGGAGCAGCTGGAGTGACAGGAGCAACAGGTGACACAGGTGCGACAGGAGCAACAGGTGACGCAGGTGCGACAGGAGCAACAGGTGACGCAGGTGCGACAGGAGCAGCAGGAGCGACCGGTGCAACAGGTGACGCAGGTGCGACTGGTGCAACGGGAGCGGCTGGAGTGACTGGTGCAACAGGTGACGCAGGTGCGACAGGAGCAACAGGAGCAGCTGGAGTGACAGGAGCAACAGGAGCAGCTGGAGTGACAGGTGCAACGGGTGACACAGGTGCGACAGGAGCGGCTGGAGTGACTGGTGCAACAGGTGACGCAGGTGCGACAGGAGCAACAGGAGCAGCTGGAGTGACCGGAGCAACAGGTGACACAGGTGCGACAGGAGCAACAGGAGCAGCAGGAGCGACCGGTGCAACAGGTGACGCAGGTGCGACCGGAGCAACAGGAGCAGCTGGAGTGACTGGTGCAACAGGTGACGCAGGTGCGACAGGAGCAACAGGAGCAGCTGGAGCGACCGGTGCAACAGGTGACGCAGGTGCGACAGGAGCAACAGGCGCGGCTGGAGTGACTGGTGCAACAGGTGACGCAGGTGTGACAGGAGCAACAGGAGCAGCTGGAGTGACTGGTGCAACAGGTGACGCAGGTGCGACAGGAGCAACAGGAGCGGCTGGAGTGACAGGAGCAACGGGTGACACAGGTGCGACAGGAGCAACAGGTGATACTGGTGCGACAGGAGCAACGGGAGCAGCTGGAGCGACTGGTGCAACGGGAGCGGCTGGAGTGACAGGTGCAACGGGTGACACAGGTGCGACTGGAGCAACAGGAGCAGCTGGAGTGACTGGTGCAACAGGTGACACAGGTGCGACAGGAGCAACAGGTGACGCAGGTGCGACAGGAGCAGCAGGAGCGACCGGTGCAACAGGTGACGCAGGTGCGACAGGAGCAACAGGAGCAGCAGGAGTGACTGGTGCAACAGGTGACGCAGGTGCGACAGGAGCAACAGGAGCAGCTGGAGTGACCGGAGCAACAGGTGACACAGGTGCGACAGGAGCAACAGGAGCAGCAGGAGCGACCGGTGCAACAGGTGACGCAGGTGCGACAGGAGCAACAGGAGCAGCTGGAGTGACTGGTGCAACAGGTGACGCAGGTGCGACAGGAGCAACAGGAGCAGCTGGAGCGACCGGTGCAACAGGTGACGCAGGTGCGACAGGAGCAACAGGCGCGGCTGGAGTGACTGGTGCAACAGGTGACGCAGGTGTGACAGGAGCAACAGGAGCAACAGGAGCAACAGGAGCAACAGGAGCAACAGGAGCAGCTGGAGTGACTGGTGCAACAGGTGACACAGGTGCGACAGGAGCAGCTGGAGTGACTGGTGCAACTGGAGCAACAGGAGCAACAGGAGCAACAGGAGCAACAGGAGCAACTGGAGCAACGGGTGCAACCGGAGCAACAGGAGCAACGGGTGCGACCGGAGCCACAGGTGCAACAGGTGACACCGGAGCCACTGGTGCCACAGGAACCGCAGGTTCCAGTGCGATCATTCCTTATGCTTCAGGCCTTCCAACTACGTTGACTACAGTACTGGGTGGTCTGCTGAACACCTCGAGCTTGATTGGCTTTGGTACGAACTCCATAGGTCTGACGATTGCCGGTGGTACGATTGATCTTACCGGCGGTGCAGGGCTCTTGGTCAACGAAGCGTTCTCCGTTCCACGTGCGGGTACCATTACCTCAATGGCTGCTTTCTTCAGTACAACAGCTGCGCTAAGCTTGTTAGGCAGCACGCTCACTATTACTGCCCGACTGTTCCGTTCGACAGCGCCTAACAATAGCTTTACAGCAGTGCCAGGAGCAGTTGTAACACTGGCTCCTGCGCTCACAGGTGTTTTGGCACTCGGCACCATCAGCAGCGGAACAACTACTGGCCTTTCGATTCCGGTCAATCAGGGAGACCGTTTGATCCTGGTCTTCTCCTCATCGGTAACGGCAGGGCTTGATGTGGCCACTACGGTTGCCGGTTACGCGAGTGCCGGTGTCGCTATCAGCTAATCTTCATCTGGTTCGGTTCAAAATCTTAAACAAGCAAGGGCTTGTTACAAGCCCCTGCTTGTTTTTGTCCCTATGCACCATTCAAGAAAGGAGATATCTATGGTTTCAATAAGTCTATGCATGATCGTGCGTAATGAGGAGGAGGGACTCTTCCGCTGTCTTTCAACGATTAAGGGAATCGCCGATGAGATTATTATTGTGGATACAGGTTCCACGGACAAGACAAAGGAAGTAGCACAAAGTTTCGGAGCCAAGATTTATGATTTTGAATGGATTGACCACTTTGCTGCAGCAAGAAACTATGCTTTCAAGCAGGCGACGCAAGAATATATTCTGTGGTTGGATGCCGATGATACGATTTCCAAAAAGGATCAGACTCTTTTTAAAGAGCTAAAAAAGACGTTGCTCCCCCATTTTCACAGCGTAACCATGCCCTATAATTTGGCGTTTGACCGAGATGGGAATGTGACCTCGAGCTTGCGGCGCAACCGGCTGGTTAGGCGGGACAGCAACTTTCAGTGGATTGGACCCGTGCATGAATACCTTGCGGTCGGCGGGAACATTCATCACAGCGAAGTGTGCATCACGCATCAAAAGGATAAAGAGCATACGGACCGCAATCTGCGCATTTATCGCAAAAGAGCAGAACAGGGAGAACAATTCTCCCCTCGCGACTTGTATTATTACGCCAATGAGCTTCGCGATCATAGCTTGCATCAGGAAGCTGTGGAGTACTATAACAAGTTTCTGAATACAGCAGAGGGATGGGTCGAGGACAACATTCAGGCCTGCCTCAAATTAGCTGAGTGTTATGGACAATTGGGTGATAAGGAAAAAGAGTTCCAGGCGCTCTGCAAAACTTTGCAGTACGACGCTCCCCGTGCGGAATTCTGCTGCCGGATCGGTGCTTTTTTCCTAGAAAAAAACCAATGCAAGGAAGCTATTTACTGGTACCAACAGGCGGTCGAACTGCCAGAGCAAGCAGAGAATATGGGCTTCACCAACCGGGCTTATTCAACCTGGCTGCCGCATCTGCAGCTCTGTCTGTGCTATGACCGGATAGGGGAGCACCTGCAGGCGAATACACATAATGAGTTGGCCTTAAAATATGCCCCGTCCCATCCAAGCATGCGCTATAACCGAAAGTATTTTAAGACACTTCTGGGTCCTGCTTATAGCACGGGAACTGGTATTGGAAATGAAAAATAAAATGACAATCCCTCGACGGGGTAATCGCCGTAGGGGGATTGTCAATTCTCTCTTCTTTTATCTGACAGGCTGTCCTGTTGATTAATATTGCATCAAATCCGCAGAATTTCCCGGATATCCTGTTCAGTTAGTGCGGACAAGCTCTCTTGTCCGGGCTTAATGACTTCATTGATCAAATTCTTCTTCTTTTGCTGCAATTCGTACATCTTGTCCTCTACGGTACCTTGAGCAACGAGCCGGATTACCTGTACTACATTCTTCTGCCCGATGCGGTGAGCACGGTCGGCGGCCTGCTGCTCTACAGCGGGGTTCCACCAGAGATCATAGAGGATGACTGTATCCGCTCCGGTCAGGTTCAGTCCGGTGCCGCCTGCTTTTAGCGAGATCAGGAACAGGTCTCCTTCCCCTTCGTTGAAGCGGCGGCATAGCTGGGTCCGCTGGGCAGGTGGCGTTTGGCCATCGAGATAGAAATAGGGAATGCCTTGCACCCCAAGCTCACGACCGATCAGATCCAGCATACTTGTGAACTGTGAGAAGACTAGCATTCGTTTACCGGAGCTGCGGCATTCATCGATGATTTCAAGCAGTTGTTCGAACTTGCCGGAGCTGCCTTGATAGCCCTCGATAAACAGAGAAGGGTGGCAGCAGAGCTGACGAAGTCGTGTCAGTCCAGCCAGAATTTTGATCCGGTGTTCCCCAAATCCGCCGAAGCCGTCGCTGTCCAGATGCTTGAGTGCTTCTTTTTGCAGTCGGGCAAGGTAAGCCACATACAGCTTCTTCTGGTCTGGCAGCAGCTCGGATGCTTGTACAGACTCAATCTTGTCCGGCAGTTCCTTCAATACATCACGCTTCAGGCGACGCAGCAGGAATGGTCTTACCCGCTTAGCAACTGCTTCTCTCGGCAAATCATGGAAAGTCTTCTTATTCCCCGGGAATAATCCAGGAAAAACAGCGCCAAAGATAGACCATAGATCTTCCAGCGCATTTTCTACAGGCGTTCCAGTCAAAGCGAAGCGATAGCGGGCCTCCAGACTTCTAACCGCCCGGGCCGTCTGGGTGACTTCATTCTTGATGAATTGTGCTTCGTCGAGAATCAGTGTATGAAAGGATCGCCCGCTGTACAGCTTCACATCCCTACGCAGCAGCGGGTAGGAAGTGATGATCACATCTGCTCCGGCAGTGTTCTTAAGCGTACGGTTGCGTTCCGTCAGGCTGCCATCTGCGATGACCGACTTTATCTCCGGTGCAAATTTCTTCAACTCGTTGTGCCAGTTGTAGATTAGTGAGGCGGGGGCGACGATCAGCGCCGGACGTCCTCCGTCCCTGATGTCCGGCAGTTCAGAGAGCAGGAAGGCGATGCTTTGCAGTGTTTTGCCAAGCCCCATATCATCGGCCAGAATACCACCGAATCGGTAATGGGCCAGTGTCTTGAGCCACTGGAACCCGAGCTGCTGATAATCCCTCAGCACAGGAATGAGGCTGTCCGGTACCGGGAAATCCAGATTGTCTGGATTTTGCAGATTGGCCAGCAGCTTGCGGAAGCTTTTGTCGAGCTTGACCGCATCACCTTTATGATTGGTTGAACCGAGATGCAGCCCCTGAAGAAGAGGCAACGAGAACTCCTTGCCTTGAATCTCTCCAGTCTTGATCCCCACTTCGTTCATAAAAGTGATAATTTCCTGAAGCTCCTCGGTGTCCAGTGGCAACAAGGCCCCGTCCGGAAGACGGTAATACCGGCGCTTTTCTTGAAGTGCCTTCAGAAGGGTGGCGATCTCATCGTCAGGAATGCCACCCATATCGAACTTGAAATCCAGCCAGTCCGTTTTTTCATTCCAGCGGACGCTGACCTTAGGAGGTGGATTGCCTGTAAGCAGTCGCCCTTTAACAGCGGTGGTTGCATAGACATCCAGCAAATCCTCCAATAGTGGAACTGTATGGTGCAAAAAATCGAATTCGTCATCTTCGTTGCTCATGAGAAAGCTGCTCTCCGTTCTGACGAAAGCTGCTTTCTCCATCAGCTCCATGATCTGGGCTTCCCGTTCGCCGTCCCGCATAAGGATAAGGTCTGTCCCGCGGCTGCGCTGTTCTTCCAGCGGATTCAGGACGATATCCCCGTACTGGAACTCCAGACCGGCGAGCAGCCGGTCCCTGATCCGATCCAGATAGAGCCGGGCTTTTAATGGGCTATGGAGAATTCTGTCCGAGATGGAGTCGGCGACCGTGACTGTACCCAGCTTCAAGAGACCAGGAATAACCTTGTCCATGAATGACTCGATCTGCTCTGGCGCAATGCCTAGGCTACCTTGGCGGGAAGCGCCAAGCATTCGTTTGATCCCGGCGAGCCGTCCGCACTCTTGAGAGGGTAGTTCCAGCAGCCTGCCTGCGGATAGCACCAAATTGTAATCCTCCAACACCGTGATGTTGTCCAGTCCCTGAACCTCCAGACGGTAGCCGCCGCTACCCGCCTGATCCAGTTGAAACATCAGTGGAGGTGCTTCCTGCGAAAGATTCACGCCTTCGTATAGACTATCCTCTTGCTGGAGGTAGACCGATGATGCCGATGCCAGCAAGGGTTGCAGTTCCTTCCAGAAATAAGGCGGAATAGGCAGTAGCCGCTCCCGCTCCCCGTTAGATCTATTCCCATAGTGCGAATTAATCCCCATGCTCTCGCGGTAGACCTTCTCACTTTGCACGATCTGGAGGAGCTTCTGGATAACCTCATTATCCTTTTGAACAAAGCTGTATTGCGAGGGATTATAAATAAAATGCCGCGAGAATTCAAAATTCTTCCCGCGATGAACGGCTTCCAGGAAGGTTCTGATCTTCTGCACAATATATAAACGCCTGGGTCCTATCTTCAGCTCGATACCCAGCATTTCAGCGCTGCCGTAGCCAGAGAGCATGGGTCTCACTATCCATTCCACAACGAGCGTATCTCTGGTGTCCACATAGCTCCCCTCGCCGCTGGGGCGGGGGCGCAGGCGCGAATTCCCGAACATGTCCAGCATGCTTTTAACCAATTGATTGTCTTGTGCAGGGCTTCCTGAGGAATGATGAAGATTGCGCGGTGTCAGCCTGCTGTCTTCCCTATCCGACTGCCTTTGCTGATGCAGGGCAGAGCCCCCGGAACGCTGATCCGAATGACCAGCATGCGCCAGATCGTGGATATGAATCAGTGCGGCAGCGATATGCTTGCAGAAAGGCCCGCCGTGTGAATAGGCCGGACAACTGCACTCCGCCCTGACGTCTCCATCACTGTCCACGGCAACCTTGACGTCATAGCTGAGATGCCCCTGTACGATGGCCTCATACGCTGTCCGGCTGACGATTCCGCCGCGATCCTCTTGTTGTTCTTCCCAGGTTAATTGAACCTTGTTGCTATGGAAGAGGATGGCTCCTTCTTCTAGAACGGACTTGCCGCACAGCAGCTGGATTACCCGTTCCGGTACACTGTATCCCATGCTTTTGTTCCTTTCTTCTGTACCTCAGTTTGTTCACGTTCCGTTACAAATCTAGTCCTATATTAACAGAACAAGCGTGCGCATTCAAAGGATTGGCGTATGCTATAATGTCAAAAAGAGCGTTTGTCATATCCAGCACATTAACGCATATCAGCGGAGATCTACACTTGTTGGTATATTCAAAACTGCATAAGGAGAGATGGAAAATGGATAGCTGTTGTCAATCATCCACCAAAACAACAACACCTACTCAATGCCCTGCTTGTCACCAAAAAGGCAAAGGTATTCAATTGATTACGCTCAAAGCGTTGCTTCAACCAAAAGCGTTAGAAACCATTCACCCTGAATCGGCTTACGCTTTTTGCACTAATCCGTTTTGCGAAGTTGTCTATTTTAGTAACGAGCAGACCTTTGGCAAAGATATGATCAAAGTCTCGGTGTTCCAAAAGGACGAGGCGTTGGATGTGCCTGTTTGTTACTGCTTTGGGTGGACTAGAGAACGCTTAATAACAGCTGTTCAAGTAAATCAGAATCCAATTGTACATATACGAGAACAAGTTCAAGCTAATCGTTGTGGGTGTGAGGTTAATAACCCGCAAGGAGCCTGTTGTTTAGGTAATGTCACTACATTCATTCGAAGTCTTGACAAACGGTAGTTATGGTCAGCTTTATGAGCAATAATTTTTACGAGAAGAGCTACGCAAAAAAAAGCGGAGTTCCGGCTTTACTGCCGAATCTCCGCTATTTTAGTACGTTCTCTATAACTCAGAAATAGACTTTAATTTTCCATTATAGAAGTACAGGTAGACATTACCATATACTACCAATCCAAGAGATTCATTAGTCCGGTCTGGATCGCCCCATGAGAAGTAAACTTCATCGAAAGTCATACCGACAACTACCTTTTCAGCAACAATAGCTGCCCACATTTTATCACTGCTATTAGTTAGTGTACGAGGACTTTTATAGAGGAAAGTGCTGCTGATATTACCGATTTGATCCCCTACAGGCGCCAAAGTAATGGTGATTTCTTCACCACTGGCCCGGCGCAGGACAACGTCAACATCGCCAGTTTCATTGTCCGCCTGAACGCTCTTTATCGTGACCTTCTCCATATTTTTGAACGGGCTATCCTCGATCTGGGAATTCCGCACCCAAGCCACTGTGCCATTAAAGGTCTTTTTCAAGTATTGCAGGTACTCCACTGTATACATCATAGCCTCGTCATAGATGTCTTGATCAAGGGTCCATGCTGTGCCATCGTCCTTGAGCATTGAATACTCAATCGAGGAGCTTCCATCATACTGGACGTCAGTAATCCAATGCGTACCTGGAAAACCGTAGACATAGACCTTCTTGCCTACAACGCTGCCAAAGTTTCTTGGAAGCTTGCTGAGCGCTGTCAGTGTGGCATTGCTCTTCGCCTTGCCTTCATCCCCGCTCCAGATGAACAGTGAGTAGGCGCTGGAGGCGTACTTGCCATCAATCGCGCCGATGTTCAGCAATGTCTTGAAAGCAACATAGTTGGAATTGTTGTACAGGACGGAGTTGTCCTTGTTTAGTGTAGTGGCACCTTTGGCGCCGCTCACACTGATGCCTGTAGCTGTCTTGGTCATGCTGATTCCCGGAATTTGATCCAGTAGCTTTACAGGTACATATGCTGATGAATTGACCAAGACCGATTTGGCAGTTGAGATAATCAGCTTGCCGTCCACAAACGTAGAGATTTCGTTATAAGCTGGTGCCGCAGCCGCAGCGGCTTTCCCTGTTCCCGCAGGGCTGCCCAGCCCGACAACGAGCAGTAGGGCAGTTAGGATTACGACCAATCTTTTCATAAATTTTCTTCCCCCAATGTATTATGCTTTAACCGGTGTCTGACGGCTTAGCGTTCTATACATTCGGTGGGACTCCAGTAAATTCCTGCCGGTTCGACATAATTCTATGGGGAACTGACCGCAGATCATGATGTTCATTAGCGCCTCAGCGCCAGAGTATACTTCCCGAATTGTTGACAGCAGCAATCTCCAGGTAAAAGGGAGGGCTCTCCAGTAACTATTACTGTGCAAATAGACCCAGCGGAAGGCGCTGTGGTCTATTTTTTATAAGCTATATCCACTAATGAAACGGGACTAATAGACTCATTTTGCGGGTTTTTACACTCTCTTAACAAAAAACTACCAAAATATGCCCAAATTAATAATTCCAAAACATTCCTCTGCAACGCCATTGACAATTGTAGACGAAAATAACATTAGCAGTTACCTATAGGAAAAGGGTGAATCTAATTGAAAAACAGTAAATGGATAAGCGCAACCTTGGCTTCGGCACTTCTAGTAACCGCAGGGGCAGGGAGCGCATTAGCTGCCAGTGCAGGTGGTAGTAAGACAGGAACAGTAAGTGCAGCAGTCTCCGGGCCGGTAAAAGTCAAGGAAGGTACCGCTACATGGACTGTAAACGGCACGCCAGTGACATTCAATACTATTGACAGCGGCGGCTATAAACTTTATGCACTTAGCCAAGTAGCCGGCGAGATCGGAGCTCACGTAGCAGCTAGCGCAAGCGGCATTGAGCTGAACGACAGCAAAGGCCTACATACCCTTCAAATCAAACCAGGCTCCAAGAGCTTCCAAGTAGATGGTGAAGCACAATCATTCACCATTGCGCCTGTAACATACAAGAACAGCACTTATGTAGAATTGACCAAGCTTGTTGTATCCTTGGGCGGTGAGCTGGATGCTGAAAGTACTTCTATCCTAAGCTTTGCTCGTCCTGAAGGTCTATTCGATACACTTCACTGGGCAGCAGACGGTACCGTTATCGCTAACCATAGTGATGCCGAGACTACTCAACTTCTTAAGTTTGGTGGGGATCAAGGTAACTACCAATTGTTCTCTACCGATGACAGCGCAGTAGATTTCGCTGTATCCGCAGATCAACGTTGGGGCGCTTTCAATGATGAGACTGGCCAACTTCGTCTGATCGACCTGAACAGTGGAGCCATTAAAGCACTGGGTACAGACAACAGTGTAAAGACTGATCTGATCTGGTCTAAAGACGGTAAGAAAATTTACTTTATCCAAGGGGACAAGCAGGAGAAGATTGCTTCAATCTCCGTGGAATCGGGAACTGTAGCTACTGTGCTTGCTGATAAAGTCGAGAACAAATCCGAGCTGCGCGTGTCTGCTGACGAGAAGAGTGTTGCGTACATCGTTAACCTGACTGGTGTAGCCAAGAATGACGCTGACAGCACAGAAGATTCTCTTACAGTAGACTTCAGCAAAGCGGGAGAGCAGCTGTATAAGCTGGATCTGACTGTGAAAGACGCTAAGCCTGTTGCACTTACTACTTCCGCAGACAACAAGCTGTACCCTGAAATTCTTGCTGATGGCAATGTAGCTTACCTGAGTGCAGATGCTGACGGTAAGGCTGCGAACACACTGAAGAGTGTGAAAGCAGACGGAACTAGTACGAACATCGCTCTTGATGTTGAACCTACATGGGTAAGCAGTGTGAACGATGGTCTGGTGGTATCCGGTACGACAGCTGATGGCGCTACAGTGGTGTACTCTATCAATGCTAGCGGAGCGAAAACTGAATTGTACCGTTCCACAGAAGATGTATCTGAAGTGGCTGTATCTAAAGATGGCAGCAAGCTGGCAATCATCAGCGATGGTAAAGTGGTTGTCATCAAAGGTGGCAAGGCTCTCGAACTGACTAAATAATATTAATTCGCTTGCACTTCATAGTCCTTACTAATTTAACGGCGAGTAGCCGAGAGGAGAAATAATTCATGAAAGTTTTTAAAAAATTCACAGTAACTGCACTTACAGCAGTTCTTGCTGTAACAACAGCTTTTGCAGGAATTGCTTCTGCAGCCAGCAATCTTTCCGGTAAAATTACGGTTAATGGTTCCACAGCATTGCTTCCACTAACGCTGCAAGCAGCTAAGGAATTCCAAAAACTGCACCCTAAAGTGAAAATCGCTGCTTCCGGTAAAGGTTCCGTTACTGGACCGCAAGCTGTAAAAAAAGGCATCGCTGACATCGGCGCTTGCGACTGGGATGCCAGCATTGACGTTCCAGGCTTCAAAGCTTTTGACGGCCAAGTAGCTAACAAAGTAGCAGTTATCCCATTTGCTACAATCGTTAACAAAAATGTCGGTGTAGACAACCTGACTACTGATCAACTTAAAGGTATTTTCTCCGGTAAAATCACGAACTGGAAAGAAGTTGGCGGTTCGGATGCTGATATCGTTGTAATCACTCGTGCGTTCGGTTCCGGTACACGCGTTAACTATCAAGCTAAAGCTTTGGCTGGTGGCGACATCGTGAAGAAAGAAAAGAACTACAAAGAAACAGGTTCCAGCGGTGACATGAAAACAGCAGTAGCAACTACTCCTAACGCTATCGGTTACATTGACTTGGTGTATGTAAGTGGCGATGTGAAGGCTGTTAAATTCAACGGCGTTGAAGCTACTACAGATAACGTAATCAATGGCTCTTACAAGATTTGGGCTTACGGTTACTTCATGACTAAAGGTCAACCTACTGGCGCAACTAAAGAATTCATCGATTACGTACAAAGCAAGAAGTTCCAACAAGGTTCCCTGAAAAAGCTTAAATTTATTCCAATCGCTTCGATGAAATAATAGTAATATCCAAAGATTATATTGAACGGTAACAGCGGCCAGCTCCTGGAGAATCAGCGGGGGCTGGCCGCTTACAGGAGGGAACGTATGGGGGCACCAGTCCACAACCTGGAATCCAGGCTGAAACAAAGCTCAGTTAAGGTCAGCGCTAATGCAAAACGTCATGGCAGGCATTTGCTAAGCAATTCAATATTCCGGTATTATTTTTTGTTCAGTATTCTGGCGCTTTGCTTTGTACTGGGCATGGTTATCTTATTTATCGGCAAAACGGCGATGCTAATGTTCGGCCAGGTCTCATTGGCTGACTTCTTCTTCTCTTTTAATTGGAGTCCGGAAGAGGATGCTTTCGGGGCAGCCGCTTTTATTGTGAATACACTTTCGCTAACTGCGCTTACGATGGTCATCGCAGTTCCCGTTTCGGTAGGGATGGCGGTGCTTATTGCCGAGATCGCCCCGAACTGGCTGAAGACCTTTATTCGCCCAGTGCTTGACCTGCTGGTTGGGATTCCTTCCATTGTTTATGGATATCTGGGCCTTACCGTATTGCTTCCCTTCCTGCGTGACGTTAGTGGTCAGGGTCTCGGTGACGGAATACTGGCCGCGGCACTTGTCCTGTCTTTGATGGTGCTACCAACCATTTGCCGGATCAGCGATGATGCCATTGTGGCTGTGCCGCGCAAATACCGTGATGCAGCTTATGCTCTCGGCTCTACCCGTCTGCAAGTGATCATGCGCGTAGTCCTGCCTGCGGCAGGCCGGGGGATTATTTCTGCGGTCATTCTCGGGATGACCCGTGCTGTTGGTGAGACAATGGCTGTGGTTATGGTTATCGGGAATACGGCCCAATTGGCCAAAACACTGTTCACACCTTCATCGGTGCTGACAAGTAACATCGTAATGCAAATTTCTAATGTGGAATTTGACTCGACCTGGAACTATGCGCTGCACATGATGGCCTTCTTGCTGCTCGTGATCTCGTTCGTGCTGATTCTGATCATTCGGATTCTCGGAAGAAAGCGGAGGGATGCAGCATGACCAGCTTCACACGGACACGCCATACGGCGCGGGCTCAGCGGCGCGATAAATTGGCTACATACGGATTTTATGCGCTGGGCGGCTTGATTCTGTTGCTGATCTTCTGGCTGCTGATCTCGATTATGAGCAAAGGCTTGCCATCCCTGAGTCTGGACTTCCTGATTAAGCAGCCAGAGGAAATGGATGTTGGCGGCGGTATTGGTCCTGTACTATTCAACTCTTTCTATATTCTGTTCATCTCACTTATCATCTCGGTTCCAATTGGACTGGGTGCAGGGATTTACATGGCAGAATACGCGCCGGATAACAAGTTTACCGGTGGATTGCGGATTTGTGTAGAAGCCTTGTCCTCGGTTCCTTCCATTGTATTCGGTATGCTCGGTCTAGCGATCTTCGCTGAATACTTCGGTATTGGACTTACGATTTTGGGCGGGGGCGTCAGCTTGGCGCTGTTGAACTTGCCGATGCTGGCTCGTGTTACAGAAGAAGCGGTACGTGCCGTTCCTGGCGATATCCGTGAAGCGGGCTATGCACTGGGTATGACCAAATACCATGTCATTCGTACGGTCGTGCTCCCGGTTGCTCTGCGGTCTATCGTGACAGGTATCTGTCTCGTTGCCGGTCGTGCCTTCGGGGAGTCTGCGGTTATTATCCTGACTGCCGGTCTGAGTACCTCGGGCGAAATGTGGGACTTTAACCTGTTCTCGCCGGGCGAGACGCTAGCGGTGCACTTGTGGTACGTCCAATCCGAAGCGATCGTCGAGGATGCACGTCAGATTGCTGACCGGTCAGCAGCTGTGCTGGTTATTGTCGTCCTGCTCATCAACCTGGCCTTCCGCTTCCCGCTGTGGCTGAACAACCGCCGTCAGGGACGCTGATCCCAGTTGAAGTGAAGACTTCTATTCAATAGTGCTATAACTTATTACCTCAATCTAAAGCTGTCTCCGGTAGTTTTCATACTGCCTGGGGGCGGCTTTTTGCGTTGCGCTTTAGTAGAGATACAATAATCCTTTTTCGGGTTATAAGACTCCGTCTACGGGTAGTGAAGGGCACTCTTTACCTTCTAAACTTATATAGAAGTCGAGAAGGGCTTTAAGTCTGGCTCAGAATCACGATTTCTATCCTTTTAAAGAAAGAGGTTTCCTTCTATGTCAACGATACAACAAACCACAGATGGGAAAGAGAAGCAGAAGCTTCTAATCTTGAACGAGAATCTGTGGAAAATAATGTACCGGCTCTCCTGGCCAGCTATCATCGCCATGGTGTTGTACGGGTTAAACGCGGTGATCGCCGCTGTATTTGTGGGCCGCTATGTAGGCGAGACAGCCTTAGCTGGTGTTTCCGTAGCTTACCCATTGACTCAGATCAGCCTGGGGTTAGGCTCCCTGATCGGAGTTGGGGCGGGTGCGGCGCTGAGCATTGCCATTGGAAGGCAGGATCAGCACACCCAGCAGCGATTGATGGGTAATGTGAATTACCTGACGGTCATTGTGACCGTAGTCTACATGGTGCTGGGCCTATTATTTTCTACCCAATTGGTGTCAATTATGGGGGGAGAGGGGCAAACGCTGACGCTGGGTAACAGCTACTTCAGAATTACCGTCTGGGGGTCTTTCTTCTGGATCTACGGTTTGGCCGCGAATATGATTGTCAGAGCTGAGGGCAAGATGAAATCTGCGGCAGTAGTGATGGGCATTGGCTTGGTGGCGGATGTTCTATGCAATTATTTGCTGGTGGCCGTCCTGCAGCTTGGGGTGGAGGGTGCCGCCTGGGCAACCAATATCGGTATGTTCGTCTATACACTGCTGGGCTGGATTTATTTCGGCAGAGGATGGTCTTCTTTCAAGACCAAAGCCTTTGCGATTTATCGGGATAGAGCCACGCTAAAATCCATTTTCAATCTGGGCATGTCCTCCTTCATTATGAATTTTATGAACCTGGTACAGGCTGTAATTGTGTTCAATGCTCTGTCCAAATACGGTACCATTGCCGATGTGGCCTTCTACGGAGTTGTTTTCCGGGTGTTCACGTTCTTACTCACACCGATCTTCGGTCTTATGCGTGCGCTCCAGCCGGTCATTGGAATTAACTTCGGGGCTGAGAAATACGAGCGAGTCATTCAATCCTACAAAATATTCACATTAGCTTCCATGGTGCTGACCCTGCCATTCTGGATAATCGCCATGTGGAATCCGCAGATGATTCTGGGGCTTATGCTACCTGATCAGACCTTTAGCGGGCCGGAGCTGATGTATTTCCGAATCAACATGGCGGTCCTGCCGCTATTGTCGATGATTTTTATGGCGATGACCTTCTTCCCGTCTATTGATAAAGGAAAACCGGCAGCGATCATCGGGATTGCCAGACAGCTCGTGTTCTACGTTCCGGTGATGCTTGTGCTGCCAAGAATCATGGGAGTTTCCGGGGTGTATTGGGGGACGCTGGCGATTGATGCCATTGTCGTACTGTGGACGGCGTGGATGGTTCGCAAGGAATTCGGCGTTCTGCGGAAGAGTGGAGAAGTCCCCGTCACAGAAGCGCAGTTGCAAATTTAAGGTTTATTTAATCAAAATGGCGTATACTGTTCGTTTAGAAAAGATAGAGGAGGATATGTATGCGCCGTTTTACGTCTTCCAAAGGACTGAATATGCTACTTTTACTGCTTCTGCTCGGCGGATTTCTGCTTAATTTCTTCATGCAGACCGCTTCGCTCGGAATGAATCCCGGCAGTGCTTTGGCCTGGATTTCTCAATATTACTGGCTTTATATATTTGGTAGCTTATTCTTTTTCTTTGTTTTGCTCTGCTTTGCTGTAATCATCCCTAATATTTATGCCGGAACGCTACTGGCGTTCGCAGGTTGCCTCCTGATTGGCATAGCGGATTACAAGAAGCTGTCCACGACTGGGGAGCCGCTGTTCCCCTGGGACTTAATGCAGCTTAAAAACGCTCGTGAGATGAGCAAAATCACATCAGGGATGATCTCCCCGCTCGCGGTGGTACTGGCAGTCGTCCTGCTAGTCGTAGCAGTTTATTTAATCTGGAAGCTGCCTAAAGTGAAGATTCGCTTCTCACTGCGCGCAGCCTTCACGGTTCTCTCCGCTGCTATGATCGCCGGATTTATCTGGATGGTTAGTGGTCAGCATGCACTGGCGACCTCTATTCAGTACCAGAATATTTACTGGAACCAGAAGGTCAATTATAGCCAGAACGGTTTTGTGTTTGCCTTCACGGGCAATCTCAAGCAAAAGCTGATCGAGAAGCCGGATGACTACAGTCAGGAGTCTATTGCCCGGATTGCTAAGAAATATGGTGCCTTACCGGCTGATAAAGATAAGACTGCTGCGCTGGCGGAGCGCCCTAACATCATGTACATGATGGACGAAGCGTTCTTTGATGTGACCCGTTTGCCGGGCTTTACCTTCAGTGAAGATCCGCTGGCGTACATTCATCAGGAGGGGCAGAACACACCGTCCGGTTACCTGCTCTCGCCAGAGTTTGGCGGGAACACAGCCAATGTCGAATTTGAGGCGCTGACCGGCCTGTCGATGTATTTTCTTAAAGACGGCTCGATTCCCTATCAACAGAAGATTGTCAAAATGTCAGGGATGCCTTCCATTGTTAGCATACTCAAGGACAGAGGCTATCAGGCGCTTGCCGTTCACCCTTTTGACGATACCTTCTATAATCGAAACCGGGTCTATCCGATCCTGGGCTTCGACGAATTCACCAGTGAGAAGGAAATGGAGAACTCAGAGCGGATCACGCCAAACGGCTATATTTCCGATATGTCTGCCGTTCAGGAGGCCGTGGATAAGTTGAAGGCAGCCAAGCAGCCGACCTTCCTGCATCTTGTAACCATGCAGAATCACTTTCCCTTTATTAAAGGATTAAATGGAGAGAATACCATTAGTGTAGGCGGCACACAGCCGGCTTGGAAGGACGAACTGGAGACTTATGTCCATGACACGAAGCTGACGGATGAGGCGGTGGCTTATCTGGCCAAGGAGCTAAAGACAATCCAGCGTCCGACAATCGTTGCTTTCTGGGGCGATCACCTGCCGGCGCTGTCGGCTGATATTTACACCCAGGCGGGATGGGACAACGATCCGAGGTTGAAGCATGAGACGAAGCTAATCTATTTGGCTAATTTTGATATTGGAAAAGAATCGGCGGGGACGATGAGCCCAGCGTTCATCGGGCCCACGGTATTTCAGTTGTCGGGTCAGGAGATGCCGGTATTCTATAAGCTTCTGCGAGAGGTGCAGGCAGAGATTCCGGGCCTGAGTAAAAGTGTGCTCATCGGTTCTTCCGATCCTATTAAGGATTTGAATGAGAAGCAGAAGGCGCTTTTAGAGGATTATCGGCTTGTGGAGTACGATATTCTGGAAGGTGAGAATTACTCACAAGACCTGCTGTTTTAAGCGGTTAGTACAACGTTGCTACAATAGCAGATCTACTGGTAATGCCCGGGGCAACCCGGGCATTTTTTGTCGGTTTTCTGAATGAGAACGCAAAAAAGCCTTCCGTAAAGGAAGGCTTCTGCATGACGTCCCGGAAGGGATTCGAACCCCCGACCGTGCGCTTAGAAGGCGCATGCTCTATCCAGCTGAGCTACCGGGACACGTCTAATGAGTGAAAAGCAAGCAAAAATTATGTTATCATACATAAGAGTGTTTTTCAAGCGGTTTTTTTAAACGTGGCCAAGGATATGCTATAATCAACCAAGATATCGTTTTGAAAAAAAGGAGGTGCCCTCATTAAACAATCAAATTCCCCTGCCAAAGACAATATCGTGTTATTTCCGCGCACGCTGGATTATTACCAGATTCAGCTGACAGTCATGCTGGAGAGTGAGCGTTACGGGGAAGCAATGGAGCTGCTGCGGTTTTTGCTGCAGTGCCAGGGACAGGAAGAGCGGCACTATGAGGAATGGCAGTCCCTGCTCGACTGGCTGGTGGCCGCTTTTCCTTATGCCTCCGGCAGCGGAGAATCGGACAACAGTTCCCGGCAAGAAGAGGAAGAGCTCCAGGAAGAGGATATGGCCCGGGTGCTGGCGAGATCCAAGCTGGAGGAAGATGCTGATTACCCTATCAAGTTACTGAGAAAAATTATGGAAGAACCACTGTCCGAATCGACAATTCTGGCGCTGGAACAGCTCTCCTATCTGGAAGGAGAAGGAATCGATGAGGCACTGAGTCATTGGCTTCAGCAGAACAATGTCCATCCACTCCTGCAATTCCGCACGCTGCAGACGCTGCGCCGGCGTGGCGCCCAGGGAAGCATCCATCTGGTCCGGGGCCAGGAGACGGCCGTAGTCGAGATCGAGAGTGTGCCGCTACAGAACGAGGAATTCCCGCCGCAGATAAGTCAGGTCCTGGAACGAGTGGCTGAGCAGGCCGAGGTACATGAGCCTACGCTGTATTATTTTGCCCAGGAGCTCTGGGGACAGTTTGTGATGTCTATCTATGGCTCCAGAGATTACCGGACGCTGCTGGAAGGCGAGTACGCCATGCTGGACATATGGGCCGGGGCGCTGCACCAGATGGTCTCCGAGAGCCTGAACGGCGCTAGGCAGGAAGAGGAAACCCGGGCCATGTACGGGATCACAGACAGCATGCGCTTTCAATTTGAAGGAGCGTACCGCACTCTGAAAGGATTTGTAAAGACTTCTCTACTTGATAAATGAAGTGATGTTGTATATAATATAATGGTTATTCTGTGCGTGAACTGCGTGAATATTTGAGTAAACTTGTGAACCTATTTTTGGAGGGGAAAGTATAACATGAAAGCAACTTGGGAAAAGATAGAGAAGAACCTTGGCGTTCTTGAAGTCGAAGTCGGAGCAGACCGTGTAGCTGCAGCACTCGACAAAGCTTTTAATAAAGTAGTAAAGAAGGCAAACGTGCCTGGATTCCGTAAAGGTAAAGTGCCACGGCCGATTTTCGAATCCCGTTTTGGCGTAGAAAGCCTGTACCAGGATGCAATTGACATCCTTCTTCCTGAAGCATACGGTGAAGCGGTTGAACAAACCGATATCTTCCCTGTAGACCGTCCTGAAGTGGACATCGAGCAATTCGCTAAAGGTCAATCCTTCATTTTCAAAGCGAAAATCACTGTGAAACCAGAAGTAGTCCTTGGTCAATATAAAGGTCTGGAAGTTCCAGCTCAAAAAGCTGAAGTTACAGAAGATGAGCTGAATGCAGAATTGACTCGTCTGCAAGAGCGTCATGCCGAGCTGGTTGTCGTTGAAGACGAAACAGCAGCTCTGGGCGACATCGCCGTGATTGATTTCGACGGTTCTGTTGATGGCGTACAATTCGAAGGCGGACAAGCTGAGCGTCATTCCTTGGAACTGGGAAGCAATTCCTTCATTCCAGGTTTTGAAGAGCAAGTTGTAGGCATGGGCACTGGAGACTTCAAAGATGTTGAAGTAACTTTCCCTGAAGCTTACCATGCTGAGAACCTTGCAGGTAAAGCTGCTGTATTCAAAGTGAAGCTGCACGAAATCAAACGCAAACAGCTTCCAGCTCTGGATGATGAGTTCGCTAAAGATGTAAGTGAATTCGATACATTGGATGAGTACAAAGCAGACCTGAAGAAACAACTAGAATCCCGTAAAGCGGATGAACTGAAAGGCGCTCGTGAGAACGCTGTTGTTGATAAAGCTGCAGCTAACGCTGAAGTTGAAATTCCAGATGCGATGATCGCTAGCGAAGTTGAGAACATGGTTCGCGATTTCGACAACCGTCTTCGTCAACAAGGAATGAACATGGACATGTTCCTGAGCTTCTCCGGCCAAACTCGTGAAGACCTGCAAAACCAAATGAAGGGCGATGCTGAAAAACGCGTTCGCAACAACCTGGTTCTGGAAGTTATCGCGAAGCAAGAGAACATTGAAGTGTCCGAAGAAGAAGTTAACCAAGAGCTGGCTACTATGGCTGAATCCTTCAAACGTACTCCTGAGGAAATCCGCAGCATTCTTGCAGCGAACGGTTCCCTGGGCAGCTTGAGCGAAGAGCTCTCCCTGCGCAAAACCATTGATTTGCTTGTTGAGAGCAGCGTAGAAGTAGAAGCTACTGAAGAAGCAGCTGAAGATAAAAGCGCTGAGTAATTCCTGCGCGGACTGATCTACCTATAATGGCCTGTTAGCAGGCCTTCATACACAGAAGATAAGGCACGTATATTTAGCTACGTGCCTTATTTTTTACATATGACATGTTTTTCACTGCCTGTCAGAGATTATAATTCTCAGAAGCTTCGGGATGCGGTTATGAAACCCTGTCAATACGGATATAATTGCGAGGTAATGTCATACACTTAAGCATTGTAATGGACCACGGCAGTGAAAAAATGACATCGCGCCTTGAACGTGTTAAAATATTTCTGAAACGGAAAGACTAATCTATACAGAGAAAAGAGGTTGGTGACATGAGTCTGGTACCAATGGTTGTGGAATCTACAAGTCGGGGCGAACGCTCATACGATATCTATTCCAGGTTGCTTAAGGACCGCATCATTTTCCTGAGCAATGCGATTGACGATGATGTCGCCAATCTGGTTATCGCCCAGTTGCTGTTTCTGGCTGCGGATGACCCCGAAAAAGACATACACCTGTACATCAATTCACCCGGTGGTTCTGTAACAGCCGGCATGGGTATATATGATACGATGCAGCACATCAAACCGGATGTTTCAACGATTTGTGTGGGCATGGCCGCAAGTATGGGGTCGCTGCTCTTGACGGCAGGTGCGCCGGGTAAACGTTTTGCGCTTGCTAACAGCGAGGTTATGATTCACCAACCGCTGGGCGGCGTTCAAGGCCAGGCTTCCGATATCTGGATTCACACAGACTGGATTCTTAAGACCAGACAGAAGCTGAATCAAATTTATGTAGATCGCACAGGTCAGCCCCTTGAAAAAATCGAACGGGATACCGACCGCGATAACTTCATGAGCGCGGAAGAAGCAAAGGAATACGGGCTTATTGACCAGGTCCTCACTTCACCGATCAAATCTTAAAGGGGTGGTTAGATGTTTAAGTTTAATGATGAAAAAGGACAATTGAAATGTTCTTTTTGCGGTAAATCGCAAGAACAGGTACGCAAACTAGTAGCCGGACCTGGCGTTTATATATGCGACGAATGTATCGAGCTGTGCACGGAAATCGTGGAAGAAGAGCTCGGTCATGAGGAAGAGCTGGATCTGAAGGATATTCCGAAACCGAAGGAAATTCGCGATATTCTTGATCAATATGTTATCGGTCAGGAGCAAGCTAAGAAATCCCTGTCGGTAGCGGTATACAACCACTATAAACGTGTGAACAGTCAGAGCAAGGTGGAAGATGTCGAGCTGACGAAGAGTAATATTCTATTGCTTGGTCCGACAGGTTCCGGTAAGACCCTCTTGGCACAGACTATGGCGAAGATTCTTAACGTACCTTTTGCTATCGCCGATGCGACTTCTTTAACAGAAGCCGGTTATGTTGGTGAGGACGTGGAGAATATTCTCCTGAAGCTGATCCAGGCGGCCGATTATGATGTGGAAAAAGCCGAACGCGGTATTATCTATATTGATGAAATTGATAAAGTGGCACGTAAATCCGAGAATCCGTCCATTACCCGTGACGTTTCGGGTGAAGGTGTACAGCAGGCCCTGCTGAAAATTCTTGAAGGCACAGTAGCTTCTGTTCCACCGCAAGGCGGACGCAAGCATCCACATCAAGAATTCATCCAAATCGACACTACGAACATCCTGTTCATCGTTGGTGGTGCCTTTGATGGCCTGGAGCAAATGATCAAGCGCCGTATCGGCAAAAAAGTCATCGGCTTCAACGCTGCAGCTGAAGGTCAAAAAGATCTGAAACCTGGAGAATACCTGTCCATGGTATTGCCGGAAGACTTGCTCAAATTCGGTCTGATTCCTGAGTTCGTAGGCCGTTTGCCGGTCATCTCGACTCTAGAGCCGCTGGATGAGAAGACTTTGGTACGGATTTTGTCCGAACCGAAGAATGCACTCACGAAGCAATACATCAAATTGCTGGAGATGGATAACGTTGCGTTGAAGTTCGAGCCACAAGCGCTTGAAGCGATCGCGAAGGAAGCTATCAAACGCAATACTGGTGCCCGCGGCCTGCGTGCCATCATCGAGAGCATTATGCTTGACGTGATGTACGAAGTACCTTCTCGCGATGACATCAAGGATTGTGTCATTACCGAGCAGGTAGTTCAAGAGAAGGCTCTGCCGGAATTGAACGTTAAGAAAGACAAGAAACAAGAGGAAAGCGCGTAACGCTTCTTTAACAATACATGCCATCGTCTCCACCTTTCTTCCGCTTATCCCGCTTCACTGGCGGGAGCGAAGGGGTGGAGCTTTGGCGTTATGGGGGAGAAATCATGTTCTTGAGACACCAGACCCGTCCCGTCAATGTAGGCGGAGTCATTATTGGCGGTAATAACGAGGTTGCGATTCAAAGCATGTGTACTACCAAAACTGCGGATGTAGAAGCTACTGTAGCGGAAATTCTGCGGCTTGAGGAAGCCGGATGTCAGCTGGTGCGCGTCACCGTTAACAATGAAGAAGCTGCTGAGGCCATCAAGGAAATCAAGAAACAGATTCATATTCCGCTTGTAGCGGATATTCATTTTAACTATAAGCTGGCACTTATGGCGATTGAGAACGGCATTGACAAGGTGCGGATTAACCCGGGTAACATCGGCCGCCGCGAGAAGGTTGAAGCGGTAGTTAAGGCTTGTAAGGAAAAAGGGATTCCGATCCGGATTGGTGTAAACGCCGGCTCGCTGGAGAATCACCTGCTCGAGAAGTACGGCTATCCAACGCCGGAAGCCATGGTCGAGAGCGCTTTGTATCATATCGGGATTCTGGAAGAGCTGGATTTCCACGATATTATCGTATCGCTTAAGGCGTCTGATGTGCCGATGGCCATCGAAGCCTATCGCCAGGCGGCAGAAGTCATCCCTTACCCGCTGCACCTTGGTATCACTGAATCCGGCACGTTGTTTGCCGGAACAGTGAAGAGCTCCGCCGGAATTGGCGCATTGCTCTCCATGGGAATTGGTAGCACCGTGCGGATTTCACTGAGCGCCGATCCTGTGGAAGAAGTGAAGGTAGCGCGTGAGCTGCTGAAGACCTTCGGTCTGATCTCGAACGCAGCAACATTGATTTCCTGTCCGACTTGTGGACGACTGGATATCGACCTGTTCTCGATTGCCAACGAAGTGGAAGAATACATCTCCAAGCTTAAGGTGCCGATTAAAGTATCCGTGCTGGGCTGCGCCGTTAACGGTCCAGGCGAAGCGCGTGAAGCGGATATCGGAATTGCCGGTGCGCGCGGAGAAGGCTTGCTGTTCCGCTACGGCCGGATGATCCGCAAAGTGCCTGAAGCCGATCTCGTCGATGAATTGAAGAAAGAGATCGATGTCATCGTTGAGCATTTTGAAAGAACCGGAGAAATCCCCGGCCGCAAGCATGCCCAATTAGGGCCGATTGAAACGGCATAATAGGCTGAAAGGGAAATTTCTCAGCCGGTGTCAGGTAACTATAGGGGGGCACGCGCCAGTAGTAGCTGACCGCGCTAATGGTAACTGATCGCGCCAGTAGTAGCTGTCCACGCTAACAGTAACCGGCTGCGCCAGCAGTAGCTGATCGCGCTAATGGTAACTGATCGCGCCAGCAGTAGCTGACCGCGCTAACAGTAACCGGCTGCGCCAGCAGTAGCTGACCGCGCTAACGGTAACTGATCGCGTCTGCAGTAGCTACCCATACTTACTTTGCTAAAGACTGCCCCGCCATTCTAATTAAGGACATTTTTGTACCTTAATTTGGATTAGAAACGCGGTGAATGGGAAATAAGGACATTTTTGTACTCTAATTTGTCCATTATTCCCGATTAGAGAGTTTTGGTCTCAAATAAGATACAAAAATGCACTTATATTAATAATATGCATGATTATAATGGAATTAAGGTACATTTTTGTCCTTATTTAAAGTTCAGGCTAATTTTATAGCGAGATAGCTAGAGGCGAAGAACGCCCTGCACGCACTCCGGAATGATCCGGCGGCGCAAGCGGGGCGTTTTTTTATATTACAATAAGGAGGTAATTGGGATGGACTATGAGCAAGCGCAAGAAATGTTTTTGACGAGCCATCTAGCTGCACGTTCGGGTGAGCGGCTTGGACGGCTGAAGCGGGGGTATGGGCATGCTGAGAAACTGTTTCTTCAGAATGTATGGTGGCCACTGAGAGGAGATTTTGTCCATTTGCATCCGGAATATGAAGTGTTGGACTGGCGGGGGCGCTCTTATTTTGCGGATTTTGCCTACTTGCCCGGAGCGGTCAAGCTTTTGTTCGAGATTAAAGGATACGCGGCGCACGTGAGAGATATGGATCGTCAAAAGTATAGTCATGAGCTGAACAGAGAAACTTTTCTGTATGGAATGGGCTATCAGGTGCTCTCATTTGCTTATGATGATGTGGAGCAGCGTCCTGAGCTTTGTATCACCCTGTTGAGATTAGCATTAAGCCGCCATCAGACGATAAGTTTACCTGAAGGTAGAATGGGTCTGCTGGAGAAAGAAATCATGCGTTTTGTGGTAGGGCAAGGAGGAAGAGTTCGACCTAAGACGGTGGCTGATTTTTTTGCATTGGACTCAAGGCGGGCACGTACTCTGCTGTCAGAATTGAGTGTCAAGGGTTGGCTCGTTCCGGTGAAAAAGGGAGAGGGGATACGAAACGTAGAGTATGCGTTAGGGCGTGAAATTTTTTATTACTGGGATTAACAGTGAGGAGTAATAGGTCTGCACTAATAGTGGGGAAGCATGGGGCTGTGATTAATGATGGGGGCAACAGGTCTGTCAATAATGGTGTTACGGTAATGGTATTGGAATTAATGGTACGGTAGGAAACGGAGCTGCGAATAATCAAGTTGGTTGAAATGAAATAAGGGTAGTAGCCCTAGAGTAAGTCGAAATCAAAGCAGACCTCACGCACACAGAATGCGGGTGCTTCATCGCAAGTTGGACCAAAAGAAATATAGAATAGGCACGGATATAACCGGAAAGCAGAGCTGCATCGAGAAATCATCTCCTCCGAGCGTTTATGAATGACCGAAACGGCTATACTACCTAGTAGTAGCCAAGGGTGCAAGAGAGGTATTCAGAACGAACAGGAGGATGACCTATGGAATTAAGTATATTGCTGATGATCGTGCAGCTCTTTTTCGCGCTGGTTATCGGCGTTTATTTTTGGAATCTGCTGCGGGGACAGAAGACCAATAAGACGGCGGTAGACCGGGAATCGCGAAAAGAGCTGGATAAGCTGCGCAAAATGCGGATGGTCTCGCTGACCAAGCCGTTATCGGAAAAGACACGTCCGGCCTCTATCGGAGATATTGTCGGGCAGAAGGATGGCCTGCGGGCCTTGAAGGCCGCGCTGTGCAGTGCGAACCCGCAGCATGTCATCATTTACGGGCCGCCGGGTGTTGGCAAGACGGCCGCAGCGCGTGTAGTGATGGAAGAGGCGAAGAAGAACGTGCTCTCCCCGTTTAAAAACGATGCCAAATTCACAGAGATTGATGCTACTACGGCCCGTTTTGATGAACGGGGAATTGCTGACCCGCTGATCGGCTCCGTGCATGATCCTATCTATCAGGGAGCCGGGGCCATGGGTGTGGCTGGAGTGCCTCAGCCCAAGCCTGGTGCAGTCACGAAGGCGCATGGGGGGATTCTGTTTCTCGACGAGATCGGGGAGCTGCATCCCATCCAGATGAACAAGCTGCTCAAAGTGCTGGAGGACCGGAAGGTGCTGCTGGAGAGCGCCTATTACAATTCGGAAGACAGTAATACACCTGCGTATATTCATGATATTTTTCAAAATGGCCTGCCGGCCGATTTCCGTCTGGTAGGCGCAACAACGCGCTCGCCGGAGGAAATTCCGCCTGCGCTTCGCTCGCGCTGCATGGAGATCTATTTCCGGCCGCTGCTGCCGGAGGAGATTGCCGTCATTGCCCGTGATGCTATTCAGAAAATCGGGCTGAAGCCGAGCCCTGAGGCGGTCACCGTTATCCAGCAATATGCTACCAACGGGCGGGAAGCCGTCAACATGATCCAGTTGGCGGCTGGTCTTGCACTGACGGAGCAGCGCGAAACCCTAAGCGCGGCTGATGTAGAGTGGGTAGCAAGCAGTAGCCAGCTCCCGCTGCGCACCGAGCGCAAGATTCCCACAGCTCCGCAGGTGGGATTGGTCAACGGGCTGGCTGTTTACGGGCCGGGCATGGGCACGCTGCTGGAAATTGAAGTGTCGGCGGCGCCCGCTACGGGTGGTCAGGGCCGGCTCAACATCACCGGCGTTGTCGATGAAGAAGAGACACGAGGTGGCTCCCGCACGATCCGGCGCAAGAGTATGGCTAAGGGCTCGGTGGAGAATGTCCTGACCGTTCTGCGTACCATGAACCTGGAGCCGGATCGCTATGACCTGCACGTTAATTTCCCGGGTGGCACACCCATCGACGGGCCTTCCGCCGGGGTAGCGATGGCTGTGGCAATTGTCTCGGCTATCCGGGGGCTGCCCGTGGACAACACGGTGGCGATTACCGGAGAGATTGGGATTCATGGCCGGGTGAAGCCGGTCGGTGGCGTTATTGCCAAAGTGGAAGCCGCCTTCCAGGCTGGAGCCACCACGGTTTTGATTCCCAAGGACAACTGGCAATCCCTGTTCGAGGATCTCTCGCCACTGCGGGTCATTCCCGTGGAGACCGTTGAGGAAGTGTTCCGTCACCTCTTCGGCGCACATATCGCCGATGTAAGACTGCCGGCCGTATCCGGGGAAACGTTCTCGGGAGCGCCCTCGCTGCTCAAAGCCGATGCTTCCGGCGAAAGCGCCAATCTGTAGATTTTTTTATTTTGCAGATCCAATATCACCGCCAGTAGCTTGCAAAATAGATTGCAGTACAAACATAGCAAACACCGGCAGGCCGCATAAAAGCGGCCCGTTGGTGTTTTGATGCTGCTTTTGTTAAAATGAATGCATATGACATTACTTGAGAGCCATTGGGGGTGTGAAAGCGATGATACAGAACAAATCGAAAGGTCGTCGTTTTCCTTTATTGCCGCTTAGAGGCCTTCTTGTGTACCCAAGCATGGTGCTTCACCTGGACGTGGGCCGCGAGAAGTCAGTCAAAGCGCTGGAGAAGGCTATGGTTGAAGATAATTTAATCCTCCTTTGTTCTCAATCAGAAGTGAATATTGAGGAACCGGGTCAGGAAGATATTTTTCGGGTGGGTACCGTCGCCAACGTAAGGCAGATGCTGAAGCTGCCAAACGGCACAATCCGTGTGCTGGTAGAAGGTGTGGAACGGGCCGAAATCATTCATTATACGGATAATGAAGAGTATTATGAAGTAATGGCGCGCGAGCTGCCAGAGGAAGAGGGAGCCGATCAGGAGAGCGATGCCCTGATGCGCACTGTTCTGAATCAGTTCGAGCACTATATCACACTTTCCAAGAAAGTTACGCCAGAGACGCTTGCTGCGGTGTCCGATATTGAGGAGCCGGGGCGTTTGGCTGACGTGATCACCAGTCATTTGGCGCTGAAGATCAAGGATAAACAGGAGATCCTGGAGACCATTGATGTTCGCAAACGTCTGGAGAAATTGCTCGATATTCTCAACAATGAGCGTGAAGTGCTGGAACTGGAACGCAAGATCAACCAGCGTGTGAAGAAGCAGATGGAGAAGACGCAGAAGGAGTATTACCTGCGCGAGCAAATGAAAGCGATCCAGAAAGAGCTTGGCGAGAAGGAAGGCCGGGCAGGGGAAGCGGAAGAGCTGCGGGCCCAGATGGAAGAGAAGGATCTTCCGGAACGTGTCAAAGAGAAGATCGAGAAGGAGATCGACCGTCTGGAGAAAATGCCAGCCAGTTCCGCAGAAGGTGGCGTAATCCGCAACTATGTGGATTGGCTGCTTAGCCTCCCATGGAATGACTGGACCGAGGATGATCTTGATATCGTGAAGGCTGAAGAGGTGCTGGATGCCGACCATTATGGTCTGGAGAAGCCGAAGGAGCGGGTGCTGGAATATCTGGCGGTTCAACAGCTCGTCAAGAAGCTCAAGGGACCGATTCTTTGTCTTGTAGGGCCTCCGGGTGTCGGCAAAACATCGCTGGCCCGCTCGATCGCCCGTTCTCTGAATCGCAAATTCGTCCGCATCTCGCTCGGCGGTGTGCGGGATGAAGCTGAGATTCGCGGCCACCGCCGCACGTATGTCGGTGCCATGCCAGGCCGTATCATTCAAGGCATGAAGACAGCCGGCAGTACGAATCCGGTCTTCCTGCTGGATGAAATCGATAAGATGGCTGCGGATTTCCGCGGCGATCCTTCAGCCGCGCTGCTGGAGGTGTTAGACCCGGAGCAGAACAATACGTTCAGCGACCATTTTGTCGAGCTGCCATTTGACCTGTCCAACGTCATGTTCGTCACAACAGCTAATGCGGTGCACAACATCCCGCGTCCGCTTCTGGACCGGATGGAGATGCTGTTTATTCCGGGATACACCGAACTGGAGAAGCTGCAGATTGCTAGTCGATATCTTATGCCGAAGCAGAAGAAGAATCATGGCCTGGAAGAAGATCAGCTGAGCATACCGGAGGAGACCCTGCTTAAGATTATCCGTGAATATACGCGGGAATCCGGGGTGCGTAACCTGGAGCAGCAGATTGCCGCCTTGTGCCGCAAAGCTGCGAAGCAGCTGGTCTCGGCAGAGAAGGAAGTTGTAGTCATTCTTGAGGAAGACCTCAAGGATTACTTGGGGACCTCCAAATACCGTTATGGCATGGCCGAGCTAGAGGACCAGATCGGAACGGTCACAGGTCTGGCCTGGACCGAGGTTGGAGGAGATACGCTGCTGATTGAGGTGACGGTAGTTCCGGGCGCTGGCAAACTGATTCTGACCGGACAGCTAGGGGATGTCATGAAGGAATCGGCGCAAGCTGCTTTCAGCTACACCCGATCGAAAGCGGTGGAGCTGGGGCTGGAGCCTGATTTTTACGAGAAAAATGATATTCACATCCACATCCCGGAAGGTGCCATTCCGAAGGATGGACCATCCGCAGGTATCACGATCGCCACAGCGCTAATCTCTGCCTTGACCAAACGTTATGTCTCGAAGGATGTCGCCATGACTGGTGAGATTACGCTCCGCGGCCGTGTCCTGCCGATCGGTGGATTGAAGGAGAAATCGCTTGCGGCTCATCGTGCCGGGTATAAGAAGATTCTGCTGCCGAAGGACAATGAACGCGATTTGAAAGAAATTCCCGACAGCGTCAAAAAAGATGTAGAGTTCGTGCCGGTGTCCCATATGGACCAGGTGCTGCATCATGCGCTTGTCGAGCATCAGACCTGAAAATCAGCAGTGAGCCACGAAGTAGTGTGCATTAGAAAGGAAGTCCTATGAAAGTTAACAATGCCGAATTTATTATCAGTGCCGTTGGCCCTGATCAATACCCTGATGACGCCTTGCCAGAGATTGCTCTGGCAGGGCGCTCCAATGTAGGAAAGTCCTCTTTGATCAATCGTATGATTAACCGCAAGAATCTGGCCCGGACAAGCTCTACCCCGGGTAAGACGCAGCATATGAACTATTACCTAGTTAATGAGAACATGTATTTTGTGGACTTTCCAGGATACGGGTATGCCAAGGTGTCCAAGACCCAGCGTGCGACCTGGGGCAAAATGGTGGAAAAATATTTGGCCGAACGGGATACGCTGAAGCTTGTTCTGCTCGTCGTGGATCTTCGTCACCCGCCTACGAGCAATGACAAGATGATGTTCGACTGGCTGAAGCACTATGACATTCCACTTTGCGTGGTGGCCACCAAGGCGGACAAAATTCCGAAGACCCGCTGGCCGAAGCATGTCAAGATCATGAAGCAGGAGCTGGGCGTACTGCCTGGTGATCTGTTCATTCCATTTTCATCGGAAATCGGACTTGGCCGTGAGGAGCTGTGGGCACTGGTCGCCGAGTATATCCAGTCTACTGAGCAAGAAGTGGTAGAGGATGAAGCTGCCGTTCAAGAGCCGGATGCTGGTGAAGCTTCCGAAGTGTAGAGCGTGCAGAGTAGATGTGGAATGAAGCTCGTGTTCATTGTATAATCTTGCTAAACAGTGTTACCAAGAATTGAGGGATTAAGATGGCTCAGCGTCTGGCTACGGAATATGTGAATGCGACTTTGCAAATGACGGAATTTCAGATGAATCAGTTCCTACTCTCGGCAGATACCAGTTATATCAGTCACCGTGTGAAAGTGCTCGGCGGCGGAGAACAGGAGATTGTGCTGGAGGAGGCTGGTGGAGAGGAAGTTCATTTGTCCTTTGAACGCAAAGGTAGCATTTATGTCTGCAAGTTATCCTGCAGGGTGGTCAACCCCCATTTGAATAATGCGGTCCGCAAGCTGTTCGTGACCTACAAGGGAACAGGAACGGTGAACCGAATATACAAAGGCTTCACGATGATGTATTACTATGTGGCTGGCTCTGTCCGCCAAATTTCGGAAATTACGTCTAGTGGCAGCAAGCTGATCTACCAGCACAAGCATACGGCTGCGGAAATGCTGAAAATGTATCATTCCAACCTCGTAGAAGAGGAGATTGCTAGCCTCAGGCGGCAAGTGGATATGCTGCTGGATGCACGCAATGCCGCGGGATCGTTGTCCCGGATTGCAGAGATTGATGGTGAATTGAGCGCTGCTGCCGCAAGGTTTTTCCAATTGGAAGCATAATGAAAGTGTTACTGAAAGGTACAATCATTTCCAAGCGAAATGGTTGTATTTTTTTGTCGAAAAACTAAAGATATAGGAAGAAAGGACCGATAGTGAACTTATGATAGATATACATTGCCACATCTTACCCTTCGTGGATGACGGAGCTAGTGACTGGGATGCTGCGCTAGCGATGGCGAGTGATGCCCTGGCGGATGGAATCACCAGTGTAGTCGCCACACCACATCATGCCAACGGACAATATATGAACCCTGCAAGCCATACACTGCTAGCTGTGGAGGAGCTGAATGAGAGACTTCGGCGGGCCGGGAACCCGCTTAACGTTCTTCCGGGCCAGGAAGTCCGTGTCTATGGTGATCTTCTGGCTGATCTGGAGCAGGGAGAGCTTTTAACTTTGGCAGGTTCCCGTTATCTTTTGCTAGAGATGCCATCCTCACGTATCCCCCGCAACATGGAGGAAGTCTGCCATGAACTGATCATTCAGGGAATCGTTCCGATTATTGCACATCCGGAGCGCAATGCCGAGGTTGCGGCAGAGCCAGCCAAACTGCAAAAACTGACTGAAATAGGTGTGCTGGGTCAATTGACTGCGCAGAGTCTCGCGGGTACCTTTGGGAGCAAGCTGCAAAAGCTGTCGCTAGAGCTATGCCGTATGGGGGCTGTGCATATGATCGCCTCCGATGCCCATGACAGCGTGCACCGCCCGTTCGGCCTCAGCGAGGCATACAGGAAACTGGAGGCAGAAATGGGTGTAGAGGTCTGCGACTATTTCCGTGAAAATACGCAGAAAATTGTCATGAATGAGCAGGTATTTCAACAGCATTTTGTAAAAATACGAACAAAGCGTCAGAAATTGTTCGCTTTTTTTTCCCGAAAGGGCTGACCAATTGCTGGAATGATGGTAGAATGGTTTTTATTGGGTTGCAGACACCATGATTTTTCCAGTTGTACCAATTAAAAAAATACATAAGAAGAGGTGGATGAACAGTGACTTTGAAAAAGAAACTGGCAGTATCGACTTTGGCAGTCAGCTTGGCTGCAGCGTCTTTTGCAGGAATTCCGTTTAGCAGCGAGGGGCTGGCTAAGCAGCTTGGATTTACAGGAGTAGCGGCGGCTTCAGCAGTTACCCAAGATACTGTGAAGGATAAGATCAAGAAACTTTATGCCGAGCTTGATGAGGCAGGAAGAAAAAACTTGCTCGCTTACCAAAACGAAGCAAGCAGCATTACTACAACTCAATTTGAAAATATCTTCTCTGCATTCCTTAACAATGAGAAACTGGGCCTGAGTGCAGACAACAAAGATACACTGTATACAGCATTTGTTGGTGTATCCAGCGTTGTCTACGATGTATATGATGGCGATTATAGCAAAATTAAAGAGATTCGCACGAATGCCGAGAACATTAAACTGCTGAAGGAAATTGCAGTTAAAGCAAATGTTGCGGATTTAACTTTTGACGATGTGGTAGATTTCATCTTTGGTGAGAACGGTGTGGAAGCGACACTTCGTAGCCTCGTAAGCAGCAAAACCAAAGAGGAATTGATTGCGATTGCAACGAATCCTGCTGGACAGGAAGAACTGTTTAACGAAGCTATTGCTAAAGTCCTGAACACTAGAACTGGCTCTACCGGTGCAGCAACAGTAAGTCAAGTTGTATACAACCTTAATATCACTTCTGCTGATGTTAAAGCAACTTTGAAGACTTTCAATACAGAGATTAAATCTGCTAAACCTGCAGTACAATCACTAGTATTGGCATATATTCGCGCATTTGGCCTGGGTAATGGTGGACCTGTTGATCCAGGAACTCCTGGAACTAGCAACCCTGGTGGTGGAGACAGCTCCCCGGGTACACCGGCTGTTACAGTTGTTGTTAAAGACGGCGGTGTCTACGATGTGTCCAAGCTGGTATCCATTGTTGACGGCAAAGCTACGCTGAAGCTGGTTGACGCTGATGTACTGAAAGCCTTTGACGCACTTGTTGCAGCAGCTAAGGCCGCAGGTAAAGAAGCTAAGGATCTGACACTGACCCTGGATCTGGGTACTGTGAATGCTAAGACTGTGGAAGTGCCACTGTCCAAAGCAATTATCGATGCAGCTAAAGCTAAAGGTATCGCTAACATTGCAGTAACGTTCAACGGTCTGACTGTGACGATTCCTGTAGGACAATTCGATGCTGCAATTGCGCTGACAGTTTCCAATGTTGACGATGCAGTCGTAACTTCCGTAACCAAACTAAAACTGGCTTCCAGCGTATATGAATTCGGATTGACTGTAGACGGTAAAACCGTAACTACTTTCAAACAACCGATTACACTGAAGCTGCCATTGAAAAATACTGAAGGTCTGGACAAAGAGCTTCTGTCCGTAACCAAGCTGGTATATAACAGTCTCCAATTCCAAGGTGGTGTACTTGACGGAGATTACATCGTAGAACCGCGTGATACGTTCTCTTCTTATGCAGTACTTGAGAACAAAGTCTCCTTCAGCGATATTGCAAGTGTTCAGGCATGGGCTGGAAGACAAATTCAAGTTGTAGCTGCCAAGGGCGCGATTGAAGGCGTAGGCGACGGTAAATTTGCTCCTAAGAGCAACGTGACTCGCGCTGAATTCGCGAAGATGCTTATCCGTGGCTTGAACCTGGAGAACAGCTCTGCTACCCAATCTTTCAGCGATGTAAGAGCTAACGACTGGTTCGCACCTTATGTAGCAGTTGCTGCTGAGAAGGGCATTATCAATGGTCGTGGCGATAACAAGTTCGATCCGAACGCAACGATTACCCGTGCTGAGATGGCAACCATGATCTCCCGTGCGTTGAAATCTGTGAAGGACATCAAGGACACAGCTTCGCTGTCGGCTCTGAGCGCATTCAGTGATGCTGCCAAGATCAGTTCTACTCTGAAGGAAGGCGTTGCTTTTGCAGCAAGCCATGATCTGGTCATCGGCAATGCTGGTAAATTCAACCCTAACAATTCAGCTACTCGTGCTGAAGCAGCTGTAATTATCTACCGCACTATTAACTTCAAATAATATAGTAAATTGGAGAACCTCCTTTCATGCAGATGAGAGGAGGTCCTTCTCTGGGATATTCTAGAAACAACTTGGAGGTAATTTCACTTGTCATCACAAGAATTGGATCTTCGCGATTATTTCCGGATCGTCAGGAAGAGACTGTGGATGATCGTCAGTATTGTTGTAATCGTGTGTGCTCTTGCCGGGGTGTACAGCTTGTATATCAAGAAACCGGTGTATGAAGCATCCACCAAAATTATCGTCAACCAGACTCCGACCCAGTCGGCGATGACGCAGCTTGATCTTAATCAGATCAATACCAATATTCAACTGATTAATACGTATAAAGAAATTATCAAAACACCGGCTATTCTGGATACCGTTATCAAGAATTATCCGCAGTTCAACATTACTACCGAAGAGCTTCTAAAAAAGGTTAATGTCAGCTCCGTCAACAATACGCAGGTGATGACACTTGTCGTTCGAGATAATTCCTACACACAAGCCGCAGAAATCGTGAACGCCATTTCGCTTGTGTTCAAGCAGGAAATTCCATCGCTATTCAATGTTCAGAACGTATCGATCTTGAATGAAGCTAAAGTGAATCCTCCAGTTGAACCTGGACCGGTCGAACCCAATGTGTTGTTGAATATCGCCATCGCTTTTGTAGTGTCGTTGATGATTGGATTAGGCATCGCCTTCCTACTCGAATACATGGACGATACCATCAAGACGGAAGCGGATATTGAGAAATATCTGGGTCTGCCTACAATTGCAATGATTACAAGAGTGGGACAAGAGAATGGTGCCAAGCCCACTTCAAGACAGGCTCAAGTCCAAACTTCTGGAAAGGCAGGGGACCTTGAACATGTCACAGTCACCAAATAATCAACAACGTCACCTCATTACCGTTACCAACCCGCGCTCGCCTATATCGGAAGCATTCCGCGCGCTGCGTACGAATATTGATTTTTCTTCGGTGGATGAGAAGATCCAGATCATTATGATTACCTCCTCCGGTCCGGAAGAAGGTAAGTCCACTGTTTCGGCCAACCTGGCTGCCGCATATGCGCAGTCTGACAAGAAAGTGCTGTTAATTGATGGCGATTTGCGTAAGCCTACCGCCCATAAGACATTTAAGCTCAGCAATCGCTATGGACTATCATCTCTACTGTCCAAGCAAGCTGATCTGGAGGAGGTAGTACAGGAGTCGGGTGTACCTAACCTATCCCTGATCACTTCAGGACCGCTTCCGCCGAACCCGGCTGAGATGATGGCCTCCAACCGCATGACCACCGTGCTTCAGGAAATGCGTGAAGTATTTGATATTGTGATTATCGATACGCCTCCACTTCTGGCGGTGACCGATGCACAGATTGTCGCTTCCAAGAGCGATGGAGTAATTATGGTAGTCAGCTACGGCAAGGTTAAGCGAGATATTGCGATGAAAGCCAAGTCCGGCCTGGATCGGGTAGGGGCGAAAATGCTCGGCGTCGTGTTGAATAACGTCAAACGCAAGGCTAGCGAGGGTTATTACTATTACTATTACGGAAATTGACCAGAGTCGTAGGGAAAATGTTATTTTTGGAGGCACTGAAAATGACAGCGAAAACTAGAATAGTTGTATTATTCCTCGTAGACCTTGCCATCATCTGGTTCAGTATTGTGACATCCTATCTGTTCCGTTTTTATGATGATATGCCTAGGGAATATTACATTCAAATGTATCAATACGGGCTGATCTCTACCGTAACCTTCGGCGGGAGCCTGATTTACTTTGGCTTATATCGGCGAATGTGGCAGTATGCCAGCATCGGAGAAATCATATCAGTCATCAAGGCTATTCTGGTAGGGGCGCTGCTCTCTTACGGCATAGCCTTCATCATTTTACCGGAACGTGTGCCATTTGGCGTAGAAGTTCGTTCGGTGGAGACCATTTTGGTTCTGGTAGGCGGTGTGCGTTTCTTATGGAGGATGTTTCATAGAGAACGAATTAACTATAAGGATACGCAGACACATACCCTCATTGTAGGAGCAGGAGACTGCGGTACACTTATAGCCCGGGAAATGATGGGCCCAATGTTTGCTCACAGCAAAGTAGTAGGATTCATCGACGACAGTATCAATAAGTATCATATGTCGATATTGGGGATTCCTGTCCTGGGCAATCGTTATTCTATTCCTAGCATTGTGAAGGAAAGAAATATTCATGAGATTATCATTGCTATGCCTTCCGTCTCTCGCAAGGAGATTTCCGAAATCATTAACATTGCCAAGAAAACAGGAGCCAAGCTGAAGATAATCCCTGCACTCAATGATCTCATCGCTGGTAAAATATCTGTCAAGAAGCTGCGTGATGTCAGTGTAGAGGATTTGCTGGGGCGGGAGCCGATTGTCGCAGATATGAACGGTATTCTGGGGTATGTCTATGGCAGAAGTGTATTAGTTACTGGAGCAGGTGGGTCCATTGGTTCAGAACTTTGTCGGCAGATCCTGCCTTTCTCACCGGACAAGCTGCTCTTGCTAGGGCACGGAGAGAACAGTATCTATACGATTGAGATGGAGCTTCGCAAGAGCTTTCCCGAGGCACAGATCATTACAATCATTGCGGATGTACAGGACCGAACCCGGATGATGGATGTCTTCCGCAGTCATAGACCGCAAGTGGTCTTTCATGCAGCAGCACATAAACACGTTCCCTTGATGGAGCGGAATCCTTCTGAAGCGATCAAGAATAACGTGTTCGGCACACGCAACGTGGCAGATTGTGCCGACAGATATGGCGCTCAGCGCTTCGTGATGATCTCTTCAGACAAAGCCGTGAACCCAACCAGTGTAATGGGAGCGACCAAGCGGATTGCAGAGATGTATGTGCAGAGCCTGAGTGCGACGAGTCAGACCAAGTTCTCGGCAGTGCGCTTCGGTAACGTGTTAGGCAGCCGAGGCAGCGTGATTCCGGCATTCAAGCAGCAGATTGCAGCAGGTGGACCGGTAACGGTAACACATCCCGAGATGGTACGTTATTTCATGACCATTCCGGAAGCTGTGCAACTCGTCATCCAGTCCGGGGCTTTTGCCAAAGGTGGAGAAGTGTTTGTCCTGGATATGGGAGAACCGGTGAAGATTCTTACTTTGGCTGAAGATTTAATTACGCTATCCGGGTACGAGCCGTATGTAGATATTGAGATTAAGTTCTCAGGAATTCGTGAAGGTGAAAAGCTGTACGAAGAACTCCTGACGGATGAAGAGAATCTGGGTGCGACCCAGCATAACCGGATTTTCATAGGAAAACCGGAGATTATGAACCAGAACCAGCTTGAACTTGAATTCAAGCGGCTGGAGCGTGTACTGCCCGAGGAGCCAGAAGCCATTCGGGAAGTCATTAACCAGATTGTCCCCATGCAGCCGGTCGCACAAGCCGCGATTAGTTGACTAATCTAACTTATAGCAGGGGGAACCCCATAATGGTAAAGAAAAAGAAGTGGAAGAAAATTGTATTCTGGACTCTCTCCATAATCATTGTACTAGGTGTTGGTGGCGCATTCGCAGCTAATTATGCCGTTGACAAGCTTATGAATTCCATGGCAGATGGATTTGATCTGGATGCAGAAGACCCTGTTGTAGCTGATGGATCAGGTAACGATAAATCACCAGATGTGCCTGACTCTGCTAACACTGTTCCAGCACAGGAAACAGACTCTTCTAATGCAAGCCCTTCCGAGGGAGGAAATGGAACTGCGCCAACGAAGAAGCCTGCTGAAGGTGCTTCAGGGACAGGTTCAGCTGGAGACAAAGCTACTACTGGAACATCTAAAGATGGCTATACCGCGGAAGTCTCCAAAGACAAGGCTAAGGAAATTCAACAGAGTATCACTGTGAAAGATAAAGCAGATGTCGTATCTATTGTTCTCGGTCAACTCAGCGCCTCAGATATTAAACGGCTGCAAGAGCTTGCACAAGGCGGCTTAACCGTCGAAAAGAAAAAGGAAGCGCGCAGCATTATTCTTGGCAAGGTAAGCGAAGAACAATACAATGAGCTGTCGAAAATCGCCAAGAAATACGGGGTTAGCCAAGGGAAAACGCGTGATCAAGTCATCGAAGAAGAGAAGGACGTGACCAAGAGTGAGTAAATTAAAAGTTTCAGCCGTTATGTTGAGCCTGGCAGTGTTAATCAATGTCGCGCCATTGTCTGTATCCGCCCCGGCTTCGGTAGCTGCGGCATCCACAACAACCAAGACTAGTTCCATTAAAGTACAGACTGTTGATGTGAAAATGGTGTTTGACGGCGTATCCCTGCAGCCGCCAGCAGGACAACATGTATTTATGTACAACAATTCTACCTATGTACCACTTCGCTTCATGTCTTATGCACTTCAAAAATCGGTGAGCTGGGATGGCAAGAACCTGAAGGTGACTGTAGCTGAACCAAGTAGTTCTGAGCTAGTTGTAATCAAGGAGTTCTTGATGAATGCATCTGGCAATCAAGCCAGTTCCGCAGCTGCAAAAAATATTACTTTAAATAGCATCGATGCAAGTTATGTATTTGGCGGTTCAGCCAAGAAATTGCCTGCGGGCCAATCCAGCTATATCCTGAATGGCTCCGTATATGTACCACTACGTTTTTTATCGGAATCTGTCGGTAAATCTATTAGCTGGGATCAGAAAACAAAGACAATTACCGCGGCATCTTCAGCCGTCAACGAACAAGAGGGCAAGAACAACTCAGGCTCCAATCAGCCTGCTAGCACTAAATCCCCTACAGCGACTACTGCACCATCTGCAACACCAGTTCCAACAGGCGCAGCAGGAGGTAATGCAGGCGGTAGCGGCGGTACAGGTGGCGGAGGAACAGGAAGCGATAAAGTTTCCTATGAATCCATTACTAGCGCAACGGAAACAAAGCTGAATGCGCTCAAAGCTGAGAGTGAATCTGCATTATTCAGTACGGCTATGGAGTACATCGCAGCTAAAGATGATGCCGAGAAGAAAAAGGACATCAAGGCAAAGGGCTTGCAGCAACTTAATTCTTTCCGAGCAACCTTCAATAGCATAATTGCAGATGCTGAACAAAAACTGAACGCGAACGGCTATAGCACGGCTATTATCAGCGACTATAGAAGCGCTTTTGAAGAGACTTTAAAACGAGGAATGGCATTGGCGGAAGGATTGGCGGGTTAATCTAAACAGATGAATAAGGCTGTCCCCTTCAGGTCTTTAGAAGATGGTAGGGGACAGAATAAAGACAAAGAAATAAGGATCAGGTGAAGGAATGCGACCCTATACTTTTATAAAACCAATAATTGATTTTGTACTGGCTTTAATCGGAATGCTCCTGTTATGGCCTTTTTTCTTGATCATTGCCTTAGCAATCAAATTGAGTTCCAAGGGTCCTGTTTTCTTCAAGCAAAAGCGGTTAGGTAAGAACAAACGTGAGTTCTATATCCTAAAATTCCGAACGATGCGGACAGATGCTCCTAAGGATATGCCCACGCATTTGCTGAAAGATCCTGAGTATTACATAACTAAGATTGGGAAGTTCCTGCGAAAAACAAGCCTGGATGAGCTGCCTCAAATTATTAATATCCTGAAAGGCGATATGAGTATTATCGGGCCGAGACCCGCGCTTTGGAATCAATATGATTTGATCGCTGAAAGAGATAAGTATGGAGCGAATGATATCAAGCCTGGATTGACAGGCTGGGCGCAGATTAATGGGCGGGATGAGATTCCCAATGAAGTTAAGGCCAGGCTCGATGGGGAATATGTAAGAAAGTTATCTTTTATATTTGATGTTAAGGTGTTTTTATCGACGGTATTCAGTGTTCTTAAATCTGAAGGTATAAGAGAAGGGGCAACTGACTCGGATGCATCATCAGTAACAAAAGGGGTCTCACTAGAATGACAAAAAAGAGAATACTAATAACAGGTAAGGGCAGCTATGTAGGAACTAATTTTAAGAAATGGGTACAGCAGTGGCCTGACCAGTATGAGGTGGAAGAGTTATCGGTGAGGGATGAGTATTGGAAAGAACATGACTTCTCTCAATATAATGCAATAATACATGTTGCTGCTGTTGTCCACAAAAGAGAGCTTCCAGAAAATGAGCATTTATATTTTAGTGTGAATAGAGATCTGGCTATATCTATTGCCAAAAAGGCTCAACAAGATGGAGTAAGACAATTCCTTTTTATGAGTAGTATGTCAGTCTATGGGCTTGAAGGGTATATTGGAAAAGATGTAATTATTAATGAGGATACTCATTGCAACCCAACTTCTTATTATGGGAGAAGTAAACTAGAAGCTGAGCAATCTATATTAAAAATGAACTCAAGTGACTTTAAAATATCTATAATAAGAGCTCCTATGATTTATGGGAAAGATTGTCCTGGAAATTATGCGCGTCTAAGGAAGCTGGTTATGAAAACGCCGTTCTTTCCGGAAGTGGAAAATATGAGAAGTATGATCTTTATAGATAACCTATCAGAATTTATACGATGGTTGATCAACAGTACTAAAGAGGGGATTTTTTTTCCCCAGAATAAAGATTTAGTATCTACTAAGGAATTAGTTTATTTGATATCGTGTGCCAATAATAAAAAAATACTTTTTTCGAAAATATTATCTATTCCTATAAATATAATAGGCAACAAAGTTATTGTAATAAGAAAGCTATTTGGGAATTTACAATATGATCTTACCATTTCATTACACGACGAATATGATTATTGTCTCAGTGATCTAGAGCATTCTGTTAAAAAAATTGAAATAGATGGTGCATAAAACATGAAGAAAGTATTATTCACTGCAACAGTAGATAGCCATATTATGAATTTTCATACTCCATATTTAAAATATTTTAAAGATAATGGATTTGAAGTTCATGTAGCAAGTAACGGAACAACAGAAATTCCATCAACAGATTTCAAGTATAATATATCTTTTGCAAGATCACCTTTTCAATTAGATAACTTAAAGGCTTATAAAGAATTAAAGAGAATTTTAAACTCTCACAAGTTTGATTTGATTCATTGCCATACTCCTATGGGGGCGGTAATTACTAGAATTGCTGCTAGGAAACATAGGAAGCATGGAACCAAAATCATATATACCGCTCATGGGTTCCATTTTTTCAAAGGAGCTCCTGTAGTGAATTGGTTATTTTTTTACCCTATTGAAAGATGGCTTTCACGTTACACTGATTGTTTGATAACTATTAATAATGAAGACTATAGATTAGCTAAAAAGAAATTTAAAGCACATGAAGTGAAGTTAATTAATGGAGTTGGAATAGATTTAGATAAATTCAGACCTCAAACAGTAGAAGCAAAGAAAGAAGAGAGAGCTAAGTATGGTTATGATTTGAATGACTTTATTTTAATATATGTTGGTGAGTTAAGTCATAGAAAACATCAGGATTTATTAATTGAAAGTATTTCTTTACTGAAAAATAAGATACCGAATATAAGACTATTACTTGTTGGAAATGGCGATAAATTAGAAGAGTATCAAGTACTAGTCTCTAGACTTCTAGTAGAGGAACACGTTAAGTTTCTAGGGTATCGTAATGATATAAATAAATTAATGATATTATCAGATATAGCAATTTCCTCTTCTAGGCAAGAAGGACTTCCTGTAAATATCATGGAAGCTATAGCAGTGGGTTTACCCCTTATAGTTTCTAATTCCCGTGGAAATAGAGACTTAGTTAGTAATGAGAGAAATGGTTTTATTTTTGAGAAAAATAATATCCAGCAAATTATTAGAATGGTTGAAAAGTTATACTTGTCAAAAGACTTAAAAGAAGACTATCAGGAACACAACATGAGACTTAGAGAGAACTACTCTATAGAGATTGCTCTTCAATCTATGAGTAGTATATATGAGGCAAGTTTGAGCGGGAAATGATTATGAATTTATTATTATTGTATGTAACCGGAAATGAAATTCTTTGAAACGATGTGGGAATATATAATGGATAGGAAAATCAGAGTTTTACATGTTGTAAGTTGTCTAGGAACGGGAGGCGTTGAAAAATTCCTCTTAAATATTTATAGAAGTATGGATAAAAATTCAATACAATTTGACTTTTTAACACATCGAGATGGAACGTTAGTGGAAAAAGAATTTATTTCGTTAGGGTCACAAGTATATCAATTATCTTTTAGACGGAAACATCCATTTAAATCTGCAATTCAAGCTTATAAAATATTTAAAAATACTGAATACGATATTATACATTTTCATGGGAACATAGAGAGTGTATTACAAATGTTTATGGCTTTTTTAGCAGGTAAAAAAATCAGAATATGTCATACACATACTTTTTTTATTTCCCCAAGCTTTAAGAAAAAGATTATAAATTGGATCTCACAAAGACTGCTTAGTCTAGTGGGAACGCATTATTTTTCTTGCTCAAGAAGCGCAGGTGAATGGGGAATTGGTAAAAGGTTTAAGGAGACTGGAAAATGTAAAGTTATTTACAGTGGAATAAATATCGATGAGTTTAAATTTAATGAAGAAATGCGAAAGAGAACACGGGAAAAATTAGGGGTGAAACAAAATTTTGTTTTAGGACATATCGGAAGATTTATGGATGAAAAAAATCATGAATTTGTTATTAAGGTCTTTGCGGATATTGCTGGAAAATATGATAACTCCATTTTGCTCTTAATAGGAGAAGGGGAAACTAAAAAAAATGTTGAAAACGAAATTCCTATTCATTTAAAAGAAAAGGTCTTTTTTCTCGGTGAAAGAACAGATATTAATGAATTACTCATGGCTATGGATGTATTCATCTTCCCTTCCAAAAACGAGGGACTTGGTATGGTTTTAATTGAAGCTCAGGCTACAGGACTAAGCTGTTACGTTTCTGAAAATGTACCAACAGATGTGAAAATATCTAATCTAGTAACATTCCTTCCGATAAATAAAGGGCATGAACTCTGGAGTGAAGCTATAAAAATTCAAAGTACTATTAGAAGATGGGACTATAATAGCTATATAAAAAATAGCGGGTTTGATATTACTAAAGGAAGTGGCTATTTACAAGAAATATATAATAAGATCTTACATGGTGAGGATTTGAGTAAATGCTGATATATATATTTATATTTCTGAGTCTTTCAATAATATCATTCATTGAGATATTTAGTAATAAATATCAAATGAAAATAAAAAAAACAATAGTTACAATTATCAGTTTATTTTTTTTGGTATTATCAACTATTAGATGGCAAAGAGGTACAGATTGGAATCCATATTTCAATTTTTTTTCGAACATACAAAATATCCCTCTAGAGAATAATAATTTGTTTGAAGTTGGCTATAAATATTTAAACTATTTTGTTAGCTTGATAAGTAAGGAGTATACGTTTTTTCTTTTTATTTGTGCGTTGATAGTATTTATTTTCCAGAGAAAAGCAATTATTAATTTGTCTTCTATTACAGCATCTAAGGACGACGGTGTTACATATCCTTTAACAATGCTATTTATAATGTGGTCTTTATATTTAGGGAATATATTCACTGTAAGAAGTACTTTGGCCTATATAATTTTATTACACTCAATTATATACATCAGGGATAAGAAAAAAGTGCAATTCATAATTTTTGTTATAATCGCCACACTCTTCCACAGATCATCTATCATATTCTTTCTTGCCTATTTTATTTATCATTTTAGATTAACTAAAATAACGATTATTTCTTGTATTATTACAATTCCTTTGATATTACATTTTTCAAGCGATATATTAATACTACTTTCAAAAATTTTGGGAGGTAGTTATGAATATAAAGTGTTTAACTATATTTATAATGATAGACAAGGAAGCGAATATGCAGGTCTAATCAATACTGTTTTTTTATTATTTGTTTTTCTTTTTATTTATTGGAGAAATGATAGATCAGATTCTCACTTTTTAGGAATGTTTAATTTATTTTTCTTTGGAGCGATTTTATATTTTGGAACTTATCTGAATTCAGTATCTTTAACAAGGATGGCATTACCATTTATGATGTGTCAAATTTATTTGATTCCTTATATCTTCAATGTTGTTAAGAATAACAAAATTAAAATAATTGTTTTTTTGGTGTTTTTTGTTTATTTAGCAATGAGATATTATTCAGTGCTTTCTGTGTATTGGGATTTATACATACCTTTTAAGACTATTTTTAATCTGAATTTAGATGTAAATGTTTATTAACTACGTAGGATAGGAGATATTTTGTGAAAATATTATTCATTGATTTAATGTCCCCTATGGGACACAAAAACTACAATTATGGGATCCTCAAAGCTTTGAGTAAGCATGGGGTAATTGATGTGATTTTAAGAAGAGATTTTTTGGATTTTGAAAATAACGGTATTAACGTTAACGAAATGATTTTTATCCCAGATAACTATATACCTGAAATATTGATAAATAAATATAAAAATCTAAGATTCTTCAAGATTGGATACAGGATTAATCAAATAAAATGTTTGAAGTGGATAAAAGATAAAATAGATTTAAATAAATACGATTTAGTTTTTTTTAGCTCTGTTGATATTATTTCGTTTTCATTAGTTTCTCGATTTCTAAAATGCAGATGTGTTTTTGTAGATCATGCAATTTCGGATATTGATTACAGTTATTTGAAAAGAAAGGCTTGGACTCTTCTTAATGAAAATCTTGAAATTATTGTTCTTGAACCATATATCGAGGATTATTTAAGAGAAGAGATTGGAGTGAAAAACAAAATATGGACGCTACCTCATCCTTTGCCGAATATAAAAGAAATAGACTCTTTTCAGCAAAATCCAAAGAATGAAAAAAGAAAAGTAATATTTGCGCCTAGTCTTAGTAACAATGAAGAATTTATAGAAGAGCTAATTGAGAAGAGTGGGTTTATTCCTGATGATGTGTATATTGTTATAAAAAGTAAAAAAAATAGTTTGGAGTCAAAAAATATCAAGGTATATAATTCAAGGATAAGTGATGAAGAATATTATCATTTAATGCATACTTGTGACTTTATGTTATTAGCATACGATAATAAATACAATTATAAAACAAGTGGGATATTTTTTGAGTCTGCTAAACTGAAAAAACCAATCATTTTAAGCGCAAACAATACTCTTATGTTTTATAAAAATAAATATTCAGGAATAATAAATGAATTCAATGAATTTATAGATTTTTTAGATGTTTTAAACCATCTAGATGAAATTAATGAGATACAGAAAAAAAATGAAGATTTTGGAAAAGTATTATTTGATTATTCTGATGAAGTTATTAGTAATAAAATATTCGAAATTTTAATGAACAACTAGAAAGATGATTTGATTGAAAAAGTTGCTTATTTTAAATATTAAACATTGGAGCTAAAAATGAAAATATTAATTATTAATGATTATTTGGTGTATGGTGGTGCGGAAATACAAACTTTAAGAGAGAAACAAATACTTGAAAAAAACGGACATGAGGTATATTTAATCACTTTAGATAATAATATTTCTGAAAATGATCAGATATACAATTCCTTAAAGAATTTTATAAATATACCTACTAATTATAATTACATAAGAAGAAATTTGCATCGTATTGGAATTCTTAAAATTAAATCAAAACTGAAAGCGGATATTACGAGAGTTTTGAAGGAATTTTCCCCTGACGTAGTACACTTGAATAATCTGAATAAAGAACCATTCACGGTTTATAAAGCTGTCGAGAAATTTAAAGTAGTACAGACATTACGTGATTACTCTGCAGTATGTCCTTTAGGAACATGCATAAAACCAGACGGTACTATATGCCAAGGATCAGAGTATAACAATTGTATTAAAGTATGTGGAGATACATTACCTAAAAGGATGAGATTTACGCTGTGGAAAAAGATCCATCAATATCGTAAAAAAAACATAAAAAAATATATAGCGCCAAGTTTAAAACTAACTGAGATATGCCAGAAAAATGGATACGATATAGAGTGTATTAACAATTCATTTGATTTTGAAAAATATAAAAATGTTGAGAAAAAAACTGACTTTAATACAAAAAGATTTCTTTATTATGGTGCTGTAAATATTAATAAAGGAATAATGGAGCTTTTAAATGCTTTTGAAATATTCCAGGAAAATAAAAACGTAGAACTTTTAATTGCCGGTAAGCTTTTTGAAGATGTTAAACCTTTTTTAAACGAGAAAATTATGCAGAATAATAAAATAAAGTATATCGGTTATCTAAATTATTCTGAAATGATGAAAACTTTGGAAAATATTCATACAATAGTAGTACCCTCTGTGTGGATGGAAAATTACCCAAACACTGTTCTGGAGGGGCTTAGTATGGAGATCTTTGTTATAGGCAGTAATAGAGGTGGAATACCTGAAATGCTAGCTAATAACAGGGGATATACATTTGATATAGGAAATTACAATGACATTATTGATAAGTTGGAAAAAGCCTATAATCTCTCTGAGGAAGACTATAGCTTTATTACTAAAAACAATAAAAATTATACAGTTGATAACAACTCTTTGGATAAATATTATTCTAGATTAATAAAGAATTTTAAAAGAATTAGTGGTTCCTAAAGGGGACTACCTTAATTTTAGAGTTTATTATTTTTATTTTAGAAAAGATACTTTTAGAAGCTTTTTTACATGATTTTGTTTTGAATAATTTAAATAGAATTTTATTTGAGGTGAATTGATGGGAACTTTTAAAAGGCTAATATCTGCAATTAAACAACCTGGGAAAATAATTATGTATGCAGATTATAAGGGATGGTTAAAAAAAATTCCAGATAGATTTTATTTAAAACTTATGTTTTGGCTCAGAATAAGAAAAAAATTGAATTTGAAAAACCCAATTACTTTTAATGAAAAGTTGCAATGGTTGAAGCTCAATGATAAGCAAGAACGTTATAATGTTTATGTAGATAAATATGAAGTCAGAAAATTAGTTGAGAAAACAATTGGCTCTGAGTACTTAGTTAAATTATATGGAGTTTATGATAGTTTTGAGGAAATAGATTTTAACGAACTTCCGAAATCTTTTGTAATGAAATGTACTCATGATTCAGGGGGGGTTGTAATTTGTGAAAATAAGTATTCTTTTGATAAAGCCTCTGCTCAACAGAAGCTCAATAAAAGCCTTAAGAAAAATTATTTCTTTAATGGAAGAGAGTGGCCATACAAGAATATTAAACCTAGGATTATTTGTGAAGAGTATTTAGAAAGCGATGTTACAAGTGAACTTCTAGATTACAAGTTTATGTGTTTTAATGGAAAAGTAAAGTGTTCTTTTATATGTTCAAATAGAAATTCGGTCGACGGATTAAAAGTAGATTTTTATGATTTGGATTGGAATGAAATGGATTTCGAGAGATATTATCCAAAAAGCAAAATGAAATTCACTAAACCTCAAAATTATTGCAAAATGATTGAATTTTCAGAAAGATTTGCGAAGGAAATTCCATTTATAAGAGTTGACTTTTATGAAGTCGACGGTAAGCTATATTTTGGTGAATTGACGTTATATCCTGGGTCAGGTTTTGAAAGCTTCAATCCTGAAAAATACGATAGGATCTTGGGCGATTGGATATCCTTGCCCCTATAGAATAAAGTGAGTTACGACTTAATATATGGAAGATGAAAAGAGGCAAAACATTGAAGGATGGAGAATTATCCTTACAGATCCAAAATGCTATAAAGTGGTCAACACTTACAGAGGTATTGTCAAAGCTCATTACTCCTATTACTAATATGATTCTTGCTAGAATCATAGCTCCAGAGGCGTTTGGGATTATTGCGACTATAAGTATGATCATCAGTTTTGCAGATTTAGTTTCAGATGCTGGATTTCAAAAGTATATAATACAACATGTGTTTAAAGATGAGAAAGAAAAAAGTAATAATGTGTCAGTAGCGTTTTGGACTAATTTATTACTCGCGTTTTTTTTATGGGGCGCTATAATCTTATTCTCTAATCCCCTTGCTGGATTACTCGGCAGTCCTAATATGGGAAATGTTATTGCTATAGCATGTGTTCAACTTCCATTAATGGCTTTCTCAAGCATACCAATGGCGTTGTATAAGAAAAATTTGGATTTTAAAAGTTTGTTTCAGATGCGTCTGTTATCCATTTTTATACCATTAATAATAACCATACCTTTAGCATTAAATGGTTTTAGCTATTGGTCAATAATACTAGGAACTATTGCTATTCAGGTATCAAATGCGGTTGTTATATTTATAAAAACGAGATGGAAGCCAAGTCTTTTTTTTGACTTCAAATTATTAAAAGAAATGATATCTTTCAGTGTTTGGTCGTTATTTGAATCAATATCAATTTGGTTTACACTTTGGATTGACACATTAATAATATCAAGTGCTCTGAATATGTATTATTTAGGGTTATACAAAACATCTTTAAACATGGTTAACTCATTGATGGCTATAATAACAGCAACTGTGACAACAGTTTTATTCTCAGCGCTTTCTCGTCTTCAGAATGATAATAAATCTTTTAATGATATGTTTTATAAAGCACAAAAAATACTTGCTTACATCACACTTCCTCTAGGTGTAATTGTCTTTTTATTTAGTGATATAGCAACAAGCATTTTGTTAGGCAGTAAGTGGATAGAAGCGAGTAATATTATTGGGATTTGGGGATTAACTTCAGCCTTTTCTATTGTTTTTTCTAATATAAACAGTGAGGTATATCGTTCAAAAGGAAAACCAAAGTTATCATTTATCCAGCAAATTATACATTTGGCGTTTTTAGTACCTACTTGTTTAATTAGTTTAAAGTTTGGATTTTGGACGTTTGTATATGCCCGGGCTTTAATTAGATTCCAAGCAATTATTGTGGGCTTCTTTATTATGAATTATTCTATGAAATTTTCTACAAGGAGTATATTAAATAATACTACTAAACCTCTTGGGTTCACTTTGATAATGGGGATTTTAGCAATGATCTTGAAAAGAATCAGTGATTCAGTCATTTGGAGTGTTTTCTCAATTATTATTTGCATCATTTTTTATGGGTTTTTAATTTTTTTATTTGCAAAGAAAGACCTGAGATATTTCGAAAATATTATAAAGAAAAACGGTTTTTAAAAAATATTAGCTTTATCAAATGAAAAATTCAAAATGAATTTCTGTTGAGGAGAAATTAAAATGAGTATTGAGTGTGAAAGTGAAAATACAAGTTTTAAAATAGCAGTAGCAGGAACTGGTTATGTCGGCCTTGTAGCAGGTGTTTGTTTTGCAGAAGTCGGGCATCAAGTGACTTGTGTAGATATTGATAAAGACAAAGTTCAACTAATGAAATCTGGTGTTTCACCAATCTATGAAGCTGATTTAGAAGAGCTTATGCAAAAAAATTATGCAGCAGGTAGACTTGAATATACTACTGATTATAAATCAGCATACAGAGAAGCAGATGCTATATTTATAGGAGTTGGAACTCCTGAGCAGCCTGATGGATCTGCTAATCTTTCATACATAGCTACAGTAGCAAGACAAATAGCAGAAACTATAGAAAAAGATTGCCTTGTTGTGGTTAAATCTACTGTTCCAGTAGGCACCAATGATAAAGTGCAGCAGTTTATACATGATTTTCTTCCCCGTGAAGGAGAGAAGACTACTAGTAACGGTGCAGGTAGGAGCATCAGAGTTGAAGTAGCATCTAATCCAGAGTTCTTAGCGCAGGGTACTGCAGTTAGAGATACTCTCCAAGCAGCAAGAATCATAATTGGAACAGATAGCAAATGGGCTGAAGATATCCTTATGAAGATCTATGAGCCGTTCAATATTCCGATTGTATCTGTTCAGAGAAGATCTGCTGAAATGATTAAGTATGCCTCTAATGATTTCCTTGCCCTTAAAATTTCTTATATGAACGATATTGCGAATCTTTGCGAATTGGTAGGAGCAGATATTGAGGATGTAGCTAGAGGTATGTCCTTCGATGAACGAATCGGAAGCAAGTTCTTAAATGCAGGTATTGGTTACGGAGGTAGCTGTTTCCCTAAGGATACTAAGGCATTGGAATACTTAGCAAGGCAACATGGTTATGAGCTAAAAACAGTTAAAGCAGCTATTGATGTAAATACTGACCAAAAGACAATCCTTTATAAGAAAGCATCCAAAAGACTTATTACATTTAACGGTCTAAAGGTGGCGGTGTTAGGACTGACGTTTAAGCCTGGGACAGATGATTTAAGAGAAGCAGCTTCTCTTGAGAATGTTCCTTTATTGCTAGATCAGGGAGCAGAAATCTATGCTTATGATCCTGTAGGAAAATCTAATTTTTCTAAGAAGTATCCAGAAGGTCGCAACGGCAAGGGAAGCATCAAATATGTTGAAAACATACAAGAAGCTCTGGATGGTGCTAATGTCTGTTTTGTTTATACCGAGTGGGGAGAGATTAGAGAAATAAAGCCGGAAGTTTATAAAGAACTAATGAGAACACCTTTGGTGTACGATGGTAGAAATTTGTATGGGATTCAAGAGATGGAAGAAGCTGGTGTTGAGTATTATTCGATTGGAAGATAGTGAAAGGGGATAGCTTGTTGAGCAATGTGTCTATTGATACCTCGAAAACATATCTAATTACTGGAGCAGCAGGCTTTATTGGATTTTACTTATCGAAAAGGTTATTAGAGCAAGGCTGTCGGGTGGTTAGTGTTGATAATATTAATGATTATTATGATATTAAACTCAAACATTTTCGACTAGAGCAACTTCAATCATTTAGCCGATTTGAATTTATTAAAGCTGACATATCAGATAAAGATTTGATTACAAAGATCTTTGAAGAATATAAGCCGAACATAGTTGTGAATCTAGCAGCACAAGCTGGGGTGCGATACTCCATAGAGAATCCTGATGTTTATATTCAAAGTAATATTATGGGTTTTTTCAATATCCTTGAAGCTTGCAGAAACTATCCAGTTGATCATCTTGTGTATGCTTCATCCAGTTCTGTTTATGGATCTAATAAAAAGGTTCCTTTTGAAGAATCAGATGTTGTAGATCATCCAGAATCGCTCTATGCAGCTACCAAAAAGTCAAATGAATTAATGGCGCACACCTATAGTCATCTCTATAAGATACCGGCTACTGGATTACGCTTCTTTACTGTTTATGGACCATTGGGTCGACCGGATATGGCATACTTCGGATTTACTCAGAAATATTTTGCTGGTGAGTCTATTAAGATATTTAATAACGGTGATTTTCAGAACGATCTTTATCGAGACTTTACATACGTAGACGACATTATAGAGGGCATCGAGAGGCTTTTAAGTAAAGCACCTTCGGATGCGGTTCCACATAAGGTCTTCAATATCGGAAATAACAGTCCTGAGAAGTTGATGGTGTTTATTGAAACACTAGAGAAATGTTTAAGTAAGTCCACTGGTAGGACGGTGACATTTAATAAAGTATTTGAGCCAATTAAACCAGGAGATGTACCTGCTACGTATGCTTCTACAGATTTATTACAACAAGCTGTAGGGTTTAAGCCGAAGACCTCCATAGAGGAAGGATTGCAAAAATTTACTGACTGGTATGTAGAGTATTATGAAGTCAGATAATACTGATTACCTAAAAAATAAGCTTTATTTTACTGCGTATGTGGGATAGGATTTTAACATGAATAACAATACAGCTAAATTGAAAACGAGAAGAAAAAGATCTATTTCGCTTTACGTACTTCTTTTGGCGATGTTCTTGTTGCTGCTCACAGCCTTCCTCACTGCCGGCCCCTTCCTCCCCCTCAACCAAACACCGAAACAAGCCAAGGCCATCATCGCCCTAAGCGGTGGCCCGGGCCGTCTGGAGGAAGCAGCCAAGCTCTACAAGGAAGGCTATGCTCCTTATCTAATCTTGTCTAATGCTAAGGAAGCAATTAGCTCGTCAGGCGATATGCTCCAAAGCGCTCTCGCCCTCGGCATCCCGCAAGATGCAATCCTAACAGAGAAAGAGGCAGAAAGCACCTATCAAAACGCTGAGTTCACTCTTCCAATAATGAAGGAGTACGGTTTTACCTCTGCGATTGTCGTCTCCTCCGATTTTCACATGCGGCGAGTGAAATTCATCTTTGATCGTGTGTATAAGAAATCGGGGATTGAGCTTACGTATATAGGCTCCGATTCTGGCTACCACGCCGGGCGTTGGTGGGGAGATCGCTACAGTCGTGAGACGACATTTAATGAATATGTGAAGATGATCGGGAATGCCTTTGGATATAACGGTCCAGAAGCGAAGGATGTGCTTAATCAGATCAAGGCCTGGTTTCGGTGAGATTTCTCCGGGATCGGGTCTTTTGTGTCCTTACACCTATTACATTTGACCCACTTCCTGTATAATAATTCCTTGGAAATCCTTCTCTGCTCTTGATAGATGATAGATACTGAGAGTAGAAGAACTATGGATGAAGATAGTGGAGGCGATGGGGTAGTGAAGGGGAAAAGTATTCGTTATGCGGCAGTATGGTTGATGCTGCTTAGTCTGTTTTTTGGCGGGGTTGCTAACGCAGCTACGGTTGTGCAGCAGAGCAGCTCATATGTTTTTGTTGATGTGAAGACTACATACTGGGCGAATGAAGCGATTGAGAGTATGGCTAGTCAGGGGATTATTACCGGGAACCCGGATGGTACGTTTAAGCCTGAAGCGCCGATTACACGTGAGCAGCTGGCAAAGCTGATTACGTTGACGTTTGGTCTGGATTTGGTGGAAGCTGAGGAGCAGACGTTCTCTGATGTGTCCCCCTCTTCCTGGGCCTATAAATATGTGGAGTCCTCCAAGGACTACCTGACAGGTTACTTCCCTATGAAGGGCAAGCCGTTCTTTGATCCGCAGGCGAAGGCTACCCGTGAAGATGTGGCGGTAGCGCTGGTGCGGGCTATGGGTCTGGCTACTGAAGGTGTGGATGCGGAGAGCGCACTGCGCTGGAAGTTCAATGACTATGGTGATATTTCTCCGCAGCTTGCCCAAGAGGTAGCCGTGGCGGTGGACAAGAAGCTGATTCAAGGCTTCCCGGATGGAAGCTTCAAGCCGAGCGCTCCAATTAACAGAGCCTCTGTGGCTACGCTGCTGTATCGGGTGCTGAAGTCCTCTTACACCAATGCGAGCAAAGATGTACAACTGGATGTTCAGGTGCCTGCTAACGTATCCGAAGCGACGATCAAGATTACGGGCAAAGTCAATGCGGACGCCAAGGTGTACATTAATGAGGATGAAGTGGAGAACAACAACGGTTCTTTTGCGGAAGCCTACAGTTTGGATGAAGGGGAGAAAGTATACGAGTTTGTGTTCAAGGCTGTACTCCCTAACGGACGCTCCAAAATCGTAAAGAAACAGGTTACCTTCGAGACAACGGGACCGAAGCTGACCGTTCAAGCGCCTGATACGACCAATAAGCCATCCGCGCAAATCAGCGGTACGGTTAGAGACAGCAGTGATTCGCCTGCGACAGTATGGATCAACGATAAAGGTGTACATGTGTCTTATAACGGTGAGTGGAGTGCGGATATTCTCCTGAAAGAGGGAGTCAACAAGATCGTTGTGACTGCCAAGAATAAGTACGGTAAAACAGCAGTGGTGGAGAAGCAAATCACATTCTCACTGGCTGGACCGAATCTGGTAATTGATGCTACTCCTGAAAAGACGAATAAAAACACCATTACGCTTAGCGGTACGGCAACGGATAAGAACGACAATTCCCCGAAGATCTATATGAATGACCAGCTGGTAGGCAGCTACGGCTCCTTCAACAAGACAGTTACGCTTAACGAAGGCGAGAATGTGTTTACCTTTAAGGCAACGAATAATATTGGCAAAAGCTCGGCAACGATCACCAAGAAGATTACCTTCTTGTCGTACCGACCGGAGCTTGTTCTGGATCTGGTACCAGAAACCAGCAATGATGCCACCATCACCCTGAGCGGGACGGCGACAGATAACAATGACAGCGCTCCGAAGATCTATATGAATGATCAACTGGTAGGCAGCTACGGCTCCTTCAATAAGACAGTTACGCTTAAGGAAGGCGAGAACGTGTTTATCTTTAAGGCAACGAATAGTCTTGGCAAAATCTCAGAAACGATTACCAAAAAGATTATCTTCTCTGTGGGTGGACCGGAGCTTGTTCTGGATTTGGTACCGGAAACCAGCAATGATGCCACCATCACCCTGAGCGGGACGGCAACAGATAAGAATGACAGTTCTCCGAAGATCTATATGAATGATCAACTGGTAGGCAGCTACGGCTCCTTCAACAAGACAGTTACGCTTAAGGAAGGCGAGAATGTGTTTACCTTCAAGGCAACAAATAATCTTGGCAAAAGCTCAGCAACGATCAAAAAGATTGTAGTATTTACAATTGCTGCGCCAGAGCTTCAATTAGACTACATTCCTGAGACGACCAGTAATGGACAGATTACGTTAAGCGGTAATACTACAGATGCCAATGACAGCTCTCCGAAAATTTATCTTAATGATCAACTGGTAGGCAGCTATGGCTCTTTCAACAAGATGGTCACGCTTAAGGAAGGCAGTAACAGCTTTATCTTCAAGGTTACTAACAAATATGGTAAGTTTACAACGGTTGAAAAAACGGTAGTATATACACCGGAAGAGGCCAAAGAATAATCGGAACCTCATTTCTTAATATCTAAGTTCCGGCTTATGGCAAGCGGCGGACAGAAGCAAGCAACTTCTGTTTCGCCGTTTTTTTTGCAGAAATTTGTTAGACAGATTAGTTTGAGGCAGTTTGGTGAATCACTAATAAAAAAAACAAATTTTCCCCATCCTAACCATAGAATTTCCATTGGTTTTTATTTATAATAATTATTATCTGGAGTTCATAAACCGTTCAAAAAATATGTAAAAAGTCGTAATTTCGTGTGATATACTTAACACAGCGTTTATGGATGATGTGAAAGAGTCGTCATTCAGAATGAGTATGAGATCGTGACACAGCAGTGATTACAGCAATAAATGAGACTAGGATGGTGAACTTGCGATGCACATCGTCGTCGTTGGACTGAATTATCGTACGGCGCCCGTAGAGGTGAGGGAGCAGTTCGCTTTTGCGGAACAAGACTTACCGGAAGCGCTTCACCAATTAATGGGAACGAAGAGCGTTCTGGAGGGTGTCGTAGTTGCCACCTGCAACCGGACTGAGATATACGTGGTCGTGGACCGTCTCCATATGTGCGGATATTTCATCCGCAGCTTCATGGAACAGTGGTTCGGGGTAAGAAGTGAGCAATTTACGCAGCATATGTATATATATGAAGACGAGCAGGCGATCGCACATTTGTTCCGTGTGACTTGCGGTTTAGATTCAATGGTAATAGGCGAGACGCAGATCCTGGGACAGGTGCGCAGCGCTTTTTTGACTGCACAGGGTGAAGGGGCTACGGGAACGTGGTTCAATAAGTTGTTTAAGCAGGCGGTTACGCTCGGCAAGCGGGCTCATAGTGAGACTTCGATCGGCGAGAGCGCAGTGTCGGTCAGCTATGCGGCTGTGGAGCTGGGCAAGCGTATTTTTGGCATGTTCACTGGTAAAAGAGTACTCATTCTTGGCGCCGGCAAAATGAGCGAACTAACCGTGAAGCACCTCTATAGCAGCGGTGCTGCCGAGGTGATTGTAGCTAACCGCACACTGTCGCGGGCGGCAGAACTGGCCGAGAAGTTCTCTGGCAAGCCGAGCACGATTGAGGACGCGCTGAAGCATCTCGATGAGGTCGATATTGTGATCAGCTCTACGGGGGCAGCAGGTTATGTGCTTACGGCCCAGCAGGTAGCGGAAGGCATGAAGCGCCGCCCTTCGCGGCCGCTGTTCATGATTGATATTGCGGTTCCGCGGGATATTGATCCCGAGGCGGCCAATGTATCCGGTGTGTTCCTGTATGATATTGACGATCTGGAGGGCATTGTAGAGAACAATCTGGAGATGCGCCGCAGCGAAGCTGCCAAGATCGAGGTCATGATTGGTGAGGAAATGGACGAGTTTCAGCTCTGGCTCAAGACGCTGGGTGTTCGTCCGGTGATCCGTGCGCTCCAGGATAAATCGAATGCGATTCATGAAGAGACGATGGAGAGCTTGTTCAACAAGCTGCCGGAGCTGGATGATCATCAGCGCAAGGTAATCCGCCGTTTGACGAAGAGCATCGTGAACCAGATGATGCATGATCCGATTAATGTGATCAAGGAGATGTCCGGGGGCAAGCAGGGAAGTGAAGCCTTGGATTATTTCTCTAAAATCTTCGCGCTGCAGGGTCATATCGATGAAGGCCCGCAGGGTGGAGGATCCCCATCTACCAATCCGGCCCATGGTAAACAAGTAACAGGCGCAGCTGCCAATGTAGTACTGCCAGGAACAACGCTTGCTTCGGCTGGCCTGCTGGGCAGGTGAGCAGATGCTGTTGAACGGAATATATGATGCCGCTCTGCTGGTGTATGCCTTGAGCCTGCTGTTTGTTTTCTCGGATTGCCTTCGGCGGAGTCCGAGTGAAAAACGGCTGGGCACAGGGCTTCTTGTTGTTGTCAGCCTGCTTCAGCTTACGGGCCTCGGTATCCGCTTCTCCGAGGAGGGCGGGCTGCCGATTTTTACCCCGTATGATTTCTTGTTCTGGTTCTCGTTCAGTATTGTGTTGACCTCACTTGGGATAGCATTGACACGAAGATCGGAGTTTACGATTCTTTTGCTCAGCGTGGCGGGATTTAGCGTATTCCTGCTCAACCGGGTCTGGCTAACGGCCGAGGATCATACGCTACAGAGCTGGAGTGCGGTACACGGCTGGCTGGCCGTGCATATTATTTTGGCGAATTTGAGCTTTGCGGCACTGACATTGGGGACGGCGTTTGCGATCATGTATCTGTTCCTGCATTCCCGCTTGAAGAACAAGAAGTGGAGTGACAGAATTCGCCGTCTGCCAAGCCTTGAGGTGCTTGATAAATACACTTATTATTCGGTGCTGGCTGGAACCCCGTTACTGGTCTTTTCGCTAGTAATGGCAGGACTTTCAATTGTCGTAGAAGGACGTCTGATGTTGTTTCAGGATTTAAAAGTGCTGACGACATTGATCGGTCTGGGGATTTACATAGCTTATCTTATATTAAAGCGGTCTGGTCAGAATAGCGGAGTGTTGATGGCCCGCTGGGCTATCTCAGGATATGGATTCATTATCCTCAACTTCCTGCTGAACTCCTGGTCGAATTTCCACCGCTGGGGCGGGGAGTGAGATCACATGCCACTCTATTTGCCGATAATGCTGGACTGTTCAGGACAACACTGTGTTGTGATCGGCGGCGGAGCTGTAGCGGAACGCAGGGTGCTTGGTCTGCTGGAAGCCGGTGCGGTAATCACGGTAATCAGTCCTGAATTGACAGCGGCATTGACCGTACTCGCTGAAACAGGTCGCTTGATCTGGCTAAGCCGCCACTATGCTCCCGGTGATACCCGCGGAGCCTTTCTCGTATATGCGGCTAGCAATGATGAGCAGGTGAATGGGGAAGTGGCTCATGAGGCCAGAGTGCAGGGGGTTCCCGTGAATGTGGTCAGTCATGGGGAGGCCGGAACTTTTATTACACCTGCTGTTCTTCGGCGGGGGAGGTTAACCGTTGCCGTATCCGCATCGGGAGCCGGTCCCGGAGCGGTCACAAAGATCAGGGAACAGCTGGAGGAGTTACTGGGTGATGAATACGAGCCCTATCTGGATTTTCTGTACCGGATGCGAGGAGAGATTAAGCGCAGGGAGCCATCTTCGTCGGTTCGCAGGCAGCTTCTCCGCAGGCTGGAAGGGCTTGATGTGTTGGATCAGATGAGACAGGGAACCTTTATAGAGTGGAGTCCGGAGGTCATAGACACCTGGATTGCCGACAACCGGGAGGAATAAAGAATGCGAAAGATTATTGTGGGCAGCAGACAAAGTGCACTGGCACTGACACAAACCGGACAGGTGATTGCCGATCTGGAGCGGCTGAGTGAGGAGCATGGACTGGAATTTACGTTTGAAGTGAAGAAAATCGTCACCAAAGGTGACCAAATTCTCGATGTTACGCTGTCCAAGGTGGGCGGCAAGGGCCTCTTCGTCAAAGAAATTGAGCAGGCTATGCTGAACAAAGAAATCGACATGGCTGTACACAGTATGAAGGACATGCCTGCCGTGCTTCCGGAAGGCTTGATCAATGGCGCTGTACCGCAGCGCCAGGACCCGCGTGACTGCCTGATCACCGGGGATGGCGCGGGCCTGGAGAGTCTGCCGCCAGGCGCACGCGTCGGGACGAGCAGCCTGCGGCGCTCCAGCCAGCTCGCGGCGCTGCGGCCGGATCTGGTCATTGAGCCGGTCCGCGGGAATATTGACTCGCGGCTGCGCAAGCTGGAGAGCGGGGAGTATGACGCGATCCTTTTGGCGGCGGCTGGACTTGCGCGGATGGGCTGGCAGGACCGGGTCAGCGCGTATTTGCCGCCGGAAGTGTGTCTGCCCGCTGTCGGGCAAGGCGCGCTGGGCATTGAGTGTCGTGAGGATGATGCCGAGCTGCGGCAGCTTCTGGATTTGTATAACGATCCTCAAACCGCTGTGACGGTGACGGCGGAGCGGACGTTCCTTGGGGTGCTAAACGGCGGCTGTCAGGTGCCGATCGGTGCTTTTGCCGTACTGAATGAATGTGGGGAAGAGCAGCAAAATGTTGTTGAACGCACAGCGGATCAGGGCCGGCCTGTGATATCGTTGACAGGAATGGTGGGAACACCGGACGGCTCGACGATCCTGAAGGAGACTTGTACAGGGGATGACCCGGTGCAGGTTGGGAAAGAGGTTGCGCAGCGGCTGATTGCTAAGGGAGCGGAGAAGATTCTGGCTGAAGCAAGGGGATGAGGGGAAATGACGGGGAAGGTCTATCTGGTAGGTGCAGGACCCGGGGATGCGAAGCTGATCACGGTTAAAGGACTCGAATGTATCCAAAAAGCGGACGTGCTGGTGTACGACAGGCTGGCTAGTCCAAGGTTGCTGAAGAAGATGAAGCCGGGCGGGGACAAGGTCTATGTAGGCAAGCTGCCTGACCGCCACACGATGAAGCAGGAAGAAATCAACCAGCTGCTGGTAGATCTTGCGTCACAAGGAAAGACGGTGGTGCGGCTTAAGGGCGGCGATCCGACGATTTTTGGCCGGGTGGGTGAGGAAGCGGGACTGCTGCGTCAGCATGGCATTCCTTACGAGATCATCCCTGGCATTACCTCGGCAATCAGTGTTCCGGCTTACGCTGGCATTCCTGTGACGCACCGGGATCATGCTTCTTCCCTGTCGATCATCACGGGCCACGAAAGCCCGGATAAGCTGGATCATTCCATTCATTGGGATAAAGTAACAAATGCAACGGGTACACTCGTCTTCCTGATGGGTGTGGCCAAAATCGGATATATCAGCAATCAATTGATCAAACATGGCCGACCGCCGGAGACACCGGTGGCCCTCGTGCGCTGGGGCACTCGTGCCGAGCAGGAGACGCTCGTTGGCACGCTGGCCGACATTGAGGCCAAGGTGCGGGCGGCGGATTTTCAGCCGCCGGCGGTGATTGTTGTTGGCGATGTCGTGCTGCAGCGCGAGGAGCTGATGTGGGCGGAGGCGCTGCCGCTATTCGGCAAGCGCATCCTGGTCACCCGCTCGCGCAGTCAGGCTAGCGAGCTGGTGGACCGCATTGAGGAACTCGGCGGGGAACCGTACGAGTTCCCGGTGATCGAGACGATCATGCCGGAGGGCGATGAGAAGAAGGCCATCATCGCCGAAGCGCTGGGCGCGCTGGAGGCGTATGATTGGGTCTTCTTCACGAGTGTGAACGGCGTGGAGTTCTTTTTCCGCCACCTGGAGGAGCTGGGGGCGGACATCCGGCGGCTGTACCGCGCGCGGATTGCGGCGGTGGGGCCGGCGACAGCCAGGGCGCTGGCGCAGCGCGGCCTGGTGAGCGAAGCCCTTCCGGAGCGGTTCCAGGCGGAAGGGATGGTCGAGAAGTTCGGCGCCGAGCTGCAGCCGGGCCAGAAGGTGTTGCTGCCGCGCGGCGATCTGGCGCGCGACTGGCTGCCGGACAAGCTGAAGGAGCTGGGCCTGCAAGTGACGGAAGCCGACACGTACGAGACGGTGGTCACTGGCGAGGACGATGATGAACTGCTCAAGCTGCTGGAGGAAGGCCGCATACATGCCGTTACCTTCACCAGTTCGTCCACAGTACGTAATTTCCTGACCATCCTGAAACGGATGGGTGTGCAGGACCCACTACCATTATTAGCAAATGTTAAGGTGGCCTGTATCGGTCCGCTAACCCAAAAAACCGCGGTAGAAGCCGGATTAACCCCGGGACTTCTGGCAGAAGAATCAACGCTGGAAGCGCTGGTGCAGGAGCTTTGCCGTTGGAATGCAGAGACCCGGACAAGGCTTCAGTCTATATAGCCTTGGGAAAATAAGTGCAAATCTGTACCTTAATTTGATTGAAGTTAGGCTTATTCAGCATTTAACGGCAAAAATGTCGCTTAATTTCTTAGATTGGCGTTTGAGAACTGCTAATATGGGGAATTAAGGTGCATTTTTGCTCTTAATATCCAGAAATACATGATTTAGCTAAAAATAAGGTACATTTTTGCCTTTATTTTCATCCGACTACCTTTGTATGAGATACAGCTACTCTGGCTGTGATATAGCTACTCTGTATGAGATATAGCTACTCTGGCTGGGATTTAGCTTTGTTAACAGTAATTTAGCAGTTTAGTCTGTTGAGGATAACCATACTAAGAGAGTAAGCCTTTCTTTAAGGCGCTCTGTATGCAACTTATAACACAAAATACACAACAACACACAACAAAATATATAACGAACAACAAAACATATAACGCACAAAACACAAAACACAAAACACAAAACACAAAACACAAAACACAAAACACAAAACACAAAACACAACTAACCTATTCGGAGGGATCGATATGAGTTTTCCAATCATGCGGCACCGTCGTCTGCGTGGCACCGCTGGGATTCGCGGAATGGTGCGCGAGACGGTATTGAATGTACTGGACTTTATACAGCCGATTTTTGTGACGTACGGGACTGGTGTGAAGAATGAGATTAGCTCCATGCCAGGGGTTTATCATTTTTCATTGGATACTTTGAAGGAAGAGGTTGATGAGATTGCAGCGCTGGGAATTCCGGCAGTTCTGCTGTTCGGGATTCCAGAAACCAAGGATGCCATCGGTTCTTCCGGGTTCGCAGAGGATGGTATTGTACAGGAGGCAACTCGTCTGATTAAGCAGTGGTACCCTGAGCTGCTGGTCGTTGCTGATACATGTTTGTGCGAATTCACAGACCACGGACACTGCGGTATGGTCCATACCCATACTGTTAATGGTGTGGTGCATGGAGACGTGCTGAATGATGCCTCACTGGAGCTGCTGACTCGTACGGCGGTATCCCAGGCGAAGGCTGGTGCGGATATAATTGCTCCGTCCAATATGATGGATGGCTTTGTGCAGGCGATTCGCGCCGGGCTGGACGAGAACGGTTTTGAGCATGTGCCGATTATGTCTTATTCGGTCAAATATGCTTCGGCGTTCTACGGCCCGTTCCGTGAGGCTGCTGATTCTGCACCGCAGTTCGGCAATCGTAAGACCTATCAGATGGACCCGGCTAATCTGCGGGAAGCGATCCGTGAGGCGGATTCGGACGTACTGGAAGGTGCAGATATGCTGATGGTAAAACCTGCGCTGGCTTATCTGGACGTGATCCGTACGATCCGTGACCAGTTTGATCTGCCGCTGGTTGCTTACAATGTGAGTGGTGAATATTCGATGGTCAAAGCAGCAGCCCAGCAGGGCTGGATTGACGAGCAGGCCGTAGTGCTGGAGATGCTGACTGGTATGAAACGTGCGGGTGCGGACATTATCATTACTTATTTTGCGAAGGATGCCGCCCGCTGGTTGCGCGGTTAAAAGGCTGTACTGATGCAACAAGCAAAGCAAAGGACATCTGCTTGTCTAGAGTCGCTAGTTGTGCGATTAATAGTCTATACTGATGCATCGAGTGAAGCAATGAACATCTTTTTGTCTAGGCTCCCTGGCTGCATGGTTAATAGCTGTATGGGTGAGCAATGAAATGCTAAGCAACGAAGTGCTAAGAACATCTGGCGTCTGCCGGGTGTAAACATATTCATGAACAGGAGTGAAGATAGAATGGGTAATGTGCCACTGGCGCGCCGGGAAGAGGCTTCCCGGAAGGCTTTTGATGAAGCGAAGCAGTATATCCCCGGTGGGGTGAACAGCCCTGTGCGGGCTTTTAAATCGGTAGGACTGACGCCGGTCTATGTTGATCGTGCAGCAGGTTCGCGTATTTATGATATCGACGGCAACACATTTATTGACTATGTCTGTTCGTGGGGACCGCTGATTATGGGTCATGCCCATCCGGAAGTGGTACAGGCTCTGCAAGAGACTGCAGCTAAAGGAACCAGCTTCGGTGCGCCTACTTTATTGGAGACAGAAATGGCTAAAACCGTAGTTGAACGTGTGCCGTCTGTAGACATTGTGCGTATGGTCAACTCTGGTACAGAAGCGACGATGAGTGCCATTCGTTTGGCCCGCGGTTATACCGGACGCAGTAAAATTTTGAAGTTCGAAGGCTCGTACCACGGCCATGCCGACAGTCTATTGATCAAAGCGGGTTCTGGTGTAGCAACACTCGGACTGCCCGATAGCCCTGGGGTCCCGGAAGGAGTGGCAGCGAATACCATTACCGTTCCTTATAATGATCTGGAATCTGTGAGAGTGGCTTTTGAACGGTTTGGCGAAGAGATTGCTGCGATTATTGTGGAGCCGATTGCGGGTAATATGGGGGTTGTTTTGCCTCAGCCGGGCTTCCTGGAAGGTCTGCGTGAAGTGACGACTAACTATGGAGCGTTGCTGATCTTTGATGAGGTTATGACTGGCTTCCGGGTCAATCGTAGCTGTGCACAAGGTCTTTTCGGCATTACACCTGATCTGACCTGTTTCGGCAAAGTCATTGGTGGCGGTCTTCCAGTTGGCGCTTATGGCGGCAAAAGAGAGATCATGGAGCAGATGGCTCCATCCGGACCGATCTATCAAGCGGGTACGCTCAGTGGTAATCCACTGGCCATGGCAGCAGGGTTTACGACGCTGAAGCTGTTGACCCCGGAAGTATATGATCATCTGGAGAAAATGGGTGCCAGGCTGGAAGCAGGAATGAAACGAAATGCCGAAGAAGCCGGCATCCCGCTGACGATCAACCGGGTGGGCTCCATGGTGTGTCCATTCTTCACTGAAGGTCCGGTTGTCAATTATGACACGGCCAAAGCCAGCAGCCTCGACACGTTCCGTCGTTATTTCGGAGAAATGCTGACTCGTGGCATTAATGTGGCACCGTCGCAGTTTGAGGGCATGTTCGTATCAGCAGCGCACAGTGAGCAGGATATTGATGACACCATCGAGTGCCATTACAATGCCCTGAAGGCTTTGTGACAGCGGTGAACGGGGGGATTACCGGCGGCGGTTCCTGGGTTAAGCGCGGGGAGTGGCTGGAAGCCATGCCGGGCCGGGTTCTGACAGGCGCGGAGGATAAGGAAGCCGCCATCGACAATTGGCTACTGACTACGGTGGGCATGCCTCAGAAGCTGCATATGCGGCTGCGCCATGAGAAGGGTATCCTGATAAAAGGGGACCGGCTGCGGCTGGCCCTTTTTCCCTTCCGGGAGGCCGGGATTGAAGCCGTGTGGCAGCCTCTTGATGTCCTCTTCGAGGATGATTTTTGCCTCGTTGTGCACAAACCAGCAGGCATGGCGGTCCATCCTGATGGCAGCAGCAATGAGGTTACGCTGGACCATCTGGTTGCAGGGCATTATGCTGCTTCCGGGGGCGGGGTTGCTGTTCGTCATATCCACCGGCTGGATAAAGACACGACGGGTCCCGTATTATATGCCAAGAATGAATTTGCCCAGCTCGTCCTTGACAGCAACATGCGCGACAAGTTGATCTCGCGGCATTATGTTGCCATCGCTGAGGGCAAGGTTTCGCCTGGCCTTAAGGTGATCGATGACCCAATCGGGCGCGATCGGCATCATGCGGCACGCAGAAGGGTCTCGCCAACCGGTCAGCCTGCAGTAACGCTGATTACCGGGCGAGAACAGCTGCACGGAGGCACTGTGCTGCGTGTGCAGCTGGAGACTGGCCGGACGCACCAGATTCGCGTCCATCTCAGCCATGCCGGGCATCCGCTGTTTGGGGATGCCCTGTATGGCGGGCCTGCCTGGAAGCGGGACAGCGCGGCACCGGGGAGCAGCTCATTAGCAGGCCGTCAGGCGCTGCACGGGGAGCTACTGGCCTTCCGGCACCCCTGGACCGGAGAAGAGCTTGCGATCAGCGACCCATGGCCAGCGGATATGCTGGAGTTGCGCGAACTGCTGATGGATGTTTGGCAGGCGTAAGCCACTTGGGAGGATAAGAATACTAGGGGACTGTCCCAAAATAGTTATATTCCTTGATGAGAAGTAAGCCCAGCTGCTTAAAAATAATGCGGAAAATAGAACATGGCGGTGCTCAGGAGGATTCCTGAACCGCCATGTTTTTTTGTGATTGACGGCTTCCCCTTTTGGAGCAAGGGATAGGGAAGACACGGGCAAGATACCGGCGAGAGATAGGCAAGAGATAGGCAAGAGACAGGCAAGAGACGGGCAAGAGACAGGCAAGAGACGTTCAAAAGATAAGCAAGCCCAAAGCCACTTGCCTTCAACGTGCGTGCGAATCCGGTAAAGTAGAAGTGAATGTCACCAGTCTTTAAACAACTGGAAATACTCCTATTAATTTTCGAAAATGGAGGGTTTCCAAATAATAACGGGAAACACTCCCGTTAATTTCTAAGATCCTCCCCAAATTTCTTATAACAGGGTGAAATAACTGGATAATTTCCTTTAAATTCGAGCGAAACTCTTGAAAGGGGAGAATTAACGGGAGATTTTCCTGCTAAATTAGTGCCAAGCTCCAAGGGTAGGTCGTGAGGACCTGCACCGGGCTCTGACAAGTCCGACATGTGTGCTACAGGCTCTGACAAGTCCACCATGTGTGCTACAGGCTCTGACGAGTCCACTATGTGTGCTACACGCTCTGACAAGTCTACTATGCAGTGCAACATGCAGCTCCCCTTTTTATTTATAATTCCTGAGCTTCAGACCCTGCGTTTGAGATGGAGCCTGCTCTACCGCATCAACTTTTTGGATTATGGAAGTGTAATTAACGGCATTTTTGTACCTTAAATTCTCTGCTGCTGAGGGTTAGAGGAGATTAAGTGCAATATTGTACCTTAAATCTTCCAGAATACCGCATACAACGTGCTTTTTCGGAAAATAAGATACAAAAATGCCCTTATTTCCCTCATTTGCCTATAATGAAGAAAAATAAGGTACAAAAATGCCGTTAGTTGGGAGGTGGTCCCTCTTTTTTACTGTTAAGATGTCTGGTGAAGGGGAGCATACCGCTTCTATTGGTTGAAATCTGTGACAGTCTATGTTCCGTGCTAGCTTTCCTATGGAAATCTTTCAGCAGATCGCTTTACACCTAAAGTTCCAAACTTCCCCGTTCGCTCATCTTTGCTCTTGTTTACTTCATTTGTTCGGCTTATATAAGATAATAAAGCTCCTCCTGGCATAGCAGGTGTATGATTATATCTGTCTACCGAAAGGGGCGCGTCTCCGTTTAGGATCAATGCTGCTGTAATGAGAGTTTATTCTACTGCCTACTTGAAGGTGACCGTTCACTTTTGAGGTAACCCATATTAGGTCAACCAGAGATTATTGGCGAGGCTTTTTTGGCACACCGGTGCGGTCAGAGTAGCACTAGTGTCTGATTCTTTTTTGGCACACCGGTGCGGTCAGAGTAGCACTAGTGTCTGATTCTTTTTTGGCACACCCGGTGTGGTCAGTGTGGCGTAAGCTTCCGGTCCTTTTTTGGCGGCGTATCCCTCAGCGTCGGGCCCCTTTATAGCACAACTGGTTACCCAAGAGTATCCCCAACGTCTAGCCCCTTTTCAGCACAACTTGTTACCCCAGAGCAGCCCCCGCGTCTAGCTCCTTTTTAGCACAACTGGTTACTCTAGAGTAGCCCCAACATCAGGCCCCTTTTAGCACAACTAGTTACCCCAGAGTATCCCCCGCGTCAGGCCCCTTTATAGCACAACTAGTTACTCTAGAGTAGCCCCAACATCAGGCGCCTTTATAGCACAACTTGTTACCCAAGAGTATCCCCGCGCCTAGCCCCTTTTTCAGCACAACTTGTTACCCCGGTGTATCCCCCGCGCCTGTTCCCTTTTTGACACAGCCTGTTCCGCCTGGTGTTACTTCCAGCAGCCATTCAACCCTTCTTCAAATGCGGCACTTACCCGTAACCCGCGGAATCGTGAAGGCATACAATACGTTGTTGTAATGGCTTTTTAAATTATCCTGTCCACCCAGTAGCAGCCAAAGTTGTCATGCCTCTCTATTTGAAGCATATACATGAGGGGAGTAACATTTTGGGCTTATGCTCTGGGCTTGTCTCAGGGTTAGATTATGCCAAGAAGGAGGACATTTCCCGTGTTTGACCAGTCCCACGGCTTGCGGTTTGATATTTATGAACGGATTCACCTGCCGGCAGAGCTGCCTGGAATAGCAGAACTGGAAGAGGTTGAGCTGCTTCCTGACATCCAGGTAATTCAGCGGGAGGACCGGGCTGAGCTATACGGCCAACTGCTGCTTACCGGTCTTTACCGGAGCGAAGACGATGTGACACAGCGTCTGGACCATGCGATTCCCGTTGAAATTACAGTTCCGCTGACACGGATCAGCTCGCTTGAAGACATAGGGGTGGAGATTGAGAATTTCGATATCGATCTGCTCACGATGCGTACGGTGAATATTACAGGTGTACTGTCGCTGCGAGGCATCGAAGGCACAGAAGCTGTGCCAGCCTGGCAGGAAGAAGAGTACACAGTGGCTTATTCCTCCTCTGCTGAGCAGAGACCGGTCCAGGAGTCTGCCGAGAACCCGCCCGAAGGGGATGCACTGTACGAGAATTCGATCTGGACCTTTGGTGAAGGTGCAGCCGAGGAGACTTCGATAGAGGAGCGGGAGAATACTGTTGCGTCAGCGGATAATCTGGCGTTTACCGGTGCTGAGCCTGTGGCTTTCGCAGCATCGCCCGAACCTGTTAATGCTGAGGCACCTGCCGTTCATTCACAGGGCAAAGCGAAGGAACCCCGGGTGTTCACACATAGTTTGGAGTCGACAACAAATCTGCAGTCTGGCAATCCCCAGTTCGCTGAAACTCAATTCACTGAAGCTCAATTTACTGAGGCTCAGTTCACCGAAGCCCAGTTCACTGAAGCTCAGTTCACTGAAGCCCAGTCAACTGGAGCACCGTCCGCACCTGCAGATAACTGGCTCAATTCCGAGCATTGGAATCGCGAGGAGACCGGACAGCCCGCGACCGAGCATCTTTCCCCGGAAGTGGAGAACAATGCTGCCGCTGTCAGCGAATCTAATGCGGAGGTAGCAAAAGAGCCATCACAGGCTGCTGTACATTCCTCTGAACAAGCTGAGGCGAATCAGGCGGAGACGGCGGCCCCCGAGGCGCAGCCTGTTCCATTAGCAGATTCGGTGTCCCACGAAAGTGAGGCTTCCCCTGAGGAGAAACAGGATCTCAAGGTTGCGCTGGGCAGCAAGAAGGAAGAAGCCGCGAAGGAAAAAGAACATCTTACGTTCTCTTCGTTGTTAAGCTCCAGCAAGAGCCGCAAGGAGCAGGAGGTTCTTCAGGCTGAGGAGTCAGTTTCGGAGGATGCGGCTGTACCTGAGGTCGGCAATGATACGGAGTGGAAAAGCCGGTTCATCAGTTCTTCGGGCAGCAGCAACCTGTTCCGTAAAGTCCGGCTATGCATTGTACAGCGGGAAGAGACGCTCGATACGATTGCCGAAAAGTACCAGCTCAGCGCCCGTGAACTGGGTCTCTATAACCGGCTCAGCGGACAGAACGTTGAAGAGGGTCAAGTTTTATATATTCCGTAATAAACGCTGCACTTGCCCAGGTTGACTATGTTTAACTCTAAATGTATTATGGAGTAAGCACTATTTAGTCAAAGACTGGGAACGGGAAGAGTAGGCGGTAAGCCCTTCAGAGAGCGGAATTGCAAGTGCTGTGAAATTCCGCAGGATCCAGCCCCCGAAGTCGCCCCGGAGTCGCCCCTCTGAGCTTGTCTTTCATTCTGTGGAATCCAGGTTAGGAAGTGGCCGGTAGCAGCCGTTATCTGTACGAGGTGTCGCACTGGGTTTCTGACCTATTTAGGGTCAAGAAGCGGAGTTTTATTTTTCCATTGGTGCGAAACAAAGGTGGTACCGCGAAAGAATGGCCTTTCGTCCTTTGAGACGAGGGGCCTTTTTTGTTTTTTTTCAATCTAAAACAGGTATAACTGTAATCAAACGATGTAAACGGAGGGTATAGAAATGGCTGAACACAATAACAATTCATCCGAGGAGCTGTCGGGCCAGCAGGATTCAGCGGCAGAGAACGCAGCCCAGGATTCCAAGAACGGTATGCCGACAACATATGATCCCAAGGCAGCGGAGGATAAGTGGTACCGCTACTGGATAGAAAATGAGTTTTTTAAGGCTGGATTACGTCCGGAAGCAGAACCCTACAGTATTGTCATTCCCCCGCCGAATGTAACGGGCATGCTGCATATTGGCCATACGCTCGTTAATACACTGCAGGACATCCTTATTCGTACGAAACGCATGCAGGGTTACGATACACTGTGGCTACCGGGAACGGACCATGCCGGTATCGCCACTCAGACGAGAGTGGAACAGAAGCTGCGCGAGCAGGGAATTAGCCGCTATGATCTTGGACGTGAGAAGTTCCTGGAGCAAGTGTGGGAGTGGAAAGACCAATATGCTGATGTCATTCATGAGCAGTGGGCAAAAATGGGGCTGTCGCTTGATTACTCACGCGAACGCTTTACGCTGGATGAGGGCATGTCCCACGCGGTGCGCCACGTCTTTGTCAAGCTTTATGAGAAGGGCCTGATCTACAGAGGCAAGCGGATCATTAACTGGGACCCGGCTGCCCGCACAGCGCTGTCTGATATCGAAGTAGAGTATAAGGAAGTTAACGGCCATTTGTACCACCTCCGTTATCCACTTAAGGATGGCAGTGGTTATATTACGGTAGCTACCACCCGTCCGGAGACGATGCTGGGCGATACAGCGGTAGCGGTGCATCCAGAGGATGAGCGTTACACAGATATGATCGGGAAGACGCTGATTCTGCCAATTATTGGACGCGAGATTCCGGTTATTGCTGATGAGTATGTTGACAAAGAGTTCGGTAGCGGCGCGGTGAAAATTACACCGGCACATGATCCGAACGACTTCGAAGTAGGACTACGCCACGATCTGCCACAGATCAACGTGATGGACGAGAGCGGCACCATGAACGCTGAGGCGGGTCCATATCAAGGCCAGGATCGTAGCGATGCCCGCAAGGCAATTACGGCTGATCTCAAGGAACAGGGTGTCCTTATATCCATCGAAGATCATGTGCATCAGGTGGGTCACAGCGAGCGTTCAGGCGCCGTGATTGAGCCGTATCTGTCCACCCAATGGTTTGTAAAAATGCAGCCTCTGGCAGAGGAAGCGATCAACGCGCAGAAGGATGGAACAGGCGTTAACTTTGTACCTGAGCGCTTTGAGAAGACCTACATGAACTGGATCGAAAATGTTCGCGATTGGTGTATCTCTCGTCAGCTCTGGTGGGGACATAGAATTCCAGCCTGGTATTCCGAATCTACTGGCGAAGTATTCGTAGCCATGAGCGAGGAGGAAGCGCAAGCAGCAAGCGGCCTGAATGACCTGAAGCAGGATGAGGACGTACTGGATACCTGGTTCAGCTCGAATCTGTGGCCGTTCGCCACACTCGGCTGGCCGGATGAGACGAGTAGCGATCTGGCTCGTTATTTCCCGAACAATGTGCTCGTTACCGGCTATGACATTATCTACTTCTGGGTAGCGCGGATGATTTTCTCCTCTCAGGAATTCACTGGCAAGAAGCCGTTCAAGGATGTGTTGATTCACGGACTTGTACGTGATGCCGAAGGACGCAAAATGTCCAAATCGCTTGGTAACGGTATCGACCCACTTGAGGTTATCGAGAAGTACGGCGCGGATGCATTACGCTACATGATCTCCACAGGTATTACTGCTGGACAGGATCTGCGCTTCCGTATAGAGAAGGTAGAGCAAGCGCGTAATTTCGCCAACAAGATCTGGAATGCGTCGCGCTTTGCACTGATGAATCTGGAGGGTGTTTCCTTCGAGGATATCGACATTACAGGTGATTTGAGCACAGCAGATCATTGGATTCTGCACCGCCTGAACGAAACTTCTCGCGAAATTACGCGTCTAATTGACGCGTACGAATACGGCGAGACGGGCCGTGTGCTTTACAATTTCATCTGGGACGATCTCTGCGACTGGTATATCGAGTTCGCCAAATTGAATCTGTACGGCACGAATGAAGCCGCCAAATCGAAGACGCAATCGGTTCTGGCTTATACGCTTGATCGTACACTGCGTCTGATTCATCCGTTCATGCCGTTCATCTCGGAAGAGATCTGGCAGCATCTGCCGCATGAAGGAGAGACGATCACTCTTGCAGCTTGGCCGGAATATGACCAGGCACTGGAGAACGCCGAAGCTGTTGCGGAGATGAATATCCTGATGGATATTATCCGCGCTGTCCGTAATATCCGGGCGGAAGTGAACGTGCCGATGAGCAAGAAAGTTGACCTCATCATTAAAGCCGGAAATGAAGACATTCTGGGCATCATTCAGCGCAATGACAATTACATCAGCCGCTTCTGTAACACCTCCTCGTTCGCAGCCGGCCTGAATCCGGTAACCGAAGGTAAGGTGATGTCGGCTGTAGTTACTGGCGCTGAGCTGCTGCTGCCGCTGTCCGGGCTGATTGATATTGATCAGGAAATTGCCCGACTGGAAAAAGAAGTGCAGACGCTGAACAGCGAAGTTGAGCGTGTGGAGAAGAAGCTGAGCAACCTAGGCTTCGTAGCCAAGGCTCCAGCAAAAGTCATCGAAGAGGAACGGGCGAAACAGGCCGATTATTCCGCCAAACGGGAAAAGGTTCTTGCCCGCATCGCAGAGCTGAGAGGATAAACGACATGGAAGACATGATCCGGGGCGGAGGCACCGCCCCTCTTGGAACATATAGAGAAGCTGTGGACTGGATTAACGGTCTGATTCCATTCGGTATTCGCCCAGGAATGGAGCGGATTCTAGCGATGATGGAAAAGCTGGGCAATCCGCACCGCAAGCTTAAGTTTATTCATGTAGCGGGAACGAACGGCAAAGGTTCGACCTGCGCTTTTTTGACAAGCACCTTGCTACAAAGTGGTTATTCCGTTGGGACATTCACTTCACCGTATATAACGAAATTTACGAACCGGTTTCAATATAACGGGGAGGACATTTCTGAGGAGACTTTGACAGCAGTAGCGAATACCCTGCATCCGTTGGTAGAAGAGATCGCAGCGAGTGAGCTTGGTTCGCCTACCATGTTCGAGGTAGCCACAGCACTAGCGATTGTCTACTATGCGGAGCATGCCTATCCCGACGTTGTCGTATGGGAGACGGGGCTTGGGGGAAGGCTGGATGTAACGAACATCGTTACCCCTATCGTCTCGATCATCACCAACGTGGGCTTCGATCATACGGATGTCCTTGGAGATACCCTGGAGCAGATTGCCACAGAGAAGGCCGGAATCATTAAGCCCGGCGTCCCTGTGGTTAGCTGTGTGACTCAGCCGGAAGCAGTAGCGGTGCTCAAGAAAAAGGCGGCGGAATGCCGCTCCAAACTCTACCTTGCCGGAGAAGACTTCAGCTATGAAGTCACCGGAATCCGCGAGGGTCTGCAGACCTTTATGTTCAAAGGTCCTTTCCGATCGATTGAGATTGGCATCGGCTTGAAGGGCGAGCATCAATGCAGTAATGCTGCCGGGGCCATGATGGCTCTGGAATCCTTGCGGCAGTATATGGCATTCATGCTGGATGATGAAGATGTGCAGGAAGGCTTCCGCCGCACTTTCTGGGCCGGAAGACTGGAAGAAGTGTCTCCAAGGATTGTGCTGGACGGCGCCCATAATCCGGAGGGGGCGGAAACGCTCGCCAAGAGCCTCCCGCAGTTCTATAAATACGATAAATTAAATTTGCTTATGGGTATGCTGGCAAATAAGCATCATGAATCGTATTTCAAGCATATACTGCCTATAGTGGATACGCTCATCCTGACCGAACCGGATTTCCGGAAGAAAATGGACGCGGAAGACCTGCGGGCGATTGCAGAGAGCTTGCGGGAGAAATATGCCAAAGAAAATTTGGTGATTATAGTAGAACGTGATTGGGACAAAGCGCTGCAATTGCTGAAGTCGACTACAACTCAGGAAGACCTGGCTGTAGTCTCCGGCACGCTGTATTTAATATCTGATGTGCGCGGTGCGATTTTGCAGCAACCCGATTCTGAAAAAGGCTGGTGACGAACTGTTGGATACTACTGAACGTGTGCATTTTATAGGGATCGGCGGCTACGGTATGAGCGCGATTGCCCGGGTAATGCTAGAAATGGGATATACAGTGACGGGCTCTGATGTCGCGTCGCAAGAATTAACGGATAAATTGATTGCAAAAGGCGCGAAGGTCTATATTGGACATACCGCTGAGCAGGTAAAGGGCGCGGATTTGGTCGTCTACTCTACCGCTTTGTCCAACGACAATGTGGAATGGGTCGAGGCGGAACGGCTGAAGATTCCGGTTCTGCACCGCTCGCAGATGCTGGGCCGGCTGCTGAATGAACGGAAAGGCGTAGCTGTTGCTGGCGCCCATGGTAAGACCACAACCTCCTCCATGATCGCTCTGGTTATGGAAGAATGCGGTGTGGACCCTACGTATATCATCGGTGGGGAAATTATGAATATCGGTACGAATGCCAAGGCCGGACAAGGGGAGTATGTCGTTGCAGAAGCGGATGAGAGTGATGGCTCATTCCTGCAGTACCACCCTTGGCTTGGCATTGTCACGAATATCGAAGCTGACCACCTGGAGAACTACGGCGGGGACTTTGGCCGTCTGAAGGCTGCTTACGTGCAGTTTATGAACCAACTACGTGAAGATGGCACTGCTATCGTATGCTCGGATGACGAGAATGTTATCTCTCTGTTGCCTGAAGTGAAGGGTAATGTAACGACTTACGGTATCCATTCACCGACCGCAGACTACACTGCGACTGACATTGTGTTAGGCGATAGACAGGTGTCCTTCACGATGAACGGCTATGGCGAGGTGCTAGGCCGGATTGAATTGTCCGTACCTGGACAGCACAACCTGTACAATGCGATGGCTACGGTTATTACCTGTCTCAAAGCAGGGATACCGTTCGAGGATATTGCCAAAGCCATTGTCAATTTCCATGGTGCCAAGCGCCGCTTCCAGGTTCTCGGCGAGGTGGATGATATCCTAGTCATCGATGACTATGCACATCACCCGACTGAGATTCAGGCGACCATCAGTGCAGCCAAGGCAACTGGCAAGCGGATCATTGCCGTATTCCAGCCGCAGCGGTATACTCGAACCTTCTTCTTACTGGATGCCTTCAGCAGAGCTTTCAGTGAAGCGGATGAGGTTATTATTACCGACATCTACTCCCCGGCTGGGGAGAAGCAGATCGAAGGCGTAACCTCGGCGAAGCTGGTAGAGCTGATCAAGCAGAACAGCAATGCGGGCGCACGTCATCTGCCGACCAAGGAAGATGTTGTGGCCGATTTGCAAGACCGGATTGCGTCCGGCGACCTTGTGATTACGATGGGCGCAGGCGATATCTGGAAAGTGGGTTACACGCTGGCGGATCAACTGAAGAAACGCTAGTATGAGGCAGAAGCCAACCAGAGAATCAGGGATTTTCGTTTGAATCACACCCCTTAAAGGTTACCCGGGATAACAGTTGTTATTCCGTTACCTTTAAGGGGTGTTTTTTGTAGTTAGAGAATTATTTGAAATTAGAAGTGAACAAACATTGTTTTTTTGCCGATAAAGCCTTAGGATACATCTTGGAATTGATAAATGAGTGACTTTCTCGTACATGGTGGTGTACTAATGAGCTTTCAGATTGAGATAGAAAGTATGATCACTGCGTTTATTTTTGGTAATTTATTCACTATTCTTCTTGCAACCTCTTATCAGTTTCGTTCTCCCAGAGATTCTGCTTCCCGCCTGTTTACCTTCTCCAAATGGTTGCAGCTCGGTTACTGGAGCTCTCTGCTGGTCTGGGATGATCTCCCCCATGGCTTCATCATACCAGTCAGCAATGGCCTGATGCTCTGCGGAGGTTGTCTGGAAATGCTGGCCTTGCTCAAAATGCTAGGATTGCTGGGGGACAAGGTGAAGATATATTACACTGTATTTATCGTTGGCAGTGTACTGAGCTATGTTATTGTCGCGTTGTTTTTTAACCAATCTGGTCTGCGCATTGCTACGGCCTCATTGTGGGTCATGTTATTCATTCTTTATCCGGCTCGTCTGTTGACAGCCGACAAATACGCTTCGCCACTGCAAAAAATGATGGGATCACTATTCTATGTCTATGCCATCATTTTAGGAGTAAGGGCAGTGGTTGCTTTTGAAGAGCCGAGGATGACTGTGTTCAGCGGCAATCTATCTCAGGAATTATATTACATCGGCCTGTATTTGCTGATGATTTTATACAATGCTGGCTTTTATCTGCTGTCGAATGAGCAATCCCATGAGAGGTTAAAACGAATTGCAGCCTATGACGAGCTTACCGGAATTCTGAGCCGCCGGGCTTTTATGAGTGAGACCAGGGTGAAGCTGGATCTTGCTGCGAAAAGACAAGCATGGATCTCTTTTCTCCTGCTGGATATTGATCATTTTAAGCAAGTGAATGACAGCTGGGGGCATAATATAGGAGACAAGGTACTCCAAAGCTTTGCGTATACCACACAAGACAAGCTGGGTTTGGGCGATTTGTTCGGCAGGCTCGGCGGGGAAGAATTCGCTATTTTGCTCGAGGGGGCGAATGAAGAAGAAAGTAGCCGCAAGGCGGAGAATATCCGGCTCGCCATAATGAACTCCACCTATCCGGATCTTTCACTGCAATATACGGTTAGTATTGGCGTTATTACCATTCGGCCTCAGGGCAACTCTGATTTGGACAAACTTTACACAATCTCCGATAGGGCGCTGTATCAGGCAAAGCAGAACGGGAGAAACCAGGTGGTTCGCTCTAAATGGACCTGAGAGTTCAAGTGCATATGAAGAAGTACCCAGCTTGTTAACGCATAGGGGGTGAAATTATCAACATCAACTTTAATCTGAATACACTTCTGTTCTGCCTGATGCTCGGGAACCTGTTTACAGTGCTGCTTATCTTGGCCTATCGGTCCCGTTATCACAAGGATATGACCTATTCCGTATTTATTGGTGGCAAAGGTCTGCAATTGGCACTGCTGATCATGTTGATGCTGAGAGATTTCATTCCCTCCAAATGGATAATTCCTCTCGTTGCCTTATTCGGTATCAGTAGTGGAATAGTGGAGGCCCTGGCCCTGTTATTGCTTCTGGATGCCTCCAGTCATGCGCTCCAGAAACGTTACTGTACATGGGGAGGAGTTGCCGCTGTTCTTCTGTTGCTTCTCCATGTAGCCTTTGGGCAGGAACGTGTCCTCTTGGCGGGACCGGCTGTGATCAGTGCAATTGCACTACTGTACCCAACTTACAGACTGGCAGTGAAGAGTAAGGATTCCCCTTTGCAGAAAATGATGGGTCTGCTGTACAGCATAGCCATTGCCGCTCTTGGCTGCGGTGCTTTTACCATTCTATATCCTGAAAATTTGTTGAGTGCGCAAGCGGAACAAGGCCTGCAGATGCTCTTTCGAATGGGAATTTATTTGCTGATGTTCCTGGGAACGGCCGGCTTTATGCTGCTCTCGAGGGAACAGTCTTACGCTGAACTGGAACGGGTAGCGAGCTATGACGAGCTGACGGGTATTCTTAACCGCAGATCGTTTGCCTTGCGCGCTCGCAGGCTGATCGTTACGGCAGCGAAGGAAGTCACGCCGTTTTCGTTCCTGCTGCTGGATATTGACCATTTCAAGAATGTGAATGATACATACGGGCATGACACTGGGGATAAGGTGTTGAAGGATTTTGCTGCCAAAATAGTACAACAGCTAAGGAATGAGGATCTCTTCGGCCGGTTCGGCGGGGAGGAGTTCGCTGTGCTTCTTGGGCAGGCGGACGAAGCAGCAAGCGATGAAATTGCCGAACGGCTACGAACTTCCGTGTCGGGGGCGGTGATCAATGGCGTCCAGTTCGATTATTCCGTCAGCATTGGGATCATTACCGTGCAATCAAGTGAGCGGATTTCGCTCAATGCGTTGTATAAGCTGACCGATAGTGCACTTTATCAAGCAAAACAAAGCGGCCGCAATCGTGTGGTGCGAAGTCAAGACAACAGCTCTCATCTGCACTAAGGCAGATGGGGGCTGTTTGTGCCTCTCTCTGTAAAAAGTGGAGGTGATGTAAGACCGTCTGGGACAAATTATATAGCATCTATCTAAATCTTGATAAAAATAATTCTTTTATCCTATAAATCGACACCCTTTTGGCGAAAGATGAGTTACTATAGATATGCATCTAAAGTTTCATATCAGAAGTAGGATGCCTTTTATCCTGCTTTTTTGTGCACGAATAGCTTGGGGAGCATTATTTCTATAGAGCAACAAGGAGTCGAAATTCATGCGTAAGAGATTATTATTCCTATCCGCCCGTACTCATAGTCAGGAAGATGGCGAAGGCTGGATCAGGACGAGAAGTATTCTTGAGATTTTACTGGAGAAATATGATGTTGATCTGCTGTTGTATGGCAATTATCATACGATTGATCTCCCGGAAGCGGGGAGCTCACTCACGGTTCATCAGGTTAAGATGACGGGGCCTTTACGGGGGAAGAAGCTGGGGTCGCTATATACGCCGGGAAGACGGTTCTATCCGGGAAATATGAGTAAAGAAATGAAGCTCGCCATCGCCGAGCTTTGCCATATGAATTCATACAGTCATGCCTTCTTGTCTTATAATTTACCTGGAAGTTATCTGGATATTCTCAATCGGGTACAGCCTGGGATTACTTTGATCATGGATGCCTTCCAGCCACGGACTGGACGTACTTATCTAAAGACGGGCAGAAAGAGAATCTTTATTAAGCCCTATGACCATCTGAATGCTGCGCGGTTGCGCAAGGACATGCAGCGGACGATGAACAAGACGGCGCTGCTGCTGGCTGCTTCAGAATGGGATGCTCTTTCGTTCAAAGCGGTATCCTTTGAGGATGCTGGCAAGGTACAGGTGCTCCCCTCGTTTATCAATCTTGATAGATATGAGAAAGCGGAACCAGTGGGTAAAGTGGACGGGGTTGTTCTTCATTGGAATATGAGTACCCCACAGGGGAAACGTGCTGCACTACTCTTTCAGCAGAATATTCTGCCGGCGGTTCGTGAGAAGGTACCCGGCGCTAAATTCTATATCACCAGTCATACACTGGAACCTGAAATTTTGGAGTCGCTTAAGGAAGAAAAGAATGTATTCATTGCAGACTCTGCCGAAGAGGCAATTCATTACATACGCCAATCCAAGGTTTTGTTTGCGCCTTTGCTTGAAGGGATAGAGGCCCGTCCAGAAATTCTGGAGTCATGGGCGTTAAAAACTCCTGTTGTCACGACGTTTCGTGGGTCAGAGACCCTAATCTGCGAGCATAAGCAGAATATCCTGACTGCAAAGACCATCGAGGAGATCGCACAAAGTATTGTAACCCTGCTGCAGGACCAAGAACTGGGTGCCATTATCGCTGACCGGGCATTTCAGACCTTGCTGAAGCATTACGAATTCACGGATATCAAGCAGAAAGTACTTAGCCTTGTCTAAGAATGGGCTGACGTTATAAATAAAATAACCCGCACAGAAAGGCAAGAGTCTTGCCGTCTGTTGCGGGTTGTTTATATAGCTGGGATTACAGCAGATTACGGCGCAGTTCTTCCGCCGATTTCGGCGAGAGATGTCCCAGTGGGATATCGAACACGGTTTTAGCTCCGCTTTGGCCTTCGTTGCTTAGGCGGACAGCGGCTCTAGCATAAGCTACGAGAACGCTGGCTGTGAATTCAGGATTGCTTTCCAGCTTGAGGCCGAACTCAACAATTTGTTTTGTGCCTTCGCCGGTAACACCACTGCGAATGACAAAGCCGCCATGTGGAATTCCGCTGTGTTGTGCGGCCAGCTCTTCCTCCGTGATGAAGGTAACTGTAGTATCATAGTCAGCAAAATAGTTAGGCATGTTGACGATTTCGGCACGGATCGCTTCGCGGTCTGCACCTTCCTCTGCTACAACATAACATTCTCTAAGATGCTTCTCGCGTGTAGTCAGTTCCGGTGTTTCTCCGGAACGGATGGCATCGATAACTTCTTGGACAGGAACGGTATATTGTACGCCGGCTTTGACGCCTTGTACCCGGCGGATCGCATCGGAGTGGCCTTGGCTGACGCCTTTGCCCCAGAAGGTATATTCCTTGCCCTCAGGCAGGATGGATTCGGCCAGCAGGCGGTTCATTGAGAAGAGGCCTGGGTCCCAGCCAGTAGAGATTACGCTGAGTGTGCCGCCTTGCTTAGCTGCGGCATCTACGGTAGCAAAGAATTCAGGAATTTTGGCATGTGTATCGAAGCTGTCCACTGTATTGAACAGGCTCGCGATCGCAGGAGTCTGTTCCGGCAGATCGGTAGCAGAGCCACCACATAGAATCATGACATCAACTTTACCTTTATACTGCTCAACGGCCGAAATATGCTCGAATTTCACACCGGCTTCACCGGCTTCCACTTGTCCGGGTTCCCGGCGAGTGAAAATTGCTACGAGTTCGATATCCGCGCTTTGGGCAATCGCCTTGCGCACACCTTTTCCAAGATTGCCATAGCCTACGATTGCTGCTTTGATTGACTGTTGCAGAAGAAGCCCTCCTAATGTGATAGAAAATGTAAGATTAACCCCTAGAATGTTGACTATCGGGATCAAGATTAAGCTTGCGCCCTCAACGTAACACACGGTGTTATTTTAACATAATATGCGAAGAGAGCGCACACGTAAAGGGGACAAGCTTGTATTTTTCAAATGGTAAGAGGCCTTCAGAATAGAGGTGAATTCTAAAAATATAGCATATCTCCCTATCTTCTATCATATCTTCTGATATAGAACAGATAAGGTGAGGTGCGGGCAGTGAATAACGGGAGAATGACATTCCGGTTCGATGTTGACAAGGACAAGCCGTGGCCGAAAGAAGAAGAACGCCGCTCCAGTAGCAATGTCGGGACGGCTCAGGAAAGTAAGACTGAACCGCTGAAGCAGGAGGACGATTTTCTGGACCACGGTTGGGTGTTCGAGCCGGAACCGCTCACCATACGTGAAACCGTGTCCCAGCCTACTTACGGCTATTCATCAGGCATGAAGGACCACCGCTGGCAGGATATAGAGAAGATAGAGGAGGATGGTGGCATATTGCCGAGGCGGCAGACTTTCTTTCATGGCAACACGCCTCCTGACCTGTGGGATTCCCGCCGCCCTCCACTCCCTTTTGTCGAAGAAGAGGAAGAAGAGGAATGGCGTTCGCGCAAAATTCCAACCCAGGCCGGATACGACCCTGTTCCCGAACAATATGAATACAATGGTGAAAAGGAGATTGGCGGGTACGGTGGTGCTTATCATACTCGCCGTCCCTCATATTGGTGGAAATTTGCGCTCTCCGTCGCCGGAGCGTTAGGAACGGGACTGCTGCTAGGTTACACTGCTCTTTCCTTCTTCGGCGGGGGTGGCCCGGGCGCTGGTGGTAATGCACCTGTCAATGGCCAAGCTGCCGTACAGAATCCGAACAGTGACAAGGCTGCGGATCCTGCTGGCGTAGGGACTTCGGGGCTGCCCTTAGCGGAGAATGGAAATCCCAGTGTGAACACGATTCCCGTGCACATTACGCAACAGAGCTACTACTTACTCCAGTATGGCGTTTTCAGCTCACCGGACGGTGCTTCCCAAGCTCGGAAGGAACTGCTTGGCGCTGGTCTTGCCGCAGGGATTGACCCGGATGACGGCAACCGGGTATATGCGGGTCTGTCGCCGGACCGGGAACAGGCCAAGCTGCTTAGCGGCGGCTTGAAGAATCAGGGCATTGAGCTGTACGTGCGGGAAGTCACCCTGCCGGCTGCAGAGCGGCTAGCCTATGCCGGGAACGCCGAGACAGTGGAAGGCTACTTCACAGCCAGCGACAAATTACTGGGGGAACTTAGCAGTCTGTCTGCTGCACTACTCAGCACGGGACAGGTCGATACAGCAGGAGCTGCCGCTGTCAGCGATATCCATCTCCAGTGGAAGGAGGCCGCCAAAGGGCTGGAGCAGTCCCTTCCGCCGGAGACACAGGCGCTCTTGGCCTCGCTGGAGAAGTCGATGAACCAGGGTATCTCAGCGCTCGCTGAGTATAACAAGAGCAAAGCTAGCGGACTGCTATGGGAAGTACAAGGCTCGATGATGGACTTTCTAACCGGTCAGAAAAAACTGTTGGCCGCCATGGGGGCCAGTTCCTCTTAACCTATAAATCCTTTCTATTAGGCAAGTGCTAATAGGGAGGATTTTTTGTATACCAGGGAATCGGGATTTAGAGTTTGTATTGAAATCTGTTTCACCGTATAATAATTAGGATGTAAAAAAATGGTGAGGGAAGACGGACATGAAGAAGAAAAATGTAGGAATACTGCTGTTATTTCTAATTCTGGGCTGGCTGACTGGCGCTTGGATTGCCAAGCTGCTGGAACCTGTAAAGGCGCTATCTTTTCTTACAAAATCGACGCTGCTAAAATGGTCGCCGCAAGCTGATCTTGACATCATTAGTTACGACATCACTATTCAATTTAAACTGTGCATATTAAGTCTCGCGGGTATCATTATTGCTGTTTGGCTGTACCGCCGGCGGTGATTTACTTACCATCAACGAATTTACAAACCTAAAGCAAGAAGATCTGGGGATTGCACCAATGTAGTCTATACTAGGAATATTATCCCGGATATACAGCGGCAGCGCCGACGATGAGTCGTAGGCGTAAGCCGCTTTTTTGTTGCTCAGAATCTGCTCAGAATGGTGTGCTATGGTTAAAAAGTTCCGGTAGAAATAGGGAAAAAAGAACTATTTTCGACAGAAAGGGTGTGGAGTTGTCGACTCGAGATTTCGTATTTAGCAAAATAAAAAGTCGTGCGAACAAGGTTTGTACATTAACTTAAGCAATAGGTTTGAATCGACTCATGCTGTTGCTTTAAAGGGAAGAGAGGGTTGAAGTATTATGGAACGAGCGTTTAAAAAATTTATATCGTATGTCCTGTTATCGGTGTTGTTCTTTGGTATAATCACCCCCGCTTTGCCGGCAGGAGCCGCTCCAGCGGCTACAACCAAGTGGGTGACATTCAAATATGATGATTTTTCTGACACCAATATTAGTAATGTATTATCTCTAAACGGCAAAAGTGCGGTTGTATCCGATGCAGGTGCCAATCCCAAACGCATCCTTCGTTTAAATTCAGCAGCGGATGGTCGTACCGGATTCAGTTCCGGCGGGTCCTATGGCACTGTATTCAGCAAGCAGAAAATTTATAGTCAAAATAGTTTTTCCTTCAGTACCTATTTTACCTTTCGGTTTACCGAGCAAGGATTTGCCAGCGGATTTAATGCTGCGGTGAATAATCCTTCGGGAATAGCTGGTGCTGACGGGATTACTTTTACTGTTCAAACCATGCAGAGCAATGCCGGGACACCCGGCGGCGGAATTGGATATAGCGGGATTACTCCGAGCTTTGCAGTTAAGTTCGATACTTACAGGAATGTGGAACTAGGTGATCCGAGTGATAGCTATGTCGGGCTTGGCGTAAACGGTAATATAAATAATACACTTCCGACCTACAACTTACTTCCGATTGGATACAAGTTAAAGGACGGTTCAGTCTATCACGCTTGGGTAGACTATGATGGCTCTACAAAGAATGTGAAAGTGTATATTAATAAGGGTTCTAATAATAGAAACACGGCAATAAAGGCACTAGATGTGAACAGCGTCGATCTGGGGGCGATTTTTAGGAACCAGGATGCCGTTTTTGCTGGGTTTACGGCTTCGACTGGTGGAGCTTGGGAGAATCACGATATCTTGAATTGGTATTTTACCAATAATGTTGATCCGATTGATACGGCTGATCCTAATACAAAATACCAGCAAGCACCTATTTCCGTTACAATGGCAACTGCTGCTAATAGCAAGCCAGGCAAAACACAATTGACAGTGACGGCGAAGGATTCAAGTGGTAATCCAGTAGGAAACGTTCCTATTACAATTAAAGCGAATAGTGGAACCATTGAAGATATTAACGGACAACCGATTACACCTGTACCAGCAGTAATAAGTGCGAATGCTAATGGACAGGCACAGGTGTTACTGAATATGGGCTCTACACCTAACACGAATCCTGGTAGCGTAACGGCAATTGTCGAGGGGGGAGCATATAGTGTTCAGGATATTCCAGCTTCTCCTATAAACTTGACGAAAAGCGCTGTAACTAATACAGGGGCTACGTTAACTTGGAGCGCTGTGACGGGTGCAACTTCGTATCAGTTATTTGATAACGGAACACTGCTTACTACCGTGAATAACACGAGTTATGCTGTAACAGGTCTGGCTGCAGGAACAAATCATACTTACACGGTAACGACCGTGAAGAACAATGTACAATCAGCATCTTCAGCATCCGTTATTGTCGATATTCCAGGACCTGCGCCAACATTGCCAGCATCGCCATTGCCGGGAACCGGTCCGAATACGACGAAGGTAACGGCAAGCGCAGGAGCGGGCAATCACCTCGTCAC
>NZ_JBHVVB010000005.1:300845-507630 GCF_042883835.1 Paenibacillus sp. NPDC058177 | reverse complement strand
TATCGTTGTCTTTGTTCTCCCAAGTGAACACACCTCCACTACTGTCATTATCGGTCTGTCCGTTAACGAGTGTCCACTATTTATTCTAATTGCATATTGTATCTTATTTTTCGGAAAATCACGCTGGACAGGGCATTCTGGAAGATTTAAGGTACAATTTTGCACTTAATCTCTACTAAGCCTTAGCTACTGAGGATTTAAGGTACAAAAATGCCGTTAATTACACTTCGATCCTGCTTATATAAGCTTTCTTTTTTCTTGGGGTATGTTTGTTTTTTTAAATGCTTTCTATTTAGAAGATTATCCAGCTATTTTATAGCTTTATTATTGGAGGCGACGGTGGAATGCAGCAGCGGATCTTGCTGATTGAAGACGATGAAAGTATCAGTGAAATGGTCTCTTCTTATCTTGTAAAAGAGGGTTTTGAGGTCAAGGCGGTGTATGACGGTGAGGAGGCAGAGCGCGTTTTTCGCAGCGGCACATATGAGCTGGTTCTACTGGACCTTATGCTCCCAAAGCGAAGCGGGACGGATATTCTGCAGACGATTCGGACTGGTAGCCTTGTCCCTGTTCTGATCATGTCTGCAAAGGACAGCGATGTGGATAAGGCACTCGGTCTGGGCTTCGGAGCGGATGACTATATCACGAAGCCCTTCTCTATGATTGAGCTAGTAGCGAGGGTGAAGGCAGCGATCCGCCGGGCGGGTTATGCCGCAGCGAGGAACGCTAGGATAGAAGCAGCGGCCCCGGCCCGGCAGATGATTAACCTGGAGGGACTGATCGTAGACCTGGATAATTTTACAATCTTAAAGAATGGGACAGAGGTGAAGCTTACGGCCAAGGAATTCCATATTCTTAAGCTTCTGGTGCAGAACCCCGGCAGAGTGTTCACCAAAGCCCAAATTTATGCCAGCGTGTGGGAGGATGAGTATTATGGCGAAGAGAATGTAATCAATGTACATATGAGAAGACTGCGGGAGAAGATTGAGGATGATCCTTCCCAACCGGTATACATCAAGACGCTGTGGGGGATCGGATATAAGCTGGGGGCTGAGGTGCAATGATCGCCATCCTTGGCGTGGTAATTGTCATCCTGCTGCTGGTCGTTCTGTGGCAGTACCGAAAGTCGAGGACAACTGCCCGCCAGCTTGCCTATATTCATCACAAGCTGAACAGTATTCTGGATACGTGTTCACAGGAAAGGCTACTGCTGTTCAGCCGCAACCCGGAGCTGCGTGTCCTATTGACTGATCTGAATCGTCTGCTGGACGTCAACCACAAGGCAAGTATGGAGAGGGTCCGGCTGGAGAAAGAAATGCGGAGTATGTTAGCCAATGTATCGCATGATTTGAAAACACCGCTAACGGTTGTACTGGGGTACATCGAGACCGTCCTGCATGATGAGAGTATGCCTGCCCGGGAACGGGACGTTATGCTGCATACCATACACCGCAAGGCGGAGGAGGTGATCTCCCTGATGAATACCTTTTTTGATCTGGCGAAGCTCGAAGCAGGGGATCGTGATATCCCCCTCTCCCGGATCGATGTGAACGAGGTGTGCCGGAGGAATATCCTCTCTTTCTACGATATGCTGAGCGGCCAGGGCAGCGAGGTGCAGATTGATATTCCGGACGAAGCGGTGTACATCATGGGCAATGAGGAAGCGCTGGACCGGATTCTATCCAATCTGCTGTCAAATGCAATCAACTACGGCGCTGCTGGCGGTGTGCTGGGCTTACGGCTTTTTACAAACGGGTCACAAGTAAATATAGAGGTGTGGGATCGCGGGAAAGGCATCACGGCTACTCATCAGAATCAGGTGTTCGAGCGGCTGTACACCTTGGAGGATTCGCGCAATCGAACCTATCAGGGCAGCGGACTCGGTCTGACCATTACGAAAAGATTAACCGAGCAGATGAACGGGACGATTGCATTAGTTAGCAAACCACATGTCCGAACAGCGTTTACAGTTTCTTTTTCCCACATAGAGCGGTAACGTCCCTGAACTTAAGAATTTCGTAAGAATTGGTTAAGAAAAAAGAAGATTCCGTTATGTACAATAAGAAATATGAATCAGACGAATGACAAAGGAGACAGTGGATATGGTAACAGCCCTTCAGACACGGAATTTAACGAAGGTATACCAAGGTAAGGAAGCGGTAAGCGATGTTAATATGACTATCAAGCAAGGGGAGATTTATGGCTTTCTGGGGCCGAATGGGGCGGGGAAGACTACAGTGATGAGAATGATCACGAACCTGGTCAAGCCGACAAGCGGAGAAATTGAATTTTTCGGTGAAAAAATGACCCCCGGCTCTTATGAAATGCTGAAACGGATGGGCTGCATTATTGAGTATCCCGTATTCTATGACAAACTAAGCGCCAGGGAGAATCTAATGCTGCATGGGGAGTATATGGGCTACTATGATCCCCAATCCGTTGCCGCGGCCTTGGAACTGGTAAAGCTGTCAGATATTAATAATAAGCCGGTAAAACAATTCTCGCTGGGCATGAAGCAGCGGCTCGGCATTGCCAGAGCGGTAATGACGAAGCCGGAACTGCTCATTTTAGATGAGCCGATTAATGGTCTCGACCCTGTTGGGATCAAGGAGCTGCGTGATGTATTCCGAATGTTGAGCCGGGAGTACGGAATGACCCTGCTGATCTCCAGCCATCTGCTGGGAGAAATCGAGCAGGTTGCCGATACTATCGGCGTAATCCGTGAGGGCAGGCTGGTGGAAGAAGTATCGATGGAGTCCATCCGCGGCCGGAACTCGCATTATATTGAGCTGGTTACACCGGATTCCACCAAGGCGGTGTACGTACTGTCGCACCAGCTGGGCTTGAACAATTTCAAGGTAATGGACCCGGGCCTGATTCGTATTTATGATGATGGGATTACACTAAGTGATCTGAATAAGGTACTCGTTCTCGGTGATGTCGGCGTTGAGAATCTTAGTAGAAAGCATCATTCGCTGGAAGATTATTTTATGGAACGGATCGGGGGTGAAGGAATTGCTTAAGCTCATCTCGTTGGAAATCCGCAAAAATAAACTGAAGGGCATGTCCAAAGCGATAATTATCGCTAATCTGGCAGTATTGGCTATGATGGTGTTCATGCTGCTGATTGACCGGAACGAACCCTCACACGCATTCACTACGCTTGAAAATATGTTTGACGGATTATTTATGTTACTGAGGGCGGTGTATATTGTATTTGCCGCGGTTCTGATCAGCAAGCTGGTGATTGAGGAATACAAGAACAATACAGTAACTGTACTTTTCATGTATCCCATATCGCGTAAAAAGCTGCTCGCTGCTAAGTTAATCTTCATCTTCTTGTTCACCTTAATGAACATTATCGTATCCGGACTTGTCCTGGGGGCCATTATGAATGGGATTAATCATTATACAGGCATCCTCCCGGGGGAGATGAGCTGGACGCTGCTGTGGTCTGAACTTGTGAAGCTGGGAACCGGATCCTTGTATGCCGCTGGCATTGCCCTAATTCCGCTATACTTCGGGATGCTTAAGAAATCAGTTCCCGCTACCATTATTTCAGCGGTGCTGCTCTCCTCTGTCATCTCCGGGGATTTCAATCAATACCGTTTGGGTGATATGGCTGCTGTATGCATTGGCCTTAGTCTGATCGGGATTGCAATTTCCTATTTATCGATTCGCAATGTGGAAACAGATGATATCGCTTGATGCCGTAGGCCATAGAATAGCCCCTGCACCCGTGCAGGTGGCTATTTTTGGGTATAGAAAACACCTCTCTTTACTCATGATTTACCCTGCAGAACTTGTTATAATATGTGGATTGAGTACGGAGAGGATGAAAACTATGGATAAGGAAAACCACTCTATTCTATATGAGAATCACCCTGATCCCATCTACATTTTGGACACGGAGGGGAACTGCCTGGGCGTGAACCGTTCTGCGAGGGAACGGTCGGGAGTGGAATTTGAAGGACTGAACAGCCATTCGGTGCTGGAGGCTTCCACTGCGGACTATCAGTTGGTATGCCGGCGGCAGTTTGCGCAGGCGCTTCAGGGTGAATCTTCCAGCTTTGAGATGGATACGGTCCGTCCTAACGGGGAATTTCACCGGGTGGTTATTACTTTTTTACCCATTGAAGCTGAGAATGAAGTGGCAGGTGTCTACGCGATCGTCAAAGACATCACCAATTATATTGGTGTGGACGACATCCGCAGTCCTGGGCATCTCAAAGAATTGAACGATCGGCACAGCCTGATCCTAAATTCTGTATCAGAGGGCATCTTCGGTGTGAACAAAACGGGGCATACGATCTTCATAAACCCGGCGGGGATGGAGATGCTGGGTTATACGCTGGATGAGTTCATCGGTATTCATAGTTTCTCACATATCCAGCACACCCGGTCGGACGGCTCTCATTACGCCCTGGAGGAATCTCCGATCAATCGGACGGTCAGAGATGGAGTTACGCGCAGCATGGAGGAAGAAATCTTCTGGCGTAAAGATGGGACGAGCTTTCTGGTGAATTATCGGGTAGCTCCAATTGTGGACAATGGTATGATCGAAGGCGCTGTTATTGTATTCAGCGACATTACGAATGAACGGGAGATCATCCGGGCCAAGGAGTTTGCGGAGAAGGCTGCCCGGGCTAAGGCCGACTTTCTGGCGATGATGAGTCATGAGATCCGGACACCGATGAACGGGATGATCGGGATGGCGGACCTGCTGCTGGAGACGGAGCTCGGCGAGGAGCAGCGGAGCTATGCAGAGATTCTGCGCAGCAGCAGTTACAGTCTGCTGAGTATCTTGAACGATATCCTTGATTTTAGCAAAATGGAAGCGGGCAAAATGATCCTGCAGTCTGAAATGTTCGACCTGCGGGAAATGATGTCCAGTATTGTGGACCTGTTCACGCCCAAAGCCGAGGAGAAGAAGCTGGCCCTGCGGTGGTGGGCCGATACCAGTGTCCCAGAGGTATTGACTACTGATCCTAGCCGCTTGCGGCAGATCATTGTCAATCTTGTAGGCAATGCCTTGAAATTCACAGAGCAAGGAAGCGTGACCTTGTCCGTGAAGAACATCGTGCTGCCGCATTCCCAGAATTACCTGTTGGAGTTCTCGGTACGGGATACAGGTATCGGCATCGCCGATAACAAGCTGAATCTCTTGTTTCAGTCCTTCTCACAGCTTCACCCGTCGCATACCCGCAAATATGGGGGGACAGGCCTCGGACTGGCGATCTGCAAACAGCTGGTAGAGCTGATGGGCGGCACGATTTTTGTGGAAAGCGAGGAGGGAAGAGGGTCTACCTTTCGCTTTATGCTGCCCTTTTTGAAGGAGGAAGACAGGGACGGATTTGAATTGTAGGTTTAGCTGGTGGGCCATAGTCGTCGTATCGAGTTATCTCATCGGTAACCAGGCGCTTTAGCTACCAGAGCCTAAAAAAGGCTGCCCGTAGTCATCTCCTGACTTCCGGGCAGCCCGCCATGTTTGCTTTTATCGTATTGAAATTATGATTCACGTAAATACATAAGACCTACCGTTTGCGGACCGCAATGACTGCCGATTACACAGCCGGCTTCGATAACCGCAATCTCTTGAGCAGCAGTGGCTTGCTGCAGCGCACTCTTTAAATATTGCGCATCTTCTTCAGCCAGGGTGTGTGCTACAATAAGCAGTTCCTTATCCATTTGCTTGATGTCGGCAAGCGCGTTCTGAAGCATCTGCTCGACGGCTTTTTCCTTCTTGCCACGGACTTTGCTGACCGGGACAATACTGCCGTCAATCAGCTTCAGCACGGGCCGGATTTTAAGCAGGCTGCCGATGAAATTCTGCATGCCGGAGCAGCGCCCGCCCATATATAAGTAATCAAGCGTATCGACTACAAATTGAGTATCCATGTGTTTGCGGGCTGTCTTAAGCAGCTCTGCGATCTCAGCTGCACTGTGCCCCTTGGCAGCGGCGCGCACGGCCTTCATGACGAGCAAGGCGATCCCCCCGCACAGCGTCTCCGAATCTACGACCTCCACTCTTCCTTCAGGGAATTCACCTGCGGCCAGCAGGGCATTCTGATATGTAGAAGATAAGGCAGAGGACAAACTGATATAGACAATATCATTACCACTCTCAATTACCGGAGCGAAGGCCGCCATGAAGTCAGCCGGCGAAGGTGCGGCGGTTTTGGGCAGACTGCCTTTGGCAGCAACCTTGCGGTATACCTCTTCGGGCGTAATATCCACTCCATCCTTATAAGTACCCTCGTCGAATACTACATATAACGGGACGATGCCGACATCATACTTCTCTTTCCAGCCTTGCGGCAAATCGGAAGTGCTGTCTGAAAAAATTTTCACAGTAGACATGAAATTCTCCTTCACCGAGTATCGGACTTTTTATAAAATCCACATAATTTGTTTATTATACCAAGTCGAAGCCATTTCTCAAAATGGAAAATAGCTAAGGGGATGGGATGCCAAGCTTCTACTCTATGATATGAAAAGAGACCCCCCGTTGTTCGGGCGGCCTCTTGGGTTATGGAGGATCTTTCGGTAGTGACGAATATAACGCTTATTTCTGCTTAATCGGAATCCATACTTCACAACGATAGTCTTCTGCGTTCACATCGCCAAGTGGGTAGAGTTCAAGTTCGGGTCCGCCCGAATGCTCGTAGGCTGTGCTTGGGAACCATTCCTGGAAGATTCGGCTCCAGACGTCCTGAATCGCATGCGGCATCGGTCCAACCGAGGTGAAGACAGCCCAGGTGGAGGCAGGTACAATAGCCGTTTCATAGCCTTGTGGGTCCGTATTGGAATCGTCTTCTACGGCAATCCAATAAGAGAGCTTCTCATTGGGATGATCCACACCCATACAGATTCCGAGGATATCCTCTTTTTTGCCGATTTCAGTCAGTTGGTCAGACGTTCCGTCTCCGTTGGCGGCACTCCAGAAGGCCGGGATCTCCCGCAGGTTCTCCCCATCCTTCAAGGATACCTCGATAGACTTGCCGATCACTCTGAAGCTATCTTTCTCGATAATTCTGTATTCCATTTCTTTATCTCCCTTCAATGATAGATGGAAAGAGAGGCGTGGAAAGGCCTTGAGCTGTACGCCCTTCTCGCGGGCGGCTGAAGGGGACACCCCATGCAGCTTACGGAACGCTTTGGAAAAAGATTCAGGGGTATCGTAGCCGTATTTCAGTGCTACGTCTAGCACTTTAATATCCGACACGCTCAGCTCCTGCGCCGCAAGCGACAATCTCCGCTTGCGGATATACTCGAATACCGTGAATCCGGTAAGGAGATTGAACATACGCTGAAAGTGAAAGGGCGAAGAGCAAGCTACCCTTGCGATCTCATCAATATTCAGCGGTTCCTCTAAATTGTCCTCTACATAATTCAGAGCATCCTTCATTCGAATCAACCATTCCAAGTGCGCCATCTCCTTCTGAATCCATACTATCATTCCCTGGTCTGTTCATCCGGTTCTTCCGTGCGTTCTGAAGACAGGTGACAGGGAGACTTTGAGTTCAATCTTTCTAATAGTATAACTCAGCTAGACGGGTCTCGTCAGTTCCCCAGTCGGTATACGCCCGCTTCGTACGGCCGCAGAACACTGCGGTCGGAGGATGCTTCTCCGTAGTTTCCAATCACCAGTTCCTTGACGGCTGCCAGCTCCTCAGGAAGATCGACAGGCTGCGCAACATCGCTGAAGTTCAGCAGCACGAGCCATTGCTCATCGTCCAGGGTGCGGGTGTAAGCATAGATATTATCATGCTCTGGTAGAAGCAGCTTGTACTCTCCGTAGACCATGATCGGGTTTTCTTTGCGCAGCGCGATCAGCTTGCGGTAGTAGTGGAACACCGAATCGGGATCGGCCACTGCCTGCTCCGCATTAATTTCGCTATAATTCGGATTCAGCCGCAGCCAAGGTGTTCCGGTAGTAAAGCCTGCGTTGGCAGAACCATTCCATTGCATAGGCGTCCGGGCGTTGTCCCGTCCTTTGGCATAGATAGCATTCAGAATCGTCTCGTGATCGGCGCCGCCCTCGGTGACTTTTTCACGGTACATATTAAGGGTCTCGATATCCTGATAGTATTCCAGCACAGGGAATTTCACGTTGGTCATCCCGATTTCTTCCCCTTGGTAAATATACGGGGTGCCCTTCAGTGTATGCAGCAGAGTCGCCAGCATTTTGGCGGAGATGACACGGTACTCGCCGTCATTACCAAAACGGGATACCATACGTGGCTGATCGTGGTTGTTCAGGTACAGACTGTTCCAGCCTTGTTCGGCCAGGCCGACCTGCCATTTATGCAGGATTCCACGCAGTTGGTGAAGAGTCCATGGTGTTACTTCCCACTTGCCGCTAGGGCCGGAGTCGACGTCCATGTGCTCGAATTGAAAGACCATCTGCAGTTCTTCCCGGTCTTCGCCGGTATACAGAATGGCATCCTCTACAGACGCCCCCGGCGTTTCACCGACGGTCATGACGTCATATTTGGAGAGTACCTTTTGGTTCATTTCATGCAGGAACTCGTGTACTCTTGGGCCGTTCATGTAGTATTCACCACCACCGCCAAGCTCGGCATCGCCTGAGGAAGGCAGGCCTGGCGTTTTGGAGATCAGGTTGATGACGTCCATCCGCAATCCGTCTACACCTTTATCCAGCCAGAAGGTAATCATCTTGTACAGTGCCTCACGCAGCTGCGGATTCTCCCAGTTCAGGTCCGGCTGCTTGCGGGAGAACAGGTGCAGATAGTATTCACCGGTAGTCTCGTCTAGTTCCCACGCCGGGCCGCTGAAAATGGAGCTCCAGTTGTTAGGACGCTTGCCGTCCGGACCGCCGGGACGCCAGATGTAATAATCACGATAAGGGTTGTCCTTAGAGGAGCGGGATTCCACGAACCAGGCATGTTCGTCCGAGGAATGGTTAATCACTAGATCCATCATCAGCTTGATACCGCGGGTATGGAGGCCTTCAAGCAGTTCCTCCCAGTCCTGAAGCGTGCCGAATTCATCCATGATATCTTCATAGTCGCTGATGTCGTAACCGTTGTCATCATTCGGCGATTTATAGACGGGGGAGAGCCAGACGACGTCAACGCCGAGCTGCTGGAGATAATCCAGACGGGAGATAATTCCCTTCAGATCGCCGATGCCGTCACCGTTGCTGTCCATGAAGCTCCGAGGGTAGATTTGGTATACTACGGCTTCTTTCCAAAAAGCTTTTTTCATTGTGAGATCTCCTTAAATGTTGTTTATAGTCCAGCCTATACAACCCTTTAAACAGTAACCGGCCCCCGAAAGCAGGCAGCCTCGGGGGCCGGGAGAATACGGTTTGATTATGCAGTAATGTTAGTACCTTGAGCAGTAACGCTGCTTAGTCCATTCACTGTATATTCCTGGCCATAAATCGTGAGCGAGGCCGGAATATCGGTTTCGTTGGTCACGGTTACCTGAGTGTCGGTTACGCTGACCAGAAGTCGAGAGCCGCGGAACATGATTTTGAAGGAATAGGACGTCCAGTGACCTGGATTAGAAGGGTTCAGGTTCAACCGTCCATTCAATACGCGCAAACCGCCGAAGCCATGAACGATTGACATCCAGGTACCCGCCATGCTCGTGGTATGGCAACCGTCTTCTGTATCATTATTGTAGTTGTCCAGATCCAGTCTGGAGGTGCGCAGGTACATTTCATAAGCCTTTTCCTTGTAGCCCAGCTCGCAAGCAAGAATCGCATGGATGCAAGGGGAGAGGGAGGACTCATGTACGGTGATCGGCTCGTAGAAGTCGAAATTCCGTTTTTTCGTATCCAAATCGTAACGGTCACCAAGGAAATATAGCCCTTGCAGCACATCCGCCTGCTTGATGAAGCAGGAACGCAGGATACGGTCCCATGACCATTTCTGGTTCAGTGGCAAATGCTCTGGATGCACATCCTTGACCTGAATGATCTCTTTGTCGAGGAATCCGTCCTGTTGGAGGAAAATGCCCATCTCTTCATCCACCGGATAGTACATTTTGGCGATAATCTCGCTCCATTTTCCTGTCTCACTATCCTGAAGTTCGAGCTTCTCCAGCAATTCTGCGTAGCGGGCAGGTTCATTCTCTTGCAGGTAAGCCAGAGCTTCCAGCGTGTATTCCATCGTCCAGGACGCGATACGGTTCGTGTACCAGTTGTTGTTGACGTTGTTCTCGTACTCGTTCGGCCCGGTGACGCCGAGCATGACATATTGGTCCTTACGTGGCACATAATGCACGCGTTCCTCCCAGAAGCGGGAGATTTCTACCAACACCTCAAGTCCGTACTGGCCAAGGTAGGATTGGTCGCCAGTGTAGTTCACATAGTTATAAATAGCATAGGCAATCGCCCCGTTGCGGTGAATCTCCTCGAATGTAATTTCCCACTCGTTATGGCATTCCTCGCCGTTCATTGTCACCATCGGATAGAGGGCGCCTTTGGTGAAACCGAGCTTGCGGGCGTTCTCCTTAGCTTTTTCCAGATGTTTGTAACGGTAGATCAATAGGTTACGGGCGATGGACGCATCCGCCGTACTAAGATAGAAAGGTACACAATATGCTTCGGTATCCCAGTACGTGCTGCCGCCGTATTTTTCCCCGGTAAAGCCCTTCGGCCCGATGTTCAGACGATCGTCCTCACCGTTATACGTCTGATTCAGTTGGAAAATATTAAAGCGGATCGCCTGCTGCGCAGACACGTCGCCTTCGATGATAATGTCGCTTTCCTTCCATTTGTCTCTCCAGGCATCTGCCTGCTCGGTCAAAAGCGCTACAAATCCGGCTTCCCGTGCGCTTTGCAGTGCAGTCTTGGCGGCATCCACCAGCTGCCCGAGACCATGATTGCGGGAGGTTACATTAGCCGCATATTTGTAAATCACGACTTGATCGTTCGGCTGTACCGCTACAGCAACCCGGCTAGCAACATATTTTTCCTGCTCGATGGCTTCCGCTTGCGCCGTTGTGTTCCCGCCGTTCACGAGGATATCGAAGGCCATAGCCGAGGTAACGTGAAAATCGAGCTTTTTGGTCTTTAGGGTGAGATAACCGCTATCCCCTGCACTTTTCTTCTCGACTTCATTCCAGAATTTCTCGTCATAGTTAGCATCCTTGTTCTTGATGTCGCCATCCAGGTAAGGCGTGATTGTGAGCTGGCCAGCAAAGTTGAGAGGAACGATGGAATAGCGGATCGCACCGATCTCCTGGCGGGTCATGCTGACAATGCGGATGCTCTCTACTTTGACTTGCTTGCCGTCTTCCAGTTCAGCGGTGAAGCTGCGGGATAACGTACCTTCCTTCATATTCAAGACCCGGCGGAAGTCGGTCACTGTGGATTTCGCGAGATCGAGCGGGGTGCCGTCGATATCAATGTTGATGCCGATCCAGTTCGTGCTGTTCAGCACTTTGGCAAAATACTCGGGATAGCCGTTCTTCCACCAGCCGACCCGTGTCTTATCCGGATAGTATACGCCAGCCATATAGCTGCCCTGCAGACTGTGGCCGCTGTATTGCTCCTCGAAATTGGCGCGTCCGCCCATATATCCGTTCCCGATGCTGAATACGCTCTCGGAAATTTCCTGGGTTCCCGGATCAAATGATTCTTCGATAATGGACCATTCATCAATTTTCAAATATTGCTTCAAGATTATCGGCTCCTTTTAAGTTGGGGATAATATATAGAACTATAACTACTGAGGTTATACGCAGACCGCTCCGATGGCTAAGGTTGTTCCGATCGCTGTTGTCCCCGGATATACTGAATTTATAGGGTTATGTAAGCATCCGGGGACAGCGTAGGCTTCCGATGCGAGCTTTCCTGCGGAAAGCTTTCAGGTGAACGTTGTGCTTCTCTACAATCCTTTTGCCTTCTCCGCTCGGAGTAAAACTAGGACATGGTTCTTTATGAATAGGGAGAGGCAGGGAGCAATCGTACATCCCGCGATAGGTGTATAACTTAATGTTGCTTAATTACTGGTAAAAGATTCCCTAAGCGTCGAAACTTTCATTTCTTGCAGGGAAGGGATGACTATATTGGCGGCTCCAAGGGTAGCTGGAGAACCGATGCCGACACTGGTCATTCCGGCACGGATAGCGGCTTCTATGCCAGCTTCGGCATCCTCGAAGACGACACAGTGCCCCGGCTCTACGCCCAAAGCTTTGGCTCCCAGCAGGAACACTTCAGGGTCAGGCTTGGCAGCACTGGTGTGGGTGCCGTCAATAATGGCGTCGAAGTATGGGGTCAAGCCAGTATTGTTCAAGATGGTCATCGCATTTTTGCTGGCGGAGCCGAGAGCGACCTTGATGCCATTCTGGCGGCATTCCATCAGGAATTGAAGGGCGCCGGGCAGAATCTCTGAGCTGTCCATAGAGGAGATGTACTCAACATAACGTGCATTCTTTTTATCAGCGAGCCTCGCTTTTTCGTGCTCATCCATAGTTAGCCCGCCTATCTCTAGCAAAATATCGAGTGACGCCGCTCGGCTGACACCTTTAAGGCGTTCATTATCCTGCTCGGTGAAAGGAAAGCCTAGATCGTCAGCCAGCTCTTTCCAGGCAATGTAATGATACTTAGCGGTGTCTACAAGCACACCATCCAAATCAAATAAACAGGCATGAATTGTTGTCATGAATGGAACCTCCTAGAAAGATATACGCGGAATTGCTTCTGTCCATGCGTATTAGAATGGACTCAGGAATCATTATTCTGCATATTAGCGCAAACGTTTGAACAAAGATCCAAAAAATAAATGAAGCATCTACGCTTCATTTATTCGTTCCTGTTCGTTCCCGGTCTGTTACGGCTTGCTTGGTGTATGCATGGAGGACTCTCTGACAATGAGGCGGTGCGGAATCACAAATCTATTCGTATAACCCGCATCATTATTAGGTTTCTGTATGCCCTGAATCAGTACCTGCGAGGCAGTGTAGCCCAGATGGTAGATACCGATATCAATACTGCTGATAGGGGGACTGGACAGCTCGGACAACGGAATGTTGTTAAAGCTGACAATCGCCAGATCATCGGGAACCTTATATTTCAGTTCGTTCAATCCGCGCAGCACACCAAAGGACACCATATCGTCCACCGCGACCAGCGCAGTGGGTCGGTTCGGGAGATTCATGAAGAAAGACATCGCCCTGTAGCCACTATCCTGTAAGAATTCACCTTCCACAATCCATTCCGGTCGCATGGTCAATCCGCTGTTCTCCATAGCTTTGCGGTAACCTTCCAGACGATCGCGGGAAACGATGAGATTGGGTGGGCCACTGACGAAGCCGATACGCTCATGTCCCATGGAAATCAGGTGATTCGTGGCGTCATACGCTGCCATGACGTTATCATTATCGACAGATAATATATTCTCATAGCGGTCGCTTCTTCCGATTAGCACGAAGGGATAGCCACCACCCTGTAGAAAATCAATCACAGCGTCATCTTTGCGTGAATACAACAGAATTACACCGTCAACACGGCGCCCCTTCAGGAGGCGGGAGACGGCTTCCAGTTCTTCCTTTTCATTCGCGCCGGAGCTGATCAGTACATCGTAGCCGGATCGGCTGGCCTGCGTGACAATCCCGCGAATCAATTCCATGAAGAACAGGTTGGAGAACAACTCTTCAGCCGGTTTCGGGAGGATAATGCAAATACTGTTGGTAGTCTTCGATACCAGACTCTTGGCCATCATATTGGGAGTGTAGCCCATATCCTCCATAATCGCTTTAACTTTACGTGAGGTTTCCAGGCTGATTCTGGGATGGCCTGACAACACCCTGGATACTGTGGACGGGGATACTCCCGCTTTTTTCGCCACATCCTTAATGGTAACTGTCATAGAAACCTCCTTATGGAACCGTTTGCTTTACACAGTAATATTAATCGAAGTACTGCCAATTGTAAATAGAAAAAGTCCGTCAGGACAGGGGATAAGCCACTTTTGGAGAGGGTGCAGGATTTTTGCCACCAGGTTTGTATATTTTCACTAAAGTGCTAGAATAGCGCTGATTTCATGAGTTTCTTGGAGAAAACAGGGTGTAAATAGTGATTTGTCCCTGATATATTAGTGCAAACGTTGTGCATTGAAGGAGTTTTTTTAAGTGGAAGTTGAACGGAGCTACTACAATTTTTTGTTGACAACTTCTTAATTTTGGGATTAGTATGTTAATCAAATTGTAGCAAGCGCTTTCAAGTGATATTTTTTATTGGAACATGACAGAATGGTTATGTAATCGTTACTGGAGCAGATTTTTCTTGGAACTTTTTGCAAACGTTTGCGCAATTTTTGCTAGTGTTCACTGTTAGAGAGTGATGTTATCAGATGTTCACTTCGCTATGCACTACCTGAAAATATCATTGGCTTATTCTGTGAAGGAGGATGTGTGTCTATCAGAGGCCTGACAAGCCGTTATATGACATAATGTGCCTGCCATTCGATGACTGCTGGGGCAAAACTTACATAAAGAGGTTCCTTAAGAACTTCAGGATCAGGCAGCTGAATCGGGTGAGAGAAGTAGAGCAGTAATCTATTACTAAAGGGCACTTGTAGTGAAATCAGGGAATCATTGGAGGGGTTAACGGAATGAAACGGACGCTTTGGATCAAGAAATATTTTGCGGCAGGAATGGTTATAGTTCTGCTGTTATCCTGCTTGGGGATTCATCCGGCGGTTGCACAGGCAACGGCATTGGAAAGCGTACTTGTGGAAACTTCTCAATCGGCAGCGCCAGGAGAGGCTTTGGAATTCAATGAAACGAACCACAGTGACAGTGCTGAAACGAACGTCCTTTCGGAACCCGGTGCACTAAATCCTGTACCAGACGGGCACATGCGGGTTCACTACAACCGGACGTCTGACGATTATGCCGACCAAGGGTTGTGGGTGTGGGATGGTGCCGCAGCGCCTTCCGAGAACTGGCCGGGTGGGGCAACACCATTTCCGGAAGGACTGAGGGATGCCTACGGGGCTTATGTCGATATCCCGCTGAAGGAAGGGGCCAAGAAATTCTCGTTCCTGGTGGTAAACCGCAGTACGCAGGCGAAGGATGCCGGGGATAAGCTTTTTGCCATTAACACACCGCAGACAAACGAGATTTGGATCAAGGAAGGCTCTGACGTAATTACGCCATATGAGCCGGTTATACTTCCTGCCAATACGGTGCGGGTGCATTACATGAGAGCGGATAACAACTATGGCTCGCATGGATTGTGGCTGTGGGGAGATGTTACGGCAGAATCCACGAATTGGCCTACTGGGGCAACGCCATTCTCGGATGGACAAAGAGACCGTTTCGGGGCCTATGCTGATATTCCGCTGAAAGAGAATGCGAAGAAAATCGGCTTTCTTGTCCTGGACCCGGCAAGCGGTGATAAGGATGGCGGTGATAAAGGTTTTACACTGCTGGACCGTTACAATCAGCTCTGGGTACGGGAAGGCGATAATAATGTCTATGTCTCTCCGTTTGGCGAGGTGCCGATCGGATTAGTATCTGCTGAGGTTCTGACAACTCAAAAAATCCTTCTCGGCTTCACCCTGACGGACGGCCTGGATTCAGCTGAATTACAGTCAGCGATTTCCGTGAAGGACAACGCGGGAACCGTCATTCCAGTTACATCTGTATCGATCACCAGTCCCACCGCGATCGCGGTGGATACCGAAGCCTTTGAGCTGGATCAGACACCACTGAGTGTAACTTACGCGGGCAAGACCGTAGCGGCTTCTTCCGGCTGGAGAATGCTGGATGAGATGTACAACTATACGGGGGACGATCTTGGAGCAACTTATCACGCCGAGGAGAAGACTGCGACACTGAAGCTATGGGCTCCGAAAGCCAGCTCGGTATCAGCCAAGGTATACGATAAGAATGACTCCAATCTTCTTGTGGGCACAGTCGCGCTGGCACGGGGCGAACAGGGTGTCTGGTCGGTCAAGCTGAAGCCGGAGGATCTGACCGGTGCAGCTGCAAGCGATGTGAGAGGTTTTTATTATCAATATGAAGTCACTAATGACGGGGTAACGAAGAATGTGCTGGACCCCTATGCGAAATCCATGGCAGTGTTCACGGTAGACACGACAGGGGCACCAGGAGAGGGCGGCGATACCGTCGGCAAAGCGGCGATTGTCGATTTGAACGGTAGCAATCCTGCTGACTTCAGCTATGCCGATATTAGTAGCTATGAGAATCGTGAAGACGCTATCATTTATGAAGTGCATGTCCGGGATTTCACCTCTGATCCTTCTATCGAAGTCAGTTTGGACGGCGAGCGCTGGGGATCTTATGCGGCTTTTGAGAAAAAGCTGGATTATATCAAGTCCTTGGGCGTAACTCATGTTCAGCTGCTGCCTGTAATGGCTTGGTATTATGGGGACGAGACGAAGATGGGTCAGCGGGAGCTGAATTATTCGGCAAAAGGAAATGAATACAACTGGGGGTATGATCCCCACAGTTATTTTTCCCCGGACGGGGCTTATTCGCAAAATCCTGCCGACCCGGAACTGCGGATCAAGGAATTAAAAGGCCTGATCGATGCTGTGCATAAAGCCGGTATGGGTGTGGTGCTGGATGTGGTGTACACCCACATGGCGAAGACCGAGCTGCTGAACGACATCGTGCCGAACTACTATGCGTTCCAGGATGCGAATGGTAATTTTATCGGCGGCTTCGGCAATAATCTGGCAACCAACCACAAGATGGCCGAGAAGCTGATGGTCGATTCTGTAAAGTACTGGTTCTCCGAGTATAAAATCGACGGGATGCGCTGGGACATGATGGGCGATGCCACGTACGAATCGGTGCAGAACGCCTATGATGCCGCTGCCGCGCTGAATCCAAAGGCGCTGTTCATTGGTGAAGGCTGGCGGACCTTCGGTGGTGCAGCGTCCGATCCAGCCCTTGCCGGCAAAGGCGCAGATCAGGATTGGATGGATAAGACGGATAGTGTCGGGGTATTCTCTGATGAGTTCCGTAATGAACTGAAATCCGGCTTCGGCTCCGAGGGCGAACCAAGATTCATTACAGGCGGTGCACGCCAGATCAGCACGATCCTGAACAATATCAAAGGACAACCGTCTAATACACCTGCAGATAGTCCGGGCGATATGGTGCAGTATATTGATGCCCATGACAATCTGCCGCTTCATGATGTGATTGCGCAGTCGATTAAGAAAGACCCGGCAATCCCGGAAAATGAGCTGGAGATCCAGAAGCGGATCAGACTGGGCAACCTGTTGGTTCTGACTTCCCAGGGAACAGCCTTTATCCATGCGGGTCAGGAATACGGCCGCACAAAGCAGTGGAAGTCGAGTGGCGTTCCCGAGGATAAATATACGGAGATGAAGGATAAGGATGGAGTCTCCTTCGGTTATTTTATCCATGATTCTTATGATTCCTCGGATGCTATCAACATGTTCGATTGGAGTAAGGCAACGGATGAAGCAAGCTTCCCCGTAGAGAATATCACGAGAGAATACACGACTGGCCTGGTGAAACTGAGGAAATCAACCAATGCTTTCCGGTTGGCTGACAAAAGCCTCGTAGATTCCAATGTGACTCTTATTACGGCACCTGAGGTTAAGGCCAGCGATTTGGTCATTGGCTACAAAAACAAGGCAACCGATGGCACCGGTACCTATTATGTCTTCATGAACGGGGACAGCACTGCAAGAACGCTTACGCTATCTGAGGATTTGACAGACGGTGAGGTGCTGGTTGACGGTGCGAAGGCAGGAACAATGCCTATTCCTGTCACGAGCCAGAGCGGGTTCAATCTGACGACCCATTCTATTACGCTAGAGCCGCTCACCGCAGTGGTGATCAGAAAAGACTCTGCCGCAGCTGCCCTGACTTCACTGGAAAGTGATCTTGCGAGTTATGCGCTTCAGGTGAACGACACTCATCAGAGTGCTGTATTCGCCAAATACGATGATGGCAGCAGAAGCAATGTGACGGCAAAAGCAACTTTTGTGTCCGATCAGCCGGCTGTGGCTGAGGTCACGAATAAAGGATTGGTTAAAGCTAAATCAGCGGGAACTGCTGTGATTACTGCATCCTATGGCGGTTACTCTACCAAAGTTGCAGTTAAAGTAACGACAGAACCGGTGAATAACAAACGTTATGTCCAGTTTACCTATACCCGTGAGGATAAGAACTATACAGACTGGAATCTCTGGGTTTGGAACACCGGAGCCAAGAACGACCAGATTGACTTCACAACGTTTGAAAAAGGAACGGCAAGTGTTCTGATAGAAGTGGCACCGAATGCCACGAATGTCGGGTTCGTGCTCCGCAAAGGTACGGACTGGAACACGGCGAAGCAGGATTATCCAGACGACCGTCTGATTCCGCTCACGCCTGGCGAAGTATTCACCAAGGTTAATGTCACCAGCATGGTCAAAGAGCTGGATATCAAGCCGAACATCAGTGGTCCGGTGCTGAAAGACGGAACGATTACGTTCCGGTACCGTGACGAGAATTTGTTCCGTAGTGGCAGCCAAGACGCAATCACTGGCGTCAAGGTCAAAGTGAACGGTACGGAATATCCGATGGTGTATGATCAGGCAAGCGAATGGTTCAGCTATTCTCTGACTGACATAGCGCAGGGAACCTATAAATACACATTCCTGGTCACCAAAGACGGGAATACAACTGAATTTACAGATCCCAAAAATACAGTGAATGGCGAGTCTCAGGTCGTCTACCATATTCCAGACGTCAGCATTGTCTCGGAGGTATCCCCCGCAGCAATTCATTCCAATCAGAATGCGGTGGTAACCCTTAAGACAGACTCTAGCGAAACTGTAACGTATAAGGAAGCCTATATGGATTTAACGTCACTGGGCGGACCTGCCAAGGTGAGCTTTGATACAGAGCTGATGCAGCAGACTGTTGCTGTCAAAGACACCGTCCCGGCGGGAATAAAGAATATTCCGGTTGTCCTGGTCGACCAGTATGGCAACAAGCATAAGCACACGGCTACCCTTGAAGTGAAGGCCAGAACCTATTCCGGTGACCCCCTTGATTTTGACTGGGATGAGGCACGGATATATTTTGCCCTGACGGACAGATTCAAGGATGGAGATCCGAACAACAACGAGAATGTTGATAAAAATCACCTCGAAGCCTATCACGGCGGGGATTTCAGAGGGATGATCGACAGTCTGGATTATCTGCAGGAACTTGGCATCAACACGCTGTGGATCACGCCGATTGTAGATAACATAGATTTTAATCAGGGTACTGGCTTTGGCGGCAAGCAATACGCTTATCACGGCTATTGGGCCAAGGACTTTACTAAGCTTGATGAACATCTTGGCGATATGGAGGTCTTCAAAGAACTGATCGATAAGGCGCACGACAAGGGCATCAAAATCATGGTGGACGTTGTACTCAATCATACCGGGTACGGCTTGAAGCCTGAGGATAACAGTCCTACGATTACACCGGAAGATAAAGCCCGTTTTGCCGGGATGCTGCGCACAGATGGCGTATCTGCCGACACAGACCCGATCCGTGGTGAACTAGCAGGTCTGCCGGATTTCCGGACTGAGGACCCTGCAGTGCGGAAGCAAGTGATTGCCTGGCAGAGTGACTGGCTGGACAATGCCCGGACGCAGCGCGGGGACACCATCGACTATTTCCGTGTGGATACCGTGAAGCATGTGGAGGATACCACATGGAAAGCCTTCAAGAATGCACTGACTGCCATCGACCCGAACTTTAAATTAGTAGGAGAATACTTTGGCGGAACAACAGACAACGACGGGGGAACGCTGGAGAGCGGGCAGATGGACAGTCTGCTGGACTTTGGCTTCAAGGACGCTGCCCGTGATTTCACAAATGGTAAAATCAATGATACCGACGCCTATCTTCAGGACCGGGAAGGCAAGATCGGCAATACCCGGATGATGGCTCAATTCCTGAGCAGCCATGATGAAGACGGCTTCCTGTCTGAATATGTCGGCGGGGACAAAGGCAAGTTGAAAGTTGCAGCTGCGCTGCAAATTACGGCTAAGGGACAGCCGGTGATTTACTATGGCGAAGAACTGGGCCGCTCAGGCAAAAATGCCGGAGATATGTCCAAAGGCGAGTTCAGCGAGAACCGCTCGGATATGCCGTGGGAGCAATTAACTGCGGAGAAAGGGCTCCACGATCATTACAGCAAGCTGTTGAACATCCGGGCGAAGTACTCCAAAGTATTCGCCAAGGGAGAACGAACTAAGCTGGCTGGCTCGGATGCGGTGGGTTATCTGGCCTTTAACAAGCAGTACAACAATGAAAATGTAGTGACAGTTATCAACACGAAGACGGACGCTGTCTCTGCTGAGGTTCCGGTACCTTTTGCAGCTGGAACGCTTGTCAAAGACGAATATAGCGGCACAACCTATACCGTATCGGGTGATCAAAAGCTTACGATTGAGCTGCCTGGTCGTAATGAAGGCGGAACAGTGATTCTGGCGGTTGTGGCTGGCGTGGAGCCGACGCCGACTCCAACGCCTGTGGTGACGCCAACACCGACCCCGACCCCGACCCCTATAGTAACGCCAACACCCGTGGTCACAGCCACACCGGTAGCGACACAGACTCCTGGTGTTACAGCTACACCGGGTGTCACTCCGTCTGCTGAGGTCACTCCTACGCCGGAAGTAACGCCAGTACCGCTGGCAACACCTAGACCAGATCCTGCGTCGCCGTTCACGGCACAACCAACGCAGAGCCCTATCCCTGGCACGGTCTCAACCGCTACACCGTCCAGTAGCCCGCAGATTGTATCCGTGGACAGTCTGAAGGGTGGCCAAGACGGCAAGGTTGAAGTGGAGCTTACCCCAGGCAAGACTGCAGTTCTGCTGCCGGTTCAAGCTGCACAGGTATTGGGAACAAGTAGTCTGGTTATTAAGACGGATTCTCTGAATATTACTCTTCCGAACAAGGTGCTTGTAGACTTGTTAGGGTACGTATCTGGGGAAGATACGGAGACGGCCCAGATTCTTTTCGAAGTTAGTGGGTTGCAGGAAACTGCGGTCCGGTCACTATTGGACGAACTGAGCAAGGATGGCGTACGCGTTGCTTCAGTATCAAATATCTATGAATTCAATCTATATGTTGTTAAAAAAGACGGCAGCCGCATCCCGGTAACGGTATTCCAGCAGCCATTGACCCTGTCCTTCAAGCTCAAAGGCCAGCCGAACAAGGATTGGACCGGCGTGTTCCATTTGCCGGAGCAAGGGAAACCAGAGTATGCAGGCGGCCTGATTCAGGACGATACTATAACCGCCGGGATTACGCATTTCAGCAAATATGCCGCACTTGAGATCAATACCACATTCAAGGATGTGCCGCAGACACACTGGGCTTCTCCTGCAATTAAATCCCTGGCCGCGAAGCAAATCGTAACCGGTGTATCCGCTACTGTGTTCGAACCGAAACGCAGCGTCAGCCGTGCGGAATTCACCGCGCTCTTAATGCGTGCGCTTGGCGTGAGCGGGCAAGGAAAGAACGAATTTAAAGATGTTGCAGGTGACGCTTGGTATGCTTCTTATGTAACGACAGCAGCCCAGTTGGGGATTGTGAATGGACGAAGCGGGGATACATTCGCGCCTAGTGCGACAATTACCCGCGAAGAGATGGCCGTTATGGTCGTCCGAGCGCTAGAGATCAAGCAAGGCAAGAAATTTAATGTGCAAGCCGCCTCAAGTGACTTTACCAACGCATTGCGTATCAGCGATTGGGCGAAGTCTGAGATGAATACAGCTGTGGAACTAGGGCTGTTGCAAGGGCGGGAGGGCGGTGAATTTGCTCCTCAGGAACAACTGACTCGTGCTGAAAGCGCGCAGGTAATCTATAATCTGCTGGCTCTATAAGGCCTAACAGCTAAAAGTTAGCGCTAGGGAGGGCAGTGCCTGACGAGTGGCAGCCCCTGGCTTTGAATAGCTGCAGAGTAGGCATCGCTCCAAGCTCTAAACGCTACTAACCCAATGTACTAACCAAGTGCTACTAACCAAGTGCTACTAACGCTTCCCAACTAGTGTTTACATTGAACGGGAATAACCTGAAAATGACCTCAAAATCCACGATTAAGTGGAGGATGAGGTCTTTTTTTGTAGCTAAATGCTTAGTGCCTTAATTCATTTCAGACTCAATTCTAACGATCTTTTGTTGAATTTTTTTTAGATTTTCTTCTGCATCTCGAATTTGTTGTAAAACAGTAATTTCGTGCTGTCTCATCATTTCTAGCCGTTGAGGGGAGCTATGATTCCCACTCATCGACCAATCAACAAATTGCTTAATGTCCTTTATTGGCATCCCGGTATGTTTTAAACATAAGATAATTTCCAGAAATTTAAGTGCATCCTCGTCAAATACCCGATCGCCTTTTTCAGTTCTTTTGAGGAAAGGAAACAGTCCTTTGTTATCATAATAACGTAGCTGTGAGATGGATAAATGATGCATTGCTGCAACTTGTCCAATAGTATAATTCATTATGCTCTCCTCAGGTGATTACCAAGGGATAATCCCATTTTTATCTAGAATTTTTCCGTTATAGTTTGTATCACTTAATGCGTATTTAACAATGATTTGTGCACCTTCAGCCGTTGTTTTACCACCTGGAGAATTATGATTAAGATCCGTAGTTGTGAAACCAGGTGTAACCCCTAAAATTTCAGGCCCACTCGTCCCAAATTCTGTACCGAATGCTAATGTCAATGAATTAACAGCCGTTTTTGTTGAATTATAGCCCAGTATATTGAGTTGAGGAATTTCTCCATTCGCGAACATGGTTTGTGAAGCCATATCTGTTGTTACGTTAACGATCTTGCCACCCTGAGATTTTTTCACTAAAGGTAAGAAGGTTTGAATCATTTGGAATGTACCAAAGAAGTTAACGTCAAACTCTTGTCGTAGTGTCTCTAGTTTTAATTCACTGGGTAGAATACCAAAATCAAGTGCGATGCCGGCGTTATTAATCAATAAATCCAAGTGATCTGTTACTTCAAGAATTTTATTTTTTGCGGTTTGGATAGATAGTGTATCAGAAATATCAACAGGAACAAACGAGACATTTGAAAAGCTTAAGGAATGCACGGCTTTTTGTCCTAGCTCCTCATTCCGTGCTCCTAAAAATACATGATAATCTTGTTCAGCTAATTGACGCACAATTTCATATCCAATTCCTTTATTGGCACCTGTTACAAAGGCGAATTTCTTCATGTCTATTTCCTCCAATTTTCCTATCAGTTAGTTACAATTAGAAAGATACAACCTAAACCTAAGTTGAGGTCAAGGCTTTTTAAAACGTGGAATACTAACGGACTGTATAATCCTTATTTGTGCATGAAAGTGCCCACGGATCGTGCAACGGACTCAGGTGACGTTATTTCGTCCCAAACAGTGGATTATGAACAGTATTTCAGCGCATAGGGTCTCTGGAGTCCGTTATCTTCCTGAATGGTTGAAACTACAGGTAATAAAGCCTCTGGAGTCCGTTAAAAGCCGAAATACGAGCCAAGCACTGGTTTTGAGTTATAACCATAATTGATACAACAATATTAATATCTTGCGATGACTTTAATTTATACATTGGATTTGTATTGTCAGTTGTGTTTGTCCACAAAGGAAACTTGTTTTTTTATACTGAAATTTCAAGCCATGTTTGACTGAAAACTGAGCTTAATCATCAAGTCTCCAAATCAACAAAAACAGAAGTGTGTGGGTATGGGGAAAAAATGAAGCAGAGGCAGGCCAGTTCGGAGGTCTTCAAGAGGTTTTGTTCTACGGTTTAGTAAAAGCAATTCAACGAATCAATTATTTAAGCCTTATTCTATAGCTGTACCATAGTAAAAATCGTGAGAAAAGCAAAACAGGTTCCACCCAAGACACGATTTTATCATTAAAAAAAGGACTATCCCTCGGCCATTTCTGGCTTCAATGGTATGCCCCCATACAGAAACAGGTTTTTATTATTTCACCTGTCTACTATACGGGGAGCATATCGCTAAGAGGATGGTCCTTTCTATTATCTATCTGGCCTGTCACTAGGACAGGAGAAGGCGGATTAAATTAGCAAGCAGTTAAACAACGGCCTTAATGATCGTGTACCCGTAAGCCGGGAGCTTGATGGTGAGCTTGCCGCGGTCAGCACGGAGTGGATCGCCCGTGAGCACATTCTCCCAGCGGGACTCGCTAGCGTCAATGCGTAAGGTCTGAGCCGTCTCATCGGTATTCACCATAACAATGACGATGTCGTCACCCAGGCGGCGTTCATAAGCCAGCTTGGTCCCATGACTTGCTGCTTCCAGGAAAGTGATTGTACCGGTACGCAGTGCCGGATGGCTGGCACGAATGTCGATCAGTCTGCGGTAGAAGTCGAACAGGGCACGGTCCTGCTTCTCCGGGTCCCATTCCATACATTTGCGGCAATCGGGGTCGCCGCCCCCGTCCATACCGATCTCATCGCCGTAGTAGATGCAAGGCGTGCCCATGTAGGTGAACTGGAACAATGCGGCCAGTTTCATTTTCTTCTTGTCGCCGCCGGCCAACGTCAGGAGGCGTGGTGTATCATGGCTGTCCAGCAGGTTGAAGGCTACCTCGCTGGCTTGCAGCGGGTAACGCGACAGCTGTCTGCCAATGGAGTTGGCGAAGCCTTCGGCATCGAGAGAGCCGTGAACGAAGAAATCCAGCACAGCATCTGTGAATGGATAGTTCATGACTGCGTCGAACTTGTCGCCCTCCAGCCAAGGAGCGGACTCATGCCAGATCTCGCCGAGAATGTAGGCGTCAGGATTGGCTTTTTTCACAACTTTGCGGAAATCGCGCCAGAACTCATGATCGACCTCGTTAGCCACATCCAGGCGCCAGCCGTCGATCCCGGTTTCCTTGATCCAGTATTCAGCGACCTTCAACAGATATTCCTTGACCTCAGGATTCTCTGTGTTGAGCTTCGGCATCATTGGCTCGAACGCAAAGGCATCATAAGGCGGGATGCCATCGATGACTTCCAGCGGGAATCTGTGGATATGGAACCAGTCCTTATAGCGGGAGGCTTCACCTTTCTCTAGCACATCCACAAACGGCGCGAAGGTTCGCCCGGAGTGGTTGAATACAGCGTCCAGCAGCACGCGGATTCCGCGTTCATGACAGGCGTCAACGAGCTTTTTCAACGTTTGCGTGTCGCCAAAGTGGGGATCGATGCTCATATAATCCTCGGTGTCGTACTTATGATTCGTGGTCGCCGAGAAAACGGGTGTGAAATAGATGCCGGTGATGCCAAGCTCGCTGAGATGGTCGAGGTGGTCAATCACGCCTTGCAGGTCGCCGCCAAAAAAATTGTCCGGTGCCGGGGTTCCACCCCAAGGCAACACGTTCTTAGGGTCCAGACTCGGATCACCGTTGGCGAATCGCTCAGGGAAAATTTGATAGAAAACAGTGTCTTTTACCCATGCCGGGGGGGTGAAGACGTCAATCCGGTTAATGAACGGGAACTCAAAAAGCTTGTTAGGGTTCTCGGGACGGTTTGTTTGAAATTCACTCTCAGTCATCCAGATGCGTTCATTATCCTTTTGCAGCAGAAATCCGTATTTCAAGCGGCGGTGCAGCGGCACCGATTCGCACTCCCAGTAGTCGAACATAGAATCAGAGGTGAACAGCGTCATCGGGATCAGCTCTTTGGTGGCATCCCAGGCGTATTTGTCTCCGGCCCAGGCGAATACTTCGGTGAGATCTCCTTTTTTGGCCCGGAGGCGGAGGTGGATGGTAGTTTCATCATAGGCATAAGACCAGTTCAAGCGCGGACGATGGTATATAGCTTCCAGTAACATGAATGAATTCCTCCCAAAAAGTGGTTGTCGTATGCCTGAAGGGAACTTATGAAATTAGTGTGCCCTTTTATGCATACAGATAATGGATTTGCACAAAGTTTTGTGCAAAAAAAGCATAATTCCTAAACGGAAAACGGTTACCAAAACTTCAGTACAGACCAGGATACACATTCCAGATAGAACAGACAGCATAGGCGGCGCGGGTTGGGGTATTGAAGGGAACTCCCGCACTTTACTTGCCTGATCAAGGCAAAAAAGGCACAACCTAGCGTAATAGCCTGCCGAGGTTGTACCTGAAAGTAACATTGCCTTTGTATTGGATAAAGCACCCTGTATAGATTTGGATTATAGCATGGAAGGGGAAGGGGTTCAATAACTTTGTTCAAACCATTGCACTATTTTTCACTTTGTAATCTTACTACTCTTGGTCCTAAAGGGTTCTAATTTCTCTACATAAAGCGCTTGCTAAGATATATAAGTATCTATTAAAGGAAAATTTGATAGTGAAATCTTAATAATTCTGAATAAATAAGAGGTATCGTGTGAAAAAGAGAGATATATGCCTATTTTATAATATAAATAAGTGAAAAACGCTAAATACACTATGTGCAAACGTTTTTACAATCATTCATTCCTGTTGTATGATTAATTCAGCGATGAAGCGCTTTCTAAAACTTGTTTAAGCGAATACATACAGGACGAACAGAAAAACGAATATTTTTTTTGTATCTTCTGAAATCGTTTGCGCAAGTTCTTGCACAACATTTTGTCATCATCATAATGCTTCATCAAAAGTGGTATTCAAATTGGGAGGGGTTATTGCAATGAAGTTGAAAAAGCTCATGGTTCTCACCGCAGCGTGTTCTATGGTCCTGTCCATTACAGCGTGCGGCAGCAATACAGCCAATAACGGAGGAAATGCAGCCGCGACGAACGCACCTGCTGACAATGGGGGAGCAAATAATGCGGGTACAGACAGCGGGAACGCAGCTGCCGGTGACATCGTCCCTGAAGACGGCGCATCCCTAATCGTCTGGGAGAGCAAAGAGGAAAGACCATTCACGGAAGAAATCGCGAAGCAATTCACGGCCAAATATAATGTTCCTGTCAAAATCGAAGAAGTAGCAGGTCCGGATCAAGTGACCAAGCTGACCCAGGACGGACCGTCCGGGCTTGCAGCCGATGTCATCAACATTCCGCATGACAACCTGGGTAAAGCTGCAAGTGCGAGCCTTGTGCTTCCAAACGATATTTTTGCCGAGCAGACTAAGGCTGACAACACAGAAGCTTCGATCGTAGGTTCGACGTTTGAGGGGGAATTGTACGGCTATCCAAGAGCGGCTGAGACGTATGCTCTCTACTACAATAAATCTCTGGTAAAAGAAGCGCCGAAGTCTTTCGATGACGTTCTTGCTTTCAGCAAAACGTTCACGGATAAATCCAAGAATAAATACGGAATTATGTGGGAAGTTGGCAACCTGTATTACAACTATCTGTTCATCGCTTCAACTGGCGGTTACCTCTTTGGTGACAACGGTACGAACAAGGATGATATTGGTTTGAACAATGAAGGCGCAATCGAAGGCCTGAATACTTTTGCCAAGCTGAAAGAAGCCCTGCCAATCAAGAGCGGCGATATCAATGCTGATATCAAGCGCAGTCTGTTCAACTCCGGAGACGTAGCTATGGATATTACAGGTCCGTGGGAACTGGCTGGTTACAAAGAGGCTTTGGGCGACAACCTGGGAATTGCCCCAGTGCCTACCATTGCTGGTAAAACAGCAGTCACGTTCTCCGGTATCAAAATTTATGCCGTCAACTCGTTCTCACAGTATCCGAATGCGGCCAAGTTGTATGCACATTTTGCAACCTCCAAGGAATCTCAACTTGAGCTGAACAAGATTATTGGTTCGGTGCCAACGAACAAAGAAGCGCTGGAAGATCCGCAAATCAAAGACGATCCGTACGTGTCTGCTTTTGCAGAACAAGCCAAGAACTCGCAACCGATGCCTTCCATTCCTGAAATGGGCAACGTATGGAGTCCTGTGAATGCCGCACTTCCTGAAATTTGGGATAAGGATGTTGATCCTAAAGTAGCCATGGACAAAGCAGTTCAACAGATCAAGGATCTGAACAATGGTACATCGGCTCAATAATAGCAAGTGCGCTTAGCGATAGCTTGAACAGCACACAGTGGAATCCACTTGCCCGCCGCACGGCGGGCAGTTTCCTTGAATTCCGCGCGGAGAGGAGAACGGAAGAGAAATGCAGCGACACCGAACGAGAGCCGCAATACTGTCGACGATATTTATGGGATTGGGACAAATATATAATCGCCAATTCATCAAGGGACTTATTTTCATAGCTGCTGAAGCTTTAGCCGTCTATTATTTTATTCAAAATCTCGGAAGAGCTTTATGGGGAATCGTGACGCTCGGGGAAACCCCCAGCCACCTGGAGAAAGTGAAGGGCGTCAGCAAGATGGTTCAGGGAGACCATTCCATCTTCATCCTGATTCAAAGCCTGATCACCATTCTCGTACTTATTATCTTTCTTTCCGCTTGGTATATGAATATTAGAGATGCCTATAAGATCGGTGCTGAGCGCGAGGCCGGTCATCAAGCGAACTCCTTCAAGCAGACGGTTCGCTATATTATGGATTACAAGTTTGCGCAGACGTTTCTGATTCTGCCAACCGTAGGTATTCTGTTCTTCACCATTATGCCGATCATCTTCATGATCATGCTGGCGTTCACGAACTATTCTGCACCCGGACATATGCCGCCGGCGAAGCTGGTGGATTGGGTCGGATTCGAGACCTTCCGCAGCCTTCTAGTGCTGAAATCCTGGAGCCATACGTTCTATGGGGTCTTGACCTGGACGATTATCTGGGCGGTTCTGTCTACAGTGACTACCTATTTCGGCGGCTTGCTTGTGGCATTACTAGTCAGCCAACAGGGCATTCGTTTCAAAGGAATTTGGAGAGCGATCCTAATTGTACCTTACGCTGTACCACAGTTGATTTCACTCCTCCTGATGCGCAACCTGTTCAATGGTCAATTCGGGCCGATTAATCAGTATCTCGGGTATTTCGGGCTTGGAGGTTTGCCATGGCTTACTGATCCATTCTGGGCTAAGGTAACGGTTATTCTTGTTAACATGTGGGTCGGAATTCCGGTATCCATGCTGCTGATTATGGGCGTCTTGACTACTATTCCACGTGATATGTACGAAGCGGCTGAGGTTGACGGGGCATCTGCGTATCAGAAATTCCGTATTGTAACGCTGCCGATGATATTATTCTCCACAGCGCCTACGCTGATTACGCAGTTTGCGGGCAATATCAACAACTTTAATGCGATCTTCTTGCTGACAGGCGGTAGTCCGGTGAACGGAGACTATCAATATGCAGGATCAACGGACTTGCTGGTAACCTGGCTGTACAAATTGACGCTTGACCAGAACAAATACAACATGGCTTCGGCAATAGGGATTATCATCTTTATCATTGTAGCTTCATTCTCCCTGTATAATTACCGCCGGACGAAGTCGTTCAAAGAGGAGGATATGATCCAATGATCGGACGCAAATTTGGTAAAACCGTTCGCCTGAGCGCCAGCTACATCGTCCTTGTCATTCTGTCGATAGCCGCGCTGTACCCGGCGCTTTGGATTCTCTTGGCGTCCTTCCGTCCCGGTAAATCGCTGTACAGCAAAACGTTTATTCCTGAGCAATTTACACTGGCTCATTACACCGAGTTGTTTACTTCGCCGGTCTATATGTTCGGTCAGTGGTATGCTAATACGCTGAAGATCTCGATTATGTCCATGCTGATTGGGGTCGTGCTTACCCTGCTCACGAGCTACGCGGTATCCAGATTCCGGTTCAAGGCCCGCAAGACGGCTCTGTCCACCATTCTGATACTAGGCATGTTCCCTGGGTTCATGAGTATGATCGCGATTTACCTGCTGTTAAAAGAGTTCCATCTGCTCGATACGCATCTGGCGCTGATTATCGTCTACGCGGCTGGCGCACCACTCGGTGGTACCTTTATCGCCAAGGGTTTCCTGGACACCATTCCGCGCTCGCTGGATGAAGCGGCCCGGATTGATGGCGCGAGCAATTTCGGGATTTTTGCACGAATCATTCTGCCACTGTCCCGTCCGATGATTACCTACATGGCGTTGACCCAGTTCGTCGGCCCATGGGTAGACTTTATCTTTGCCCGCCTGATTCTGCGCTCCAAGGAGAATTGGACCGTGGCGGTCGGAATGTGGGATATGGTCAACAGCCAACAGAATACTAACTTTACGTTATTCTCTGCCGGTGCGGTGCTGATCGCGGTGCCAATCATGATTCTGTTCGGCTTCCTGCAGCGTCTGCTTGTAGACGGTCTGACAGCAGGGGCTAGCAAAGGTTAGTTCCGACGCTGTTACTATTATAAGATTCAACTGGCAAGTAAACACATAAGCTTCAAGGGAAAGGGGTACAGCCTGTACGCAAGATGTGAGGGCTGTACCCTTTTTGATATCTAAAGAATCATGGGGAGAGAAAGAGTTATGAAACGGTCATGGATTATACGGTTCAAGTCAGTTGGCATGAAGCTATTTCTCATTGTGTTCTGTTCCATAGTCCTACTGTCCACTGTGCTTGGTTTGACTTCTTATTATACGGCAAAAGGGATCATCATGGATGAGGTGGCGGCGGCTTCGGGCCAGTCTATCGTACAGGCTGCCGACAAGCTGGATTTTCTGCTGGCCGAATATGAGGCGCTCTCCCGGCAGTTCGCTGTAGATCCGGTATTAAAAGCTGATTTGGAGACCGCTAACAATAAACAGGTGGGAACGGTGTCAAAAGCCGCTGCGGAGGATCGCATCCGCCGCAAGCTGGATTCCGTCCGGGATTCGGACAAACGGATGGCCGGGATCCGGCTGCTCTCGAAAAGTCTGATTGATGTTGATTCCTACAAGTCTACGGGGACCGGTGCTGTCCGGAGTGATGAGGGTGTAGCCGCCCGGGTGAAGCAGATCGAAGACGCAAAGGGCAATCCGGTCTGGTTCCCTGTGAGGGAGAAAGGATTCTTCGACGTGTACAGCGAGCCTTCTCTGACGATGGGCCGATTGCTGAGAAATATGCAGCATCCCGAGGCTGAATATTACATGCTGATTGAGGTAAAAGGGAGCGCCATCACCAGTCTGCTTGACAATCTTCAAATCGGGGCAGGTGGTGAAATCCGCATTGTCACACCCGAAGGCGGGATTGTGTATGCAACTGACTCCAAGCTGCTGGGTCAGGAAGCCTTCATTAAGGTTCCGGACATGTCAAAAGGCCGGGACAAGCCGGATGCTGCAGGAGTGCCGCAGCTCAATCATTCTTTCACGGCAGCGGATGAGCAGGGGCAGTCCCAATTGGTAGTCTATCAGCCGCTGGGCATCGGTGGCTGGACGATGATGGGCTATGCGCCGGTCAGTGATTTTACAAGCTCAGCCAACAAGCTGTTATACATAACGTTATCCGTTGTGCTGGCAGCGGGTGTTGTTGCCGTACTGATCGGTTATTTACTGCTGCGCTTGGTTGGCAAGCCGCTCGGGAAGCTGGTTGGTTTGATGGAGGAGGGGGAGAAGGGCAACCTTCAGGTTCGTACGAACTTCAAGAGCCAAGATGAGATCGGCCGGCTCGGCCATAGCTTCAACCGGATGATGGAGCAGATTTCACGGCTGGCGGACCAGAGTCGTCTGTCAGCAGACGGAGTGTTGTCGACCTCAGCGCAGCTGGTGAAGGTGTCGGGCACCATCTCGCTGCATGCGAGAGAGGTGGCTGCTGCGACCAGTGAAATCGCTGGTGGTGCAGCCAGCCTGGCCGCAGAGGCCGAACGTGGCCACCGCAATGTGGAGATCATGGGTGAGAAAATGCAAGAGGTCACGGATCTAAACGCTACAATGGACAGTTCAACTGGTAAAATCGTTTCCATCAGCGGCCAAGGCTCGGAAACCATGCGGCAGTTGGTGGAGCAGAGTGAGTCAGTATTGAACCTCATGAATCTCATTCAGGAGAATTCGGCCAAGCTGCGGGAAAGCACACATCTGATCCGCAGCATCCTCAGCCCCATGATCGCTGTCAACAAGCAGACGAATATCCTAGCCCTCAATGCTTCTATAGAAGCGGTAAGAGCAGGAGAGGCGGGAAGAGGTTTTCTGGTGATCGCTGATGAGATCCGTCAACTGGCTAACCAGTCGAATCAGTCCATCCAGTCCGTATCCCAGATTACGGAGGAAATCGGGCAGAATATCGAAAACACGGTGACGGTGGTCAATGAAGCAGCACCGCTATTTGGGAAGCAGATTGCCTCGGTACGGGAATCTTCGGCGATCTTTGACCAAGTCAGGTCAGAGATGGAACAGTTTCTCGGGCATATTACGAATTCTACAGCTGCGGTTAACGAATTGATTGCCTTTCAGCGGCAGCTTGGTGATGCTATGGGTAATGTAAGCGCCGTGGTGCAGCAGAGTAACGCTTCCACGCAAGAGGTTGCGTCCATGTCTACCGAGCAGTCCGTGGTCAGCGAAGAGCTGGTGGCGCTGTCTGGCAAGCTGGAGGGGTTAGCTGAAGAATTGAAGAAGTCGCTGGTTTCTTTTCAGGGATCCTCAGCAGGCTCCATCTCATATGCAGGACCTGAAGCACAGAAATTGTAATAAAGCGCAGTATTTATAGATAAAAGGGAATCTTGAACCGCCATGCGCATGTCGCGCAGCATGGTGGACTTGTCAGAGCCCGGTTCAGTTCCTTACCCCCTAATTATGGAGATTGGCTCTGAGCGGAGTTTTGTTTTAACAGGAAAATGTACCGTTAATTCTCCCCATTTAAGGGTTTTGCTCGAATTAACGGGAAATTCTCCAGTTAATTATCCTTTTTATAAGAAAATCGGGGAAGATTTTAGAGATTAACAGGAGTTTTTCCAGTTAATTTTTTGGGAATCCATCGTTTTAAATAAATAACGGGAGAATTTCCAGTTATTTATTCGCTGTATGACATACTCTTTTACTTTAAGGGATATGCACGCCTGAAGGCTGGGAGGCTATCGTTTGCCTATCGGCTTGCTTATCCGCTTTCCTATCCCTTCTTCAATAAGGCGGTCGCCGACCACAAAAAGAACACGGCAGGTTCAGGAATCCTCCTGAACACCGCCATGTTCTTTTTTCTACGTTATTTTTTAAGCAGATGGGCTTCTCATCAAGGAATATACTTGTTATGGGATAGCCCCTTTTCGACGTGGACAGCAACCGAAGCGTGTTCAGCTGTTCACGGATTCTTTTTTGCCGAAAAAAGTTTTCAGTGCCTGATAGACTTCCTTCTTATCCTTGATCACATAATGCATGAATTGCTCATGCTTCAGGTGCCGATAGGCTGACATCAGCGTGCTGCTGCGGTTATACTGGTTCACTTCACCGTAGCCGAAGAGGTTGCTGCGCTTTAGCAGCTCGCCGATCAGCTTGACGCAGCGCTCGTTGTCAGAAGTAAGATTGTCGCCGTCCGAGAAGTGGAAGGGGTAGATGTTGTATTTGGACGGTGGGTACCTTTGATCAATAATCTCCAGCGCCTTCTGGTAGGCGGAGGAGCAGATGGTTCCACCGCTCTCGCCTCTGGTGAAGAAATCATGCTCGCTGACTTCTTTGGCTTCCGTATGATGGGCCAGAAAAACAATCTCGACCTTCTCATATTGGCGGCGCAGAAAGCGGGTCATCCAGAAGAAGAAGCTGCGGGCGCAGTATTTTTCGAAGGAGCCCATGCTCCCCGATGTGTCCATCATCGCAATAATGACGGCATTGGAATGGGGGATCGTGATATCATCCCATGTCTTGTAGCGCAGATCATCGGGACTGATGCCGTGAATGCCGGGCGTTCCTCTGCTTGCGTTGCGGCGCAGGTTTTCCAGCAGGGTGCGCTTTTTATCGATATTGGACATCATACCCTTTTTGCGGATATCGTTGAAGACGATGGACTTCACTTCAATCTCTTCCTTGTCCTTCGGCTTCAGGTGCGGTAGCTCCATGTCCTGGAACAGAATGTCCTCCAGGTCCTCCAGATCGACCTCGGCCTCGATGGTATCTTGGCCTGGCTGATCACCTGCCCGTTCGCCTTTGCCCGGCTGGGCAGAGGAAGAATCGCGTCCCAGCACGTCTCCGACCTGGCTGTCTCCATCACCCTGCCCGACATGCTTCTGCTTGCGGAAGTTATAGATAATGCGATACTCATCCAGACTGCGGATAGGGACCTTGACGATTTGCTTGCCGTCCGACAATATAATATTCTCTTCGGTAACAAGGTCGGGCAGATTATCCTTGATGGCTTCCCTGACCTTCTGCTGATGGCGTTCCTGATCCTGATGGCCTTTGCGGTGCAGGGACCAGTCTTCTTTGGATACGACAAAGGTAAAGGGACCGGATGATTGCGACAGGATGACCACCTCCCCATGGATATAAGTTGCGCTGTGCAGCCGGACCTTGCCGGCTTGTAAATAAAGTATATTCATGGCAACGAGGGATATGTGATAATCTCAGAAAGTAAAAGGTGAAGTGACCCGTAAAGGAGCAGAGCAGAATGACAACGATTCTATATAAAAACGGAAAGCTGCCGTCCCGCCACGGAGCGGCAGATGCAATCGTAGCTGAGAACGGCGTAATTACCGCCGTAGGGAACGGCAAGGAGCTGGCCTTGCAGCTTGCAGGCCGGTCTTACTCTACTGTGGATTGGGAGGGCGCCCATGTGCTGCCCGGTCTGGTCGATTCCCATCTGCATCTGGGGATGCATGGGATGAAGCTGGACATGCTTGATTTTACCGGCGTGTCCTCCAAGGAAGAGATGTTGCGCATGATCAGGGAACGCGCAGAAGTGACGCCCGCCGGACAGTGGATTCTCGGCTTGGGCTGGAACGAGAATGAGTTCAGCCCGGCGGTTGCTCCCCATGTCGGAGAGCTGGACGAGATCACGGACCGTCACCCCGTGTTCCTGACCCGGACTTGCTTCCACGCTTATCTTGGGAATAGCGAGGCTTTTCGCCGGGCCGGGATTACGGAAGGCACACCAGACTTCGCTTCAGGCGCGTACGGACGCGGCGAGGACGGCCGTCTGAACGGCTGGGTGTATGAGGATGCTTCCGCGCCGTTTATGGCCGTACAGCCCGCGCCAGACTATGCGGCCAAGAAAGAGGCGATGCGCCGCGGGTATCTGGACGCCTTGGCGCATGGGATAACCGCAGTCCACACTGAGGATCTGCGGTTACTGGACAGCGTGGAGACGATGCTGCGGATTCACCGGGAGCTGAAGGAGGAAGGATTGTTCTTCCGCACTCATCAGCTGCTGTACAACACCTATCTGCCGGAGGTGGAGGCGCTAGGTCTTCATGCTGGTCAAGGTGATGAGTGGCTTCGGCTTGGCGCGGTCAAGCTGTTTACCGATGGAGCCATCGGCGGCCGGACGGCGCTGCTGGAGCAGCCTTACAGCGATGCTCCGCATACGTCAGGCATCGCCATCTATACGCAGGAGCAGATTCATGAGATCACCGCTGCTGCCCGCAGGCTTGGTTTTCCGATTGCGGTTCATGCCATCGGGGATGCCGCTGCGCGCATGACGCTTACCGCCATGGAGCATGCGCCGCTCCCTATGTCCGCTGCATTGCCGGACCGGTTCATTCATGCCCAGGTCCTGAATGCCGGACTGGTCCAGCGCATGAAGCAGCTGCGGCTGATCGCAGATATCCAGCCCCGGTTCGTTGCCAGTGACTTTCCTTGGGTACTGGACCGGGTGGGGACAGAGCGGAGAGAATATCTGTATGCCTGGAACAAGCTGCTATCCTCAGGCATCCCATGTGCCGGTGGCAGCGACGCGCCGATTGAGCCAATCAATCCGTTCCTTGGCCTGCATGCCGCCGTCACCCGCCGTAAACCGGAGGAGACTCATGACGGCTATCTGCCTGGGGAGAAGCTCAGCGTAGAAGAAGCGGTGGGACTGTTCACTTCTGGCAGTGCTGTGGCAGCCGGCGAAGAGCATGAGCGTGGCGCCATCGCTGCCGGGCGCTGGGCTGACTTTACGGTTATTGACCGTGATATTCATGCCGATCCGCAAGAGCTGCTGCAGGTGAAGGTCCAAATGACCGTCGTGAATGGTCAGGTGGCGTATAGCGCGACCTGAGCTATGGTTAGGCTGCAGAGGTGCCTGCGGGATATTTTTGCAACCAAGACTCCCAGGTTTACGTTAATAATGGGGTAGGTTAAATAGTTTGATAGAGAATACGATCTGAACCCCAAGGAGGCAGCCAAGATGAGACAGAAACGTTTATTCCCTGCCACAGCAGCAGCTGCTGTATTGCTGATGGCTTTGACCGCTTGTAGCGGAAATAACTCGGCTCAGCCCGCCGGCAACAATGCAACACCGGTGCCGACAGTGACCCCGGCTGAAAGTAATGAGCCCACACCTTCCCCTAGTTCCGAAGCTGATGCAATCATGGGAACTGGAATTTATAATGGTCAGATTGACAACCATTCTGTGGAGATTGAGACGAAGGATGGAGCTACTTCATTCGAATTGGGACTCGGGACGGAGAATGTGCCGGAGACCCTGAATGAAGGCGACTCTGTTATCTTTGAATATGTGGAGAAAACCGTAGAAGGCGATGAGAGTGTAAAGCAGCATATCCTGTTGAACCTTTCTTTGGCAGATACGGGAGGCTGACGCACGACTAGTGTACTTATAAAGGAAAACGGGTGTGCCATTCCTGAAAAGGAGGGCACACCCGTTTGTGTCTACGGTGAATTACCGTGATTAAAGTCCGCCAGCGTTGACGAAGACAGTAGAGATCAGCATCATGAAAAGAAGTACGATGACCCCATTGATAATGGTACCAATAATACCAAACACCTTGCGGCGGTTGCGCAGGGCGAGCCCGACGATGCCGACAACTACGCCAATCACATTCAGGGCTGACAGAATCAGTACGGAAATACCAATAGTGATAATGACTTCAGATGCACTGGCCAATAGATTTCCTGATTGATCGAATACGGAGGCTGCCATCGCGCCTACGACCACAAAAGCAATGACGTAACCGAGCACGGTGACCATACTGATGACGAATGAAGCGATGCCGGGCCCGGAATGCTTGAAATTCTGCTTCATCTCCTGGTAGTGATAGGGTTGCTGGAATTCAGACGGTTGTTCGCTGGCAAACCTGTCTTCTGATTCTGTGTCCAGCGGCTCTTGCTTCGATTGAGGATTATACTCCACAGGCTACACTCCTTTAGAAGAGCTATGAATAAATGTGTACTCCTAACTTTTTCATAAGGTGGAGTTAAAAGCAAGTCTCCGGACGCAAAAAGTTCATGGATTCCGGCTGGAAATGATCTGCGGTGATACGTTAAGATAGGGGAAGCTTATTCTAAGGAGTTGTCTATGATGCAACGCACATTTATGGCTTGGGGCGCCTTGCTGGCGATGCTGGCGGTAGCTATTGGCGCTTTTGGTGCCCATATACTGAAGCCGGTCATCAGCGAGCATTACATGACGGTCTATGAGACTGGCGTGCAGTACCATATGTTCCATGCGCTTGGTTTAGTACTGATTGCTCTGGTTGCGGGACAATGGGGAGAGAGTGCCCGGCTCCGCTGGGCTGGATGGCTGCTGTTGATTGGCATCGTGCTGTTCTCAGGAAGCCTGTATGTCCTGAGCATCACCGGAATCAAGGTGCTCGGCGCTATCACGCCGCTTGGTGGTGTGAGCTTCATTGCAGGCTGGATCTGTCTGGCACTGGAAGCCTTTGCACGCAAACCTCAACGCTAGTCGCACACTATATGATCTTATTTACTAGAATGTCTTGGATTTAACAACAAACAAGCACCCGACCTTGATGATAAGGCGGGTGCTTGTTTGTTGTTGGCCTGTTATGCCGTTCTTTACGAAAACTCGTCGATCTCGTACAAACTGAAGGTGTACACTTGCTTCTCATCGACATGATAGACGCTGATCGAGTTGTCTGTCTCATCAAAATTCAAAATGCGGCAGGGAATGGATACCTGCTGTCCGCGGCGGTTCGCTCTCAGGCGGACCAACTGATTATTCTGAATATACTGACGGATCTTTCCATGCACATCGGAAGGCCCGTTGTCGGGAGCTTTCTCTGCGCTTGGCTCCGCTTGTTGCGGTGTTTGCTTCTTCGTCTGCTTCGCTGGCAATTTTATGGGTGTAGGAGGGGGAGTCTCCTGCTGCAGAGCCATTTTAGCCGAACGGAGAAGACTGTCTATTGTTCGCCCCAATTCAAGGCCCGAATTAATGTTAAAATCGGTAATCTTGTCATTGTTGTTCAACATCTCAAGCAAATATTGCAAGGCAAGCGGGTTGGTACGGGCATTGATCAGGATGTCGACGTTGAAAAGATAATTACCGTCCGTGTTTTGCAGTTTCTTGTCCATATTTCCCCCAGCTCAAATCGTTTGAAAACGATCTTTCAAAATAATAATAAAGCTTAATAAACTATACCACTAAACAGGACGAAAGCATATACCTCGTAATGGGGGAACGCGGACTTCATTTCTCTTTTGCCCATATGGAAATTATAGGTCTATCGTCCACACGCGGAGAGCTGGGTATGAATACAAATACATCGTGGATCGTCAAAACAAGGAGGTGTTGTCTGTGGTTACTTTGGAGCCCATTACGGTAGGGGGCCATGTCCTGGTCGGAGTGGAAGTCAAACTCCCCAAAACAACATTGCTTACCATCAGCACAAGCCGGGGTTACATTATGTGCGGTGCCCTGGACGTAGGCCTGCTGAATGAGAAGCTGAGCGACCGCGGGATCATCGCTGCGCGTGCAGTAGGCGTGCGGACGTTGTCGCAACTACTCGAAGCACCACTGGAGTCAGTAACTATAGAAGCAGAAAATCTGGGGATTCTTCCGGGTATGCCCGGATCGGAAGCATTGCTCCGCATGCTTTGAGATTCCAGATATCTTTTACTGAGGATAAGAAGTCCAGAGGGCCTGCGGGCCCTTTTTTGAATGTCATGAAGGGGGCATAAGGGGCTGCTTCTTGGTTCATCCTACATACGGAAGGGTAAATGGAGAATAGACAACGCTAGGCCGGACAGAAACCTGCAGCCGGTTAATCTACGGATAAGGAAGGGATAGAGAATGGCTAAAGCAACGAATAAAGTCGATACTGCATCGCTGGAACAAATTCTGAACCGTGAGGTAGCCAACCTGAATGTGTTGTACGTAAAAATTCATAACTATCACTGGTATGTAAAAGGAGAGCAGTTCTTCTCCCTGCATGTTAAATTTGAAGAGTTATATGACGATATCACGCTCAAAATGGATGAGGTGGCGGAGCGCCTGCTGAGCATCAAGGGACGTCCTGCCGCTACATTGAAGGAATATCTCGAACTGGCTACCATCCAGGAAGCAACGGGCAAGGAGGATACACGGGCGATGGTTCAGACCCTGATTGAAGACTTCGCGACTGTATCGGAGGAGCTGACGGAAGGGATTGAACTGGCGGAAAAAGGAAACGATCAGCCGACAGCCGATCTGTTCATCAAAATCCGCAGCGATCTGGAGAAGCAGCAATGGATGCTACGTTCTTTTCTGGGATAAAACTGCTGGATAGCAGACAAGTCATTTTGAGTTAAATAATGATAGTTCAGGATTCAAAAGAGCCTCCCGGCGGGAGGCTCTTCTTGTTGATTGAGGGATGCGCTTCATGAAAATTTGTAGACTTCTGTCACAAAAGCTATAATTCATGTATATCTAGCTTGAAGGGAGAGAATGTTCGCCGATGCCAGTCCTATAGCCCTGAAAATTGTAGATCAGCGTTTGTAAAAGAAGCTCATTTATAATAAAATTAATGAGAATCATTGATAATCAGGGATTTTCAATTTATAATAATTTTAATGTGATATACAATCTAATTGTGCTGGCAATCAGGGAACGCCCTGCTAAATACACATGCAGCTTTCTGATTTCGCAAATCACGAAAAATGGAGGGAATAACAGTTATGGCAGCAGAATTTGTCATCGAGGGATTGAAAGCGACGATTGAAGGGAAAGAGATTTTGAAAGGAATTAACCTTTCCATGAAGGGTGGAGAAATTCACGCGATCATGGGTCCGAATGGTACAGGTAAGAGTACACTGGCTTCCGCTTTGATGGGCCATCCTAAATATGAAGTAACTGAAGGAACAGCAACACTTGAAGGTGAAGACCTTCTGGAGATGGCTGTAGACGAGCGCGCACGCGCCGGTCTGTTCCTGGCAATGCAATATCCGAGCGAAATTTCCGGAGTAACTAACTCCGACTTCCTGCGCAGTGCAATCAACGCACGTCGTGAGGAAGGCAACGAAATTTCACTGATCCGCTTTATCCGTCAAATGGAAGCGAAGATGAAGGAACTCGACATGAACCCTGAATTCCTGCACCGTTACCTGAACGAAGGCTTCTCCGGCGGAGAGAAAAAGCGTAACGAAATCCTGCAAATGATGATGCTGGATCCTAAGATTGTCGTGCTGGATGAGATTGACTCCGGTCTTGACATCGATGCACTCAAAATCGTAGCAGAAGGCGTTAACTCTATGCGTAGCGAAGAGCGCGGCTTCCTGGTTATTACGCACTACCAACGTTTGCTTAACTACATCAAACCAGATTTCGTACACGTAATGATGCAAGGCCGTATCGTGAAATCCGGTGGTCCTGAGCTGGCACAGCGCCTTGAAGCTGAGGGTTATGAATGGATTAAGGAAGAGCTGGGCATTGAAGACGAGACTGTAGGACAAGAAGCTTAAGAGACGCCAGGAAGGAGGAGACCACTTATGACGACGCAAACCATTCTTCCGGTGGACGCCAAAGCCCTGAGCGAACTATCGCAAAGCAACGGCGAACCAAACTGGCTTCAAGCAAGCCGTTTGAGTGCACTGGAACTGGCAGCCGAACTTGAACTGCCTAAACTCGAAAAAACCAAGATTGATCCATGGAATGTGGACAATTACGGAACCTATAAATCAAGTCAAACACTGACTGACCTGAGTGCAGTCCCAGCTTCTATTGCAGAACTGGTGAAGGACCAGGAGCAGGGCAACCTGATTATTCAGCGCAACTCTGGTGCAGTGTACACTCACCTCTCCCCAGAACTCGCAGCACAAGGTGTGATCTTTACTGATCTGCAGACTGCTGCTAGAGAGCATGGTGAATTGGTACAGCGGTACCTGCATCAAGCCGTGAAGCCTGAAGAGCACTCCATTGCGGCGCTACATGCTGCACTTTGGAACGGAGGGGTGTTCCTCTACGTGCCGAAGAATGTCGTTATTGAAACGCCATTGCAGGCAGTGTTGCTTACAGATGACGCAGAAGCAGCCTTCGTTCCGCACATCCTGATTGTTGCGGACACGAACAGTTCTGTAACCTACGTCGACAACTATGTATCGGACAAGGCGGAAGCCGGTCTGCATAACGGTGCTGTGGAAGTGTTCGTTGGTGCTGGTGCGCATGTGCGTTATGCTACCGTTCACCAACTGGGTGCAGATACTGCGGATATTACCTATCGCCGTGCTATCGTGGATAACGATGGAACGATTGAATGGATCGTCGGCGAGATGAACTATGGCCATACAGCAAGTGATACTAAGTCGATCCTGAAGGGTAATGGCTCAAGCTCGGATGCTAAAGTTATTGCTGTAGGTTCTGGTTCACAGAAGCTGAACTATACTACACAAGCACAGCATTTTGGAAAAAACACACCAAGTGACATGATCACTCGTGCAGTAATGCGTGAGGAAGCTAATTCGATCATTAACGGAATTACCAAGATCGAGAAGGGCGCAACCCGTGCAGACGGTCAGCAGACAGAAAAAGTCCTGATGCTGAGTCCAAAAGCACGCGGCGACGCTAACCCGATTCTGCTGATAGATGAAGATGATGTTACAGCAGGCCATGCCGCTTCCGTAGGACAGGTCAATCCCGAGCAGGTCTACTACCTGATGTCCCGCGGAATCTCCAGACGTGACGCGGAAGCATTGATCATCTACGGCTTCCTGGCACCTGTCGTGTCTCAAATTCCACTGGAGGGACTGCGGACCCAGCTCCAATCCCTAGTGGAAAGGAAGTTAGGACAATGAATAGCACCATCCGCGAACAGTTCCCTATCCTGAACCAGAATATTAACGGGCATCCGCTCGTGTATCTGGACAGTGCGGCAACTTCGCAGAAGCCGCGCCAGGTGATTGAGGCGCTCAAGCATTATTATGAATGGGACAATGCCAATGTGCACCGCGGGGTGCACACTCTGGGCAGCCGGGCAACGGATGCCTATGAAGGCGCGCGTGAGAAGCTTGCCAAGTTCATCAATGCGCGGAGCACGAAGGAAATTATTTTCACACGTGGTACCACGACTGCTCTGAATCTGGTTGCTTCCTCGTATGGCCCTGCCAATGTTGGCGAAGGCGATGAGATTGTGCTCACCCAAATGGAGCATCACAGCAACTTGATCCCTTGGCAGCAGCTTGCTAAGAAGACAGGAGCGACTCTGAAGTATATCCCGCTGCAACAAGATGGCAACATAACCTTGGAGGATGCGGAGAAAACCATTACAGACCGGACCAAGATCGTGGCAATCGCGTATGTGTCCAATGTTATGGGGGTCACCCATCCGATCAAGGAGCTTGCAGCTATCGCTCACCGTCATGGTGCAGTGATTGTAGTGGATGGTGCACAGAGTACTCCGCATCTTAAGGTTGATGTGCAGGATCTGGATTGTGATTTCTACACACTGTCCGGGCATAAAATGTGCGCACCTACCGGCATCGGTGCCCTCTACGGAAAGAGGGCGCTGCTGGAAGCCATGGAACCCGTAGAATTCGGCGGTGAAATGATTGATGATGTGGGCCTGTATGAATCCACCTGGAAAGAGCTTCCGTGGAAATTCGAAGGCGGCACACCGATCATCGCTGGCGCTGTCGGACTGGGGGCTGCAATTGATTTCCTGCAGGAAATCGGGATGGATGCCATCCACCGTCATGAGATGAAGCTTGCCGCTTATGCTGAGCAGCGGTTGTCCCAAATCGACGATCTGACGATTTATGGACCCCGCAACCGCGAGGTTGGCGTTGTAACCTTCAATCTCGGGGATGTGCATCCCCATGATGTAGCGACTGTCCTGGATGCCGAAGGCGTAGCTGTTCGTGCAGGCCATCATTGCTGCCAACCGCTCATGCGCTGGCTGCAGGTCAGCTCAACGGCTCGGGCCAGCTTCTATCTCTACAACACCGAAGAGGATGTAGACCGGCTGGTGGATGCGTTAATCAAGGCAAAGGAGTATTTCACCTATGAACTTGGATGATTTGTACAGACGCGTAATTATGGACCACTACAAGAACCCACGGAATCGCGGCTCATTCGAGGACGATGCCTTGAAGATTGAACTGAACAACCCGACTTGCGGCGACCGCATTACGCTTCAGCTCAAGGTGGAGGATGGTGTTGTCAAGGATGCACGTTATAACGGTGAAGGCTGCTCAATCAGCATGTCATCTGCATCCATGATGACTGAAGCTGTTAAAGGCAAAACCGTAGCGGTGGCGCTGGATATGGCGGATCGTTTCTCCGGCCTCATGAAAGGCGAACCGGTGGAGTTCGAAGGCTATGAAGACATCGAGGCCCTCTCGGGCGTGAATAAATTTCCAGCGCGGATCAAATGTGCCACATTGGCCTGGAACGCGCTTCGTAAAGGTATAGACGAAGAAGAGAAACATTAATAACAGCAAACAAGGAGGCTGACACCATGGCTAAGAAAGCGCCTGATATGGAGGAATACCAGTATGGTTTCCGCGATGAGCACAAGTCGATCTTTCAGTCCGGTAAAGGGCTGACTCCCGAGATCGTACGTGAAATTTCAGCGATCAAGAATGAACCTGAGTGGATGCTTGAATTCCGCTTGAAATCGCTGGAACAGTTCTACAAAATGCCGATGCCAAAATGGGGCGGCAACCTGGATGATCTAGATTTTGACGATATCCAGTACTATGTAAGACCTTCCGAGAAGCAAGGAAAGACTTGGGAGGAAGTTCCTTCCGAGATTAAGGAAACCTTCGACAAGCTGGGTATCCCGGAAGCGGAGCAGAAGTTCCTGGCGGGTGTCTCGGCACAGTATGAGTCCGAGGTTGTCTACCACAGCATGCAGAAGAGCCTTGAAGATCAAGGGGTTATCTTCACCGATACCGACACAGCACTGCGTGAGCACCCGGAATTGTTCAAGAAGTTCTTCGGAACCATTATCCCGCCTGCGGATAACAAGTTCGCTGCATTGAACAGTGCCGTATGGTCCGGCGGAAGCTTTATCTATGTTCCTAAGGGTGTGAAATGTGAAGTGCCATTGCAGGCTTACTTCCGTATCAACTCCGAGAACATGGGACAATTCGAGCGTACGCTGATCCTTGCTGACGAAGACAGCTTCGTGCATTACGTAGAAGGCTGTACAGCACCGATCTACAGCACGAACTCCCTGCACAGTGCGGTTGTTGAAATCCTGTGCATGAAGAATGCACGTGTTCGTTACACTACGATTCAGAACTGGGCGCCGAACATCTACAACCTCGTTACTAAACGTGCGGTTGCAGAAGAAAATGCGACTATGGAATGGGTAGATGGCAACATCGGCTCCAAGCTGACCATGAAATATCCAGCTGTTGTGCTTAAAGGCCGCGGAGCGAAAGGTTCCGTTCTTTCGATCGCAGTAGCAGGTAAAGATCAGCATCAGGATGCCGGCGCCAAAATGATCCACTTGGCTCCAGACACTACATCCACTATCGTCTCGAAATCGATCAGTAAGCATGGCGGTAAAGTAACTTACCGCGGTCTGGCTTCCTTCGGCCGTCAGGCGGAAGGTGCGAAATCGAACATTAAGTGCGATACACTCATTCTGGATAATGAATCCACTTCGGATACCATTCCATACAATGAGATTAAGAACGATAACATCATCCTGGAGCATGAAGCGACCGTATCCAAGGTATCTGAGGAGCAATTGTTCTACCTCATGAGCCGTGGTCTTTCGGAAGCCGAAGCGACTCAAATGATTATCATGGGCTTCATTGAGCCATTCACCAAAGAACTTCCGATGGAATATGCGGTAGAGATGAACCGTCTCATTAAGTTCGAGATGGAAGGCAGTATCGGTTAATTAAGAGCTGTCTTTAAGATTTGGCATATAAAACGTGTCCGCAGCAACTTGGAGGTGCAAACGTCCAGGCTGTGCGGACACGTTTTTTGTTTGTTGTTTGTTGTCATCATGCCAAATATTAGATGTTTCATTAATGCAGACAGCGTGTACTGTTTAATTATAGTGTTTAATCAAGGAGGCCTCATGTTAAAACAACTTCTACTCACTTGCGGATATGCAGTGGTATTAGCTGCTGTTTTGTCTTTTTCCTTACAGCACAAAGCTTTTGCCGAATCTCCCATCTCTGTGATTGTCAACAATGAAACAGCCGACACAGATGTTCAAAGTTATATCAAGAATGATACGGTTATTGTTCCCCTTGGCGTTGTGCAGAAGCTCCCAAACGTCAGCATTGCCTGGAACAACAGTACAAAGACCATAACGATTACAAATAAGTCGCAGAAAATCACTTTGGTTCCGGGACAAGAGTCAGTGGTGGTAGGCAGCAAGAAACTCACATTGCCTGTGGCTGTATCATTGGAGCAGGGCCGTGTGATGGTGCCGTTGCGTTTTATCTCTGAGGCCGCAGGCGCTTATGTACAGTGGGTACCGGGAAAACATACGGTCTACGTGGCCAAAGCATCGGATGCCCTGATTACAAGGCTGTCGGGCTCCAAGCTGGCTGAAGCCCGTGCTGCTGCGATCGAGTTTCCGCGGATCGAAGCGCTCAAGTCCCTGGCCGTGAGCAGCCGGTATGAGGATGATCTGACGGATCATTATTATTTTCCCGAGGGAGAAGCCGGAAAATTCTTCATCCGGACGGCCGATTACATCCGCTACTATGAAATCACTGATAACCGGAGTGTGCTGAAGTGGACGGCTACCCTTGATCTGGAAGACCAGACAAGCAAGTCTGAGCTAAGCTTCTTACCTTATCCCGTAAGGCTCCAGGATGGAAAGATACCGGCTATTAGCGGTAAAATCGCTTTTTTTGAATATGATTATCCCAAGGCCAGTACAACCTTTGGTATGATCGACGGGAAGGGACAAATGACGATATCCGGGCAAAAGCGTTCTTCGCGGATTGGATTCTATGATATTAACGGCGAAGCTTCAGAGGCTCGTTGAGTAAGGCGATTCTCAGAAGGAGAGCCCCCGCAGTCCCGTCGCCAGTAGCTCCCCCGGATCTAAACGTAGCTTCATGCGCCGAAGTAAGGCGATTCCCAAAGGGAGAGCCGCCGCAGTCCGCATCACCGTAGATCACGCTCGCACCGCATGACGAGGCTTAAAAGGCCGGGCCTCCCGCTAGCGTCTGCTTCTGTCCGCGATTGCCGCACTGTCTGCGGGTGTACACTTCCGGGTGTCCAGAGGGCTGGCAGCCCTTGGGGCCCTCCCTATAGGGAGGGTTTGGGAGGGTGCCCCCTACTTAATCTTTGCCAGGCGGAGAATGTCCTTTGGACGTTCAAATTTATATTTTGCCGGGATGTGGTCATGCTTCTTGCAGCCCCACAGGGCGAGTCCGAAGTCAACGCCGGCATCCCGGGCACATTCATAATCATACAAGGTATCCCCGATATAGAGTGAGGAATTTGCCTCAGCGCCAGAGCGCTTCAGAAATTCAAGCAACGGATCAGGATGGGGCTTATGTTTTTCCGTATCATCTGCACAGACCGAATGGCCCAGATAATCCATTAGACCAAATGGAATGAAGTCATCTCGCAATTCTTCGGCGGTCTTGGAAGTCACTATGCCCTGGACAAAGGACTCGTTCTTCAACGTTTCCAACACCTCGGAAATGCCCTCAAACACTTTGATGGAATCGTAAAAATCCTTCATCCGTTCGTTCCAGCGCTGCATACCCTCATCAATATTATGGATGCCAAGCTGCGGCAGCGAAGTAGAACCTGGAATCCCCAGAACAAACAGTAATTCCTCAGCATTACTTTCCCTGCCGTAATCGAACTTAAGCATTGCTTGGAGTGAACCTAGTACGGCGATCTCTGTATCAATTAATGTTCCATCTACATCAAAAATAATGGTCTTATACATGTACTTACATCCCTCCAATTGGTATAGGTTCATGATCGAGTATATCTTAGGGTGACGTGGTTCCGCTACATGCTGTTCTTTTACTTGGAAGGAAGATGAAGAATTTTACATTTTTCAGCTAGTAAATCCCATTATGTAAAGAGGAGAGAAGGAGATGCCGACGGGAAGTCCATGTGCTAAGAATTTCGCTTATTCTTAATTCAACAGTATTCAAGAGGAAATGGAAGCATTTAAAGACATAGGCGACCTTTTCCTTTATGAAAATGTCATTTTCATTGCAAATAACGGGTTATACGGTCGATTCTCCCCTTTGCCGCATTAAAACATGGATGATAAACTGCATAAAGTCACTAAAATGGAAGCGCTAAAAAATACTTGTGAAGCCGGCTTAAGAATGAAAGCCAGCTACGCTTCGTAAAGCGTAAGGAGGAGAGACATGGATGTTCTCAGGCAACTGCGGGGCTTTTATCGGGAGAAACTGCACTTATTGATTCTTTCGATTGTATGCTTGGCTGCCGCAACTGCAGTGGGGCTTATAACCCCCAATTTGTTAAGAAGGTTGATTGACGATGTTATTGTTCCAATGAAATTTACCGAGGTGCCTGTGTTGGCTCTCACCGTGCTGGTTGTTGTAATTGTAAAAGCATGCCTGCAATTTGCACACGGATTCTTTGGCGGGCGTCTGGGGAATTTCCTGGCGTATCGTCTACGCAATGCCTGTTATGAAAAACTGCAATTCCTGTCGTTCCGTTATTATGATACGGCGAAGACAGGCGACCTGATGTCCCGGCTGACCGGGGACCTGGAAGCAATCCGGATGTTCATTGGCTTCGGATTCGCCCAGTTGCTTAACGTATTTTTTATGGTATTATTCGGCTCCATTATGATGTTCTCGATCAATTGGCAGCTGACGCTGATCACCTTGATCACGATGCCGTTCCTGGCTATTGTCGCACTTAAGTTTGAGTCCAAGATCCATCCTGCTTTTCAGGAGATGCGCCTGGCGCTAAGCTCTTTGACCACAGCGGTTCAAGAGAACGTGACGGGTGTGCGGACAGTCAAATCTTTTGCCAGAGAAGCCCATGAGGTCGAAAAGTTCTCGCACCGGAATGAACGGTACAAGGACAATCAGATTTTTGCCGCAGTGCTGTGGAGTAAATACTTCCCGGCGATGGAGCTGCTGGCATCGGTCAGCGTGGCGATCCTGCTCGGAGTAGGCGGCACACTGGTCATTCACGAGAAAATGTCACTGGGTGAGCTGGTTGCATTCTTCAGCTTGATCTGGTATATCATTGGTCCGGTATGGGGTCTGGGCTTCCATATCAACAACTATACGCAGTCTAAGGCTTCAGGGGAGCGCGTGCTTGAAGTGCTGAACCAGAAGATCGATGTCAAGGACAGCGAAACCGCCCGGGAGCTGATTCATAACGAAGTCAGAGGCGATGTAGCGTTTAATCATGTTACCTTTGCATACGGTAATAAGATGCCGGCGGTTACGGATATTGATTTTGAAGCTAAAGCGGGGTCTGTCATCGGCTTCCTTGGGGGCACTGGCTCCGGGAAATCGACGATTACCCAACTGATGATGCGCGCTTATGACGTGAACGAAGGCCATATTACGTTGGATGGGGTGGATATCCGGGAATACAATGTCCGCAGTCTGCGTTCACAGATTGCGACCGTGTTCCAGGAGACGTTCTTATTCTCCTCTTCCATTCGCAACAACATTGCCTATGGCCTGAAAAATGTGAGCATGGAAGAGATCATCCGTGCAGCTCAGCTGGCGAAAGCCCATGATTTCATCATGGAAATGCCTGAAGGCTATGATACCGTGGTCGGGGAGCGGGGAATGGGCCTTTCCGGCGGTCAGAAGCAGCGGATCGCTATCGCGAGAGCATTGCTTAAGAATCCGCGGATTCTCATTCTTGACGATGCGACAAGCGCTGTGGATATGGAGACCGAGCATGAAATTCAGAGTGGATTCCAAGAGGTTATGCGTGGACGCACTACGCTGATTATTGCCCACCGGATTTCCTCCCTGCGACATGCTGACCAGATCATCGTGATGAACGAGGGACATGTGCAGCAACGGGGAACCCATAAAGAGTTAATCGAGGTGCCTGGACCTTACCAGGATGTGTACCGGATTCAATATGCAGATTACCTCGCTAAAGTAACCGAAGGAAAGGAGGCGTAAAGTTATGGAACCTCAAGTCAACCCGGGTGCAGGAGCCACTACAAAGAAAAAAACGGCACCTGAACAAACGCTGGACGAACGGTTCGTCTACAAAGACGACGATATTATTGACAAGGCATTCGACTGGAAGCAATTCACACGGCTGTTTAGCTACATGAAGCCTTATGCCAAGCAAATGCTGCCGCTTGTACTGGTAATGATGGTACTGGGAACCGTCACCAAGCTTACGGTGCCGTTCCTGACCAGTATGGCGATAGACAAGGCGATCGCACCGAAGACAGGAAGTCCAAGCTTAACGCTCCTTTACACCCTTACGGCGAGCGTGGTGGTCCTGTATCTGATTCAATGGATTGCCGGAATTTACCGGATCAAATTCACCAATATCATTGGGCAAAGAGTAATTTATGACCTGCGCTCAGATCTGTTCCGACACATCCAGAAGCTGTCCTTTAATTTCTTCGACAAGCGCCCGGCAGGTTCAGTGCTGGTACGGGTTACGAATGACATCAATTCCTTGCAGGACCTGTTCACCAACGGGGTCGTCAACCTGATGATTGACTGTGTGCAGCTTGTCGGAATTATGGTCATCTTGCTTTTCATCAATTGGAAGCTCGGCCTTGCGGTAATGGTTACTGTACCGATTATGTTCTTTGTCTCCACCAAGCTGCGGCAGAAGATTCGTATTGCCTGGCAGGATGTACGGATGAAGAACTCGCGGATCAACTCTCACTTGAATGAATCCATTCAGGGGATCAGAGTGACTCAGGCGTATACGCAAGAGCAAGAGAACATGAAATACTTCGATGCCATGAATAGCGAAAGTAAGAAATCATGGGATAAAGCCTCGGCGATGAACCAGGCATTCGGTCCAATTATCGAGATCACTGGTGGCTTCGGTACCCTGATTCTGTTCTGGCTTGGTGCTTATCTGATCCAGTCGGGTGAACTGACTGTTGGTTTCCTGGTGGCTTTCAGTACTTATGTCAGCAACTTCTGGGATCCGATCAACCGTTTGGGTCAAATGTACAACCAGCTTCTGGTGGCTATGGCCTCCTCGGAGCGAATCTTTGAATATCTGGACGAGAAGCCTAACGTATCCGATAAGCCGGGTGCGACTCCGCTGCCAACCATTCAAGGCGATATCAAGTTTGAAAAGGTCATCTTTGAATATGAGAAGGGGCGGGCAGCCCTCAAAGGTATTGATCTTGATGTTAAGGCCGGACAGTCTATTGCACTAGTGGGGCATACCGGCTCAGGTAAGAGTACCATTATCAACCTGATTGGCCGCTTCTACGATATCACCACCGGTAAAATCACGATCGATGGAAAAGATATCCGTGATGTCACCCTGGACAGCCTGCGCGGACAGATCGGTACCGTGTTACAGGACACATTCATCTTCTCGGGAACGATCCGTGACAACATCCGTTTCGGACGATTGGATGCCACGGATCAGGAAGTAGAGGAGGCCGCCAAAGCGGTGGATGCCCATGATTTCATCACTAAACTGCCTGGCGGGTACGATACAGAGGTCGAAGAGCGGGGTAGTGCGCTGTCCATGGGTCAGCGTCAGCTGTTGTCCTTTGCCAGAGCGCTGCTAGCGGACCCACGGATTCTCATTCTGGATGAAGCTACGGCGAGTATCGATACAGAGACCGAGCTCAAGATTCAGGAAGCTCTTAAAACCCTGCTGCAAGGCCGGACCTCCTTTATCGTCGCTCACCGATTGTCCACCATCCGCCACGCTGACAAGATCGTGGTACTGGATCACGGTCAGATCAAGGAAGAGGGCAACCATAGCGAGCTGACTGCTCGTGACGGTGTCTACAACGGATTGATCGAAGCACAGTTCCGGTTCCTGTAGGTGCCTAGGTAGCAAGCAACTGAAGAACGCTTTTTACGGCAAGTTGATAAATCGATTCATGCAAAAGAAGAGCTCAGAAGATGACATCAAAAGATGCCATCAAAAAGAAGCCTCCAGCTCCACTTTATTGTGGGGTTGGGGGCTTTTTTGGTTAGGACGCTGGTAATTTGGAACAGGATGGAAGTATCTTGCTGTTCGTTCTCAGGATCAAAGGAGAAAACAGTGGTTCATGCGGAGTGAAGCCCCTGCGGGTCGGGGGTTCTTCCGATCGCTGTTAACGCCCGATTTCTTGATTGTAAAAGGAATTAGAGGTTGAAATCGGGCTTTAAAGGCGACCACTACCGTTTCTCCAGAATCCCCCGACCCTCCACTCTACTCATGCATGTGATCAACTTCAAAACCTAAGCTGTTATCCGCTGATCCTTTTTCAGGTGGATGCTATTACATCTACATGCTATGACCACTACATGCTATCGTATCTAGATGCTATCGCCTCTACATGCTATCGCCTCTACATGCTATCGCCTCTACATGCTATTACCTCTAAATACTATCGTATCAACGTATCGAATTTTTTCTCCAAATAGAACGCAAAGTAGCTTACAAAGTCAAGTAAAAAAGAGAGCGTATACATGAAGTCTCTAAGTGTAATTAACGGCATTTTTGTACCTTAAATCCTCTGAAGCTAAGGGTTAGAGGAGATTAAGTGCAATATTGTACCTTAATTGTTCCAGAATCCCCCATCCAGCGTGCTTTTCCGAAAAATAAGATACAATAATGCCCTTATTTCCCTCATTTGCCTATATTCAAGAAAAATAAGGTACGAAAATGCCGTTAGTTGGGGAGTTGGTCCCTCTTTTTCACTGTTAAGACGACTGGTGAAGGGGAATTTACCGTTTCTATTGACAACGCTGGTTTTGAACAGCTCTGGATATAGGTCTTGCTGTCGACAACTATGATCCGGTGCTAGCTTTCTTATGGGAAGCTTTCAGGCGATCGTTTTACGCCTACAGTTCCAACCTTCCTCGTTCGCTCATCTTGTTGTTTGTTCATTTTTTTGTTTGTTCATTTTTTTGTTCGGCTTATATATTTCCTTTTCGCTCATGCTACAGTTCAATTTATAGAGGAGAGCTCGTATGTTTTCTACGATGCCGCCTTACTTACGACGTTTTGATATCCGGCCAGACGTACGCAGCTCAACCATCTGAGCGCCGATGTTCTGCTGCCAGTTGATATCTTGCGTTCGCGCCGCCAGTATGGCTTCATTGTTAAGCCGGGCCATCTCCCAGCAGTAAGTTGCATTCGCTTGCAAGCAGTGCTGCTGCTCCAGCTCTTCAGATTCAGTCAGCTTCCGCTGGCGGCTCAGTGAATACAGCTCAGCAAGGCGCCCGTGAATCGGCAGCATAGGCTTCATCCTTTCAGGTTAGTCTAATCAACGTTTTACTCTATTGATCAGTCTAACCGAATGCCCCCGGCCATAAACTAGGCCGGCCTCCGCAATGGCAATGCCTCCGCGAGGGCACCGCGGAGGCCAGAAAAAGCCGCCCCCCGGGTCACATTACCCGGGGAGCGGCCTGCGCCGTAAAGCTTTGAGCAGTCCTGTATCTTGCGGAGCAAGACAAGGACTGCTCAAGGGCGAGCATACCCACCCTCCAAAACATCTGTCCGCAGACGCCCCGTCATCCCGCCAACCACGCTGTTCCTTCGGGTGTCCAGAGGGCGGCGCCCTTGGCCCTCCCTTAGGAAGGGAGGGTTTGGGAGGGATGGCGAGCGCCCCTAGGTGTAGATCTCCACAATCGACACACTCCGCTCACGGGACAAGTCGAGGAATTTATGGTCGACCTGCACCAGTGGACGGAACACGTCTATGGGGTTGTTCATGACGATGACGCCCATGTCACCGGTGTCAAGAAGGACGCGCTTGCCGATGAAATTCGGCATCAAATGCTGGATAAAGGCATGAACGGTCTTGCCGTTCAGCTTGCCGAAGCTGAGGTTATGTAATTCGTGCAGCACCGAGATAAGTTCTTGCTTGGACTGATAGACTCTGGGTGAAGTCATGGCACTATACACGTCAGCCACAGCGGCAATCTGTGCATAGGGATGAATCTCCGATTTGGTTAAATTGGCGGGATAGCCGGAGCCGTCTTCCCGTTCATGGTGCTGGAGAGCAACCATTGCAGCGGTAGGGTTGTCCATGGAATTGCGGATAATTTCGTAACCGTATGTAGTATGTCGCTTCACTTCTTCAAATTCTTCGACGGTCAGCTTCCCCGGCTTGTTCAGCAAATCGGGTGAGATTCGGCATTTACCGATATCGATCAGATAACCAGCCCGGCTGATCTCATAGCATTCCTGCTTGGAATAACCGAGCCAAGTTGCAATATAATAGGAAAGCATACCTACCTGAAGGGAATGATTATAGGTATATTCATCCTCCCGGTCCAGCAGTAGAAGGAGGGTTACCACGTCTTTATGCTTGTCCAGGGATTGCAGGGTTGGCTGAAGAACATCGTCTACGACGGATGGATTAAAGCTGCCTTTGGTTAACGCTTCTAAATAAAGGGTCTCGAAACCGTCGATCATGGTATCAAAGCTTGCCGTAACGGTTTGAATAACGGACGGTTTATGGGGCGGGGAGAGTGTTCCTTCCAGGGTTTCGATATCAATGTAATCAATACCGTGTTGCAACAGCTTGGATATTTCATCCATGCGCAACTGGGTTCCCTTGGACAAAACATGAAGTCCGCGGGCGTTGAAGGTGTCTGTTCCGAGATAATCCCCCGGCTTAACATCCATGACGTGTACTCTCAATGCTTATGCCACCTTATGTGTCAATTTTTCTCAGCATAGCAAGAAAAGGACAAACATTCAATGGTTAACAATTAATATTCACAATCTTCAGATATGCATCGAAGTTTCGGTATATTCTGACTATAGCTAACTGGACGACTACAATAATTTCTCTAAGGATATTCTGTAGGTTTTAAGACCTATATAATGTATGATTGCGAACTAACACGGTATTTAAAAGGAGAAGGGGAGGCGCAGCCATCCTCTTGATTCTGGTTCAAAGAGAGGTACAGAAATGCAGGCCTCGCAGCACTTGCAGGCCTTGGTATAATGGTATTGTAAGTACTGAAATATACCATATTGAGCTTGGAAATGTTATGCTAAACTCTGAAAGAACAAGCGCCTTACGCTTCCAAAAAAGGTGGCCTTACACAGGTGGGAAGGATGTTATTGATGAAGCCTATATCAGAGCGACTGACAATACTTCATACTAATGATATACATAGTCATTTCGACATGATGAGCCCACTTGCGGCAGTCATTGCTGAGCAAAGGGCCGCAGCGGGCGATGAACCACTTTTGTTGCTGGATATTGGCGACCATATGGATCGAGCGGCCATAGAGACGGAAGGAACGATGGGACAGGCGAACATTGATATTCTGAATCTGACGGGATACGATGCGGTCACCATTGGTAATAATGAGGGGCTTACCTTCACAGCCGACATGCTCTCTGCGGTATTCTCCGGACTTCAGTGTCCGGTAGTGTGCTGCAACTTTGTAGAGACTGCGACTGGAGAGCCGCCGCACTGGATGAAGCGCCATGTTATCCTGGAGCGGGACGGCATCCGCATAGGCGTGACTGGAGCGACAGCGGCTTTTGCTTCGTTCTATGCGTTGCTGGGCTGGGATGCACTAGACCCGGAAGAGGCACTTCGTAAGGAATGCAGTCTGTTGGCTCCACAGGTAGACATTTTGATCGTGCTGTCTCATCTGGGTCTGCCTACAGATCAGCGGCTGGCAGAGAACCTGGAGGGCGTTCATGCCATTTTGGGTGGACATACTCACCATCTGCTGGAACGTCCACAGATTATTGCTGGTACTGCCGTCTGCGGCGCCGGCAAGTTTGGTAATTATTTGGGCAGGCTTGTTTTTGAACGGCAGGAGCCGGATCTCGGTTTCAGACTTGTAGAGGGAGAATGCCTCGCCGTTTCCCCTGAGCTAAGGGAGGAACGGGTTCATTCTGCGGCCGTCACCCATCTGGAACGGGGAAGAGAAGCTTTGCATGAATCGGTGGCCATTACAGATCGAGAGCTTCCGGTTGACTATCAGGGGGAATCCCCATTCGGTAATTTTCTCGCTCAGGCTGTGCGCAGATTCACCGGCGCCAAGATAGCGATTGTCAATACCGGACAGCTTCTGGGACCACTGCCAGAGGGGGATATTTCACTGGGGATGCTGCATGGACTGTGTCCTTCGCCGATCAATCCTTGCATAGTGAAGCTTAAAGGGCGGGATATCCGCATAGCTCTGGAGCAAAGTTTGACAGAAGAATTCCGTAATAAAGCTATCTTTGGCTATGGTTTCCGGGGAAAACAGCTGGGCAGTCTTGCAGTAGATGGCTTAAATATCTTGTACGATTCACTTGTTTTGCCGTATGATAACGATATTGCAGTTTTTGTCGAAGGGCAGCCTCTGGAAGATGACCAGGAGTATGAGGTTGGGACGCTGGATATGTTCACTTTCCGGATCGGTTATGAGACGCTCGCCAACGGCAAGGATGCGGTGTATCTTCTTCCGCATTTCCTCCGTGATCTGCTGCGGATGGAGCTGCAGCGGCCGGGCAGTCTTGAGGAGAGTTTCATTTCCCGTTGGAACAACGGTACTACATAAGGGAAGGCCTGAATGATGGCTGTGCTGTATGATTTTTTAAAATAACAAAGTTGTACCCGATATTCATTCCGCCACAAACAGGAGGATTGTATGGACACTATTACAGCCATTATTTTGGCCATTGTTGAAGGAATCACGGAGTTTATCCCTGTATCCTCCACAGGCCATATGATCTTGACGGCCAAGCTGATGGGTTTTGCCGAGCAGGAATCGATTATGAAGACCTATGAGATTGTCATTCAATTAGGTGCTATTCTGGCTATCGCGCTGGTCTACCGTCATCGGGTGCTTAACCTGCTGGGAATCGGGCGCAGTCGGAGTAATCGGGGAGGCGTGATGCCGCAGTCCCGTCTTAATCTGATTCATGTGATCCTGGGGATTGCGCCGGCATTGGCCGTGGCTTTTTTTGCACGTGACTTCATCAAGGGCCTATTCGGAGCCAGTACGGTGCTTTGGGCGCTAGTAGCCGGAGGGATCTTAATGATTGTTGCCGAGTGGGTCAACCGTCGCAAGATCCGTATTACTGCCCACGAACTGGATGATCTGTCCTATGGACAGGCGCTAGCCATTGGCTTGTACCAGATTATCTCTGTATTATGGCCAGGCTTTTCCCGCTCAGGCTCCACAATTTCGGGGGGGATGCTCAGCGGGGTCAGCTATAAGGCCTCAGCCGATTTCTCTTTTCTGATCGCGATTCCGATTATGTGTGCGGCTTCCGGGTATGAGCTTTTGGATGCTTACCGCGATTTTACCAGTGAGACCATTGGTTACTTTGTCATTGGCTTCCTGATTTCATTCGCAGTGGCTTACCTTGTAGTTATTCTGTTCATGCGATGGATTCAAAAGATCAGATTGACACATTTTGCGATTTACCGCTTTATTTTAGCGGCTGTTTTCTGGCTATTTATTATGCGTTAATCATTTCCAAGATTCCATCGGTACAGCGGTACCCGGCTATGGTTGTTTCCTAGAGGTGTATCCAGGGAAGCGTTGTCCGGGGCAAACCGATGTAGGTGTGCTTGCCTGTTCTCCAAAGGTAACGGTATAGACACGGTGTGAGACCCAAAGTTTTTAAGCAGAATAGCAATCTACCGTTAAAGGCAGGAGTGAACCAGAGTGCGTTTAGTATCCGTCAGCCGGCTTCAACCGGGCATGAGGCTGGGCAAAAAAATTTATAGCGATGAAGGCATGATTCTGCTTTCCGACGGCGTAGAGCTTACCGATTCACTGATCAAACGCCTCGGCAGAATCGACATCGGCTATGTATATGTGCAAGATTCCCTCACTGAAGATGTAGTGATTGAGGGGATGCTGCAGGATGAGACGCGCAACCAGGCGCTCAAGGTTATTAAGACACAATTTCAGGACATGTCCGGTGCTTCCGGCATTACCAAAGGCTTTTATCATCTGGATAAAAAATTCTCGGGCGTGATGGATTCGATTCTGGACGAAATGTCTGCCCAGGAGACACCTATGATAATGCTGCTGGAAATGCATACAGCGGATAATTATCTTTATGTCCACTCGTTAAATGTCTGCCTCTATACACTTGTTATGGCTATCGCTCACGGGTACAGTAAAGCGGAATTGCGGGTCATTGGTCTGGGTGCGTTGCTGCACGACATCGGCAAGACGCAAATTCCGGTCAAGATTGTCCAAAAACCCGGCAAGCTGACGGATGAAGAGTTCCGGCAGATGCAGGCCCATACCGAAATCGGCTACCGGATTCTTAAGGACGAGCCGAATATTCCGTTGCTGTCCGCCCATTGTGCGCTGCAGCATCATGAACGGATTGACGGTTCCGGCTACCCCCGCGGACTCAAGGGAGCGGAAATTCATGAGTACGCCAAATGGATTGGCGTGGCCGATTCCTATGATGCGATGACCTCCAGTCGTGTCTACAAAAAAGCGATGCTCCCCCATCAGGCGGTAGAGGCGCTTTATGTAGGCTCCGGCACGTTGTATGAGCAGCGGCAGCTTGAATTGTTCCGGGACCGTGTAGCAATCTATCCACTGGGGCTTACAGTGAAGCTCAGCACGGGTCAGAGCGGAGTTGTGGTCAAAATTGACTCCACCACACCACACCGTCCGGTGGTTCGCATCCTTACCGGCCCCGAAGGAGAGCCAGTGGTTCCGTTCGAGATGGACCTTGCCGTGATGCTTTCTGTAGTTATTGTGGATGTAGCCAATTAAGGGTGCCGGCTGGCACCGCTTCATAGACTTCTCAATGAGGCAATTCCAGCCTCTCAGGCATGCAGCGAGATCGATACACGGGTGGGCACGTAAGGTGCACATGGCCCGGATATCTTTTCGCTGCATGCTGTTTTTTTCAGAAAATATCAGTAAATAGCAAGCAAGTACAACTCAAAAGTGCAGTTTTTTCGTTCTTCGTGGTATGATATAGGATAATAATCCGTTCATACGGATGATTTTTAGGTTAATAATAAGGAATAAGCTTTAAAGGAGCTATCACAAATGAATGTTATAAGACCAATGTCATTATCCCCGCAGAAGGAGTTATCCCCAAGCTATGACCCTTGGGATCCCATCACTTCCCTGCGGCAGTACGGGCGGCATGTACTGACCAGTGTGGAGATGACGGTTACGAATTTATGTAATATGCGGTGTGAGCACTGCGCCGTTGGTGACAGCCTCACCATGAAAGAAGGAGAGATGCTGCCCCTTAAGAATATGCTTGATCGGCTAGAAGAAGTCGAGCACCTGCAGACGATCAGCATTACCGGCGGAGAGCCGATGTTCCGCGCTTCCACCGTAGACAATATGATTGTCCCGCTGCTCAAGTATGCCAAGGAGCGAGGAATCCGCTCGCAAATCAATTCCAATCTAACCATGCCATATTCCCGTTATGAGAAGCTGCTTCCTTATCTGGACGTTATGCATATCTCTTTCAACTATGTTAATGGTGATGATTTTCATGAAGTTGGCTTTGCAAACAGCGGCCATCCTGTAGCGAAGGAAGCTGCTTACCGCTTGTATGATACGATGATCGAGAACTCCCGCAGACTCAGTGATGACGGCATGCTCATCTCTGCGGAATCCATGATTAACTATCGCACGCATACCAAGCTGCCGGAGATTCACCGGCTGATCGGCGATATGGGAGCAAAACGCCATGAGGTGCATCCAATGTACGCTTCAAGCTTTGCCTCCGCGCTGCCGGTTCTGTCGCTTAAGGATATGCAGGCTGCTATTCATGATCTGCTGGACCACCGTGACCCCGAGATGTGGATGCTGTTCGGCACGCTTCCATTCTTCGCCTGCAGCTTCCTGGAAGAAGACCAGAAGCTCTTGAAGCGACTGCGTTCCGAGAAGAATGTTACGCTTCGCAATGATCCGGACGGACGCAACCGTGTGAATGTAAACATGTTTACCGGCGATGTTTTCGTTACGGATTTTGCAGATATCGCAGCGTTTGGCAACATCAGCAGCAACAAGCTGGATGATATTTTTACAGACTGGCAGACCCAGCACCCGCTTAACCAAGAAGTGAACTGTCACTGTGACGCAGCTAGCTGCTGCGGACCGAATCTTCTGGTAGCGGATATGTATTATCCGGGTGTTGACTTCAAATCAAGAAAAGCGATCAATCTGTAGAAATGAGGCGTTGTTATTGTGCATACGGAATTTGAAGTAGGGAGATTGCTGCTTAATCTTTTGCTTGTTCTGGTGCTCGTATTATTAAATGGCATATTCGTCGCCGCAGAGTTCTCACTGGTGAAGGTCAGGCAGTCACGCCTGACCCAGCTAGTTAGTGAGGGCAACAAGATGGCTGGATATGCGCTAAAGGTAAACAAGAAGCTGGACGCTTATCTGTCTGCGACCCAATTCGGGATTACACTTGCCTCGCTCGGTCTCGGCTGGGTAGGAGAGCCCGCCATTTCGGAGCTGCTGGTAGAGCCTCTGATGTTCAAGCTTGGGGTTACAGACCATACGCTGATCTCCACCGTATCTTTGGTGCTTGGCTTCTCCATTATTACTTTCTTACATATTGTGCTTGGTGAGCTTGCACCCAAGTCATTGGCGATTCAAAAAACAGAAGGCTCAGCGCTGTTGCTGTCCGCACCGCTGATGTTCTTTTATAATCTATTCCTGCCGTTCATCTGGGTGCTTAACGCATCCGCGAATGGTCTGCTTCGTTTGATCGGGGTGGAGCCTGCCAGTGAGGCAGAGGCTGCGCATTCGGAGGAAGAAATACGTATTCTCATGAATCAGAGTGCCAAGAGTGGCGTTATTGATAAAGATGAGATGAAGCTTATGGATAATATCTTCGAGTTCTCCGACCTGTTGGCCCGTGAGGTTATGCTGCCGCGTACCGATATGGATGTGCTGTACAGCAACCTTTCCCTGGAAGATAACATGCGCATTATTACGGAAACCAAGCATTCGCGTTACCCGGTAGCGATGGAGGATAAAGACCGGATTATTGGCTTTATTCACATTACCGATCTACTCTTCGCACCGCCTGAACAGCAGAATGATTTGACTACATTAGTCCGCCCGATTCCGAACGTGCCAGAGTCGATGGAGATCAGTCATGTGCTGCGGCTGATGCAGAAGAACAAGATTCAGATGACGCTTGTCGTCGACGAATACGGCGGGACCGCGGGGTTATTGACTGCAGAAGAGATTCTGGAAGAGATCGTCGGGGATCTGCACGACGAGTTCGAGGATGAACGTCCTAGCGTGGAGCAGAATGGAGAGTACATTTCAGTCGCAGGCCGTATGCTTATCGAGGATGTCAACGATTTGACCGGTGTAGTCATTGAAGACGATGAAGTGGATTCCATCGGTGGCTGGTTGTTCAAAGAGCTGGAAGGCAATCCATCCAAAGGCAAACGCGTTGTTGTCGGGGACGTCGTCTTTGAGGTCGAAGAGTCTACCCGGCTGCGGATTACCCGGATAAACATTCACCGTGAGGCGCCTGCGAAGGATGAAGAGGAATCTTCTGAAGCGGATGAGAAGTAAGCATGGATTTGAAGAAACGAAACGAGTACTAACCATAGTTCAGTTATAAACGAAGCCTTTTCCTATCGCGCAATGTATTATGCACGAAGGGGAAGGCTTTTTTTGTCGTATATGGACATCAAGAGAGTTTTTTTTCACAAACCGTCTTATTCCGCCTTTGCCTATCATAAATTAGTTACGAAGGTAAGCGTTCAGAATAACTGCTGCACTCAGCAGTGAAATGAGCAAAGGAGGATGTTTATATTGAATTCCCAGGAGCGTGTGCATACGCCGTTTAGGGGGCCGTTTGATCCCTGCCCACCGGTACCGTTCAAGACGTTCGTCGTACCCCCCAACCAGTTCATCAACTTTCAGCCGCCGGATCTTCCGCAGTTCAGTCTGCCGGAAGCGTTAAGGTACGGAACCTTGTGGCCCGCGCTGTTCAGTCCGTATGAGTCCAAGTCGAAAGGAGGGAAATAAGCCATGGAGGCACAACCATGCGACCAACGGTATTACGAATTGCTGGAGCAGCTGCAGGTTCTGGATTTTGCGCTCGTGGAGCTGAATCTCTATCTGGATACTCACCCCGAGGATCTAAAGGCGATCGAGCAGTTCAACCAGCTTACCCAGGAACGGACACGGCTGGCAGGCCATTTTCAGGAGCTGTATGGACCGCTACAGAATTTTGGGCGTGCCTTTTCCAAATGCCCGTGGGAGTGGAACCAGCCCCCTTGGCCTTGGCAAGTGTAGCGGTCTGATAGGATAGCAGCAGTTCACTAAAGGAGGGGAGCGTCCCGAATGTGGATTTATGAAAAGAAATTGCAATATCCGGTACGAGTCGGCAAATGTGACGTGCGGATGGCGCGTTATCTGATGGAGCAATATGGTGGAGCGGACGGTGAACTCGCCGCTGCGCTGCGTTACATGAACCAGCGGTATGCGATTCCTGACAAAGTAATTGGAGTGTTAACCGATATTTCCACTGAGGAATTCGGGCATCTCGAGATGATTGCGACCATGATCTATAAGCTGACAAAAGACGCATCGATTGAGCAACTGGAAGCCGCCGGTCTCGGTCCGAACTATGCGACCCGGGATCACGCCCTGTTCTATAACAACGCCGCCGGTGTTCCGTTCACTGCAACTTACATCGCGGCCAAGGGAGATCCGCTCGCTGATCTCTACGAAGACATTGCGGCTGAGGAAAAGGCGCGGGCTACATACCAGTGGCTGATCGACATGACAGATGATGTGGATCTGCAAGACAGTCTGAAGTTCCTGCGGGAGCGGGAGATTGTGCATGCGCTGCGGTTTAAAGAGTCGGTGCAGATTCTGATTGATGATCGGGGAAAGAAGAAGATTTTCTGAGTGGAATAATAAAAAAGAGTAAAGCGACTGCATAGTTCGCTTTACTCTTTTTAATTTTAGGCTGTAAACACTAGAAGTGGTAAATTCCTCTTCAACAATCGTCTTAACAGTAAAAAAGAGGAGCCACCTCCCCAACTAAGAGCATTTTTGTACCTTACTTATCTTGAAAATGGGCAAACAAGGGAGATAGAGGCATTTTTGTACCTTATTTTCCTAAAAAGCATGCTTAATGGGGTATTACGGAATATTTAAGGTACAATATTGAACTTAATCTCCTGTAACCCTCAGTTGCAGATGATTTAAGGTACAAAAATGCCGTTAATCACACTTTGAGCCTTTTTATATAAACTATTTTTTCTGGACTATGATTGTTGTTTTAATGCGTTCTACATACATACCATGATATCACCCTTAATTAGGTCGAACTCACCTGTAGTAACTTCCTATGTAGCAGTTTTGGGTATCCAAAATTAGCTAAAGAAAAATAATACTAACTTGATTAACGGAACAACAGTTCTTATAATTACCATATTGAAGGCTGTTGAAAGGTGAAGGAGAGAGACTGATTTGAAAAATAATATTATCGAGTATTGCTTAAAGAAGCAGGGAGCGACCGAGGATTATCCCTTTGGATTCACTCCAGTCGTGATCAAAGTTGCTGATAAAATGTTCGCGATTATTTTTGAGGAAAAGGGCAAGGATACTCGTTTAAATCTGAAATGTGACCCGGTTATTGCGGAAAACTTGAGAGAGCAGCATGAGAGCGTTCGACCGGGATATCATATGAATAAAAAGCACTGGAATTCAATCACGATAGATGGTTCTTTACCAGAGCAGGATATCTTCGATATGATTGATCACTCTTACGATATGGTTTTCAAAAAGCTTCCTAAGCGCCTCAGAGAATCTATAGCAGAAATGAACTAAATAAAGAACTATCCGTAGGCAATCAGATCCAGAAATCCTGTCATCCAAGGGGCGACGGGATTTTTCGTATTTTAATGCTTCACAATTACAGCATTGAATTGGTCGGAAATTGAATTTAATGAAATGAAAGCAGTTGATAAAACAAGGGTGAAATTTAATTCCAATAATACTCATAGGAATTATTTAAAAACATCTGGACTCTTTCGACAAAAAATGCGAGAATGAATTCAATATTTCTAATCATGTATACAGGAATTCATTTAATCTAGTAGAGTATACTAGAGAGTTCTGTTCATGAGAGGGTGCTTAGGATTGAGTATGGAACAACTGGAGGTTAATAGCTGGCAGAGCCTTTATGATCTAGCAGAGCAGTTATCGAGCCTCTTGCCTGTAAATATGGAAATTAAGCAATGGAACAGTACAGGTCATTATGATGCTGTGTTCATTGCTCAAGAATTGAAGGTTATTGTCGAAAGCCTGTCTATTCAGGAGAATGATAATTACGGTTCTGCTGCAATAGCGGGGGCGGAGTCAGAAGGGTTGCGCGCCCTATGGCATAGACTGAACGCTACAGCTGTGTTGTGGGTGAAGGCGGATAACCCGGAAGCCGCGGCGTGGCTTGCTGCTAATCTTCCAGTCATCAGCGGCTATGCCCGGTCTCTCAGATATATGATAGCTGGGAGCGAGAGCAGCCGCAAGCATGCCGCGGAGAGCAGCCTGCTGAAGAAAGAGCTGAGTGCCGTGCTTTCTGTGGCACAGGAGGCGCTGCTGGTGCTGGACCCGGATGGAAGAATCGTAGAGTTGAATCCGGCGATGTCCAGTCTTATGGAATTGCCCCGAACACAGGTCCTGGGGAGCTTTATTCAGGAGTGGGTTTCTCCTGAGGATTGGGATCATCTCAGAGCGGCTCGGGATTTAGAGGAGCGGACGATCGTTCCTGAGCGGGCAGGCCGCAGCAGGACCAATTGGAAGTTACGCGTGAAGCCTGTCTATGATGGAGGGCAGCCCGCTACGATTCTGCTTCAAGTCGAACCCGAGAAGCTGGAAGGGAAGAAGTATCCTTTTCAAAAGCAGACTACTTATCGATTCGAGGATATCAAGGGCACAAGCGCCCCGATTCGTACGATCAAGGAGATGTCGCAGCGGGTGGCTTTAAGCGAGGTGAATCTGCTGATCTTGGGAGAGAGCGGAACCGGCAAGGAAGTATTTGCCCAATCAATTCATGCAGCCAGTTCCCGGAAGGATGGCGCGTTCATCGCGATCAACTGTGCAGCGATCCCTGATACGCTCCTGGAGAGCGAACTCTTTGGATACGAGAGCAGCGCCTTTATCGGAAACAGGAATGAGAGTAAAGCTGGACGGTTCGAGCTGGCTGACGGCGGAACGATATTCCTTGATGAAATCGGGGACATGTCTTTGCATTTGCAGGGTAAGCTGCTGCGGGTAGTCCAGGAGCGCAAGGTGGAGCGGCTGGGAGGCATGGAGCCGATTGATGTGAATGTACGTATTATCGCCGCAACACATCGTAATCTGGACAGAATGGTGGCCGAAGAGAAATTCCGCGAGGATCTATACTATCGGTTGAACGTCATTCCATTGCATATCCCTCCTTTGCGTGAGCGGAAGGAAGACATCCCGTTGTTGCTTGAGTATTTCATGAAGAACGTTTCGCTAAAATACGGACGTTTGCCGAAACGGCTCTCACCACAGGTGCTGGAACGGCTCCTGCTATATGACTGGCCTGGCAATGTGCGTGAGCTTGAGAACGTGGTAGAGCATTTTGTGCAATTGGAGATTGGCGATCTGGTTACGCTACAGAGTCTGCCGGCTCAAATCCGCGGGCAAATTCCAGGTATGGTGGCTCCGGGACGACGGGGTGGCCGTCATCTGGAGGAGAACCACGAGAAGGAGAGTATTATTCAACTGCTGAATCAGCTTGGGCGGGATACAGAAGGCAAACGAATGGTTGCGGAGAAGCTGCAGATCAGCTTGCCGACGCTCTATCGCAAAATCAAGAAGTTAAAAATTAAATAACATAGATTTGAAAATTCAGGGCTAGCAATTGTTGGTTTTTTATTGTATTTAAAAAATGAGAAAAAAAGATAAAAACAGAGAAAATAGAAGATATAGTTTAATTAATTGTTGTTTTTAAACTAATTTAAATGATTAGCTGTGATAATTAAATTGATAAAAATGAATAGACTCCAAAATCAAGCGTGGATGTTGGAAGGATTGTTAGATTAATCCGTTTTCTGCACTACAGAGGAGCGGAGGAAAGGAGGCGGGGAGATGGGTTGGAGGATTACCGGAGAACAGTTGGCACATATCGGGCTGGGCGCGAACCTGCTTAGTTCAGGCGGAGGCGGAGATACTTACACTTTTCAGGCATTGGCTCAGTCGGTGATTGATCAGCAAGGGATTGATGTTGTGTCTTTTGATGAACTGGGGCCCGAAGATTATGTCGTGATTATCGGAGCTACCGGATCGGCTGCTCTGTGCGAAGAGATGATTCCTTCGGGACAGGAGGTAGTTACCGCACTCCGTGCTTATGAGGAACGTATCGGCCGACGAGCGACTGCTGTTATGCCGCTTAATATTGGAGGCGCGAACGCACTTATTCCACTGATTCTGGCAGCCCAGTGCGGATTGCCTGTGGTGGATGGAGATGGCATGGCCCGGACTTTTCCCGAAGTGCATATGTCTTCACTGCATTTAGCTGAGGTTCAAGGGAACTCGATGGCCATGACCAGCTTATTCGGAGAAACCGTGTATTTGAACGAACCGGATAATATTCTGCTATCGCAGCTTGCGTCACAGACGACACAGGACATGGGAGGTGTTGCTTATTTTGCCGGATTAGGCGTTGGCGGACAGGCGTTATCCACTGCCATTATTCCGCATACATTAAGCACCTGCTGCGAGCTTGGCCGGATTGCCCATGAGACCAGCGATGTGTCGCAGTGCCTGCACGATTTCTTCACCTGCTTCTCCAACTCCATCTACGGTCGTCCGCATGTGCTGATTAGAGGCAAAATCTACGGAGTGCTGCGGCAGTTTGTAGACGGACTGGTGGAGGGCAGCTTTCAAATTGCCGGTACGGGCCGATATGAAGGAACTGCATTGGAGATTCGCTATAAAAATGAGTATTTATCAGCCCGGCAGGGTGACTCATATGTGTGTCTCACCCCAGATTTGCTACTGGTACTTGATGAAGAACGGTTGTCACCCTGTATGGTGGATGAAATAGAAGAAGGCGTGGCCGTGACGGTAATGGGGATTCCTGCACCCAATGTCCTGCGGACAGGTGAATTATTGAGTTACATCGGTCCAGAGGCCAATGGAATTATAGAACCTTATGCACCCGTTGAATGGCTGGCTGGCAAGGGGTGGCTGGAATGAGAATGGGCATTGATGTGGGCAGCACATACACAGACGCTGTAATCATTAGCCAATCAGGCAGGCTGCTTGGGCAAGCCAAGTCCAGGACAACTGCAGATATCTTGTCAGGCATCCGGACTGTAATCGAACAGTTGCTAGTAGAGAGTGGAATAGAGCCGCAGCAAGTCAAGGGGATTTTCATAGGAACCACTCATTTGCTGAACGTCTTGTCCCATGGAAAAGGAATTACGGATACAGCGCTCGTACGGATCTGTTCTCCTTCCAAAATCCATTACGGACTGGGCTGGCCGCCAGCACTCCTGAAGCATGTGAAATGGATGGAGCAGATTCCAGGCGGGTTTGATTTTACGGGCCGGAAGCTAAGCAGGGAAAGTGAGCGACCGGAGCTGGACCGGCTTATCCGGCGTCTGGCAGAGAGTGAAGTTGGCGCAGTCGCTATCGTAGGCACCTTCGCTCCGCTCTACGAGGAAGAGGAGCAACGAATGGCGGCGCTGCTCCGAGAGGCGTTGCCGCAGCTCTCCATCTCACTGTCGCACCAGATTGGCAGTGTAGGGTTTTTGGAGCGCGAGAATGCGACACTGATCAATGCCATGCTCTCCCGGGTCATGGGAGAATCGATCCAGCAACTCTCGGGGCTGTTCGGTGAAAAGCAGTTGCATTGTCCGTATTGGTTCACACAGAACGATGGATCGATTCTCTCCCTTGATCGCGCGGCTGCTTTTCCCGGCTTTGCCGTAGCATCAGGAATTGCCAACAGCTTGCGTGGCAGCGCCTACCTGACCGGCATTCCTGACTGCGTTGTTGTGGATATGGGCGGCAGCAAAACAGAGGTTGGGCTGATCATCGGCGGAGAACCGCAGGAGCATATCAAAAGCGCCAGGCTTCTCGGCATCCGTGTTAATCTGCGGCTGCCAAAGGTGGTGACCCTGCCGTTTGGCGGCGAGAGCCCGGTGTATATCCGAGATGGAGAGATTACTGTTGGGCATGACTGGCCCGTTTCGGGATCAGAAACGAACCTTGCCCATCCTGGACATCTAGAGGGGGAACTGCCGGAAGCAGCGGCGGGCAGCTTGACCGAGGCTTTTCTGCGGCGGCTGCCGGAGGAACATCCCTTGCGCAAGGAATACGGCAAGCCGCTTGGGCATTGGCGGGAAGAAGATGCCGAACAAGTGGTCCGCCGCACTATTGCTGCGCTGCGCGAGACGATTGAGCAGCTCCAGACCGCCAGGGACAAGCTGCCGGTCGTGCTGGTTGGGGGAGGCAGCGCCCTGCTGAAGGAGAAGCTGTTCTATAAATACGGTGAACTTGTGCAGCCGCCGGCATTTCAGTTATGCACTGCGGTCGGCGCTTGTGTAGCGCCGGTAGGGGTGCAGCTGGACCGGATTTGCTGGTTGCAAAACGAGACCAAGGAGGCTGCGCTGCAGAAGGTCAAGCAGGAGGCGATCCAGCAGCTGCTGCAGGGCGGGGCCAGGGAGGATAGCATTTCTTTTGTCCAGATGGAAGAGATTCCGTTTGACTATTATTCAGGAGAAGTGATCCGGTTTCGAATTAGAGCGGTAGGACAGCTGGAGCTGTGAAGAGCTGCATGAATGGAGATCGCTGATGATCTGAACGACACAGTCAGGACTGATTTGCTAGAAAACAGATAAGACAAATGAAGGAGCCAATAGCGTATGCGCAAGATTGAAAAGCACCATTTGGAAGATATTGCACTGGGGGCTGCTGTACTGGGTACCGGTGGAGGAGGCGACCCTTATGTGGGGCAATTGATGGCTATGGCCGCCATTGAGAAATATGGCCCGGTCACCTTGATCTCACCGGAGGAGCTGGAAGATGATGCCTGGGTAGTATCCGTTGGCATGATGGGAGCGCCCACGGTAGTCGTGGAGAAGATCCCCGGCGGCCAAGAGCCGCTGCAGGCTTTTGAAGCGCTAAAGGCGCATACCGGAAAGGAGATCAGCGCGATTTTTCCGATTGAAATCGGAGGGATTAATTCCCTGATTCCGGTTATTCTGGCCGCAACAACCGGACTGCCGCTGGTGGATATTGACGGCATGGGTCGTGCATTCCCGGAGCTGCAGATGGTTACCTTCCATCTGGTAGATATCCCCTCCGGTCCGGTGGCGATGGCTGACGAGAAAGGGAATTCCGTAATCGTGAATGGTGTGGATAGTGTATGGAGTGAGCGGATCGGCCGCCAAGCACTGACTACGATGGGCGGCTCGGTGACGACCTGCGATTATCTGATGCAGGGCTTCCAGCTCAAGGAAGCAGGCATTCATCATACCTTCAGCTTGGCACAGCGTATCGGGGAGACGGTTCGGAGTCTGAAGCATCGGAACCAAAGCCCGGTCGAGGCGCTGGTAGAAGAAGTAGCGGGAACGCTGCTGTTCACCGGCAAGGTCAACAACTTGTTGCGCCGGAACAGCGGAGGGTTCACCAAAGGCGAAGTGAGTCTAAGCGGTCTGGGGCAGGATCAAGGCCGGACGTTCACCCTGTACTTCCAGAATGAATTTTTGGTGGCAGAGGCTGACGGAGAAGTGGTGGCAACCACACCGGATCTGCTGACCGTTGTGGATGTAGAGACAGGGGTTCCGGTGACTACCGAATCCCTGCGTTACGGCAACCGGCTAGCGGTAATTGCTATTCCCTGCAACGAAAAATGGAGAACGGTGAAGGGGATTGAAACGGCGGGTCCGCGTTATTTCGGATACAACGTAGATTACATCCCGTTGGGTGAAGAAAGCAAGGAAAGAAGGGTGCTTCAATGAGCTACAGAATCGGAATTGATGTTGGTGGTACGCATACTGATGCGGTCATTATGGATAACAACAGGCAGTTGGTCAGCAAAATAAAGGTGCCCACAACCGAAGACATCGGGTCAGGTATTAAGCGCGCCATCGCCGGCCTGCTTACACAGAGCGAGTTAGACCCGCGCGAAATTCAGTTCGCTATGCTGGGAACAACACATTGTACCAACGCTATCGTCGAACGCCGGAATCTGGCCAAAATTGGAGTCGTGAGAATTGGCGCGCCAGCGAGCCTGGCGATTCCCCCGTTCCTGAACTGGCCGAAGGAACTGCTCGATAAGGTATTCGTCGGCAGCCATATTATCAGTGGGGGCCATGAGTTCGACGGACGTAGAATCGCTCCGTTGGATGAGGCTGCACTACGTGAGATGGCCGCTGAATGGAAGGGCAAGGTGGCGGCGGTAGCTATAACCTCTATTTTCTCACCGGTAGACTCCGGCGATGAGCAGCGCGCACAAGAGATCTTCCGGGAGATTCTCGGCGATGACATCCATTACTCGCTGTCAAGCGAAATTGGCAGCATCGGACTGATCGAGCGTGAGAATGCCACGATCTTGAATGCGGCTTTGGTTCATGTGGCGCGCTTGATGGTACGGGGATTCGAGGAGTCGCTGGCTGAGAATGGCATTCGTGGGGCGAGAATCTTCCTCGGTCAGAATGACGGTACGCTCATGACCTCGGATTACGCGCTCCGCTTCCCGGTGCTGACCATTGCTTCCGGTCCGACAAACAGCATCCGAGGTGCAGCCTATCTGACTGATGCCAAGGGGGCGCTGGTGCTAGATGTAGGCGGAACAACGACGGATATCGGTGTGCTAGTTCAGGGCTTCCCGCGTGAATCGTCTTTGGTCGCTCAGATTGGCGGCGTACGGACGAACTTCCGAATGCCGGATTTGCTGTCCTTTGGGCTTGGCGGTGGAACTCGGATTCGCGGAGAGGGTGATACCTTGACTGTCGGACCGGACAGTGTGGGTTATCTGTTGCCTGAGAAAGGGCTGGTCTTCGGCGGCACGGATCTCACAGCGACTGACATAGCTGTCGCAAAGGGGTTGACTGAACTGGGGGACCGCGGTAAATTGGGCAGCTTGTCTCCGCAACTGGTGGAGTCGGCTTATGCAACGATGATTGATCTGGTGGAGGAAGCTATCGACAAGATGAAGACCACATCTGATGATATTCCGGCCATCGTGGTCGGTGGAGGCAGCATTATTCTTCCCGATCAGTTGACTGGTGTGTCCGAAGTCATTCGCCCGCTCCACTTCGAGGTGGCAAATGCCATTGGTGTGACCATTGCTGAAGTGAGCGGTCAGGTAGAGAAAATCTATTCCTTGGAGGAATGGGGACGAGACCAGGCGCTGGAGGAAGCCAAACGTTTGGCTGCCGGTGAAGCGGAAGCGGCAGGCGCAAGTGCTGATTCCGTCGAGATTGTTGATATTGAAGAGGTGCCATTGGCTTACTTGCCAGGGAATGCTGTACGTATCCGGGTCAAGGCTGTCGGTCAGCTCACAATATAGATTAGGACTGCCAATAGGAGATTAGAAAGCGGGGAGAAGAGAATGATGAAGAAGAGATCAAGAAATACGCTGCTGTTGCTGATGCTAAGTGTAATGTTGGTGTTATCAGCCTGCGGCAGCAAGGGTAATACAACGGCAGCTAACACAGGCAGCAATACTGGAAGTAATACAGGGAGCAACACTTCGAGCGGAAATGCGCCGAAAGGCGGAATTGCCGTTTACAGCGTGAACAGCGATGTGATGACCTTCTGGGACCCGAGTGACAGCTTCAGTAATGAGATTATCGCGATGCACAATATGTACGAAACGCTTTTGCGCTACAATGCGCAAACGAAGACCTTCGACAAGGTGCTGGCTGAAGATTATAGCAAATCGGCGGATGGCCTGACTTGGACTTTCAAGCTGCGCAAAGGTATTAAATTCCATACGGGAGCAGAACTGAGTGCAGATCTGGTTAAGAAGTCCATTGAGCGAACCATCAAGAGAGGTAAGGGCGCTTCCTACATCTGGGAATCCGTTAAGGAAATCAACGTAGTCGATCAATACACGGTAGAGTTTAAGCTGAAATATGCCGAAGCACTGGATAACGTGGTTTCTGCGGGCTACTCCGCCTTTATCTTTGATGCTGACGCGCTGGATAAGAACGGTGAAGATTGGATCAACGAAGGTCATGACGTAGGTTCCGGTCCCTACACTGTTCAGAAGTGGACCAAGGGCAGCGATCTAGTCCTGACCAGCTATCCTGAATATTGGAAAGGCTGGACGCCTAAAAATTTTGAAAAGGTAGTGTTCAAAACGACGCCGGAAGCCAATACCCGCCAGCAGCAGTTGGAAGCAGGCGAAGTCGATATCACTAACCAGCTTACCCCTGAAATGTTGAAATCTCTGGACGGCAAACCTGGAGTTCAAGTTCTGAAGACAGAGGCGTTCCAGAACCTGACGCTGCAGATGAATACGCTGAAAGCACCATTCAACAATCCGAAGGCGCGTCAGGCGCTGGCCTATGCTCTCAACTACGACAGCATTGTTAAAGATATTATGGGCGGCATGGCAGAGCAGTCGACTGGTTACCTGCCGAAGGGTCTATGGGGCCAAGATTCGAGTCTGTTCAAATATTCCTACAATCCGGACAAAGCGAAAGAGCTACTGAAAGAAGCAGGTGTATCCGGAGGGAAACTGTCAATCACGTATTTGTCCGGTGACGAGGCTGAGCGTCAAGTGGCTGAACTGCTGAAGGTTGAGCTGGCCAAAGTCGGATTGGATCTTGAGATTAAAGGAATGACTTGGGATGCTCAATGGGATCTGGCCAAGTCTCCGGATGCCAGCCAGCGTCAGGACTTGTTCCTGCTCTACTACTGGTCGGGTTATTCGGATCCTTATGGCTACCTCAGCATTGCCTACAAAACTGAAAATCCAATTGTCTATAACCTAGGCTATTACAGCAATCCCAAGTTTGACAGCTTGATTGACCAAGCGCGGAAAAGCGCCGGTTCCAACCGCGACGGAGCAACTGCCTTGTACAAGCAAGCCCAAGAAATTCTGATCAATGATGCTCCGGGTATTTCTATTTTTGATCTGAAGTACGGTTATGCTTTGCGTGATAACTTCAAGGGCTTCAGCAGCAACCCTTATTATGCCAACGTAGTGTTCTTCTACGACACTTACCGGGAATAGGCTGATGATCCGCTTTATCATTAAAAGACTCTTGCTGGGACTCTTTGTCCTGGCAGGAGTCTCCGTGATTACATTTACAGTTGCGCGTGTGGTTCCGTCTGACCCCGCTGCACGTTGGGTGGGGCCGCGCGCGAATGCGGAGCAGATTGCGGCGGCACGCATCGAGCTTGGTCTCGACAAGCCGCTGCCGCAGCAATACATCACTTATATGAAGGGCTTGTTCACAGGAGACTGGGGAACCTCGATCCGTACCCACCAGCCGGTGCTGAGAGAGTTACTGTCCTTTCTTCCGTCCAGCTTGGAGCTGATTCTGGCGGGGATGCTAATAGCAGTAGTCATCGGCATTCCATTAGGAGTGATATCAGCGGTTAAAAAGGATTCTTGGATTGACCAGCTAACCCGCACTTTCAGTGTTGGGGGTGTATCCATTCCTACCTTTTGGCTGGGTCTGATCTTACAGTTGGTATTTTTCCGTCAGCTAAGTCTTTTTCCGCTTGGAGAACGGGTAAGCACAAATACTTCGCTGTTGTATCCTATTGATAACTGGACTGGATTCTATTTGCTGGATTCCCTGCTCCAGGGCAACTTTGATTTCTTCAAGGATGCAGCGCTGCATCTGGTACTGCCCGCGCTGACCATGGCGGCGTATCCCTTGGGACTGGTTATACGCATGATCCGTTCGTCGATGATTGACGTGCTTGGCGAGGAGCATATCCGTGTGCTGAAGGCCTATGGTATCCCGGCTTGGCGCAGAGTCTTTGTCTATGGACTTAAAAACGCCCTGGGTCCTACGGCGACCTCGCTGGGTCTGACCTTTGCCTACGCGCTGACCTCCACGTTTCTGATCGAAGCGGTGTTTAGCTGGCCAGGTCTCGGCATGTATGCTTCACAGGCGATTTTGGCTAATGATTATCCGGTGACGATGGCGATTACATTTCTCGTTACCGTGACTTATATTCTGATTAATCTGCTTGTTGATGTTGTAGTTGCTATGCTCGATCCCCGGATTAAGCTGTATCAGAACGCTTAGAGCAGCTATGCTCCATTACATGATTAGGAGGAAAACGACTGATGAATTCAAACTCGCTGCCGGCGCCGCTTCCTCCGGTGATCGAAGAGACATCTGCAGGACGGGGCTATAAGCTCAAGGAGTTTATCCTGTTTCTGCGGGTTCACAAGCTAGCGGCTATCGGCCTATCTATTATTGTGATTCTGCTTATTATTGCCGTGATTGGTCCCCTGATCTCTCCTTATCCTGATGATGCCTACAAAGCAGTCCATCTGGAGAACAAGCTGCTGCCCCCTTCCTGGGCGCATTTATTCGGGACGGATGAATTGGGACGAGACCTGTTGACACGGACCATTTACGGCACCAGATTGTCTTTTCAGATCGGCATTTCGGTTATTTTATTGTCCATCCTGATCGGGATTCCTTATGGTCTGATCTCCGGCTATTTCGGCGGCTGGGTGGACAATGTGATGATGCGGGTCTGTGAAGTGTTTCTGAGCTTTCCGTCGATGCTACTATCTATTTCGATTGTAGCCCTGCTCGGGCCATCGCTTAATAATATGATGCTCTCCATTGCCCTGTCGTGGTGGCCTTGGTTCGCGCGGTTAATGCGCAGTGAGGCGGTTGCGATCAAAGAACGGGGTTTTGTGGAAGCGGCCAAGTCGATGGGCGTTCATCCGCTTGTCATTATTTTTCGGCATATTTGGCCCAATTCACTTTCTGTCATTATTGTGCAGATTTCGATGGCCTTCGGCTCGGTCATCCTGACGGCAGCATCGCTCAGCTTTCTTGGGCTTGGCGCGCAGCCGCCGACGCCGGAGTGGGGACTGATCATAAGTACAGGCCGGGCCTACTTCTTGACCAATTGGTGGTATGTTACGTTTCCGGGCGTGTTCATTCTGCTGACGGTCATGGCCTTTAATTTTCTGGGCGACGGGCTACGGGATTATCTCGATCCGAAGACCAGAAACAGCTAGAAAAGAGGTGTATCCATGAATGAACTGCTGAGAGTGGAGCAGCTTCGAGTCCGTATCGAGACCCGGGAGCGTCAAGTCACCGCGCTGGATCTGGACCATATTTCTTTGCAAAAGGGTGAGATGCTCGCACTGGTGGGGGAGACGGGATCGGGTAAATCCCTGACGGCATCGTCGATCCTGCAGCTTTTCCCAACAGCGGCAGCCCGGATTACTGGAGGCCGGGTGCTGTTTAATGGTACCAACCTGCTGGAAGCATCACCCAGCGTGATGAATGGCATTCGCGGGAAAGAAATCTCGATGATTTTTCAGGACCCGATGAGCTCGCTGAATCCGGTTTTCCGCATCGGCAAGGTGATGCTAGAAATTATCCGCAGGTACACGGGTGCTGGAAAAAAACAGGCTAAGCAACTGGCGGAAGAGTCGCTGAAGTTCGTAGGGCTGCCGGACCCGTCCGGCATCATGCGCCGCTATCCGCACGAGCTTAGCGGCGGACAGCGTCAGCGGGTGGCCATAGCTATGGCGATAGTCTGTAAGCCTAAGCTGTTAATTGCCGATGAGCCAACCACAGCACTGGATGTGACCATCCAATCGCAAATCCTGTACCTGATCAACAAATTGAAGGAAGAAGAAGGCATGTCGGTGCTCTTCATTACCCACAACTTGGGGATTGTCTCGCAGATGGCTGACCGCATCGCAGTGATGTATGCCGGAAGTATCGTGGAGACAGGGCGGACGGATGAAGTTTTCCGGTTTCCCCGTCATCCGTATACCCGGCTACTGCTTGACGCCATACCGAAACTCCGGGAGCGCCGGGACCGGCTGCCCGTAATCGCTGGCACTGCGGTGCTGAAGGAGGCGGCAGGCGGACAAGGCTGCAGCTTTGCTGGACGCTGCCCACGGGCGACTGAGCGCTGCACTGCGGAGAAGCCCCAGCTTAGGGCTGTGGTCTCCAGCCATGAGATAGCTTGCTTTCATCCTTGGGAAGAGGAGCGGTGAGGAGAGAATGACAGAAGTTCTAGTCGAAATCGATAACCTAAGTAAATATTTCACTGTACGCTCCGGCTGGTTCGGTGCCAGTAAGACACTGCATGCCGTGGACAACGTCAGTCTTAGTCTGCATAAGGGGGAGTGCTTTGGTCTGGTTGGGGAATCCGGCTGCGGTAAAAGCACGCTGTCACGGACGCTGCTCCAACTGTATGCGCCTACCACGGGAACGATCCGGATTGCAGGCTCGGATATATCGTCCGTCACACGGCGGGTGCGGCGCCGGAATACCAGGAACGTACAGATGGTGTTTCAGGATTCCTATTGGTCGATGAATCCGAAGCTGCGGGTCGGGGATGTCGTCGGCGAGCCGCTGCGGACACATACGAAGCTGTCGGCCGCCGAGCGTAACCGGAAAGTTGCTATTCTGCTGGAGCAGGTGGGTCTGCCCGCCGACTTTGCCCGCCGGTTCCCGAGCCAGCTCAGCGGAGGTCAGCGGCAGCGCATCGGAATTGCCAGAGCCATTGCCTTGCAGCCGGAGCTGCTCATCCTGGATGAGCCGACCTCCGCGCTGGATATGTCCGTTCAGGCGCAGATTCTGAATCTGCTCAAGGATTTGCAGGAGGAGCAGCAGCTTACGTATCTGTTCGTCTCGCATGACCTCAGCGTGGTGCGGCATATGTGCACCCGTATGGCGGTTATGTATTTGGGACAGATCGTGGAGACCGGGACAACCGAGCAGATTTTTGCCCATCCGCTCCATCCCTACACCCGTATGCTAATGCAAGCAGTCCCTGATATTGAGGGGAATGCGGAGCTGACATTCTATGACGGAGAGATGCCCAAAGCGATCGATCCTCCGGTCGGCTGTCGCTTCGCCTCGCGCTGTCCGCATGTAATTGAGAAATGTACCCAGGAGAATCAGAGCCTGCGGGAATTGGACGGAGACCGATCCGTCCGCTGCCATCTGGCTATGTAGAAGTGAGTTCAATTCTGCGGGCACTAGATAGAATAGGCATCCGTGGCGGTGAAAAGGCAGTCCCGCAAGTGAGAGAGCACCCTGCAGGTCATTGCCGCCAAGTAGGCCCTGCAGGGTGCTTATTGTTTGTGTTCAGAAATCTTATGATTCGAGGAGGGGAAACGATGCGTATTGCCACAGACATCGGAGGTACCTTTACCGATCTGGTCTATGTGAATGATATTGGTGAGATCGGTGTCGCGAAGAGTGACACCACCCCCGGCCAATTTGAGCAGGGGGTGCTCGACGTCATTCGGCGGAGCGGTGTGAACCCATATCATATTGACGATTTTATTCATGGTACTACCGTGATCATTAATGCGCTGACCGAGCGCAAAGGGGCGAAGACCGGGCTGATTACAACCAAAGGCTTCCGCGATGTGCTGGAGATCGCCCGCGGCAACCGTCCTGATCTGTTCAACGTGCGCTACTTGAAGCCCGCTCCGTTCGTGCCGAGACATCTTCGGCTGGAGGTGAGCGAGCGCCTGGATTATACAGGCGCTGTCGTAGCTCCGCTGGCTGCAGCGGAATTGAAGGCTGCTGTGCAGCAGCTAAAGGCTGAGGGAGTAGAGGCTGTAGCGATTTCTTTCCTGCATGCCTACACCAATCCCGCCCACGAGCAGGAGGCGCTGCGGTTGATTGCCGAATGGTGGCCTGAGGTCCAAATTACGGCTTCGCATGAGATTTCTCAGGAGTGGCGCGAATATGAGCGCACCAATACTGCTGTGCTGAACTCCTATGTAAAGCCAACCGCAGCCGCTTACATTGACCATATGGAGCAGCGGCTAACGGCGGAGGGTGTGAATGGGCGCAGGTATGTGATGCAGTCCAATGCGGGAATGACCTCGTTCAGACAGGCGAAGCAGACTCCGATCCAGATGGTTGAGTCAGGTCCGGTGGCGGGGATTTTTGGTGCAGCGATCCTGGGGAAATGGATTGGCGAGGAGAACATTATCGCTTTTGACATCGGAGGAACGACTGCGAAGTGCTCGCTGATCGACAAGGGTGAAGTGAAGGTGACTACGGATTATAAAATTGAGCAGAACGAGCGCAATGCCGGCTATCCGGTCAAGGTTCCTGTGGTCGATATTGTAGAGATCGGGACTGGAGGAGGCTCGATTGCCTGGATCGATGAAGGGGGCTCGCTGCGCGTAGGACCTAAGTCGGCTGGGGCGTTGCCAGGTCCGGTAGCTTACGGCCGTGGGGGTCAAGCGCCGACCACGACGGATGCCAACCTGTTGACCGGGCGCTTATCGCTGGACAACTTCGCTTCTCCTGCCAGTATGGAGACAGTGCGGCAAGCAATCGAAGAACAGATTGCCACACCCTTCGGCCTCTCTGCTGATGAGGCTGCGCTGGGGATTCTTCGGATTGCCAATTCGAATATGCTGAATGCACTCAAGCTAGTATCGGTACGCAGAGGCTATGATCCGCGTGATTTCACCCTGATCGCCTTCGGTGGCGGCGGACCGCTGCATGCGGCGGCGCTGGCCAGGGAGCTCGGTGTGCGCAAGGTGGTCGTGCCTTTTGCCTCGTCCGTATTTTCGGCTTGGGGAATGCTCATGACCGACCTGCGGAAGGACCATATCCAGACGTATATTCGGCGCATTGAGCGTCTGGATCTTGCGGAATTGAACGGGATATTGGCGCAAATTCAGGAATCAGGTCTCCAGGCTTATCTTGATGAAGGCTTGCGCCGCGAGGACATTGCCTGGGTACGTTATGCAGATATGCGTTATCTGGGTCAGGAACATACCGTGAAGGTAATCATGCCTGAAGAGGATTTGACCGCAGCACTGCTGGCGGAGCTGAGCAGCCAATTCCACGAGATCCATGAGCGGGAGTATACTTTCCGCCTGGAGGGGGTACCTGTTGAGATAGTGAATCTGCATGTCAGTACCGTCGGTTCTGTGCGCAAGCCTGTACCGAAGCCGCTGGCGGGACATGGCTCTGATGCTTCTGATGCGCATACAGGAACCCGCCCAGTGCTTTTCGATGAGGCTAATTGGCTGAATACTCCGGTCTATAACCGAAATAAACTTCAGCCGGGGAATGAGATCGAAGGGCCTGCCATTGTGGAGGAGCCTTCTTCATCGGTTGTCGTGTACCCGGGGCAGCGGCTCGCTATGGACGGCTACGGAAATTTGATCATTGAGACGGAGGTGCATAGCAGATGACGGCTGGCAGCATGATTGATCCTTTTACCCGAGAGATTGTCAAAGATTCGCTCGTCGCCATTGGCGAGGAGATGTTCTATTCGCTGGCCCGCACTTCCATGAGCCCGATCATCTATGAGGTGCTGGATTTCGCCAGTGGACTAACCGATGCCCAAGGCCAATTACTGACCCAGGGGAACGGGGTTACAGGCTTCATCGGCATGCTTACCTTTATGGTGAAGAATGCTTTGGACAAATTTGGTCCGGAGGGACTTCATCCCGGCGATGTCATTATTCTGAATGATCCCTATGGCGGCGGCGGTTCGCATCTTTCGGATGTCGGACTGGTCATGCCTATTTTCCATGAAGGGGAGCTGGTGGCCTTTGCGGCCAATAAAGCGCACTGGACAGAGGTAGGCGGTAAAGATCCTGGCTCATGGACGACCGATTCCACTGAAATTTATCAGGAAGGTCTGCAATTCCCTACAATCAAGCTGTTCAACAAAGGGGAGATTAATCAGGCGCTCATTGATCTGATCGAAGCAAATGTACGTTTTCCGAACTTGTCGCTTGGAGATATGTGGGCCCAAATTGCCGGATTGCGGACGGGGGAGCGAAGATTCGGCGAGCTCTGTAGTAAATACGGCAAGCAGACGGTGCAAGCATCGATAGACTTTCTGTTGGATCATGGGGAACAAGTGTCCAGACAACAACTGAGCTTGCTGCCGGCAGGGGTCTATGAAGCGGAAGATGAGGTGGAGGATGATGGCTTCGGCAACGGGCCGTTTCCGGTAAGGGTCAAGGTGACGATTACCGCCGATGAGTTCATCTGCGATTTCCGCGGCAGTCATCCGCAGGTGAAAGGGCCAATGAATGCTTCCTATACCGCGCTTGTCTCCTCGGTACGGACGATTTTTCTGGCAGTGACCAATCCTTCGCAGGATGTGAATGACGGGGTGTTCCGTCCGCTGCGTGTCATTACCGACCGGAAATCGATTTTGTCGGCGGAGCGGCCAGCGGCGGTATCAACCTATTGGGAGAGCATGCAGTTCGGGGCGGAGCTGGTTTGGAAGGCGCTGGCCCCGGTCATTCCGGACCGTTTGAACGCGGGGCATCTGCTCTCGGTCTGCGGGATTATACTAAGCGGCGTCCATCCCGTTACACAAGAGCCTTATCTGATCGTTGAGCCTTCTGTAGGCGGCTGGGGGGCAGGCAGTGACATGGATGGGCTGGCCGGTCAATTCTGTATCGGGGATGGGGAAACCTATAACGTTCCGGTTGAGGTGGCGGAAGCGCGCTATGGGATCAGGGTTGATGAGTACAGTCTGACTGCTGACGGTGCGGGAGCCGGGGAGTTCCGTGGGGGGAGCGGAGTGATCCGTGCCTATCGTACTTTAAGTGACGAGCACTCCTTCTCGGGTACCTTTGGGCGGCATGAGATTGTCCCATGGGGTTTAAATGGCGGACTTGCAGGATCAGGCAACGTCATTGAAATCCGGAAGGCGGATGGCCGGCAAGTGCAGCAACTGGGCATCTGCGCCAGAGTTCCCCTTGATCAAGGAGACGTGGTACGCTTGATCACGGCTACGGGCGGCGGATACGGCAACCCGCTACTGCGTCCCGCTGACAAGGTGCTGGCCGATTGGAAGGACGGCTATATCAGCTTAGAGCAAGCACGTGATCTATATGGGCTTGTGATTGATCCTGCTACGGGACATCTGGAGCAGATTACTGCTGCCCGCGCTGCGCTGGGCTGAGAAGCGGGGGAATCGCTGACGACCAAGTGGCGGGCGTAGGACAGGAATTGCGAGCAAGATGGAGAGGATAGCTTGCCGCAATTTGATGACTATTATCGTTTCATATTCAACAAAGAAAGGCCTTGTTAGCTTTACTAAACAAGGCCTTTTCGTATTAATCTCCATTTTTCCCTGTTTGCTTGATCAACTCATAGGCAATATACCCAATCATTCCCAAGAACAATCCTGTACCCGCAATAATGTATACGATCGTAAATATTTTTCCGAGATCTGTCTGGGGAACGAATGTTGGATGTCCTAATGTACTCAGCGTGGCAACGCAAAAATAAACAGCATCAATGATAGACAAGCCTTCCTGTTTGACATAGAAAATGGTTCCGGACAACAGCGTCATCATAACCAGAAGAAATAATACCTGAAAATTTTTACGCTTGAATGCTCTCCACAAACCTGAAAATAATCGTTTTAATGTTAGTAACAATGAAAGCATGTAGCTCCACCCTTCACAAATAGTGGTGGTCCCGGCAGTGAGCTGAGAAAATCCCATCCTAAGTCCAATACACCCTTTAGTATTAGAGCATACATAGCAAATCACCGTCAATCATTATGGGATGGTGTTTGTGGTTGCGCAGTGTTAATAGAGACTGGAGCTTCAGGCACAAGAATCCCATAGTTCCATCAATTTCGTAATTGCTGCATTAATGCTGTCGAGGGGCACACCATCTCTGGCTTCCGTAGATATTCCTTCTAAAAAGGTAACAAATAATGTGGTTAACATTGCAACATTTGTGCCTTCTTTAAGTTCTCCGGTCTGGATCGCTCGTTCAATACAAGTATGGAACTTTTTCCTTGTCGTGGCTCTTTCAAGAGTTAATATTTCACGAATATGATTATTTTCAGGTGAACACGTATTTGCAGACAAAATGACTAAACAACCCAAGGGATGGGTCTGTTCAGTTTGCAGGACAATCCACCGGGAAGCAGTCATCGATCACTGCTGTTTTCCTTACACCGGGAATTAGGCCCATCCTGTTGGTTGTACTGACTTGGATGACAGCCCATAATATTCTGTACACTTATATTGCTCCGTTTCTTGCAGCTAATAGCATGAGTGAGAGAGTGGGTCTGGCGCTGGCTTTCTTCGGCGTTGCGGCACTGGTAGGCATATGGATAACTGGTGTATTCATCGACCGCTCCTTGCGGAAGCTTGTTCTGATTAGTCTGAGTGCTTTTCTCTTAATCTCTCTTGCCATGAGCTTTAGCAACTCGAGTGGTCTTCTGATCTATATCATTGTTACGGTCTGGGGATTAACCTTTGGCGGGGCAGCAACACTGCTGCAAACGGCGCTTGCTGACGCTGCTGGAGAGAGTAAAGTGGATATGGTCATGCCAATTAACACTACAGTATGGAATCTCGCTATCGCTGGCGGAGGGGTGGCAGGGGGTCTGTTGCTTGATACCTTTGGTGCCAAATCTTTTTCATGGGCATTGTTCATTCTCATATTCATCGCACTTCTTGTGACTTGGGGTGGTAAAAAACACGCTTTCCCTCCATTTAAAAAATGAACGACAACCAGCCCCGCTTAGCGTGGGCTGGTTGTCGTTTGCTGGCACAGCACTCCTACTGATGCCGCCGTTCATCTAAGTGTCTTCATGCCCGGAAGCATAGTTTTACTTCCACAAATCCCTCAGGCTATCGAACAGTTGCAAGGCAGGCAAGCCGGCAAACAAACCGAATATCATGAGAGCCAACGCTGATGGCAATAGCCTTCTGTCGAGCTTTATCCCCAAAAACAAATAACCACCAACACCCAGCACGACTGCTATTCCAGTCCAAGTGGCAAGAGCAGGATCTTTATGTGATAACAACCCGTCGCCAGTACTGAACGCAATGGTTAATAAACCATAGAAGCATGCTATTCCTACGACTATCGAAAATAATAAATAGACTATTTTGATGGTTTTCATCATGGGAACAGAGATTTCCTTTCTAAATGGAGGAAAATTTTACAATTTAATTAGATTTTACCTCGCATCTCTGCTAAGGTCTATCCTTCCAGCCTCCTATGAGAGACTTAATTCCTTTACCTCAACTCGTACAGCAGCAATAAACACCTATACTTCCACCCGTAGCAGTACCTGTACCTGTCATCCCCACATCCTTCACATATACTATCTTATAGCTTATTAATTCTATATATAGAACGGAGAATGAGGATGAAGGTCGTAATTCTGGCGGGCGGGTACGGGACAAGAATCAGTGAAGAGACACATTCGAGACCCAAGCCAATGATCCCGATTGGTGAGAGACCGATTCTGTGGCATATTATGAAGACTTACAGCCATTATGGCTTTAATGAATTTGTGATTTGTCTGGGGTATAAGGGGCATGTGGTTAAGGAATATTTCGCCAACTACATCCGGGACGAGTCGGATTTTACGTTGGACTACAGAAGCGGTGATTCCCAGTACCATTCGCAGGGAGCCGAGCCCTGGCAGATCACACTGGTGAACACGGGTAAGGATTCTATGACAGGCGGGAGGATCAAGCGCATTCAACGTTATATTGGCAATGAACCTTTTATGCTCACCTACGGCGACGGTTTGTGTGACGTGAACTTTCAGGAGTTGCTGAAGTTTCATAAGGCGCATGGCAAGCTGGCTACGGTCACCGCTGTGCAGCCGGCTGGGAGATTTGGTGCGCTGGGTCTTGGTGCGGGGGACAGGGTCAATGATTTTCACGAAAAATTGAAGGGGGACGGCAAGTGGGTCAACGGGGGATTTATGGTGCTGCAGCCGGAAGTCTTTGATTATATAGAAGGGGACCATACGATCTTTGAACAAGAGCCTTTGATCAACTTGGCGAGCGGAGGGGAGCTGCATGCATTCCGGCATGATGGCTTCTGGTATGCGATGGATACGCTCAGAGACAAGAATCATCTGCAAGCGCTGTGGGATTCCGGGCAAGCCCCCTGGAAGCTGTGGTGATGAGCATGAGTGCGATAACTCCGCTTGTAAGCATTCTGATTCCAACTTACAACCGGCCTCATTATCTGGAGCAGGCATTAAGAAGTGCCTTAGCCCAGACGTACCCGAACATCGAGATTATCATCAGCGACAACAGTGACAACGACCATACCCAGCACTTGGTTCACCATTTCCAGTCAGAGCTTGGTATTTCGAGCATCCGTTATGTAAAGAACAAACGCAACATCGGTCCAGTGGCCAACCAACTGCAATGCATGAGGCTGGCTAGTGGCGAATACGTCAACTATTTAATGGATGATGATCTGTTTGATCCTGTCAAGATTGAGAGAATGGCAGTTTACTTAAAAAGATTTCCCGGAGTCACGCTAGTATCATCACGGAAAAGCATTATCGACAGGGCCAACCGTGTGACCCAGCTTTCGCCGGACACGGTGCCTTTTGCTAATTTCAATGGTTATGAAACGTTTGTTAGTGGAAGGGCTGCGATGGCCACCATGCTGCGCGATCGGATCAATTATATCGGGGAACCGACGACCGGATTGTTCCGGAAAGCTGATCTGGCAGAGCCCTTCGGTGTCTTCTATGGCCGTAAAGCTTTCAATAATGTCGATGTAGCGACCTGGCTGACCCTGCTGTCCCGCGGCGATTTGGTGTATATTACAGATCCTTTAAGTTCTTTTCGCAGGCATTCAACACAAATATCGGTCAGTCCGTTGTCCCAAATGGGCGAGATCTGCGACTGGGTAGATCATATCCTGCTTGCCACTCATACGGGAATACTACCTCAAGACGAAGAATGGGTGCGGACAATATTGGCGCTCAAGGTGGTGGCCGTGAACCAGTTTCCAATGTGGAATGCGCAGACCCATCGGTTGTTTAACCACGAGTTTGTCTCAAGAATCACACAATTGGCGGAGATTTGTGCGGTAAATGCTAATCTGCATGCAGCAGGCCAGGAGTTCAGGGAGCTGCTGAGAAGAATATGACACACGTTATTATGAAAATAGCCCGGACTTGATCCCCTATTCTAAGGGATTCAGGATCGGGTTATTTTGTGCCTGGCCGCAGGAAGCGGTCAGGCTGGCACATAGGAGGCGGTGGAATGATCCCGCCTCCAGCCAAAAAGGATTGACCCCTGCTTTGCCGTCCCGGGGGACGGGCGTAGAAGGTGGTCAATCCTTTTTCAGAACATGGTCGTGCCGGTTTCGCTTATTGGTACGCCTGAACGGCTGAGATCACATATTCGACCTCTTCCGGTGTCAGGTCGGGGAACAGCGGAAGAGTTACAAGTTCACGCCAGATCCTGGTGGCCACCGGATTCTCCGAAGCGTATTTCATGAACAGGGGCTGCATCGGCAGTGGCATATAGTGAACACCAGTAGCGATGCCGCGGGCCTGCATGGCGGCGATAAACCGCTCCCGCTCCTGAACCCGTACAACAAAGGCCCAGTATGAGGAGTCGTGAAGATCATAAGGAATGGCGGATGTTACCTTCGTCAAGCCTTGAATCCCCGCAGTGTACTGTCCTATAATCTCTTCTCTTCTACGGTTCATACGATCGAGCTTGCCGAGCTGAACAAGGCCGATAGAGGCCATAAGATCATTCATATTATATTTGTAGCCGATATCCGAGATCTCGTAATACCAGCTATTCACATCTGGTTGACCTAACTGATACTCCTCATAACGCTCCCAGGTATCTTTGTTGATGCCAATCCAGCGTGAATGCCGGAGCGGCTTCAGCAGCTCCGTATCGTCTGAGGAGATCATCCCGCCGTCGCCGGTGGTCATGCATTTTTTCTCCTCAAAGCTGTAGCATCCGATATCTCCCCAGGTACCCAGCGTCTTGCCTTTATACTTCCCGCCAGCCGAATGCGCGCAATCCTCAATCACCTTCAGGCCGCGTGCCTTGGCCCAAGGCACCAGATTGTCCATAGGCACAGGATGTCCGCCGAAATGCACCGGCATGACAGCCACGCAGTCTTTGTCATATTTTCGTTCCAGATCTTCAAGATCCAGGCCCAGTGTGTGTTCGTCGATATCTACGAATACGGGAATAAGGCGGTTATATAGTGCAGCCATGGCAGTGGCGGCGAAGGTTAGTGCAGGCACAAGCACCTTTTTTCCCTCCGGGAATCGATAAGCAGACAGCGCCAGATGAAGCGCAGCCGTACAGGAATTGACGCCCACAGATTCTTGTGAGCCGACATAGCGGCTCCATTGCCGCTCAAATTCGGCAACCTTGGGTCCCAGACCAAGCCATGCGCTGTCAAACGAGTCTCTGATGCTTGCCAGCTCCTCCTCACCGACAGAAGGCTTAAACAGTCTGATTTTCATGTGATACCCACCTTATCTTTTATGGAATGCGGCACTCATTATTTGTCTAAAGGCTTCGCGTGTAATGGTCATGGTCACCAGTTCCCGCTCCGGCGCTTCGGTCAGAGGAAGGGAGGCTGGAACCCAACGGATGACGCCTTCTTCCTCCACTTTGAGCAGAGGTACCCGTTCCGATTCTACCGCTCCCAGGCCCTTGTAGATACGCATCGCCCGGTAATTGTCTCCTAGCACGTGAATACAGGCGGTCTCGACTCCCAGTACCTCAATACTCCATTCACCGAGTGCAATGAGGGCGTGGATCATGATATTCCCGAACGCGCCTTTGCGTCCCCGCAGGAGATTGTCGAACTCACAGCTTTTGGCAGTTTCGTTGTAATTCAGCAAGCCTACCTGTCCTACAGGAGCGTGTTCTTCATCCTCGACAAAGAAAAGAATCCGGTCGTCTGCGCCAAGCACCTGATGCTCCAGCCAGCGCCGGGTTCCATCTTCAGACCCTGGGAACTGGGTAGTGAACCAGGAGGAGGAAGAACTTCTCCATTCCGTAAGTTGCGTGATCTCATCAGAGTTGTGAATAACCTCTGCAGTGATGGGACGTAATCTGCCGCGCACGGTACCATTGACTACAATAGGGATACAGTAAGAGGAAGTTTGCTGTACGTCTGCGTGCTTGTAGGATCGCAGGAGCTCCTTCATCCGGAACAATCCCTTCGTTGGTTATTGGGTATATCCATGGATCTTGGCGAATCGTTCAAAGGTCTTGATATCCAACTCCCCGACCTTTCTTGCATATTTATGCTGTGACAACTGTGTGGAATGATAGCGGAGATAGCTAAGCGGTTGAACCAGAATCGCGGCATTGCCTTGTGTCATCAGGTTGACCCAGCTGGCCATATCCACGGCGAAGAAGACCTGTTTACCCGCGAGCACACCGAAAGGCTCTGTCAGCGCACTGCGCTTGAACAGTACAGTAGTAGGCTCGCCGAGATAATTGGTCTGGTTGCGCAGCATCATCTCTGTCAGCACCCGGCCGTTGATTACGGTATCCCGGGTAGAGAATTTCCTGAAGGTTAAGACCGGCGGGACATAAATTTGCTTGCCGTTGGCATCAATGACTCTCCGCTGGGAACTGACAAGGACTACGCCGGCGTGTCCCAAGATGAAATTCATCATTTTTTCGATTTTTTGGGGATGGAATAGATCATCATCATTTAAATAATTGATGTACTCCCCGTTCGCAAGATTGAGACATTGCTGTTGGTTGGCAATAGGGCCGATGTTCTTGGGATTGCGATGGTAGCGTATTTTGGAGCCGTTCGGATGTTCCTGGTAGCGAGCCACTACCTGTTCAGTCTGTGTATTGTCGCTGTTATCACTAATGACGATTTCAAAGTTGGAATAGGTTTGGGCAAGAGCACTTCTTAGAGCCTGTTCAAAATAGTCGGGCCGATTGAAGGTGGGAATCAAAATACTAACGAGTGGTTGCATAAGCCTGATCGCTCCTTTAATTTTGTTCTAAACGACGCTTGAATTCCTCCAAGGTGGGAAGAAGCATATCCCTGTCTGACATAGTCGGCTTCAGAATCGGCCAGGTAATTCGCAGTGTCTCGTCGTTCCAGCGTACGCCGCCTTCATGCTGCGGGGCATAGCAGCGGTCTACTTTGTACACAACTTCACAATCGTCCTGAAGGGTGCAGAATCCATGACCGAATCCTTTGCCGATATATACCATCTTGTTGTTGCTTTCCGTCAGCAGTATAGAGTCCCAGCAGCCAAATGAAGGGGAATCAGGCCTGAGGTCTACAAAGACATCGAAGATGGCACCTTGAGTGACCCGAATAAGCTTAGTTTCCGCATGGTCACCATACTGCAGATGCATACCCCTGATTGTTCCTTTCTTGCCTGAAAATGAGCGATTCTCCTGAACCCAGTTCCAGTCCAGACCATGCTCCTTGAACAGCTGTTGGTCATAAATCCGCGTGAAATGGCCGCGGTGGTCGTTCCTCGGACTGAGGCTGATTTCATAAATTCCCTGCAGTCTGCCTGGCTTGATGATCATCAGCCATGTACTCCTTTCATATAGTCGCGGATCTGTTGCAGGCTGACCTGACGCATGTCCTCTTGGTGCTGGTCCGCTTTGTACCATTCCACGGTCCGGGCCAGCGCCGTCTCTAGGTTCCAGCGGGGAGTCCACCCAAGCTCCTGCTTCGCCATTGACGAGTCCAGCCGTAGATAATGAGCCTCAGGCGGATGGGTGGTCTCCTGGTCAACAACATAGTTAGCCCCTTCCCCCCATAGGTTGCATAACTGGCGAACCAGTTGCTCCACGGAGTGGGCGTCATCGGGACCGAAGTTCCATCCCTGATCATAAGGGGGACCGGACTCGACCAGTTTTTGCGCTAACAGCAAATATCCGTGTAGTGGCTCAAGCACATGCTGCCAGGGCCGGACTGCCTGCGGATAGCGGATCTGGACAGCTTTCTGGCTCAGTACAGCCCGGACAATATCGGGAATCAGGCGTTCCTTACTCCAGTCTCCGCCGCCGATGACATTGCCGGCTCTGGCTGATGCGACAGCGACCTTAGCAGCACCGCTCCCCGATAGGAAGAAGGCTCTGCGGTAGCTATCTGTAATCAGCTCCGAGCAGGCTTTGCTGCCGGAGTAGGGATCACTGCCGCCGAGGCGGTCGCTCTCCCTGTATCCCCAGCTCCAGTTCCGGTTGTCATAACACTTATCTGTAGTTACATTCAGAACAGCCCGGATCGGGCTCCCCTGCGCTACGGCTTTGCGGACCGCTTCAAGCACATTCACAGTTCCCATCATATTAATCTCGAAGGTAGCGGCAGGATGGATGTAGGATTCACGGACGAGCGGTTGGGCCGCCATATGAATCACAACATCGGGGGCAGCCTGCGCAAGGGCATTGGATAAGGAAGCAGAATTTCGGATATCATCCAGATAAGAAGTAACCAGTTCATCCATGCGGCAAATATGGTACAGGTTCGGATTGGTGGGAGGCTTCAGAGCATACCCGGTTACTGAGGCGCCAAGGGAATGTAGCCACAGAGACAACCAGGTTCCCTTAAAGCCTGTGTGTCCGGTGATGAATACTTTCTTGTTCCTCCAGAATGCGGCATCTGCCTGTTGCTGGGCGGGCATCATTGACTTCCTTTCCTCCTTCGCCTGCATTAATAAAACTCTTCCTCTCATTGCCTAATAGAAGATATAAGTTTGTGACAGCATATGGTAAAAGGTAGGGTCCTGAAACTGGCACTAATCTATAGACCTATTAATTTCAGGAAATATGTATCCATCCAAGCACACCTCTGATTCTTGCATAATATAGCAGCAGGAAAGGAGGGATAAAGAATGAGTGATGTGGAAGCCAAACTGGCGCAGTTTCTGGAGAAAGCACAGGGGCTGGTTTTGAAAGATGACAATGTGGTGGGACAATTTCTTAGAAAGCTGGGTTCCGTTCAATCCAAAGTAGATACTGCGGCGGGCGACAACATTGATCAAGCCAGCTTCAATCAATTGCAAGACGAAATGGCCGCTCTGAACTTGGATGAAGCTACAAAATCCGAGTTGTTGGGTGCAATTGGTAAAGTGGATGGCGGAGTGAACAGTGTTTCTGCTGGTCAATTTGTCGACGATGTCTTCGGCAGACTCCGGAACCTACAATCTTCATTCACAGGCTCTAATGTGGATGTGAACACAGTAGTTGGAGAGCTTAGCCGGACCATTGAGCAAGCAAAGACTCAGATTGAACCGTTCTTGGGTTCGTTGAATCTGAACGGAAGTAATGTGCTTGATACTGTACAAAAGTTGCTAGGCAGCCGGTTACGCTAGTGCCGTCTATAGGCTGACGAGGGGCTGCCCCACAAGGTCGTATCTGACTGCGGGGCAGCCCCTTTTGTGTATGGACTTAGTAAGTAGGCAGGGAAATGAAAGCTTCATATCTTCTATACAATTGGAGGTTTGATCGAATGGCCGCACAGTTTAAATTGGAGGATTTGACAGGATTGATCGAGAAAGTGGTCCGGCCGGGCCTGCTGCCTCAGCTTCTGGGCAAGGATAACGTCGTTCCTAAAAGCATCGCAGACTTTCTGAAGACAGGCTCCGACCAGCCGACTCAAACCGCTAGTGAGCCTGCATCGGCCGATTCGACGTCCGGTACGTCATCTGCCAAAGCTTCATCGACCAAAGCTTCATCTACCAGAACGCCATCCGCACGCAGCAATGTAATCGGTGGAATCCTGGGCGCTTTGGGCCGAATCAGCGCTGTCCCGTTCGTAGAGCTGGCCCGTGAGAATATTGGTAATAATGTGCTGATCACAACAAACCGGGAAATCATTGAAGGGATTGTAACTGAAGTTGGAGGCGGATATGCAGCGTTAACCGAAGAGGGAGGCGCGAGTGTAATCGTCAATTTCCGGAACACACTAGCGTTTCAGCCTAGCATTCCAGCGGAGGTGGAAGCAGAATGAGTTTTTCCAAGAAGATCGAAGCATATGTAGGGCAAAGCATTCAGGTGGAAACGGCAGTGGAGACCTTTGCCGGTGAGCTTGTATCCGCAGATGATACCTTTACCGTGATTAACAGAGACGGTGCGGAAGACAATCGGGTGACCATTCTTACCGACGCAATTTCTTATGTAAGAAAAAGCCTATAGCATGTAAACTAGGGCGGCGAGATAGCCGTAGTCATATAAAAGAGGGGGTGCCGGGGCACCTCCTCTTTTTACATCCTATGGTAGTCTAGAAAGCGCAGGATAGGCTCTCTAAAACGTTATTCATGCGATTTCAGACCAGGTAAAGCAGGTGGACAGAATACGGTTAAGAGTCTCTTGATCATAGATTCCGGTCGCCTGGTTCCGCTCTAGCAGCTTATGCGCCCAAGCGAGCGCTCGTGAATACCCCTCATAATTATGGACAGGAATGGTACGCTGATAGAATTGCATGTGAATGTCGAATTCTTCCTCGGTAGGAAAGACACCCAGGTTATACAGGAGCATCCTGCGCACCCGGTCCGCCGTCAGACGCTGGGCCAGATGCTGCTGGGTAGAGATTTGCCCCTCATGCACGCGATAGGAGAAAAGGTATTCGGGCAGATTCTCGATCCGTGTAAGTTCCGACAGCCGGCTCCAGAATTCATAGTCCTCGGCATGTGTAAAGCTTGGATTGTAGTGGATGTCATGCTCCTTCAGTACGCTGCTCCGCATAAATACGGTAGGATGTCCAACACAACAATAGAAAAGCTGCCAGCAGCGAATATCTTCATGACTTGTAGGTTTGGAGACGAGCTCCCCATTGTGAAAAAGGGTGATGAAGGTGCCGAGCACACCGACCTCGGGGTGGTCTTCCATATATCGTAGCTGTCTCTCAAAACGATGGGGCGCGCTGATATCGTCGCTGTCCATTCTCGCAATATATTCACCTGTGGACAGGTCCAGTCCTTCATTAAGACAATAAACCAGCCCTTTGTTGGAATCGTGGGTAATGAGACGAATCCGCGGATCTTCCAGACTCTGGAGATATTCCAGTGTACCGTCGGTGGAGCAGTCGTCGATGATCAGAAATTCAAAGTCCCGGCAGGTCTGATTCAGTATGCTCTCCACCGCATTTTTAATATAAGGCCTGGTGTTATAAGCCGACATTAATACTGTTATCTTGGGCATTCGGCGTTCTCCCCCTCAACCGATTTTCAAACTTCTGCAAAAGGTCGTATAATTAAGTTTATTTTATTCTATTTCCACAGCTTTGCTTAGACGAAAGTCAAACACAGTGGAAAAGGGCCGATTTATGGACCCAGGAGGAAGACATATGATCAGATATCCATTTTTAGAGAAGAACGCAACAATAGGAGTGACAGCGCCTTCATCAGGCGTGAGTGCAAAAGGTCATGATCTGTTCAAGTTAGCTTGTGAGCGTATGGAAGAGAAGGGCTTTAAGGTCGTCTGTGGAGATACCGTATGGACACAGCATAAGGCTAAGTCGGCTCCAGCTCCGGTGCGTGGCAAAGAGTTCAATGCCATGATGGGGGATGAAGCCATCGGGATGATTTTTCCGCCTTGGGGCGGTGAGTTGCTGATTGAAATGCTGGAGTTTGTCGATTTCGAAGAGATTGAACGCCAAAGCAAATGGATTATGGGTTATTCGGATATAAGCACGTTGCTGCTGGCGGTGACCCTGAAGACGGGGCTGGCTACAGCCCATGGGGCATGCTTCTATGATTTACGGGGAGAGTTCAGCGATGAAACTACCGGGCAATGGCTGTCCGTGTTGTCAACGAAGGCAGGCGGCTCCAATATTCAGCACTCTGCTCCCCGTTATCATAAAGAGAAGAAACAGAGTGAACCCTCGCCAAGTGTCTTCAATCTGACGGAACCCGTGGAATGGAAGACAGTCTCAGGATCACCGGAAACGGTCAAAGGAAGATTGCTTGGTGGCTGTGTGGATGTTATCCGTCATCTGATCGGCACACCATATGGCGATGTGGAAGCTTTTCAGAAGGAGGTCATCCATAACGAGCCTATTCTGTGGTATCTGGAAAATTGCGAGCTTAACACTGCAGACTTGCGTCGTTCCCTCGTACAGATGAAGCTGGCAGGCTGGTTCCGTAACTGCTCGGGATTACTGTTCGGCAGAAGTGCGGCCAATACTCCGTTTGATGGATACACCGCTGAGGACATGTACAGGGAGCTTGCCGGGGAACTGGGCGTGCCCGTGATTTATGAGGTGGATTTCGGGCATGTCCCGCCGCAGCTGACACTTATTAACGGAGCTTATGCAGAGATAGAGGTATTCGAGGGTAAAGGTACCCTCCAGCAGCACTTTCTTCCTTAAGAGATAACGCTTTATAGATGTGGGCAAGGGATTTTCCAATGATTATTTCTGTTACTTATTTCCTACAAAAAGGAGCTGTGTCAGATGAAAGTATTGTTTATCGGAGGAACGGGTCAGATCAGTCAGGCTGTATCCAAGCTGGCTGTAGAGCGAGGAATAGAGCTATATCTGTTCAATAGAGGACGGCGGGATGAATTCGTGCCGGAAGGCGCGAAGGTAATTGCGGGAGATATCCGCCAGCAGGCTGAGGCCGCGGCTGTGCTTAAGGACCATGAATTCGATGTCGTGGTGGACTGGATCGCCTTTACACCGGAGCATGTTCAGACCGATATTGAGTTGTTTACCGGCAAGACCAAGCAGTATATCTTCATCAGTTCCGCTTCTGCTTATCAGAAGCCGCAGCGCAGTTATCTGGTGACGGAAGAAACGCCAATGGAGAATCCTTACTGGCAGTATTCCCGGGACAAGATTGCATGTGAGCAGTTGTTAATGGAAGCATACCGGAATAGCGGCTTCCCGGTGACCATTGTAAGACCGTCTCATACCTACGGGGAGACGGCGATTCCGGCGGCGCTGACGAGCTGGGAGCATCCATGGACGCTCGTGGACCGTATCCGCAAAGGCCAGCCGATCATCGTGCATGGGGATGGAACCTCACTGTGGACACTTACGCACAATACCGATTTTGCCAAAGGATTCGTAGGTCTGCTGGGACATCCTGAAGCGCTGGGAGAAGCGATTCATATTACCTCGGATGAGGTTCTGAACTGGAATCAGATTTATGCAGGGCTCGGCGCCGCGGCAGGCGCAGAGCCACAGGTGGTGCATATCTCCACAGACTTCATAGCCGCCTTTACGCCTCCCGGTACCGCAGATGGTTTGATTGGCGACCAGGCGGTGAGCAGCGTATTCGACAATAGCAAGATCAAGGCGCTGGTACCGGATTTTGTCTGCACAGTTCCGTTTACCGAAGGCGTCAAACGTTCACTGTCCTGGTTTGAGAATCACCCAGAGCTTTGCACAGTGGACCCGGAATGGTCGGCGCTTGTGGATGACCTGATCGAAAGACATGGTACAGCGCCGAAGCCCATTTCGTACTATACCTAGAGCGGAACGAGCCCAATGGCGCAAGCCACTGCCCGGTAGGGTGTGATAAAGCAGGGCTATGCTGGTAGCTGATCCAGAGGTGATGCCGGCCCTGCCCCTTTCCAAAGACGACTGGACCCTTGCGGATCAGCGTCTTTTTGTGCTGCATACCCCTCCCTCTACGTGAGGTTCAGGCATGAATCAGGGAATCTTGAATATACTCTCACTACCGAAATTCCCGTTAAAGGAGTCCTGGCCATGCCAAAACATCCCTATGTCTCCCGTTTCTTTGTCAACTCCGATGCAAGGCGCGATAAGTTGATTTATGATTTGCCGGAATCCTGGTGGAGTCGCCCTTATGAATATGAATGGTGTACGCACTTTGTCTCCGCTCATGATGTGGTGCTGGATGCAGGCTGCGGTATTTCCCATCCGCTTAAGTTCTACCTCACTGGCGTCTGTGAGGAGGTTCATGCCTGTGATGTGGATGCACGAATTGTCAGCAAGGATGCTGTAATGGCGGAGATTTCCCGCGATATTGGGGAGGAGGCAGCATGGCAGGTACAGGCTAGACGGACTACACGTCTGCATCTGGCCCAAGCTGATCTGACAGCGCTGCCTTATGAGGATGAATATTTTGACATAGTATTCTGTATCTCTGTCTTGGAGCATCTGCCGCTGGTGGAACAGTATCGCACACTGGGAGAATTCCACCGGATTTTGAACGATGAGGGTCTCTTAATCCTGACCTTTGATTACCCAACAGTAAATCTCCAGCTCATGAATGGCTTGCTGCTGGAGGTGGGATTCCAGTACTGGGGTGAAACAGACTTTGAACTGCCTGCGGATGCCGTACGGACGGAAGCGTGGGGTGGCTTGAATTGCTTCCGGGCTGTGCTGAAAAAACAGCAGATCTGACAGGCAATGATTTATTCAGGTCCATATGCCTAGACCCTCTGAAGGTGACTATTGGACTTTATACCCTTTATCTGGAAGTTTGTGCCTTGTATAGTAGAATAGCATCAAACTGCAGTGAAACAATAAGATAAAGGGGTTAAACTGTTGCGCAGATCAGCAATCCTTATGATTATTATGCTACTACTTGTTACGGCCGCGTCTCCTGCTAACGGAGAGGGGGCGGAACCACAGCGCATTCAGCTGGCCTTTGCAGGCGATATCCTGCTGGACGGCTTCGTGGGCGAGCAAATTGCCCGCTACGGGGTGAATTATCCATTCGCGAAGGTCGCGCCGGTCCTGCGAAAGGCAGATCTGGCTTTCGCTAATCTGGAGACGCCGGTATCTACCAGGGGGACGCCCTCACAGAAAAGTTTTGTTTTTCGTTCCAATCCCTCAGCTTTGAGCGGGCTGACCTTTGCGGGCATTGACGGGGTAACTCTAGCGAACAATCATATTCTGGATTACGGCAAGACGGCAATGCTGGATACGTTGGTTCATCTGGACAAATACGGAATTGGACATACCGGTGCAGGCGCCGACATCAAGCAAGCGTTCAAGCCCTTTGTGAAGACGGTGAAAGGGAAGAGGATCGCTGTGCTCGGCGTCAGCCGTGTGCTCCCTAGCCCTTCCTGGTATGCGGGGCCTTCTACCCCCGGTGCGGCTTCGGCGTATACGCTAGAGCCCCTGCTGAGCGAGATCAGGGCCTCATCCAAGGTCAATGATTTCACGGTTGTGTACATCCACTGGAACGAGGAGTTTAAGGATTACCCGGAGAAATATGCCCGCACCCTGGCTAAACAGATCATTGACAGCGGAGCGGACATGATTGTAGGCGCGCATAGTCATTGTCTGATGGGCATTGAGTATTACAAGCACAAGCCCATCTATTATTCGTTAGGCAACTTTGTGTTTAACCGTTCCACCCGTGGAGGGGATAAGACGCTTCATTCCATGCTGCTGAACATTGAGCTCAAGGGCTCGGATATGACGGGGCGGATCACTCCCGTGAAGATAATCGCGGGTCAGCCCAATTTTATGGGGCCGGATTACAATGCTCAGACGATACAGCGCCTCAACAAACTTTCTTACAATGCGAAGATTGATTCGTCAGGCGAGGTAAGGGAGAAGTAAGGCTTTTTGCTCTGGAATTTGGACTATAGCGGCAATGACAAAGAGGGTGCCTCATTTACCATGATAAATGGTGATGAGACACCCTTTTGCTCGGTACGAGCAGCTCTAAGGCTGGAGTGCCTATTCGTGCACTGTGAGCCGAGCTTCTGCGGGAGTACGTGGTTTGGCTGGGGGGATCACTTCAGGGTAACCGATATGCAGCACGCCTACGATTTTCTCGCCAGGAGCAACGCCGACGGCTTCCCGGAAGAAAGGGGAGAACATGTAGGGGTTGGTCTTCCAGACGACGCCCAGCCCCTGCTCCCATGCGGCGAGCTGAAAGCTCTGAATCCAGCTGCACACGGCGCCGAAGTCCTCTGTCCATTGCTTATCCCGCGGGTCTTCCGGCATGACGACAATGAGGTGAACCGGGATCGTCATATACTCCTTCCGCCGCTGAATCTCGTATTTCTGCCGTTTTTCTTTCGACATGGCGCCTAGCACGGCTTCCGTAAAGGTCTCCCGGGCAGCGCCCTTGTATTGGATAAATCGCCAAGGCTCCCGTAGCGCGTGATTAGGCGCCCAGTTGGCGGTGTTCATTAGTGAAAGCAGCAGCTCCTGTGGAACAGGCGTGCTCTTGTATTGCCGGATACTCCGACGTTCCCGGATCGCTTGTGCAACGGGAGAAGCGGGGGAGTTATTCATTTTCTGTGCCTCCTGTATGCCCGTGTAATAAAAGTGATTCTCTCAATTATACTATAGGAATTGGTTTGAGATCTAAAGTTCCGGAGAGAGAAGTCGATGGATAGCGATGCATTTTTAATGGATTTATCTAGTGCAATGTAAATGATGTATGAGCAATTTATATATTTTCCATAAATAGCTTTCAATGAAAGCTATTTTCATATAAAATAAGTTACGAAATCTTAACTTTGTCGAATAAACGCGTATCTTTGTCGAAAATGTTGTCGATAAATATCAAAAAATGTAGAAATAAAATTGACAGGAAAGAAATAGCACCTTACAATGCAGATATGGCGTAATCATTACTACTTTATAGAAGCTTTGATAGCTTTTAACTCTAGTGATTATTTAGGTGTTATTTCAAGGGAGGATACTTAAGATGAAAGCAACAGGAATTGTAAGAAAAGTAGATGAACTGGGACGTATCGTAATTCCAATTGAACTGCGTAGAACAATGGGAATTGACATAAAAGACCCGCTCGAAATCTTCGTTGATGGCGAAAAGATCATTCTCAGAAAATATGAGCCTACCTGCATCTTCTCCGGCAGTGCGGAAAACCTGATCAACTTCAAAGGTAAAATGGTCAGCAAAGATGTTCTCGATGAGCTAATTTCAAGTTTCGACAGAATCTAATTCAGTTTCCGGCCAGTCCGGGAATGTTCAGCCTAAAGAGGCCGGTTCGCAGCACAATATTGTGCTTGCTGACCGGCCTTTTGTCATGCTCTAAAAGGGATATTAGGGTGCTCCCTTGATGGATTGACCTCAACCTCAATATTTGCATGAACATCAACTTAATCTCAACATTTGCACCAACACCAACACCAACACCAACACCAACACCAACACCAACACCAACACCAACACCAACACCAACACCAACACCAACACCAACACCAACACCAACATTAACCTCAACCTCAACAGTCGCTTTGTCTCGTAACGGACTCCAGAGCCTTTATTGCCTAATCAGAAAACCTTTCAGGAAGCTAACGGACTCCAGAGACGCTATGGGCAGAAATCCTGCTCCAAATCAGCTGTTTGGGGGAAATAGCGCCCTCTGAGTCCGTTGCAAGCTCCAGAAGCAGCTTTATTTGCACATAACGGCAATACGGTCCGTTAGCTCCCTTCCGTGCGTGAGCTCCAACATTTTAAACCAGGTGCTTTGGCGAAGCTATAGAAGATATATAAGATATAGAAGTTATATATGTTATATAAGTTATATATATCCATCTATGTATAATAGATCTATCTTATATTGATATAAACAAAGCAAGATGAATTTATCCATCGCTATCCCGCTGGCTTTCTTATATCATAGAATGCATAAATACAGCACAAGAAGGGAGTTACTTCATGAGTCAAGAAAAAAACAGGTTTGAGCAGAACGGACAAATCCCGCAGTTGAAGAAGCCGGAAGCGGTCATCTTCGATATGGACGGGACCTTGTTCCAGACGGAAAGCCTGCTGTTGCCGGCCTATCACAAAATGTTCGACATTTTGCGCGAGGAGGGATTATATACAGGACCAACACCACCGGAGGAACGTATCCTTGGAAGTCTTGGTATGCTGCTGGATCAAATCTGGAAGATTGTAATGCCGGAGGCGGGGGAGCATGTACATCGCCGCGCGGATGAACTGCTGCTGCAGTTGGAGATTGAAGGCCTGGAGGCTGGGAATACGCTGCTTTATTCGCAGGTGGCAGAGACGCTGATGGCATTAAAAGAGCGTGGTGTGCGTCTGTTCGTTGCCAGCAACGGCTTACAGGACTACATCCACAGTATTGTAGTGGTGCATGAATTGAAGGAGCTGTTCGAGGGCTTGTACAGTGCAGGCGGGCAAGGAACAGCAACCAAGACTGACCTGGTGCGCATTCTGCTGGACAACCATGGAATTGGCAGCGCATGGATGGTGGGAGACCGTTCATCTGACGTAGAGGCGGGTAAAGGAAACGGGCAGACCGTGATTGGCTGTGCCTACGCAGGCTTCGGACGTCAGGATGAGCTGAAGGGCTCCGATGTGATTATCAATTCTATTGCCGAGCTGCTGGAGCTTTATGACAATGCGGAATAAAGCAGTTTGACTGATTTAATTATATTTTCATACAAAATACGATGGTAGCTTCCGCCCGTACTGGCTGCGGATGATAGCAATAGCAGTTAAACAAGTGAAAAAGCCTCAGTCCGTGTATTTCGGGCTGAGGCTCTTTCAGTGATGAATGGGAAAGAAGCGAGGGAGAGACATGGAGGGAGAGGGAGTGTACCTCCCTATTCTTCGGTGACTTTGGAAGCCGCCGGAGCTTCCTTATTCCTGTGAATCCACAGCGCATATTCCAGCGGTCGTACCAGCGATTTACGGTACGTTTCGGTGTCGCCGGACCGGAGAAAGACCTCGCGGGCGGGCTTGGGATTGACCTCCAGGATATAGATTTTCCCTTCACGGTCAATGGCAAGATCCAGGGCTAGCTCGCAGAGGGAGCTGAAGCAGTCCTCCAGATAGGCAGCAGCTTCGATCCCCAGCTTCTCGGCCGTTTTCATCACCTTCACGGCTTTCTCCTGACTGCCGAGCCACCCCCTGAGCAGCTTCTCAGCTCGAACAGCATGGCCGCCGCCATGCAGGTTAGAGGTTACGCTGCGCGCCGCACCGACACGTCCGGCCATCCCCGTCAGCTCCCAAACCCCATACCCGTTCTTCTGAACCAGCATGCGGTAATCATGGAAGCGTCCGCTCGGCAGACGCAAAGGAATGCCCTGCTGTGCAAGAAAGGTAGTTCCAATACACCACTGGCGGACTACACTGTCAAGCTGGGAGAGCGAGACCTTGCGGGGGGAGATAATGCGGCGGTTCTGCCGGCGGCCCTGAATATCGAAGATGCCTTGTGCACTAGCCTTCTTCTCGATACGAAGAATGCCGCGTCCGCCGGTGCCGTTAATCGGCTTGATATAGACGACGGAATGGTTTCTCAGCATCCGTTTGAGATCAGTGAAAGACTGATAGAGTAGCGTCTCCGGAAGATGTTGCCGGAAACGCTGCTTTTGCGAAAAGGTTTGGTGGATGGTCCATTTGTTACGCAATGGCCGGTTTAGAAAAGTCAGATGATTGTAGCGGGCGCGGAAGCGAAGAAGCTGCTGGAAGCGGACGCTTTTCTGGATACGGCAGCGATCAAAGATCATAGCCGGCAAGGCCCGCCACTTGCGGGACCATTTTCCGGTTTTGGGGTCATAGACCATCGCGTAAACTTGCTCTTTCGAGGCGTGTACATCCATAGGCGTAAAGACAAACACATCCAATCCGAGCTTGCCGCCTTCAATAATCATCCTCCGATACACACTTTTTTCTTCGAGCTGCTTGGCATCGTTCAGATATAGCGTAAGAATGCCTAAGACGGGTTGCGACACAGTAGTTCACCTTCTTGTGTAGAGATGGTAGTACTTCCCGTATGTTCGGGCGAACGCAGCTCAAGCGTAGGCTTGCCGGTCGGCCCGGTGGTAAGAGCCACGGCAGCCAAGCCGGCACGGAAGCACATCTTCAGGCTGGGGGTATTGTCACTAGCGACACTGCATTCCAGTCTGCCGAGGCGTTGCAGCTGAGCCGTTAGAAGCGAAGAGCCGGTATGCTTTCCCCGGTAGAGTGGATGGACAGCGACAAGGCATGCTTCCTTGCCGAAGCCGGACACGAAGCTCAGGCCTGCGAGCTGGCGGCCATGCTGGCCGCGCACGGTAGCGATCAGCAGCGAGACACCAGGTAGGGCAAGCTGCTCGGGTGTTAATGCAGCCAGTGCCCGGTAACCCTGGAGCGTGATCCTCCGATCACCGTGCTGCCGGATAAAATGCAGCAGGCCGTCCAGCCGAGCAGTCCACTGTGCAGGGGATGTGTCATAAATGGAAGAGATTTGCATGTCTTTGTCACTTCCTTCAGGCAAGTTTAATCGGGGAGCTGGGACAGATGCTGGCTGTACTGGAAGATCCGTTCCAGCGATAGCTTGCGAATCGCCGGTTCATCGAATTTCATCGGTCGTGAATTAGCCTCGAAGAACCAGAGGCCTCCGTTATGGTCGACTCCAAGATCCATGGACATTTCCCCCAGTCTATACTCGGAGGCTCGCTCGATCTGGCGGGCCATTAACAGAGCTGTCGTGGGCACACTCTTGAGAATGGCCGCAGCCCGTTCGGTACTGAAGGTACCCTCCAGCATGCTGGAGGGTTCTTCGATGGTGCCGCCGCGCGGTACATGTGTGGTGATGCTCCGGGCACCAGCCAGCCTTGCGCCGATGCCTGTTACGCCCCAGTTACCCCGGCTGTTCTTTTGCAGCAGCACGCGGAGATCGAAGGGACGTCCGCGGTGTGTGGCCAGGTCAATAGCCTGCTGGACGATATAGCGAGCCGATCCCTTCTCTTTACTAATGCGACTCCAGAGGCGTTCCATGGAAGCTGTTTTGTAGGTGACATTTTTTCTGCCGGTCTGGATTTGCAGCCTGTAGGGCAGTGCCGTATCCGCAAGATATTTCAGCCGCATGATGCCTTTACCAGCTTTGCCGCTCTCGGGCTTCAGGTAGAGACTATCATGATTTTTCAGCATGGCGGTCAAGGTGCCCGGGCTGCGCAGTCGGCGGGTCGTGGGCACATGCTTCGAGGTGAAGCGGGAGCTGTGCAGCCATTCGAACAAATTCCATTTGTTGAAAAAATACGGATTGTACAGATGGATGTCTGGATGCTCCAGACATTGGGCAATTTTGCGGGCCACCGGCTTTAGCTCTTCCTTTTCCCTGTTTGCCACCCGATTATAGATGACCTGTGGCAGTGGTACAGGGATGCTGTACCACTGCTTGCCACTGGGAGAAGGAATGAAACCGTTGATGAACCGTTCCTCCAACTTGAGATCACGGACCGTAACTACGTATACAAGGTAGCCCAGTTCTTTGCCCGTACGGATAATATCGCGGAAATTACTGCGATTTCCACAAAATTTCAGTCGCTTGTCACTGGTGGTGAGAATGGCGATAATGGGCTTGCTCTCATCGGGAATGCGGGTGTTCAAGGCTCATCCCTCCTGCGGAATTTGCTGAGATACAGGCAATGTTCCAAAATATGCTCGATGGAAGCTCTGCCCTCAGCGCGCAGGGAAGGGTGGCGGAAGATAGAGCGTCCGGGCTTGGCATTCGCCTCGAACATCCAGATTTCCTCGTCCTGGTCGATCCCGAGATCGAAGCCGATCTCGCCCAGCAGATGCCGGTGCTGGATTTCCAGCGACTCTGCCAGTTTGATAGCAGTACCCTTGGCACGCTGAAGCACCTCATCGGCCTTGCTTCCAAATACACGGCCAAGCGCCTGCTGTGGCGTGAGCAGCGCACCGCCATTCTTGAGGTGGGTAGTGACGCTACCGCGTCCGGCTTTCTTGGCGCCGATGCCTACGACAACCCACTGGTTACTGCCATTCTTGTGCATATGAAACCGGAAATCGATAGGGCAGCCGTCAATTTCAATGAGGCGAATGCCCTGCTGCACGATATAATTCTGAAGCTGCTGACCGTGGCGGCCCCGCAGCATACGCATCAGGCTCTCGAAGCTTGAGAAGCGCAGCAGCACGTTCTTGCCGTTCTTACGGTAACGGGCAAAATAGCCCTTTTTCGGTAAATAGGTAAGCCGGTATATGCCGTGCCCCAGACTGCCTGCCGACGGTTTGTAATATACGAAATGATGACGGTCCAGCATGTCACGCATTTTATCTACGTCGGGATAGGTGTGGGTCTCCGGCACGTAGCGGTTCGCCGCTGAATCGTTCTCCAGCAGCCTATAAATATCGGATTTATTGAAGAAGCTCCAGTTGAAGTAGGGGATCTTCTTGCGCATGAACCGTTCCCGCAGTTGGTTGATGTAGGGTGAGGTTTCTGCTCTTCTGCTGGGAAGCCGGTTATAGACGACATCAGGCAGCGGCACCATTTTGCGTTCGAATTTGCCGCTTGAGGTTAGGAAATAACCGTATATCTGTTCCTGCTGCCAATTGATATCGCGTGGGGTGAAGGCAAAAATATAGCATTTATTGCTTCCTTCTCGCAGCAGTTGTTTGATGAATCCTGTGCGGGAACCGAAGGGCTGGGAAGAGGAAGTCGGTCCGTCGGACAATATACCGACCAGCGGCCCGAGCTGCACCTCATCGTTCTCCAAATTGCGCAGGTAAATGCCGCCCGACTTCGGAACCTTGATGGCGCTCTTCACACCAGAGGCGAGGAACATATGCTTGCCGGCTCGCTTGATGGGTTTGATGATCGCCGGAATCGTATCCTTACCCAGCCGTAGGCGGATGTTTTTCTTGCCAGATAGCTTCAGGCTTTTCATCAGCGAGCCCGATACATATACGACTCTCTGGGGCTGTTTGGTGAAATGGACATTGCAAAAAGTGAGACCCATTTATGAATCCTCCTTAGGAATCATTGATTTATTCCCGTGTGAATGAAGTCGCAGTGGTGGCCATGTCGGCTGCCCACGCCTTGAAAGTAGCAGATGGCGGGCGTAACGCAGCGGGTTTTCAGCAGAAAGTCTGACCGCCCGGCGGTCGCCTGTCAGACGGAACACGGATCGCCCCGGCTTGGAATTGGCTTCGAGCAGCCAGATTCGTCCGCCTTCGTCAATCCCGAAGTCGAGGCCGAGCTCGCCAAGTCTGCCGCAGGCATTCTCCAGCACAGGCGGCAGGAAGGCTGCATAACTGGCCAGCTCTTCCAAGATTTCTTTGCCTGCCGAGCCGTATTCTGCTGTCAGGAAGGGCAATGGAGAAACGGCAGTTCCTCCGCCGTGCAGGTTCGAGGTAAGTGTCCCCTTGCTGCCGAGCCGGACGGCCATACCGGTGAGTCCCCACACGCCACTGCCGTCTTTCTGCATAAGAACACGAACGTCGAACGGCTGACCTGTGCTGCCAGTGAGGTGCAGATAAGGTTGTATAATATAGCGGCGTGAATCGATGAAGTCGTGTATCCAGTCGAGACCTTCCTGCCCGCTGGCAAAAACAAGATGGAACGGTGTGTTGGCACCGTCCCGGCCACTCACGCGAAGCCCCCCTGTGCCTCCATGAATCAACCTGGCATGTAATGTGCGCTTGCCATGCGAACCGGCCCTGGGCTTCAGGAATACGCCGTATTCTCTCTCTGCGAGCATGGTGCCTAGTCTGTCCCGGCCAGTATAGATCCGGGTCTCGGGCAGTAGCGGAGCCGTTCTGCGAATAGACTTCAAAATCTTGTAGACGCTCCATTTGTCGGGCAGTCCACGGGACCAAGGCAATGAGCGGGGAAGGGCAGCTAGTGCTGCCGATGCTTCCTGCCGTTCCTCCCGGCTGCTGTAGAAGCAGCGGTTGTAGACAACATCTGGCGGTGCGGTCGTAACGTTCTGCCAGATCCCGTCTTGCCAGACATACCCGGTAACACTTGATCCGTCTGTTGCTACTCCTTCAGGCTGGAAGACGAGGACACCCAGATTGAACAGTGGGGCGGCCTGGCACAGCTGACTACAAAAGGCGGGCTCTGCGATAGGAGGGCTGCCGCTGTGGCGGCCTGTCATGACGCCAAGAAACCCTAGTGCCGATGTCTCCATGAGGTCCTCCTTATAAACCGGCCAGGTAACGGCAGTACAGAACCATTTGTTTGACGGACGGTCTTATTTTTTGATCGTTCAGCGGTGTGTTGTCGTTCTTGGATGGCTTGGAGTTCACTTCCAGAAGCCAGATCCGGCCGGATTGGTCGAGGGCCAGATCGATTCCAAGTTCACCGAAGTGAGCGGGGATATGACTCTCTATCCCGCGGGCTATAGCAAGGGCGGCTCGGGGCAATCCGAGCTGCACACTATCCTTCACACCGGAAGGAAGGCTGCTTTTGTTCACCGCTTCCCGGACGGTGCTGAGAGTACCGCCCCGCGCCAGATTCGACACGAAATGATTGTTGCCAGCCGTACGGGCGACGATGGAAGTAACACCCCATTTGCCAGTGCCATTCTTCTGCACCAGAGCCCGGAAATCGACAGGCCTCCGACCCAGTTCCATCAGCGGAAGGCCCTGCTGGATTTGGTAACGGGTGCTTTTCATTTTGGGGGCGATGGCCTGAAATAGCTTCGTAAGACTGGGGTAGGACTGCTTGCGGGTACCCATAGGTGTGGTGGACTGCAGCCGGTATCCGCCGCCTTCTTCCCTGGAAATGCGGAGGATACCCTTGCCTAGACTTCCGCGTACAGGTTTCAGGAAGACGCTCTGGTAATGACTGCACATTCTCTTCAGAACGGCAGAACCGGTCAGCATATGAGATTCTGGCAAGTACCGCTGCAAGGAGGTATCCTGTTTCAATGCTTCGAACACCTCTGTTTTGTCAAGGAATTTTTCGTTGAAGAAATGTGTGCCGTAGCGTGATTTTACATCGGCCAGGAAATGCTGTACGCTAGGTTTGTTCTCTACCTTGCGCGTGGTGAGTCGGTTGTTGATGACATCGGCAATGGGCAGACTTCGCTTACGCCAGCCCTCTTCGTATACCCAGCCCTGAATGGAAGAACTGGGTGTCTCCAGCGCTTCAGGGGTAATGAAATATACATAGGCTCCCTGTGCATGGCAGGCATTGGTCAATTCCCGGCAGAACATCGTGATGGCTCCAAACAGCCGATCGGGCTGATCGGGATAGTGGCGGCTGACAAGAACGCCGATCAATGGTCCAAGCCGGAGGGTGCGGCTACCCGTGCTGTAGGAGACGTTAAGTTTATGCCGGAATTTAAATCCGGCCCGCCCCGCCAGCCCCTCACTTATGCGCAAACCGTCGGACTTTGGAACCGGAATGACGGTTACGTCCTGCCGGAATGAGCCGAAGGCGAGCTGAAGCGTACCGTGTGCCGGAATTTTCAATCTTTTCATGGATCGGTCTCCAAGCATGAGGGCATTTTCCTGCAGGATGCTCGATTGGACCGTTTGGACAGGGATCTTGAGCTTAGACATCTTGGATCTCCTTCCGGTAGCATGATGCCGGCAAATTGATAGCTAAGGGTTGCATATCATTCATCATATGGAGACATCTGACCCTTGGTGATTGACCTATTTTTTTAATAACAATCTAGGAGGAATGAAGTAATGAACGTTTATGACAAAGCACATGAATTGGCACGGGCCATCAAAGATAGCAGCGAGGTGGCAGATATTTCTGCAGCGATGAAGCTGGTTGATGCTGACCCTGAAGGTAAAGCGATGCTGGAGAGCTTCCGCCAGAACCAGGCAGAAATGCAGCAGCGTATGATGAGTGGAGAGATGCCGGCACAAGAAGAAATGGAGAAGATGGAGAAGCTGTTTGAGGTGCTGAACCTGAATCTCGGCATCCGTCGCCTGTTCGATGCAGAACGTCGCCTAAGCGTAGTGATCGAGGACGTAAACAAGATTATTACGGAGAGCTTGCAGGAGCTTTACGGAGAACTGGGCTAATCCTTAGCATTCTACGTGTCATATAAAAAAAGGGTACTCCCTCGGCGAAAGCCTGGGGAGTACCCTTTTTTTTAGTGAGAAAATACATGACAATACACAGCAAAGAGGTTCACGTCATTATTCCTGCTTGCTAAAATAACCTGACCAAACAATTCGTTCAGAAGGTTAAAGTTGCCTGTGGGAGCTAACGAACAGTAGGTTTAAGGCTGTACGTGTAAGCAAACGTTCTGTAGGTTGAGGACTGCACGTGTCGGCTAACGACTGTAGGCTGAAGACTGCATATGCGGACTAACCACTGTAGGTTGAAGACTGCACGTGTGGGCTAACGGACCGTAGAGTCGTTATTACCGCATAAAACTACTCCTGAAAAATGTAATGGACACAGGTGACGTTATTTCGTCCCCAACAGCGGATTTTGAACAGGATGTCTATGCATAGGGTCTCTGGGGTCCGTTAGCTTCTTGAAGGGGGGAATCTCTAGTCAATAAAGTCTTTGGAGTCCGTTACCGGAAGAAGCAGCCACTAATTTTGAAATGGATTCCACTTTGAGATGAACCCAACATAGTTTAGTGTGCTAATAGACAATTCTGACAAACAAACTGTAATCAAAGAAGTTCACTCGTTTATTCCTGCTTGTTCTCAATAGCACAGAGCAGAATGCCCGCAGCTATGCCGAGCCTTCGGTCGATCATGGTTTTTCTGTCGTCCGCAAAATCGGCGGTCACTTTGGACACGAACGGATTGAAGTTCCGGCGGAACACTGGAATGGATATCCCGTCTACCACGACATTGTAATTCTGGGGAATGATAGGGAAGATTCGACACAGCAGCGCCATAGCGATGCTCTCCTCCTTGATTTTTCCAATCTCCAGGTCATGGCTGTCGAGGATGGTCCATTCGTCCTTTAAAATCGATTTGAATCCCTTGCGCCGCAATGCACCGAGATGTTCTCCGGTTTCAGTGTCATGCACATCATAGGTGGCCCCGAAGTCGATGATGCTGCGGGCTTTGATGCGCAGAAGTTCTTTGTACATACTCTCATCCGTATAGATGGAGATATCTTCCTTGAGTTTGAACGCTTTAAGATGGGAGTATAAGACCAGCTCTCCTGCACTGTCATAGATATGGAGTTTGGCCCCCAGGACGGAGAATACTTTTTTACGAATAACGTATTCGGTATGGGTAAAGGCTCTGTTCATGGCATTCCACGCCTCTCTGATTGGATGAAGTGCAGCGGTCGTTATGTACTATAGGGCTATACCTTCTTCAGTTACAGATTATACCAGTCCTGAAAGTCAAAGATAAGTTTTTTGTAGACTTGTCTCATATTTCCGGCTCTGTGTTCATAGAGTAGAGATATAGATTCACACGGCCACTGTGAATAAACTTTGGACAAGGAGCTGTTTTCCATGAAAAAAAGAAATAAGTTCAAGCACAGTCTTTACCTGATCATAGCACTGGCTATGCTGCTGTACGCTATTCCGAAGCTGTCGCTGGCCAATGGGCCGAGCTGGGTGTTCGGATTTGGGGTTGTTTGGTCGGTCTTTGCTTTTCTGGTCATTGCTGCTCATCTGCACTTTATTATTGGGGTGGATGAGGAGAAGCAGAAGCGGCTGGAGGCTGTACGTAAGGAGAAGATTGCAGCCTGGGGCCGGTGGTATGAGGAGAAGAGAGTCGTGCAAAAATGATAGATTGCCGCAGGACAACCCCCTGAATTCACCATAATGGTGAGCGCAGGGGGTTTTTGAGGTTGCATGGAGTATCCCGGATTTCTCTCTGACCGAGCCCTGAAACCCTGTTGAACTAGGGCTTTCTCCCCGTGTATAATAGAACAGTATAGTACAGATCGGGTCATGGGGGTGTAACAGTTGGAAGGTCAAGGCGATGCAATTACCAAACATGAACAGCTGCTGCAGCACATTGAAAGTCTAAAGGTCGGTACCAAGATATCGGTCCGCAAACTGGCAAAAGAATTGGCCGTCAGCGAGGGTACGGCGTACCGGGCCGTCAAGGAAGCTGAGAACCTCGGCATTGTAATTACCAAGGAGCGGATCGGCACCGTTCGGGTGGAGAAGAAGCCGCGCAATATTTCCGAGCAGCTCACCTTCGGAGACGTTGTGGATATTGTCGAGGGCCATGTGCTGGGCGGCGCGGGCGGCTTGAACAAGCATTTGCACAAGTATGTCATCGGGGCGATGAAGGTCGACGCGATGATTCGTTATATCGATGCAGACAGTCTGCTGATTGTCGGGAACCGTGATGATGTCCATTCGCTGGCGCTGGAACAAGGGGCCGGGGTGCTGGTCACGGGGGGCTTTGGAACAAGCCGCGAGGTTAAAGCACTGGCTGACCAGTTGGATCTGCCGGTGATTTCGTCCAGACATGATACCTTTACGGTCGCATCGATGATTAACCGGGCGATTTTCGACAGGCTGATTAAGAAGAAAATCATGCTCGTGGAGGATATTCTGGATAGCAGGCCCAGGCTGCATACGCTGAAAATATCCAGTACAGCCGGCGAATTGCTTCAGCTGTCCCAGGACAGCGGGGAGCAGCGGTTCCCGGTAACTGATGAATGGAACCGCGTCATTGGCATCATCGGCCGCCGTGATGTGGAGACCTTGACGGCAGGGCAAAATATTGAGAAGGCGATGATTCGCAATCCCGTCACTGCCGGGCTGCAAACCTCCTTGGCATCAGCGGCTCAGATCATGATGTGGGAAGGGATCGACTTCCTGCCGATTGTGGACCGCAACCGCAAGCTGGTCGGCTCACTGACTCGTAAGGAAGTGCTGCAGAGCTTGCGGGATGTTCGCAATCAGCCACAGCTTGGCGAGACCTTCGACCATCTCATCTGGAACGGATTCGCGGAAGAGCGGGACGAGGAGGGGCATTTGTTCTTTCACGGCTTCATCACCCCGCAGATGGCAACGGATCTTGGGACGATATCGGAGGGAGTGCTGTCTACGCTGATGACCCTGTCTGCGTTCAAAGCGGCCAAGGACATCACCGGCAATGACTATGTGCTGGACAATATGTCCACCTACTTCATTCGGCCGGTGCAAATTGAGCATTCTGTAATTGTTATGCCGAAGCTGCTGGAGAGCAGCCGCCGGACCTGCAAGATCGAGATTGAGATCAGTCACCAGGATACGCTCGTAGCCAAGGCTGTGCTGATGCTGCAATCGATCGACCACGGATAAGGGCAACTGGCTCTGAAGGTACAGATTCCGGAGATGAATTATAAATAAAAGGGGACCGTGCACCTCCGTACACATGTAGCGCAGCATGGCGTGCTGGTCAGAGAGCGGTGCGTCCTCATGTCCTACATTTAAAGCTTGGCTTTGATTTAGCAGGAAAAAATACCGTTAATTCTCCCTTTTCAAGGGTTTTACTCGAATTAAAGGGAAATTCTCCAGTTGTTTTTCCCTTGTATAGGAAAATCCAGAGGGATCCTGGAGAATAACAGGAGTATTTCCTGTTATTTTTTGGAGACACTCTATTTTCGGAAAATTAACGGGAGAATATCCAGTTGTTTAAGCGCTGCATGACATCCATTTCTACTTTACCGGATCTGCACGGCTAAAGGCCGAATGGTTCTAGCTTGATCATCCCTTGCTCAAGCAAGGCGCCGACCGCAACAGGGGAGGACGTCGACCACAACAGGGAGTGCCGACCGCAACAGGGGAGGCGTGGACCAGAACAGGGAGCGCCGACCACAACAGGGGAGGCGTGGACCAGAACAGGGGGCTCCGACCGCAACAGGGGAGGACGTCGACCGCAACAGGGAGCATCGACCGCAACAGGGGAGGCGTGGACCAGAACAGGGGGCTCCGACCGCAACAGGGGAGGACGTCAACCATAACAGGGAGCATCGACCGCAACAGGGGAGCTTCGGTCAAAATAGAACATGGCGGGTCCAGGAACTTCCTGAGCACCGCCATGTTCTATTTTTTTGCATTATTTTTTAAGCTGATGGGCATTTCACCAAGGAATATACCTAGTTTCGGGATAGCCCCATTTAACGTATGCATTTGGCTCTGTAATCAGCGTTTAGAGCCCGCAGATTGGGCTGTGGCCTCGTCTTCGGCTGCTATCTTGAGACGGCTGTAATGCCCGAAGCTGCGCAGCCCCGAGAACAGATTGAAGATGCCGATGATCAGGAAGGCAGCCTCGACAATGATGCCGACGGTGGAACCGCGGTAGAGGAACATGGACATCATGGCCAAGGTTAAGAGCATCGCGCCCAGCAGCATATTCATGAAGGATTTTTTGAGTCCGCGATCCACGGGGTCCGCGCTGCGGCGGGAAGCGAAGCTGTAGTAGGCCGCGCCGATGACAAAGGCGACCAGCAGAATGAATAACGTGTACTTGACGAACATAATCATGGTCAGGCAGCTCCTTTTCAGGTCTACGAGAGTCGGTTTGCAGGGTTCGAGGATGAACGCCTGCCGCTGCCTTTTATTGTATCATGATTGTCCTCAGCTGCGCTTGTAAGGATTGATTTCCACCCAGATTTGCAGCACGCCTTCCATGACAAGCATCGTGCGGATGCGTACGGCATATTCTTTGTCTCGTACAATGTAGAGCTTTCCGTCCAGCAGAAGGCGGGCCAGCTTGCCATCCGTATCAATTTCGAACATGCTGCGGCCACGCATCGGTGCGAGGTCCTTGCTCATTTTACTGATGATCTCCTTCACACTGGCAGGGTCCATGACTGGCTCCCCCTCCTTGGTCTTGCCTTCCTCGGCTCGGAGCTTGATTTCCCGGATGACTGTAGAGCTGTTGTTGTATTTCTTAAGGGTCTCTATATCCTTACGGTACTGTTCATTCTGGACGAGCAGATCCTGATTCTGCACCCACAGCACATTATATCCCATATGAAAAATTGCGTTGTATACAACGCTCCCTGCGACCATTCCCAGCACAAATATGGCGATAATTTGCGAGAAGCGGCGGTAGCGGTGAAAGGGCGGAATCCTCACATCACTACCCCCTGCCACAGACCCATTTGACTAGTTCACTGCCCATATGAGCGCCAAGAAAAGCGAAGACAAGATAGAGGATCTGCTTGATCGCCGGAGACAGATTGCCGTCAAATACATTGCTTTCGATGACCCGCATGGGATCGATCGTTCCGCCCACCGCGGCGGCAAGCGCCCAAATTTTGATCCGGTTGGCCACGTCCAGCATGGTATCTGTAGGCGGTTGAAGGGAGAGAACAGCACCGATGCCTCCGAGCATCGCTCCGCCGAGGACAATTCCGCAGGCGATAAAGAAATCAAGGACAGCCTTGCTCAAAAAAATGCTCATAATAGCCCCTTTCCGGAACGCGGCCATCCTCTGCCTCGGCCTGTCCCTATGCTCACTCTCCATTCTATGGGCGTGTCCCCCTCTAATATGATAAAATAGTTTCATATTATGTTTGATTTTTGGAGTGGAAGGAAGTGGGATCATGAGCTCTTTCGTGCATTTGCATGTGCACAGCGAATACAGTTTACTGGACGGAGCGGCGCGGATTACCGATCTTGTGCGCCGGGCCAGCGAATACGGCATGACATCGCTGGCGCTTACGGATCATGGAGTGATGTACGGGGCCATTCCCTTTTATAAAGCTTGCCTAGCGAAAGGCATCAAACCTATAATCGGCTGCGAAGCCTATTTGACGGCTGGTTCACGCCGGGAACGGGGTAGCCGCAAGGACCAACCCATTTATCATTTGATCCTGCTCGTTAAGAACGAGATCGGGTACCGAAACTTGATGAAGCTGGTCTCTATCGGACATCTGGAGGGCCATCACTATAAACCGCGGATAGATATGGATGCCCTTGCCGCACATGCGGAGGGCATTATTTGTCTCAGTGCTTGTCTGGGTGGTGAAGTACCGCAGCATCTGCTGCATGGCAGGGATGAAGAAGCGCGCCGGGCGGCACTGCGGTATAAAGAGATTTTTGGCGAAGACTTCTATTTGGAGCTGCAGGATCATGGTATTGCTGAACAGAAACGAGTGAATCCGAAGCTGATTGCGCTTGCCGCGGAATGCGAGATTCCCCTTGTGGTAACCAATGATGCCCACTATCTGACCAAAGCGGATGCTGAGGTGCAGGATGTACTGATCTGCATCGGCACGGGCAAGACTGTGGATGACGAGGAGCGGCTGAAGATAGGCTCCAATCAGCTGTATCTGAAGAGCGGAGAAGAGATGGCGGCGTTGTTCCCGCATGTGCCGCAGGCTATTGCCAACACGGCTGTGATTGCAGACAAGTGCAATCTGGAGCTGGTCTTTGGCAATCACATTTTGCCAGCATACTCGCCATTGCCGGAAGGGATGGATGCTGCTTCCTATTTGCAGCAGCTCTGCGGAAAGGGACTTGAGGAACGGTACGGAGATACGCCATTGTGGGAATCGCCGGAACAAAGAAAGCAAGCCGAAGAGAGACTGGCCTATGAACTGGGTGTCATCGGGAACATGGGCTTTAGCGATTATTTCCTAATTGTGTGGGACTTTATCGCTTATTGTCACCAGAAGGGTATTGCCACCGGGCCGGGCCGGGGTTCCTCCGCAGGCAGCCTGACAGCCTATGTGCTGCGGATTACTGATGTTGACCCGCTTAAATATAATTTGCTCTTTGAGCGCTTTCTGAATCCCGAACGGATCACCATGCCGGATATTGATATCGATTTTAGCGACGAACGGCGTGACGAGGTTATCAGCTATGTCGTGGATAAATACGGCAGTGAGCATGTGGCGCAGATCATTACGTTCGGTACGATGGCTGCACGGGCGGCGGTGCGCGACGTGGGCCGGGTGCTCAACCTGCCTTACGGCGAGGTGGATAAGGCTGCGAAGCTTATTCCGGGTCAACTCGGCATCAGCATTGCCCGGGCGCTGGAGACATCCCCGGATCTGAAGGCGATGTATGAGACTAACTTGAGAACACGGGAACTGCTAGATATGGCGATGAAGGTCGAGGGCATGCCTCGCCACGCTTCGACCCATGCTGCAGGGGTTGTGATCTCCAAGGGACCGCTGACGGATGCAGTACCGCTACAAGAGGGCAATGAAAGTACAGCCTTGACGCAGTATTCCATGGAGCATTTGGAGAGCGTTGGTTTGTTGAAAATGGACTTTCTGGGCCTGCGGACTTTGTCGATTATTGAGCGGACGATGAACTGGATCAAGGAAATGACCGGCAGTCCTCCCGATTTCCGGTTGATTCCAGACAATGATCCCGGGACTTATGAAATGCTGGGAGCCGGTGAGACCACAGGGGTCTTTCAACTGGAATCGGCTGGTGTCAGACGGGTGCTGAAGGATCTGAGACCAAGCGGTTTTGAGGATGTAATTTCAGTTCTCGCGCTATACCGTCCGGGTCCAATGGAGTTCATTCCGAAGTTTATCGCCGGTAAGCATGGTCATATAGAGGTGGAATTCCCGCATGCTGATCTGGCGCCGATTTTGTCGGATACGTATGGCATTATTGTCTATCAGGAACAGATTATGCAGATTGCCTCCCTGATGGCAGGCTTCTCGCTTGGAGAGGCAGATCTGCTGCGCCGTGCGGTGTCGAAGAAGAAGCGGGAGACGCTGGACAAGGAACGCAGTCACTTTGTGCAGGGCAGTCTGAAGCAGGGTTACACCGAAGAGGATGCCAACGCCGTATATGACATGATTGTGCGCTTTGCGGATTACGGCTTCCCGCGCGCTCACGCTGCCGCTTATGGTGTACTGGCTTTCCAGACAGCTTATCTGAAGCACCATTATCCGGTGCAGTTCATGGCATCCATGCTGACTGCAGTGATGGGAACCCACCGGAAGGTGGCGGAATACGTGCTGGAATGCCGCCGGATGGGAATCGGTGTTACGCCGCCGGATGTCAACGAGAGCGGCGTGCTGTTCACTCCGGTGTCTGGCGAGGACGCGGGGCATATCCGCTTCGGCCTTGCCGCTGTGAAGAATGTCGGCACACTGGCCGTGGAGAATATTATGGAGACCCGCAAGGAGCGTCCATTCGACAGTTTACTCGATTTTTGTCGACGCGTGGACCTACGGGTCTGCAACAAGCGGGTGGTGGAATCGCTGGTGCAGGCCGGTGCTTTCGATCGTCTTCCTGGGCATCGGGCTCAGCTTTTGGCCATGCTGGATGAGACAGTGGATGCGGCAGTAAAATGGCGCAAGGAGCGGGACGAACTGCAGATCCAGTTGTTCGATGATCTGGTCGAGACTCCCAATTGGGAGATTCGCTACCCTGATATCCCTCGGTTCTCAGTAGGGCAGCAGTTGGAGCTGGAGCGTGAGCTGCTGGGCTTGTACCTGTCCGGCCACCCGCTGGACGACAGTGCAGGCTTGCTGGAAGAGCAGGGCATCCAGCGGCTGATGGACCTCAGCGAAGTCCCGGACGAGAGTCAGACTGTCACGGCCGGAATGGTCGTGTCTGTTAAGGAAATTACGACGAAGGCGGGCAAGGCCATGGCCTTCATCGAGTGGGAGGATCAGATCGAGCGCTGCGAGGTCGTATTGTTCCCCGAGGTGTGGAAGCGAAGCCGCAGCCTGATCGATAAAGGCGCGCTGCTTGCCCTCCGGGCCAAGGTGCAGCAGGAAGACGAAGGCTTCAAGCTGCTCGCCGAGGAGGTCGCGCCGCTCTCGGGTGATGCGCTGCGCGGTCTGCTGCAGCGCCGCAATGCTGCCGCGGCCCGCACTCAGGGCGGGGGCCGCTCCGCATCTGCGGGGCGGACGGCAGGTTCCGCGCCGTCCCGCGGCCCTGCGGCCGCAAGTGCCGTCGGCGCTGCCGGTGGACCGGCAGGGGCGCCTCCAGCCACCCCGCCGTCGGCGCCTGCGCCTGCGCCGGGGGGGCCTGTGGCCTCCGGACAGAGCCGTCCGCCGGCCACAGAGAACGGCCAGCGCGTGTTCATCAAGATCACGCCGCATACCGAGGAGTCAGGCTTGCTGCCGCGCCTGAACGGGCTGCTTCAGGCCCATCCGGGGCCTGTCGCAACCGTGCTGTTCTACGAGCGCTCGCAGAAGCTGCTCGCGCTCAGTGACAGCTACCGGATCGATCCCTCTCCGGCCCTGCTCACAGCCATTGAAAGCATGCTGGGTGCAGGTACAGTGAGAATAAAATAAGAACATTTCACTCCTTTTTCGCATACATTTAGGAAACCACATGGCATATCCTGTGCGGAAAGGGGAACATCATCATGTCATATCAGGAGTTTGCAATAGATTTACTGGAGAGTCGCGGCGTAACCTTGTCGTCCATCGCGAAAATTGTATATACTTTGCAGTCAGCATATTATCCCGCCTTAACGGAGGAAGAGTGCCTTTCAAGTGTGAGAGCGGTCCTTGGCAAGCGGGAGGTACAGTATACGCTGATGACAGGAATTGCACTGGATGAGCTGGCGGAGCAGAAGCAATTGCCGCAGCCGCTGCAAGCTGTGCTGGAAGCCGATGAATCGCTGTACGGGGTGGACGAGACGCTAGCGCTTGGTATTACCAGCGTGTACGGGATGATCGGTCTCACCGGATTTGGGTACCTGGATAAAATAAAGCTTGGCATTATCGGCCAACTGAACGATGATAAAGGCAGGATTCATGTGTTCATGGATGACCTCGTGGCGGGCATTGCCGCGGCGGCCTCTGCGCGGATTGCGCACCGTCACGAAGGGGCAAAAGTCTATCCTGGACCTACTGGCAGCGACCAATAAACAACGGATGATTCAGAGCTTACCGGTCTGCCCTAGTCTTCCATTCCTGGCGGGTGTCCTGTTGCGGGGAAAAAGAGAACTGTGTTATCATGATTCCATTATACGGGATACGGGTGGGAATTAAGATTGGGGAGGCCTTGCAGGGCATGTGGACGGTAATCTATATCGCGCCAACCGCCAGAGTGGCGGATATGATTCAGAGCAAGCTTACGGAAGAAGGATTTCTGGTGAAATGCCGTCCGGTAAATATGTCCAAGCAGCAGTTTGAGATTCTGGTGCCTTCAGGGGAACTTGAAGAAGTGCAGGAAGTCCTAAATCTGATTTTGCATCCCTGAATGATTATTTATAAAGCAGATATGACAGCGGCAAGCTGCATAACTCAAATAAACGGCTGAAGAGGTGCGACCCTTGTTCAAAGATTTATTTCAGAAAAAACGGAAGTACGCGACGATTCCTTCAGAGCGTCTGGAGCGAAGCGGCGGCCCGGTGGAAGGCGAACGCCCCAAACGGGAGATTCCTGAAGGACTGATGAGCAAGTGCAGCAAGTGCGGCACGATCCAGTACAGCAAGGAACTGGAGAAGAACCTCAAGGTCTGCCCGTCCTGCGGGTACCATATGCGACTGAACGCTTCTGAGCGTATAGCAATTACACTTGACCCGGAAGGGTTTATTGAGTTTGACAGCGAGATGACTTCTGTTGATCCACTGGAATTTCCAGGTTACGCAACCAAGCTGGAGCAACAACAACTGAAGACAGGACAACCCGATGCCGTCATTACAGGGCAGGGATCCATTGAAGGCCAGCCTGTTATTGTAGCGGTGATGAATTTCGAGTTCTTTACCGGGAGTATGGGTTCGGTTGTCGGAGAGAAAATTACCCGAGCTATTGAAGAGGCGACGGAGAGAAGACTACCGCTCTTGATCTTCTCGACCTCTGGCGGTGCGCGGATGCAGGAGAGTATTCTTAGTCTGATGCAGATGGCGAAGACCAGTGCTGCACTGGCTCGCTTTAGCGAAGTCGGAGGGCTGTACATTTCCATTATCACCGACCCAACAACCGGCGGTGTATCCGCAAGTTTTGCCAGCCTTGGCGATATTATTATAGCGGAGCCGGGAGCAGTCTTCGGCTTTGCCGGTCGGATTGTGATTGAGCAGACGATCCGCCAGAAGCTGCCGGATGATTTCCAGACGGCAGAGTTTAACCTGCAGCATGGCCAGCTGGATCTGGTGGTACACCGCAAGGAAATGCGTGCCACACTCTCCAAGTTGCTGGAGCTGCATAATGTGAAAGGGGGAGTTTAGGTGGCAGGAGAGTTGCCTTTTGAATTGCCCCTGGTTGAAATGCGTAAAAAAATCGCTGAGTTGAAGCAATTTGGTGAAGAGAAGGGTATCGATTTCAGCGATGAGGTTGCACGTCTGGAAGATCGTTACCGGGTGCTGGAGAACGAGGTGTACTCCAATATTTCTCCATCCCAAAAAATGCACCTGGCCCGGCATCAAGGCCGTCCGACTTCGCTCGATCTGATCAATCTGATCTTTACTGATTTCATCGAGCTGCACGGTGACCGGATGTTCGGTGATGATCTGGCTGTCGTAGGCGGGATCGCCAAGCTGAATGGCTTGCCAGTGACCGTAGTGGGCCAGCAGCGCGGGAAGGACACGAAGGATAATATCCAGCGCTTCTTCGGCAGTGCCCACCCGGAGGGCTTCCGCAAGGCGCTGCGGCTGATGAAGCAGGCGGATAAGTTCAAGCGTCCAATCATCACATTTGTGGATACCAAAGGCGCCTATCCCGGCAATACCGCTGAAGAAAGAGGTCAGTCCGAAGCGATTGCCCGCAATTTGCTGGAGATGTCCCAACTTAGTGTTCCTGTAATCTGTGTGGTGATTGGTGAAGGCGGCAGCGGAGGTGCACTCGCGCTGGCTGTCGGGAATCGCGTACTGATGCTGGAGCATGCCATCTATTCAGCGATTTCCCCGAATGGTGCGGCATCCATCCTGTGGAAAGATGCCTCCAAGGCAGATGTAGCAGCTGAAGCGATGAAGATTACAGCGGACGATTTGCTCGCCATGGAGGTTATCGAGGAGATCGTGCCGGAGCCGAAAGGCGGCGCACATCGTGATTACGAGGCGACGGCAGTAGCGATCAAGGATGCGCTGTGGCGTCATTTGCAGGAGCTGTCGGATCTGGATTGCGGCGAACTGAAAGAGGATCGTTATCTTAAGTTCCGCAAAATCGGCGAGTTTTCCGAAGCCCAGCAGGAGCAATTGATACTGGAAGAAGAAGTGCTGAGCAAGGAGTAATGCCCTGCTTTTAATTTGCACTTTCTGACATATTATAATTTTGGAACGCCACGTTGCTGGAAGTTTCCATTAACCATTTTATACCATTGAAATAATCCTGGTGTCATGCCGGGATTATTTTTATTTTAAGGGCATTTTCTGAAAATTCGACGTGAAATTACAGCAAAAAGTCGCTGGAACATTGATTTTGTGTCTGAGTTGCAGTAATATTCATAAGGGCGAAGTAAAAGGTACATGTGATAAAGTTCCTATTCAAACCACAAGCCTTATAGTAGATTCTGTAGTTGGAAAAAGTGAGACAGAGAGAACGAAAAAACGGAGGATAACCTAATGCGGAAAAGTAAAATTGTATGTACGATCGGTCCTGCTAGTGAATCGTTGGAGAATATCAAAAAATTGATTTTGGCTGGTATGAATGTAGCCCGTCTGAACTTCTCCCACGGCGATTTCGAAGAGCACGGAAACCGGATTAAAACCATCCGTCAGGCATCTGCGGAACTGAACAAGACGGTTGCAATCCTGCTCGATACCAAAGGACCGGAGATTCGCACAGGCAAGCTGGAAGTAGAACCAATTGAACTGGTACAAGACGAGTATCTGACACTGACTACGGAAGAAATTTTGGGTAACCAAAACCGTATCTCTATCACATACAGCGAACTTCCTAACGATGTTCAAGTGGGTTCCACAATTCTGATCGACGACGGCCTGATCGGCTTGACTGTTGTCGACATTCAAGGCACAGAAATCAAGACCCGTATTGTCAACGGCGGAACGATTAAGAGCAAGAAAGGTGTTAACGTGCCTGGAGTTGCTATCTCGTTGCCTGGTATTACGGAAAAAGACACCAACGATATCATTTTTGGGATCGAGCAGGACATTGATTTTATCGCCGCTTCCTTCGTTCGCAAAGCTAGCGACGTTCTGGAAATCCGCGAATTGCTTGAGAAGCACAACGCTTCCCACATTCAAATCATTTCCAAAATCGAAAACCAACAAGGTGTTGACAACCTTGATGAAATTTTGGCAGTTTCCGACGGCCTGATGGTTGCCCGTGGTGACCTTGGTGTGGAAATCCCTGCTGAAGATGTGCCATTGGCTCAAAAGCTGATGATCAAAAAATGCAACGTGGCTGGCAAACCAGTTATCACAGCAACCCAAATGCTGGATTCCATGCAACGTAACCCGCGTCCTACCCGCGCTGAAGCGAGTGACGTAGCGAACGCAATCTTCGACGGAACGGATGCAATCATGCTCTCCGGCGAAACTGCTGCAGGGAAATATCCAGTTGAATCTGTACTGACTATGTCCCGTATTGCTGAGAAAGCGGAATCCGCTCTGGATTACCGTGAAATCTTCAATAAACAGCAATTTGCACAAGAAACAACTGTAACTGAAGCGATCAGCCAATCCGTTGCGATCTCCGCACTGGACCTGAACGCTAAGGCAATCATTTCTTCCACGGTAACTGGTCATACTGCACGTGTAGTTTCCAAATACCGTCCAAAAGCACCTATCATTGCCGTGACAACACAAGAGAGAACTATGCGTCAATTGTCTCTGGTATGGGGCGTAACACCGGTTTACGGACAAGTAGCAACCTCTACGGACGAGCTGCTTGAAACGGCACTTAAAGGTGGTAAAGATTCCGGTCTGGTACAAGGCGGCGATCTCGTCGTGATTACTGCTGGTATTCCACTGGGCCGTTCCGGTTCCACAAACCTGGTTAAAGTGAGCCAAATTCCTAACTAATAAGGCTGTATGGGGCTTGCCCCTACCGCAGGTTGATCCATGTCAAAAAGCAATGGTGCATGCACCATTGCTTTTTTTTCAGAAGTATAACCCCATATGCATGGGGTTATTTTCACGTCCGGATTGCTATGATTTGTGGTATCCTAGTGGGGCCGATGTCTAGGAATGGAGCGAGATCGAACGGAGCTACTCATATAGGGGGACGGTCTTTTATGCCGGTAGATTCTTCTGACGGTAAAAGCATCGCCACAGGCGCTGGGACAAGAAGGTATAGCAATCGTGATCTTGTTCTGGAGCATAATTCCGCCCTGTGCCGGTGTGAGCTTCGCTCGTTTGCCGTTAATCCGGCACCGATTGAAGGGGACTTGGCTTACACGGGCGAGCGCCGTAATTCGTCCGCTAACCTTTGGGGCTTCCAAAATCCATTCGGCGGAGCTTTGTGGTCCGGTGTAGCACTGGTGAGTTCGAAAGATCCATTTCCGGGTCAGATTACGGAGCGTGATGCACCATTTAGTACGGCTGATCTTGATGATGCTGGCCTGCATGGAATCACCGGGTGATACCGGTAGTGGAATAATAGTCTCAAATGCCGGTAGGATTTCCCACCAGGCATAATAATGCGCTTTTCCGTTCTCGAAGGTATGACCTGTCCCCGTCTGAATCAGGTTGCTGTTCCCGAAGCCGTCAATGCCAATCCAGGCAGACGAATAGGTTGAACGGGCGGAGGGTTTGACGAAGGGAACATGCCATTCGCCGGAAATTCGATGATAGGCTCCTTTTTTACCCCTGATCGCATATCCGCTCCAGTTACTGGAGGACCAGCCGAACCCTTTGTTGCGAGCCTGTGATGTATTGGTTTTATCCTTAATACAGGGCTGATGGCGCTTGACAGAAATGCTGTGATTCATAGATTCACCACCTTCATTGGTTCTGTTGTATCTAATGCACCAAAGAAATACGAGGCATGGGTGTTCCGTTAAAAATAGGATGGAGAGGACTTTTGGCATACATGGAAAAACTTCTGAAGCTGCGCAGCTTCTATCTCTTTCTGGGGCTGGCTGGCGGCTCATTCGGCTCGTATCTCACGCTGCTGCTCGTCCACAACGGGCTTGACAGCAGCCAGATTGGCATGCTGATGGCCACTGGCACCTTGATCGCTATTGTGATCCAGCCGATGTGGGGCATTATTTCCGACCGGTATAACCAGACACGGCTTGTGCTTATCCTAAGTGTAGCTGTACCGGCTGTGTTGGCTGTTTTTTATCAGTCCGAATACTTCTTCGTACTGCTCCTGGTATATACCATTGCCACGATATTCTCCTCCACACAGGCCCCTATCGCCGATTCTTACGCCATTGCGGCAGCGAATAGGGTGGGGTCAAGCTATGGTAGCATTCGCCTCATGTTGAGTATAGGAGCAGCTGTAGGCGGGTATCTGGGTGGCAGATACATCACTGCGTTCTCTGTGTCGACGATTTGGCTGCCGTTTATGCTGTTCAATCTGGTTGCGGTCCTGATTGCCTTGACGTTGCCCAAGCAAGCTGATGAAAATCATATGATGAGCCAGTCCTTCTCCCAAGGAGTGCGCAAGTTGCTCGGCAACCGGGTGTTTCTAGCCTTTCTTGGAGGCAGTTTTCTTGTCAATCAGACGATGGCTGCGTTCGGAACCTATTTCGTGCTTGCTTTCAAAACAGTCGGCGGCTCCACCAGCTCTGCCGGTATTGCCTTGTTTATTGCCTCTGTCACTAATGTGCCATCCATGCTGTACGCCTCCAAGGTGATCCGCAGGTTGGGCCGGGAACGCACACTGCTGATCGGGGCGCTAATATATGTGCTGCGCTGGGGCATTCAGGTGGCATTTCCGTATCCGTCCGTTATGATCGGGGTACAGGTGCTGCATGGGTTGTCGTTTGGTCTGTTCTATATTTCAGCGGTGGAATATGTATCACAGATTACGTCGGCAGACATGCAGGCTACAGGGCAAAGTGTGTTCAGTATGGTTTTCTCCGGATTTGCCGGGATCGTCGGCAACCTGCTGAACGGATTTCTGTTGAATCAGGGTGGTGTTATGGCGATGAATGTAGCGTGCATGGTGAGTTCAGCCGCAGGGGCAGTTCTGCTTATTTATGTATCGAGGAGTGCGCGGCGGAAAAACAATATACCCGCAGAGGGGCTCAGTGCCTGACGTCCGCATAATTTTATTTAATAGAGAGAGGAGCATTTCCTTATGGCTTCACGTGATCTGGGAACATCCAGCCCTTGGTATGGGACGGTTTTTCGTGTCCGTTATCAGGAAACTGATCAAATGCGCGTGGTCTATCATGCCAATTACTTGAACTGGTTCGAGACCGGCCGTACGGAGATGTTTCGCCAGCTTGGCTTTACGTACCGGGATCTTGAAGATAGAGGGGTGCTGCTACCCGTCACCTCTGCAGATTTGCAATTTAAAAGTCCGGCGCGCTATGATGATCTTATTCTCGTGTATGCGCGCCTGACGACCTTTTCTCAGCTGAGAGTCGTCTACGAATATGAAATTCGGCGGCTGCCTAAGGAAGGGAGTAATTCTGTCGGTGATCTTGACTTTTATGTAGGGATGAAGGCGCCGCTTTATGCGGGTGATCACCCCGGAGAACTGCTGGTTACAGGCTCTACAAGCCATGTCTGGCTGAACCGGGAATGGAAGCCTACAAGGCTGGACAGAGCCCTTCCGGAGCTGTTTCATGCGATTACAGGGACGCTGCGGGATAAGGGGGGATCATTATGATGAGGAACAAATGGCTATGGGCTGCATTATTTATTATCCCGGCCGTGGAATTATTCGGGTTTATCTATGTTGCAGATTTTCTCGGCGCACCCAAAACATTGCTGCTGATGCTGACAACCTCAGTGATCGGCCTTGTGATGATGCGATTTGAAGGAAAGAAAGTGCTGCAGGACAGCAAACGGCATGTGGAGGAGGGGCGTGTCCCCGGCCGCACCATGCTGGACGGCTTATGTATTTTTTTCGGCGGGCTGATGTTGATTCTGCCGGGCTTCATCACTGATATCATTGGATTTACACTGGTGTTTCCATTGACCCGGCCGTTATATCGGACCTTTCTCCTGCGATGGATTGAGAAAAAAATGAAGAATGGCACCTTCACGTATTACCGCCGATAATCGGCTTGGCCTGACGGGCTGTGCGGAGAAGAACGCATAGTCCGTAAGTCTGATCATTCGTTGTGAATGAAGCAGGAGAAGAAACGATAGAAGTAATGGGGTAGTTGTAATTCCGTACCACTCATAAAATGAATTTTCGCGCGTGCAAAAGGACCTCATCCTCCAGAATAGTGGAAGAACGGGGTCCTTTTGTTCAGAATCCGTGAGTTTCTTTTTTTATAAGGGCAGATTTCGAATTTCGCATCCCCTGCACCTCTATATTTAACGGAGAGAATAGTCTATTCTCCCAAATAAGAGCAATTTTGTACCTTATTTTTCTGGAAAATAAGTAAATGAGGGAAATAAGGGCATTATTGTATCTTATTTTCGAAAAATCATGCTGAAAGGGGCTATTGTGGAAGAATTAAGGTACAATATTGCCTTTAATCTCCACCTAACCCTTAGTAGCGAATATTTAAGGTACAAAAATGTCGTTAATTACATTTCGGTAACATTATAAGTTCTTCGCCTAGCCTAAGAATCGTTGGCGCTCCGGTGGGGATAGCGCTTTTGGTTGCATTTGCCTTTAGATTTCTTATATTTTACCGCTTGTAGTGGTTTAAATCTAGAGACAAACTGTGCTTGCGGCTGGATTTCCTATAGAAAGCCTTCAGGCGATCGCTTTCGCTCACACAGTTTCCGATTACTACTCTCAATCTCGGATCTCCACCCCCGATCTCATGCATCATCCATTTTTCCGCAGTATTCCCGGCTTACCGCAGCATACACCACGTTTCTGGGCATACCCCGCACTCCTGAGCATACCCCGCGTTTCTGAGCTACCCCGCACTCCTGAGCATACCCCGCACTCCTGAGCATACCCCGCGTTTCTGAGCTACCCCGCACTCCTGAGCATACCCCGCGTTTCTGAGCTCCCCCGCGTTTCTGAGCTACTCCGCGTTTCTGAGCTACTCCGCGTTTCTGAGCTCCCCTGCGTTTCTGAGCTACCCCGCGATTCTGAGCTCCCCCGCGATTCTGAGCTCCCCCGCGTATCTGAGCTACCCCGCGTATCTGAGCTACTCCGCGTATCTGAGCTACTCCGCGTTCCTGGGCATACCCCGCACTCCTGAGCTACCCCGCGTATCTGAGCATGCCCCACGGTCCTGAGCGTTCCCCGCTTTCTCAGCATTCCCCGCACTCCTGAGCGTTTCCACACTTTCCTCATCGTTTCTTTCCATGCCGACTCCCATCTTCATTTCCATCCTATCATTTACTTTGCACGCTCTGAGACTGCTTGCCTTCATTGGAACCAGCCGTGGCTATGGTTCGCATGTGCTGGGCACTAGCCTGCAACAATTCGTATTCACCGAAGCCGACCCGTGGCTATGGTTCGCATGTGCTGGGCATTAGCCTGCAACAACTCGTATTCACCGGAGCCGGCCGCTGACAATGTAGTTGTGCAACACGTGGAAAACACCGGCCCGATTAAAAGCATTTAACGTCACAAGGAGGACCGGACCGAGTATCAGTCCCAGCATCCCAAACAGTTGAAGGCCGGCGAACATGCCGATCAGCATGGCGAGCGGATCAAGCCCGACGCTGCTGGCGAGGACTTTTGGCTCCAACACCTGGCGGGTAATGAGAATGATCCCGTAGAGCACCGATAGCCCGATACCGAGTGCCAGATTGCCGGTCATGTAGGAATAGACTAACCAGGGGATCATAACGATGCCCACCCCAAGGTAGGGAAGCAGATCGACAATACCGATCATGAGCCCGATAGCAAACGCTGACTTCACACCCAGCACCACTAAACCGGCAATGACAATGACTGCGGTGATAGAGATCAGGATAAACTGTGCCCGGATGTAACCGAACAATGCCTTGCGCAGATCCTGCCAAATATCCGAGACGGGCTTGAGCAGCGGTGCAGGCAACCATTTGGTTATTCGACCGTTATGACGATCCCAACTGGTACTGAGGAAGAATGCAGCCAGGACGACCACGACGGTAATGGTGCCGACGCTGGGTAAGGCGGAAATCAGTTTCAGAATGACGTTGAAGAACCCTGTCACGAGTTGGGTCACAGCATAACCGACCGTTTCGGTGGTACGGCTAATATTGCTGTCGATGGTGGCGTGATAGCCGGGATTGTCCTGATAGAACTGGTTGATTTGGTTGATAATATTCTGAATACTGGCGTTGCGGCTCCAGGATAGCAGCAGTTCCCGCCACTGGTCAGTATGTAAATTGAAGGTCTGCAGCAGCACGATCAGCTCCTTGACGAGCCGTGTAATCAGTGCGGTCAGTACTAGAGCGGTACCTCCAATATAAAATAGCAGCGACAGCGAGACGGCGAGCCAGCCGGGAAGCCTTAGATCCTTAAGCAGAAGCACCAGGGGGTGCATGATATAGGCGAGCAGCCAAGCCAGCAGCAGAGGGTAGAGGAGCGGGAGCAGTACATAGGTGGCCAGCACCAAGATGACGGCAGCCAGAACTACCCACAGGCCGCGCAGGACTCTTTTTAGCACCAGACGGTCCATATGTTGTTACCTCCTTTCCTCTGGCGCAAGGGTAACCTTGCAGGATGTGAATGCTCGTACTATGTATATTCATAGAGCAACGATAAAGACTAAAAACGGCAGATGAAAAGGATGCGAAAATCACCCTTATACACTGAAAGCGTAATCATGAAACAGCGTTTCATATTTATTTTTCTATCTCTCCGATAAAATCATTTGATGCGCGGGTAAGCTTCCATGTTGTTCACATAACCGTCAAAATCCGTTATGATGATTATATGATGTACTTCGAGGCGTTTCTTTCTCCGCATACGACCGTTTTTAATGTCTTTATTACCTAATGTTTTAATCCTTCAAATTGTAAATGTTTTCATGAACCCTAATGGCATTTATACCCTTGTTGGCAAAGGAGAGATGTACTATGACAGCTATCAAAGGCCTGGAAGGCATCGTCGCAACCACTTCTTCCATCAGCTCGATTGTGGATGGTGTGCTCACGTACCGCGGGTACGATATTGACGATCTTGCGGAACATGCTACTTTTGAAGAAACCGCTTTTTTGCTATGGTTTGGCAAGCTACCGACAGCCGCTGAGCTGCAGGTATTGCAGCGTGATCTTAGTGCATTCGCACCGGTTCCGGAGCAGGTTATTGCCCAAATGAAGCTGTATCCCAAAGATGCCAGCACAATGGCTGCACTGCGCTCTGCGGTCTCAAGCCTCGCTCTTTATGATGAGTCGGCAGACGATATGAGCCGTGAAGCCAACCGAATCAAGGCGGTGAAGCTACAGGCACAAATTCCGACTCTCGTTGCTGCGTTGTCACGTATTCGCAAAGGGCTGGAACCTGTAGCTCCAAAGGAAGGCGTCTCAGTAGCTGAGAACTTCCTGTATATGCTCCGTGGCCAGGACCCGGATGAGATTTCTGTCAAGGCACTGGACACTGCGCTGGTGCTGCATGCTGACCATGAGCTCAATGCGTCCACTTTTGCTGGTCGTGTAACTGTAGCAACCCTTTCAGATATCTACTCTGGCGTTACCTCCGCGATCGGTGCCTTGAAAGGCCCGCTGCACGGTGGAGCGAATGAAGCCGTTATGAAGATGCTGGAGGAAATTGGCGGTATTGAATCCGTAGAGCCTTACGTGCGCGGCAAGCTGGAGCGTCGGGAGAAGATTATGGGCTTCGGGCACCGTGTCTACAAGAACGGGGATCCTCGCGCCAAGCACCTGATGAAGATGTCCCGGGAGCTTGGAACTATGAAAGGCAATACTGAGCTGTACGAAATGTCAGTGAAGATCGAAGAATTGATTACCGGCGAGAAGGGCCTGAGACCTAACGTCGATTTCTATTCCGCTTCCGTTTATACCCAGCTGGGCATTGAGCGTGAACTGTTCACGCCGATCTTTGCCATCAGCCGGACATCGGGATGGACAGCGCATATCCTGGAGCAATATGAGGATAACCGCCTGATCCGTCCGCGTGCAGAGTACACCGGTCTGCTAGAGCAGACATACGTTCCGGTCGACGAAAGATAGGGCGGCCTTGCAGGCCGCTCCTCTCTTTTAGTAGAATTAGAGCCAAGCGTACGCGCCGTAATTTTTAAAGTATATGATTCATATCACAAAATATTGGGAGGAGTACAAACAAATGTTGAAACTGGAAAAATACGAATTGCCGACAGAGGGCGAACAAATTACGATAGAGGACGGCAAGCTGGTTGTTCCGAATACGCCGATCATTCCATTCATTGAAGGCGACGGCACTGGCCGTGACATTTGGAAAGCCTCCAAACGAGTGCTCGATGCTGCAGTAGCTAAGGCTTACGGCGGTTCGAAGCAGATTGCTTGGTACGAAGTTTTTGCCGGCGAGAAGGCCTTCAATACATATGGTGAATGGCTGCCGAACGATACGCTGGAAGCTATCCGCGAATATATTGTAGCGATCAAAGGACCGCTGACTACGCCAATCGGCGGAGGTATTCGTTCCCTGAACGTGGCCCTGCGCCAGGAGCTGGATTTGTATACATGTCTGCGCCCAGTACGTTATTTTGACGGCGTACCTTCCCCTGTAAAACGTCCTGAACTGGTAGATATGGTTATTTTCCGTGAGAATACGGAAGATATTTATGCTGGTATCGAGTATCAGGAAGGTTCGGCAGAAGTGAAGAAAGTGATCGAATTCCTGCAAAAAGAGATGAATGTGAACAAGATCCGCTTCCCGGAAACTTCCGGTATCGGCATCAAGCCAGTATCCTCCGAAGGTTCCAAGCGTCTGGTACGCGCTGCTGTAGAATATGCAATCAAGCACGGACGCAAGAGCGTTACGCTGGTGCATAAAGGCAACATCATGAAGTTCACCGAAGGTGCCTTCAAGAACTGGGGTTACGAAGTAGCTGAACAGGAGTTCGGCGATAAAGTATTCACTTGGAACCAATACGATGTAATCAAGGATCGCGACGGCGAAGCTGCTGCGAATGCTGCACAGAAAGAAGCCGAAGAAGCTGGCAAAATCATCATCAAGGATGCCATTGCAGACATCGCGCTGCAACAAGTGTTGACTCGTCCTACGGACTTTGACGTCATTGCAACACTGAACCTGAACGGTGACTATCTGTCCGACGCACTGGCTGCGCAAATCGGCGGTATTGGTATCGCTCCAGGAGCGAATATCAACTATGTGACAGGACATGCTATTTTCGAAGCGACCCATGGTACAGCTCCTAAATATGCAGATAAAGACGTTGTAAATCCAGGTTCGGTTATCCTCTCCGGCGTTATGTTGCTTGAGCACCTGGGCTGGCAGGAAGCTGCTGATCTGATCTACAAAGGCATGGAGACTGCAATCAACAACAAGACCGTTACTTATGACTTTGCCCGCTTGATGGAAGGCGCTACTGAGCTGAAATGCTCCGCATTCGCTGACGAAGTTATCAACCACATGTAAGAGTGCGCCGGTGACAGTCATGGACGAATTAGTCCGGCTGTCCCGTCAAAACCGATCTAGGAGGATAAATGGTGGCTATCAAACGGTATAAAATTACAATCGTGGGTGCCGGGTTCACCGGTGCTACCACAGCACTTATGCTGGCTCAGAAGGAGCTTGGTAATGTGGTGCTGCTTGATATTCCCCAGCTTGAGAATCCGACTAAAGGCAAAGCACTTGATATGATGGAAGCCAGTCCTGTGCAGAAGTTCGATAGTCAGATTACCGGTACGTCGAACTATGAAGATGCCGCGGATTCTGACATTGTGATCATAACAGCGGGGATTGCCCGTAAGCCGGGGATGAGCCGTGATGATCTAGTCAACACGAACGCCGGGATTGTGAAATCAGTATGTGAAAATGTGAAGCGTGTAGCCCCGGAATCCATCGTAATTATTCTGAGTAATCCTGTGGATGCTATGACTTATGTGGCTTATAAGACCCTGGGATTCCCGAAAAATCGCGTCATCGGACAATCAGGTGTGCTGGATACCGCACGCTATTGTACTTTTATCGCCGAGGAGCTTGACGTCTCTGTTGAGGATGTGCGCGGCTTTGTACTGGGCGGCCATGGCGATGATATGGTGCCGTTGGTTCGTTATTCCAGCGTCGGCGGCATCCCTATCGACACACTTATTCCAGCGGAGCGCATCGAAGCAATCGTGCAGCGCACCCGTGTGGGCGGTGGTGAGATCGTCAACCTGCTGGGCAACGGTAGTGCCTACTACGCGCCGGCGGCTTCGCTGGTGCAGATGACTGAAGCCATTCTCAAGGACAAGAAGCGGATCATTCCGGTCATTGCCCTGCTGGAAGGTGAATACGGCTATGAGAACTTGTTCATGGGCGTTCCTACACGGCTTGGGGCTGGCGGGATTGAGCAGATTTTTGAACTGGAGCTGACTTCTGAAGAGAAGGCTGCCTTGGATAAATCGGCAGAATCCGTACGTGACGTAACGAACATCATTACAGTCTGAGTTGCGGTAAATGTTGAAGGGAAGAGCACCCGGAAGCCATTGAAGGCTTTCGGGTGCTTTTTTGTATATAGAAAGAGGCTCGACATCACTATCAGTGCTTGCCAAAATAGCTTCGTAAAAGCAAACTCGTCAAACCAGCTCTGTCTGAACAACTTGGTCTGAACAATTTCGTAAAACAACCGTTTCAGAGGATTGAAGCTCTTGCAAGGGCGCTAACGGACCCTATGGTCGTTATTTATACATTAAGTTGCCCTTGGAATATGTAATGGACTCAGGTGACGTTATTTCCTCCCAAACAGCGGATTTTTAACCGGATTTCTGTTCATAGGGTCTCTGGAGTCCGTTATTTTCCTAAAAGTGGTCGATCGGAAGGAATAACGTCTCTGGAGTCCGTTATAATACGAAACACGAAGCGAGTACTGATTTTGAGATAGATCGCAAAACAAGGATTTTGAAAAAAGATGGAGAATCTTGTAAAGAGAAAATATAACGATGCCAGCGACGTTATCACTCAATTTGCATATGAGGCGATGGACTTTGTACGTTGCAAATGGCAGTGCGAATGTATAGCTCACATAAAAATCCCGGGTCTTCCGCACCACGAATATTACATTAATTGTATATTTCTTTGTTGGTAAAGTGTGGTTTTACCCTTTAGGCTGGGGTTAATGAGTAATTTTTCGCCCCAAATAAGGTATTTTACCTTTTTATGGGTGAAAATTGCTGTCGCTCCCCATGTGGGAGCGTGGATTGAAATATGAACTCTAAGACTTGTTTAACATCGCTGACATGTCGCTCCCCATGTGGGAGCGTGGATTGAAATCTCTATTCATCGCTTCGTTCCCGGATTGTCAAAAGTCGCTCCCCATGTGGGAGCGTGGATTGAAATAGAAAATGATTGAGGACAGCGCGAACAAAATTAATGTCGCTCCCCATGTGGGAGCGTGGATTGAAATATTGGAATCTGTACCAGAAATCAAACAAGGGAAAAAGTCGCTCCCCATGTGGGAGCGTGGATTGAAATGGGCAATCACCCCACCCCCTGCAAAAATATTAGTCGCTCCCCATGTGGGAGCGTGGATTGAAATTGAGAGGGGTAAAACAATGTCGACTATGACACGCGTCGCTCCCCATGTGGGAGCGTGGATTGAAATTTCTTCTGCCGTTTTCAACTTGCTTGCGTACTCGTCGCTCCCCATGTGGGAGCGTGGATTGAAATGCATACTATATGGAAAGTAGACCCTTCGGGGTCTTGTCGCTCCCCATGTGGGAGCGTGGATTGAAATTGTTTTTGCCCGTGCTGCATGGTTTCCTTACTAAGTCGCTCCCCATGTGGGAGCGTGGATTGAAATATGGTAATCAAGTGGCTGCTGAGTCGAGTTTGGGGTCGCTCCCCATGTGGGAGCGTGGATTGAAATTACCTTCGGCGGGGTTATACGCCGGAGCAAGCACAGTCGCTCCCCATGTGGGAGCGTGGATTGAAATCTGAATACTATTGAGCACTAAGCCAATCCGACCAAGTCGCTCCCCATGTGGGAGCGTGGATTGAAATAGCAGAAGCTGATAAATTACTTGAATCAGTTTGTCGCTCCCCATGTGGGAGCGTGGATTGAAATCATGATGGTCGAATCGATTTATACAGAAAAAAGGTCGCTCCCCATGTGGGAGCGTGGATTGAAATCTCGTAAGCGTTGGGGATTCCGAAGAGTTTACACTGTCGCTCCCCATGTGGGAGCGTGGATTGAAATAGTAACGGGTACAAGAAATCCGGTCAGCGGGAACCGTCGCTCCCCATGTGGGAGCGTGGATTGAAATTTCATTCCATCGCCGCGATTATTGTCCAGCAGCGTGTCGCTCCCCATGTGGGAGCGTGGATTGAAATGACAAAATGCGCATGTCCGTAATGGTAAAATAGGTCGCTCCCCATGTGGGAGCGTGGATTGAAATACCTAATAAGCTACGGTAGTACACGTTTCGTCGGTCGCTCCCCATGTGGGAGCGTGGATTGAAATGTTTTTTACCGCAGTGAGTATCTGCTGTCCGATAGATGTCGCTCCCCATGTGGGAGCGTGGATTGAAATTTAATTAGACTCGCGTACACTTTAGCCATTGTCGTCGCTCCCCATCCGGGAGCATACCACCAACCCTCTCCCCAAACACCTCCTTTTCTCAAACAACCTTCCAATTTCATCCCGATATCCTTTTCTTGGCTATTGATATTGGGTATAATTGATAGTGATATAACTTTTATCACAATGAATACAGGAGGAGGTAGGTTATGGACGGGAAGATTTTGTTTTTCTTACATATGATCGGGACTCTGGCGTTGGGATTTTATCTGGTACTGCCTTTTATTCTGGGACGTGCGGAGAAGCTGTCACCAGCTGCTAAAGAAGGTACGCTCAGCGCGATTGGCGGATTTAACCGTTTTGCCCAGTATGGATTGGTTATTCAACTACTGACTGGTGGTTACATGATGACCAAAGGTGAGTACTCTGTACCGTGGATGATTATCGTGGTTGTGCTGTTGCTTGCGATGTTTGCCCTGGGTGGCATTATGAGCAAGCCGCTGCGTCTGGCCGCTGCCGGTATGCGCGAGAATCGTGATGTCTCGGGCGAGACTGCGAAAATCCGTACCATGAGTGCACTATTAATGGTGGTTCTGTTATTGATGGTATTCTTTATGGTGTACAACCAAATTATCTAGTTCTGCATGGAACAGATTGAAAGCGGATAAAAGACCGTTACTTGTGAGCATGGCTGACGAGAGGCGGTCTTTTTGGCGTGAAAAATAATAAATTTTCTATTCTCCTCTTGTTGAGCTGCTATGTTTGATCCACTCCAATGTGTGGTAAGTAACATAACGTAAAGACAGGCCAAACTGTCAGTAACGCATAAACATGGACCCTTGAGCCATCCTAAGATGATCAGCTTACATCCAATTGCACCGCGAAAGGAGACAGGGAAGATGTCAGATAGCAAGCAGACGAAGAAGACTTTACCCCCACAGGAGCAACAAAGCCAGCCCGGTATCGAGAGTCAAATGAATCCACGTCCTGAGTATGAGCCGAAGGGTTATAAGGCGGCAGGCAAGCTGCTGGGCAAGGCAGCGTTAATTACCGGGGGGGACAGCGGGATTGGCCGGGCGGTGGCAGTTCTTTTTGCCAAAGAAGGGGCCGATGTGGTCATTTCCTACCTCAACGAACATTCGGATGCAGAAGAGACTAAACGTCAGGTGGAGCAGGAGGGGCGTAAATGCATCCTGATCTCCGGGGATATCGGCGTGGAGGCCTTTTGCCAGGATTTAATCAATAAATCTGTGGACGGTCTCGGCAAACTGGATATTCTCATTAATAATGCCGCAGAGCAGCATCCGCAGGATAAAATAGAGGACATAACCTCTGAGCAGCTCGAGCGGACCTTCCGTACGAATATTTTCTCCATGTTCTATTTAACGAAGGCAGCTATGCCGCATTTAAAAGAAGGCTCAACGATCATCAACACGACTTCCATTACGGCTTATCGCGGAAGCCCGCAGTTGCTGGACTATTCATCCACCAAAGGGGCGATTCTTAGCTTTACCCGTTCACTGTCCGCTAATTTAGCCGATAAGGGTATTCGGGTCAATGGGGTCGCGCCTGGGCCAATCTGGACTCCGCTGATTCCATCCACCTTTGATGCGCAGCAGGTTAGTGAATTCGGAGCCACTCAGCCGATGAAACGCCCGGGACAGCCAGAAGAGCTGGCACCGGCCTATGTTTATTTGGCCTCCGACGACTCGACATATGTAACCGGACAGGTTATTCATGTCAACGGTGGCGAGGTTGTTAACGGTTAAGCGTATTTGGAGGTTATAACAGAAGCGTCTATCCTATCCTTGAACAGGATTTGGAGAGGCGCTTTTTTGGTGTGCAGCGGGAGGTATAAAGTGTAGATGGTCAACCTGTCAAATTTAAAGTAAACCCTTTCATACGAGGCTCAATATGATATTATATTAATTATAAATAGACCTGAGACAACCTAGGACTGAGAGGAGCCTGATGAAGCATGCAGCAATTTGAAGACAGCATTTATAACCTGATTGTAGAGACTTCCACGAATCTGCCGGGTGATGTCCGGCGGGCGGTTGCCAAGGGACGTGCACTTGAAGACCGGGCGACCCGATCGGGGCTGGCACTCGCCACGATTGCGCAAAATATCGGCATGGCAGAGCAGCAGACTTCGCCGATCTGTCAGGACACAGGCATGCCTACCTTTATCATCCACACACCAGTGGGTATCAACCAGATCGAGATGAAGAAGGATATCTTCAGCGCTGTGCAAAGAGCGACCAAGAATGGCAAGCTGCGCCCGAACTCTGTAGACTCGCTCACAGGGGAGAACAGCGGAGATAATCTTGGGGCCGGAACGCCAGTGATTCATTTTGAACAATGGGAAGAAGAAGGCATAGATGTCAGGCTCATTCTTAAAGGTGGCGGCTGCGAAAACAAAAATATTCAGTACAGCCTTCCAGCCGAACTAGAAGGACTGGGCAAAGCAGGACGTGATCTGGATGGTATCCGCAAATGTATCCTGCATGCGGTGTATCAAGCGCAGGGTCAGGGATGCAGTGCCGGATTCATCGGTGTTGGCATTGGCGGTGACCGCACAACGGGTTATGAATTGGCGAAGAAACAGCTGTTCCGTAAGGTCGATGATGTCAATCCGTCGGAAGATTTGCAGAAGCTGGAAGACTATATTTTAGAGAATGCCAACAAGCTGGGGATTGGGACGATGGGCTTTGGCGGCGAAGTGACGCTGCTGGGCTGCAAGGTTGGTGTGATGAACCGACTTCCGGCGAGCTTCTTTGTCTCCGTTGCCTATAACTGCTGGGCTTTCCGCCGTCAAGGGGTGCTGGTCGATCCAACTACGGGCGGAATCACAGAATGGCTTTACGAAAGTGGAACTGGAATCTCCGTGGAAGATGGCACCGAGGCTGCAGTTCCTGTGGCGGCTTTGTCGGAGTCTTCCGAAGCAGGTAGCGTCTCTGTGCCATCGATTACTTCAAGTCACGGTGCGGGTAGCGGTTTGGAAAATGCAGGTTCCGGGACAGCTACAGGCGGTTCACGAGAAGTGCGTCTGACGACACCAATCAGCGAAGAGGACGTTCGCAGCCTGCGGGTCGGAGATGTAGTCATTTTGTCAGGCGAGATGCACACTGGACGTGATGCATTGCATAAATACCTGATGGATCACGAAGCGCCGGTGGATCTCAATGGCGCAGTGATTTATCACTGTGGTCCGGTTATGCTCAAGGATGAGGAAGGCTGGCATGTAAAAGCGGCGGGTCCGACCACCAGCATCCGGGAGGAGCCATACCAAGGTGATATTCTGAAGAAATTTGGTATCCGTGCCGTTATTGGTAAAGGCGGTATGGGATCCAAAACATTGAAGGCTTTGCAGGAACACGGCGGCGTGTACCTCAATGCCATTGGCGGAGCTGCGCAATATTATGCGGAATGCATTAAGAAAGTTAACGCTGTGGATTTCATGGAGTTTGGAATTCCGGAAGCCATGTGGCATCTGCAGGTGGATGGCTTCGCAGCCATCGTCACGATGGACGCTCACGGGAACAGTCTGCATGCTGACGTGGAGAAGGATTCAGCTGCCAAGTTAGCTCAATTCCGGGAGCCGGTATTCCAGTAAATCATTATCCAGCCCGTTTGATAGCCTTGTTATATGTGGATGCCCCACGCATAGCGACGGACTCAGCGGGCTTTCTTATTCAGTTGTGAAGGAGGAAGCAACAGATGTCACCACACTATGTAAGAAACGGGCTTCAGACGGTTACTCCTTATTTTATTGTATCTAATGCTGACCGCTTGGTAGATTTTGTAGTGCATTGTTTTGAGGCCCGGATCATTGATATGCTGCGCAGCGACGACGGGCGGATCAAGCATGCCGAACTCCGAATCGGGGATTCGATGATCGAGTTGTCCGAAGCCAATAAGAAATATCCGCCTGTGCAGCAAACCATTCATCTATATGTTAGTGACGTGGACAAAACCTATCTAAAATGCCTGGAGTCCGGTGGGATCATTATTGATGAGCCGGTGGATAAACCCTATGGTGAACGGGGTGCCGGCATTAGAGATCCCCATGGCAACCAGTGGTTTATTGCGACTCGTACGCAAGATTGAGTGCCTCTTAGCAGGATGTAACCAGGAAGGGCGCCGCTGCAGATTTTCTGCGGAGGTGGCCCTTCTTTATTTTGGCATTTTACATTGCGTTAAAACTTGGCCTGTATAATGAACAGAATCGAACTGGCATTTTAACAAAAATGAGGTTAGGATTATTTTTAGAGAACATTTGTAAAGAAAGAGGAAACTTATTCATGAAACCGTTTCGTATTCGGCTTACAATCATACTGATGACACTTATCGGGATTTCGATGATCGGTGCCGGATTTACAATGGCGCATCTCTTCAAGGAATCACATATTTCAGCGCTTGAAGAAAACATGTCCCGGGAAATAAAATTACTGTCGGGTACGTTTCAGTTCAGGGAAATGAACAGCCCGGATGCTATGACTTACTACACGGAGCAAGCCAGACATATCGCAGGTTTGACTAAGTCCAGAATCACTTTCATTACCAAGGACGGCAAAGTGATCGGGGATTCGGAGAAGGATCCGCTGCTGATGGACAACCACTCCAAACGGGAGGAAGAGGTGCTGGCTGCCAAGGAAGGCATAGGCCGTGCCATTCGCTATAGTGATACTTTGAACAAAACAATGATGTATGTTGCCGGAGCTGTTGATTCCGATCAAGGTTTTCACGGTTATATTCGTCTCTCGATGTCCCTGGATGCTGTGACCGAAGGGCTGAACCGGGCCTGGATGATTATGGCCGCAGGTCTGGTTCTCCTGTTTATGGCCGCTACCTTTGTCAGTTACAGGGTGGCGTCCGGCATGACTTCGCCGATTGAACAGATCACGAGGGTGGCAAGGCGTATCACGGATCTGGACTATGACGCCCGGGTGCCGATGAAGCGCAAGGATGAGATTGGGCAGTTGGCCAAAGCGATTAATGCCATGGCGGACAGTCTGCAGAATCAACTCAAGACGATCCGCGACAACGAGGATCTGCTTCAAAGCGTTCTCGACAATATGACCGGGGGCATCCTGATGATTAATGAAGAGGGCGAGATTGCGCTGTTGAACCGGGCTGCCGAGCATATGCTGGATGTCAGCAACAACGAGATGGCCGGACAGTCGTATCAGGAGCTAAAGCGCCATTACGAGTTGACCCGGCTAGTGGATGAGGGTGTCTCTCGAAGAGAGCCGATCCATGAGGAACGCAGTATTTATAATCCGACAGAGCGTATTGTACGCCTGGACGGTGTACCAATGATGCAGGATGGCTCTTACAGAGGGATGTTGTTCCTGTTGCAAGAAGTTACGGATATCCGGCGCCTGGAGAAAATGCGCAGCGAGTTCGTGGCGAACGTCTCTCATGAGCTGAAGACTCCGGTAGCCGCAGTTAAGGGCTTTGCGGAGACCTTGCTCGGCGGGGGTGTTACAGACGAGAAGACCGCACGTTCGTTCCTCCAAATCATCTATGATGAGAATGAACGGTTGAACCGCCTGATCGGTGACATTCTGGAATTATCCAAAATTGAGTCCAAACGCGTTCAATTGGAGTGCTCGCCAGTTCATGTTATTGATTTCTTCGACTCCGTACTGGAGACGATGAGCAAAGTGGCTGAGAAGAAGAATATTAGCCTCAGCGCCACAGTCCCGCCGGAGCTATTCATGGAGGGCGACGAGGACAAGCTTCGCCAGATCTTCATGAACCTGTTGTCCAATTCCATCAACTATACCCAGGACGGGGGTAATGTGAAGGTAACTGTGGCCAACCGGATGGAAGGCGACGGCACTGAGAAAGTGATCTTCGCGGTCAGTGATACCGGGATGGGCATTCCACGTAAGGATCTGCCGCGTATCTTCGAACGCTTCTACCGGGTGGATAAAGCCAGATCCAGAAGTTCAGGTGGTACAGGTCTTGGATTGTCCATTGTGAAGCATCTCGTGGATTTACACCGTGGCAATATCAGTGTTGAAAGTGATCTTGGCATTGGAAGCACATTTACTGTTGAACTTCCGCTGCTTCAGGAAGATGAAGAATAAGTGTGGGTATAATTAATCGCTGAGTGTTTCTATCTTTTTTACACCAAGTTAACATTTCGGTGATATGATGGCATTGTTGCTGTTTTGTAAAATTTAAAACATATGAATACGGGGGAACTTATGGCACAACGATTGCTTGTCATTGAAGACGAACCGACGCTGGCGCGCCTGTTATCCTACAACCTGACACAGGAAGGTTATGAGGTCACGGTAGAGGATCATGGAACCGCAGGATATGATCGTGCGACCCGGGAGCCCTTTGACCTCATCGTACTGGATTTAATGCTGCCTGGAATGAACGGTATTGACATTCTTGATAAATTGCGTGGTCAAGGCATCCGCACACCGGTTATTGTGCTGACCGCCAAAAATGCAGAAGAAGATGTTGTCCGTGGATTGAAATCGGGAGCTGATGATTATATAACAAAACCATTTGGCGTCTCAGAGCTACTGGCCCGGGTCAGCGCAGTGCTACGCCGGATTTCTGGACTGGCAGAAGAGGCACCGGCGGAAACGACGGCGTCTGCATCTACTATTATTTTGGGACAACTTGAGATTTATCCCGAGCGGTACGAGGTTTCGCTTGGCGGACACAGCATCAACCTGCGTCCGAAGGAATTTGAAGTGCTGCTGTACTTAGCCCGTAAGCCAGGGGTTGTACTTACACGTGACGATCTGATGAATGCAGTGTGGGGCTTCGACTACATTGGTGGACAGCGGACGGTTGACGTGCATGTCAGCTCCTTGCGTAAAAAGCTGGAGCTAGATCCCGAGTCGGTTCATATTGATTCAATTCGCGGAGTTGGCTACAAACTCGTTGTGAATAAGAAGAGGGCTCCTGTCATATAATTGACGGGGGTTCTTTTTTGCGTCTTATTTTACAATGCGTTAACATTTCTCCACAACTCTATTTACACTGCCCGGGTATCATGAGGTACGAAGATGATGAGAAGGAGACGCAAAACTAATGAAATCCATCATTGACATAGAGAAATTGGATCTCTATTATGAGTCTTTTCACGCGCTAAAGAATGTGGAACTGCAGATTCCGGAGAAACAGGTTACAGCTTTTATCGGGCCTTCCGGCTGTGGTAAGTCTACGCTTTTGCGTACCCTAAACCGAATGAATGATATGATTCCCGGAACACGTATTGAAGGTAAAGTTAAGATCGGCGGCAAAGATATTTACAGTGACGATGTTGAAGTGGAAAGCTTGCGCAAGCAGGTCGGCATGGTATTCCAACAGCCTAATCCTTTTCCAAAGTCCATTTATGACAATGTAGCCTACGGTCCTCGACTGCACGGAATCCGCTCAAAGAGTGAACTGGACGGCATCGTAGAACAAAGTCTGCGTCAATCCGCTCTTTGGGAGGAAGTTAAAGACTTCCTGAAGAAATCCGCGCTCAGTCTGTCCGGGGGACAGCAGCAACGGCTCTGTATTGCCAGAGCACTCGCTGTGCAGCCTGACATCCTGCTCATGGATGAAGCAACCTCAGCGCTTGATCCTGTATCCACGCTTAAGATTGAAGAGCTGGTGCAGGAGCTGCGGGACAAGTATACGATTGTTATGGTTACACATAACATGCATCAGGCGGCACGCGTCTCAGGACGAACAGTATTCTTCCTGAACGGTGTGATTGTGGAGGCGGCAGATACAGAGCTGCTGTTCTCGAACCCTAAGGATTCACGCACGGAAGATTATATTTCGGGACGCTTCGGTTAAGCTTTTTAATAAAGCGGGATTGAAGTGACATCTGACATACCACCTGAGGAGGATCGCTCTGGATATGATTCAAAGAAAAGAATTTGACAAGGACTTGGAAGAGCTGCGCAGTCTGCTACAGCAGATGAGTGAGCATGTAACAAATGCGCTCGAAGGTGCGGTTTCCGCGTTGCAAAACCTCGATACTACGCGGGCTCAGGAAATCGTGAAGGCCGATTTGCGCCTTAATGCCATGGAAGACCGGATCATGGAGATCGGATCGAAACTGATCATTACCCAGCAGCCAGTTGCCAAGGACCTGCGTCGTATTATCGTTGCTTTCAAAATATCGAGCGATCTGGAGCGGATGGGCGATCTGGCGATTGATGTCGCCAAGGTTACAATGCGCATTCAGGGACAGCAATTGATCAAACCGCTGGTAGACATCCCGCGTATGGCTGAGATTGTCAACGTAATGATCAAGGAAGCGATCGTTGCTTATCTGGATGAGAACACGGATCTGGCCTACAAAATGGCTCAGGACGATGATCAGGTAGACCACCTCTATAGTGCGATGATCACTGAGCTGTACACTTTCTTGACAGAGAAGCCGGATGCACTGAATCAGGTTATGCTGCTGACGCTAGTGGGCCGTTATATCGAACGGATTGCCGATCATGCCACTAACATTGGTGAAAGTGTAGTATACCTGGTTACAGGCAAGCGCCCTGATCTGAATCAATAATCGTTAATACGGGAATACAGAATAGATGAACCTTTAAGAACGCCGGCCCCCGCCGGCGTTTATTCTATTTAACAGGAGTTCTGCCAGGTGATGGGCGAAATCGTTTCGTCTTCGTACGGCCATATGTTAAAATGGTGAAAGTATGCAACATAAAAGGGTGGGTGCAACAATGGATAAATTGATTCTAATAGATGGCAACAACGTTATTTACCGGGCGTTTTTTGCAATGCCTCCTCTAACGAATACGGCTGGACAGCAGACGAATGCCGTGTACGGGTTCACAACGATGCTGCTTCGTCTCATAGAGGAACATAAGCCTACGCATATGATCGTGGCATTCGATGCTGGCAAGATCACGTTCCGTCATGAAGGATACCAAGAATATAAGGGTGGGCGGCAAAAAACACCGCCGGAGCTGTCCGAACAGTTCCCGCTGCTGAAAGACCTGTTACGCAACCTCGGCGTGCCTCAGTTCGAAATCGAGAGCTATGAAGCCGATGACATCATCGGAAGTATCTCCCGCAAGGCGGACGAGGCAGGTCGTGAGGTGATGATCGTCTCAGGGGACAAGGATATGCTGCAATTGGCTTCGGAGCATACGACCGTTGCCTTGATCCGCAAAGGCGTTACCGAAATTGAACTGTATGGTCCGGAACAGATTCGTGAGAAATATGACCTGACCCCGGAACAGATTATCGACCTTAAAGGACTTATGGGCGACGCCAGTGACAACATTCCCGGCGTACCAGGTGTCGGCGAGAAGACTGCACTGAAGCTGCTGCATCAATTCGGCTCTGTGGAAGGGGTTATTGCAGGCACTGGAGAGCTTAAAGGCAAGATGAAAGAGAAGCTCGAGGCACATGCGGATGATGCCATCATGAGTAAGAAGCTGGCGACGATCTACCGCGAAGTTCCACTGGAACATGGCTGGGAGGATATGGTCTTCACAGGGCTGAACCGCGAGACTGCAGGCCCGGCGCTGGCGAAACTGGAATTCAAATCACTGCTGGAACGCCTGTCCCTGAGTGGTAGCGCCCCTGCTTCTGAGGGAGAAGAGGCTACGGAAGCCCAGGAAGCTGAGCTTGAGATTACCATTGTGGGCGAGGAAGAACTGGACGACCTGATTGCAGCACTGCCTGGTATCTCCGCACTGCATGTGGAGTCGAACGGGGACAATCCGCACCGTGCTGAGGTGATCGGCATTGGGCTGTCTTCGTTGGATCGGCATTACTATGTGCCGTTTTCCCTGTTGCAAAGTCCAGCTGCTGCCAAGCTGCGGGATTGGCTGGGGGACGAGCATACCCCGAAGAGCGGCTACGATTTACACCGGGCTGATCTGGCCCTCCACTGGCAAGGGATTCCTTTTGCCGGGGCGGCGAAGGATGTACAGCTGGCAGCTTATCTGCTGGATCCGACGGAAGCCAATCAGGATCTGAGTGACCTTGCGGCTAAATACGGTCTGCCACGCCTGGCTACGGACGAAAGTGTATTCGGCAAAGGCGCCAAATACAAGGTGCCAGAGCTTGAGGTTCTGGGCCACCATGTGGCTAGGAAGAGTGCGGCAGTGCTAGGAATTGTCCAGAAGCAGGAAAAGGAACTGGACAAGACAGACATGAACGGTCTGTTCGATGATCTAGAGATGCCGCTATCGCGCATCCTGGCCGACATGGAGAAACAAGGGATTGCCGTGAACAAAGAGGATCTGAAGGAGCTCGGTAAGGAATTTGAAGCTCAGATCGCCAAGCTTGTCGCAGAGATCTATGAGATTTGCGGCACGGAATTCAACCTGAACTCTCCGAAGCAGCTTGGTGAGATTTTGTTTGTGAAGCTGGGGCTGCCTGTCGTCAAGAAAACGAAGACCGGATACTCTACGGATGCCGAGGTGCTGGAGAAGCTGGCCCCTTATCATGATGTTGTGCGGCTGATCCTGCAATACCGGACGATCGCCAAGCTTCAATCTACTTATGTGGAAGGACTGCTTAAGGAAATTTCACCAGATACGGGAAAGGTCCATACGTTCTACCGCCAGACTATTGCGGCAACCGGACGACTAAGCAGCCAGTTCCCGAATCTGCAGAATATCCCGATCCGCTTGGAAGAGGGGCGCAAGCTCCGCAAAGTATTTGTACCTTCGGAGCCGGGCTGGTCCATTCTGGCCGCAGACTATTCCCAGATCGAGCTGCGGGTTCTGGCGCATATCTCTGACGATGAGCGGTTGAAGGACGCTTTTCTGCATGACATGGATATTCATACGAAGACCGCGATGGATGTCTTTGGCGTGACTGCCGAGCAAGTGGATAGCAACATGCGCCGCTCTGCCAAGGCAGTAAACTTCGGTATCGTGTACGGTATCAGCGATTACGGCCTATCGCAGAACCTCAATATTCCGCGGAAGGAAGCCGCCCGGTTCATCGAGCAATATTTTGAAGTATTCCAGGGCGTGCGCCGTTATATGGATGAGATTGTGGTGGAGGCGAAGAAGAACGGATACGTCACCACACTGCTGGAACGCCGTCGCTACCTGCCGGAGATTAATGCCAGCAATTTCAACCTGCGTTCCTTTGCGGAGCGTACAGCGATGAATACACCGATTCAAGGTACAGCCGCAGATATTATCAAACTGGCGATGGTCCATATGGACAAGGCGCTGTTCGAACGCGGATTGAAGAGCCGCATGTTGCTTCAGGTACACGATGAACTTGTGTTCGAGGTGCCAGCGGAGGAACTGGAGCTGATGAAGGTGCTGCTGCCTGAGGTCATGGAAGGCGCACTAAAACTGTCGGTCCCGCTCAAGGCAGAGGTAAGTTATGGAAGCAACTGGTATGAGGCGAAATAGAACCCCCGCGTGCCTCCGATATCCGGTATAATGGAGTAGAGGTGAGAACTATGCCGGAATTACCGGAAGTCGAAACAGTGAAGAGAACACTTAACGAATTAGTCAAAGGAAAGCAGATAGAGAACGTCACCGTCCGCTTGGCGCGGATTATTCAGCGCCCGGATGATACCATGGCCTTCGCGCACATGCTGGCGGGTCATACCATTGAAAAGGTAGAGCGTAGAGGCAAATTTTTGCGGATCTTGCTGGACGGTCTTGTGCTGGTCTCCCATCTGCGGATGGAAGGCCGTTACGGACTGCATGGCAGTGATGAGCCGCTGGACAAGCATACACATGTTATTTTTCATTTTACAGATGGTACCGAGCTTCGCTACACAGATGTGCGCCAATTTGGCACGATGCACCTGTTCCAACCGGGGGAGGACTTGAGTCTGCCGCCGCTGAATAAACTGGGCGATGAGCCGCTCGAGCCTTCTTTTACCCCGGAACGGTTCAGGGAGATTGTGTCTGGAAAAAGCACCAAAATCAAATCCCTGCTGCTGAATCAGGAATATGTGGTCGGCATTGGGAATATCTATGTAGACGAATCGCTACACCGTGCAGGCATTCACCCGGAGGACAGCCCTAAAGCGCTGAGCCGGGAACAGCTCGACAAGCTTCATCATGCGATTGTATCCACGCTTACTGAAGCCGTCAATGCTGGAGGCTCCTCCGTCAAATCATATGTGAACGGCCAAGGGGAGAGCGGTACTTATCAGCAGCAATTGCTGATCTATGGCCGCAAGGACCAGCCTTGTGCCGTCTGTGGTACATTGATTGAGAAGAGTGTGGTCGGCGGCCGGGGGACGCATTATTGTCCAAGCTGCCAGCGTGCCAGTACAGTTCTGGCTCGGTAATCAATTCTATACACCGGCTTGCCGGATTTTGCCTGAGTTCTCAATGTAGTATTTTGAACTTCATCCCAAGCTGCAGATGGTTGACACCCTCAATTTGTCCCGCCCATATACTGTGTGAAGAATGCTTTAATCAAGCGAACGTCTTGCTTGTTAGATTAGGCAGGACGGTTCTTCACGGGAGGGATTGCGGGTGCTCAGCCCATTTTTATCATTGCTGTTATTGGCGTTGGCCCTGAGTCTGGATGGATTTGGTGTAGGCATTACATATGGTTTGCGAAAAATGAAAATACCGCTGCTCTCGATTCTGATCATCTCGTTCTGTTCTGGCATCGTCATCTATATCTCCATGCAGGTTGGCGTGTTGCTGGCTCAGGTGGTATCACCCAGTATCGCTTCGAGCGTAGGCGCAGTCATCCTTGTCCTGATGGGTTGTTGGTCATTGATTCAATCGCGGATTCAGAAGGAGAAAGAGGATCTAAGTGCTGAGCAGCAAGAACAGGAGACCGCACAGATTTCCACAGTCAGTATCTCTGAACTTTCGTCCGAAGACGAATATGGGGAAGTAGCTGCTGAGTGGGAAGGTTATGATGATGAGCGCGCTCAGCCAGCGAAACCGGCTGTATATTCGCTGGAGCTGCGGAGGCTCGGTATCGTGGTACAGATCCTGCGCACGCCTTCCTCGGCGGATATGGATGCTTCGGGAAGCATTTCGCCGGTGGAGGCGATGGTACTCGGAATTGCATTGTCACTGGATGCGTTCGGTGCAGGACTGGGTGCCGCACTGCTTGGTTTCAACCCGGGCTGGACGGCGGTCACGATTGCGTTGTTTAGCGGAAGCTTTCTAATCATGGGCATGAAGACAGGATTCAAGTTCGCCGGAAGCTCCTGGATGAAGCATGCCGCTATCCTGCCTGCTTTAATGTTGATTGTTATGGGAATAATGAAGCTGTTATGAGGTGAGTACATGATCATGGGCTTAACCGGAGGCATTGCATCCGGAAAAAGCACAGTGTCAGCACTGTTCGTGAACAAGGGAGCCAAACTGGTGGATGCCGATGCCATTGCCAGGGAAGTGATGCTGCCCGGACACCCGGTGCTGGCTGCTGTCGTTGAACATTTCGGAGAGGATATTCTGAACCCGGATGGAACGCTCGACAGGGCGAAGCTTGGGAACATTGTCTTTCATGAGCCGGAGGCCCGCCAGAAGCTGAATGGTCTGACTCATCCGGCGATTCGCCAGGAGATCAAGGACCGGATGTACCGCATGGAGCAGGAAACGCCGGAGACGATGATTGTGGTAGATATTCCGCTACTGTTTGAGTCAGGGCTGGAAGGTCTTTTTCAGGACATTATTGTAGTATATGTTCCCCGTGAAATTCAACTGACCCGCTTAATGGAACGGAACAGTCTGACTCAGGAGCAGGCGGAGAGCCGTCTGCAATCGCAGATGGATCTTCAGGAGAAGACGGGCAAGGCAAGTTACGTCATTGACAACAGCAAGGATCTTGAGCATACTGAGGCCCAGGTTCTTGCTTTGTGGGACAGGCTGGGGTTGTCATGAGCTGGCTGCGCAAAAAAAGAGTCCTGCTCCTCCTGTTCATCGGCTTCACAGGTATTCTGTTCCTCAGTACGAACTGGATGTCGTGGTTTTATCCGATTCATTATAAAGAAGAGATCCGCAAGCACAGCACGACCTACGAGATTGATCCATTCCTTGTGGCGGCGATTATCCGGGTGGAGACAAACTTCAAGACTGGAAAAGAGTCGAAAAAAGGGGCGATCGGTCTCATGCAGCTGATGCCGGATACGGCCAAATGGGCTATGGAAAAGGCCAAGCTCCCCGATGTATCGCTGGAGCGGCTGAAGCATGAGCCATCCGTCAACATTGAGCTTGGGGCCTGGTATCTATCCTCGCTCTCTCGTCAGTTTGACGGCAATCGTACGGCGGTCATTGCTGCTTATAATGCTGGTCCGGGCAATGTCCAGAACTGGCTGAAGCAGGGGACCTGGGACGGTACGGAGGATAATGTAAAAGATATCCCGTTTGGCGAGACACGTCATTATGTCCAGCGGGTGATTTACTATTATAATCAGTACACGGATATCTATAAGGGATTTTAGTTGTGCATATGAAAAGAAGTATTAAACAGCCCGTGAGCTGTTTAATACTTCTCTAGTCAAGCTATAGGCAGATTAGTGAACTTGACCTGCCAGTTGTTGTTCAGCCAGAGTTACAAGACGTTTAGTGATGTAACCACCGATCGAACCGTTTTCGTAAGAAGTTTTATTGCCATTGTATCCGTCTGCAGAAAGCGTGATACCCAATTCTTGAGCAACTTCGTATTTCAATTGTTCCAAAGCTGCGCGGGAATTAGGAACTACCAGGTTGTTGGAGTTGTTGTTTTGGCCCATTGCTGTTCACCTCCTATCGGTTGGTAACTGTATTATGTGCCGGACTTGGCAGATTCATTACAATAAACAAACGGTGAATTATGGAAAAAGAGATTGTGTTCGATCGCAGTCAGGTGCGTACCGGAACGGGACGCACACCATTTTGCAAAAGGAAGTGATTAAGCTTATGAAATGCCCTTACTGCGATCATACAAATACCAAGGTGCTTGATTCACGTCCGGCCAACGAGAATAAGTCCATCCGCCGCAGGCGGGAGTGTGAGCGCTGTAGCAAGCGTTTTACAACGTTTGAGATGATCGAAGAGACTCCGCTTATTGTAATTAAGAAGGATGGCAGCCGCGAGGAATTCAGCCGTGATAAAATCCTCCGTGGATTGATCCGTGCCTGTGAGAAGCGTCCTGTGCCTGTGGAGCGCCTTGAGGTCATCGTGTCGGAGGTTGAGAAGACTTTGCGCGGGATCGCCCTGGCAGAGATCGAGAGCCGTCAAATCGGCGAGCTCGTGATGGAACAGCTTTATCCAGTGGATGAAGTCGCATACGTCCGCTTCGCCTCTGTGTACCGTCAGTTCAAGGATATCAACATGTTCATGAAGGAACTGAAGGGCCTGCTGTCCAAGACAACGGGTGAGTTGGAGAGTCTGTAGAGAGTCTTGCTGCATCGCTGCTAATTTGGAGATACCATCTGCAGATATCAGGAGCGGCCGAGATGTAGTTAGAATAACTGAAAAATAGCCCGCCACATTAACTTGTGGCGGGCTATTTGGCTTTTCATCATTGAAAGATAAATTCAATTAGGGGGAGTACATTTTATTCCTGAGACATCGGAGTATGGTAAATGTGGAGACTAATTCGGGTCATCTCAGTCGTGGATATTGCGAAGTCGGAGTGAATCCATTTGGAGATCGCATTATATAATGCTCCGGCTTTAAAGTATACCCGGTACCTGCTTTCGTCTGTTGGGTCATGCGCGTTAGACAGCATCATTTCATTCAAGCAATCTAAGATCACATAATCAAACTTGGCGCTTTGCAAGGCTCTGTAAATATCACGCTGCTGAAAAATAACTTCAAAAAGCACGCTAATAAACTTTTCAGGCTCTTTGGCTTTGCCTGTTAATTCATTGGTGTAAGGCAGGAGCCTTTGATTAATCTCGAAAATAAGCGAATCGACCAGATCCACCAGTATCTCCTGTTTGGAGGAATAGTTGTTGTAATAGGCGGTTCGGGAGACCCCGGCACGTTTCACAATATCGGTAATGCTGATTTTGCTAAAAGGCTGCTCCTGGATTAAGAAGACTAATGCCGTGCAGATGGCTTCCCTGGTCAAGCGATTGGTTTCTTTATTGGAATTATGTTTAGAGGTGTTTGGACTGTATAATTCATGATTTGCGATGACAATTCCCCTCCATTTGTACGTTCTGGCGTTCGTTTTATTGTTTTTCATGACTCTTTTCAATATGCTAAACCATAAGGCATTACAAATGTAATGTCAAAGTTGTAGCTACATAAGACGAACATAAGAAATAAAAAAGCGAAGATGAGCGAAAGGAGAAGTTTGGAACAGTAGGCGCAAAGCGATCACCTGAACGAGATTTCCATAGGAGAGCTCGCACCGGATCATAGTCTGTCGACAGCAAGAGCTATAATTCATGGCTGTTTAAATCCAGGGATGTCATATAGAAGCGGTAAGTTTCCCTTCACCAGTCGTCTTAACAGTGGAAAAGAGGGGGTACTTCCCCAACTAACGGCATTTTTGTACCTTATTTTTCAGGTATATATCTAAATGAGGCAAATAAGGGCATTATTGTATCTTATTTTTCGGAAAAGACGCTGGAGAGGTATTTCTGGAGGATTTAAGGTACAATATTGCACTTAATCTCTACTACCCCCTCGCTGCAGAGGATTTAAGGTACAAAAATGCCGTTAATTACATTTCTATCCGAACTTAAGACTCTCACTTAAATTTCGGTCGTCATTACGGTGAATATTTGGACTTACGGTCGCTGTGATCCCCAGATTTCTTCGATTTAACCGCTTCTAGCGGTTAAAATCGGGGCACAGCGGAAGTTCTCGACGCGAGCTTTCCTGCGGAAAGCTTTCAGGCGGTCGCTTTCGCTCCTACAGTTCCAACCATTCCCCTTCGTTCCTTCTCGCTTTTTAAAATGGGAGGGTGTCATGTTAAAGAATTTATACAGACGATTGACAGCTATACTGCTGTTGATCCTGGCATTCTGTGCTACCGTATTTATCGGTCAAGAAACAGTAATCTCGATAGCGACGATTATCATTTTACTGATTGAATTAGGCACTTCATATTTACTTCTAAAGAAACGTGAGAAGCTGCAAATGGTGTTGCTCAGCGCCATCGTAACAGAAGGGTTATTTTTGCTGACTGAGGAGTTTTGGCTGCTGGCGCTATCTATCCTGCTGCTGATCGTGGCGGGCGTATGGAGAGGACTTTTTGGTCAAGCTGTACGAAGAAAAGTCACTGCGTTTATGATGGGTCGAAAAGTGTTATTCAGCATTGCTGTTCTATTCGTTAGTGCGCTTTGGATTCTTGGTATCTATGCGAAGCCGATTACTAAACCTGTGGCGTTAGAGGTGGATGTCACGGCCACCATTGATGAACATAGATTGGATTCGTCAGCAGCAATGCTAAAGAATATTGAAGTGATGAATTCCTTTGGAAGCCGTACAACCGGCTCGGAAGGCCATAATAAGTTTATTGCTTGGTTGGAACAGCAGGTAACGGATATGGGGCTGACTGTATACCGTGATCAATATACGTTTGACCGATGGGAAGAAAAGAACAGCTCTTTGGTTATTGATCAGCAGCCCATTCATGTCTCTTCAGCTTTTCCTTATTCCGGGGAAACGGACGAAAAGGGTGTAACTGGGGAACTGGTGTACACGAAGCGTGGTGATTATGAACAGGCAAGCGGAAAAATTGCTGTAGTGGAAATTGAGAATTTTAAAGATTTTCCGATAGGGATCGTCATGAACATGCGGGATTCATCGCCAAAGCAAAACAAAATCGCCCCTAGTGAAGGTGATCTTGTACTCACCACAGCCTTAAAAGAGGCCAAACTGGAGCAAGCGAAGGAAATGGGCGTGAAAGCCGTTATTTTAGTCTGGAAAGGGGTATCCGACGATAAGGTTGAGAAGCAGTATGTACCGTTTACCACCGACTATGCTGGAATCCCTGCGGTTTGGGTCAATGAGACAGAGGGCCAAAAGGTGATCAGCGCAGCTAACGAGCACAAAGAAGGCACGGTTATTTTAGAAGCAGATGAACAAAAAAACGCACCGACGGAATCCTTTTATGTGAAGATCGAGGGGAAAAGGAAAGACGAAGCGATTATCATCAATACCCATACCGATGGGATTAATGTTGTGGAGGAGAATGGCGCCGTAGGCATGCTGTCCATGATTCGTTACTTGCAGCAGGAGCAGCCGGAACGGACGATGATCTTTGCTTTTGTGACCGGACATTTCCGGTTGCCGGAGTTCAAAGGAACTTCTCAAGCGACATCCACCTGGATGGAGGGGCACCGTGAGCTATGGGATGGCGAGAATGGCCATATGAAAGCTGTAGCAGGAATTACGGTCGAGCATCTCGGCAGCATGGAATGGAAGGATGACGACACGGGGCATTATGGTCCGACGGGACGTATAAGTACAGAATATACCTATGCGGGCAATGAGATGATGGCGGCGATCTGGCAGAAGGCTGTTGAGCAGAGAGGCGATGCACGTACTGTAATTTTACGCGGACATAACAAGTTTGAGTTCGGGGAGAGTCAGCCTCTTTTTGAAGCGGGTATCCCATTGCTTGGATTTATCCCAATGCCGGATTACCTGCTGACGGATAGTGAGAATAGAGAAATGGACAAATTTGACGTGAAGCTCATGCATTCACAAATTGTATCGCTGCTAAAAGCGGTCAAACTGGTGGACGGGACGGAGACGGGCAAGCTTGGGGTGTCGGATGGGTATTCATTTTTCTATGGTCGAATTAGATAGAATTCAATTGTAGAACTAGAGATATTAATAAGATATTAGAACACCTACAATGAAAATATATTGTATTGGAACAAAGGCTCCCTCACAAGGGGGCCTTTGTTGTATTTACATTGGGTAATTTTTGTTTCTTATTATGCTTATTTTAGTTTAGGCATCAAAACCGCTGTTTTTTTCATAGGTCTTTCCATTAATATCGGTGACAGATCTAAAGACCTACACTTGCCTGTTAAGATTATTTTAATCCACAAAATATTTTATTTAAGGAAATATTTACATTTTAAATAATGTAAAGTATACTTAACGTAAACCTTGCTTTACATTAAGATTACCGCATTTGGAGGGGATCGTATTAAAAATCATGTCCGGGCATTGCGAAACGAGCATGGCATGACGCAAGAGCAGCTTGGTGAGATCATTGGAGTTTCTCGGCAATCGGTCATAGCGATCGAAACGATGAAATACAATCCGTCGCTGGAGCTCGCTTTCAAAATCGCAAAAGCGTTCCACATGTACATTGAGGATGTATTCGTATTTGAAGAAAAGGAGGAGAAGTAGATGTTATACGTAGGCATATATGGAGGTCTGCTGTTCGGGATTGCAGGTTGGTATTTTGGCAGGCGAGGCGCGGTCAAAAATAACGCTCTGGATGAGGTGCTCGCCTATATAGCAGCCAAGTCTCGCTCGATCTCATGGTACTTCACGATTGCGGCGATTTCTGTGTTGCTGTCCCTGGAAGTATTAGGCTTGTCCATCGGCACAATTCCGTCGCTGGGAATTCTGCTATTCGTTCATCTGGGCAGCTGGGGGCTGATTTCCATCATCCTACATGCTCGTATGACAAACGATCCCGAAGAGACGGGCAAAGGCAAGCTTCAACTCGTGCAGGGCATTGCAGTCGGAGTATCGTTTCTGATCCTGTTTGCCATCATCTCTGTTCTATCAGGCGAAAGACGCTTCCTGCTTGCTGCTATCCCGCCGATTCTGCTAACCGTGATCATTATGATGTCCGTTCGGAGGAAGCATGGGGGAAGCGGGAAGAGGATTGGATGATTAACTCCATATACTCTTGCCGATCGAACCTCGCGAAGCAGCCAAATTTATAGTTATTCTCAATGAATACTCGTAGCTGTGTAAATGGCTATCCGCGGTAGAGCGCATCACTGGCAGCGATGAGGTCATGGGTTCCCCTAGGCTTCATCAAACAAAAGCCACTTCATTATTGAACTACACCCCAATTGTTAGAATCATTGAACATTGGAGCTGTAGTTCAATTCGAAGTGGTTTTTAGTTGTTGTTCTGTCTAAAGTCTTGTTTGGATGGTTCGAAAAAAAGAGATGAGATGTTATACTATGTATCCACGGTATATTTATATAGTAGAAGCGTCAATGCTAAATTTGAGTTTTGAGCTTGGATTGTTGAGGCACTTAACACTCATTGTGACGGTTTTGTCGTAGCGTTGGATCTATAGTGAGAGGATTGAGTAAGTAGTGTTAAATAATTTTTGGCGTGATTTACCTCGGCCGTTTTTTATACTTGCACCAATGGAAGATGTAACGGATATTGTTTTTCGGCATGTAGTAAGTAAAGCAGGTAAGCCTGATGTATTTTTTACGGAATTTACAAACACGGAGAGCTATTGTCATCCTAAATTGAGATATGGTGTACGGGGACGTTTAGCATTTACGGAAGATGAACAACCAATGGTGGCACATATTTGGGGGGATAAGCCTGAATATTTCAAGGAAATGAGCATTGGTATGGCTAAGCTTGGTTTCAAAGGTGTGGATATCAATATGGGTTGTCCGGTGCACAATGTTTCCAGAAAAGGTAGGGGAAGCGGCCTTATTCTGCGTCCAGATCTTGCGGCAGATATTATTCAAGCAGCTAAAGCGGGAGGATTACCGGTCAGTGTAAAAACTAGACTTGGCTACTACGATATAGAGGAATGGCGGGGTTGGCTAACCCATATTCTGAATCAAAATATTGCTAATCTGTCTATTCATCTCCGTACAAAAAAGGAAATGAGCTTAGCAGATGCACATTGGGAACTGATTCCGGAAATTAAGGAGCTTCGTGATCGCATAGCACCAGACACCCTTTTGACAATCAATGGGGATATTCCTAATCGAGAAACGGGCTTAAAGCTTGCTGAGCAATATGGTGTGGATGGGATAATGATTGGGAGAGGTATTTTCCATAATCCGTTTGCTTTTGAACAAGAGCCGAGAGAACATAGCAGTGACGAATTGCTTGATCTTCTAAGATTGCATCTTGATCTTCATGATAAATATGCACCAGAATTAACGCTACGTCCGTTTAAAGCCCTTTTACGATTTTTCAAGATCTATGTCAAAGGATTCCGAGGGGCAAGTGAACTATGCAATCAATTGATGAGCACAAAGTCAACGGATGAAGTACGTGAGCTTCTTACTGCCTTTGAACAGAATGCTGATGCTTTGATTGAAGAAAATATAAATGAAGAAGTCATTAAGAACTAACAAACGGCAGAAATGCCGTTTTTTTTATTTTCACAAATTGCTATGTCGTTCATATATGTGGAGTACTGCATGTCGCGAGCGCAGAGAAAGTTATTGTTTGAGTAATCCTACCGTTAAGAATTGGGATATCACCTCCATGGTGATTAACGATGAAAAATCCTTGATTTGCCCACCCCATACGAGTCCAAAAGGGATGCCCCCTCAGCAAGATGAGTACATGATACAGAGCTTTCCTGATTTGTGTTATCGCCACATTCCGATAGAGTTGCAATTTCTTGAATCCGCATTATATCTTGTCTCATTGTACGTGGTCAGTTTAGCTGGCGATGTTTATTTGCCCTGCTTTTTGCGTTATTTCGACAGCACTCGATATTTTGTGAGAAATTTGTGAGGCTCGCTTGTTAGAATATTTGCGATAAAGAGTAGGGAGGAATAAGACATGATGGTGATCTAGAGATGAACTTTTCTTTTTTAGACGATCATCTCGATAGTGTTGGAACAATAGCTCCAGGTATGAAGAAACTATTAATATGCAATCTCTCGGATCGAATGTGAGTTACATTAAACGAAGCATGCTACAAGGAGGCAAAGAAATGCAACAAAAGGCAAAACAAATCATAGCTTGCGTGCTGGTATTCTTGCTTATTGCGGAAATGCTGCCTGCACTGTCTGGCGAAAAAGCCCATGCTGCAAGTAGTGGCATCATCACTACAGTAGCGGGTAATGGTGAAACTAGCTATATGGGAGACGGAGTGGAAGCGAATTTACCTCTCGTCAGATTTTATAACCCACAAGGACTAGCTTTTGACAGCGCCGGGAATCTGTATATTGCAGACACCCAAAATCATCGAGTCCGTAAAGTGGATAAATCAGGGATCATCAGTACGGTAGCGGGTAATGGTAACATGGGCTATTCGGGAGACAATGGGCCAGCGCGATCCGCCCAGTTGTTCAATCCAGCAGGTTTAGCTGTGGATAGCAACGATAACCTGTATATTGCCGATACGAGTAACGAGCGAATTCGGAAAGTCGATAAGTCAGGGAATATTAGTACGGTAGCCGGCAATGGTTCTATGGGCTATGCCGGAGACGGAGGGGCCGCGACCTCTGCCCACTTGAACGATCCGTATGGATTAGCTTTTGACAGTAGCGGTAATCTGTACATAGCAGATACGTATAACCATCGAATTCGGAAAGTTGATAAATCAGGCGAAATTAGCACTGTTGCAGGTACGGGAGATTACGATGGTCACAGCGACGTCGGCGATGGAGGAGATGCGACAGCTGCTAAAATATATTTTCCATATGGAATTACGTTTGACCGCAATGACAATATGTATATCGCAGATCGTAGTACTTTTCGTATACGAAAAGTAGATACGTCGGGGAAGATCAGTACGGTAGCAGGCGATGGTACTAGTGCCAGCACGGGAGATGGAGGAGATGCGACGTTAGCCCAGTTAGTAGGCCCGCGAGGAATTGCTAAGGATGGTAATGACAATCTGTACATCCTGGATGAAAATCAGGTCCGGAAAATCGATATGACATCCGGAAAGATCAGCACGATAGCTGGAAGCGCTACGGGCGGCTATTCGGGCGACGGAGGACCGGCGACTTCTGCTAAATTGTTCATGCCGCAAGGTATAGCTGTGGACAAGAGCGGGACCGTGTACATTTCAGATACTTTAAACCAACGAATTCGGAAGGTGGCAGACGGCTACACCGTTAGCTTTAGTTCAAATGGAGGAACAGGCACAGTGCCTGATCCCATGACGGTGTCCCCAGGACAAGCTTCACCAGCGCTGCCGAATGGCACGGGATTGACCGGACCGGCAGGAAAGAAGAACTTTGACGGTTGGAATACCAAAGCAGATGGAAGCGGAACTAGCTATGAAGCGAATGCAAGCATCAGCAACGTGACATCAGACATTAGACTGTATGCCAAGTTTAGCAATGCTTATACCGTCACGTTTGATTTAAATGGAGGAACAGGCACAGTACCATCCTCCATAAAAATAGGCGAGGGGCCTATTTCACCACCTCTTCCCAATAATATGGGATTCACCGGGCCGACAGGAAAGACCTTTGGCGGTTGGAGTACCAAGGAGGATGGGACCGGAGACCGATATTCGCCGGGAGTTCGCATCCCCTATTTGACATCAAACATTACGTTATATGCGATGTGGTTCGAGGCGTATACCATCACTTTTGATTTGAATGGAGGCACGGGTACCGTTCCGCCTCCTATGACGGTGCTTAAAGGACAAAAGTCTTGGCCATTACCGGAAGGCACAGGAATTATTGCTCCACCAGGAAAAGAATTTGACGGTTGGAATGTGCAGGCGGATGGGCAGGGGAACCGATATGTACCAGGTTTAACAATCTCCGTCTTGTCTGATATGACGCTATATGTTGATTGGTTTTCGAAAAGACTGCCCACATACAACGTACATTTTGATTCGCAAGGTGGTTCTGCAGTAGCGGCTCTTAAGAAAGTGAGTGAAGGATCAACCATCAGTGCGCCGACAGTGCCGACCCGAACAGATTACACCTTTGGGGGCTGGTATAAGGAAGCAACGCTTGAGAATGCGTGGACTTTCGCTACAGATATTGTGACGGAAGATGTTACGTTATATGCAAAATGGACCAGAGAAGTGAAGGTGCCTGCGCCAAGTTTTGAGCCTGTACCAGTTCCACGTCCAGGCACTGGGCCGGGAACCACGGGAATCCCGAATGTAACGCCAGGAACCGGAAATCACCTAGTGGTGAAAGTATCCTCCACTATGATTGAGACGCCGAATACAGGCGATGCAGCACCAACAGGAACCGGAATTATCGATCCATACACTGCGGGTAACGATATCCCGGGAGTGGATGCGAGAGTTAACCGCTACGCTGGTATCTATGAAGTGGACGAAGCAGGTAAAGTCGTGAAGTTCACTCTAATTATTCTGGAGTCCAAAGATATTCATCCGGGTGAAGGCTTGCCAGACTTCGATCCGAAGCCAGCGCCACAACCGGGTACTGAGCCGGGAACCACAGGCATTCCGAATGTAACTCCAGGAACCGCGAATCATCTAGTGGTGAAAGTATCCTCCACTATGATTGAAACGCCGAATACAGGCGATACAGCGCCAACAGGAAGCGGGATCATTGATCCATACACGGCGGGTAGTGATATTCCAGGAGTGGATGCGAGAGTTAACCGCTACGTTGGTGTCTATGAAGTGGACGAAGCAGGTAAAGTCGTGAAATTCACTCTAATTATTCTGGAGTCCAAAGATATTAATAATGGAGCAACTGTGCCAGAATTAGATCCCAAGCCAGCGCCACGTCCTGGTACTGAAACAGGAACGACGGGCATTCCGAATGTAACGCCAGGAACCGGAAATCATCTAGTGGTGAAAGTGTCTTCTACTATGATTGAAACGCCGAATACCGGCGATGTGGCACCAACAGGAGCCGGAATCATTGATCCATATACAGCGGGCAGCGACATTCCAGGAGTGGATGCGCGAGTTAACCGCTACGTAGGTATCTATGAAGTAGACAGCGAAGGCAAAGTCGTGAAGTTCAGCCTGATCGTGCTGGAATCCAAAGATATTAATAATGGAGCAACCGTGCCAGAGTTTGAGCCTGTGCCAGCACCACGTCCAGGTACTGAGCAAGGAACCACGGGAATTCCAAATGTAACACCAGAAACCGGAAATCACCTAGTGGTGAAAGTATCCTCGACTATGATTGAGACGCCGAATACAGGCGATGCAGCACCAACAGGAACCGGGATCATTGATCCATACACGGCGGGTAGTGATATTCCAGGAGTGGATGCGAAAGTTAACCGCTACGTTGGTGTCTATGAAGTAGACAGCGAAGGCAAAGTTGTGAAGTTCAGTCTTGTTGTGATTACAGACAAAGATGTAAAGTCAGGGTCGGGAGATCTGAACAACGATAAGGATCACTTGAGCATCCTGTATCAAGAAGGCGACAACGCAGAACATGTGACCAAAACGCTGAACTTGCCTGCCAAAGGCCAGTCCGGAAACACGACGGTTACATGGACGTCCAGCCATCCGGAATTGATCAGCCCGAACGGACGTGTAAACCGGTCTGCAGTATACGATGAAGACGTATACGTTACCCTGACCGCAACGATTACGGATGACGTCACAGGAGCTCAAGTGACGAAAACTTTTATCGTTAAAGTCATCCGGATGTCGGATGAAGATGCAGTTCGTGCGGCGGCAAAAGACTTGAGCGCGGCAAAAGCATTTGCATTCACAGAAGGAGATACATGGGAATCCGTTACCAGCGAGTTTACGCTACTAGGTCAAGGACTTTACGGTACTAATATTACCTGGACCTCGCTAGACTCTGGTACGATCGACATCTCTCTTCAGAATGGCAAAGCCTATGGGGCTGTCAATCGTCCGCAGAGCAGCGACAAGAATGTGTTACTGACGGCTCTGATTACAAAAGGGAATGCTTCAATTACTAAAACGTTCCTTATGGTTGTGAAAAACAAAACGGTCGGGAAGGAAGCAGATCAGACGAGACAACCGACGGGAAGACAGGCGGAAGCAAGTGTCAATCCAAGCGGTACTTCCAGCCATGACGAGTTCATGATTCTGCGGACAACCCTGAATAATGGCTCCAAAATCGATACGGTTATCATCGACCCGTCGAAAGTAGAGGCCTTAACGGATGGTATCAATCCAACAGAAAAAGACGAAAGCAAACGTACGGTTGCTATGCAATTGAAACATGCTCCGGTGGATAAGGCCGATGAATTCGCTATCGAAATCCCTTCAGGAGCTGTAGCTGCTATGGCAGACAAAAACGCGTTGCTGGAGATCAAGACAGATGAAGGCAGTATCAAGCTGAGTGCTGCGGCATTAAAAGACTCGGCAGATAGAGGGACAGACTTATACTTCAGACTCGTTCCGATCAAAGATGCTCAGGAACAAAATGAAGCGAAGAATGCTCTCACAAGCAATAGTCTGGTGAATCAAAGCGCCGGAGGAAAGAGTATTCAAATTTTGAGCATTCCGAGAAAGATTGAAACGAATTTCTCAGGTTTTGCTACCAAGGTTGTCATTCCGTTCTATGGAATCACAATACCTGAACAGAATAAGCAAGCTTTCTTGGACTCTTTGAAAGTATTTGTTGAGCATACGGATGGAACCACCGAACTTCTATCAGGTGTGGTGCAGTATGAAAATGGACAGCCGGTTGGGCTAGAAATTCAAATTAATCGATTCAGCCGCTTCCAGTTCGTCAATTTCACATCAAATGACGCTTCGAATGGTAGCCCGAATAGTGGATCAGGTGGTGGAGATATCGTAAAATCAAATGATTTTGTACCTTCTCCGTCCCTTAAACCGGGCAGCGCAGCTGGAACTACCGGTGTAGTTGTTGATAACGTCGGCAAAGGAAATCATTTGGTCGTTAAAGTGTCCTCCAGCACGGTTTCTGCCCCTGGAATCGGAGATTCGGCTCCTACAGGAGCAGGCGTGCTAGACCCTTATATTGCGGGAAGCGACATTAAGGGAGCAGATGCGGAAGTCAATAAATACATTGCTGTTTATGAGGTAGACAGCAATAACAGAATCGTGAAATTCATGCTTTTGATTGTTAAGAAAGGCGATATTAAAGTCGTAAATGCCCTGGTCGATCTCTATATCAATAATGTTATCCAAAAGGATACAGCCAAACTTGAGGTTCGTGGGGCTACCAATAAGGATGTTACTACAATCGTTATAGATAATGAGGCTATCATTCAAAAGCTTCAAGCAGAGAAGGCGGAAAGTACTTTGACTGTGCCTCCAGTTTCTGTAACCAATGACGTTGAAGTTGAGATTAATGGACAGCTTCTAAAATTGATGGCTGAGAAGTCAAACGTACTCCGTTTTGAAACAGAGAATGCAACGTATATCCTTCCAGTCACTGCAATCCATCTCAAGGGACTGCTGGATTCATTGGGCAATCCGTCAGATATGGGCAATGTAAAGTTTAGAGTTGCCATTTCTATTGCAGATGCTGCGACTGCTGCACAAATGAAAGAACAAGTTAAGAACGGCCAAGCTGACATGCTCATCACTCCAGTGAAGTTCGAAGTTACTGGAAGTTATAACGGGAAAGTTGTGAACGTCGACGTATTTAACCGTTATGTAGCAAGACTTATCAAGCTTTCCAGCAGTATCAATCCAGAGAATGTAACTACAGGTGTATATATTCGTGAAAACGGACAAATGGCGCATATCCCAACCATGGTCGAAACGATCAACGGGGTGCCTTATGCGAAAATTCAAAGCTTGTACAACGGTCTCTATACACTTGTGAACCACCCGCTGAAATTCAAGGATGTGGAGAGTCACTGGTCCAAAGCAGAGGTAAATGATCTGGCTTCCAGACTTGTGGTGTTTGGTACTGACAAAGAACATTTCACACCGGCTAGAGACATCACCCGTGCAGAATTTGCAGCGATTGTAGTACGGGCCTTAGGCTTGAAGCACGGGGATTCCAAGGGTAATCCGTTCAGCGATGTGAAGGATACAGCTTGGTATGCAGAGTCGATCCAGATTGCGCATGAGTTCGGCATTATTGATGGTTACAATGGCGGTAAATTTGGGCCAATGGATCCAATCACTCGTGAACAGGCCATGACTATGATTGCTAGAGCTATGAAAATTACTGGCTTGAAAGTGGAATTTAAAGCGGGTGAAGCAGATACGCTGCTTGCAACATTTAAAGATTCGTCCCAATCCTCCGTATGGGCGAAGGAAAGCATCGCTGCTTCTGTAAAAGCAGGTATCGTTACAGGTAAGAGTGATACTACCGTTGCACCGAAGGATGCAATTACAAGAGCGGAAGTTGCCAAAATTATAGCAAAGCTGCTGCAAAAATCTAACTTAATCTAGCAGACAGCAAAAAGATGAAGCTGCCCCCAAGGTCTCGAAACTAGGCGACCGAGGAGGCAGCTTTCATGCAATCAGGCCAGCCAGGAACTTCTGGCTGGCCTGATTTTATGTCAGTGCTAAGCAGGTGGAGTAGCGCGTTGATTCAGGCATTTTAGTCGTTAGTAGCAAAGTGTAAGTTACTGGAGCTCTGGTGTATGAAGATTCGGATCCGTTGATAAGTTCATCCCTTCAGTAAATACACAATTATTTTGGGCGTGTATGGCTGCTGTCCCGGATTCAATTGCTGTTTGGTAAAACCAAATCTTAAAATCGATTTTCTCCAGATAATTTTGCATTTCATCTATTTTCTCAATAACCACCTTTTTGTGGTTTTCGAATACTTCCAGGCGTTCATTTAATGTAGCATCTCCTTCCATGGACCATTCAATATACTGCCTGATCTTTTTCACGGGCATCCCGCTTTTTTTCAGGCAGGTGATGACTCCTAGCCATTCAAAATCACTATCTTTAAAATCCCGATTTCCTACCTTATTCCGATCAACAAAGGGTAATAATCCCTGTTTGTCATAGTAGCGCAATGTATGTGCAGATATTCCCGTCATCTCGGCAACTTCACTAACTGTATATCCCAATGATTAGACCACCTTTTTAAAAACGTAGTAAATGATTATACGGCTTAGACTATACTCTAAGTCAAAAAGCTATGCATAGCTTGAGGTTGAGACGTAATACTCCTGATTTTTTATGATGAATGAAGCTTGACTTAGACTTTACTCTCAAGTTTAGAGTTTAGATGTAGTCAAATTTTAAGCTTAAGGGGAGAGAGCAATGAGTGAAAATAGCGTCTGGATCATCACTGGATGTTCCACTGGATTTGGCAGAGAGCTTGCTAAAGCAACGATTGAGGCCGGTTATAAGGTTGTTGTTACTGCAAGAAATCTCGCTTCCATTGTTGATCTTGTCAGCGGGAATACAGATAACGTTCTGGCCGTAGAACTTGATGTCACTAAGCCTGAACAAGTTGAGAATGCTGTAGAAGCTACGGTAGAGAAATTTGGCCGGATTGATGTGCTGGTCAATAATGCTGGAGTCGGTTATTTTAGCTCCATTGAGGAAGCGGCTGAAGAAGAGACCCGGAAGATGTTCGAAATCAATTTCTGGGGTCTCATGAACATGACAAGTGCAGTCCTGCCTTATATGAGAAACCAGCGTTCCGGACATATTATCAATATATCGTCCATTGGAGGTCTAGTATCGTTCCCTGGAGTGGGATATTACAACGCTACGAAGTACGCCGTTGAAGGTATATCAGAGAGCCTGTCCAAAGAAGTTGCCCGATTTAATATTGATGTAACGCTGATCGAACCAAGCAATTTCCGCACGGATTGGTCCGGACGCTCAGCCGCCAGAACAGAATCATCGATTAAGGAGTATGAGGAGCTCATCTCTCCATTTGTAAATGGAGATTCCCATGGCAAAGAGCCTGGAGATCCAAAAAAAGCTGCAGAAGCCATTATCAGCGTTGCGGAGTCTCAAGAGCCGCCGCTTCGGCTGCTACTTGGAGCAGATGCTTACCATTTCGCGGTGAACAAATATACAGACACATTGAAAAATTTCGAAAACCAAAAAGAAGTCGCCTTGAATGCCGATTTCCAAGACGGAATATAATTAGATCAAACACCTCCACCACCATGCTGAAAGCGGGGGGCGGAGGTGTTTTTTTGATAGGAAAATAATAATTAACCATTTGACTCAGAATAATAATAGGAGACCAACGTGGCCTCCTATTATCAAGCTTTATCTATATTTTTCATTTTATCAGAAGCCGCTTAGGCCCTAGAGAGACTGCGCTTTTGCGTGAATCGTCGTATGATTTCAGGCAGGGCGATAGATGTTAATACGATCAGAACACCTAGCCAACGAAGGGGGCTAATCGGTTCATGCAGAATGAAAAAAGATGAAAGCACAGCGACTGGAAGTTCGGTAGCTCCCAATATACTGGCCATTCCTTCTCCTACATGCGGAACACCATAAGCGAACAATAGCGGTGGAATAAATGAACCCAAAAATCCTAGAGTGAATCCATAGATCAGTAGCTCTCCGAAAATTTTTCCGTTGAACAGGAACGCTGGAGGGTACAGGATGAAGATCAGCACCATGCCGCCGGCCAGCATCCATACCGCTCGAGTGGCTGCGGGCGCCTTAGGTACGGCAGATCCGCTAAGGAGGATAAACAACGAATACAATAATGCAGCACTAAGGCCATATAGGATGCCAAGCGGGTTCCAGCTTCTAATTCCATCATCCAAAAGACCCGCAGCCAGCACAGTTCCGAGCAGCAGAATTACGATGACGATAACGGTCATTCGGTCTGGAAGACGTCTGTTTCTAATGGATTGGATAAGCGCGCCGATCCAAATAAATTGAAATAATAAAATAATCGCAACAGAAGCAGGTACGTAGGTTAACGACTTGAAGTAAACCAATCCAGCTCCAGCGAGCGGAAAACCAGCGCTGACCAGCGTCAGCTTTTGTTTCCAGCTTAATTTCGAGTCGTCCGTAGGGTTAGATGCTGCTTTCTGTTTGTGCCGGCTTGTGCTCAAATTTTTCACCAAGTAAAAAGCAAGAGATAAGACAAATCCCCAAAAAAACTGTGAGCCCACGACTTCTCCAAGATGGAAGCCTCTGCCGTAAGCCAATACTGCGATTGTGGAGAGTAATCCAAAACATGCTGAGCCTGTCATTACGGCTGCCATATATTTCATATCTTATTCACCTTTTCTAAAGTAGATTTGCAGCGGGTGCAAAAAGAACTTTAAGCTTGAGAGTATAGTCTAAGTCAAGCATCTGATAAGATACCGCTTCAATGTGAAGCGGTTTTTTGTTGTTTGAAGAAGTTGGTCCGGTGAGACAAAAAAGTGCCTACCTTAAACATCGAGAAATAAATATTGACAGTTACATTCAAAATAAATAAACTATCAAAAGAAAGTTAATTCCAATAACTGGAGGGGGTTAAATATGAGTTCGCAAAATCAACAAAGATGGTGGGTGCTGGCTTCGCTTGCATTCGGGATACTTGCGATCGGACTGGATATGACGATTTTGAATTTGGCGTTGCCGATGTTGGCTCAAGACATACACGCGACCAATGCTGAGCTTCAATGGTTTGCCAACGGTTATAATCTTGTTTTTGCCGCTATGCTGCTGCCGATGGGGATGCTGGGGGACCGGATCGGACGCAAGAAAATGCTGCTTACCGGGTTGCTCATCTTTGGTGCAGCCTCTCTGGCTTGTGCGTATTCTGTATCATCTTGGCAGCTGATAACCGCGCGTGCCTTTCTTGGTTTGGGCGCTTCCCTGATTGTTCCGTTATCTATGGCTATAATTCCAGTGTTGTTTACGGAGAAGGAAAGGCCCAAAGCTATTGCAGTCTGGATGATGGCCAATGCGATAGGCATTCCGCTTGGTCCTATTCTTGGAGGTTGGCTCCTTAACCACTATTGGTGGGGCTCAGTATTTATCATCAATCTTCCGCTAGTGATTATAGCGATCCTCTCCGTTTCCTTTCTTTTGCCTGAATCACGGAGTCAGGAATATCGACCAATGGATTTACCGGGAATGCTATTTTCAAGTGTTGGACTGATTGCTTTAACGTATGGTGTTATTCAAGCAGGTGAAAAAGGATGGGGGGATAGCTTTTCCTTATCGACAGCAGTTGGAGGTTTCCTTCTATTAATATGGTTTGTTAGGTATCAGACTCGGACTGCTCATCCATTGGTGGATCCGGCATTATTCCGGTCTCGGCGTTTTGCGGGCGGAACGTTGATCGGTTCGATCATTTCTTTTGCACTATTTGGTGTATTGTTCGTATTGCCCCAATATCTTCAGGCCGTGTTAGGTGCGGATGCGTTCAGTGCTGGTCTGAGACTCTTGCCTTTAGTATTAGGATTACTGCTTGGAACGCCAATCTCTGATGTACTACAGTCGCGCTTTGGAACCAGGACGGCGATTATAGCGGGTTCTATACTGCTTGGCATAGGGCTGGCGATGGGGAGTGCCACGACAATATCAAGCGGATATGGCTTTGTATTAATTTGGATTTCTGCCGTCGGGCTTGGTATTGGATTTGCCCTTCCCGCTGCTATGGACACAGCGATCTCTGCACTCACACCCGAGCGAAGCGGCGTGGGGTCGGCCCTGCTAATGGCGATGAGACAAGTTGGCGGAACATTAGGTGTTGCTATTTTAGGGGCTGTGTTGAACGCAGGTTATCGCAATGGTCTTGACCAGAAGGAATGGCCTACAGAAGCAGCCCAAATGGCGCAACGTAATGTGTCAGCCGGCCTAGCCGCTGCTCAGCGAACCGGCTCAGACTCTCTGGTTCATTCCGTGAAAAATGCTTTCGTCACTGGCATGGATAATATGTTATGGGTATGTGCAGGGGCCGCAGTTGTGGGAATTATTTTTACAGTTATCCTCTTACAAACACGATCAGCGGAGCGTAATAGCTCTACTGCCACTCTTGAGGCGAAGGAATAATCTGATCTCCAGTTCATGAGAGTCAATAGTTTATGCTTTTGACTACAATTTGACATGAACTCTATTTTCAATGAAAATAAGTTTGAAGGTTCATGTTGAATGTGATTTGACTTGGTTAGGAGTGAAAGGAATGCCTGAGACTGCGAAACAAAAGACTGGATTGCGTGAGCGGAAAAAAGCGAAGACGATGGCGAGTGTGCAGATGCACGCATTGAGGCTTTTTCAGGAGAAGGGTTATCATGATACAACGGTTGAACAAATTGCGGAAGCTGCGGAAATTTCTCCGAGCACCTTTTTTCGTTATTTTGCAACGAAAGAGGATGTGGTGCTAACCGATAACTATGATCCCCTTCTTGTGGATGCTTTTGACAATCAATCACCAGAGCTTAGTCCGCTACAAGCCGTAAGGAATGCGATGATTTCGGGAATTACGGAGATTACGGATGAGGAATGGGAGACAACACGTCAGCGCAATCAACTGATCATGGCGGTTCCGGAACTGCGTGCAGCAGCGATGAATAACTTAACTCAGATGATGCACCTATTGACACAGATGGTTGCCAAGCGACTTGGACGTAGTTCAGATGATCCAGCGATCCGAACCTTTGGCGGAGTGATCGTCGGGGTCAATATATCCTTAATGGATTATAGTGCAGAAGTGACCCGATTGGAGTTTGCTAAATTATTGGAAGAGGCTCTGGAGGTTGTGGAGAAAGGCTTAATAATAGAATAAGACCGTGTCTGCAATTCTTAACGTACGTGTAGGCTCTATAGAAGAAATCCCTTGTACATCAAGGGGTTTTTCTTTTTGCAGAAAAAGATGAGGATAAAAAACGGTTATACTATTTGTTACCTTGGGAGGTGTTCATGTATCATGGTTAGCGGGCTGGAAATATTATAAAAGATTCCAATACATAGGAGCTAATCATGAACCAAGAGATTACTTATTCAACAAAAAGAGCATTTGCTAGATTGCTAAGTTTCTCAAAACCGGAAGCGTTTCGGTACATTTTATTATTATTAATTATCCTTTGCGGAACCTTTGTAAATCTGGGCTATCTGGAATCAATACGAAATATTGTGGCGGGAGCGACGTCCAAATCTCTTCATCTTGTGTATTATGGAACTGCACTTGCCGGGATAACGATCGTTCTGCAGACGGTCATCAATATCATGCAAACTCAAGTCACAGTAAAAATTAAAAATGCTTCAATAACCAATATGCAAAAACACGTTCTGAACCAGCTTCATCTGAAAAAGGTAGAGCATATCGAAAGTTATCATAGCAGCGACATTGTGGGGCGGTTGTTGAACGGAGTAACGGATGCGCAAACCGGAGTGAACGACAAGCTGTTGGCGTTTATCACAAACGCGCTGCAGATTATGATGGCTATGGCGTATTTTAGCTGGCTTAGCTTGCCTCTAACACTTGGACTGGTTGGTTTTACACTGGCCTATCCTGCGATTACATATCCGATCTCCCGATTTCTACGTGCACAGTATGACAAGCGTGGGAAAGAGGTGGCGGATCGGGATTCCATACTTCAAGAAGCGATTCAAGGCGCTGAAGAGGTACGAACCTATAGGCTGCAGCAACACTTTCAAGGGATTTTAAAAGGAAGACTTCATCAAGTGCTGGCAAGATCACTACGCATCTCTATTCTGGAAAGAAGCTTTGACGCTTTGAATAGGGTGGCCACGTTTGGCGGAATGATTTTTACACTTGGATTCGGGGGCTATCAGGTCTTAAAGGGGGAACTAATGGTAGGTGCACTGGCTACCTTTATTGTAACAAGTGGACAATTAACAAACCCGCTTTTATCGATATCAAGATTATGGACAGACATGATTCAAGCGATATCCCAGGCGCAAAGAGTATTCAGTCTGTTAGATTTGCCAAATGAAGAGGATGATCTAAATAAGAATTCGAATCTAGTATTTCATCCAGGCCGGCATGATCTTACGCTTAAACATGTCAATTATACGTATAACAACGATAGAAAGACAATTCATAACATAAGTTTTTCGATAAAAAGCGGACAGATGGCAGCGATCGTAGGACCCAGCGGTTCGGGTAAATCTACGATCCTGAAGTTATTGCTAAGACTCTATACTCCCGAAAAAGGAGAGATTTTGTACAACGATGTTTCTATACATGATATCCCGCTGGCGGAGTGGAGATCCCGTATTGGATATGTTTCACAACAGGCCATTGTATTCTCTGGTTCCATTAAGGATAATATTTGCTTTGGAGTAGAGAATGTACCTATGGACGAAGTGGTGAACGCTGCCAAGTTAGCGCATATTCATAATTATATTAGTGCTCTGCCACAGGGGTATGACACAGCTATTGGGGAACGAGGTGTCCAGCTGTCAGGAGGAGAAATTCAGCGTCTGTCTCTCGCCAGGGTATATTTACGAAAGCCCAACATTCTTGTGCTGGATGAGCCTGCTTCAGCGTTGGATATTGAGAATGAAAGAAAGTTTCGAGAGTCCCTGCAAGCGCTCGCTAAAGATCGGACGACGATCGTCGTTGCACACAAGCTGGATACGATTCGGCATGCGGATACGATTATTGTTGTGGAGGGTGGAAGAGTGACAGAGGTAGGGACACATGCAGATTTAATAAGGAATCAAGGGGAGTATTTCAGTTTACTGCAAGAGGAGAAAATGAAGAGGGAGGGTATCCGTTGAATACGCAGATCAATACCAGGGCAGTGCTGTCCCTTCTTTTTCACTATGTAAAACGGTACTGGATGATTCTTATCTTCCTTCCTTTTTTGATTGGGGTAGATATTGCATTTGAATTAGGAGTAGCTAAAATCCAGGGCCTGTTCATTGATACCGCAGACCATGGCACGTTGGCGAGATTATTCTATGTTATTAAACTAGTCATTTGTTTGCTACTTGCAGGGATTATCTTATTGGCACTCCACAGGCATTTAATCGTTAAGCTGCTGGGTTACGTACATAGAGATATAACGCTTAGATTGTTTGAAGTTATAAACCATATGCCTTATCAGAAATTGAAAAAATATCATTCCGGAGATCTGGTCACCCGGGTGAAGGACGATGTAGAGCATAGTTCGCAAATTATAGACGCCGTTATTGAGTTTATAACTGTGCTTGTCCTCATTATTTTATCGTTTGTTTATTTGATCCGAATTGATGTCGTGTTAGCGCTGATTGGAGCTATAAGTGCACCTATTCTATTCTGGATCGGTCGTATGTTTGATAAAAGAATTCGTACCCAGTCGAGCGATGTTCAAGAGAAGGAACGGGCGCTTAGAGAAACAGCACAAGAATATATCCAGGGATATACCGTTGCTAAAGTGTTTAATGTAAGCGAGTTATACCTCAATCCATTCATGCAGCGAAGGAAGGATCTGAGCATAGCGCAAACCAGACTTGCAATGACGAACACCATGAGCAGAACCTTTACGGAGAGCGGATTCAATCTCATTTACATTGTGGCATTAGTATTCATCGCGATTGCCTCTTCGAGAAATGCACTGACTCCTGGAACGATTATTACGTTTAGTGTCCTGTTCGAGCTTGTAGTCTGGCCGGTCATTGGCCTGTCAGATCAGTATAGCCGTGTGCAAGAGGGGATTGGAGCGTTTCAGCGAATATATGATTTTGTGGGAACGACCAATAATACAGCAACAAAAAGTTCTAACAGTAATGAGAAGCAAGAGACGGAGATATCTTATAAAAGAGAAGTCTTATCCCTTCACGATGTGTCTTTTCAACCTGAATCCAGTGATAGAGCTATTCTGAATCATATTAACTTTGACTTGAAAAGCGGAGAGACGGTAGTCGTCATTGGGCCGAGCGGTTCGGGCAAATCTACTTTTGCAAAATTATGTTGTGGTCTATACGAGCCAACGCAAGGAAAGGTATCGGTCCATGGTCAATCGGTTTATGTGAATCAATCGCCATATCTATTCTCTGGAACGGTGCAAGATAATATCAAATTAGCCTATGATCAAGCAACTGATCATGATATTCACATCGCGGCAAGAAACGCAGAGCTTGAAGAATTCGTAGATCAATTATCCGATAAATATAATACGGTTATCAGTGAGCAAGGCAGTAACTTTTCGGGTGGACAAAGACAACGTCTTGCCTTGGCCAGAGCTTTTTTACATAAAGATTGTGATTTGTTCATCATGGATGAGCCGACATCTGCCTTGGATCCTGCTACTGAACAACAAGTAGTGGCCTCTCTAAAAACGTACTTGGAACACAAATCAGCTATTATCATCACTCATCGTCTAAGTCTAGTTTCGCTAGCCGATCGGATCATTGTCATGAATGAAGGCAGGATTGCAGAAGAAGGAACACATGCCGAATTAATGCGTAATCAGGGACTATATAAGAAGTTTCAGGATTTAGGGGACAACAGTGACCGAAAGTCCAAACTTCACATGGATGACGCCGAACCTGATATTCGAACCTAAAGTTCAATTTAAATAGAAACGAGAGGTCCCTAATGAATACAATCCTCATTATTGAAGATCAGGAAGATGTTAACCACATGCTGGCGGAATCGTTGACTGCTGCAGGGTACAGCGTTCGGTCAGCTTATACAGGGGCGGATGGATTGCGGGAAATTCACAGCGGATTGTATGATTTGGTTCTGCTTGATATTATGCTTCCTTATAAAAGCGGGGATGAAATTCTGAAGGACATGCGCCAGTTTTCCGATGCCCCTGTCATTATTATTTCTGCGAAGGATCTGGTAGGTACGAAAATCGATCTTCTGAAGCTGGGCGCGGACGATTATATAACGAAGCCGTTTGACTTAGGGGAAGTAGCGGCACGGGTGGAGTCCAATTTACGCCGTTCAAGGCGGGATCAACCGGGAAGCAGGGTACTGCGTCACAAAGATCTGCTGTTGGATGAGAATGCTAAACGCGTGACGGCGGGAGGTGCGGAGATTGAGCTAACTGCCAAAGAGTATATGATACTGGAGATGCTGCTGAAGCACACGGGTAAGGTGTTCACCAAGGCGAATTTGTACGAATCGGTCTGGCAGGACGAATACCTTGGGGATGACAATGCGGTGAAGACGCATATCAGCAATTTGCGAAGCAAGCTGAAAAAAATGAGCCCGGAAGAGGAGTACATAGAAACGGTTTGGGGACTGGGCTATAGGATACATCAGAGATAACTTATCGGTTTCTTTACTTTTTCAATGTCAGCCTTAACCTTTTCTAAACTTGCGATCGTTATACTGGGGGCAGAAAGGGCAGGTGAATAAAATGAACTCATACGTTGTGCAAACCCATCATCTGAGTAAAAACTACGGTGATTATACAGCGCTACGCCAAGTTTCTATCCGCTTAAAAGGGGGCCATATCTACGGTTTGATCGGACAAAACGGCGCCGGAAAAACGACGCTGATGCGTCTATTGGCTGGTCTAGCCTTCCCTACAGAAGGCAGCATCGAGCTATTCGGCCATAGCGGAAAGTACCCTCTTCAAGAGGAACGGAAGCGGCTTGGCTGCATGATTGAGCACCCGGGATTTGTTCCATATATGACCGCGAAGCAGAACCTGAAGCTGCATCGGATGATGCGAGGTGTCCCTAACGAGGAGATTGAAGATGAATTGCTGGAGCTGGTTGGTCTGGCAGACACGGGCAGGAAGAAAGCGAGAGACTTTTCGCTTGGTATGAAGCAGCGGCTTGGCATTGCTATCGCCCTCTTAGGCAGCCCGGAAGTGCTTATTCTGGATGAGCCGATTAACGGACTCGACCCGCTTGGCGTCATCGAAATCCGCAACTTACTGAGGTTGCTCTGCGAAGAGCGGCAGATGGCTATTCTCATCTCCAGTCATAACCTGCCTGAGCTGTATCAGACCGCGACCAACTATATCATTATTCACAAGGGAGAGATTAAGCAGACACTTACTCAGGAACAGCTTGATGAGCGCTGCAAGCATCATATTCTAATTCGCTGTGACCAGCCGGAAAAGCTGACGAGTGTACTGGAGACGGAGCTTGGCACCTTGAATTATAAGGTTATGCCGGATCGTACGGTTAAATTGTATGATTGTTTAGACCAGTTGGAGCGGGTTGCCAGGGCTATTCATGATAAAGGCATTGTTGTTACCAAGTTTAATGTTGAAGGTGAAACGCTAGAAAACTACTTCATCTCTTGTTTAGGAGGTGAAGGGGATGCTTAATCTGATCCGGGCTGATCTATTCAAGCTGATGAAATCACAGGCGGTCAAAGTATTGATAGCTATATCAGCAGCAAGCGCGATGATCTCGGCGGTTATGGCCTACCTCATTCCGCTTGGTAAGATCGACACCCGCATGACAGGCATCGAATTTATGTTCTCGGACATGAACATGACCTGTATTCTCGGAGCGGTGATTGCGGGTATGATCATATGCGGCGATTTTGAGAACAAAACGATTCACAATGCAATTTCTAGCGGCTCCCGGAGATACGCTATCATCATTAGCAAAGCTGTTGCGCTCGCCGTTGCCTTAATGTTGCTTTTGCTGCCATATTCAATCGTTACGGCGGCGGGGCTTAGTACAGGGTATAAGTTCGACGTAGGTTCTGTGGGAATAGGCTTCCTGCATGTGCTGACAGCTGAAAGCGGCAACGTAATGGAGATTGCAGAGATCGGGAAGCTGGCGGCTATTATGCTGACTTTGATTATTGTCTATATAGCACAGTTAAGCCTATGTGTGCCGCTTGCTTTTTTTCTGAAAAAGCCTGTGTTCGTGGTTGCTATCTATTATGGTTTCTCTATTCTGTGCGCACAACTGGCCGGAGGAAGTGAGAGTTCATCGGTGCTCAGCCGTATCTTTTCGCTTACCCCTTACGGGAACAAGCATGCTCTTATGGCGTTGGAGACAACTGCAGGTGATATGGCACGAACGATCGGTATCAGCGTAATTTTTATTGCATTCATGCTCGCCGTCACCTTTACGGCATTTAGAAAATCTGAGATTAAGTAAGGAAGGGCTGTGAAGTCGTTGGCGATGGCATTGGCATTAGGAGCTTTGATAATTTTAGTTCTGCTGCTGAGTGTGTATATTGTTTTTATTCACCAGCAGCTACGCAGCATTAATCGCCAATTAGGCAAGCGGCTGGCAGAGCATACAAGGCAACCGGTAAGCCTGGACCTTTTGAGCAAAGAGCTTAATCGTTTAGCCATTCATATTAATCAATGCTTAAAGGCGGAGGAGAACCTCCGCCTTCAAGCCATGCGTGAAGAGAAGAACTTTAAGGAGCTGATTGCGAACATTTCCCATGATTTGCGAACACCACTGACCGCGGTTAAGGGCTATCAGCAACTGCTGGCGAATGGTGATTTACCTTCTGACCAGCATGAGAAGCTTCGTATTGCCCGGAAGCATACCGAGGCCTTAGGTGTGCTGATTGAGCTTTTTTTCGAATATGCCTACCTGTTGAATGCAGAACCAGAATGCCGAGCGGAAAAAGTGAATGTGGGTAACCTGATTGCTGAGGGTGTAGCGGCAGCGGTTCCCTTATTGGAGGAAAGAGGACTGTCCGTTCAATTTGAGGAGACTCCGCCAAGGTTTGCCCTCGCTGACAGGGAAATGCTCGCTAGAATCGTGAATAATCTGATCCGTAATGGCTGTGAGCATGGCACAGGTCAGATCCAAATTAGCTTGAAACATCAGGAAGACAAAATTATTCTCTCATTTGGTAATCCCGTGAAGAATGGCGTTGTTCTTGATGTTAAGCGTCTGTTCGACCGATTCTATACGGGGGATCACGCCAGAAACAGGGGAACAGGGTTAGGTCTTGCTATCGTTAAACTTCTGGTGGAGCGGATGAAGGGGAGTGTATCAGCTTCTCTTCAAAAAGGCTACCTTGAGATTGTCGTTGAACTTCCGGCTTATTATGAAAGTGACAGGGCAGATTGAGGAGGATTTGAGCTAAAATAAATGCTTCAAAAAAATCCTGCAAAAAAAGTGTTGACAGGTGAGCTCATTTTTTATATGATATTAAAGTCGACTGAAGGAAATGATCTTCCTGAAAAAAGACAAGTCCTTCGGGGCCTTAGCTCAGCTGGGAGAGCGCATCGCTGGCAGCGATGAGGTCAGGGGTTCGATCCCCCTAGGCTCCACCAAGAATATTATATGGACTCTTAGCTCAGTTGGTAGAGCAGTTGACTCTTAATCAATTGGTCCAGGGTTCGAGTCCCTGAGAGTCCATCACAGAAGAAACGGCAGAAATGCCGTTTTTTTGTTGTTTTGTATTAGGAAACAACTTGATTGCTTTTATACAGTCACAGAGTTTTTAAGTGGCAAGATGCATAACTATATGACGAACTTGTCGTGCTTGCGCCGCGGGAAGAAAAACAAATTCCTGATCTGACCTGAATAGAAAAACAAAAACCAGGGTGCCGTTAATCAGCAGCCTGGTTTTTTTGGGAAGATTTGAATTACGCACACGTCTCGACTAGGCTGCATTTCACTTCTTCGCGGCGTTTGCGCGAGTAGGAAATACGGAAGAAGGTAGCGGCAGTTACAGCAGCCAGAATGACGCTCGTTGCGCCGATCCAACTGATGTAGCTCAGTGATGCCTGCTCGACGACAACACCGCCAAGACCAGCACCAACGGCCATGCCAAGATGCAACACGGAGGTATTCATACTAAGCATAATGCCGGATGCCTCTGGAGCAAGTGACAATAAATAAAACTGCTGGGTAGGGCTGGAAGACCAAACTGTGAAAGACCAAAACATCAGAAGCGGGAATACGATCAACGGCGATTGTCCAGCTAGTGAGAGCAGAACTAGAGCAATGGTATTAAACAGCATTCCGATGACTAATGTACGGGGAGCTCCCCATCTATCGGTGCTGTAGCCGCCGAATTTAGAGCCAAGCAAGCTGGCGATACCGAAAGAGAAGAGTGCGATGCTTACGCTTTGCTCGCTTAATTTGGTTATGGTCAGCAAGTAGGGCGAAATATAGGTGTAAACAACAGAGTATCCACCAATCCACGTGAAGGCGACAGCCAACGCGATCGCAATTTCAGGTTTCTTCAACAGTGCAAACTGTTTGCGAATCGGAACAGGCGCCTCGCCATTGGATTGGGGAATAGCAATAAGGATTAAGAACATGGCAAGCAAACCTAGTAGACCGATAACGCCGAAAATGAGCTTCCAATCATAAACCGAAGCGGCGACTCTTCCAAGTGGAACTCCGATAATTAAGGCGGCACTGAAGCCCATTATAAGTGTTGCAATCGCACTTCCTTGTTTGCCAGGTGCAGCGAGCTTGGCAGCAACCGTCAATGAGGTAACGAGAAACACGCCGGTACTAATCGCGAGAACAACACGCGATACGAGCAAGAATGTATAGCCGGGTAACGCGACGGCAATCAGGTTGCCTACTGCAAATACACCAAGCGCATAAAGCAGAAGTTGACGTCTCTCCATACGTGCAGTGACGGCTATGACGATCGGTGTGCCGAAGGCATAGGCCAGCGAAAAAACGGTAATCAGCTGACCTGCGACCGATACGGAGACACCTACATCTACAGCAACCTTATCCAAAATCCCTGCAATAGTATATTCGGATGTCCCAACTAGAAAGCTGATCATAGCCAGCATATAAATTTTCAATGCGTTCGACATACTGGTAAAGCTCCTCTCTATACTTCAATATTTTATATTTCTAAATATATAGAAATAATGTTGAAAAAAAATTACTCCAGCAAATAAGGCGCATATTTCTGTGCCATTTCGCGGTTTACGCTGTAGTAGATATACGTTCCTTCTTTGCGGAAGTTTAGCAGTCCGCAGTCTGTCAATTGCTTCAAGTGATGGGAAAGCGTTGAGCTGGCCACCGATTCCAGCTTAGACTCGATATCCGAGCAACACAAAGTTGTCTCCTCCGTAAGGAGCAGGGCAATTTTGATTCTCGTGGGTTCTCCGAGCGCTTTGTACACTTTAACAGCTTGACGCACATTCGCATTTTCTTCTACCATCGTAAATTCACCTTTTTTCTAACTGTAGTTATTTCCATATCCGTGAAAATAATGTAGCACACCTTTTTTTGAATGTAAACAGAGAATATGATTGTGTAGTTTATTGTAACAGATGAGTCGCTTGGGCTTTCCATCAAAATAGCTACCATCTTGCCAGGCTCTCATGTTGAATTAGTCTTCATTAGGAGGAATCTATTCCCGGAGTTTGCTCTGGGTACTTCGGCACTGCAAGGTTTCCATGCTGTTATTCAACCGGCTATGACGGATTCAGTTGACAAGCTGTTTATGGGTGTGTAAATGACTATCCGTGGGAGAGCGCATCGCTTGAATGGACTGTTTTTGTTCTTTCTTGACCAAATAGTCTGGAAATGATAAGATGTGGTCACGAAGTGAGAGAGGGGGATAGGAAATTATCGCGTGGTGATTTGGATAGTTGGGAACAAAGAAGGTCGTTTTAATGATTATTTTAGATCGATCAGTCTGCAATTATTTTTAGAATTATGCTTTTTCTTGACTGAACGATCCGGTAAGGGTACTATGAGACAGAAAGGAGGGGTTGAAGTGGCAAGAAGTAAGGAATTCGATACGAACCTCGTGCTGCACAAAGCAATGGAAGTGTTCGGACATTACGGTTACGAGGGAACATCCCTGCAAATTCTGCTCGATGGCTTGGGCATTGCCCGTCAGAGTTTATATGATACGTACGGCACGAAGCGGGATCTCTTCGTTAAAGCCGTCAAGCATTATCTTAACGAAAAATCGTCGGCTGTTGTCTCCTATCTGGAGCGGACGGGATCCGTCAAGCAATCGATTGAGAAAATTTTCAGTGAGATCGTGGCGACACTACAGGATGCGGATCGGCGCAAGGAATGCTTAATTCTATATAGCGCTATCGACCAGGTTCCTCATGACCCGGAGATCGCGGCGTTGTTCGAGCAAGACCGAATTCGGTTAGAGAAGGCGTTTTATGAAGCCTTGATTCGGGCCAAGGATCAAAATGAGCTGAACACCCAGCAGGACCTGCTTGCGCTTGCGAAGTATTTGTATCATGCCCGATATGCGTTGACCCAAGTTGCCAAATTATCCGATGATGCTAAAGTGTTGGAGGAAATTACAGCGGTTACCCTGTCTGTGCTCAATAGATAATGTGAAGCAGTTTCCTGCTTCATTTATTTTGTTTATTTTAGATCGATCAGTCAAATATAATCAAATTAGACCATTTGGTCTGAAAAAGGAGAGAATACTTCTATGGATGCAAGTCGGTTTAAAGGATTAGCGCTGTTCATTCTGGCCATTTCGCAGTTGATGATGGCGCTCGATTACACGATTATTTTCGTCGCAATGCCTTCCCTTGGCGAGGAACTGGGCTTCTCAGCCAATCATTTGCAGTGGGTGATTAGCGCCTATTCGCTTGCGTTCGGAGGATTTTTGTTAATTGGCGGACGGTTATCCGATTTAATGGGCAGACGTCGGATGTTCATTATTGCCATGGCCTTGTTCGGTTTAGGTTCGTTGCTAGGGGGCCTTTCGGAATCTCAACTCATATTAATCATTGCTAGAGGATTGCAAGGACTTGGGGGAGCACTGTTGTCACCGGCCACATTATCACTGATCATGTCCAATTTCGAAGAAGGTGCTGAGCGCAATCGAGCGATGGGAATTTGGTCTTCAATGGGCGGAGTAGGCTTATCTCTTGGTCTGTTGCTTGGTGGGGTTTTAACTAGCTACATCGGATGGGAGGCCACCTTCTTCGTGAATGTGCCAATCGCGCTTTTCGCTATTGTCATGACACCGATCGTGCTCAAAGAAAGCAAGATTTCGACCCAAGCAAAACATTTCGACGTTGGCGGCACGCTATCGGTTACAGCAGGGTTGCTGCTAATCGTGTACTATCTCATTCAATCCCCAGTCGAAGGCTGGTTTAGCCTTGGGACTTTGCCATTTGTCCTGGTCGGCGTTGTTTTACTTATCGCTTTTGTCGCCATCGAACAACGTTCGGCAGCGCCACTGCTATCATTCCGTTTGTTCCGCAACCGCAATTTGACTGGAGCCGCGTTGACCGCGTTCCTGTTTTCTGCATCGTTCGGTACACTCTATTACTTCCTGACGCTGTATACGCAAAATGTTCTGCACTATTCCGCTATTCAATCCGGTTTATCTTTCTTGCCGCTTACGCTTAGCGCGTTTCTGGGAGTCAGGCTGATTAATATCCTGTTAACGAAGGTTGGAGTCGCTGGCACGATTGCTGTGGGAATGGGAACGGGAGGGGGCGGCTTCCTGATGCTCACTCAGCTATCTGCTACGGGCTCTGTATGGGGAGTCATTCCGGGTACTGTGATTATCGGCATCGGTCAAGCACTTGTATTCACGACGATGTTCATCGCAGGCAGCACAGGGATCGACCCTAAAGAGCAGGGCGTGGCGTCCGCGCTTATTACAACTGGTCAGCAAATTGGCGGCGCAATTGGTCTTGCTGTTATAATGGCGATCATATCCGCAAGATTGAACTCGAATGCGACATTGGAGACGATGACGACTACTGAGCTAAATCACTCCATTCATATTGCGTTTATCGTTACGACCATCGTAACGCTTCTAGGTATATTGGTCGCCTTCATGGTTCTTAAGCAAAAGAAGACTGTAAATAAGGATACAGCAATTGCAAAGCATTGAGTGATAACGTGATTCTAAAGCAAGAGAGTTATGATATTTTGAAAGATAGCAATTCAGTTCTTAATAGATGTCAAAAGAATTATTACACCATGGTATTTTGTATAATGCCATGGTTTCTTTTTTTGATGTGAAAGTTGATGTTATTGCATATCGAACAGCTTGCTAGAGTCATAGCAGCCTGTTCAATCCATTCTTCAAAATATTTCGAGAAAAGTATTGACAGTAGAGCTGATCTTTTGTATGATATAAAAGTCGCTTGCAGGGAACGGTTCACCTGAAGAAGACAAGCCCTTTGGGGCCTTAGCTCAGCTGGGAGAGCGCATCGCTGGCAGCGATGAGGTCAGGGGTTCGATCCCCCTAGGCTCCACCAAGAACATCATATGGACTCTTAGCTCAGTTGGTAGAGCAGTTGACTCTTAATCAATTGGTCCAGGGTTCGAGTCCCTGAGAGTCCATCGTATTCAAAAAAACTCAAGCGCAGTTAGCGCTTGAGTTTTTTTGCGTCTAAGGGAAGAGATTTTATGAGACAGGAAAGGAGGGGCAATCATCGATTGCCCCTCTTTCAGTTAAGAATGTATGCTTGAGGAAGTTAGGGAGTTAGTTTTTGCGTAGCCGGACGACGAGTCCAATCAGGCCAATGGCTACTATGAAGACTGTGGCGATTGGTAGTGGAATGCCAGAAGGCGACATGCTTGAAGTGCTGGCGGAGAGTGCGTTTCCGCTTGAGGCTTGACCAGAGCCTGGTGAGGCTTTGGTTCCGGAAGAATTGGCCGAAACTGCTGATGTCGTTGTGTCAGTACTTCCTGCCTTGTGTAGGAGTGATGGAGTCAATTCAGGCGTTTTGCGATGGGGGGATGCCTGTTCCAGATTATAGGCATATCCTAATAGTTTGGCATCGCCAAACCTGGACCCGAGCAAACTGATTCCGACAGGGAATTTGTCTGCAAAGCCAGCGGGTACACTCACTACAGGACGGCCGGTGAAATTAGCCCATCCGCAATGTGTGCCGAATTGCTCAGAATCGAGTAGTTCGGCAGGATTCTTATGAACTTTGGCAGGCGGGGCAGCGACTGTCGGGTATGCGAGTGCATCAAGCTTATATGAAGTGAATAGCTCAGTTACCCCTTGAGCGAATTTTTGACGGGCAGCGACTGCTGCTGCGAATCCTGCCTTGTCTAGTGGCTTCTTGTCGTCCGCCATTAACCACTCTTTGGTAGTCTTCTCCATATTTGGGCTACCTGCAACGATGTCACCGAAATTAATCGCATTTTTCGGTTCGGTCCGTCCAGCCAGACCTTTTGGCCAGGTTGCTTCTGTCTTTGCGAAATAACTTTCATGCCCGGTTGTTGCCCAGTAGGAAGCATTCTGCGGGGCGTACTTATTCCACCAGCTTCGGTTAAGCGGGATTTTAATGACTGTGGCGCCTTGAGCCTCTAGTACTGAAATTTCCTTCTCCGCCGTCGCTAAAATATTATTAGATTCAGGGCCTGGTGAATAATCATAACCTCCAAATGGGGCAATGACGTAACCGATGCGGGCCCCTTTAAGGGAAGAACCTTTCAATGAGTTCAGGTATGAAGTGGATTTGTAGCTGTTTGCTTTTGCGGTCCAGGGATCTTTAGGGTCTGTGCCTGCAAGAACATCAAGTAGCATCGCTGCGTCTTCAACGGACAACGCCAGAGGTCCAATGGCATCTCCTAGCGGATTGTAATCAACTCCAGCCATGGAACCAAGCCCTACTGTGGGGCGGAATCCGACTAGATTGTTGAAGGAAGCAACATCGGTAATCGAACCACAGGACTCGGTTCCGAGGCCAATTGCAGCGAAACTTGCTGCGACTGCTGCGCCGGTCCCGCCGCTGGAGCCGTTGATATTTTTCGTAGGATCATAAGGATTATACGTTCTGCCTTTGACGGAGCTTACCGTATCCCAAAACATAGCGAATTCTGCCATATTTGTCTTGCCCAACACGATGGCTCCGGCATCTTTCAGTCTTTGGACAGCGGTAGCGTCGTGCTTAGGCTGGTAGGTGGCGAGTGCTTGATTGCCGTGGCTGGTGGGCATATCAGCCGTATTGATGTTGTCCTTGACCAATACCGGGATGCCGTGCAGCGGGCCGCGAATATGGCCGTTTGCCCGCTCCTTGTCAAGCACGGCGGCTTCTTTTAACGCATTCTGGTTAAGGGTAATAATTGCACCCAGACCAGGTTTATCACCGATCTTTTTGTCGTAGGCCTTAATCCGATCCAGGTATTCCTGGACAGCCTCTACACTTGTGATCTTGCCGGTCTTCAGGGCCTCGGCCAGTTTTACGACGCCTATTTCGGTTACATCCGTCTCGGATTGAGCGTAGGCCATCAACGGATAGAGATTCAGACATAATATGATACCGAGCATTACGCCTGTCAAAAGGTGCATAAGAGTCTTCGCGTAGCGCCGCTTACGTCTATGCCGGGTAGATGTGGATGTTTTCATAGTATGGCCCCCTCATGATGTCTTGCTTTATGTTACATATTAATACATGAAATTTGAGGTGGTCAACATAAATTTACGTAAAGTAGTGATTTTTCAGAAAAATATGTGTGAATACATGACATCATATTGGGTTTTAAATAATTTAACATTTTAATATGACGATTTATTGAAGTTTATGTTATTTTATATAACATATATAGTTGAATAAGAGATTGCAGTTTTGATTCTACTCTCTAAAGCTAGGTTTCCAATATGTGAGCGTTGATGCATCCTTTTCGCAGTACATTTCATCGCCGCATAGCTTTTGGCTCCGGAGCTTCTGCTTTACGACCACTACGGACCGCACAGTTCTTATTTGCTCTACCCGGCACATTAGCAGGTTAACGGACCGTAATGCGCTTATTTACTCCATTTGGCACAAAAAGTTCGTCTAACGGACCGTATTGCGCTTATTGCCTCTTTACCAGGCATATCCCCAGCAAGTATCAGTAAATAGCTGCATCTGAGTCCGTAAGCTTAGAAAAGCAGTGTTTTTTTGGTGAATAAGAGCTTCTCGGTCCGTTAAAACTTACCGGAATCCCCCGCAGCGCGCGAGATTGCTCACAGCCGGCCAGGCTCCCCACAGCCCGCGAGATTGCTCACAGCCCGCCAGGCCCCCGCGGCCCGCGAGACTACTCACAGCCCGCCAGGCCCCCACGGCCCGCGAGATTGCTCACAGTCCGCCAGACTCCCGGTAGCCCTCGAGACTGCTCATAGCCCGTCAAGCTCCCCCGTAGTCCGCGAGACTCCCTCGCATCCCGATTACAGTAACGGAATTCAGGCGCTGTTAACATACATCTTTATAAATTCACGCATCTGAACATGCGCTACACTCTAAGCTGGTATGTCCGATAGCGCTGCTGTCCTCCTGTGATATCCAATAACTGTAGTTCAACTAACTTATGTAGAATTCGTCTGGTGTGCCTATCAGATACTTTGAGATGATGCGCAAGCTCCAAGGGTGTGAAAGTTCGGAGAAGACGTCTAGCGAAGCGTAACGTCTCTGCTTCCAGCCAAGTTAGATTAGAAGGCACATCCGTTGTAATGAATTTACCGATAAACGAAAGCACTAACTGCTGGCATTGTTTGGGCTCCTCGACAATTGAAGGATAAGCGATAGGAAGAAAAGTCCAGCCATCAAGAGCTAGCAAGCAATGGCGGCGACATAAATCTTTGAAACGCCTGACATCCAGATCTCTGGCATGTGGGCCAAATCCTTGGATTTCAATTCCGCCTTTCACACCTCCTGGCATGTAAGCCAAATCAAGATAGCGATAGCCATTATTAAAATCGCGTACCTCCCATTCAGGAAACAGATGATCCAAATTTCCGACTGCCGGGAACCATACAGCGCGGAGGAATTCCACCGTACCATGACCTAGCCCTTTACCAAGAAACTCCTTTCGTCTGGGGTTACTCTCATTCTCCAGATTTCTTGTTAACCATTCCTCATATTGCTGATCAAATCGCTGCATCACTATGCTCCTCCTTAACTCACGAATTAACCTAACTCATAAACAAGGCATTGATTTTTCCCGCAAAAAAACCGCTCCAAAACAACGTCCACCTGAAATCAATTCAGTGGGAAATTGCATTGGAGCGGCGTGTGCTTCACGACCTATGCTTGTATTATATCGCGGACTCTAATTTGAGTACAAATCATTTTACTGAAGCGTTATAGAGTAAAGTGGAGAGTCAGAGAGCGCCTGGAAAGGCGTGTTTGTAACAACTTATTTTCAAACGATTAGATTGTGATAGGTACTCAGACTCATCGGGGGCTTTCTCGCACCAAATATAACCAGAAATATGATATAGTGAATAAAACCTAAATATAGGAAAAATAGAAGAATGATCAAGTTAAATGTCGGATATTCCGAATAGAAAGTTCTTAACTTTCTAGTAGGGCTTATTACAACATGAGGTGGAGCGATTATGGCTAAAACGTATTATGCAGAAGGTAGACAGGTAGCGTATGTGATAAGAGGGCTGTTAATACTTGGAGGCTTAGGGGTTTACTTTAGCATTCCGGGCCTGCACTGGGGATTTTTCTTTGGTATTTTGTTAGGCTCTGTCATTCTGGGAGAGATTTTCGGCGGAATGTGGACCAACAAACGTCGGAGGAACAAGAAGGCGAGGAAGTCAGGCAAGGCTGCTAATGTAAGGCGAAGTAGTGTAAAGCAAAGTAACGCAAAGTAACGCAACCAGGGCTAAGACTAATATTCCTTCGGCAAAAGCTCCTATCAAAAAGTTAACCGATGCACAGATTCTAAAAGCAGACGTAAGGACATTATCCGGTACGGATTTTGAGAGGTTAATGGAGTTGTATTACATAGATCAAGGCTATATCGTACAACGAGTTGGCGGTTCTGGCGATCATGAAGTGGATTTGATCCTTAAAGGCAAAGAGGGGTATAAAATCGCTGTACAGTGCAAGCGCTGGAAGCAGGATGTCGGAAATGATATAGTGTTGCGCCTTAAAGCGGGCAAGCAGGTTCACGGCTGCTACGATGCTTGGATAGTGACGACGAGCAATTTCACAAAGGCGGCCAAGGAGGCGGCAGATAGGCTTAATATTAAGCTGATCACTGGTTTGTCGCTAGATGATAGGTTAAAGAGATGGAGGACTAAACGTGGAGTATAGTTTTTACGTAAAAGATAAGGCAGGCATACATATGTAATGTAGGAAATATCTGATCTTCAAATTGGTTCTGAACGAGTAGATGTTCGGAAACAGCTAATAACAGAAAGGAAAGGAATACCGCCATGATCATTAACAAACAGGAATTCCTAGTAAACGGGCTTCTTTATACGATCCGCTCTGCAGTTAAGGGAGATGCGAAGCGTCTGTCTGATGTAAGGCTGCAGGTTGATGGGGAGACCGAACATATGGATCGAGTGCCGGGAGAAGCTTTTATTGATGAAGCCGGATTTGAAAAAATCATTGAGATGGACACGGTTCATCTGCGAAATATATGTTTGGTGGCGGAAGCGGCTGGTCAGATCGTCGGCTATTCCAGATGTGCAGGGAATGATTTGCAGCGCTTCATGCACAAGGTGGAGTTTGGAGTGGGTGTCTTGAAACAATATTGGGGCTTCGGTATTGGGAAGAACCCGCTAAAAGCGTCCATTACTTGGGCTGATGCCAACGGCATAACCAAAGTCATCCTAAGCGGCGTGCTGGAAACCAATGAGAGTGCTATCCGGCTGTACAAAAGCTTGGGTTTTGAAGTCGAAGGGATATTAAAGAAGGATCGCATCCTGTCAGACGGAAAATATTACAGTACATACATGATGGCAAGATATGCAGATTAGTCTAGGGACACAAGACTTGGTTCATTGACCATTTTTAATGGTTATTATTTAGGTTTTCTTTTACAGGAGGGCAAAAGAATGAAGTCGTATTTTTCTTCACTCATGAACACTAGAAAAAAGAAGGTTAGTATGCTGGCCATAAGTATTGCACTTATTGCAATTATTGCTGTCGGAGTGGGTGCTACTCTGGGTAATGAATCTGCTGAGGTTCTGCCCTCAGAGCAAACAAAGGACAGCCCGATAGAGACTCAACCCGCTGAAGTAGCATCTCTGGTATTGGGCGGAATTGAGACATCAGACGGAAAGAAATTGACGATAGACTTGGGGGCTGGACGAGACAACAATTTTGCGAAGATGGCATGGAAAAAGGGTGAACCTATCATCTTTTCTGTTCAATGTGAGCAGGAACGAGAGCTTGAAGTTGGCATTATGTCTGTATCTACGGATGAAGTCTACAGTGGAACCGTAGCAAACGGAACAGGTAAAGTGACCATTACAGTTCCGAAAGATGGAGATTATCGTGTATATATCAAAAATCATACGGATCACGCCGCCCATTTTATTTTAGAATTAAATAAGAAACTAGAAGGACCCCTTGCATAAATTTGAAGAGTCCACCATAGAAAAGTGGCAGGAATGCCGCTTATTTATTGTTATCAGAAGTAATCGACTTTGTGGGTGTTTTTGTTAGAGTAGGTATCTCCTTATTCCGATGAATTTACTTAACAAAAATATTGACAAGCGGAATAGTGTGTTTTAATATTGCTTTACGATATTCACTTATCGAATATTAATAATCATACTGATAACTGACCGGACAAACGGAGGTTTCATTTTCCTTAGCTTAAGGGGAATGGAGCCTTTTTTTATGGGCAAGTGGGAGGAGAAGTTGTTGATGAAGTTACTTGGAAGAATAAGTGGATTAGGTTTGAGAAAAAAGTCGCGGTCTCTTGTTATGCTTGGATTATCGCTCATATTAGTATTGGCGGTAACGGGCTGTGGAAAGTCAGAGGGTAGTGGCGCGGATACGATAACAATCGCCTCCAAAGGTTTTGGGGAGTCGGACATTTTGGCTAATGCTATTGCTCAGCTCATTGAACATGATACTAAACTTAACACCAAAATAGTTTCCTTGGGTCCGGTGTGGGAGGCGCTTGAGAAAGGTGAGATCGATACTTATATAGAGTATTCAGGGACAGCTCTGATTAAGATTTTAAAGGAGAAGCCCGAAAATGATCCGCAAAAGGTCTACGATATTGTAAAAGAAAAATTCAAAGAGAAGCATCAAGTCGAGGTGTTGGACCAGCTCGGATTTAATAACACTTATGGGTTTGTCATGCGCAAAGAGTTTGCTGAGAAACTGAATATCAAGAGTATTTCGGATTTAGCGGCTCACTCTAAGGATTTATTATTTGGAACAAGCCAGGACTTTCTGATGAGTGAGGATACATGGCCGGTAATCCAGAAGGTGTATAATCCTCAATTTAAAGAGATCAAGAACATACCGAACAGAGTATTGGCCTATAAAGCCATCGAACAAAATTTGATTGATGTGACCAATGCGTATACAACCGACAGTCAAATTCCGCTCAGCAACTTTGTTGTTCTGAAAGATGATAAACAGGTATTCGTGCCTTACTATGCCATTCCTCTCATCCGCGGCGAAGTAGTGGAGAAACACCCTGAGTTGCGTGAGATTATCAATAAGCTTGCCGGAAGACTTGATGATGACAAAATGCAGCGCTTGAATGGCGAGGTTGATGTGAAGCAGAGAACGCCGAAGGATGTAGCCAAGGAGTGGCTGGAAAGCGAAGGATTGCTTAAATGATTTTAACTCTGTAGAAGAGAAGGGGATGAAGATTATGTCTCAATTTGATCAAAAAACAGCTAACACTATCAAACGTGTACCATTTGTCATTACTGATGAGGAGCGTGGGCTCCTTCCCCGCTTTGCTAATCGTCCACCAAGCGCTGTGCTTCCTCAGGAGAGTTCCGGTCTGACCCGGCGGTATCCTCCGTACCCTGAACGATACACGTTCGAGCCGAGCGAGCGTTGGGTGCGAGGCGTAGTAGGGGATGTGGCGGTAGTAGACAGCCGTTCGCAGATACTAGTGTGGGAGCCGCGGCATAAGGTTCCTGAGTACGGTTTTCCGGTTGAACACGTTCGAACAGATCTCTTGACCCCTTCGGAGGGAGTGCCGGAGCCAGGGATATTCTATCGGCCGCGTACAACAGATGTGAAGTGGTTTGATCTTCATTTAGGGGAACGGCATATTCCTTTTGCAGCGTGGTCCTGGAACGAACCGGGACTCGAAGGTTATCTCGGGGTTAACTGGTTTCTCGGTGTGCTGGACGGCTGGTACGAGGAAGATCAACCGGTGATGACACATCCGCGTGACCCGCATAATCGGGTGGATGCGTTGCCGAGCAGCCGTCATGTTACTGTTAAGGTGAACGGCCGGGTGATTGCCGAAACGAATGATCCGGTGCTGGTCTATGAGACGGGTTTGCCGACCCGATACTATTTCCCGATTGAAGCGGTTGATTTCAGTGCACTGACGGAAACCGAAGATTGGAGCGAGTGCCCGTATAAAGGTTACTCTGATCGTTACTGGCGTTCGAATGAAGGGGAGGATTTGATCGCCTGGTCTTACTCCGATCCTCGTCCCGAGCTGTCAGTGATCGCTGGCCGTATCGCGTTCTACAATGAACGTGTCGAGCTTCTGGTAGATGGTGAGTCAGTGAATTGATTGTGTTTTGTATAGGAAGCCCATTATAAAAGAAGGAATCTGCCTCCACAGCGGAGCCGGGTTCCTTTTTTCTCGCTGTAGAAAGCATATCAATCTGTAGAAAATTGTCATTAAATTAGCTTTCTAAGCCGATGTTAACTTACAATAAAGTTATTTCAGCACCGCAATAAAGCGGTTATTTCCTAGCGCGTTACTTAAACTGACGCAAATCTTGCGAATTGTATTGACTATAAGGTGTGTGTTTGTTAATTTATTGATTAATAGAAAGTGATTATTGAATGATGATAAAAAGGAGGAATTGGCATGGATAGAATTACAGCTGCTAGAGGTGGAGAGTTGCGGTGTAAGGGCTGGAGGCAGGAAGCGCTGCTGAGAATGCTCGAGAATGTACTTGAAAATGGTGAAAATCAGAAGGAACTTACGGTATATGCTGCACTTGCGAAGGCAGCACGGAATTGGGATTCCTATCATGCCATTGTCAATACTCTTAAATCCTTGGAAGAGGATGAGACGCTTGTTATTCAATCCGGCAAGCCTATCGGCATTATGCGTACGCATAAATATGCTCCGATTGTGGTCATGGCAAACTGTAACATCGTTGGCCGGTGGGCTACGAGTGATAACTTCTATAAATATCAAGAGCAGGGCTTGATCGTCTGGGGCGGCCTAACCGCCGCAGCTTGGCAATATATCGGTTCGCAAGGCGTCATTCAAGGGACGTATGAGATTTTCCAATCCATCGCCAGAATGCATTTCGGCGGCAGCCTGGCCGGTAAGTTCATTCTAACGGCTGGTTTGGGCGGAATGGGCGGCGCACAACCGCTGGCGGGCACGATGGCGGGTGCGGTTATTTTATGCGTTGAGGTATCTGAGGCCAGAATTGATAAACGTATTGAAGTCGGATATTTACAGAAGAAGACAGACAATTTGGATGAAGCGCTGCAGTGGGTTAAGGAAGCTTCTGAGAAGAAGGAGAGTCTGTCTGTAGGTTTGCTAGGCAATGCTGCTGAAATTTATCCGGAACTGATTCGCAGAGGCGTACAGCCTGATGTGGTCACAGACCAGACCTCAGCGCATGATCTGATGTATGGCTACATACCTTCCGGTTATAGTTTGGAAAAAGCTGCCGAGCTGCGCAAATCTGCACCCGATCAGCTCCAGGCGGATGCAAGGGCTTCGATTGCTGTTGAAGTTACAGCGATGCTGGAGTTCCAGCGCAGAGGGGCGATTGTTTTTGATAACGGAAATAATATCCGCTCACAAGCGGTGCAGAACGGCGTGGAAAATGCTTTTGATATCCCGGTATTTACCGAAGCCTTCCTTAGAACGTTGTTCTCGCGCGCTATTGGTCCTTTCCGCTGGGTAGCTCTGAGCGGGGACGCCGGCGATATTCAGAAGATTGATCAATATATATTGAAGAATTTTAGTGATAACGATGTGGTGGTGAACTGGATTTCGCTGGCGAACAAGTACGTGCCGGTGGAAGGTTTGCCAGCGCGTATTGGCTGGTTCGGTCACGGTGACCGGACGAAGCTGGCTCTGGCGGTGAACGAAATGGTTAAGACGGGCGAGCTTAGCGGTCCGATTGCTTTTTCACGTGACCACCTGGACGCCGGATCGATGACCCATCCGAACATTATGACTGAGAATATGAAGGACGGCAGTGATGCTATCTCGGATTGGCCGCTCCTGAATGCCATGATTAACTGTTCTTCGATGGCGGATCTCGTAGCGATCCATTCCGGCGGTGGCGGTTATAGCGGTTATATGACAAGTGCTGGCGTAACACTCGTAGCGGATGGAACGGCTGATGCGGATCTTCGTTTGAAGACAACACTAGATAACGATACGGGACTCGGCGTTATGCGATATGCAGATGCAGGGTATGAGGAAGCATTAGATGAAGTAAGCAAAAAAGGAATACGTAGAATTGATACTACTTTGAAGGAGAATGCATAATGCGGGAATTAACGATAGCGGATGTACGTGCAGCAGTTAGAGGCGGAGCAGTATTTGCAGCTGGAGGCGGGGGCTGGGTTGATCATGGATTGGAAATTGGCGGTGCGGCGGTAGGCATTGCGAAACCTAAGCTGGTATCGGTTGATGAGCTTCCCGATGATGCGATTATTATTACCTGTACAGCGATTGGCGCGCCTGCCGGAAATGAATGGGAGATGTGGGGTGTTGACTATATCAAAGCTGTTCAGCTCCTGATGGAGAACTTTGACGGCAAGGTGGTCGGAGTGATGACGCCTCAGAACGGCATGTCCAGTACGATAAACGGCTGGTTGCCTGCTGCAGCGCTCGGCTTGGTGGTTGTGGATGCAACTGGTGATATTCGCGCGCATCCTACAGGCAAAATGGGCTCCATGGGTCTGGCTTCACGCCTTGACTATCAGACCATTCAGGTAGTAGTTGGTGGCCGCAGAGACACCGGTTCTTACTTGGAGCTGGTTGTAAAAGGAACGCCTGCGAAGACGTCCAACATCCTGCGCACGGCTTCTGATATGTCTGGAGGCTTCATTGCATCTGCACGCCATCCGATCCCGGCTTCTTATGTGAAAGAGCATGCGGCGATTGGCGGGATTTCGATTGCGCTGGATCTGGGCTATGCCATGATCGAGGCGGAGGCGAAAGGGCCGGAAGACATCATGGAGACCGTTGTTCAGAAAACAAACGGTAAAATGATCGGCAGAGGCGTCGTGCTGAAGAAGGACGTTCATTATTCCGGCGCATTTGATATTGGTACCATCACTATGGCTGACGGAGCTGGCAGTGAGTTGACGCTGCATGTCATGAATGAATATATGGCAGTGGATGATGCGAACGGGAACCGCTTAACAACTTACCCGGATGTGATCACAACCTTTGAGGTAGCTACAGGTTTGCCTATTAGCGTAGGTGGTGTGAAGGAAGGTATGGAAATTTCATTGCTGGCTATCGACAAGCAGCATGTTCCGCTCAGCTCCAGCGTGAAGGACCCTACGGTTTATCCGGAGGTAGAGAAGGCGCTTGGCATTCCGCTTGCCGAATACGGTCTGAAGGGTATCTAATAATTGATCCTTTATTACAACTGAGAAGGTGCTAGACTATGGACGGAAAAATAGAAATGAACGTTACGGACACAGAAGAGCAACTGTCCGATTCTATAATTACGCTTGACGGGCACAATCTCTCTATTGAGGAGCTTGAGCAGATTGCCAACAGCGGATGCCGGGTGGAATTGTCTCCGGAGGCACTGGAACGGGTTGAGGAAGCGCATGCTCTGATTCATGAACTGGCTGCGGAAGGCATTCCGATTTATGGACTGAATCGTGGTGTTGGCAAGAATAAAGACCGTCAGATCACCGCCGATATGTATGAGGCATTCAATCGGAATCTGATTTACTCTCATTCATCTGGGGTGGGTCCTGCGGCTACAGAGCAGCAGGTAAGAGCGGTACTTGTTGCCCGTCTAAATACATTGCTGCTAGGTTGTACAGGGGTGCAGCCGGGGATTGTCCTGATGTACCGGGATATGCTTAATGCCGGTATCCACCCGATTCTCCCGGTGCGCGGCTCGGTGGGCGCTGGAGATATATCGATTTTATCCCATATTGGTTTGGCTATGATCGGCGAAGGGCAAGTAAGCTATCAAGGGAACACGCTCTCTGCCCAAGTCGCTTTGGAAGCCAATGGGATTCTGCCTTTAAAGCTTGGACCGAAAGATGCGCTGGCGATTGTTAGCTCTAACGCCTTGTCGTCAGGCAACGCGGCGTTAACAGCAGCGGCGGCACTACGATTGCTGGACACGGCGGATGCCGTGTTCGCTTTGTCGCTTGAGGCGCTGCAAGGTTGCGTTAGCCCGTTTGAGGAAGCATTGTTCGAAGCTAGGCCACTTGACGGAGCAGCGGAAAGTGCAGCGAATGTCCGAAGTCATTTACGCGGTGGCAAGCTGCTGCAGATGGATCAGCGGGAGAAAATACAAGATCCATTAAGCTTTCGCAGCGCCAGTCATGTCCATGGCGCGGCTCGGGACGCGCTCGCGTATGCTTCCAAGCTTCTGCGAGTACAATTGAATAGCTCAGACGACAATCCTTGTGTTCTTTTAAAGGAAAGAAGGGTGGTTCCTTCGTCTAATTTTGACGTGACTACGTGGACCGTTGCTTTTGAGATGCTGGCCATTGCACTCAGTCATGTATCCAAAATATCCTGCTACCGCTCGCTTAAGCTAGGTACGTCGCGTTTCACGGGCTTAGGGCGTTTTCTAGCTCCTGACGAAGGAACGATTGCTTTCGGCACGATGCAGAAGACTTTTACTTCATTGGATGCGGAAATCCGTTTACTCTCTAATCCGGTCTCTGCGGACTACTTCTCGATTGCTGGAGACATGGAGGATCACGCCAATAATACCCCGCTGGTGATTCGTAAGACATCTGATATTATTGATCATTTATATTATATTCTTGGCATGGAAGCCATTCACGCCGCTCAAGCGATTGATTTACGTGATTCACAAGCTACATTAGGTCAAGGATCAGCTGCGGTCTATACACAGATTCGAAACGTGGTATCGCCTTTGACGGAGGATCGGCCACTAACCCCTGATATTAGTGCTGCATATGAATTAATGCGCAAGGGAATTCGATTGGAAGGGAGAAGTGATTCATGAGCTCACAATATGATCTTCTAGTTTACGGTAACCTCGTACTTCCTGATGGAGTGCTATATGATTCAGCGATTGGGGTAAAGGACGGCAAGATTGTCAGCATAAGCCAACAGAATCCAGATGGCATCACGGCAGACAAAGTTATTCATGCAGAGGGTAGTTTTGTACTCCCCGGGGCTGTGGATGCGCACGTTCATTGTTATAGCTCTTTAGATGAAGGTTTTACCACAGCGAGTACATCCGCAGCAGCAGGTGGGGTAACGACGATTATTGAGATGCCTTACGATGCGACGGGTATGGTTTGTACGCTTGAGATGTTCGAGGAAAAAAGACTGCGTCTTGAGCAGGAATCCCTTGTAGATATGGCTATGCTGGTGACCATCCATAAGGAGGATGGCTACGAACATATTCGGGAGCTGGCAGCGGCAGGAGCCTGTGGATTCAAGGTGTCTATGTTTAACACGGACTCTTTCCGGTTTCCGCGGATAGATGACGGACAACTGCTGGATTCTTTTGCTGTCATTGCAGAGACGGGCTGTCCGGTAGGCGTTCATGCCGAGAACGATGAAATCGTAAGACGCTACATTAATAAATACCGCGATGACGGCAGCGATCCTCGTTCGCATGGTTTGAGCCGGCCGAAGGTCAGCGAATCCGTCGCCGCACTGACGGTAATGGAGCTAGCTTACGAGACCGGAGTCAAGCTGCATTTGTATCATTGTACGTATCCGCGTATTTTCCAGCTTGCAGAGTATTTCCGTTCGCTTGGGGCCAAGATCACAGCGGAGACCTGTACGCATTATTTGACTCTTAGCGAAGAGGACATGCCGCGTCTTGGGGCAAAGGGGAAAATCAACCCTCCGCTGCGTTCCAAATCAGATGTTGAAGGTCTGTGGGACTTGGCTGCTAAAGGCGCCATTGATATGATTACTTCCGATCATGCGCCATGGCTGCTTGAGCGCAAATCGGATGCTGACATTTTCAACAATTCATCCGGGGCTCCGGGTGTCGAGCATTTGCTACCTGTCATTTATAGTGAAGGTGTGGCGAAAGGGCGGATTTCACTTACAGAGATGGTGAGATTGCTTAGTCAAAGACCTGCAGATGTATTTGGACTGGGGCATCGTAAAGGAAGGCTGGCAGTTGGCTATGATGCCGATCTGGCGATTATTGATCCTTCTGTTGCCTGGACACTGGATGAACGGGAGCTACATTCCAGTGCGGGCTGGAGTGCTTATGAAGGCATGCAAATGCAAGGGAAGCTAACCCATACCTTGGTCAGAGGTTCTGTGGTGTATGAAGCTGGAGCCGTGGTAGGCCAGCCAGGGTATGGTCAATTCGTAAGTGCTGAGCACCGGGCATAAATTCATTCTAGGGAGAAGGAATGGAACATGGAGATTCATGCAGGGATGGTACCTAACACATCCAGGTTGCAAAATAATATTGAGCAGCTATCCACGCTGATCAACCCGTCCAAGCCCGGCTGGACCCGCCGTCCGTTCACGGAAGAGTATGACAGCGGAAGACGCTGGCTGACCGGACAAATGCAGGATGCGGGACTGACCGTGGAGATTGATGCCGCCTCTAATTTGATCGGAGTTCTGCCCGGCAGTGATCCCAGCTTAGCGCCGATTATGATCGGTTCCCATACGGATACCGTGACCGGCGGCGGGCGTTTTGATGGCATTATCGGCGTGCTTGCCGGTATCGAAATTGCCCGTTTGCTGCAAGAATCGGGGCTGAAGCTGCGGCATACGCTGCAAATCGTTGATTTTACGGCGGAAGAACCGAGCGAGTTCGGCCTTTCAACCATTGGAAGCCGCGGTATGGTGGGGAATCTGACAGAGGCGATGCTGGAGCTTCGGGATGATACAGGTCTACAGCTTGCCGATGCCATCAACCGGCAGGGCGGTGATGTCAGTCGTCTACATGCTGAAGTTAGGAAACCGGGAGAGGTAGCGCTGTATCTGGAGCTGCATATTGAGCAAGGCCCGGTGCTGGAACAATCAGGGCATCGTCTCGGCGCGGTGCTGGGCATCGTAGGGATTCATCGCTATCGGGTCCAGATCACTGGAGCGCCCAATCATGCGGGAACGACCCCGATGACGCTGCGTAACGATGCGTTGGCTGGTTTTTGCGAGATCGGGTTGGCCTTTGAACGTCAGTGTCTGCACTATGCGAAGGATGCGGTAGGCACGATTGGCAAAATGAACAATGAGCCTAATGCATCCAATGTTGTACCGGGCTTGGTTAGATTTGATCTGGAGATTCGCTCGCTGGATCACAAAATCTCTGAGTCGGTATATTCAGCATTTGCTGCTGAGGCTGCCAAGATTGCGGCAAGACGCGGACTGCAGCTATCCCTTGAGTCCTTATCGAAATCGGATGCCGTTATCGTCAAGGAAAAGGTATTGGAGAAGGTGCTCTCAGCCTGTAATTCTGTGGCTCCTGCCATCTGTCTGCCTAGCGGAGCGGGTCATGATGCTAATCAATTGGCAAGTATTGCGCCGATCGGGATGATTTTTGTTCCGAGCAAGGATGGCAGAAGCCATTGTCCGGAGGAGTGGACAGAATTTCAGGACGTCGCTGCTGGAACACAGGCGTTGGGGCAAGCGTTGCTGCTATTTGATGAAGAAGATTTCAGCCGGTGGGAGGATGCTTAATCCCCTATCTGTACAAATTAATAGCGAGCGTCTATGGACATCCCTTGAGGCCTTAGGTCAGATTGGCGCGGATGAACAAGGAGGGATTACCCGTCTTTCGCTCACCGATGAAGAAATGACTGGAAGACAATTTGTGATGTCTCTGATGGCGGATGCAGGGCTTGAGGTCCGGCAGGATGAAGCAGGCAATCTGATCGGGGTGCTGGCAGGTGAAGACCCGGATGCTGCAGTCATCGCTACAGGCTCGCATATTGATACGGTTATCCAAGGCGGGAGATTTGACGGGGCGCTTGGCGTACTGGCTGGAATAGAAGTGCTGCGTACCATTAAAGAGCAGGGCATCCGGCACGCTCGTTCCCTGGAGATTATTTGTTTTACTGATGAAGAAGGCGTGCGCTTTGGCGCAGGATATCTGGGAAGCCGGGCGATGAGCGGGGGATGGGATAATCGTTGGTTAGAACTGAAGGATGCCAATGGCATCTCTTTAAAGCGAGCTATGGAAAATGCAGACGTGAATCCCGATAATGCAGCACTCGCCAGTCGCACCCGCCAATCGATCCAGGCTTATGTCGAACTGCACATTGAGCAAGGCCGTGTACTGGAGGCGCTGGGCACATCTGTTGGAATAGCTACTGCGATTTATGGACATTGCTGGCTTGAAGTCACGGTTCGTGGGCGTGCGGATCATGCGGGAACAACCCCGATGAAGCTGCGGCAAGATCCGCTGACGGCTACTGCTGCGCAACTGCTCGCCATTGAACAGATAGCTGTTGAACACGGTGGAGTGGCAACGATAGGCACATTAAAGCTTGCGCCAGGAGCAATTAACGTTATCCCTGGAGAGGTCGTATACAGTGTCGATCTGCGGCATGAAGAAGCTGAGAAGCTGCTTCAGATGGAGATAGCGATTAGAGAAGCGTTAACTGGTATAGCAGAAGAGAAAGGCTTGAGTCTCTCGATTATAGCCACAGACAGTGCTCCGCCCGTTCGATCCTCTCAGATGATTATGGATACCTTGGCAGAGAGCTGTAGAATTAATGAGTTCCCGGAGCATTATATGGTCTGCGGTGCAGGCCATGATGCGGTTGCAATGAATGAGCTTACGGAAATCGGTTTGATTCTGGTCCGCTCACGCGATGGCATCAGTCATCATCCGCTGGAATGGAGCAGTCCCGAGGATTGTGAGGCCGGCGCTAATGTGCTGCTGCATGCTCTGATAAAACTTTCTATATAAGTCGAACAAAAGAAAGTAACAAAAAGCGAGGAGGAACGAAGGGGGAAGTTTGGAACTGTAGGAGCGACAGCGCCCGCCTTTGTCTGCGGATTTCTACCGCGAACAGCGGTAGTAAACCAAGAAATCTGCAGACAACAGCGGCCGGAAGTCCAAACATTCCACCGTAGTGACGACTGAGCTTTACGTTTGGAACTTAAGTTCGTCTTATATAAAGAAACAAATAAATAAATCCGATTGACATAATGGTATATATTACTTAATAATAATGGTAATTAATTATTGATATATGATAAATCAGGCGGAAGGAGATGGAATTACGGGTGAATGTTTTCCGTGAAGCTTACGAGTATGTGATAACCAATAGTGACCGGTTTCTGGAAGCGGCTAAGGTGCATTTAAGCATAAGCGTTTACGCGCTTCTTATAGCGATCGTCATCTGCGTACCTCTCGGTATTCTGTGCGCCAAGAAGCAATGGCTAACCGATCCGATCATGGGCCTCTTCAATTCCCTGCGAGTCATCCCAAGCTTGGCGGTATTAGTTATTATTTTACCGATCATGGGAACAGGCTTTGCACCCGCACTCGTCGCCTTGACGATACTTGCTTGCCCTCCAATTCTTATTAATACATATATGGGTTTTCGGGGGATTGAGCCGGCAATCATTGAAGCAGCTTCGGGCCTCGGAATGGGTGAGAGGATGATTATGCGTAAGATCGAGCTGCCGCTCGCAGCTCCACTGCTGTTGTCCGGAATTAAGACTTCGGCGGTAGAGGTCATTGCCAGTGCCACACTCGCTGCATTCATCGGCGGCGGCGGATTTGGTACGTTTATCATCAATGGTCTGGGAATGTACAAATTTTCCTTGTTGCTTGTCGGTGCGCTTCCAGTAGCCCTATTAGCCATTCTATCGGAAATCGGTTTTTCAGGAATCGAAAGATTAGTCACCAAATATCAGCGATAATGTGAGAGGAGTATTCCATTGAAAAGAAAACTATTAGCTTTGGCCGGTTTGCTGGTAAGTGTAGTTCTGGTAATTAGCGCATGCTCCTCCAATTCCGGTAAGACTGTAGTGAAAGTAGGCTCCAAGAACTTTACCGAGTCCCTGGTTCTAGGTGAAATGTATGCACTGGCTCTTGAGGATGCTGGCTACAAGGTGGATCGCAAGCTTAACCTCGGCGGTACATTGGTTGCTCACGAAGCGCTTAAAAAAGGCGATATTGACTTTTATCCTGAATACACAGGAACCGGATTGATCAACGTTCTGGAATTGCCGCCGAACTCGGATGCCAAAACGGTGTACGATGAAGTAGCCAAAGGCTACAAAGACAAATTCAATCTGATCTGGCTGGAGCCGACCAACGCGAATGATTCCCAAGGTCTGGTGACCTCTAAGAAAATTGCTGAAAAATATAATCTCTACAAAATCTCTGATCTCGTGAAGTATGCACCGGAGCTTAACATGGCAGCTGTGCCGGAATTCGAAGAGCGTGAGGATGGACTGAAAGGTCTGAATGCTACTTACGGTAAACTGAATTTCAAGAGCATGAAGCTGTTTGACTATGGTATCAAATACCGTGTCGTGCTGGACGGCGAGGCCGATGTCACTGTAGGCTTCACAACGGATGGTGATTTGACCAACAAGGATCTTGTGCTGCTGGAGGATGACAAGAAATTCTGGCCTCCATACTTCGTTGCTCCTGTAATCCGTGGTGAGCTTAACGACAAGGACCCGGAAATCGCGAAAGTGTTGAATAAAATCTCGGCGAAGCTGGATAACGAAACTGTGCAAAAGCTGAATGCTCAAGTCGATATTGAGAAAAAAGAATATGCAGATGTGGCCAAGTCCTTCCTGGAAGAACAAGGTCTAATCAAGAAGTAATTAATAATTGAAGCAGTGGGGTTTCTCCAGCAGGGAGAAGCCCCCTTCCTACAGGAGTTGATTAGTGATGAAAGAGGCAATCGTTTTCGAGCAGGTATCCAAAACATTTCCGAAGGCCCCGAAGCCTTCTGTAAATGAAACGAGTCTAAGTATTCCCCAAGGTTCCTTTGTTACGATTCTGGGCGCATCGGGCAGTGGGAAGACAACCTTACTGAAGATGGTGAACCGCATTATTGAGCCGACCGCAGGTACCATCTCCGTGTTTGGCAAAGATATTCGGAGCTTGCCTGTAACAGAGCTGCGTCGGAGTATTGGTTATGTGATACAGCAGGTGGGGCTGTTCCCGCATCTGACGATCGAGCAGAACATTGCCACTGTGCCGGATATTCTGGGCTGGGAGCGGCAGAAGACCGCGGAGCGAATTGATTATTTAATGAAGCTTGTCCATCTTCCAGAAAATTATAAAAAGCTCTACCCTCGCCAATTGTCAGGTGGACAGCAGCAGCGGGTGGGTATTGCCAGAGCGATGGCTGGAGACCCTGCCATTTTGCTGATGGATGAGCCGTTTGGTGCTATTGATGCCATTACACGTAAGAAGCTGCAGGATGATTTTAAGCAGATTCAACAGGAGCTTGGCAAGACCGTGCTGTTTGTTACGCATGATGTGGAAGAGGCGATGAAGCTGGGAGATCAAATGATCGTCATGAATGAGGGCTCCATTCAGCAGTACGACACCCCGCTGGCCATTATGTCGAACCCTAGCAATTCCTTCGTGTCGAGTTTGATTCAAGCAGATGACTTATTCCAGCAGCTCCACCTGATCCGGGCTGAGGATCGAATGATCGCTTTGACGAATGAGACTGTAACGGATGGTGTTCCGACCATTCAGGGTAGTGAAAGTCTAAAGACGGCGCTTCAGTCTCTTTTGCAGCATAATGCCCCTTATGTCGTTGTTGAAAATGATAAGGGCGAGCGGCTAGGTCAGATTACGCTAGAGCAGTTGAATCTGCAGAATGGCAGGTGATTGGAATGCTGGACTATTTTTCCCGCCATTATGATGATTTATTGATCTCTTTATGGGAGCATATCGTACTTACGTTTGTTTCTTTGCTGATTGCGATGCTTATCGCGCTACCGCTTGGCTACTGGTTAGCCAGAAGACGGAGAATTGCCGTACCTGTGTTGTCTGTACTAAGTATTATTTATGCGATTCCCAGCTTGGGCATGTTCGCCTTGCTGATCCCGTTCGTGGGACTTGGTGCTAAGCCGGCCATTATTGCACTGGTTGTGTACAGTCAGCTAATTCTGGTCCGCAATGTTATCTCAGGATTTCAAGGCATTGAGCCTTCTATTATTGAGGTAGCTAAAGGTATGGGGTACAGCGCGTGGAGACAATTTGTCCGGATTGAACTGCCGCTGGCATTGCCGGTTATTCTGGGCGGGGTGCGAATTGCGTCGGTATCCGTAATAGGCATTACAACCATCGCGGCCTGGATTAATGCCGGAGGGCTGGGCGGGGTTCTGTTCGAAGGGTTGTATCAAAACTCGATTCCCAAGATGGTGTGGGGCACGCTGCTAGTCTCCTTGCTGGCGTTATCGACGAATATGGTCCTGCTACGACTTGAGAAAATCACTTTGCGCAGGTCACGCGGGGAACAGAGAGTATGATATACTGGTTCAGAGTTTTATAACTACGATCGTTTTATTTTGAGGTGTAATAATGAATGGTACTCAGACGTTGGAACGTGCTATCGATATCCTGTTTGTCCTTGCTGACTCCGGTACTACGCTTACAGTAAGCGAAATTGCGGAGAAGGTGGGCATTCCGGAGAGCACGGCATATCGTTTTATTCAATCGCTGATTAAGAGTGGCTTTGTGGAGCGCAAGGGGAGAAGCAAGATTGGCCTGGGGCTTCGAATCTTTGATTTAGCCAGAGGCTTGTCTCAGCAGATCGAGAAGGAGCTTCTGGTTATCGCCAGGCCGATTATGGAGGAGCTCACCGCTCTGACTAATGAAACCTCGGTCTTATTCGTCCGCTCCGGCTCCAAAGCCATTTGTCTTGAGCATGTAACCAGTCCAAGATTAATCAGAATGTCTATCGAAAATGGCCGGGTGCTTCCGCTGAATTCAGGCGCTTCGGGCAAAACACTGCTTGCGTATGAGAACGATAAGATTATCGAAGACATGTGCAAGCTTTTTGAAGCAAATTCCACGAAGTCTACGCTGTTGCAAGAACTGCATAACATAAAGGACGCAGGCTATTGTTTTACCTTAGGCGAGGTAGATACGGATGCGTTCGCTATTGCAGCGCCTGTGCTTGACCCGCAGCAGCGAATTGTTGCCAGCCTGTCGGCTGCAGGACCGATTCATCGGCTTGGCGAAGACGAAATTCCGCTGTTCATTGGGCATGTGAAGGAAGCGGCGTCTCGTATTTCGTGCAAGCTTGGCGGATTGGGGTAAATATTTTATTGAACTGCATAAAGAGTAAGAGTAGCGGAGTGTAAGGTGAGCCGCTTTTTTGCGTTGCCCAGGACTAAGTTCAGGTAACTTTTCTTCATTTTCCAACGTCTTGATTATTAAGGGGGAATGACAGTGAAGCGGCTAATTGGAACTTTGTTTGCATTACTACTGTTATCGGGATGTGCTCATCCTTCATTAGCTCAAGTTGACAAGACCAACGCACCTGAGACAGGCCAGGTATCATCCCAGAGCTGGTCTTTCGATAAAATCATTACGTTTAATAAAACAATCTATGTGGGAACTGAAATAAAAGTAGCTCCTACCGATATTCAGGAAAGTATAGGAGAAGTTAAAACTTACTCAGATGAGGAATCGGAGTCCGGTAAGGATGATTTTTCAAATCATTATCCTGTTGGAACAAAACTTTATAAGATAAAGGACCTATCTACTCAAACTGCTATTGCCGTTGAAATTAATAAAGATTCGTTTGTTTTGGCGCAAATAGAAAAGGAATAAACCAGGTAATGTGTCCTTGATTCCCCAAGTTCCCTATTTGAAGGAAATGTGTCGTATTCTGACGAATATAGTCATAAACATTATGGATTGGGTGCGAATATGAAAATGGGACTGGGACCAGGGACAATGAGAAAACAATTGACGGTGCTCATCGGCATGATGCTTGTCTTTACCGTCGTTATATCAATATTCGTCTATGAATGGCTTCATCCTACGTTTCGGTACCCCGAAGCGCGTGGAGGAGTGTTGGACGCCAGACAATGGGATTTTGCGAAGCAAGGAATTGTACCGTTGCGGGGAGAGTGGGAGTTCTATGAGAACAAGCTGTTAACTCCGCAGGATTTCCAAACCGGTGGCAAGGCACTGGAAGCGGAGCGCCGGCTTCTTAGTGTTGCTGGAGGCTGGAAAGGTGTAGTTTCATCTGACAGGGGGCATGGTGCAGGTACGTACCGTCTGCGCGTAGAGGTTAAAGATCCTGACTTTTATAGCCTTAGAGCTAAAAAGCTTCGGTTGTCCAGCCATATATTCATGAACGGTTCAGACCTCGGCGGTACTGGAAAACCGCATTTGTCACCGGATCAATTTGTACCTAGCAACCTTCCGTTTTACGGTATGATGAAAGCGGATAGCGGCACCATTGATATCATTATTCAGATCGCAAGCTACCGTTATTTGGAAGGCGGCTTGGTGCAAGCGCCAGAATTCGGTTTAACAGCAGATGTATGGGCCAGGCGCGATAATGCCCGTTTAGCGGACATGATTGTTATCACCACCATGCTGGTATTCGGGATTTATTTCGCAGGAACATTCAAGCAATGGTGGAAGGAGCCCTATCTCGCCTTTTTTAGTTTGTTCTGCTTGTCATTAGGGTTATTTTTCAGCATTGACAATGAAATCGTCATGGCGACTCTGTTCCCCGGGATCTCTTTTCTTTTATTGCAGAAAATGCTCTTTATCCTGCCCTACGTTTCTGTTATGTCCTTTACCCTCTATGTCTATCTGTACCTGGGCCTGGATCATAAGGGAAGCCCGGAGTATAAGTGGTTGAAAAGGGTTTATTATGGATGTCTTGTCTTATTGGTTGGCATACCAAACGAATATTTAATTGATATTCTTTGGCTCGGGATCGTCCTGCAAATCACGGCGTTCGCTTTCATGATTCGCTGGCTGTTCCGTTATCGGAATAGCGGGGTTCAAGTTTACTATATTTTGCTCGGTTTATTTTTCCTTATTATTAGTTGGGTGTATGCCCAGACACGTTATCAGCTCGCGCTAGACAACCCGTATTATATGATCGTAACGCCTCTGCTTCTCGTTCTATCGCAATCCTTCCTCATGTCGGACCGGGTTCGCGAGGCGTTCTTGCGGAACGAGCGGCTCACTGAGCAGCTCATTGCGTATGACCGCCAAAAAGACGAATTTCTCATCCATACGTCACACGAGTTCAAAACACCGCTGCACGGCATTATCAATCTGGCGCAGGTGGTTATCGACCAGAGCGGCGAAGGGATAGCGCAGCGGCATCGTGAGAATCTGGACTTTATCATTGCCCAGGCGACCCGTTTGTCCACGCTGGTGAACGATATTATCGATTTTCAGAGCTTGCAGCGCGGAAGCCTGACGTTCCACCACCGGTTTTTCGATGTCAGCGGCACGGTGCAGGCTACGCTCGAAGCACTGAAATTCATTCGTAGAAATGATCAGGTGTGGCTGGTCAATCAGGTACCTCCGGGAACCTTTTATCTGTTTACCGATGAAAACCGCCTGAAGCAGATTCTTGTGAATCTGGTCGGCAATTCGTTGAAGTTTACGGAACGTGGAAGTGTGACGGTGGCTGCAGAGTCGCGAGAAGGCCGGCTATTCCTGACGTTTGCAGACACTGGCGCCGGAATGAGTGAAGAACGGCGTCGGGAGCTTTTCCAACTTGATCTATATAATGACGGGGAGCCAGCGGTTTCGGCGTATCAATCTTCTGGTCTCGGCCTGAAAATATCCAAGGCGCTTGCGAAGCAAATGGACGGGGATCTGGAACTGAAGTGGTCGGAGCCGGGAAAAGGCTCCATGTTCGAGCTGCAGCTGCCGGAGGCGACGGCAACGCAGAGAGAACTTGGGGCCATCCGGGCAGAAGCCGCTGCCGGTCTGGAGCCGCAACCTTTGCCCAGGGCAAGCTCGCCGGCGAAGAAAGAGACCTCGCCGCATGCAGCGGAGCGAACCGGCGAGGTGAAGATTTTGCTGGTGGATGATGATTCCTCCAACATCAAGGTGCTGCAGGAGTTATTTGCCTCCAGTCGCTATCATGTTCTTACGGCGTACAATGGGGTGGACGCGCTCAAGCTGATTCAGCAGCATCGCGATGATCTGTCGCTTGTCCTGCTCGATGTGATGATGCCTGAGCTCTCAGGCTATGAAGTGTGCAGGCGTATTCGGGAGGAGATCCCGCTCTACGAGCTGCCCGTTCTGCTGCTGACTGTACGCAACTCGCCGGCAGATATTGCGATGGGATTCGAAGTGGGAGCAAATGATTTTCTAGTGAAACCGTTCAGTGGCAAGGAGCTGCTGGCCCGGGTACAGACACTGCTGCAATTGAAAGAAGCAGTCGAGCAGGCTATTCGTATGGAGACGTTGTTTCTGCAATCGCAGATCAAGCCGCATTTTATCTATAATGCCTTGAGTGGCATTATCTCGTTATGCTATAGCGATGGCGATCGGGCAGGCAAGCTGCTGAGCGAATTCAGCAACTATTTGCGACTCAGCTTTGATCTTGACCCCCGTCATGCGAAGGTCAGTCTAAAGCGCGAGCTGTCTCTCACCAAATCCTACGTGGAGCTGGAGCAGGCCCGTTTCGGCACACGCCTGAATGTGGAATGGGATGTGGATGTTCGAACGCAGACGTTGATTCCGGCATTGATTTTGCAGCCTCTGGTCGAAAATGCGATTCGCCATGGCATCATGAAGCGATTGTCGGGAGGCACGGTGGTTATTCGGGCGAAGCTTGCGCAGCAAGGCTTGCAGATCACTGTTCAGGATGACGGGGTTGGCATGACCGCAGAGCAACTTGATCGAATTTTTAAGCGGGAGCGGCTGGATGGAAGCATTGGCCTGATCAATGTCCACAAACGACTCATCAATGAATTCGCTCAAGGCTTGCGGATCGAGAGCGTTCAGGACAAGGGTACAACCGTCACCTTCCTGATCCCCACCCGCACAGCAGCAACTAGAGCTAACGGAGAGGAGCATGAAACACGTTGATGAAAGCTATCGTTGTAGATGATGAGTTATTGGTTACGGAGCAAATTGACAGAATGCTTGCGAGTGCAGGAGTGAAGGTGCTGGGCTGCTGCGTGAATCCTCATGAGGCGCTAGGAATGGCGAAAGAGCTAATGCCCGATGTACTATTTCTGGATATTGAAATGCCCGAGCTGAGCGGACTTGAGATTGCGGAGCGGGTATATGCGGACAAGCTCGACATGGAGGTCGTGTTCATTACTGCCTACAATCAATACGCGATCGATGCGTTCCGGGTGAATGCACTCGACTATTTGCTGAAGCCGCTAATGGAAGAGGATTTGCAGCGTTCGCTCGAACGCGTAGGAAAAAGACGGCAGCGACGCGGGGATAATGCTGGTAACGACGGACAAAAGAGTGCTGTCGCCTACCTGTTCGGCAAGTTTGCTCTACATATGGATGTTGACCCCGAGCCGGTTCGCTGGGTAACCTCCAAGTGCGCAGAGCTGCTCGCTTATATGCTGTTACAACCCCGGGATAAAGAGGTTAGCAAGTGGGAACTGTTTGAGGCGCTCTGGCCGGCCCTGGATGTGGAGAAGGCCGGCATCAACCTTCGAAGCACGGTTAGCAGAATCAATAAGACGCTACGGGACTGCCGATCAGGGATGTCGCTGGCATCTGTCCGGAATGGATACAAATTGGTCTTATCCGATGAAGCGCTGGCTTTGGATGCGGACGAATTGGAGCTTTTCGTATTGGATGCTGTCAGAATAGATCCTGACAATCTGGTGTATGTCGAGCAACTGATTCACCGCTGTAGCCGGCCGTTTCTTCAAGGGTTCGACAGCGTCTGGTGCGAGCCTTACCGCAAAGAATACCGCCAGTTCTTTCTCAGTCTGGGGAAAAAGCTGCTATTGTATTATGAGGAATCCGTGACGGAGCCGCTCAAGGCGCTGCGACTGGCCGAGCTGCTGGTCGAACACGATCCTTATGATGAATCACTGCGGGAAGAGGCGCTGAAGCTACACTATCGCATCGGCGGTTCTGGGCGTGCTACCGCCTACTACGAAGAATACACCGAGTTGATCCATGCAGAGCTGGGAGCTGTGTCGGGAGATACGCTTACATCTTTGCTTCGAGAATTAACGGATTGATATATATATCGAACGAAGAAAGGAACCTGTCATCAGAAGCGGGTTCCTTTTTGCTTTGTCACAATTTTGCAACATTGCTCCAGATATAATATCACCGTAGAGTAAATCAGCATGAAGGTGAGTGGAATAGAGAAAATGATCAAACGTTGGATGTCGATCTTCATCGTATTTTTATTAATTGCGGGCAATATTCCTCAGTATGCTTTTGCAGATTCTCTTGACGAGTGGAATATCCGCAATCCGTTGCCTACGGGTGAGCGTTTAAATGCAATTACCTTCGGAAACAACATGTTTGTGGCAGTGGGGGAAGGCGGAGCGATTGTGACCTCCAGTGACGGAGTGAACTGGACGAAACGAAGTAGTGTCATTACAAATTATTTAACTAGCGTCGCCTTTGGAAATGGCACGTTTGTGGCAGTGGGGGCCACTGGAATCATTGTGACCTCCACCGACGGAGTGAACTGGACGGACCGAACGAACCGTGCCACTATTACTTCGAGTGCGCTAAGTGGCGTCACCTTCGGAAAAGGAACATTTGTGGTGGTAGGTGCAGGTGGAACGATAGTGACTTCCAGCAACAATGGTGTCAGCTGGACGAAACGGTCGATTACTACGACGAACCATTTTAATGAAGTCATTTTCGGAAACGGAACGTTTGTATTGGTTGGAACTAAGGGAACGATTATGAGTTCCACCGATGGAGCGAGCTGGGCGAGTAAAACAAGTGGCTCTACGGATGCTCTAAATGATGTCACATATGGAAACAACATGTATGTGGTAGTAGGTGCTAGTGGGACCATTCTAACCTCTACTAACTTAACAACCTGGAATAGCCGTGCGAGTGGAACTACGAGCACTCTATATAACGTTGCTTTCGGAAACGGCACATTTATGGCCTTTGATACCTTTACTGGCAATGTTGTGGCCTCCACCAACGGAACGAGTTGGACAAGCCGGACGACCGGTGTTACGAATGGGCTAATTAGCGCTGCCTACGGGAATGGAACGTTTGTCGTGATAGGTGCAGGTGGAGTGATTCTGACCACCGGCAACGGAACGGACTGGACGATCCGAGCGAACCCTCTTACGAATGATCTAAAGAGAGTTGCTTACGGAAACAACATGTATGTGGCGATAGGAGTCAGGGGATTCATTATGACCTCCAGTAACGGAACGAGCTGGACGAGCCAAACTAATAGCAGCAGAGTGAATCTAAACGATGTCGCCTATGGAAACGGCACATATGTGGCAGTGGGGGATAATGGAGTGATTGTGACTTCCAGTGACGCAGTGAACTGGACAAGTCAAACAGTCGGTGCTACGTATTATCTAAGAGGTGTCACTTACGGAAACGGAATGTTTGTGGCAGTGGGATACAATGGGGTGATTGTGACCTCCAGTGACGGAGTGAACTGGACAAGTCAAACAGTCGGCACTACGTATTCTCTAAATGGCGTCACGTACGGAAATGGCATGTATGTGGCGGTGGGAGATAGTGGAGCGATTCTGACTTCCAGTGACGGAGTGACCTGGAGTAGTCAAACGAGCGGCACTACGGATACTTTAAATAATGTTATCTACGGAAATGGAACCTATGTGGCAGTGGGTACAAATTGGACACGTGGAACGATTCTGACCTCCGGTGATGGAGCGAACTGGACGCAGCGAACGAGCGGAACCCCGAATGCTCTGTGGGACGTCATTTACGGAAATGGCATGTATGTGGCGGTGGGGAATCAAGGCACGATAGTATCCTCTAGTAATGGAGTGAATTGGACGATCCGAGCGAGCGGCATTCAGAAAAGCCTAATGGGCGTCACGTACGGAAAAGGCACATATGTGGCGGCGGGGGTAACTGGAACGATTCTGCAGTCAGGAACCCTGCTTCCGGCAGTCAACAGTGTGACGGTTAGCCCAGCTAGCGCAAGCGTAGTGCAAGGAGGGAGTAAGCAGCTCACGGCTACGGTAGACGCTCTTGCAGGCATCGCGACAACCGTCACGTGGAAGAGCAGTGACGTCAGCAATAAAGTCGTTGTGGACAGTACAGGGAATGTGATTGTTGCTGCGGATGCTGTGCCGGGCGATTATACAATCACGGCAACGTCAACAGTGGACAGCGACAAAAAAGGGGCCGTGACGATTACGGTTACTTTAGCTCCAGTAGTCAATAATGTGAGTGTCACTCCGGGCAGTGCAAGTGTGGTACAAGGAGGAAGCAAGCAACTCACAGCGACAGTCGATACGGCTGGTGACGCAGAAACGACGGTCGTTTGGACGAGTAGTGATGCCAGCAATAAAGTGGCAGTGGACAACACAGGTAAAGTAACCGTAGCAGCGAATGCGGCACTGGGTAGTTATACGATTACAGCTACGTCGACAGCAGACGCAACGAAGAAAGCCTCTGCGACAATTACAGTGACGATGGCATCAGCCGTCAACAGCGTGAGTGTCACTCCGGATAGTGCAAGTGTGGTGCAAGGAGGAAGCAAGCAACTCACAGCGGCAGTCGATGTCGTTGGCGGAGCAGAGACGACAGTCACGTGGAGTAGCAGTGATGCGAGCAACAAAGTGGCGGTGGACAATACAGGTAAAGTAACCGTAGCAGCGAATGCGGCACCGGGTAATTATACGATCACGGCCACGTCGACGGTAGACGCAACGAAGAAAGCCTCTGCGACAATTACAGTGACGGTAGCGCCAGCTGTTAATAGCGTAGCGGTCAGCCCGGGCAGTGCAAGCATTGCGCCAGGTGATAGCAAGCAACTCACAGCGACAGTCGATGCGGTTGGTGACGCAGAAACGACGGTCGTTTGGACGAGTAGTGATAGCAGCAACAAAGTAGCGGTGGACAATACAGGTAAAGTAACCGTAGCCGCGAATGCGGCACCGGGCGTTTATACGGTCACGGCAACTTCGACAGCAGACGCAACGAAGAAAGCGTCTGCGACGATCACGGTGACGGTGGCATCAGCAGTCAATAGCGTGAGTGTCACTCCGGGTAGTGCAAGTGTGGTGCAAGGAGGAAGTAAGCAACTCACAGCGGCAGTTGATACCGTTGGCGGAGCAGCAACCACGGTTACGTGGAGTAGCAGCGACGCCAGCAATAAAGTGGCAGTGGACAATACAGGGAAAGTTACTGTAGCAGCGAATGCGGTACCGGGCAGTTATACGATTACAGCAACGTCGACAGCAGACGCAACAAAGAAAGCCTCTGCAACGATTACGGTAACGGTGGCGCCAGCGGTCAATAGTGTGAGTGTCACTCCGAATAGTGCAAGTGTGGTGCAAGGAGGAAGTAAGCAACTCACAGCCACAGTTGATGCCGTTGGCGGAGCAGCGACCACAGTTACGTGGAGTAGCAGTGACGCCAGCAACAAAGTGGCAGTGGACAATACGGGTAAAGTAACCGTAGCCGCGAATGCGGCACCGGGTAGTTATACAATTACAGCCACGTCGACAGCAGACGCAACAAAGAAAGCCTCTGCGGCGATCACGGTGACGGTGGCGCCAGCCGTTAATAGCGTAGCTGTCAGCCCAAGCACGGCAAGCATCTTGCCAGGCGGAAGCAAGCAGCTCACAGCGGCAGTCGATGCCGTTGGCGGAGCAGCGACCACGGTTACGTGGACTAGCAGTGACGCCAGTAACAAAGTAGTGGTGGACAACACCGGTAAAGTTACTGTAGCAGCGAATGCGGCCCCGGGTAGCTATACGATCACGGCAACTTCGACAGCAGACGCAACGAAGAAAGCGTCTGCGGCGATCACGGTGACGGTGGCGCCAGCCGTTAATAAC
>NZ_JBHVVB010000005.1:69638-300746 GCF_042883835.1 Paenibacillus sp. NPDC058177 | reverse complement strand
AGTAGTGACGCCAGTAACAAAGTGGCAGTGGACAATACAGGGAAAGTAAGCGTAGCCGCGAATGCAGCACCGGGTAGCTATACGATCACGGCAACTTCGACAGCAGACGCAACGAAGAAAGCGTCTGCGGCGATCACGGTGACGGTGGCGCCAGCCGTTAATAACGTAACGGTCAACCCAAGCACGGCAAGCATCTTGCTAGGCGGAAGTAAGCAGCTGACGGCTACGGTCGATGCCGTTGGCGGAGCAGCGACCACGGTTACGTGGACTAGTAGTGACGCCAGTAACAAAGTGGCAGTGGACAATACAGGGAAAGTAAGCGTAGCCGCGAATGCAGCACCGGGTAGCTATACGATCACGGCAACGTCGACGGCAGACGCAACGAAGAAAGCATCTGCGGCGATCACGGTGACGGTGGCGCCAGCAGTTAATAGCGTAGCTGTCAGCCCAAGCACGGCAAGCATCTTGCCAGGCGGAAGCAAGCAGCTCACAGCGACAGTCAATGCCGTTGGCGGAGCAGCAACCACGGTTACGTGGAGTAGCAGTGACGCCAGTAACAAAGTAGTGGTGGACAACACCGGTAAAGTTACTGTAGCCGCGAATGCGGTACCGGGCAGTTATACAATTACAGCTACGTCGACAGCAGACGCAACGAAGAAAGCGTCTGCGGCGATCACGGTGACGGTGGCGCCAGCCGTTAATAGCGTAGCGGTCAGCCCAAGCACGGCAAGCATCTTGCCAGGCAATAGCAAGCAGCTCGCAGCTACGGTTGATGCCGTTGGCGGAGCAGCGACCACGGTTACGTGGAGTAGTAGTGATACCAGCAACAAAGTGGCAGTGGACAATACAGGGAAAGTAACCGTAGCCGCGAATGCAGCACCGGGCGTTTATACGGTCACGGCAACTTCGACGGCAGACGCAACGAAGAAAGGTACCGCAACGATTATGGTCACAGCGGCACTTTCTTATTCGATTGATGAAATTACGGATCAATCGTTAGCGGCTCTTACTCAGGGATACCATTCAGGTACCCAAGAAACTAGACCAATCACCATCACGAATACAGGTACAGGAGATCTGGTAAACTTGTCGGTAACGCTTAGCGGCAAGAACGCCCATGATTTTGTAACGACGCATCCATCAACAAACTTAACTAGCGGCACAGCAACAAGCTTTGACATCCATGCCAAGGACAATCTACCTTCGGGCACCTATACGGCAACGGCTACGATAGCTGCGGATCATATGACGCCTGTGACATTTACCGTCACGCAATCAGTAAACTTGCCGAGTGTTCCTGCTAATCCCCAAAGCCTGGTTGCTGTTGACGGCGATCATCAGGTCACTCTAAATTGGAATACAGTAACTGAAGCTACGTATTACAACATTTATATGGCGACGACTTCAGGCCAATTTACTGATGCTGAATACACAACGGCTACTTCTTCTACCCATATCGTCAAGAACCTGACAAACGGTACGACCTATTACTTTGTGGTGAAGGCCGGGAATGAGGGCGGCTTGAGCGCAGCATCGAATGAAGTAAGCGTGACTCCGTCCACGATCCCGGGAGAGCCTACAAATGTGAGGGTGACCGCCGGGGATGGATTAGCTACCGTTACGTTTACGGCTCCGACTGATAACGGAGGCATTCCGATTACGGGATATGAAGTGATTGTTTCACCAGGAAATGTGGTCGTTACCGGAACGACAAGTCCGATTACGATAACAGGGTTGACCAATGGAACGAGTTATAGCTTTACGGTAGTTGCGATTAATGCTGCGGGGAAAAGAAGCACATCTTCAGCAGAATCGAATACAATCATACCGAGAGCAGAATCCAACAATAATAGCAATTCGGACTCATCTCAGCCTTCCTCACCGACCGTACCTGTCAATACGAATACAAGTGTTGACATCCTTGTTAACGGGAAAGTAGAAAATGCGGGAACAGCCACAACAAGCAAGCGAAATGACCAGAACGTTACAACGGTTATCGTCGACCAGAAGAAACTGGAGGATAAACTGGAGACTGAAGGTCAAGGGGCTATTGTTACGATTCCGGTCGGGTCTAATTCGGATGTCGTAATTGGTGAGCTTAACGGTCAGATGATAAAAAGTATGGAAAGCAAGCAAGCTCTTGTAGCGATCAAGACGGATCAAGCGACATATACGATCCCGGCACAACAAATTCAAATCGATGCTATATCGGAACAATTGGGCAAGTCGATTGTTCTGCAAGACATTAAGATACAAATCGAAATTGCCACACCAACAGCGGATGCGGTGAAGGTTGTAGAGGACGCGGCAGTGAAAGGCACATTCACGCTTGTGGCTCCGCCGCTGGATTTTACGATCAAAGCTATTTACGGAAATACAAGTGTTGAAGTATCGAAGTTCAATGCCTATGTGGAAAGAACAATCGCCATTCCGGCCGGAATTGACCCGAGCAAGATAACGACAGGTGTCGTTGTTGGTCCCGATGGAAGTGTTCGCCACGTACCGACTAAAATCGTTAAAATCGATGGCAAGTATTACGCTCAGATCAACAGCTTAACCAATAGCACGTACTCTGTTGTTTGGCATCCGGTCGAATTCCTTGATGTCGTGAACCATTGGGCAAAAGACGCGATTAATGATATGGGATCACGGATGGTTATTGATGGTACGGGCAACGGTCTATTTAGTCCAGATCGCGATATCACCCGAGCCGAGTTTGCAGCTATTCTCGTGCGCGGACTGGGACTGAAACTGGAAAATAACTCAACGGTATTCTCTGATGTGAAGACGTCAGATTGGTCCAGCAGCGCGATAAACACGGCATACGCGTATCAGTTGATTAGTGGATTTGAGGACGGTAAGTTCCGTCCGAACGACAAAATCACTCGAGAACAGGCCATGACGATTCTCTCCAGAGCGATGGCGATTACTGGACTCAAGGCAACGCTGTCCACCCGATCGGAGGATATATCACTTCGTTCATTTGAGGATGCGTCAAACGTATCTGGATGGGCGCAAAGCAGCGTTGCAGACAGCGTACAGGCCGGCCTCATATCTGGACGAAGCACTACTGAGCTGGCACCGAAGTCATTCATCAGCAGGGCTGAGGTTGCAACCATTATTCAAAGACTTTTGCAAAAATCAGGTCTGATCTAAGTAGAGATATCTCGTAGGTTTAATTTAACCTCCCTTCCCGGCAAGAGTTTCAATGTTGGGAAGGGAGGTTTTTTTGTATCGTATTTATCTATATTTTTCAATATTAGCGGACTTACCGGCATCTATAACCTCGGTTATGTAACGCCAGCAATCAGGTTGTGAGCCGTCGATATCTGTAAACCCGTAAACCTGCGCAAGCTCTCCGCTTGAAAGGGATTGTCCATTCCATCGTGATAACTCCGGATCTTGACCAAGAGCAGCAACGGCCCGGCCAACATAACGGGGGGATTCTGAAATGATGAAGTGAGGTTCCTTAGCCACAGCATCTTGCCAATTTTCTTCATGTACTCCATAATGCTCGAGCATTATTTCCGAACGTGTCCAGCCTGGCGTGAGCGCCACTGCTGTACATCCATAAGGCCCAACTTCCTGGGCAAGGGCCCATGCCATACGATTAACCGAGGTTTTAGCCTGATCGTAAAACATAGATACTCTGTAATTTTTATAATTATAATCAGCTGTTCCGTCGGTCATTTCTACAATTAAACCATTCTTATTTTTAAGCAGGAGGGGGAGTGCAAAATGGTTTGTAATGAGATGCGTGTCTATAGCGAGCCGCAACATACGCAGACCATTATCAAGTGAATGTTTCCACACTGGGGCATCCCAGTCAATCATCTTTTCAGCTCCCCATATATCATTCACGAGAATATCAAGCCGGCCTTGCTCTTGCTCAATGCGATCCACTAATTTCTTGACCTGATCAGGATCTAAATGATCGACTTGAACCGGGATTCCGTGGCCGCCAGCCATGGTAACTAGTTCAGCCGTTTCTTCTATAGTTTCAGGACGATCGTATTCGGAACGTTGGGCTATCGTTGATCTTCCTGTTACATAAACCGTCGCGCCAGATGCTCCTAACTCTACGGCGATACCTCGGCCGGCTCCCCTTGTAGCCCCAGCCACTAAAGCTATTTTTCCTTGTAAACGAGTCATTTTGTTTATTCCTCCTTTGGTGGATACAACTCAAGTATAGATTGTAATGAAGACACCTCTTGTCATATATAATTATCATTGCTATATACAGCACAACTGTATATACTACAACTATACAGCATGACTATATACAGTTTAACGATATATTTTCTGCGAATAAGGAGGGAAAACATGGGGAGAGATAAACATTTACCGCTTACCGAAACGGTGTATTATATTTTGTTAGCCTTGATAGAACCGGCGCACGGTTACTTGATCATGCAAAAGGTGGAGGAGCTAAGCGGAGGACAAGTAAGAATGGCGGCTGGGACGCTTTATGGAGCGATTGAGAATATGTTGAAGCAGAAATTTATAGAGCCTGTCCGAAGTGAAGACAGTCGCCGGAAGGTTTATGCCATTACAGAAAAAGGAATGGAAATTTTGCGCCTCGATTTTGCACGGATGGATCATATGATTAAGGTCACGAAGGATACGTTGAGATAAGGACGGGGGATCGAAATGAGAAAATTCAAGTTCTTTACTAGTTTTGAAAAAGAAGAAAAATGGTTAGGTGAAATGGCCAAACAAGCTTATAAATTCACGAAAAAATCATTCTGGTATGAATTTGAACCCGCCACAACTACAGATACTACTATAAAAATGGATTACCGGACATTTAAAAAGCAGGAGGATTTCGAAGATTATTGTGCCCTTTTTGAAGACAGCGGCTGGGAACATATCACAGGAACAAAACGTTCGGGATATCAATATTTTAGGAAGACTAACGAAAAGGGAAATGAAGATATTTTTTCAGATACTGTTTCCAAAGCTGGTCGATATAAACGGTTATCTGATATGTGGATGTCGTTGGTATCTTTACTCACCCCCATTTTTATAGTACTCGTATTTACTAACTCTATTGATGAAGAAGCTCTTCTTAATCCCAAACTATTGTATTATACACCGGGACTATGGGAAAAAACCGGAGCAGAATTTTGGAAGGCATTTCTCTTTGAAACGCCATTTGCATTTTTTAGAGGGTTTTTCTGGGTGCTCATTCTGATGATGATTTTTTTATATCTTATCTTTTCAATCAAAGCGAATGTGCAATACCAGAAAACTCAAAGAGATTAACCTAGCTTGAAGCGCTCGAAAGACGGGAATGGAAAATCCGACGTGTTCCGAGCGCTTTCAGCTCATCTATCCAACGTTGTTACAGCTCAAGCTTCGTAATAGATTGTTCAGCATTTGGTATGGCGCTCTCTGCAAGTTGTGGAATATTTGTGCCCTGAACTCTTACTAGTTGAACATTTTCAATGCCATTAAACGTTAAGACTTGACGTAAATAAGGTTCTACAAAATCCCATGCTTTCCATGCCCCTTCAGTAAACACTCCCCCTGAAGCCACGACTATGATTGCCTTTTTATCTTTTGCCAGTCCTAGAACTCCTGTTTCTGTATAGGTGAAAGTCTTGCCAGGACGGACAACAAGATCAAGCCAGGCTTTGAGCACAGACGGAATGCCGAAGTTCCACATCGGAGTCGCAATGACTAAGAGATCTGATTCCAGAAGCTCCTCGGTCAATTGATCCGATAGGCGGGCAGATTCTTTATTGGCCTCTATCTCCTCTGGAATTTTTGAAGCAATAGCTTTTAAGGTTTTGTCATCTAAGTGAGGGAGAGGGTCCTTTGCAAGGTCACGGTATACAAACTTAGCTCCTGGAAATTCCTCTTTAAGCCTTGTAGACAGCTTGTCCGTTACCGTGCGACTGGCGGATTCAGCCTCTCTTGGGCTCACTTCAACGATGAGAATCTGTTTCATAGAATTACTTCCTTTCATTATTTATGCATGCCTTGTTAGTACGAATTAGAATATATATTGAATGTTTGTGTAGAACAAGAAGGCACTTTAACCTTCGTAACTAACATGGTGGTTAGTTATGAAGAATACGAATGAAAACAATGTATGATCTATTTTTAAAATTACATAATTAGGGGAATAAATAACTTGACAATATGTAGTCATATTATCTTTTATACAATTCTTTATAAGCATTTGTAACTAACATGGGGGTTAGCTATGGAGAATAATAATGAGAATAATGATATTGATTTGGTATTCGTCTGCGGGTATAAAGACCCTGCGGCTATACGAGAGCTTCTGACAAAAATCGGTGATAGGTGGAGTATCCTCCTGATTCTGTCCCTTTCTAAATTGCACCAAAATCGTGCTCGATTTTCGACTCTAGAAAAATCAATTCCTGGGATTTCCCAAAGAATGCTTACCTTGACTTTACGAAATTTGGAGCGCGATGGGCTGATTTTAAGGGAGGTTTTTCCTGAAGTTCCACCCCGTGTGGAATATGAACTTACTGCTCTTGGAGCGAGCTTGATCACCCCGCTACAAGGTCTAATTGATTGGGTAACGGTTAATTGGGAGGAAGTTACACAAGCGCAAACTATTTTCGATTCAAGATAATTCGCTGGCTGCGATTGAGGAGAATAAACATGGAAAAACAACCTATTGGATTTGAAAATGCCGCACCATTTTTTAACATTGTTATGGAAGGGCTTGCTAGTGAAGTTGAGGGGGAGCACTTTTGGGATGCCGTTGCAGATGATGCGGTATTCGATTTTTTATACAGCTTTCCTGGATTTCCAAACAGAATGGAAGGGCGCTCGACATATATGAATTGGTTCAGTAATTATGGTATTAAGTTGAATAGTGCCGATAATCTTAGGGTCTACAAAGTTCAGGGAGAAAATATTGTTATTCTGGAATACCAGGTTCACGGAATTGAACCGTACGCTGGTAAGCCTTACGATAATAGATTCTGCTCAATAGTTACGATTAAAGATCGAAAAATTGTTTATTGGCGAGATTATATGGATTCACTTGCAGTTGCGCAGTTGAGTAGCAATTAAGGGGGAGAAAATTGAGGGAAATAAAAAGAGGGGTAGCGAACCCCTCTTTTTTGATTCCCAATTGTTAATGATTGAGATAAGTATGTACTAAATAGCGGTGGTTAGTGTAAGTTTTAAACTTTTTAGCAGGGAGCGTTGTTATACTGTTCGATAATCTACTCGTGCACGCGGGAGTTGGCCAAGTACGAATGAAGGCAACCCATCATGCAAGTAGTAATCCAACAATTATGCAAGAAATATGGCAGCAAAGAAGTGCTGAACGGAGTTAACTTCACACCTGGCACAGTCGCTATCTTTAAGGCGCGTTGGAGGGTCTGCAGGGAGGCTGGCTGGATGCTTTTATCAAACTTGATAAGGGTACGGCGGCGCTGCACTGATGCGACGCCGTTTTCTATATGAAATCATTCTGCTGAGTCTGCGAAAATTGTCTGGCGGATAGCCTACGGTCGTTTTATACTCTGTATCAATTTCAAATTTAGTAAAACGTATTGCAATTTATATATATCTAAAAGAATAATATAAATTACTTTATGCAATATATAGTTTACATTTTGGAATGTATAACATATAATGAAATCCATAATAAGGAAGGATGAATTTCTTGAAAAATAAAAAAATGAAAATGGCTCGAATTGAAAACGATATGAGTCAAGAGGATTTAGCTGTCATTGTCGGTGTAACACGGCAAACGATTGGCTTGATAGAATCGGGAAATTATAATCCGACATTGAAACTTTGTATTGAAATCTGTAAAGCTCTTAACAAAACACTTAATGACTTATTCTGGGAGGATTAAATGAAAAATACGAAAATCAAAGATGAACGAATTATGCAGTTAAAGAACAAAGTTCAAAGCGAAGCCTATTGGGTAGTAATATTCTTGGCAGCTATTTCTTGCTTTATTAAATCCAATGTGCTGGATTTGGACTTTTCACAGTTCGCAGTTGAACTTGGGATTATTATTTTGTCCACAGCTTATATCGCAATAAGGAGCATGTTAATTGGATATGTTCTTAATTCCAAAGGTGGAAAAGTATTAACAATAACGTCTATTTTAGCGATAAGCCTTGCAATAAGTATTATAAACGGAGTAAGAAACTATTCTCTTTACAGTGATAAGTACTCTGGGATTTTCGATGGGTTATTTATTTCAGTATTAGTAGTAACGTTCATTTCTGCGCTTGTTTTTATTTCAGTTATATTTGCTCTTCTATATTGGTCCAACTTGCTAGGACAAAGAAGAATTGAAAAGAAACTCAATGAAATAGAAGAAGACGATTGAAATCTACAATAGAGATGGAAGGAGGTTAAGAATGAGAACAAAAATGTTAACTATTGCAGCTATAGCAACCTTGAGTATTTCTCTGCTTGCAGGCTGTGGAAATGGAGCAGCAAAACTGCCAACGGACTTATCTATTTTACAGACAGATATCAGTACTCTTACTGTTTCAGAAGATGTGCAGATTGTAGGGCTTGGAGAAGCAAGTCATGGCACAAAAGAATATCAACAGATGAAAGCAGAAGTGTTCAAAGCTTTGGTAGAAAACAATGGGAGTCGAACATTTATTATTGAGGGGGATTTTGGAGGAGCACTAAAGGCAGATGCTTATATTCATGGGGCTGAGGGATCCGCCGAAGATGTTGTTAAGGAAATAGGCTTTAAGATTTATAACACGCAAGAAATGGCTGATTTAGTTGATTGGATGCGTTCCTATAATAAAAACGCCCCCGCGGGAAAAGACTTACACTTTTATGGAATGGACATACAACGATACGATAATAACAAGGAAAAGCTATTTTCTATTTTAGATCTAGCTGCACCTGAATTGAGTGGAAAATATAAAACTGCTTTTTTACAATTGACTGATGAGGAAAGACTGGCTATAAGTGTAGATCTTTTGAAAAAGTCCAAAGAAGATGCTTTAGAGTTGTTGAAAGAAATGGACACTTACGAAAAAGATATTGTTGCCATTGCTGGACAGACTGGTTTTGATTTTGCAAGAGAAAGTGCAAATACAATCTATGCGTATAGTGATTTGCTATTAAGCAGTAATTCTGATTACAATTCTTTGCGAGATAAGTATATGTCTGAGAAAGTAAGTTGGTTTTTACGGCACGGAGACGGTAGTGTACTGTTTATTAATGGTCATAATGGTCATATCGGCAAAAAATCAGTTTCTAGTTATACTTCTTTAGGCGAACATTTAAGTAATGATATAGGAGATAATTATTTCGCTATCGGAACTGATGCAGAGAATACGGAATTTCATTCACAAAACAGTAATGGAGATTTTAGTGTGATGGAAGTTGAAAATCGAAATGAATTAAATGATCAATTTGATCATATGGAGAATAAATATTACTATATGGACTTTTTGAAAGCAGCTGATGATGAAAATTTGAACAGAATTTTAGAGGGTAAGCAAACCATTACAACCTTAAACGTTGGAATTTCAAGTTGGCAAAAGATTCTGAAGCATTTTTATACAACAACCATCGTCCCTAGGGATACATTTGATGGAATGATTGTTTTCAAAAAGGTTACTCCTTCAACACTTCTTGAATAGAAGGTTGTCGGTGAAAGAACGCGTAGGGAGCCCTACATTTAAAAGCCTCTTCTCACACTCCCGCCCTAAGTCCGAAAACATAAGAAGAGGCTTAAATTTTCCCCGAAAGATTTCATTTTCCAACCTGGATACTATCAGTCCCTACACCTGCTATTCCGAAACTAGAATACGCGGGGTAGTCTTTAGAATCACTCTGGATGCGATCCAGCAGCCAAGGCCTGCCACGGTTATACTAAGCAGAGCAAGTAGAGAAATCCCTGTCCAGTTCATAAAAAGCGGCAGCTTGACAATACCGTATGAGGATAGAAGTCCGCGCAAGAGATGAGGCAGGAGATAGATACCACATAAAATCCCTATTCCAGCACCTATAAGAGATAGCCCCACAATCCCCCAGGTTACAGCTCCGCGTATTGTATTTGAAGTCAGCCCAATGGATTTATAGATACCATAGGGTTTTGTCTCCTTCCGGATATGAATCCGGCAGGTGCTATAGATAATGAGCCAGCTGACCAGGAGAAACAGCAATCCCAAAATGCTCATTGGAATGATCAGGACCGCACTGGCCTCCTTGAAGACTGAATCCAGCAATGTCTGCTGCTTAACGGCCTGAATGCTGGAGCTGTATTTGTCATTTAGCTGCTGCACGATATCATCGGAATCCTGAACGTCCGACAGATTCATATATCCGGTATCCGTATTTAATTGGGTCACGACATCCGCTGTGACTCTGGCCTGAAAGGACATATTAGCAATGGATTGATAAATACCAGTCACAGTAAAAGAGTGTCGCTTCCCCTCGATATAAAGCTCAATAATATCTCCAAGCTCTTTGCCAAGATGCCGTGAAATATTAATACCGATCGAGATTTCATTTGGATTCTGCGGATTACGCCCAGTAATATTGGCAAGGCCCATCTCATCCATACTTCCTTCTACGACGGTAAGCGGGATGCTGATGGATTGTGCTTGACCAGTTGTACTTGTAGAATGCTGCATCCGGTTACCAGGAACGACTCCAATAGCATGACCAGCCCAGTTCAGGTTCAAGATTCTGGAATCGGCACGAATGTCTCTTTCTAAGGCTGTACGGTCCATCTCCGATGCATTCACAATCCTTATGACAACGTTGGCGGAATCATAGCCCCACAGCGGAGCTGTTTTCTGCATTTGTGAGATGCTGTTGACCAGGACCAGATCAAAGACAAGTACCGCTGTGGTCACTGTGGTCAGCAGCAGCATCAACAGAGAACCTTTGACATTGCGAGTTACATTTCTCAGCCCAATTACTACAGACACTGGACAGCGCTCAAAATCACTGCCACGTCGTTTATTTCGGTTCCCTCGTTTGTTGATGCCGCTATAGGCGGCTTCTGACATTCCGTAACGAATGGCTTGCATCGGCTGAATAGGCCTTGTTTTGCTCGCATACAGCCATACACATAGCAGAATTACAAGGAGCATCCCGGCCCCTACGGATACACTCGTCCCTATATTTTGAATGGGGATGGAGGTCTGTGCTGTTTTTAAAAAGGATAAGGATTGTTCAATAATGATGCGGGATAACAGGCGGCTGAATATGACCCCCGGAAGAACGGCGACCAGCGACAGCAGGCTATATTGGAGAATGTAGGTGAAAATAATCTTCCTTGAAGATAGCCCTAGGGATTTGAAAATCCCGATAGTTGTGTAGCTGGACAGGATCGAGTCTGAAATGGTAAAGCCGATCGTAAACAAGGCGACCAGGATCATGACAATACCGAGGAAGCTCATTACAAAGCCGATTATTTTATTCATGATAAAATAGAACGAGGAAAGTTCCTCATAGGTGAGCCGTTCCTCCATAAAAGGGACACCCAAGAAATTCTCAAACCGCTCCCAGTAGGCCTCATGTTGACTATAGTCAGCGAAACGAATACCCATGAAATAGGAATCGGAGCCTGGCAAGCCTGCAAGATAATGACCATAATCCGTGTCGTTCAACCAGATGCGCGCAGTTGTGGAAAAGGGTCCTCCCAGCGGAAGATCGATTACGATCGCTGAAACCGTTAGCGTAAGCTGAGTAGAACCAGCCTTGAACTGAAGCTCGTCTCCTACGGCAATCTCATTCTTATAGGCCAGAGAAGTAGGAATCCACACCGTTCCTGGCGCGGGATGAGGTGTTTCCTTTCCTTGGGCAAAAACCAGCTCATCCGTGCCGAACGGCCGACTCGGGGTATTCATCATATATAAATACTGATTCGGTATTTCTTCTCCCTTGTAAGTCACGCCAGCTAAAGACCGGTAAGGCATCAGCACAGACGCGGTAACGCCTTCTTGGGAAGCCCACCATCCTGCAACCTGCTGTGGATTGTGAAGCCCTTGAGTTAGATTCAGGATTTCATGCGACCCTTGTGTCTCCTGATGCAGGTCTTCATAGAGATCTTCTGAATTGGCAATAACGGTAATGGAAGTGTTCATTAAAAGCGTAGACAGCAGAATGAGCAGTGCAATCAGCAGGTTCTGAACCTTACGTTTGCGCAAATTCCCGAGGCAAATGGACGTGATCGCTGCCATCGACGTTACCCCCTCCCAGTGATATAAGAGAAGATAAGGGATTCTCGATCCTGCAGCCCACCCGGGGAATAGCGATCGAGTTCCAGCATGCCGCCCACTTTTCCATCCCGGATAAAGATAATTCGATTCCCCCGGCAGGCGGATTTGATATCATGTGTGACCATGACGATGGACTGGCCTTTGGCATTCATCTGGGTCAGGATATCCAGCACTTTAATCCCTTGCTCATAATTTAAGCTTCCAGTCGGTTCATCCGCGAAAACAATATCCGGTGTATTCATTAACGCCCGTGCAATGGCGGCTCTTTGCTGCTGTCCTCCCGATACCTCGGCAGGCAACCGTTTCTGCTGTGCATCAATATTCATGGACGCCATCAGGGATAAAGCCTTTTGCTTCACCTCACGTTTGGACGTTCCTGCAACATAGCCAGGCAAGGCGATATTTTCAAAAAGGGTGAGGTCTGGCACCAGGTTGCTGCTCTGATAGACGTAGCCAATTTTTTGCGCTCGGAAAGCACCTAGCTCTTTTTCGGAAAATTGGTCAATACGCTGTTGTCGGAAATAGACCTCGCCCGCAGTTAGGGAATCCATGCCGCTAAGCATATAGAGCAGCGTAGATTTTCCCGAACCGGAGTCACCCATAATTACTGTGAAATCACCCTGGTGGATATCCAAATCGATATTACGGATGGCGTGGAACTGTTCGCTGCCTGTGGAATAAGTTTTGCACAGGTTTTTAGCTTGGATGATGGCAGTATTCAGCACAATTAGATTCCTCCTGTAAGCTTCTTTCATTCATTGTAGAAGGGGAATCCTGCAATAATCTTATCAGAATATTAATAAAGTATTACAGCAAGACAGGATTACGCCAATTAGCATAAGGGCAGAGTGAAATAAAATGCGCTTCCCTGATGTTTAACACTTTTAAAAGAGATCGTTCCATGATGCGCTTCAATAATATGCTTGCAAATGGACAGGCCCAGGCCAGAGCCATCCTTTAATCTATTTTCGTAAGATGGAGGGGCTTGACCCTGAAAATATCGTTCAAAGATAAAGGGCATATCCTGCGGATGAATTCCTTCACCTGTATCCGATACGGTCACTTTCAACTGATCTTGCTGCTGTACAATCTCTATTGATATTGAGTCCCCCGCCGAAGTGTGCTTAAGCGCATTCGCAATCAGGTTGGAGAGAAGCTGTTCCAGTCGCACCGGGTCTATCCGGATCAACACATTGGGAATCTCCGCCGGTTCAATAAAGTTAACGCCTGTGGTGCGGATATACGGACCCATGGGCCTCAGGATACTCTCGAATATCTCCTTGCTATAACACTCTGTAAGGGTAACGGAGATTTGTCCTAAATCTCTTAGGGCATGCACAAGCAGGTCTTCAACCAGCACAGCCATTTTATTCGTTTGCGATTGCATGATCTCCATGTATTCCATGATGGCAGGCAGATCGGGGCAAATTCCCTCCTGTATGGCGTCGATATAAGCTTTCACAGTGGTCAATGGCGTCTTCAGATCATGTGAAATATTCGAAATCAGCTCTTTTTGAGCCTTGTTCTGTGCATCTCGCTGCTGGCTGAGCTCCATAATCTCTTGTCTCATCTGGTCGAATACGGCATAGACTTCACCGATTTCATCTTGTTCCACATACTCCGCCTTCTGTTCATAGTTCCCCCTGAGAATCGCCTCGGAATGATCCTTCAAGCGGCTGATCGGTCGCAGTAGGCCAAGGTTTATTCTTCTTTTTAGCTGTAACAGGAGAAGCAGCAGAACGAGGAGAGCGGTAAACATCAGCACCAGGATGACGATTGGAACAGAAGAGGGTTGTTCGTAGCCGAGGGTTTCTTCAGGTAAGGTGAAAATGGCATTGCCCGTCTGTCTTTTCGATACAGGGTCGACCACAGGGAAGGCGAGTGTAAAGATGCCCGGACTTGTTTTGGAGGCATGCAGATCATAGTGCACACTATTCTTGAGATCAAGCTTGTCTATAAGCGGCTGAAACTGATGGGAGGAATCAAAGAGGACTGTTCCGTCCAGTCCAGCGTACACCAGGTTCAGTTTTTTCTGCTGGCTCCAAGTCAGTAATTGATCTTGCAAGTCTTGCCGGCTAGACAACACTGAATGCTGCTGCTCCAGAAAAAACATGATCTCGCTTACCTCTACCCGTGCCTTATTCACGGTATAGCGGGCGAGATCATTATGTTCTTGGGCCCCTAACTTGTAATAGAAGGTGCCACAACCCACAAAAACTAAAATACAGGTTATCACCGAGATGAACCATGTTTTGAACCAGTTGCTCCAATACATCTCCTTGTACCCCATTCTCTCATTTCATCAGATTAAATTTATAGCCGACGCCCCACACGGTTTTGAGATAGACTGGATTGGAAGGGTCTGCCTCAATCTTCTCTCTTAGTCGGCGAATATACACGGTAATGGTGTTCTCATCGCCATAGGAGGTATACCCCCAGACCTGATCCAGCAGCTGGCTTTTGGAGAATACTTGATTTTTATGCTCGGCCAGAAAATATAACAATTCGAATTCTTTAGCCGACAAAGAGAGTTCCTGTTCGCCTAGAGTGGCTTTATATGCTTTTTTATCTATAGTGAGAGAATCCAGAGTAAGTACCTCATCCTGACGGGGGTGGATCTCTATGCCATCCATTCTGCGCAGATGCGCCTGAATTCTTGCTACCAACTCGCTTAAGGAGAAGGGTTTGGTCATATAATCATCTGCGCCAAATCCCAGTCCCAGCACTTTGTCTGTATCACTGCCGCGGGCGCTCAAGATGAGAATTGGACTGCGGGTGATATCCCGGATCTGCTGGCACAGCTCGATTCCGTTGACATCAGGCAGCATAATATCCAGGATGATGAAATCAGGGGTTAGTGATTCAACAAGCTGCAGGCCCGCCGTGCCAGTCTCGGCGATATGTACTTCATAACGGTGCAATTGAATATAATCCTTCAGAATACGGGAGATATCCTGTTCATCCTCAATAATAAGTATCGTTTTAGTCTGATTCATCGATGTGCTCCTAATAGTAGATTATTCTTTAATTTTACCATAGGAGGGGTTTTCAGGTAATGGGAGATGGATAAGGGATTCTAGCGGAAGAAGAAGGGATTTTGAATATTTAACTATAAAGAGATAGAATATGCAGATGGGTAGAGCGAATGGGATGGAGTTGGGGTTGTACCATCGCTATCTTGTTGTTGTCCTATCCGTGTTCTATAATTCGTATACTTCTAGGAGGTTTCCAGTGTCCCCAAGAAATGTAGAGAAAGATCAACAATTAAGAGAATTGAGACGGGAGCATATTCTGGATTGCTCTCTTCAGGTGATTGCCAGACGGGGGATTGATTCCGCCAGTGTGAAGGATATCGCCAAGGAAGCCGGACTTAGTGTCGGCAACGTCTACAATTATTTTGCGTCGAAGGAAGATATATTCAGTGCGGTGCTGCAGCGGGGGCAGATCGATTATGGCCGTCAAATCTCTAATCAAGCTGCGCTAATTATGGATGCCCGGGAAAAGCTTCATCTCATCTGTGAGAGCTGGATCGCCACACCTGAGAATTGGGCTTTTACGATCATGCTGCAAAGCATTCGGACGAACGAAACAGTGAATCCGGAGCTGCGGGAAGCGGCTACACGCAGATTCACCACAAATCTGGAACCTATGGCTGAGATTATGCGGCAGGGACAGCACGCGGGTGTCATTATTGAGGGTGATCCGAAGGAGCTTGCCTTCTATTTTGTCAGCTTGATTCAAGGCTTGACACTGCAATTGGCGCCCGGCTATGAAATTCCGGTAAAGATTCAAGCTGCAAATATCGTAACCTTATTTAGTGTGCCTAAGAAATGACAAAAAATAGTTTGACAAGTGATTTAAGTCATTGCTAATATAACAGGTAACAAAACGAATACATATTCAGTTTGTGGATGAGGAAATGAATATTGTCCAATCGACCAGACAACCGGAGATTGACGGGGTAATACTGACTGCAGCAATGCAGCAGAATGTACCGTGGCATCTCTTTTTTTATGCATAATACCTAGTAATCATGTGAGAAAAGTTTATTTAAATCAATCGATGGGGGAATGGGAGATGAAATTATTCAAAGTATGGGCTTTGATTCTATTGATAGCGGTGCTTACGGTGGGTTGCGTCAATACAGAAAAAAGCGGAAGTGAAGCCAAAGAAACCAATAACTATGAGGGATTGACCGTGAAGCTGGGCGTTCAGGGCAGCGGAGGGCTTTGGGGCAAAGCGCGGGAGGAGAAATGGTTTGAGGATGAGTTCGGAAAGCTTGGCGTGAAGGTCGAATGGGCAGAGTTCCAGAGCGGACCTCCGATGACGGAAGCCATTGCGTCCAATCATCTTGATTTTGCCGGGCTTGGTAACATGCCGATCATCGCCGCTCAGGCAGCGGATATTCCGTTCAAGGTCATCTCACAATTGCTAGAAGGAAAGAACAATGTGGCGATCATCACGCCGACCAGCAGTGCGCTTAAAACGATTGATGATTTGAAAGGTAAAAAAATAGCTGTAGCCAAAGGGAGCAATGCCTACAACTTCCTCTATCGCGGTTTGGCCGAAGCCGGAATTAAAGACTCCGATGTTGAAATTATTCAGCTTCAGCCGGATGAAGCGCAGCCCGCATTTGAGTCAGGCGGCGTAGACGCATGGGCTACCTGGGATCCCTATATTACGCTTAATACGTTGACGGGCAAAGCTAAAGTGTTGACGGACGGCGAGCAGTTGGGTGTATTGTCCCCGTCTTTCCAGATTGTGCGTAAAGAGTTTGCTGAGAAATATCCGGAGCTCGTCACACTTTACTTGAAAGTGTTCGAGAAAACCCGGCTTTGGGAAGAGCAGAACTTGGACGAAGCGTTGAACCGCTACGCAACAGAACGGAAAGTACCGGTTGAGGTGATCAAAGGAACACAGGTACGGTCCAAAATAATTAATATCCCTGTAAGTGACGAGATCATTGCCGAGCAGCAGAAAACGGCAGACTTCCAGTATGAGATCGGAAATATTCGCAAAAAGATTAACGTATCCGAGGTATTCGACAACCAATACGTGAAAGAAGCTTTGAAATAAAGGGCGTAAAGGTGAAGTGAACGACAGATAACAACTAAAAAAGTTATATGAGACGAACAAAAGAGAATAACAAAAAGCGAGAAGGAACGAAGGGGGAAGTTTGGAACTGTAGGAGCGGTAGCGACCGCCTGAAAGCTTTCCGCAGGAAAGCTCGCACCCGTAAGCATAGGCTGTCTCCGGATTTCAACCGCAAACAGCGGTACCATTGAAAGAAATCTGGAGACAACAGCGGCCGGAAGTCCAAACATTCCACCGTAGTGACGATCGAGCCTTACGTTAGGCTCTTAAGTTCGTCTTATATAGATAAATGAAATGAATGTAACGAGGTGGTAGTGATGGAGAATGCGGCAGCAACGCCGCTCGTACAGGAGAAGACGGGAACATCAAAGAGACCGAAGCGGCGGCGATCCATACAGGTTACTAATGTAGCGCTAGGGATCTTGCTGCCTGTAGCAACGGTTGTGATCTGGGAGATTGCGGCTGGAATGGGGAAGCTAAATCCGATTTTGTTGCCTGCTCCCAGTAAAATAGTGGAGGAATTCGTCAGTCTGACGTCTTCTGGCGAGTTGATACGTCATCTCGGGATTTCGGCATGGCGAGCACTGCTTGGCTTCTTGCTTGGCGGGGGATTGGGGCTGGCGGCCGGCATTTGGGTAGGTTTCTCCTACAAAACAGAGCGGCTGCTCGATCCACTGCTGCAAATGCTGCGTACGCTGCCTCATCTCGCAATTGCGCCGTTGTTCATTCTATGGTTCGGCTTTGGTGAGACGTCGAAAGTACTGCTGATCGCCAAAGGGACGTTTTTTCCGCTCTACGTCAATACATTCCTTGGCATCCGCTCGGTAGACGGCAAGCTGTTCGAAGTTGGTCGAGTGCTACAATTCAGTAAATGGCACATGATCTCGAAGCTGGTCGTGCCCGCCGCTATGCCGAACATTTTGCTAGGAGTAAGGTTGTCAGTCGGAGTTGCCTGGCTGGTACTAGTGGTTGCAGAGATGATGGGTTCTAGCTCTGGCGTTGGATTTCTGATCAATGATGCTAGATCATTCTCGCTGACCTCTGTCGTGTTCGTCGGAATTATTGTATTTGCGGTTGTAGGCAAGCTAACGGATTCATTGGTGAAATTGCTGGAGCGGCGGTTACTGCGCTGGCAGGACAGCTATAAGGGAGACGGAAAGCTATGAGTGGGCAAGTATTGGATGAGAAAAGATCGCGCCCAGAGGAGGAAGGTTGGCTCCGAGCGATTCCGAGGCCGCTTCACGGCTGGCTTGTGCCGGTAACGATCGCAATCGTCTGGGAGGCTGTCGGACAGCTTGGTCTTGTACCTGCATCTATGCTGCCCACACCGAGTGCCATTGTGAAACAATTTGTGGAGCTGATCGCCAGCGGCGAGCTCTATAAGCATATGAGCATTAGTCTTTATCGGGCAATGGTTGGCTTTTTGCTGGGTGCTGGGACGGGATTGCTGTTTGGTCTATTGACTGGTCTGAATAAAATCGCCGAAAAGACGCTCGATCCGTCCCTACAGATGATGTGGACCATTCCGCTGCTGTCGCTGATTCCGCTGTTTATATTGTGGTTTGGCATTGGCGAATTTTCCAAAGTATTAATTATCTCACTGGGCGCCTTTTTTCCTGTGTACGTCAATACGTTTCTAGGCATCCGCAATGTGGATCTGAAGCTATTTGAAGTCGCCCGTATCCTTCAGTATTCGCGGTTGCAGTTGATTACAAAGCTGATTATTCCGTCTGCACTGCCGAATATCTTACTCGGTATCAGGCTGTCACTTGGCATTGCCTGGCTGGTGCTTGTCGTCGCGGAGATGATGGGTACGAGCGCAGGCATCGGCTATATGATCCAGGACGCAAGAGCGTATATGCGAACGGATGTCGTATTTGTCGGCATTATCATTTTCGCCTTAATCGGGAAGATATCTGATTCAGGTGTCCGGCTGCTGGAGAAGCGCTGGCTTCGCTGGCGTGACACGTTCAAAGGGTGACTAACACCAAGGCAGGAGGGAGTTACGATGGGAACAAGAGATGAGCAGCTTCATTTGGGCGCCTTCATCTATTATAGCGGCCATCATCATTATGGCTGGCGGCATCCGGAATCCGGAGCGAAAGGGCTGTTTGATTTCAAATTTTATAAAAGATTGGCGCAAACCGCCGAACGAGGCAAGTTCGATATGATGTTTCTGGCCGATCTGCTGTATGTTCGCGGTGTTGAGGATGCAGCTTCCGGCATGCTGGAGCCGGTTCAGCTGCTCGCAGCCTTATCGACGGTGACGGAGCAGCTTGGATTGACGGCGACCGTATCGACAACCTACAACGAGCCTTATAACGTTGCGCGGAAATTTGCGTCGCTCGACCATCTAAGTGAAGGGCGCGCGGGTTGGAACATTGTAACGTCGCAGCTGGATGTTGAAGCTTACAACTACGGCAAGGACAAACACCCGGAGCATGGTCTTCGCTACGAGATGGCACGAGAATTCGTCGAGGTCGTCACCCGGCTCTGGGATACTTGGGAGGATGATGCGCTTATCATCGACCGCAAGGCAGGGATTTTCGCTGACGGAGCAAAGGTGAAGGAAGTTGAATACAAAGGCCAGTGGTATTCGACAAAAGGGGCGCTCAACGTTCCCCGCCCGCCACAAGGTTATCCTGTGCTAATCCAGGCGGGTTCTTCCGCTCCGGGGCAGGATTTTGCGGCTGCGTTCGGAGAAGTAATCTTTACCGCGCAACAATCGCTGGAAGCGGCGCAGGCATTCTATGCCAGTGTCAAAGGGAAGCTTGTGGCTAATGGCAGGCAGCCGGATAGTATCAAGATCATGCCAGGGCTGTCACCAATCATCGGGGCAACGGAGGAAGAAGCACAGCAGAAATATAAGGAGCTTCAGGATTTGATTCCGTCTAGTGTAATTGTCGGTGCCCTGTCCACCATGCTTAATTTTGACCTCTCCGGCTACCCAATAGATGGGGAGTTACCGGACATTCCCGATCCTGTCGAAGCGACCAATGGCATGAAAAGCCGCGTACAACTCATCATGGACATGGCGCGCAAGGAGCGCCTTTCGATTCAGGATTTAGGCGGGCGTCTGATTGGTGCCCGAGGGCATATGCAGTTTGTGGGCACCTATGGTCAGTTAGCTGACTTTATGCAGCATTGGTTTCAGGAGTATGGCTGCGATGGCTTCAACATTATGCCGCCAGTGCTGCCGGGCAACCTTGATGAATTCGTCGACCATGTCGTGCCGCTCCTTCAGGAGCGGGGGCTGTTCCGGAGAGAATATGCCGGAAGCACACTGCGCGAGCATCTTGGGCTGGAGCGGCCAGGTCTTCACCATTTTCAGGCTAGTCATGAACGGGGCGTTGAATCCGCTACAACAGCTGCGACTTGAGAAACGGTCAGCTTTGATGCGGTCGCAGCTATCCAGTGGTCGACGATAGCCGTGCCGTCTACTGACAATCCGCTCCAAAGATCCTCTCTTCATGGAGAGGATCTTTTTTTTGTATAAGCTAATCCAGCAACCGGTATAGTCAGGAAGACGGATAGCTTGTACATACGTTGCTATAAATTAAAAGATCACCTATTATTGAGAATGATTGTTATTATCAATTGATGGAGGCCGTCTAGATTGTGAAGGAGGAAGGTTTCAATGGAGAATCGGCTTGCAGCAATTGCTTCCGGTCGTATGGGAGAGGCTCAGGAACGGGTGCCTATGAAGCAAATGCGCGATTATATATCCACTCATTTTGGAGAACCGTTAACCCTAGATATTCTAGCTCAGGCAGCAGGGCTGAGCACAAAGTATTTTAGTGAAGCATTTAAGAAAACCTTCGGGCAAAGTGTGACGGATTATTTGACGTCCCTGCGGATCGGCCATGCGAAGCAACTACTGCGCGATACAGAGTGGGGGCTGCGTGATATTGCCCGGGCCTGTGGCTATAGCGATGAATTTTACTTCAGCCGTAAGTTTAAGAAGGAGGTCGGGATTGCGCCGTCTGTGTACAGTGAAAAGTTCTTTAATCGTATTTCTACGACCTGCACTGAGCTGACTGGAAATTTGCTTGCTCTAGGGATCATTCCGATTGCCGCTCCAATGGACCCTAAATGGACACCCTATTACCATTATTATTATCAATCCGCCATTCAAGTGCATTTGCATTACCAGAATAGTGGTAAGGATGAAGAGAATATGAAGATGCTGCTGGCAGCAAAGCCGGACATTGTGTTCATCCGGAAGCCGTTTGACGAAAATGCGGATCGTTCGGTGGAGATGGCGGGCATACGAACCATTAATGTCAAGTCCGAAGACTGGAAATTACAGCTTAGAGAGATGGCTGATGTATTGAACAAGCAGGAGGTAGGTCAGGCCTGGATAGATACCTATGAAGCAAGATTAACCGAGATCAGACCGGAAATTCGTCAAGCGGCGGGACAGGATCAATTTGCCGTGCTACGTCTATCGGACGAAAATCTCTTTCTTTATACCAATAGAGGTATTCGTGACGTGCTCTTTCAGGATATGGGTCTGTCCACAGCATTCCAGCAGCAAGAAGTATGCAACAAGCCGATTACTTTAGAAGAAGTGTTAGCGATAAATCCGGATCGGCTGCTGCTCATGGTCTGTCTAAATGCCCGTACACGGCATCACTGGCTGGCCCTTCAGCACAATCCGCAGTGGCAGAAGCTTCGTGCAGTCCAGCTGGGCCAACTCTATTTGTTGCCATCCAATCCTTGGCTCGAATATTCGGCAGTGGCTGTTTATCGTATATTGGAAGAAACGTTCATGCTGCTGACTGGGAAAAGTCCAAATCCCGATCCTGCCTCTGTCCATGGCCTATGGGCAAGGGTGGGCGTATAATCCATTCTTGTGAGAATTATTATCAATACAAGTATTGGGGGATGAACGATTTTGATTAACGTTTGGAACAAGAAGTCTCAAAAGCTGTTGTTGTTGCTAGCAGGGATAAGCTTATTGGCTGTTCTCATGGCTGGATGTGGTACAGGGGAGAATAACACAGTGCCTGAGTCTAAGACGGTCCCGGCAGAGGAAGCGCCGGTTGCAGCAGAAGCGGAGCAGGCCTCAACAGAGGAAGCACAGGCCACAGCAACTTATCCACTAGTAATTAAGGATGAGCTTGGACATGAGGTGACGATCCCTGCAAAACCGACGCGGATTTTTGCTCCTATACTGGAGGATTCACTGGCATCCTTGGGGATTAAGCCCGTTGTTCAATGGTCGAATGGGGCTCGAATTCAGGAATACTTGCAGGATCAACTAGCCGATGTACCTGTTATTACCTTTACAAAGGGCTTACCGCCTGCCTCCGAAGCGGTGATGAGCTATACGCCTGATTTAATTATTTTGCATAACAAAAATTTTGCCGAGAATGGCATTTACGAGCAATACTCGAAGATTGCCCCAACCTATGTATTTCAGAGCGCCACAACGGATTTCTCTCATTCACTGCTAACGCTCGGGGAAATGTTAGGCGAACAGGAGAAGGCAGCAGAAGTTCTGGCAGGTTATGCGGAGAAGGTGGCAACTGCCAAGGAGAAGCTGGGGACGGTCATTGAAGGGAAAAAGGCGGCGGTCATTCGCTTTAATTCTAAAGGGATGTTTTTTATGACTAGCGATTATTTCAGCGGATATGTACTGGCACATGATCTGGGCTTAAGCCAGCCTGAGTCTATCCAAGGCTCAACTGCTGCAGTTTCATATGAGGTATTGCCTAAACTGGATGTGGATTATATCTTCCTTGTTAAGGACGGTAATTCAGGGGATACCACTTTAAACGAGCTGAAGGAAAGCAGCATTTGGAAGAGCACTCCAGCTGTGAAAAATGGCAATGTATTTGAGACGGCGAGCGAATACTGGCTCACAGGGGGCGTTATTGCACAGAGCAAGGTTATAGATGATATTGTAAGCTTCATGACACCATGAACAAGCTGACCAGGAACCCCTACATTGCCGACCGCTGTTATGAATATGAGATGTCATCTATTCGTGGTGATCATTATCGAATTCTGATCGGAACTCCAGTAGAAGAAGCTCCGGTTAACGGTTATCCGGTTATCTATGCTCTGGATGGGGATGCGTTGTTCCAGACCCTTGCCGAAACGGTCAGACTGCAGACGCGCAAGCCTAAAGGGTTAGGGCCTATTCTTGTTATCGGAATCGGGTATCCGTCCAAAGAGCCGTTTGATATGGATCGGCGCTGCCTGGATTTTACGATACCGGCAGAAGAAAGCTTACTCCCGGCCAGGCCGGAGGGCCGACCGTGGCCACCGCATGGTGGAGCCGATCAATTTCTGGATTTTATTGAACGGGAGCTTAAACCGGTAATTGCTGGTGAATGGCCGATCGATCCAGATCGACAACTGATTGTTGGTCATTCGTTGGGCGGGCTACTAGTTTTACATGCCCTGTTTGCCAAACCGCACTTATTTACGCATTATGCTGCCGGTAGTCCATCCACCTGGTGGGCTGAAGATAAGATCTTCGAAGAGCAGGCGCAGTTCACACAGACTTGGCAGAACAGCGCATCTATTCGTCTACAGCTAACTACTGGTGCTCGTGAGTTGCCTCATATGCTGGACGGAAGCGATCGAATGGGGCAATCGATGAGGGCATTAAGTGACAGGGGAATAACCACGGATATAATCCGGTTTGAGGATGAGGACCATGTAAGTGTTCTTCCGGGAATGCTGGCCCGTTTGCCGAGGTTTATATGGTCGTGAGGATCGATTAGCTGGCTTGATAAAAGAACCTAGCCGCAGGCAAATTGCCTGCGGCTAATTTGTATACGTGGTCAATACATGACAGTAATACTTTGGTAAAATCCATAAGCGTGTATCTGTGATTTTACATGTGACCTAGAGCATTTCACCTACCATTTTAGGTTTCAAAATATCGCTAACCAGCAGTGCCAATTGGTCAATGGGCATTGCTTTATTTTGTTTAAACCAATATACGAGAATACCAACCAAGCCAGATGAAATAAAGGCTAATGAGTATTCGGTGTCAGTCTGGCTAAGCTGCAGAACAGTACCAATTTCATTTAAATAATCATAAAACTTTTGATTCAGAATATGGATTAAGTCATTTTGGATCAGGTGATGAATGAAGCTTTCATTATTATGGAAGAAAATAAAATACAATCGGGCTAACTCTTCCGTGGTTGCTACCTCTAAGTTTTGTATTTCTATGAGATATTCACGAAATAAATTATCCAGATGATACTCTATAATTTCTTCTTTGGAATCAAATAATTGATAAAATGTTTGCCTAGCCAGGTCACTTCTCTCCGTTATTTCTTTTATGGAAATGGTTTTATAGGGTTTCTCCTCTAGCAGTTGAAGTAACGAGTCCCTAAGCCATTTTTGTGAGCGTATGGCTGACGGGTTTGTTCCAGAATACATGACATTTCCTCCGATATGTAAGACTTGTCAGATAACGTTGACACTTGTCATTGTTTTTAAATATACTTTAGCCATAACTACGACAGATGTCAATTTTATAACAGATGTAATGATTATTAATCTACGCTTGTGGAGGTTAGTCCAATGGGAAATACGATAAAACGTGCCAGACTTGCCAATTCGGATTCCGATTACAAACAGTTGAATATTCTGCCTGACCAGCCGCTGCCTAGAGAAGATGGGATGAGAACCCATGGACGCGAAGGGTCTTATGAATGGTGGTACAACGATGCCGAGTTTGAAGATGGCACAACGATTGTTACTATTTTTTTCACTAAAAATTACTTTGACGTTCCCGGTCCGTCACATCCGACCGTTGATATTGATATCACGCATCCTGACGGAACCAAGACTACACAGTCTTTTCAAGAACCGAGAGGGACAGTGACCAACGCCAAAAGTGACATCTGTGATGTCAACATTGGTAACTCCTATTTGAAATATGAAGATGGAAAGTATATTTTGCATTTTGAACAAGGAGACGTTAAATACCATGCTACTATGACCTCAAAGCTACCGATGTGGCGTCCAGATACAGGGCATTGGTTCTACGGTGATCAGGATGAGCATTTCTTTGCCTGGTTTGTCGCTCAACCTTCTGCTGTGATCGATGCTACATTAACTATTGGAAACACAACAACCAAGTTAAAAGGAACCGGGTATCATGATCATAACTGGGGAAATATCAGCATGAATAAACTGATGAATCACTGGTATTGGGGGCGGGCGAAAGTCGAGGGCTTCGACATCATTGCGTGTGATATTATTGCGGAGAAAAATTATGGCTATAAGCGGCTTCCGGTCTTCATGATTGCTAAAGATGGTGAGATCCTAACAGATGACCAATCTCTTACTCAGGTTACAAGAGAAGATACATTTGAGCATCCTATCAACAAAAAATTCATGGATAATCATTTAGTTTACAAACAACCTGTTTCCAAGAAGGAGACCTACACCGTTGAGTTTATAAGAAAGAGAGATATCGTCGCGGTAAGTCTTCTAGGAAAGTTGCCACGCTTTAAAGCCACCGTCGCAAAATTGTTAGGTGCTAATCCAACATACACTCGTATTCTGGGTGAAGTTCGTTTGACGCATGACAAAGATGGCGTGAAGGAAGTCTATACACACGAAGGATTGTGGGAACAAATGTTTTTTGGGAATAACAAGGAATCGATTATCAATAAGTAAATATGCAAACCAGATGGAAAAAGTAATGCTGCCAGCGCGCACTGATATTATATCGGTGCGCGCTGCTTCAGTTTGGATTGAACTGCGCGTAGGTCGTTTATATATACAAAATGTTCATATTTAATATTTTGAATATTTAACTATAAAGAGATAGAATAGAATGATCAACTTGATTTGTTGTCGTTTACTATAGTAGCTAGAATAGTAGACAACAAATACGTACTAGGAGGAAACAAGTAGTGGAAATTGGTGTAAGCACCTTTGTTGAGACAACGCCTGATGTACATACTGGTAAGACAATGAGTCATGCTGAACGCATACGTGAAGTGGTGGAGGAAATCGTGCTGGCAGATCAAGTGGGATTGGATGTGTATGGTGTTGGTGAACATCATCGTCCTGATTTTGCAGCTTCAGCACCTGCTGTGGTCATGGCCGCGGCTGCATCCCTGACTTCAAAAATACGGCTTACGAGTGCGGTAATGATTCTTTCGTCTTCTGATCCGGTGCGCGTATTTCAGGATTTTGCCACGCTTGACGCAGTATCCAACGGCCGTGCAGAGATTATGGTAGGGCGTGGATCGTTTATGGAATCATTCCCGCTATTCGGCTACGATGTGAAAGATTATGAGGAACTTTTTGATGAGAAGCTGGAGCTGTTGCTGCAAATTCAGCAATCGGAAAAAGTCACTTGGAGCGGTAAACATAGAGCGGCAATAGATAATCTGGGAATCTATCCCCGCCCGGTGCAGGATCGTTTGCCGGTATGGATTGGCAGTGCGGGTAGTCCGGAGTCAGCCATTCGCGCCGGAGCCATGGGTTTACCTTTTGCACTCGCGATTATTGGGAATGTGAATCCTTCACAATATGCAGCGCATGTAAAGCTTTATAAAGAAGCGGCTGCCAAAGCGGGCCACGATGTCTCGCGGTTGCCGATTGCCACGCACTCCCATGGTTTTATTGCAGAGAGTAATGAGAAGGCGCTTGAGCAGTTTTTCCCTTCCACACATGCCCGAACGAATTTTAGAGCAGTGGAAAAAGGGCTGCCTCCCTATCATCGTGCAGATTATGATGCAGCGTGCAAGTTTGACGGGGCTTTATATGTAGGTGATCCGGAGACCGTTGCGAACAAAATCATTTATCTGCGCAAAGAAGTGGGCATTACGAGATTCCTGCTGCATGTCCCACATGGTACAATGCCGCATGCAGAGGTGATGGAAGCCATTAGGCTGCTCGGAACCGAAGTGGCACCTCGTGTGCGTGATGAAATTTCTCGCTGGGAACAAGAGCAGGGCATGGAGAAAGCTGGGCGCTTGTAGACTTAAGTGGCGGGATAACTTATAGCCTAGTCGTAACCCCTGGCAAAAGTACCATCAGGATGTCACTATTGCCCTATGAATTTTGATGGTATGATAGATGTGAGGTGAATTTATAATGACTAATGAGACACCAATTGAGGAAGAGAACAACAAGCAACCGGAAATGTCCGAAGAGGATTGGACTGAACTTCTGAAGGCAGTCCATCATAACAGCCTCGTTGCATTGCGAATGAAATTCCAGGATGTTGAAGGGCAAGTATTGAACATGGAAGCTTATGGTCCAGTTTTTGTGTACAATGTGAAGGATGAGTCCGGTAATGGATATTCATGCGGCTTTTTCCTGCGGGAATTGGTTGCGAGATTCCAGTCGGGCAATAAACCGGAAGTGTGGCTGGCTTCGTTCTACTATGAAATGATGAAGATTCCCGGGGGCAAGGCGCTTCCTAAACCGCCAGAGAGCGAAGAGGAAGCAAAAGCAGTCATCGATAATGTACTGGTTCCGCATTGCATCGCGGCAGTTCAGGAAGAATTCGCACCCCAGCAGGTTCATGCAGGCCTGGCCTGGAATCAGGAGCACGGTCCTATGTTCGAAACCGGATTCCCAGAGATCACGGAAGGCAGCAATGTGTGTGCAATTCCGCTTCATTTATTGCTAACCCACTTGCAACTGAACCGTGACCCTGCAGAACTGCTTGTTCAAGGCTTGTATCATATCCGTAAAGAACATGGCTTGGATTAAAATTGAATCATCATCGGAAAGACTTCGGAAAAACGGCAGAGATGCCGTTTTTTTGTGTTTTAGAATATGGAGTTTATTAAACTTTTATTAAATTAATTTTATACTGCTTTTCTCTTAACCCTCCTATTACATTCAGTTGATATAATAACGTGAATTTTTAATTGGGAGAGGGGTCAATTAACTTGAAGATAAGGAATCAGCGCTGGATGGCGGTCGTCCTTGTAGCAGCGATGGTCGTTCAATCATTGTGGTCTTTCGCAGGGACAGGCCATGCAGCAGCAACAGGCCCGATAAATACCAATAATCTGGCGAAGAATGTAGTCATCAGCCAGTTTTATGGAGGCAAAAAAGACGATGCTCTCGATCTGTATACTAACGACTTTGTAGAATTATATAACCCTACAGCAGAGCCGATTTCGCTTAACGGTTGGTCCATCCAATATGCTGATGATAAGAAAAAAAGCTGGAAGGCAGCAAATCTAGGATCTCCAACTGCCCAAATCCCTGCGTACGGTTATTATCTTGTTGCGCTTGGTAGTAATGGGAATGTTGGAAGCCAATTGCCTCAGCCGGATGCTGTGGAGGATTCTTTTAAAATAGGAAATAATAGCGGTAAGCTGGCACTCTTGAATACTACCCAGATCTTGACTTCCAACGACCCGATGAAGGACATGTTAAAAGACAAGGTCATTGATTTTGTCGGATACGATCCTGTCGTGGATGCCTCCTTGGGCAGTCCCGCGGCGCAAACGGGCAAGCAGTCGACGATACAGCGACTAGTATTCGATCCGCTTGATCCCGAGAAGAGCACGAATTCAGCTGCGACTCCGAATCGGGGGAATAACTGGGATACCCGCAATAATAGCAAGGACTTTGAAAAAATAAAAGATAGCAAGCCACGCAACTCCAGTAGTACAGCCGCTTATGCGATTCTAGAGAATAATCAGAGCGTACAAATGAAATCTGGATCAACCGTTGATCCAGCTCATAACAAAATCACTCTCACTGCTTTTAACGGTATTGTAAAACAGGGCCCATGGGCTTCCGAAGACTTCACTGTAACCGGACTTCCTGCAGGATTATCTGCGACGGCTAATGCCAACGGTGAGGGGATCGAGATTACGATTACCGGTGATGGCACGGCCAACATTGTTGGTGATGCCAATCTTACTTTTGAGATTAATCCTGGAGCTTGGAATCAACCCAACAAACCAACTAACCCAGTTAGTGTATACCAAAAGAACAACACCGCGACATTGGTTAAATTCACACCGTCCAACAAAATTGCAGCGGTTCCAATGTCATCTTCGATTAAAATGAGTGGTGCGAAGGATCTGAACGCCCGCTACCAGTTGAATCTTACGGCAGGGATTCCGGCCAATGGGGCGCTGAACTCCGATACATACAGTGTGTCAGGACTTCCTTCTGGAGACTGGAATATCGCGGCTGAGGGGCAAAGCAGTGACAACACGATTACCTTCTCCATTTCGGGGACTGCTACCACTCCTGTGCTGGATACTGCGCAACTTAAGGTGATTGTGAAGCCGGAGGCTATGCAAGATAGTGACTGGTTAGCTTCTGATCCGATAGGTATCACTCTACTTCGTTACAGTTCGCCAGTTCTTTCTGATGAGGCACGCAAGCAGGAAGTAGAACAAAGCATTGTAGATGACAACACCAGTTTCAATGATGCCGTAACCAAAGAATATAAGTACGGAAGTAACGCGATGGGAGCGAACGAGTACACGTTCTTGCGCGGTACGCATTCGTTGTTCAAATCCGATCTTGCGTCTGGACTGATCCCATCTCCTGCTTCGATCATTGCCGGGTGGAAAGACAAGGATATTATAACCTACACGCAAGGCGATGCACATATTCAGAATGTCGGTACTTTTAATGATAGCAAAGATCTGATGGTGTTCAGTCTGAACGACGTAGACTCCGCCGGAATCGGAAGCTTCTATGATGATTTAATCCGTTTTGTCACAAGTACTTATGTTGTAAAATACGATAAAGATAGCTCGGGTCTCACGAATTTGCAAGATGCTGATTTCCGTGACGTCTCCAAAACGTTCCTGGATACTTATAAAGATACACTGATTGAGATTAATAACGATAACAGTAAGAAAGCAACTAAGCTGACGAGAAGCAATGTTACTGCATACACCCAAAGTGTTATGGACAAAGTCTCCAAAGTGTCCTATGCCGAGGCGCTGCAAAAATTGCTGGGTAAGCGGGCGCTGAATGGGAAATTAAATATCGACGGTAATCCCGATAAGTTTGAACTGGCCACTGAGGCTGAAGTAGTGTCATTAAAAGGTGACTGGGAAAATTATAAAGCCCAAGTCAGAGGCAATTTCCCGAACCTTAGCGATGACCAGTTTAATGCCTATTTTACAATTAAGGATATTGTACGTCGTATTCACCAAGGAATTGGCAGCATAGGGGTAGAACGTTACAATGTGCTGATCGAAGGTCCTAGTAATACCAACACGGATGATATTTTGCTTGATGTAAAAGAACAAACGCGGGATGCTTATATCTCTAAAGATGCATATATCAAGACCGCAGTAGATACCGATGCTTATCTGGGCGTACTCGAAGCTTCGAATCGTTCGTTCCTGATCCGGGAAGTCTCGCCGTTTAAGGGAGATTACACCGATAAGCCATTCAAAAATAAGGATGAACTAGAGCAATATCTGATTGACGCAGCCAAGGCTTATGCTTATGCGGATTCTCGTCTGGACAAGGTGTCCGATGAACTGAATTACAAGTTTGAAGAGCGTTTTGTAACGAATATTTTGCCGGTTTGGAACGACCTGGAGAATTTTATTCTTAATGCGGCTGAGGACTATTCGCATCAGGTGGTAGCAGACTTTGCACTTGTTCAAGGCGATATGCTGGCCGGAAAATTAATTGATGTTTCTACGCTGGACAATTTGACTGTAGATACAGGCACGTTGTCTCCATCGTTCGATGCCGGAATCACCGAGTACAGCGTGACTGTCCCTCATTCGGTTGAATCGTTGAGTATCACGGCAAAGGCCAGCGATGTAAAAGCGAGTCTGACAGCTCAAAGCAAACCGTATGCCAATGAAACGGCTCTTACTTTGAAGTTGTCTGTTGGAAAGAATGACATTCCTTTCACTGTGACTGCACGTAATGATTCTACCAAGACCTATACCGTGACCGTGATTCGGGAAGCAGCGGAAGAGGATAGCAGCAGCGCTGATTTGAGCGACCTGAAGTTGTCCAGTGGAATCCTGAATCCTGTGTTTGACGGTGCTTTAACTCACTATACGTCACAGGTGGACAATGACGTACCGGGCATTACCGTAACCGCAAGCGTCTATGATAGTGCTGCTACATTCACTCTGAACGGCACTCCAGGAACGAGTGGTCAAGCCAGTGACTTGATCAATTTGAATGCCGGCAGCAATGAGCTCACCATTGTAGTGACAGCTAAGGATGGCTCCAGCAAGACTTATACTGTGGACGTGATCAGAAAAGCTGCGGAGGAAGCAAAGAACAACGCTGATTTGAGCAGTCTGACCTTGTCGAGCGGTACGCTGAATCCGGTCTTTGCACCTGACGTAACTAGTTATGCGACTCAAGTTGATTACAAATTATCAGGCATTACGGTAACAGCAAATGTCTATGATAGTGCGGCTTCGTTCACTGTGAACGGTACTCCGTCGGTCAGTGGACAAGCTAGCGGGGTTATTGATCTAAAGGTTGGAAGCAACATTATTCCGATCGAAGTGACAGCACAGAATGGCTCCAAAAAGGCCTATACTGTGATTGTGACCCGTGCTGCAGAGAGTATCCCAGATCCTACGGGCCCGACAACACCGGATCCTGGGACACCGGGTCCCGGAACGCCAGATCCTGGAACACCAGGGACTCCGACCCCTTCGACTCCGTCAGGAGGGACGAATAGTGGAAATACTCCGGTTCATTCCGGAAGCATTGCAGTGAACGGTGGCGTGCTGACCTTGAATGGAGCAACAATCAGTGTGCCAGCCGGATCAATCGAGAGCGGAATCGAGATTACTGTTTCTAAAGTAACTCAATCCTCGAATTTGTCCGCCGATGACACATTGAAGCTATTGGGCGATGTTTATGAGATTACGAAGAATAAGGCTGGCGATTTTGGCCAACCGGTGACCATTACTCTGACTTTCGACCCGTCGAAGGTGAACTTCAATAACTCGGTTGTAGGCTTGTACTGGCTGAATGAGCAGAGTAAGAAATGGGTGAAACTGGACAACCTGAAAGTGGATCAAGCTAACGGAACAGTGTCCGGAACAGTTACCCATTTCACGAAATTTGCTGTTCTGGTATCTGATAAAACAGAGCCTTCGATTCCGAAGGTAGAAAAAGATTTTGCTGATATCCACGGACATTGGGCAGAGGTCAGCATCAAGGAATTGGTATCCCTCGGTGGGCTTACCGGTTACCCGGATGATACTTTTAGACCTGACAACAAGATTACAAGAGCCGAATTCGTGACGATGATCGTGAAGACCTTTAACCTTCAGGCTGCGAATGGAAAAGAGCTTGCTGATACTAAGACGCATTGGGCTCACGATACCATTGCAACAGCGGCAGCACTCGGCATTGTTGACGGTTATAACGGAGACACCTTCGGTCCTGATGAGTGGGTGACCCGTGAGCAAGTTGCAGCAATGGTTGTTCGAGCTGCTAAACTGGCTTTGGCTGACAAGGACATCAGCTTCTCCGACAGCTCCAAGATTTCCGCTTGGGCGCTTCCTGCGCTTAAGACAGCGATTGATCAAGGGCTAATTAACGGATATACCGACGGTACAGTGAAACCGACAGGGAACACTACCCGTGCAGAAGCAGCAACAATCCTTCTAAGAGCACTCCAGTTAAAGAAATAAAGCATAGCTAAAAAGGCTGTTTCCCGGCAGGTAATACCTGTCTGGGGAGCAGCCTTTTTTTAAAAAATAAAGTATTAGTTTCACGATGCGTCATTAAGCTGCTAGTAGTAGAGTTCGATTAAAGTTCTTAAATGTGCTTAAATATATGATTTTAAATATGAATTTTCATGGTAATATATGGTCGTCAATCTGTTTTCGAACAAAATTTGATTCGTAGGGAGAGGGCATATGTTAGTACCACAACTATATTTGAATGGTGCTTGTTCTGAAGCTGTCGAACTATATAAAAAGGCATTTAAGTCTGAGATAGACTCAATTATGTATGACTCTGAGAAAGAACCTGAAAAATTTGTGATTCATGCGGAAATGCACATTCTTGGAACTAGGGTAATGCTTAGTGATTTTGGTGGAACTAATGAGTCATCTGTTGATTCCACTATGGAAATTGTCTCCGTATTTGAAAATGAAGAAGTTTTAAGAGAGGCATACCAAATAATGAATGATGGCAGCAAAACAATTAACCCAATGGGTCCAATATTCTTCAGTGATTGTTTAGTCTCATTTGTTGATAAGTTCGGCGTTCGATGGTGTTTTATGGTATAAGATGAGGATCGACGATATAGAAAAGGAGTGCGTTTGTGAAGCTCTATAAAAAAATTGATTTTCGGTTGAGCAAAAAGGATACACCGTTGGTCGTGACCGAACGGATCGGACAAGTTTTCCATGATGCTGCATTTGATCCCCAGGACATCAAATTTTTCGTTGACGGCTTTACGCATGGTGTGTCCGGAATCGACAGGCTGCTAAAGCATAACCCAACGCTCGTTCCTTTTTGCCATACGGCCGAGACAGCTCTGGGCCATGAGAAGAGACTGACCAACCTCCCCGCACGTTGGGACAGTGCAAATCCGGACGGTTGCAACGCTTCGCTTCGGATGCAAGATGTTATCGGAATTGTAAGTGGAATTCCGCGTCGCTACCGATTGAATCACGCGACTTTCGTGTTCGATCGTCTTTCGATGCTCAGCCGAAACCCTGATTCAGCCCAAGAGGCACCAGTTCCATTCGTCGCTAAGGGAGATATCTGCTATACCAGGTTGTTTGCGCCGAAGACAACGGGATGGAGTGACTACCCTTCGCCGTGCATTCGGCTTCAGAGTGATTGGTGGATTTCAGGAAGAATAAATTTTTTGGATGCGATTGTGGAGCTTGGTGAAATCACGGATAGTGCTCCACAGCTGGAACTGAATGAAAGCGAACGTCGCTTTTTGGAGACTATCGGAGAGATTTACCACGAGCGAGTATTTTGCGCTCCCTCTACTGAGGAGGAGGCTGCAGCTGTTTTTGAGAACATGATTGCAGGCGAGCGGATCGTGCAATCATGCTACGAAGCAGGGGATTTGGTCGGAGTCCAATTTCCATATCGACTGAAGCCACTTAGGATTGAGGACTTCCCTTCCGAACCGTTATTGGTCAAAAAAGCGATCAACCACTTTTTTAAAAAGCGTGGCTTCATCTACAATAGCAAATACAGCGGCAGTGGCGTCTTTACAATTTCAAAAGTAACCAAGCATAACCATCTCGTGAAGCTCACCTTCAGCCGCGGCAAATTCGATGCGAACGTCTCGTGCGTAGGCAGCATAGAGGGTCCTCTATGGAGACATGAATTCAAACTTCCTGCCACTGCCAAACACATGAGTTTGTATCAAGTTACCCGGCAAATAGACGTCGACCACCAGATCGGCAATATCGCAGCGGCTTATGATGCCACCGAAAAGCGGATTGTTGAGGCGATCGACGACCTGTACGGCGCAGAGGTAGCATGGCTAACTTATTTATAAGTCTAAAAATCCGAAATACTGATAGTTATTTCGATATTCACCTATATTCGACTAACAGAAAACTATAAATCAATAAAACAGCGACAGTCTAGGGCTTTTTCTCATCCAAGGCTGCCGCTGTTTCTATTATCGAGGGAGTGTAATACTTTGCATATTAGCCTTACTTAATGGAAGCTTCATAAATAGCATGAATGGATTTGGACAGCAGAGCATTGAATTCCTCATCTGTCTGTCCGGCACCTAATCCTTCGGATAAGCCGCGAGAGAAGCTGGCGATCAGTCCGTGATGGCGGACCAGCCTTTCGTTGGCTTCAGATTGGCTGTAGCCGCCTGACAGAGCCACTACGCGCAACACATGTGAATCATTTATAAGATCCCGGTAGAAATTATCTTCTGTCGGGATGGAAAGCTTAAGCATAACCTTTACGTCAGAGCCAAGGTTAGATAAGTGTGCGGTAAGTTCTTCTTTTAACAGTTTCTCAGAAGCTTCTTTATCTGCACTGTAGATATCAACTTCAGGTTCGATAATCGGAATAAGCCCGCTATCAAGGATTTGCTTGGCGACGGCAAACTGCTGTTCAACCACTTGTTTGATCCCAGCGGGATTCGCTTCCTTAATCACTGAACGCATTTTTGTTCCGAAAATATGTCGTTCGACTGCCCGCTTCAGAAGCTCGTCCAAGCCAGTAATAGGCTTCATAAGCTGAACTCCGTCTGTCTGCTCGGCCAGTCCTTTATCGATTTTTAAAAAGGGTACAATGCCTTTCTGTTCCCATAGGTAATCCGCGGTATATTGTCCGTCAATGAAACGGTCCATCGTGTTCTCGAATAAGATCGCACCCAGAATGTATTGTGCATCAAAAGCCGGGCTCTTAATAATACGCGTTCTCATCTCATGGACTAATTCATACATTTGTTCTTCGTTCGAATAGCGGTCTTCTTGAATACCATATTGCAGTAACGCTTTCGGCGTACTTCCGCCGCTTTGGTCCAAGGCCGCGATAAATCCCTGTCCGGAGTGAATTCGATCCAGTTGCTTCGTATTCGTATTCATGAATGTTCCCCTTCCCTTTCGTGGATTGTGGCAATCATGTATGCTTTTATTATAGCACTTATAATAGAAGGTATACATTTTTAGAGATACCAGAGCAGCTTGCTCGAATATTCTATTCATAAAGGAAAGATGGATAATATGAAAGTTGATTTAGGCAACGATAGTATAGAGGTTCATGTGCAGTATGGGAAAAGAAAGAAGCTTAAGATCCAGATAGATACGATTGGTCTCGTTACCGTTAAAGCGCCCAGAGCGGCAAGCGAAGAAATGATTAAAAGCGCTGTGGCACAACACGGGGCATGGATATTGGAGAAGAAACAGAAGATTGCCAAAGCTTTGGCGGCCCCTAAACCAAGAGAGTATAAAGAACAAGGTAAGTTTCTGCATCTGGGAAAAGAATATGACCTTCATGAACTTATAGATACGAGTGAGGGAAGTGAAGAGGAGCTTAAAATGAACCTTAAGAAGTTCTATTTTTCAAGCTGTAAGAAGATCGTAGGTGAACGAATCCAAATTTATCAGGCACAGTTAAGAGTAAAGCCGAAGACGATTGATATCGTCGAGTCCACAACGAAGTGGGGCAGCTGCAGCTTTGATCAAAAACTCACTTTCAACTACCGTCTGGCTATGGCTCCTCTTGAAGTGATAGATTATGTGATCATCCATGAACTATGCCATCTGCTGCATATGAATCATGACCGGTCTTTTTGGCGACGGGTCGGGAGTATCATGCCGGATTATAAAGAGAAGGAAGAGTACTTGGCAAGATATGGACATGCAATGACACTTTGAAATAACCATATACAGACGATTCTTTTTATGATATCTTTATGTGTTACGTTTTAAAATGAAAATTACGTTTGATTTATATATGTACGTAAATTAAGGAGACAAAATGACATTTAAAGACTTGAATATTATCGCCCCGATCTTAGAGGGTTTGAGCAGAGCGAACTACACTTCCCCAACACCTATACAAGAACAGGCGATTCCAGCCGTGCTGGCTGGCAGAGATCTACTTGGTTGCGCACAAACAGGAACAGGGAAAACAGCAGCCTTTTCTGTGCCGATCATTCAATTACTATGCGAAAAGCCGAATGCTCCCAAGCAGGTACGCCGTATCCGTTCCTTGATTTTAACACCGACAAGAGAACTGGCTATTCAAATTTCGGACAACATCAAGGCGTACAGCCGGTACACCGACATTCGTTGTGCTGCTATCGTGGGTGGTGTTTCCCAGAAAGTGCAGGAGCGGGCGCTGAACCAAGGTGCAGATATTATTATCGCGACGCCTGGTAGACTTATCGATTTAATCAATCAAAAGCGTATTGACTTACAATATGTGCAAATATTAGTGCTTGATGAAGCTGACCGGATGCTGGATATGGGCTTTATCCATGATGTGAAGCGGATCATCTCCAAAATGCCGAGCAAGAAACAGACCCTTTTCTTCTCTGCGACGATGCCTCCAGAAATCACTAAAATGGTGAAATCGATACTGGTCGATCCAGTAAAAGTAGAAATCACCCCGGTATCCTCTACTGCAGAGCGTATTGAGCAATCGGTGTATTTACTCGAGAATGGTAAGAAACAGAACTTGTTGAACCATATTTTACAGGATAAATCGATTGTTTCAGCATTGGTGTTCACCCGTACCAAACGCGGAGCGGACCGTGTTACACGTGATTTGTCCAAAGTGAATATTACTGCACAGGCCATTCATGGCAACAAGTCTCAGACAGATCGTCAAAAAGCATTGAACAACTTCAAGAGCGGAGTTACACGCGTGCTGGTGGCAACGGATATCGCGGCAAGAGGTATTGATGTTGAGGAGCTCTCGCATGTAATCAACTTCAATCTTCCTAATATACCTGAAACGTATGTTCACCGTATCGGCCGTACGGGCAGAGCAGGGAATAGCGGAATGGCTATTTCTTTCTGTGAGATGGATGAAGTTCCGTTCCTTAGAGATATTGAAAAATTGATCAAGAAGTCGATTCCTGAAGTGAAAGATCATCCTTATCCGATGACGAGTGTGCCTCCGCAATCCTTTAAATCTGGCAAAGCCTCGGCACCAGCCAACAAACCGGCCAAGTCCAAGGCGAACCCGGCGCGCAAGCCTAAATCTGAGTGGTTTAAAAAGAGTGGCAGTGCCAGCCACGATAAAGCGGGTGGCGGTAAAGCTAGCGGCGGTAGAGCCAGCAGTGATAGAGCTAGCTACAGCAAACCAAACGGCAGTAAACCTAACGGAAATAGAACAAACAGTAATCCAACAAACAGCAATAGAGTAAGCAAAGTTCACTAAGGTGAACGCTAACGGATAAATATTTGCATAATAGAACAGCGGTAGCCCAGGACAATATCTTCTCGTCCAAGGCTGCCGCTGTTTTTTATTGGGTCAAATGTTAATTTTCAGGACCAAAGAGTCGATACTCATTCTATGTCTAATCATTCACCTTCAATGGTTTAGACTGCAGCGATAATGTTGTTTGCCAATTGTAATAGTGTAGTATAATTACCAATGATGCACTGTTTCGTTTTTATTTCAAATTTTATGGAATAGAAGGAGAAAGAATATGATTGAAGAACTGGTAGATTCCTTTGCATCCTGTGACATTGAGGTTGTAGCGGTAGAGCAATTATCACTGCCTCTGACACAGGAAGGGAAGCACCGAATTCTGGTTGTGCCCAGCTATAACATCGCAGAGATGCTGGAAGAGATTTTGGAAGAAGAAGAGAAATCTCTTGCAGAAGTTGTTGATAGAGAGCTGAAAGAAGTACATAGCCTATCTATCGTGGATACATTTCGGCGCATTGCTGAGTCTATTCTTGTGGATGCAGATCTTCCGCTTGAGCAGAAAAATCTTGAGGGGAAGAGCTTTGAAGATATTTATGCAGCCTATGCTTTAGTGTGGGCAGGCCATGAAATGCTGAATGAGAAAATGGCTGTGAGAGAAGAAGAGATAAAGATAGAAACAGAAGCTACTTCTGTTCTGACAACGGAGTGGGTAAGAGAGAAAATCGAAGCTGCAGATGACGTTATTATTTTGACATTGCCTGCGGGTTCAGGATATGAAGCGCCCCTATGGGTGCCGATGGGGGGATACAATGAATGTCCTCTGCCTGTATATCAATCGGCTGTTTTTAAGCATTGGCAAGAGCAATACCATGTTACCCCTCTGGCCGTTACTCAAGACAAATGGGTTCTACAAGCCGGCACACGGCCGCTGACGTATGAAGCAGCATTGAGGCTGGCCAAGGAGCATTTTATATTTTGCCAATACGTGCTGGAGCGGTTCGATACACTGGGGCATTATGCGGTTTATTTAATGGGAAATAATGAATGGGATTTCTGGTGGGATTAAAAATCTCTATTAGAGTTTGCAGTCTTTTAAATTAAATCCACACTAAATTAGTGCGAATAGTTGAAATATAAATAAAATAGATTTATAATCAGTTAATCATCAGTGAGTAACGACGTGAGAGATTAACTGTTTATAAAGTGAGAGGATGTTATGAATGTCATCATTTGAATGGACATCTTTACAACTCGAGCATGAACTGCTCTCTACAATTTCATTGGTGGGGGAGCCTGTGGGCGCAAGCACACTGGTTCACACAGTAGGCAAGAAGTATGAGCTCAGCCAGGCAACAATCGGCCGCAAGCTAATGGAATTAGATATGAAAGGTTATGTTCAGCTAGAGGGAAGAAAAGGGCGCATTCTCACAGAGAAGGGGGCAAATCGGCTCTCTCAACTGGAGAAAAGGATTCATCAGGAGACCCTCAATTCCCGTCTACTGGAAGTGCTCAATGTGTCCGGGCAGAAGGCCATGATTAATGTACTGGTCGCCAGAAGGGCGCTTGAGCGCGAAATTGCCAGCCTCGCTGCGCAGCGGGCCACACCCGATCATATTGAACTTTTGCGGAATTCCATAGAAGAGCAGCTTGAAATGTTATCCGAGAATCAAATTCCTTATGAAGGAGATCGTGAGTTCCATCATTTACTCGCATTAATTGCGCGCAATGACATCTTGATGCATGCGGTTCAGCTGGTATGGGATCGAAGCCGTGAACTGCCTGCTACAGCTTTCATTCGTAATTCTGTCGGCAGCAAGCTGGTCGTAGATCACCAAAGAATCGTCGACGCGATTGCAGAAGGCTCGCCTGAAAAGGCGGAGCAAGCGATGGTGGATCACATCAATCAAATGATTGAGGACGTAAAACGCTATTATCAATTGAAGCAGGATTCTCAATCGCTATAGTGGCTTTGCGAAGCACAGCTTAAGAATATGCTTACGAAGTGGTTTTGCTTCGCAAAACTTTAAGGAGGAAGAGAAAGTGGAACAAGGCTACCGGCTGGGCATAGATATCGGAGGCACATTTACGGATGCGATGGTCGCGGATGCAGACGGTCGCGTGGTCGCCTCACTAAAGACGCCTTCGATACCGGATGCCCCGGAACAAGCTATATTTAATGCTTTGGAGCAACTGCAGAAGGCTTCTATCAATATTGCGGATATTGGCCTGTTCGTACATGGGACGACGCTTGGTGTCAACACGTTAATCGAGCGAAATGGAGCGGTAACCGGACTCCTTGTGACTGAGGGGTTCCGGGATGTGCTTGAAATCCGCCGGTTGCGATTAGAAAATACCACGAATCTATACGGCGACAAGGCACTTCCACTAGTGCCCCGTCGTTTGGTCAAAGAGATCGATGAGCGCTGCCTCGCCAGCGGCGAAGTCTTTCGCAGCTTGAATGAGCAGCAGCTTCTGCAATCCGTTGAAGAATTGGTACAAGAGGGCGTGACGGCCATTGCCATCAGCTTCTTGCATTCTTATAAAAATGCCGGGCATGAGCAGCTTGCCGAGCAGCTCATCAAGCAGCACTATCCAGAGCTGTTTGTCTGCACAAGCAGCGGTGTGTGGCCGCAGCAGCGCGAGTACGAAAGAACGCTGGCTACGGTGATGAATGCCTATGTCGGGTCGCAAATGGGGGGATACTTCCAGCGGCTGGAGCAGGGCGTGCAGCAGTATGGTCTGACAGCCAAGGTGCTGTCCACGATGTCCAATGGCGGAATCATGTCCTCGACCAGAGCGTCCAGTGAGCCGGTGAAGACATTGCTGTCCGGTCCGGCTTCCGGGGTCATCGGCGCTACGCATGTAGCTCGTATGGCAGGACTGAATCAGGTGGTTACATTTGACATGGGTGGAACCAGCGTGGATGTTGCGTTGATTGACGGACAGCCCGCTTATTCTGTAGATAATCAAGTCGGTGATTTTCCGGTGATTATTCCGGCCATCGATGTGACTGCTATTGGAGCTGGAGGCGGCTCCATCGCTTGGGTGGATTCCGCGGGCGTATTGAAAGTAGGTCCTCGTAGTGTCGGGGCCCGTCCGGGCCCGGCCTGTTACAATCGCGGAGGAACAATACCGACTACAACTGATGCTTATCTGCATCTGGGTATTTTGCAGGCGGATCGGTTCCTGGGCGGACAGATGGAATTAAGACCAGATCTGGCTCAGGCGGTGCTGGAGCGTCTAGGTGAGCAGCTCGGAATGAGTTCCTATGAAGCGGCACAGGCCATACTGGATGTGGCAACAGCCAACATGTATGCCCAGTTTACACCGCTCATGGCTCGCAAAGGCGTCGACCCGCGTGATTTTACACTGCTGGCTTACGGCGGCGCCGGTCCTATGCATGCATTTCTCATGGCCCGTGAGGTGGGGATCCGCAAGGTGCTGATTCCGCCTTCACCGGGAACACTGTGTGCGATGGGCTGTGTAGTGGCCGATTTGCGGAATGACTTCGTTCATTCTCTGAACAAGGTAAGTGATGAACTGCAACCGGGTGAGCTGGTGCAATGGTTCGAACATCTTGGGGAGCAGGGGAGACGCTGGATCACAGAGGAAACAGAACAGGGTATTGAGCTGGACCATATGTATCTGATGTACAGTGCAGACATGCGCTACGAAGGACAGGCCTTTGATCTCAGTGTGACACTTTCCAGTGAGGCATACGGAAGTATCGCTGATGCCGAGGCAAGATTCCACCAGCAATATGAGGCTGTATTTGGGACTAGTCAACCTGAATCTCCGGTAGCCTTTGTAAACCTGAGGGCGACAATTATTGGTGTCACGCGCAAATCAGAGACTGTTGTTGTCCCGGCGCCTGTAAAGACCAACTATGAAGCAGAGCGGAGAACGATTGTTTTTGATGGACAGGAGTATCAAGCCTTCATTACTGACCGGGAACAATTGAACGTAGGTGAGATGTTGTCAGGACCGGTCATAATCAATGAGTATGATACCACCGTATTCGTTCCGCCAGGATACAGTCTGACTAAGGATCGTTTTGGAAATATCATCGGGGAGGCCGAATTGTGATGACAGACAAGGTCTTTCTTGAGATTTTTAAGAACCGGGTGCAAGCTATTGTAGAGGAAATGGCCAATGTCGTTCTTCGGACAGGCTTTACAGCATTCGTCAAGGAAACCGGAGATTTCGGAACCTATCTGCTGACACCAGCGGGAGAAACCTTTGGTTCGCCACTGGATACGGGCTATAATCTTTCCCTTGGCATTCCGGCGGGCGAAACTATTGAAGCCATCGGGGATTGGAAAGAAGGGGACATCGTCATCACGAATGATCCCTATGCGACAGGCGGAATGGCGACCCACTTACCAGATGTGCATCTGATTAAGCCTTTTTTTCATCAAGGGAAAATAGTAGCTTTCGGGATGTGCTTCGTACATTCTTCCGATGTTGGCGGTAAAGTGCCAGGCAGTGTCTCGCCGACATCTTATGATATTCACATGGAGGGCATCCGGATTGCTCCGGTGAAGCTGTATGATCAAGGCGTGCTCAATGAGCAGGTACTTCGTCTATTCCTGGACAACAGCCGTATTCCCGACCAGAACTGGGGCGATCTGAAGGCGTTGATGGCAGCATTGCATCGGGGTGAGCTGAGGCTTCAAGAGCTAATTACCCGTTATGGTCTGGATAAGGTCGAGCAAGGGATTGTTGATTTGCTGCAATATTCGGAGCTTAAAGTAAGAGCCATTATCCGTGATATTCCGGATGGTTCCTATGATTTCTGGGATTATCTGGAGGATGGTCCTGGTGGCTATCCGATCCGTCTTCGCTGCCGGATGGACATCGCCGGTGAAGAAATCTTCCTTGATTTTGATGGAAGCGATCCGCAGGTTCGTGCTTCTTTTAATATTGTCACTGCGAATAAACAAGGTCACTATATGCTTGTCCCGGCACTGATTCGCTATTTCAGAACCGTTGACCCCACGATTCCGTGGAACTCCGGCATGATCCGTATGGTTCGTAATGATGCGCCGCCAGCAACGATCCTCAATCCTGAACCAATGGCGGCGGTTGGGGCCAGAGCTGCGACCTTCATCCGTGTCATGGATGTATTGACAGGGGCGATGAGTAAGGCACAGGCCGATAAGCTTCCCGCCGCGGGAGCAGGACAAGCTTGTATCGTCATGCTGGCGATCACAGATCCTGTCACAGGCCGGAAGAAGGTTGGTGTCATTCAGCCGATTTGCGGCGGATCGGGTGCGCGGCCGATGAAGGACGGCATAGACGGCATGGATTTCGCTGTCGGCCATTTGCGGAATATCCCCGCGGAAGCGGTGGAAGCTGAGATGCCGATTTTGATTGAAAGATATGGCTTGCGTCAGGATTCAGCAGGTGCGGGCAAGTATCGCGGCGGTAGCGGCATTGATCTAAAAGTGAAAATCCTTAGTCCGGATACAATTATGACCGCCCGTAATATGGAGCGGATGCAGTTCCAGCCTTGGGGCCGGCTCGGTGGCGGTGTAGGGCAGGTTGGTGCAGCGATTCAAAATGCCGGGACTGTAGATGAGCGTTCCTTAGGAAGAATTGATGAGCTTCTGCTTCATCCCGGTGACACAGTAACGTTCCTGTCGCAGGGTGGAGGCGGCTATGGCGATCCCTTCCTGCGTGATCCGCAAGAGGTGCTGGAAGATGTGCGCAGCGGGTTACTGACGGAAGACGCAGCTAAGACGCTGTACGGTGTTGTACTCGCTAAGCAGCAGGTCGATGAGGCGGCAACAGCGGTTCTTCGCAAGGATCATCGGGAGAACGTTGAGGATTTCAGCTTTGGCAGCAAGCGCGAGCAGTTCGAGCAGCTATGGAGCGATGAAATGCAGCGGGCTGTCGGACAGGCGCTTCGGCAATACCCGCTTGCGCTCCGTGATTATCTGAAACGAAGAACGATGGATAAAGCTGAAGCACTGGCACAGCAAGGCGTGCAAATCGCCCCTGATGATATCGGGAAGCTTATGCAGGAAATAAAAAGTCAAACGGGAATGCATTAGCTTATAAGACTATATGAATTGAAATTATCATTCAAATAGAAGACTAGGCGTTATCCTGGTGATGTCAGGACTCTAGGAATGAAGTTAGGGCTCTACGACGCAAAATCCCCATCCACTTAACTCGTCTTCATAGCAGAGTATGGATGGAATTGGACGGAAATGGTCGGAATAACAGGAATTTTTCCTGTTAATGCACCACATTTCTGCAGAATGAGCGAAATAACTGGAAAAACTCCCGTTAGTCAGCTCGTTTGGACAGGTTTAGAAAGTAATTAGACGAAATAACAGGAGTTTTTCCTGTTAATGTGCCCCATCTCTGCGGAATGAGCAAAATAACTGGAGAAATTCCCGTTAGTCAGCTTGTTTGAACAGGCTTAGAATCCGATTAGAGTTCAAGTCCAAACATCACCGTAATGACGACCGAGCTTTACGTTCAGATCTTACGTTTGGATCTTACGTTCGGATATTACGTTCAGATCCTAAGTTCATCTTGTATAGATTTATCTTATATAGATCCATTAAACAAGGAGAGATTACCATGAAATTAAAGAAACGTTCCCTGGCTCTGTCTGCACTTACCTTGGCGACTGCGTTAGCTGTAACAGCTTGCGGCGGTAACAACACAGCTTCTAACAACGGATCTAATACGGGAAGTAATACAGGTTCAGAACAAAGCTCTAATACAAGCAATAGCAAGGAAGACAAAGTTAAGCTGACGATGTTCATCTGGGCAGGCTCCAATCAGGATGTAGTGCCTAAAGAGGTTGTAGCGAAATATGTGGCAGCTCATCCCAACGTCGAAGTAACCTTCGAGGAATCATCCAACTCTGTAATGTATCCGAAAATGGTTGCCGGCAAGCAAGCTGATCCGAACAACCCGATCGTCAACTTCGGATATTTCAATGCTGACGCTTCAGCCAAAGGCCTGAAGGATGATATGTGGGAATCGCTGGATCCTTCTATTGTGACGAATCTTGCTGACATTCCAGAGCAATATCATCAAGCTGACAACAAAGGGATTGTTTGGGGCATCTCCAGCTTTTCACTGGTATACAACAAGGATCTTGTGAAGACCCCGCCAACCAGCTGGAATGATCTATGGGACAATGAGCAATTCAAAGGCAAAGTCGCACTTTGGGATTACATGTTCTACCCAGTGATTTCGCCGCTGATTGCCGTTAAAGGCAACGAGCTAGGCGCAACGTATGACAATCCGGAACCTGCCTTTAAGTTCTGGGGTGATCATAGCAGCCAAATTCAGACCCTGGTGACCTCAAACGATCAGCTTAAGAGCCTGCTTGATTCAGGGGATGCCCTAATCGCACCGTTCAGCGCCCAAGTCGCACAGACCTGGATTGATGGCGGTTCGCCACTGGCAGTTGCCTATCCGAAGGAAGGCGCGATATCCTTCCCTTACTCTCTGCAAATTGTAAAAGGATCTACACCGGAACAAGCTCGTGTGGCTAATGAAATTATCAATGAGCTAATCTCTGCGGATGCCTTGACCCGCTATGCTGAAGAGACAGGCACACCATTCACTAGTACGAAGGCGACCGTTCCTGACAAGTATAAGAATGATCCATCCTTCTCCGCAGAGGTGCAAAGCAAAGGCATCAACCCGGATTGGAGTAAAATGGCTGAGGACAGCTCCAAATGGAAAGAACTTTGGGATCGTCTCGTCAAAACGAATCTGTAAAAGCTGTAAAGTAAGTGGAGGAAGGTGGGATTGGCATCATGAGCTATCAGCATGCTGAGGCAACAGCCATCGAGGCCCGTAATATTGTGAAACAATTCGCTGGGCATACAGCCTTGAATCAGGTTTCACTTGAGGTGAAGCGGGGGGAGTTTATCTCCCTGCTTGGCCCCAGCGGCTGTGGCAAAACAACGCTGCTGCGGATCCTTGGCGGATTGGAGCATCCGGATCAGGGAGTCGTTCTGCTCTCTGGTAAAGATGTTTCCGGAGTGCCGGCTTATGGACGCAATACGAACATGATTTTCCAGCAGCTGGCGCTGTTTCCTCATATGGATGTATACAACAATATTGCGTATGGCCTTAAGGTAAAAAAAATGGGTAAGGCTGAAATCAAGAAACGTGTGGCGGAGGTGCTGGAGCTGGTGCAGCTGTCCGATTACAGCAATCGCAGCATATCGCAGTTGTCGGGTGGTCAGGCACAGCGGATTGCCATTGCACGGGCTTTGGTCAATAAGCCGGAGGTGCTGCTGCTGGACGAGCCGCTATCGGCCCTTGATATGCAGCTGCGATTGAATATGCAGCATGAACTCAAGCGTATTCAGCGCGAATTCGGTGGGACCTTTATCTTTGTTACGCATGACCAGAATGAAGCGATGAATCTGTCTGACCGCATTGCTGTTATGCGCTCCGGCGTCATTTTACAATATGGTACACCTAGTGAAATCTATGAGCGGCCGGTAGACAGCTTTGTAGCCAAGTTCATCGGGGATACGAATTTGCTGGAAGCTAAGGTAATTGAGAGTAGCGGCTCCAAGCTGATCGTGGAGTGCTGCGGCCGAACGCTTGAAGCGCGGAACCCGGGGGCAGCTGGCGTGGGATCGACAGGTCATCTTTCATTACGCTATGAATATGTCGGGCTGGGAGAAAGCGCGGAGCGCTGTGATAATCAGTTGACCGGAAAGATCCTGGAGAGTGTATATGGCGGTGCGAGCATCCGTTACAAAATTGCTATTGGCGGCGGCTATGAGTTGACAGCTAATGTACAGTACCAGCCCGGAAACCCTATATATGGCGTGGGGCAAGAGATAGCGCTTGGTTTTCAGCGAGAGTATGCACTGTTCCTTGATGACTCGAGGGAGGCGTAATCATGACCAAAGCGTCCAGCAGGCCTGTTCAAAGGCCGTCGCAGGGCCAGTCCTCCTGGCTCATGCGCTTGCTGTTACTGCTGCCTGCGCTGCTGCTGATGGGGATTATTTATTTGGCCGGTATGCTGATTTTTAGCCGATTCAGCTTCGATGCTTTTGAGCAAGGGACTATTGTATCGGCCTGGCGCCCGGATACGTATAAGGCATTTTTGAGTGATCCGTATTATTGGAAATTGATAGGCTCTACCTTCCGGCTTGCGTTAAAGGTGACCTTCTGGAGCTTGCTGCTAGCCTATCCACTCGCCTATGTTATTGCAGGGGTGCGCAGCTCCGGCTGGCGGCAAGTGATGCTGCTTGTGACCTTCATGCCGCTGCTGATCAGCGCTGTGGTCCGTTCTTATGGATGGATGATCATCCTTTCCCGCCAAGGCTTCCTAAACTGGATCTTTATGAAGCTGGGTCTTACGGAGACGGGCTTTAATCTGATGCATAATGAGACAGGTGTCGTTATTGCGCTTGTGCATATCTTCCTGCCGTTCATGGTCTTTCCGATATTGAGCGTGCTGCTTCAGAATGACGGGGTACTCAAGCATGCCGCACATGATTTGGGGGCCGGAAAATGGCGGACATTCTTCACGATTACCTTTCCGTTATCGGCAAGAGGAATTGCCAGCGGCGTACAAATCGTGTTCACGCTGTGTCTCACAGCTTTTACAACCCCTCAACTGATCGGGGGCGGACGTGTGATGACCTTGCCCGTGTTTATTTACCAGCGGACACTCGATACGAACTGGCCGATGGCTGCGGTAGCGAGTCTGTTTTTGTTCGCAGCTTCGATACTGGTCTCCCTAATAGTGAACCGATCCGCTGAATGGTTGATGTACAGACGTAGTACTGTAGGAGGTCGATAAGGTGCGTACAAAGAATGTTAGCTTTAAATGGGTACTGTACGTTGCAGCGATCTTGATCTGTCTGTTTCTGACGCTACCGCTGCTGATTATTATCCTGACATCCTTTGGTGCAGGCACCTCCAGTGTGTTTCCGCCCAAAGGCTTCTCTACAGAATGGTACAGTCATTTGGCGTCACAGAAGCAGTTTGGTCAGGCGTTTGTTAACAGTCTGATTGCCTCCAGCGGTGCAACCCTGCTTGCTTTAGTTGGGGGGACACTCGCGGCAATGGGGATTCTGTATTATCCCTTTCCGGGGAGTGGCGTTCTGAAGGCTTTTTTCATGTCTCCGATGGTCGTTCCGAAGATTACACTGGGCGTTGCCTATTTGATTCTGTTCTCCAAAATGCATATCGCAGGTGGCCTGTTTGCACTGATCTTAGGCGAAGCAGTCACAGTGTTTCCTTTTGTGATTTCTATTGTCGGCGGTGCGCTGGCGAACCTGAAGCCGGCTGATCGTGAAGCCGCTGCTGATCTTGGCGCCAAGCCGCTAAGAGTCTTCTTCACCGTTACCTTGCCGCAGTTGAAAATCAGTTTGCTCATGGCCGGTGCGATTTCGTTTGTCTTTACTTTCGACCAGGTGGAAACCGCGTTGCTCATTTTACGTCAGGGTAGTTATACCTTGCCGATTCAGCTGTTTATTTATATGGAAAAATGGCAGGACCCTACGATCGCCGTTGTGTCTGTCATGATGATTGTATTTGCCCTGCTGCTCTTCTTTGGCATCAAAGTCGCGCTGAAATCAGCGCCGGCCATGGAGAAAATGCTGGGCAAAAAGTAGAAACGGCTTTGCCGTCCTCTAAGGGACGACATCCGTTTCAGCGAGAAATATAAGGATGATTTATAGCGTAAAACATATAAATTCTTATATTTTAAAAAATAGGAGGTTGTTCCCATGAGTGATGTCGTCATTGCCAACCGCAGCCGGGCAGCGGCCTACATGGAGCGTCATGGCTTGTCTGCTCTCATTGCAACAACACCGGAGAATGTAGCTTATACGATTGGCTCACAGCTTCGCGCGACCAATTGGACGATGCAGATTTATGCGGTCATGCCAAAAAATCCAGAGCAGCGTCCTTGCATTATTATCCCCACGAACCGGTTGGGCGTGATTGCCCAGATGGGCATTTCAGGTGCAGACCTCTATGTCTACAGTGATTTCTTTGTGGAAGGGTCCATTGCAGGCAAGCCTTCAACGCCTGATATTGATCTCTTCTATGATTTGCTGCAAAATACTCCATCCTATGCCACTCCTTTCGCAGCGTTGGAGGCGGCTCTAACACAACTGGGTATCAAAGGACAACCTGTCGGTGTCGATGAGATGCGGATGGCCCCGGATATTTATAGCAAGCTGAATGAACTGCTACCGAGAGGTGGAGCGTTCCCGGCGTATGCTCTGTTCCGGCAAATCCGCGGGGTGAAGACAGAGGCCGAGATTGCCCTGTTGAAAAAAGCTGCGGCGCTGAACGAGCAGGCAGAAAGCGAGCTGATTGCGATGATCGCCGCAGGCGTTCATGAAGCGGATATAGCGCAGCATTATCGTCTTGCCGCTGTGAAGGGTAATGCCGTTCCGGCAATGACCGCTGTGGGTGCCGGTCCACGCAGCGCCTTGCCGCTAATCGAAAACTATTTTCACACCATTGCACCGGGAGATCTCGTCCGCTTCGATCTTTGTTTGCAATTAGGCGGGTATTGGGCCGATACCGGACGGACAGCCGTATTAGGTGAGCCGACGGAGTGGCAACGGAACCATTTTCAATACGTTAAGACCGGCTGGGAACGGGCGCTCGACATGATCAGACCTGGTGTCAAAGCCTCCGAGGTGTTCGAAGCGGCGCTGACTACTGTGCAAAAGGAAGGGATTCCGCATTACCGGCGTCAGCATGTAGGCCATGCGATTGGTTTGGAACTCTACGATGGTATAACGTTATCGCCAGGCGATCATAGTGTGCTTGAGAAGGGAATGGTCCTTTGCGTAGAGGTGCCATATTATGAGCTGGGTGCGGGTGGATTCCAGATTGAGGATACCGTTGTTGTGACAGAGGATGGTTTCGAATTTATTACTCACATGGAGCGTAGGCTGTATCAACAGTAGTAAAGGCACAAAGCATGAATTAATCAACGAAGGATAGATGTAATGGGAATACAGCAAGGAACAAGAGAATTTAAACACAGCAGTCTAGCGTTGTTCGCTGGCGGTTTCAGTACATTCGCACTTCTTTATTGTCTCCAGCCTATAATCCCTGAGTTAACCTTGGATTTCAACATTACGCCTACTCTGGCGAGCCTGGCGATGTCGGTTACGACAATTGCTATGGCGCTTACGATGCTGTTCGTCGGTGCACTGTCGGATGCATGGGGAAGAAAAACGATCATGACCGCGTCGCTGGCGGCAGCTTCAGTAATTACGGTGGCCTTCTCTTTTAGTACCAGCTTCAACATGCTTTTGCTGTTACGTATCGTACAGGGTATTGTGCTTGCAGGCTTGCCTGCTATTGCGATGACCTATTTGTCGGAGGAGATGGATAAGAATAGTCTCGGCTATGCCATGGGCTTATACATAAGCGGAAATGCGATTGGTGGCATGGCTGGGAGGATTATAAGCGGGCTGTTAACTGACTGGTTCAATTGGCGCGTGGCGACAACAGTGCTGGGAAGTCTCAGTATACTGGCTTCAATCGTGTTTTGGCTGACCATTCCGGCATCCCGGAACTTTGTGAAGCGTAAGTTAGAGCTAAGCAAACTGGTGCCGCTGCTCTGGACGCAGCTCGTTAACGTGAGACTGTTATGTCTGTACGGTTTGGGATTTTTGTTCATGGGCGGATTTGTGACGTTGTTCAACTATATCGGGTTTGAGCTGCTAGGGGCACCTTATAATCTAAGCCAGTCTTTGGTAGGTAGTATTTTTGTCGTATATATCATGGGTTCGATTAGCTCAACCTGGATGGGCAGAATGGCCGACCGATATGGACGGATTCCGATCATGCTGGCAGCTTTGGGTATTTTTTTGAGCGGTGCATTACTTACCAGCTGTGGAAGCTTAGTATTTAAAATACTTGGGATTACGTTGTTCGTGTTCGGTTTCTTCGGTGGCCATTCGATTGCCAGCAGCTGGGTCGGACTGGTATCCAAGGAACATAAGTCGCAAGCCAATTCATTGTATCTGTTCTTCTACTATGTAGGCTCCAGTCTGAGCGGTACGGGCGGCGGTCTGCTGTATCATGAATTCGGCTGGTCTGGTATTGTTGGCTTGATCGCAGTGTATGTCGTTATCGGAGTTCTGTTATGTGCCGTTCTTAAACGGCTGGGAGCTGGGGACAACAGCATTTCTACTCTAAGTGGTTGACATCGATGTCAGAATTCACATATACTGTCTGTATTCTAATATACGATATACGTTGAAAGAGCCCAGTAGCAGCTTAGTCCCTGTCACAGAAAGCCGGGGGTGATGGAACCCGGTACACACTAAGTCTGTCGAATTACACTCTGGAGTATCTCGGGTAATGCCGAGCGGAATGGCGATCGATACTTCGCTAAGAGTGGCAGCATTGGTGTGCGTTAGCACAGGTATCCATCGCTGCAAGCTGGGTGGTAACACGGTTATTGAATCGTCCCTATGTCTACAATAGACAAGGGGCGATTTTTTTTTCGTGGAATCATGTTTGGATACTAGATAACTATGACTGAGGAGTGGAATGATTTGAATATTATTGACGAATTGGAATGGCGCGACGCCATCAATCAACAGACGGATGCCGAGGGACTGCGGGAGCTGACGAATCAAAAAGCAGTCTCGCTGTACTGCGGGGTAGACCCAACGGGTGACAGTATGCATATTGGTCACTTGATTCCGTTCATGGTGCTCAAACGTTTTCAGCTGGCTGGACACCGTCCGGTGATTCTGATTGGCGGAGCTACAGGAACGATTGGTGATCCAAGCGGCCGGCAAAGCGAGCGGTCCCTGCAGACGCTGGAGCAAATCCAGGACAACGTGAATGCACTGGCGGCTCAATTGAAGAAGCTGTTCATCACCGAGGGTGACAATCAGATGCGTATGGTGAACAACTACGATTGGACACATAAGATCAATGTTATTGAATTCTTGCGTGATTATGGTAAAAACTTCAGCATCAACTCGATGCTGGCGAAGGATGTTGTGGCGAGCCGTCTGGAGAGCGGGATCTCTTTTACAGAGTTCTCTTACCAGATTCTGCAATCACTGGATTACTTGCACCTGTTCCAGAATGAGGATGTACAGTTGCAAATCGGCGGTTCCGACCAGTGGGGGAATATTACAAGCGGTCTGGATCTGATCCGTAGAAAAGAAGGCTCTGAATCGAAAGCGTTCGGTCTGACGATTCCGCTGATGCTGAAATCAGATGGCACCAAATTCGGTAAATCAGCCGGTGGAGCGATCTGGCTTGATCCGAATAAAACAACGCCTTTCGAATTCTACCAATTCTGGGCAAACACTGACGACCGCGATGTCGTGAAATACCTGAAATACTTCACCTTCCTCTCAAAAGAGCAAATTAACGAACTGGCTGAAAAGGTACAGACCGAGCCACATAAACGTGAAGCACAAAAAGCGTTGGCAGAGGAAATGACGAGATTTGTTCATAGCGAAGAATTGCTGGAGCAAGCCAAACGCATCACAGCGGCGCTGTTCAGCGGTGACATTAAATCACTAACGGCCGATGAGATCGAGCAGGGCTTCAAAGAAATGCCGACATTTGAAGCGACACAAGAGTCGAAGAACATTGTCGATTGGCTTGTGGGTCTCGGCATTGAGCCGTCCAAACGTCAAGCACGCGAAGACATTACGAAGGGTGCGATCTCGCTGAATGGCGAGCGCGTAACCGATGTAGCGTTCGAGGTGACCGCAGATCAAGCGATTGGTGGGCGTTTTATCATCATCCGTAAGGGTAAGAAGAACTACAGCCTGGTGAAATTGTCTTAGTAGCTTGTATCCCGATTGCTGGTATGTCAAGATTTTCGAATCTCGATGTGCCAGCAATTGTTATATAAGGAGAGTTTAATGCTAACCTATCTGAATAATTCTGACGCAGCTATTGTTGTTGTTCATGAGATTTATGGGGCAAATGAGCATATGACCAACACCTGCCAAGCGCTATCTGAACAGCTGCTGGTCGATGTATACTGCCCCGATTTGCTGAATGTAGAACGGTCTTTTCGTTATGATGAAGAAAAATTGGCTTATGGGCATTTTGTTCACAACGTAGGTTTTGAAAAGGCCTTTTCGCAGGTAGAAAGTCTAATTAGACAGATCAGAGAACAATATCAGACAGTGCTAGTGCTTGGCTTCAGTGTGGGGGCAACTACCGCATGGTTGTGTACGGAAGAAGAAGGCTTATGTGACGGAGTCATAGGTTACTATGGTTCACGGATTAGAGATTACACGGATATTGATCCTACATGCCCGGTCTTGTTATTTTTCCCTAAAGAGGAACAATCATTTAATGTTGAAGAACTAAGTTCGGCATTGCGTAAGAAAAATAACGTTCGTGTTGAAGTTTTAGGCCCTAAACATGGATTCAGCGATCCTGGTTCGAGCCATTATTGCCAGGAGTCAGCGCTCAAAGCTAATAATGAAATGATTGAATTTATAAAGGCACTTTAGAGTTAAGACTCTGAGGTGTTTTTTTTTGAGTACAATCAAGCCAAATACGCTTCAGATAAAGATGCTGGCAGGATCTGATATAGAGTAGGCTTACTAATGGGGCATCGAAATGCAATCTTGTGAAAATAGTAGTGCTATCCCTCTATACCCCTCTATAGCTCCAAGGTACCTGGGCACATAGCATTATAGAAGGCACTCCCAGGATCAGATAGAATAGATTTATGCCTATGACCTGAGGAGGACTACTTTGAACCTGAATGAAGCTAATCGCAAAGCCTCGCTTGAAGCACCGAATTACGCTTATGTCGATAGCGACCAAGTTGAGAACGAGACGGTGGATTACGAGGAGTATGAGGATTTCAGTTATGCGCTCAGCGACCGTCAGAGCAGCGAAGTAGTGCGGATGTTCGGTTATCCGATTGGCCAGCATGATGATGCGGAATATGAAGCGGCGTTGATGCTTCTGACCGGTGAGGAATACAACTATAGTAAAAAAGATGCGCTGTCCCAGATCACTGATCATTTTGGCGGAGATGAGGCAGCAGCTATGCAAGAAATTCAGGATACGCTTATGCTACTTGAACTGGAATCGGATAACGATGTGGGCTTCTGCTGGTGGGATGCCGGGTTACTGCACTTTTTTATCCGCAAGGAGGATTTATTGGCAGGGAATTTTGAGCGTACATATTGTTCGCTTTATTCTAGTTAACGGCAGGAGGACAATTGAATTATGACTGATGTTATAGATGAGCAAAAGGACTTTGGCTTCGCAAGAGTTTACGGCATTGAACTGAAATACAGCAAGAAGCCGAAGCTGGACAGAGATTTGCTGTATGCGAAAATGGAAGCCTACACGGGTCAAGTCGAACAGCCGGCAACCGGGGACAACAAAGATCCCAAGCTTGCCGTATGGGAGGCTAATGAAGCTGAAGAGAAGGAAATGCTGCACTTTTTCCATTTGAATTATCAGGTTCAATATACAGATGGGGCGATTCCCGCTCAGACCAGTCTGATGGAAGTGGACCACCGTTCGGCTGATCAATATGCGACAGCTATTCAGCAAGCTTGGCATTGGCCGGAGGCAGCGCAGGCGCTGGAGGGCTGCCACTACTCGTTGATGCTGACAGACTTGATGAGCTCCGGATTGGAGCCAAAGGCCAGATTGCAGCTTTTAACTGGGACGCTCAGGGCTATCCTGGAAACGGCACCTTGCGAGGCTATCTATTTTCGGGAGAGCGATAAGCTGGTGGAACCCGGGGCCTATCTAGCTGCGGTGGAACAGGGTGCGATTCTGTATGGGGCGATGAATATACGTTTCTACAATGTGGAGGGCACCGGAAGCGGACGGCGGGAAGGTCTGATGGATTCGCTGGGACTTGCCGCGCTCGGAATACCTGATGTGCAGTGTCATTTCTACGATCTCGAGCCAGGTGAAGTAGCTGGACAGTTAACGGATATCGCTTATTATCTGTTCGATCAGGGAGACATTATTGACGATGGGGAGACGATTGGTTTCACCGAAGAGATGCGCTGGCGCTGTGAGCACCAGTACGCACTGGCCGCGCCGCATCGGGTCGTGCTGGACATTGATCCGGGAGAGCCTTATTACGCTGGAAGACAGGGGCATGCGGAGTAGTAGGCAAGAGGATTAAACATAAGATATATGGAATAGAGGGGGAGACCCCTCTTTTTGCGCTGTTGGGAAAGGGGGTATTAGCCCTTGATGATGGCCCGGTACACAAATTTTGGGAGGGCGGATTGTCTGCGCCAGCGTGATTTTTGACCTTTTACAACGGGGACAGTCAGTAATCTATGTAGCCACTCCAGATTGAGAGTCTTCCAGACTCTCGGGGTAGGGTTTACTTTTCCGGCAATGACGTCCAGACTTCCCCCAACGCCAAAAACCACCTTAACTTGATTGAGTTCTTGCTTATGCTTATAGATCCATTTGTCGGAGTAAGGTGCCCCCATCGCAATAATAAGTATATCCGGCTTGGTGTGCTGTATGTTCTCAAGGATGCCAGCTTCTTCTTCACTGTTGAAAAAGCCATTATGCCGCCCTGCAATTTTAACATTTGGGTAACGCCTGTTGATTGCTTCAACAGCTTTACGGTTTGTCTCCTCGTCCGTCCCCAGAAAAAAGAAGCTCCAACCCAATGCATTTCCTTGTTCCAAGAGCCGAAGGAGCAGATCATAACCGGTCACTCTTTCAGAAATAGGCTGCCCTTTTCTTTTGGACGCAATCACAATGCCAATTCCATCCGGAGTAATTAAATCAGCCTCTCTTACGATGGTTTGAAGTACAGTATCTGTTTGATGGGTTATTGTAATTTCCGGGTTGGCTGTGATTAGATGATACAGATGGGGCTGTTCCTTTTGGATATGTCTAGCTAGTTGTTGTGTAGTTTCATCAAGAGTTAGTTTGGAGAAAGGGACACCTAATATATTCACTGTGCCTTCCATATAATCACCTTCCATTGAAGAGTATAGAAAGATTGTAACATATTAGAGCTTTTGAGACTGTATCTTTGCGATTTACCGTCGTACCTTCTCCCTTATCAAATCCATCATTAGCGATCTCGAAGCTGGAAGATACTCATCTTTTCGAAGCTGAAGTAGACCAATCGGAATCGTAGAATTATTCATATCCACCTCTAATTTAACTAATCCCTCCGGCAAGTTCGTTGACTCCAGAACCACACCAACAACGTCCAACTCCCGCACGAAACCTGGAATGGCAGATATTTGGCCCACGGTATTTAGAAATGGTGCCTTGTCGAAACGGGATAACTCTCTAGATAATCGCAAAGAATATAAACAGGTGTGTCCACCAACAATTAGAGGATAGTCCAGCAGGTCTGCAAAGGATAGATCCGCTTTTTTAGCCACAGGGTGGTTGGCGGGAACGATAAAGGACATTTTTTCTTCATACAGCGGTTCAAAGTGAAAAGAGGATAAGTCTGCTGGCTCGCCGCAAATGGCAAAGTCCAGCTCCTTATGCAGCAGCGCTTGTGACAGGAAATCGGTGTTCCCAATGATGATGTTGCACGCGATCCGGGGCTTATGCTCCCTGAATTGGCGCAGCGCGACAGGCAGCACATGACCAGCTAATGATTCTAGCCCGCCGATGGTCAGGGTTCCAATTTCGTCTTGCTGCAAGGCTCTGGCCTGCTCCGCTGCATAATTCCAGTGCTGGATCAGCTTGTCGACCTCTGAAGCGAACATGACCCCGGCATCCGTTAACTCCGCTTCCCATCCTCGTTTAAAGAGCTGGAGACCCAATTCTTTCTCCAAGCGCTGAATCTGATTCGTAATGGTGGATTGTGCGTAGTTCAATTTTGCCGCTGCTTTGGCGAAGGTTCCCTCTTGAATAATAGTGTGAAAAGCAGTGAGTTCTCTTAGATCCATGGCTCACACCTCCATCTATATTTTAGAACAAGAATATCAGTTTATTCAATTATATAGATGGAGATAGCAGGCGTACAATGGAGACATCCCATAAAAGGAGCGAAAACATATGCCATTTATTCGTGTAAGCTACCAGGAAGGTCAGTACAAGCCTGAGGAGTTGCCTTTGATCAGCGAAGTGATCATGGAGGGTCTGGTGGAACATTTTAATGTGCCGGAAGATGACTTTTTTCAAGTCTATCATGCCCATAAGCCTTATGAATTTTACTACAACCGCAATTATCTGAATGTCGAGCGGAGTGATCGGCTGTTGTATATTCAGGTTACTTTGAAGTCGGGCAGAAGCACTGCGCAGAAGACGGGTTTTTATAAAAGCTTGGCTGAAAATTTGGCGAGCAAAGTAAACATTAGGCAAGATGATGTATTTGCAATCTTAGTTGAGACGGAGTTTGAAGATTGGACGTTTGGCAACGGCATTGCTCAGATGATCCAAGCCCCGGAGAACCGGAAGGAGGGTGGCTTGGCATGAAGCATCCCCTTATAAAATCGACTGCGCGGGACTCTTTTGGCGAGATCGCCCCCGCTTTTGTCCAATATTCCGAAGATGTCCTCTTCGGAGATGTGTGGAGAAGGACAGAGCTGTCGCTTCGTGAGCGCAGTCTGGTCACCGTGGCTGCCTTGATTGCCGGAGGACAATCGGAGCAGTTGCCTTATCATCTCCGACTAGCCCGGGAGAATGGCCTCACAGAAGGTGAGCTAGTCGAAGCGATAACCCATCTTGCTTTTTATGCAGGATGGCCGCGGGCCGCTGCGGCGCTAAAGGTTGCGAAGGAAGTGTTCGAGTGAATATGGAGAGTATCCCACGCTAAAAAATGAATATGACAAACAGATGGCATATTCACTTTGTTATTCTGTTTTATGTAGCAACGAAGTTTATAGTTACCGGAAAATTGATGTAGAGCTGCCTAAGTCTCTAGGAAAGAGGTGATTAAAATTGAAAACAGATCGATTACTTGGGATTGTAACGTATCTGCTTAATCACGGGCAGACGAAAGCTAGAGTATTGGCGGATCATTTTGAGGTTTCGGTACGAACCATTTATAGAGACATGGAGGCCATCGGCATGGCCGGTCTTCCGGTAGTGACTTATCAAGGCGGCGATGGTGGTGTCGGTTTGGCGGAAGGCTTTAGGCTTAAAGAAAATATGCTGACGGTTGACGAACTGGATCATATCATAATCGGCTTAAAGAGCTTTGAGAGCGTGTCGTTGAATCAGCAACATAGCAATGCCGTTCTTGAAAAATTGGCATCCAAGCACGAAAGCTTATTGACCCTTAACAACCGATTTTTAATTGATCTGACTACCTTTCATCGGACAAGCATTCCCCAGAAAATCAGTCTTATTCGAGAGGCATTAAAGAATGAAACCTATGTAACCTTTCAATATTATTCAGATCAAGGACAATCTCAGAGCCGGCTGGAACCGTATTATGTTATTTTCCGCTGGTCATCCTGGTACGTATATGGCTATTGCGAGCTTCGTGGTGGCTTTAGGATGTTCCGGTTAACGCGAATGGTAGATTTGCAGGGAACGGACCAGACTTATAAGCCGAGGGATATCGAGAAAGAGAGTCTTCAATTCGCTGCTCATTTCAAGAAATGAAGCATGCAGTGTTATTGTTCGACGCTGCCCTTGAATACCAATTGATTGATCTGACGGGTGATGGTTCGTATGAAAAGATGGGGGACAATCGCCTCAAAATTAATTATCCCTATACGAATTTGGAATACATCGTACAGCTTATTTTAGGATTCGGGGATAAGGTAGAGGTACTTGCGCCTGATCATCTCATTGAAGAAGTAAAACGACGGGCACAGAATCTGTTGAATCGGTATCGGTGAATGATGTCTTAAACATAGTCAGTCCTACCTGCTGAATTGTCGCCAATACATGTTTATGGAATAACAGAGGGATACTATTATTGCACGTTTGCGCCAGAAGAACTTGAACCATTTTTATGGATAAAACGATTCAACATGTAGCTCGGTATAGTTCTGCTGGCGATCTGTCAGAGCTTAATTTATAGTGACCTAGCCCTATTGTTAGAATCCTAAGTTAAATTCGTATAGTGGGAATAAAACCTTTTTTGAAAAGGAGAACATGATGGAAAACAATTTTATGAATACGGAAAAAGATAAAGAGATCCTTATCTCTATTGTTGAGGAAATGTCAAAATCAATGACTGGAGCACAAAGTACGAAGCATTGGGCTGACAATGCGGTTTGGTTTGATATTGCTCCTTTTGCCTCAAAAGGCATTAAGCCTGCATATGAAGAATTCGATAAAGCATTCAGTCAATTAAAATCATTTAAAGTTGACATTATGCAAATGGATACCATCATAAACGGCGATATGGGTGTTGTTTGGTCCGTTCAAAGCTGGAATTTGGTAACTAAAGATGGGACTGTCAAACCTCCTATGCTTGTTCGTCAGACCAATTGTTTTGAAAAACAAAACGGGCAGTGGAAAGTCATACACGAACATTCCTCTATGCCGATATCTTCGGGCTGGAATGGCGAAATTGTTACAGGTTAACAAGGGGGAAGTGACGATTTCGGCCAAGGAGGAGAAGTGAAATGGATAAGAAGTTGGAACCGGTTTGGGATTCTGAAATAGGTGTTGTATTAGAGGGTATGCCTAACTTGAATGCAGATTTTTATGTGACTCGAAAAAATTTGCAAGCATTCTTTACAGCTAAGCCTTATGTGGATGAAGCGGTCACGATAACGGATCGCATGATTCCAGGGGCTGCCGGAGATCCTGATCTTCGTGTGCGAATTTATGAACCAGCCGTAAGAAACGAAATACTTCCTGGAAGTCTATGGATACATGGCGGTGGCTATGTCGTTGGTCTCCCGGAAATGAATGATGAGCTCTGCGTGCGTTTTGTGAAGGAAGCCCACTGTGTTATCGTCTCCGTAGATTATCGCTTGCCGCCTGAAACGCCGTTTCCTGGTCCATTGGAAGACTGCTATGCCGCTTTGACATGGTTCTCTGAGAATGCTGCAAGTCTAAAAGTGGATGCCTCACGTATTGCGGTTGCGGGTAACAGTGCGGGCGGGGGATTAGCGGCGGGACTCGCTTTGTTGGCCAGAGATCGCAAGGGGCCATCGATTATATTTCAAATGCCGCTCTATCCGATGATTGATGACCGGAATAAGACATCATCCAGTTATGAGATTACAGATCCCCGAATTTGGAATAGGGAATTAACTTTACGGGGATGGAAAGCCTATTTGGGTGAAAATCATAGGGGGGAAGTGTCGCCTTATGCGGCCCCAAATCGCGCAGTTGACTTGTCAGGCTTACCGCCTACCTATACGTGTATCGCACAATTAGAACCATTCCGGGATGAAACGATTGATTATGTAACTCGGCTTTGCCAAGCTGGCGTTCCAACGGAGTTTCATCTGTATCCGGGAGGCTTTCACGGATTTGAAGTTGTGGCTCCTTCAGCGGAAATCAGTGAACGTACCTTCGTGCAATATATCGCCGCATTAAGGCGGGCTCTCCATAAATGACATTTAAATTAGTTAAGTAAGAAATAGCAATGATCTTTCTAGTCTCTCCGTTGTATAGGGGAGATTTTTTATTGTTGGGTGTTGTTGGTAAGTCATGTGGGCCTATTGTTCAATCCCCGACGCTCAATGCTTGATGGGATCACTCACCAGTGAGATTTTTGCACAATCATCAGGCCGTATACGCAGCAGCAGCGGCGCTTTAGCTAGCCGTTAGTCTGCTGCATATGCTGTAAGCGGTGCTTAGCTAGCAGCAAACCAGCCACTTATGCAACCAACAGCGCTTTAGCCTGTTGTTTACCTGCTGCAAGCAGACTGTCACTCAAAGCGGCATCGTTGACGGAACGTGCCAGTACAACCGTGCCAACCATGGTACTGAGCAGCGCACTGCCGACGGACTTATCCACCTCTGCGATATTGGAGATAAAGTCGATCATTCGTCCCAGCTCTTGGGTGAAAATATGCCGGATTTCTTCTGAAGCCCGGGATATTTCGCTGGAAAGCGCGGGCAGGATGCAGCCCATCTCTGTCTGGTCGCGGTGATGCTGGCTCAGATAGTAATGGATAACCGCATGAATCTTAGGGATTTGCGTTTCCTCGTTGGCAGCTTTTTGCAAAAGCGCAATCGTGTCACTGATGGCATACCGGCAGACTTCGGCCACCAGCTGTTCTTTATTTTCAAAGTGTGAGTAGAACCCTCCGTGGGTCAGTCCGGCCCCTTTCATAATGAACGGAACACTAATCTCACGGATGCCATGGGTGCGAAAAGCCTGGGCTGCACTTTCGATGATTTTGCCGCGAACCTTTAACTTATGTCCTTCGGGATAAGGCATAGCCATCACTCCGTTGTTAAATATAGATGAATTCTTAAAATATTATAATCATCATAATAAAGGGTGTCAAATTGTCTCAACCGGCCTGCCTTTCATGAAAAACAATAAACTGGGCTATTGACGATTCTAAAATATGATGATAATAATATATTACGATCATAATATTTTAAAAATAAAGGATTGGGGGTAACAAACATGAGTCAGATTGAAGTGGATACATTAGTTATTGGATCAGGTCCAGGGGGATATGTGGCAGCCCAGCGTTCCGCCCAGCTCGGATTAAAGACGGCGGTTGTCGAACGTGATCGTCTCGGTGGTGTCTGCACCCATGTCGGCTGCATTCCCTCTAAAGCAATGATTGCTGAGTCACATCGTTTTAGTGCATTCAGAGAATGGGCAACCGTGGATGCCGCAGCTTCCTTTGCAGGTGCCCAGGCATTCAAGCAGGCGGTTGTGAACAAGCAGTCGGGTGGCGTAGGTTATTTGATGAAATCTGCCGGTGTCACTGTACTGGAAGGCGAAGCGAGCCTGCTGGATGAACACACTGCGAGCATTACTAAGGATGGGCAAGAACAGGTTGTTACTTTTAAAAATGCCATTCTGGCAACAGGCTCCCGTCCGATTGAGCTACCATCACTGCCGTTCGGCGGACGTATCCTGTCCTCGACCGGGGCATTGTCACTCTCCGAGATTCCGCAGAGTCTGGCCATCATCGGGGGAGGATACATCGGCGTGGAGCTTGGTCAGATGTATGCCAAATTCGGCACACAGGTCACGATTCTCGAAGGAGGAGGACAAGTGCTGCCAGGATTCGAAGCGGAGCTTGCGGCACCTGTGATCAAACAGCTGAAGGCTGACGGTATCCAGATCATCACCGGGGCAATTGCTTCTAAGGCTGACCAGGGTGAAGACAACATTACGCTGCATTATTCAAAAGATCAGGAGCAGCATCAGCTGACCGTACAATACGCGCTGATTACTGTTGGCAGAAAGCCGAATACAGACGGCAATCTGGGACTGGGCCGCATTGGCTTGCAGGTCACGAATAGAGGTCTGATCGAGACTGATGCACAATGTCGGACGGCTATCCCACACATTTTTGCAATTGGAGACATTACGGCTGGTCCGGCGCTTGCACATAAGGCTTCTTATGAAGCAAAAATTGCCGCCGAGGCTATTGCAGGACATACAGCCTCTATAGTCGATTACAAAGCTCTACCGCTGGTTGTCTTTTCCGAGCCGGAGTTAACAAGCGTTGGCTTGAGTGAGACGGAGGCCCGGGCGAAAGGGATATCCGTGGTCATCGGCAAATCACCATTTTCTATTAATGGTAGAGCTTTGGCTCTGAAGGCTGTGGATGGATTCGTAAAAATCATTGCGGATGCGGACTCGGGGGTTGTAGTTGGTGCGCAAATCGTTGGTGTAGAGGCCTCCACCCTTATTTCAGAACTGGGATTGGCGATTGAGATGGGGGCTACTGCCCTGGATCTAGCCATGACGATTCATCCCCATCCTACCTTGGGGGAAGTGATTATGGAGGCTGCCGAAAGTGCTGCCAGGAAAGTTAAGATTCACGCATAGAAACGATCAGATCAAAGGGGAGTCAGAATAATGAAATTGAAAGCAGGTTTATCTATTGGTTTGGCGGTTATATTGATCGCAGGCGGCATACTTTTAACTGTCAAGGGCAATGATGCTGTAACTCAGGCAGAGCACAGAAAACAGGGTATACTGGAGGCGGAGCAGACAACAGTCCTCTATGATAAAAGTCCGGGAGCCATTGTAGCGGTCAACGCGGCCGTAGGCGATTCCGTCAAGCAGGGGCAAAGTTTGTTCACGGTTCAGACGGCAGATGGTGCGAAAGCAGATATCGTGTCGCCGGGAGATGGCCAGCTTAACAGACTGGTAGTCAAGCCAGGAGATAAGCTGCAGCCCGGAATGCCGGTAGCACTTTTGCAGAAGAACTCGTATTACACCGATCTTTATGTCCAAGAAGAGGTTATTCAAAAGCTTAAGTTAAATCAGAATGTTACTGTTCATTTCCGTAATTTGGATGAGCCTGCCGAGGCTAAGGGTGTGGTAGCTTCCATTGCGACTGCGCCACAATTCGCGAGCCTGCGGATGACACGTGAGAAAGGGCAAGCTGATTTAAGCATGTTCCTGGTCAGAATATCTATGGATGCCAAGGCTGAACTGCTTCCCGGCATGACAGCGGAGGTTGATCTTGATGAACTCGCTAATTGACGAGTGGAAATTCGTAGCGGGCAGCAAGTATGTTAGGATGATTTTCATCGCTCCGCTAATTGCGGCCCTGTTCTTTGGTTTAATGTTCTCCCATAATCAGATTAACAAGTCGCCCGTTGTAGTGATTGACGAGGATCACAGTGCGTACTCCCGGTCGCTAATTAACAAATTAAATGCATCCCAATATATGAAGGTCACGAATGTTTTTCCTAATCGAATGGATCCTGACACCTTGCTGGCTAACGAAAAAGCAGTAGCGGTTATTATGCTGCCAAGTCAATTAGAGCTGCGCCAGCTGCAGGGGAAATCATCAAATATCGGAATCCTAATGGATAATTCCATGCCATCCGGATTAACGGGTATCCGAACCGCGATTTCTGAGGTCATCCAGACGGAAAATACGACCATCTCCCTGACCCGGCTGGGCCAAAGTGGAATGGATGCCGACGCTTCCAAGGGACTGGTGTCTCCGTTAGCCCTTCAACAACGAATGCTGTACAATCCGACCACAAGCTATGTCAGCTTTATGGTCCTGGGCTTTGTGAATATCGTCGTTCTAATGATTACTACTACTGCTGCGGGTTCTGTCGCACCCCGGTTAAGAAGGGAAGGGAGACTGTTCGCAGGTGGCGGCAATCCGGCACAGCTATGGCTCCGTAGTGTTCCCTACGCTGTACTAAGTGCACTGTCCTTATTCTTAAGCTACGGACTCCTTAAACAGTTAGGCAGTATGCGCTTTGAAGTTTCACCTTTTCTATTCTTGATTCCGTTATTGGTCTATTCATTTGCCTTATCAATGCTGGGAATGCTTCTAGGGTATTCTGCAAAAGATATTTCCAAGGTCGGTTCCCGGACCAGTATTGTGCTGTACCCTTCCTTTTTGGTGACGGGTATTCAGCTGAGTCCGCTTGCGTTCCCGAAAGCTTTTCAAATCTCCGCCTGGGCCTTGCCAATGAATTGGCTTAACCGTCTCATTCGCGGAATGGGGTTCCGCGGGGGCTCCCTGACCTTTTATAGTCTGGAAATCGGGGCGCTGTTGATTATTATCGGGGCTGCGGCTTTGTTCATTGGTTTACTGATGCTGCGGGAAGCCGGGAAGACGAATACTGCGCTGGAACAATAGTGAATTGACATAACACCTAAAGGTGTTATAATCAGATGTGAACCCAAATGGTGTTACATTGAATACTGGAGGCCAGTTATGTCAACTCAGGAATCATTGCCAGAAATTCGTCAGACTATTGTTCTTAATGCCCCAATCGATAAAGTATGGAAGGCTGTTGCCACGGCAGAAGGAATGGCCGCATGGTGGATGCCAAGTACATTTGAACCTGTGCTAGGCCATGAGTTCATCCTACATGCCGGCCCATACGGCGATTCGCCTTGTAAAGTAACGGAGCTTGATCCACCGTACCGGCTCGGTTTCAATTGGGGCAAGGATTGGCATCTGGCCTTTGAATTGAAAGAAGTCGACGGCAAGACAGAATTTACGCTGATTCATTCTGGCTGGGACCACAACAAGATGACAGAATTTGGACAACCGCATCCAATCGTCCGGGGCTTCATGAACAGCGGTTGGGAGAAAATCGTGCAGGAGAAGCTTCCTGCCTACCTCGAGGGTTAATATGCCTGTTGCGGAATCAGGTCATGATGTCTTTCAAGCCATCGCAGATCCTACCCGCCGTAGTTTGTTGAAGCTGCTAGCGGATAAGGAAATGTCCATTGCATCTATTACGGATTGCTACCCAATCAGCCGAACGGCTGTTAATAAGCATCTGCAGGTTCTGTCCGATGCACAGCTGGTCAGCAGCCAGAAGGTCGGACGGGAGACGCGGTACAGACTTCAGCCGGAGCCTTTGGCGGAGCTACAGGAATGGCTGACCTTTTTTGAACAATACTGGTCCAATAAATTACTGGCCCTTAAAGACTATGTCGAGGCTGACTCTGATGACAATTAAAAGAACCGGGAGACGTGTGATTGCACGCTTCCCGGTTCTTTGTTGTGTCTGACGATAAGGAATATACCTGTCGGTACCGGCTGCATCTGCCGCTAAAGGTTGCGCCTGTTGGTATCCGCTATATTTACCGCTAAAGGTTGCACCTGTTGGTATCCGCTATATTTGCCGCTAAAGGTTGCACCTGTTGGTATCCGCTATATTTGCCGCTAAAGGTTGCACCTGTTGATATCCGCTATATTTACCGCTTTCGGCTGCACCTATCAGTACCGACCACATCTGCCGCTAATGGTAAGAACTCAGCCGGATTGCTTGACTTTCGCTGAGCCGGATAGTTCGCCTATCGCCAAAGAAGCCAGAATAACAATAAGCGCAGCGATAGAGGTCCAAGCCAAGTGATCTCCCAGAATCAACGTGCCGAGCAAGATACCGAACAACGGAACCAGATAGTTGGTTAACGATGTGAAGGCCGCTCCAGTTCGTCTGACTAGTGTGTTGTACAGCATGTAGACTAGCCCGGCATGAAAGACCCCAAGGATGATGACATATAGAACCTGCTGTCCGCTTAAGTGTAGATGCATTGGGTCCTCAAAGATAAAGGCCAGCGGCACTAGGACAACCGATGCCACGAGCAAAACGTTGCGCATCGCCAGAATCGACGATATGGGCGGAAGGCGCTTAATCAGCAGCAGGGAAGCCGCGAAGCTGATCGCAGCGCCGAGTAGTGCGGCATAACCGATAAAGCTTCCTTTTCCAGCCAAGGACGCCGACGCCAGATCCGGAGCGAATAGCAGGCACAGACCTGCAAAGCCGATCAGTACACTCAGCCATTTTTGCCAGGATACCTTCTCGCTGGGTACAAAGATTTTCACAAACACAATGGTGAAGATCGGTATGGAACCTAACAAAATCGAAGCAGTGCTGCTGTTGATATATTGCTGTCCCCAGCCAATCAGGATGAAGGGAACCACAGCTTCAAATAAACCGATCAGGATAAAGGACTTCCAGGTGCCGGTTGGCAGTGGTGTACGCTCCTTTTTACCTGTGAATAGATACAGTACAGCTAGGGTAATGGTGCCCAGCACAGCTTTGCTGGCCGCCAGTGTAATCGGCGTAATGTTGCCAATAACGAGATCCACAAAGAAGAATTGGGAACCCCAGATCAGGCCGATGCCTAAGAGCAGCATGTAGTTTAATCGTTTCATCGTTCAGTCCCTACCTTTTTCTATATGATGATTGTTTTCATCATCTTAGAGCGGAGTCGTCTTCGATTCAATGTATAAAAAGGCTATCTGTACCGATACACCAGCAGAGAAGGCGATCTATTGATCTCGCAACCGCCAGACAAACATACTTTTTTTCCTTGTCCACATTTATACCTTAAGGTTATTGATATAGCTATGAAATATGGATATGATTCGCCAGAAGCGTTTGCACGGGCGTTTAAGAATCTTCATGGGATCATGCCGATATCTGCGCGCGATAAAGGCGTTTCTCTAAAAGCCTATCCTCGAATGTCCTTTCACATTTCAATTAAAGGAGATATCTTGCCGGTTCTGATTTTGGTTTTCAGCCAAAAAACATATATTGACATCTCGCACACTTGCCCCGTATAATTCCAACTAATCGGGTTCGATTTATACGTATTGCATTGTTGACCAGTCCACTGGAGACAATTATTCGTTTTTGCGAATAATTGTCTCTTTTTCGTTTACTGGTAATTACCAGATTACCACTTGATCGAGAGAGAGACCAAAAGGGGGAATATTCTTGGAACTGTTGCAAGAGGTGGTACCGTTGTATCACCAGCTCAAAACGTATATCAAACAACAAATCGAAAGCGGCCAATGGCAGCCAGGTATCGCGATTCCAAGCGAGCGGGAACTGGAGAAACTGTTGGGATTGAGCCGTACGCCCATCCGTCAGGCCCTTGGAGAACTTGTTGCGGAGGGATGGCTTGAACGCAAACATGGAAAAGGCACTTTCGTTGCACAGCGTACTTCCGCCGCTGTCACGACGAAGCTGGTCGGACTAGTCGAGCAGCTTCGCAGCCAGGGATTATACCCGACCATTGAAATCGCGGAATTCCGACACTGCGAAGCGCCGGCCGCCGTATCACAGGCACTCGGCATTCCGGCATCTACGCAGATGATCCGTACGGTTAGACGAATTGCGGTATCCAGCGGTCATGTGATAGTGGATGAGAACTATTTCAACATCAATTTATCCGGGGTCATAACGGAAGAGCGGCTTGGGCGCTCAACTGTCTTCGATCTGCTGGAACAGAGCGGAATGAATGTCAAGAAAGGCTCGCAAGGCTACTCAGCAGTCAATGCCGACGCCCGCATCGCCAGACTGCTCGAAGTTCCCGAAGGCACCGCATTGCTAGTCATACAGACGCTGTTGTTCAACAACCGTGATCAGCCTTTGCAATATTCCTTGTCTTATTGCAATCCAGAACGCTACACCCATGAGATATTGCTCAGCCGTTAACAAATTCAAAGGAGATGGAATGTCATGAAATTATGGAAAATAGTAACTTTATCTCTCGTCACCGCAATACTAACCATCGTAACGGCCTGCTCGGGCAGCAGTAATAACGGCGCAAAGCCGGTCAATCAGGCAGGCAACGTTTCAAAAGATAATCAACAACAACCAGCCTTATTAGAAGAAAATATCGAACTAACGTTTGCTAACTGGATTTCAACGGAGGATGCGACGAAGGATGCCTACAACCAGTTAGTAGAAGGTTTTGAAAACGCCCATCCGAACATCAAGATCAAGTCACTCGGCATCCCGTTCAACGAATACAAAGATCAGGTACTCATTGCCTCTACCGGAGGCAATACGCCGGATGTGCTGATGGCAAACCAGAGCTTTACGCCGGCATTCGGCAATGCAAACATCGTACAGCCGCTAGAAACAATACTTGGCGGTGACATCATCGACGATATTTTGCCTTCGAGCAAAGCAGGAGTCACCTTTAACGGCAAAGTGATCGCTATGCCGTGGGCGCCGCATCCTAATGCGCTGTTCTGGAACAAGACGCTGTTCGCCAAAGCGGGTCTCGACCCCAATGCGCCGCCAAAGACGTGGGACGAGCTTCTGAAATATGCGGAGGCAGTCGCAGCGCTTAAACAAGACGATAAAGGCAACCCAATCTATGGTATCGGCGAAGCAAATAAAACCGGCGCTTACACCGGCCAAATGCTGCTCCGTTTAACGCTCTCTCATGGCGGTAAGTTCGTTGACGATCAGGGCAAGCTGATCGTCAACCAAGGCTCGGCGCTCGTAGAATCGCTGCAATACCTGCGCGACATCGCCAATAAGAATGTTGCCCCGGTCGGCGCCGAGATCAAGGATTTGCGCGCCATGTTCGGGACGGGTTCGCTGGGCATGCTCGTCGACGGCGACTTCGGCCGAAACACGTTCCGAACCACTAGCGGCAAAGGGGAAGTTTTCGATAAGGAGTGGGGCGTGACAACCGTGCCTGTCGGCGCGACCGGACGTTCCGAGACCGTCTTCACCGAGCATCAATTGCTTATCTCATCGTCGACCAAACATGCCGAAGCAGCCGCTGAGTTCGTGAAGTATCTGGTATCTAAGGATGCCATGATTTTGTACCACAAACTTAACGGAGTCATGTCCTCCCGCGCCTCAGTTGCATCATTGCCCGAGCTGAACGAGGACGATTACGCCAAGGTATTCAATGAGCAGATGAAAACGGCCAGCCCATTCCCGACGGGCAACCCTGCGTTCGAACAGGCTATGAAAGAAACGTCCAACTTGACTGTGCTCGCGACAACAACATCCGAGGATATTCCAGCTATTATCGCCAAGATACTGCCGAAGCTTCAAGAACTGTATGCTGCGAAGTAGGCAATGGCAAACCTGTATTTCAAACACTTATAAGCTAAGGGGGGAGGCAGTCTATGTCAATCAAATGGTCTCGCACCCTTAAAAATCAGGCGTTCGGCATGCTGCTTGTCGCACCCGCGACCCTGCTGTTGTCTGTGACGATTCTAATCCCGTTGGCTCGTTCCATTTCGACGAGCTTCCGGGGCGCTTCGTTGCTTTCGGCTGAACAGCCCTTTATTGGTCTGGCCAATTATAAGGCGTTGTTGTCGGGACAAGAATTTTATCATGCGCTCTCCATTACGCTTCGGTATGTTGCATGCACTGTCGGCATTGAGATTGTTCTTGGACTCGTGAGCGCTTTGCTGCTGAACAGCCGTATCCGATTTCGGGCGTTCTTCCGCAGCATTTTGCTCATCCCGTGGGCGATCCCAACGCTTGTCGCAGCGCTTGTCTTCCTACTGATTTATCAGGCTGATTATGGAGTTTTGAATGGCTTGCTTATCCAGAGCGGATTAACGGACAAGAAGCTGAACGTTCTGAATGATTTAAACTTGGCGTTGTATGGCATCATGGGCGTTGCGATTTGGCGCCAGACGCCGCTGGCCGCCGTAATGACGCTTGCCGGGCTGCAGGGTGTCCCGCGAGACTGGTATGAAGCTGCAACAATTGACGGTGCAAGCAAATTAAAAACATTTTTGTATATTACTCTTCCCGCTTTGAAACCTGTACTCGCTAACGTGACGCTGTTGATGGTCGTTGCCAACTTTCAAATGTTCACGTTATTTTATGCTCTTACCGGAGGCGGACCGGCGGACGCGACTCAATCATTGGCTATTTACACGTACGAAACGGCGTTCCAGGCCTACGATCTAGGTAAGGGCTCGGCAATCGGCGTAATATGGATGCTGTTGCTGCTACTCATCGCTGTTCCACTTAACCGTGTGGCGCATCGGAGTATGTCATGAAGGGGGTATATCGGCTTCCCACTGTTCGACGTCATCTGCTGAACCGCAGCAATATCGGTGTTTATGTCCTGCTTGCGGTTATTCTTTCGTTGTTTCTATTTCCGGTTTACTGGTTGGTATCGGTCTCACTGCAGACGAACGACGATCTGTTTCAGTTTCCACCCCAATGGGTTCCGTTCAAGCTGACGATGCAAAGCTATAAGGGTGTCCTGCTCTCGGCGAACTTTCTTACTTTTTACAAAAACACCGCGATTGTCGCGGCCGGATCAACAGCACTTTCAATTGCCGTTTCGATTCTCGCCGGATACGGCCTCTCGCGCTTCCGGTTCCGGGGCAGCCATCTACTGCTCGTCTTCTTTCTATCGTCGCAAATGTTCCCCGCCGTGACGTTATTGATCGGACTGTACACGCTATACAGCAAGCTTCATTTGCTCAACACCCTGCTTGCGTTGATGTTAGCCGCAACAACGACAGCGCTACCTTTCTCTATTATGATGATGAAAACATTCATGGACGGGATCGCCGGCGAGTTGGAAGAGGCCGCGGAGGTCGACGGCGCGACACGCCTAAAGGCGCTTATCCATATCGTTTTGCCGTTGACCAAGCCAGGGATCATGGCGGTAACAATCTATTGTTTTCTCGTAGCGTGGGACGATTTTCTGTTTGGCATGACGCTTGTTCGTGATCTCAATATGCGGACTCTCAGTCCGGGGCTATCCCTTACCTTCCTTGGCGAATTAAGCACCAACTGGTCGGGGGCGGCTGCAGCAGCTGTCACGGCTACAGCCCCGCTGCTCGTCTTGTTTCTGTTTTTGCAGCGGTATATGGTGGAAGGTTTAACCGCAGGAGGAGTTAAAGAATAAGCAAAATGCTTGAGAGGAGAAGAAGTATGACAACCGTCAGCAAACCGAATGTCCTCATTTTTTTCACCGATCAACAGCGCTGGGACACCACGGGCATCCATGGCAATCCACTGGGGCTGACGCCTAATTTCGACCGAATGGCTGCATACGGTACGCATTTGGAGCATTCCTTCACTTGCCAGCCCGTATGCGGTCCAGCGCGATCCAGCCTGCAAACCGGTGTTTATGGCACTACATCCGGCTGCTACAAAAACGGTATTCCATTGCCGGAGCATTTAGGGACGCTCGGACAATATTTCGGGCAGGCTGGCTATCAGACCGGCTATATTGGGAAATGGCATCTGGCAGACGAGGAGCCGGTACCTGCGGCCAAACGTGGTGGCTATGATTATTGGCTTGCCTCGAACGTGCTCGAGTTTTCGTCGGACAGCTACCGAACGGTTATGTACGATAATGACAGCAATCCGGTACGGCTGCCGGGATACCGGGTTGATGCGCTTACCGATGCTGCAATTCGATACATCGACAACCATCGGGAAAATCCATTCTTTCTGTTTGTATCGTATTTGGAGCCTCATCATCAGAATCATATTGACGACTATCCTGCTCCAGTTGGCTACCGCGAGCAATATGGCGGCCGCTGGATTCCGCCCGATCTCGCGGCACTAGGAGGCACCGTCCATCAGCATATCGGCGGTTATTATGGCATGGTTAAACGGCTAGACGAAGCGCTCGGCCGGGTGCTCGACGCTCTTAAAAGCTTGGAGCTGGACGAGCAAACAATTGTACTGTTTACCTCCGATCACGGCAACCATTTCAAGACGCGGAACGAGGAATACAAGCGTTCTTGCCATGACAGCTCGATTCGCGTCCCTACAGCTTTTAGTGGCCCTGGATTTAGCGAAGGCCGCAAGCTGCGGCAGCTTGTCAGTCTGATCGACCTGCCGCCTACACTGCTGGATGCCGCAGGAATTAAGGTGCCTGCACAGATGCAAGGGAACTCGATAATGCCGCTCTTGAACGGTGCGGGCTCTTCTCAGCCTTGGCAGGAGGAGGTGTTCGTGCAAATCAGCGAAAGCAGCATCGCTCGAGCGATCCGCACGCGAAAATGGAAATATTGTGTCGTCGCCGAGGGCAAGGACGGTAACGCGCAGGCCGGCTCGGAGGAGTATATCGAGGCTTATTTGTACGACCTTGATGCTGATCCGTATGAACTAACGAACCTGATTGGTCTGGACTCTCATCGCGAGGCTGCGGATATCCTGCAAGCCCGTCTGCAGCATCGCATGGCGGCCGCGGGGGAGAGCGTGCCGATCATCCGGCCGGCGCCGGCCGTGCCGGGAGGCCAGCGTCATGTTTCGTTGCAGGAAGCGCGGAGCTGACAACGGAAAGGGCCGCTGCCCTTCTTGCCGGATCGCTTTTCACATCGCTTGATCTTAATTTCCAGTACTGGTCTCCTTCCGTGACGGGCGCGACTTCCGCTACCTGCCGGTGAAGCCCGCAACTGCGGTACAATTCCCTTGCTTGCCTTGCAAAGAGTGCCGCAGTGCGATTAAACCTACACTGAACGAAGGAGCTGTTTTCCAAAATGATTCGTCAACTAGTCCGATTACTGGTTCTATTAGCGTTGTTAATTCCCGTCTTTGGTCGGATAGAGCGCGTACCCTCCGTTTTCGCGGCCGGCATTTCCTATTATGTGGATTGTGCTGCTGAGAAAGCCGGCATGGGAACCGAGGCCGCTCCATTTCACAATTTGGCGGCAATTAATACGGTTCATCTTACCCCCGGTGATTCCGTTCTGTTCAAACGCGGGTCGATCTGCTCCGGCACTTTTGCGCCGGTAGGAAGCGGGAGTTTCGCCGCACCTGTCACGATTGCTGCCTACGGTCCGGGCTTGGCAAGACCCGTTATTAACGCGAATGGTCAGACCGACGCTATTTTGCTGCGTAATTTGCAATATATAGAGTTAAGCGATCTCGAACTGACAGCTTCCGGCGATAACAAGACGGCTAGACGGGGGGTACACGTTCTTGGCGAAAACGCAGGCGACTTATACGGCATTACGTTGCGAAACTTATATATTCACGATGTCCGCGGCTACATGCCTTCAACGGTCAGCGGCAACTATCACGGCACAGGCAAATACGCGAATGCTTCAGGCGGCATCGTTATTGAGGTGCTTGGCACAGCGGTGCCGACCGCTTTTCATCAGGTGCAAGTGTTGAACAATCAGATTGCAAGCGTAGACCGTCAAGGGATTTATGTTTGGTCTAATTATTGCCAACGACCGGGACTGGTGGAGTTTTGGGGGAGTTTGTGCAACGGGTCGTGGAAGCCGATGACCGACCTCTACATTAGCGGTAATACGCTCTCGGATATCGGCGGGGACGGAATCGCACCAATGACGGTTGACGGGGCGCTGGTCGAATCCAATACCTTAACCGGTTTCAATATGCGATCCGACTCGCCGAACGCAGGTATGTGGACGGCGAACGCAAACAATGTCACCTTTCAATTCAACGACACGTCCGGTGGCAAAACGACTAAGGATGGTATGGCATATGACATCGATCATTCCACAAGCAATATCACATTCCAATACAACTATTCCCATGGAAACGAAGGCGGATTTTTTCTGATTTGTGCCCAGGGAAACAGTAAGGCGGTCAACTTCGTGATCCGATACAATATTTCGGTCAACGACCGGGCGCGTATGTTCCAAAGCTGCGGCGGCGAGGTGGTTTCAAGCCATATTTACAATAATACAATGTATATAGGTTCCGGCCTTGCGCCCGTTATTTATCAAGAGACGACGAATCAGCGGCAGGCCATCCAGTTCCGGAACAACCTCATTTACAAAGAGGGTGGCGGTCAGGTTACATGGACGCTGGACGATTTGAATTTCGTTATCGACAATAACGCGTTTTTCGGAGTGCCGGTTCCAGCATGGGCGACTAATACGGTAACAACTGACCCTTGGCTGAACGGCCCCGGCAGTCTCGACCAGGCGGGTTACAAGCTGGGAGCCGGCTCGGTGGCACTGAATGTAGGGGCTGTGATCCCTGCAAACGGAGGCCGAGATTATTTTGGTAATGCTGTTTCTTCTACGACAGCGCCGAGTATCGGAGCTTATCAAGGGCCAGGCCTTGCACCTGCATTCGTTAGTCCGCTTGCTCATTTCAAGCTCGATGACGGAAGCGGCGTCACGGCCGCTGATGCAGCAGGTACGAATAACGGCAGTTTGATAGGCAACCCGGTCTGGAACAACAACGGCAAAATCGGCGGTTCGCTCAAGCTGAACGGCAGAGGCGATTACGTGAGCGTGCCGGCCGTACTGAATCCGGGCTCAGGCAATTTTACCGTTGCGGGATGGGTCAAGCTGGATACTGCGGCTGGTGTTAACCAAGTTATTTTTCAACAGGAGGGCGTTTTGGGGCGCACATTACTATACCGAGTAACTTCGACTGGCCAACTCGGTACTTTTCTTGGCGGAAGCGCCTTGCTCTCATCTGAGACGATTCCTACAGGAGAATGGACGCATGTAGCGGTTGTAAATCGGGGCGGAGCCGTCACGCTTTATGTGAATGGACAACCGGTCGGATCGGCAACACGCACCATCGAATCCCAAACGTCCCCGTTCCGCATCGGGGCCCATAAATCGCCTACCGATGCCAACGATTATTGGAACGGCAGCGTAGATGATTTCCAGCTATACAATACTGCGCTGAACAGCGCCCAAGTGTACCGGCTATACAACAGTTAAGTTTAAGCTCCCTGTCCGTTAGTACGGCCAGGGAACTTTTGCACATTTGAATACTGCGACAGGAGAGAGAAAGATGAACCATCCAATTCCCAAAGCATGCTGCTCGGTGAGCAGACAGCATACGAATGATAAACTTATACAAGCAGCAGAACCGGTTGCGACACCATGCACTCTCAGTGCTCCATCTAGTCTCCGATTTGACTGGGTAAGTTTAACAGGCGGTGCGTTCGAGATGGGAACGAATGACTCGGAAGGCTTTCCGGACGATGGGGAAGGGCCAGCTCGAAAGATTGAGATTGATCCGTTTTACATTTCGGCTTATACAGTCACAAATGCGCAATATCAAGCTTTTGTTGAGGCTACGGGTTACATAACGGAAGCGGAGAAATTCGGTTGGTCTTATGTATTTCATCTTCTGGTGTCCGAAGAGACAAGGAGCAAAGTGAAGGGTTCCTCGCAACAGGCGCCCTGGTGGTTGGCGGTAGAAGGAGCAAATTGGAGAAGGCCGGAAGGAATAGAGATTGGCATCACGGATCGAATGGATCATCCGGTCGTTCATGTCACTTGGAATGATGCAATAGCGTTCTGCAAATGGTCAGGGACAAGGCTGCCAAGCGAAGCGGAGTGGGAATACGCAGCACGTGGTGGATTGAAAGGGAAAAGATACCCGTGGGGAGACAAACTGAAGCTTGACGACCAGCACATGTGCAACATTTGGCAAGGAAAGTTTCCTGTTAAAAACCATGCAAGCGACGGTTATATCGATACGGCTCCGGTCCATACATTCGAACCGAATGGCTATGGTTTATATCAGGTGGCAGGAAACGTATGGGAGTGGTGCGCAGACTGGTTCAGTCCGGCTTATCACCAAAAGACGCAAAATGTGAATCCGATATTTAATATCGATACAGGACATAAATCGATGAGAGGAGGATCTTACCTTTGTCACCGTTCCTACTGTAATCGCTACAGGGTTGCTGCTCGAAGCTCGAATACACCGGATAGCTCAAGCGGTCATTGTGGCTTTCGAGTCGCAATGCATGCATAAAAGTTCCAAGGGACTACCGGAAATTATGATTTGGAAATTTCGATCTATTTGGGAAGATATCATATTGAACGCAAAAAGCTTTCCGAAACGGACCAGCAACGTGGCTCATATTGAAAAGATTTTTGCGTTGGCTGGATCTAGCCGAAAATATGACGAAGCTCGTCCGGCACCGGACGGCTTTTTCGCGTCGCCGGGTCCATTGCTACACTCGTTACTAACGTTTCGGAACATGGTTCGCCCTGGTCGTACGTATAAGCTGCAACATCCATTTCTGCCAATCGTCCAAGAATGGTCACTACCATGTCCCTGCTCAATGTTTTATTTGGTGCAAAGGTAAGTGAATGTTCACTTTTAAACAATTTACAGCCTACAACCATATCGATTTGCTTCTTTGCTCAGTGATCTTTCAGATCGTCAAATCATTCAGACGGTGCTAGATAACCGACTCCACAAGTAGAAAAGTGAGTTGTTGGAATGACAAGTAATTTATTTACTCGACTGTTGCGATTTCCTATGACAAGCATCTCAAATGGGCAGACCTGTAGTAGGAATTAGTAATAACAGTTTAGGCGGATATCTTGAGATGCTAAAGAATGTCGAATAACGGCTTCTTCTCGAGAGCTTGTTGATAAACATAGACAACGATCTGCCCGAAATACGCTTGTCGAATTCGGCACACCACTTTAAGAACGATAGTTAAGGAAGCGATTAATAATGAGGCGACTTAAATTCAAAAAGCTCATTCTACTGATATTCACAGTTTTTGGACTGTCAGCCTGTCAATCCAATGAAATCGTTGAAGAGTTTTCAACACCACAAAATTTTATTACGCACAGCAATTCACGTTTTAACTTTAGTGTGGGTATTCCCGATAATTGGGATTACAGGGTTGAAGGAACTGAAAATTACAAAGCTACCGAATCGAGAGAAGCCATACCTGATGCAGGAATTGTTATAAATGTTGAGAACGATCCTGAACAAAAAATATCTTTGTCTGGCCAAGAAGGAACACTGTCTTGGGACCCCGCAGGTAATGCTGTTGTAGAAGACTTTGTCACGCAAACCGGATTAAAGGGTAAGAAATATACCAGTGAGGATCAAGATACGATCTCCATTTATTATGTGTTTGATCAGAATCAATTAAGGGATCTTGGATACAATACAAGAGCTTTAGGCGGGAACATCCATATGACGAAGGACGTTTACGAGCAAAACAAGGATACTATTGAACTTATCATTCGGAGTATCCGCCTCTCATAGCTAGTGAAAATATCCCGGCAGTCTCATCGGCGTGACCTATCTTGCGTCCCCTGAGCAATTGGTTGAAATAAGTGCCGTCGCACACACGAACTAACTCGGCCACCGTAGTTGGCGCAACAGGGACGGTCGGGCTTCGGATAGGCACAACCGCCATTGGCGCAAAGCAGAAGGGTTTCACCTAGTAAGTGTGAAGTAGTCTCCATCTGATCGTTAGGTGGGGACTATTTTACGTTTACGGTGTTCATCCAGTCTACGTTATAAATCTATGCTCTAACCTACATCCTCACAATACAAATTAGGCCAGCTATTATAGCTGGCTTTTTAGCATGATCTTGGTTTCGTTTTATAGAGTAAAGAGAATCTTTAGCCAGATTGTTTCCTAACTACCGAGCAAGCAGGAGATTCATCTGCACGTCCATTTGGCTATGCATGGAGATGGGGTCGCTGACAGCAAATGCTCCGGATCTATGGAATAGACACGATTATTTTGCACAGCCTTTAACTGCTTCCAAATGAAAGTCTTCTCCAGCGTTCTGAAGCCCATCGTATAAATTATAAGCTCCACGGCACCAGAAGTTGCCAAACACATAAATGGAATCGGTGCGTATTTCGATAACTGACACCGTTTCTTCCTTGGATATGAATCTCCGTATTTCGGTTCTGTGACGTTCAGCTTTCTGTTCATATTGCATAATAAGCTGCTGCGCCATCCTCTGTTTGTTAAAAGCATCGCCAAGCATCGCCAAGCATCGCCAGTAAAGTCATTGGTTTATGGTCGTTCTGTGAGAAGATCATCGTAGATGCAACGGTTGACAGCTCTTCACATTCCTGTTCGTTCGATACCAGTATATATTCCGGATGTAGTTCGGCGATCTCTTCCAGTTGATAAGGAATATTGTTCACCCGGTGAATATCCAGAATAAGGTTTCGCAAGTAGGGTCTGTTGGTCAAATTCTTTGCGGCTGCAGTGGGACGGATGCCAAGTGCGAGTAAATGCCCAAGACAGGTTAAAGCACAAATATTAGCTGGTTTATTCTCATAGTTGCGGACAAATTGTCCAGGCGTTAGGCCCTCCGTCTGCTTAAAGCGGCGGTTGAAATAGAATTCATCCCCTCTGCTATCATCTGGAATAATTATCCATCATTTTCTTTAAATATTTTCGAAAGTCTTCAACATATGTTTTGGGCTCTAGGATGGTTAGATTGGTGCCGAAACTTGCTAAAAATTGAAATCCCGTACTGTTTTGAGGAACATAAATGGTTGCTAATAAAAATTCAGCACTATAGTTTTCAATACTTTTCCGACCGTATCTTTCAATGAATTGATCTTTGATGCCAGGCGAAATCAATGCCTTAATGGCGACTAGCTGCGGTTGATAACTTGCTTGTTGCACTTGTTCCAACAAATCATCCCTAGGGCTAAATGTTTTTTCATCCATAGTAAGCTTATCGATCCGGGATAATTTAAACGTTCTATACCCCATACGATCTAAACAGAATCCTTTCAGATACCAACTTCTTTCGCTAAAATGAAGCTGATAGGGCTCGACAATTCTATTCGACGTAGCGCCATCCTTATCTATATAATCAAATGAAACTAACCTTCTCATTAATATGGCTTCTTGACATGCCCTCAAGGTTTGAAGGATCTCAGAACGCCCCTCCCAATCATAAAATGACAGTTGAATTGAACTTTTCAGAGATAAGGGGCTAACCATCGCTTCTATTTTTTTTATAGTAAGTTCAACTTCTTCGCTAATTAGAATTTGTTCCAATCCGCCTAGCGCAGTTAATATATTCTCTAAGTCGGTGCTGCTTAAAAGACGTTTATCAACTTTGTATTCATCCATAATACCGTAGCCGCCATTAACTCCATGGGTAGCATAGATCGGGATGTTTGATAGACTCAGTGTTTCCATATCACGAAGAATCGTTCTTTTGGAAACATTAAATAATTGCGCGAATTCACTAGTCGAAACGATATTTTTTTTCAGCAAAATCATTATTATAGAAATAAGTCGCTCAACCTTGTCCATATTTCCTCCTCTTATTTCTCTACATCATCTGAGAACGGTGACATATAGTTGTCACCTTTTGTAGATTATACTACATTTATCATAAGAAGGAGGGATTACTTTATGTCAGCTATTGCATATTTGAATTTTGATGGAATCACAGAAGAAGTGATTGAATTTTATTCGGAGGCTTTAAGTGCAATTGAAGTAAAGAAAGTGAAATTCGGGGATATCCCGCAAGATCCAAACTACCCAATGCCGGAAAATGAGTTAAATATGATCATGGAGTCTTCCATCGAATTCGCAGGCGGGAAGCTTATGATGTCGGACATTCTGCCTTCCATGAAGGCGGTAACAGGTGAGCTGGTGCAAGGGAATAATATTCTGATTAGTCTGGTCATCGATGATAAGCAAAAACTGGAGGAGTACTTTGGTCGTTTGTCCATTGGTGGATATGTCACCATGCCGTTATCCAATTATCCTTGGTCTTCGTGTTTTGGAACGCTAGTTGATAAGTTCGGGGTCAACTGGAAATTTAATAGTGACGCGGATAAATTCCTAGATCAAGTAATAGCCAACAAACAGTAACTCACTTCTGAAAAATGGTCTTCCAGCTGAAGGCCATTTTTTTTATACCGATGGAGGCACGATTTATGAAAAACAGCTATTCTTCGCTGGGCTGATCGGAGTTCTTCCCCAAATCACTCAAAAGTTTCACATAGCGCCCTCGGAGGCCGGATACCTTGTCAGTGCATTTGCGTTAATCGTTGCGATTTCGGGCCCATTCCTAACCTTACTCGCATCCGGCATGAATCGAAAAGCAATCTTACTTTCCTCTATCCTGATGTTTGCCATCTCTAATTTGGTGTATGCTTATACTAGCTTGTCAGGAGTGGTTATGCTTTTATTGCTTGCTTTCATACTGATCATGATAAAAAAAGCCATTTCTAATGCGCATGTTGAGAAAGCAAGCGTGAATTAACCGATATATGATAACTGTGGAGAGGAGTTTCTTTTTATATATGGAAATGGATCATTTGACTCCCGTAAAATCGAGAGAAGAGCTGAGGTTCTGGCTACAGGAGAATAGTAGGACTGAAAAATGCTGTTGGGTCTTGGTCAGTATGACGCCCAAATCGGATACGCTCTTATATTTGGACGCGGTCGAGGAAGCTTTGTGCTTTGGATGGATTGATGGAGTCAAGAAGAAAATATCTGAAACGGAGCTGGCTCAGAGACTATCTCCCCGAAGCCAAAAAAGCTCATGGACTGAATTGAATAAAGAACGTGTTCGCCGCCTCGAAAAGTTGGGACTCCTGACAGACGAAGGAAGGAAGGTTCTTCCTGATATGGATTACGATTCTTTCAAAATAGATGAAGATGTAGAGCAAAGATTAAAAGAGGAAAAGCAAGTATACGATCATTTCATGGCCTTTCCAGAGCTTTATAAAAGAGTCCGGATCGACACGATACAAAGCAATAAGAAACAGCCAGAATTGTTTCAGAGCAGATTAGACAAATTCATAACAAATACTAGAGAAAACAAAATGTACGGTCAATGGAATGATCATGGACGTCTGCTAGATTACATCGTGGAGGAAGAGGAATAAAATAGCTGCAGCATTTGCACGCAGACAGGGCTGCCCGGATAGGGTGGTCCTGTTTGTGTTATTTATGAGTGTACTTTTAAAGGATAAGTTCTTCTGTTCAATACGTAAAAACCTCCTTGTACAAAGAAGAGATCTAGTTATCTTCGTATAAGGAGGTTTTTGCTATGCTCAATTTCATGTTGATACAATCATGTACAATTTGTCGGGGAGTACACCGGAGGGTAGCTATTCCTATTCCGTCACAATGATACCTTGATTAGCGTACAGCCCTGTAATTTCGGGATGCACATGCTCTGTAACGAGATAAGTCAACTGGTTGGACGGACATACAATATGATTCGAAATTGTATTCAGCTTATTAGAGGTTACCATTCCCAGCACCTCGGTGGAAATAGATATCATTTTTCTTTTGACCAACGCTTCGGTCAGACTTGGAACACTAATGCCGATATACGGATCAATGTTGTAGACGCCCATAATGTATAGATCGCTGCGCATTGTGTTGAGTGTTTCTACGGTATCAATACCTAAATTGACCATGGACTCCTTGAACAAGGTGCCGCCTATCATAATCACCTCTACTGAATTATGGTTGGACAAGGCCATCGCGATAGGCGGGCTATTGGTAATAATAGTAGCTTTTAATGTTAATGGAAGCTGCTTCACCAGATACAGGTTGGTCGTTCCTCCATCAATAAGAATGACCATATTGTCTTTGATATAATCCAGCGCTTTGAGTGCCAGCTTCGTCTTCAAGTCACTGGAAACATTTTGCCTCGTGGAAAAATCCTCAACAGGCGGGCCTATGCGGAGTGCACCGCTATGAACTCGTTTGACAAGCCCTTGTATGTCAAGATCCTTCAAATCTCTGCGGATAGTATCCTCAGATACGTTTAAGCGTTTACTTAAATCGCTGGCGATGACCTTGTGCTCAGTGTTTAAAATCTGCACGATTTTTTGCTGACGTTCTTCTTTTAACATGTAGTCCGTACCCTTCTTTTCTTTTTAGTGTAGCACAATTTTCAAAAAAACTGCAATAAATAGGTCCTTGTTTTGCATGTTTATCATTATTATGCCTGGTTCATTCACCTGAATTGACGTTTTTTTTGCGGTTTATATGCATGATGCGATAAAAAGATTAGCTAATTTATGCGTGTTTATAATTGTTGTCTTATTTAATTCGAAAATAAACGCTTTACTGCGCATATTTTTTGTTTTATACTCGTACAAAGAAGCATATAAACGCATAAAAGGAGACATAAACATGAGCAAAAGAGCAATCACAATTGCACCATCTATCATGTGTGCGGATCTTTGCAATCTGGAAAGTGGAATTAAAGAAATCGAGAAGGTCGGACTGGATACTTTGCATGTTGATGTTATTGATGGAAGCTTCAGCCCAAGCATGCCGCTGGGAATCGATACAATCAAGCAGCTCCGCAAAATTACAGATATGAATTTTGATGTTCATATTATGTCGAATAATAACGAATTTTTTATCCAAGAGATGATCAATATCGGGGTACAACAAATTACTTTTCATGTTGAAAGCGGTATACATGTTGATCGTTGTCTCCAACTTATTAAAAAAAGTGGCATTAAAGCAGGGGTAGCCTTAAATCCTTCTACGCCGTTGTCTGTGCTGGATCATATCCTGCCGGAATGTGATGTAGTGCTGCTGATGCTTATTAATCCAGGCTTTGCAACAGACAAGAATGAGAAGCAAGTGCCTTATGCTGTGAAGAAGGTAGAGGAGTTGCAGCAACTAATCCAAGCGAAGCAGCTGAACACAAAAATTGAAGTGGATGGTCGGGTGTCCCTGGATACGATCCCTGCACTTGTAGAGGCAGGAGCGGATATTTTGGTCGCGGGCTCAACCAGTTTGTTTATCCCACACCGCAGCTTGGCTGACAACAAAGTATTGGTTGAGGAAGCAATTCATCAAGGACTTCAAGCGGGGGTGAAGTAAATGAGTCCATTCAATGAGGTGTCCAAGGCCATTGCTAACGAGCTTTCCGAGACATTGATCAGTATCGAGCCTCAGCAGGTTGAGCAGTTGGCAGCAGCGATTAAAAAGGCAGATAAAGTTTTCTTTGTAGGTGTTGGCAGAGTACTATTGTCCCTAAAGTCGATTGCTAAGCGATTAGCGCATCTCGGTGTGAACACCTTCGTAGTTGGTCAAATTACGGAGCCGGCGATTACGGAAAATGATTTGCTCATTGTGGGATCTGGCAGTGGAGAGACGGCCTTCCCGCTTATCATTGCCAAGAAGGCGAAGCAATTCAAAGCAACCGTTGCACATATCGGAGCTAACCCGCAGAGCTCCATGAGAGAGTATGCTGATATATTTGTACGAATTCCCGTTAGCACAAAGCTGAATTTGCCAGGTGAAATCCCGTCGATTCAACCGATGACCAGCCTGTTTGAGCAGAGTCTGTTGTTACTTGGCGACACGATCTCATTAATGATTGTCAAAGAAAACAATGTCGATATGCACGCTCTGTGGCAGTACCATGCCAACCTGGAATAAGAGGTAGAAGGGGGCTTATGATGAAGGCGGTTCATTTTGGTGCCGGTAATATCGGCCGAGGTTTCATAGGGAATGTGCTTAGCAAAGCCGGGTTTGAGGTATGCTTTGTTGATGTTAATCCAGAGATGATCGACACCATCAACAAAACGAATAGCTATAAGGTTGAACTTCTCGATGCGGATCATACGATTGAAGTGATCTCGCCGGTGTCAGCGCTTAACAGCATAACACAAGAGGAAGAGGTCATTGCGAATATCGGAGCAGCCGACCTAATTACGCTTTCTGTAGGTGTTCCGAATCTGTCTAAGGTTGCCAATATTCTGTTCAAGGCTCTGCTCTCCAGAGCAGAACTTCGCAAGGGCCCAATAGATATCATTGCTAACGAAAATGCAATCAACGCTTCGACGACCTTGCGTAAGGAAATTGAAAGGCTTGCCTCTGCAGAAGAAATGGCAACGATCCTTTCGTTTGCAGGCTTTCCTAATGCGGCGGTCGACCGGCTTGCATTATCCCGAAGAACTAATGAGGGGGAGTTGGTTCAGGTTGAGCCATTTTTTGAATGGATCATTAATCGTTCGGAGATGCTGAATCATTCTTTGCCTTTATTGGATAAAGTCATTTATGTAGATGATTTGACGCCCTATATTGAGAGAAAGCTATTTATCGTAAATATGGGTCATGCCGCAGCAGCCTACCTTGGTTACCTGTATAACGAGCCGACTATCCAGCGTGCGCTTGCTCATCCGGACATCGAAGCTACGGTTCAGGGGGCGATGTATGAGGTGGCCCGTTATTTTGAAGCAGCCTATGGCAAGTCTGCCGAAGAATTACAAAGTTTTATCGAAACAACATGTAAACGCTTCAGAAACGAACAGGTGAGCGATGATATTTTTCGGGTTGGCAGGTCCCCAATTCGGAAGCTTGGTCAGGATGAGCGGCTTGTAAAACCAGCGACTGAGTTGTATAAGCGAGGTCTTCCTTACAGCCAGCTTGCCAAAGTGATTGCCGCCGGTTATTTATTCAGCAATACGAAGGATGAAGAGGCGGTAGAGCTGCAAGACTATATATCAGAACAAGGTTTGATAAGCGCTCTGGCAGCTTTTTCACACATTACCGAGCCGGAAGTACAGGAAGTAATAAGACAGCATGTTTCTGCATTGACAGCTGTATCCAAATGAATGAAGAGGGGCTAAACATCATGTTAAGTCATTTTTTGAAAAATAATACTAAATTCCTTCAATCGGTTCATAGCTGGGAAGAATCCATTCAAATAGCGGCTCAGCCATTACTGGATCAAGGCGCCATTACAACTGCTTATGTCCAGGCCATGATAGATAATGTGCATAAGAATGGTCCGTACATCGTGATCGTACCGGGTATTGCTATGCCACATGCTAAGAATACAGGCAATATTAATGCCACAGGAATGTCCTTTTTGAAACTGGAAACACCAGTGTTATTCCCGGAAGGTAAGGAAGTAAGCTTGTTGTTTGTACTTGCAGCTGAGGATAGTACAGGACATTTGGAACTTATTACAGATCTCTCCTCTATGCTGATAGACGAGGATGTAATGGTGAAGCTGCTCCAAGTAAGCAGTGAGACGGAATTAATATCCCTCATCGAAGAAGTGGAATAACACCTGCAAATGGTGTTGAGCAGCAGAAAATTTGAACTAAGGGGACGATTCCAATGTCCAGTGTTGCAAAGCAGAAATCATCAATACGTGCACGGATTCAAGTTGTAGGCGGTTTTTTGACCAACATGGTTATGCCTAATATTGGTGCGTTTATTGCTTGGGGGATTTTGACCGCGCTATTTATTCCCACGGGCTGGTTCCCAAATGAGAAATTGGCGGAAATCGTCGGTCCGGCCATCACGTATTTACTGCCTTTACTGCTTGCATCTACCGGCGGAAGAATGGTAGCAGGCAATCGGGGTGCGGTAATGGGCGCAATTGGAGCGATTGGTCTTATTGTCGGATCCGATATACCTATGTTTTTAGGGGCTATGATTATTGGTCCTCTGGGCGGATGGGTCATTAAGAAATTCGATAAAAGCCTGGAGAACAGAATGCCAGCGGGCTTTGAAATGATCATTAACAATTTCTCTATCGGAATATTGGGCTTTATATTAATGGTGTTCTCTTACTATGTAATTGGTCCGGTGATCGAGGGTGCAAATGCCTTTGTCACAACATCGATTAAAGCCATGGTTGCAGGCGGCTACTTGCCGTTACTGTCTCTCATTAATGAACCGGCCAAAGTATTATTCCTGAATAATGTTATCGATCAAGGTATTTATTATCCACTTGGTATGCAGGATACTTTAAGCTCAGGCAAATCGATTTTCTTTACAGTGGCCTCCAACCCGGGACCAGGTCTTGGCCTTCTGCTTGCATTTTCATTCTTTGGGAAAAAGGCAGCGAAGAAAACAGCGCCGGGTGCTATTATTATTCACTTCTTCGGCGGGATTCATGAATTGTACTTCCCTTATGTATTAATGAAACCTCTGACGATTATTGCAATGATTGCAGGCGGCATGACAGGCATTACAGTCTTTAATCTGTTTCATGCCGGTCTGGTAGCAGGACCAAGCCCAGGCTCTTTTATTTCATATTTGGCGTTAACGCCAAAAGGAAGCTTCCTCGGCATGTTTCTGGGCGTGCTTGCTGCGACAATCGTTTCTTTTGTGATCACCTCTATTATTTTGAAGCTGGACAATAAGTCTGATGATGAGGAAAGCTTCAGCAGCTCTCAGGAAAAATCCAAAGCAATGAAAGCTGAAGGTAAGGAACTGCTAAATGAGATTGTAACGGATGCACCTGCTACAACAGAAATTAACAAGATCTCTTTTGCATGTGATGCCGGAGCAGGAAGCAGTGCCTTAGGGGCTACCACCTTTAGAAAGAGACTGCAAAAGAAAAACATTACCGGTATTGAGGTCAAGCATTTCAGAATCGAAGACGTACCGGATGATTCCGATATTATTGTTGTTCATAAGGACTTGTACGAAAGAGCGCTGCTCAGACATAAGGGCAAGAACATTGTGACGATCAGCAATTATATTGATGATCCAAGTTTAAGAGAACTGCTTGAGACGGTTGAGAAGAATAAAGGAACTACAGTGTAAGCTGTTTGTTATTTGACGCTACGATTGTCATGAAGACAAGGATATTTTGAGAAGAGGACGGTTGAATTGCATGAGTCAACATAAGTCAATAGATGAGCTTTCGATTGCAACAATCCGCACGATAGCGATCGATGCGATAGAGAAGGCTAATTCAGGGCACCCGGGTATGCCGATGGGGACAGCACCTATGGGTTATCAGCTATTCGCCAACACTATGAAGCATCATCCGGGTCAGCCGGACTGGTTGAATCGTGACCGCTTCGTACTATCAGCAGGACATGGATCAATGCTGTTGTACAGCCTCCTGCATCTATGCGGTTATGATCTTCCGCTTAGCGAGATTAAGCAGTTCCGGCAATGGGGCAGCAAAACTCCGGGACATCCGGAGTATGGGCACACACCTGGGGTTGATGCAACGACAGGCCCCCTCGGGCAAGGGATTGGCATGGCTGTCGGCATGGCTGCAGCCGAGGCGCATATGGCGGCGACGTATAATAAAGAAAAATTCCCGATTATCGATCATTTCACATATGCGATTTGCGGCGATGGTGATCTGATGGAGGGTGTGGCCTCTGAGGCAGCATCGCTTGCAGGCCATTTGAAGCTCGGTAAGCTGATCGTGCTGTATGATTCCAATGATATTTCGCTTGACGGCGAGTTGGGGCTTTCCTTCTCAGAGAAGGTTCGGGACAGGTTCCAAGCTTATGGCTGGCAAACCATGCTCGTAGAAGACGGGAATGATTTGAACGGAATAACTGCTGCCATAGAAGAGGCACAACAGGACAGCGAGCACCCAACTTTAATCGAAGTCAAGACGGTAATTGGATACGGCAGCCCGAATAAGCAGGGGAAAGGCGGACATAGAGGGCCGCATGGTTCTCCACTTGGTCAGGAGGAAACCAAGTTAACGAAGGGTTTCTATGAATGGGAGTTTGAAGAGCCGTTCTATGTACCGGATAAAGTCCGTGAACACTTTGCACAAGTGAAGCAGCGTGGCGTCGAAGCATACCAGGCATGGGAGCAGCTGCTTATGGCTTATAAAGAGGCTTATCCAAAGCTGGCTGACCAGCTTGAAACGGCGATATCGGGAGGGTTGCCTGAGGGCTGGGAGCAACTACTGCCGGTGTATGAACAAGGGGATGCTGCTGTATCTACACGAGTAGCGTCAGGTCATGCGTTAAATGGCTTGGCACAGGCTATCCCTTTCCTACTAGGCGGGTCTGCTGATTTGGAGAGCTCGACGATGACGCACCTGAAGGGTCAAGCCATGTTCACTCCTTCCAGCTATGAGGGCCGGAATATTTACTTTGGTGTCCGTGAATTTGCCATGGCTGCTGTGATGAACGGTATAGCTTTGCATGGCGGGTTAAAAGTATTTGGGGGAACGTTCCTCGTATTCGCTGACTATTTACGTCCGGCCATTCGACTGGCGGCACTGATGAAGCTTCCGGTTACCTATGTGTTCACACATGATAGTATCGCTGTGGGTGAAGATGGACCAACGCATGAACCGATTGAGCAAGTGGCTTCTTTACGTATTATTCCTGGTCTGACGGTGATTCGGCCTGCCGATGGCAATGAAACATCTGCAGCCTGGGCGCTTGCGGTTCGGAAGCAAGAAGGACCGACCGCACTGATTTTGACAAGACAAAATTTGCCGATTCTGAAGCAGAGTCAAGCACAAGTCTCTGAAGGTGTGAATCGGGGCGGGTATATCGTATCGGATGTATCGACTGGGAAGCCGCATGTGCAGCTGATTGCCACAGGCTCAGAGGTACAACTTGCCGTTCAGGCGCAGGCAGTGCTTGCTGAAGAAGGCATTTTGGCACGCGTCATTAGTTTGCCGAGTTGGGAGCTGTTCAAGCAGCAAGATCAGGCTTATCGCGATGCTATATTGCATCCGGAAGTTCACGCACGACTTGCGATCGAAATGGCACTTCCGTTTGGCTGGGAACAGTTTACGGGAACAGAAGGTGCTATTCTTGGGATTTCGACTTTCGGTGCATCTGCACCGGGAGACCGGTTAATGAAAGAGTTTGGATTTACAGTGGAACATGTAGTTGCACAGGCTAAGGCATTATTGAATTTATAAAGATGGAGTGAAGCCGGATGAACAAGACATTTATTATTACAAGTAAGGAAGGAATTCATGCGCGCCCCGCTACTGCTCTTGTAAACGTAGCACAGAAATTTCAATCAGAGGTAACTGTTGCTTCTAATGGTCGTAATGTGTCGCTTAAATCGATCCTTGGCGTGCTTTCACTAGGTGTCGGGCCAGGAGAATATATTTCCTTTCAGGCTACAGGAGAAGATGCGCCAGCTGTGATCTCTGCTATTGAAGCGGTATTTGAGCAGGAAGGGCTGGGCACAGTTCATGAATAACATATCCGGGATAGCTGCCGCCGCAGGAATAGCAATTGCTAAAGCCTTTGTTATTAAAGAGCTTAAGCTAACAATTGAACTGCGGGCTGTTCCAGATCCGGAAGCGGAAGTCGCTCGTTTTCATCAGGCACTGGCCGTCTCTAGGGACGAACTGAAAGCGCTGAAAGAGCGGACACTTCAGAAGCTAGGCGAGGAAAAAGCTAAAATTTTTGAAGCACATCTGCATATCATGAGTGATCCTGAACTGATCGAGCCGGTAGAAGCGCAGATTCGCAGCGGCCACTGCAATGCCGAGTTTGCACTGCAAGAAACTTCTAATATGTTCATTAAAATGTTTGAAGATATGAAGAGCACTTATCTGCAAGAGCGGGCAGCAGATATGCGAGATGTGACCAAGCGTGTATTGAACCATTTATTGTATGCCAAGTCGACAGATCTCAGTTCTATTCATGAAGATGTCATTCTTGTTGCAGAAGACTTAACCCCGTCTGACACCGCACAGCTGAACAGGAATTATGTAAAAGGCTTTACGACGAATATCGGAGGGAGAACTTCGCACTCTGCCATTATGGCGAGATCTATGGAAATCCCTGCTGTTGTCGGAACCAAGCATATTATTGACCAGGTGCAGGATGGTGACCTGTTGATTTTGGATGGATTAACGGGAAGCGTGTTTGTCAATCCTGATCAGGAAACGGTTGCTTTGTATCGTGATAAGCAGGCTGCATACGAAGCGCAGAAGCTGGAATGGAAACGGCTGCTGCATGAGCCAAGCGTAACGGCTGATGGTCATGGGGTAGAGCTGGCAGCGAATATTGGTTCTCTATCTGATGTAGAGGGAGTTCTAGCGAACGGCGGAGAAGCGGTAGGATTGTTCCGGACAGAGTTTTTGTATATGGGCAGAGACACTATGCCTTCGGAAAACGAGCAATACCATGTGTACAAAACAATCCTTGAAAAAATGGAGGATAAGCCCGTTGTCGTTCGGACGCTGGATATCGGCGGAGACAAGGAGCTGCCTTATCTTCAGCTTCCCAAGGAAATGAACCCGTTTCTAGGCTTGCGGGCCATCCGCCTATGTCTGGACAGACAGGATATATTCCGAACACAGCTTCGGGCACTTCTTCGTGCCAGTGTGAGTGGCAAATTGCGGATTATGTTCCCAATGATCGCTACGCTGGATGAGTTCAGACAAGCGAAAGATATTTTATTGGAAGAGAAGGACGCGCTGGTGCGTGAAGGTATTCCGGTTGCGGAGGATATTGAACTAGGCATTATGGTGGAAATTCCTTCAACAGCTGTTCTGGCGAATTTGTTCGCCATGGAGGTTGATTTCTTCAGTATCGGCACCAATGATCTGATTCAGTATACGCTTGCCGTCGATCGCATGAATGAAGGGGTGTCCTACTTGTATCAGCCATATAATCCTTCCATACTGCGGCTAATCAAAATGGTGATTGACGCAGCGCATGCAGAAGGCAAATGGGTTGGTATGTGTGGGGAGATGGCAGGGGATGCCATCGCAATCCCGTTATTGCTCGGTCTGGGATTGGATGAGTTTAGTATGAGCGCAAGCTCGATTCTCCCAGCCAAAAGCCAACTGACGAAGCTGTCTTTCCAATCGGCTCAGCAATTGGCGGAAGAGGCGCTGAACTGTGCAACTGCGCAGGAAGTTGCAGCGCTTGTACAAGCAAATAACGAGCAGCTGACAGTAAGTTAACAGCATTTACCCTTGGCATATAACAAACCTTCAAGCGATGTCTTTCAGTGAAATCACTGTGGCATATCCCATAAATAAAGTAAAGCTGGGTACCTCTGCAGGTGCCCAGCTTTTTTTGCGAGTAGTCTTATATATTGGGAGCAGGCTCCCAAAAAACGTTAATTCGTATAGTTATCAAAATATCCTTGAATAAAGATAATTGGCGTACCCTTATCGCCACTTCCGGAAGTCAGGTCAGATAAAGAGCCGATCAGATCGGTCAATCTTCTAGGTGTCGTACCTTGTGCTTCCATGGCGCCTACCAGATCGGTCTCTTTATTGTTAATGTATTGAGAGATGGCCTGCTGCAATGCCGCACCTTTCAAATCAGCGAAGTTGTTATCAGCAAGGTATTTCAATTTCACCTCGTTTGGTGTGCCATCTAGTCCTGCTGTATAAGCAGGCGATACAACCGGATCAGCCAGTTCCCATATTTTACCGACAGGATCTTTAAATGCTCCATCCCCGTAGATCATCACTTCGACGAGCTTGCCCGTTTTTTCTTTGAGTCTGCGCTGAATGTTATCCACGATTGGTTGGCAATTGCGCGGGAACAACTTTATGCTATTTTCTGTCGACTTATTAGAACCAAGCAGACCGTAGCTTTCATTACATCCGCTGCCATCCACCGATGTAGCCAGTATGTCATCGAGGCTATATACTTTTTCTCCGCCATTGGCCTTCAAAATTCTCTTCGTTCTGAATCTTGTATGGATATCACAAGTCAGTACATGTTTAGTATATTGCAGGATAGTCTTGGGATTATTGGAGAAAATGACTTCACATTCCACGCCATATTCTTCAATTAATGATTTATAGTAATCGATATAATCGATGCCGGTAAAGGTATGCTTTTTATATCCAAACAGCTCGCGGAATTGTTGCTCTGTCAGTACATCGGTCCAAGGATTAACCCCTTTTTCATCAAGCTCGTCCAGATCCACTAAGTGGTTGCCTACTTCATCCGACGGATAACTGAGCATGAGCACAATTTTTTTAGCGCCTTTAGCAATACCGCGAAGACAGATAGCAAAGCGGTTCCGGCTTAAAATTGGGAAAATAACACCGATCGTATCATCTCCAAATTTGGAGTTTACATCTTGTGCAATATGATCAATGGTAGCATAGTTGCCTTGCGCACGTGCAACGATGGATTCCGTAACTGTAACGATGTCTTTATCCTGAATGCTGAAGCCTTCCACTTCGGAAGCTTTTAGAACGCTATCTACTACGATGTCTTCGATGCTGTCTCCATGATTAATGATGGGGCAGCGAAGGCCTCTTACAACTGTTCCGACGACTCTTTCCAATATAATCGCTCCTTGCATAATTTGGATTCCTATTTGTAATATACACTCAGCAAGTGGTATAAATGAAATTAATATATTGAATACGTGATATAAGAGGTGCTTATAGGAGTGAGTAAGTTAGATTTATATAAAGTGTTTTGTACAGTGGCTAGGAACACAAGCTTTTCCAAAGCGGCTCAAGAGCTTTATATGACACAGCCGGCTGTCAGCCAGGGGATTATGCAATTAGAAAGGGAACTCGATACCAGGCTATTCACCAGAACATCAAAGGGTGTATTTTTAACGGATGAAGGCCGCCTCTTATTTGACTATGCCAATTCGGCCATGAATTTAATCCACGTCGGGGAAGAAAAGCTGCTCGAATTGAAAAATTTAACGACTGGCGAGTTGAAGATAGGTGTAGGCGATACGATTTCCAAGTATTTTTTACTTCCGTACTTAGAAGAGTTTCATAATCGTTACCCCAATATCAAGTTCAAGATGGTGAACGGCACTACCCTTGAGATTTGTGCGCTAATTAAATCAGGCAGTGTGGATATTGGTATTTGTAATTTTCCGCTGGAAGATCCGGCACTAGAATTAGTCCCCTGCACTGATATTCATGATATTTTTGTATATGGGGAGAAATTTAAGAGCCAGTTAGCAGGAACGGTCACCCTGGAGCAGGTCGTCAAATTGCCGTTAATCTTCCTTGAATCCAAGTCCAACTCCAGAAAATATGTGGAAGACTATATGCTGTCTAAAGGAATTAAAATTTCTCCCGAATTTGAACTGGGTTCACATCATTTGTTACTGGAATTTGCCAAGATCAATTTAGGCGTAGCTTGTGTGACGAAGGAATTCTCCCAGAAATATTTGAATACTGGAGTATTGCATCAGGTTTCATTAACTGAGGAAATACCGAAGCGAAGTATTGGCATCTCTTTTTTGAAAAGTGTATCCTTATCGCCAGCATCGACAAAATTTGTTGAGATTATAAAGAACCAGTTATTGGATTGATTTTAGGCTAATAAAAATTCTAGAAATGGGTGAGATGAAAACGAGGCGCCCCGCATCACTCAGGTTTTCTTCATGAACGGTACAGTTTAGCTATAATTATTTTCGCCAAGTCATAGAATCTAATAAATGATTATGATGGATAAAAGGACATTTTCCCGAAGGAGCTATCTCATGGACACCTATACTCATAATCATGAAGAAGGTCATACATTTAGCATTGACTGTCAGGACATCATTTTAAGAGAATACATAGTTACTGATCTGGATGCATTTCATTCGCTTACCTGGCAACCTGAAATACATGAATTTTTGCCAGGCTGGAACGTAGCGAAAGAGCAGCGGGAAGAATGGCTCATACACTACGAAATTCCAGAGAACGGGCAGTTTCTGAAGGCTGTAGCAGAAGGTGGGGATGTTGGTGAACTCCGCCTTCGACTGGGTATTGTTTTGAAAGAGACGGGAGAGTTAATCGGATGGTGCGCTTCAGGGATAAAGGATGAATTGCCGGCCTCAAGCCGAGAAATTATGTACGCAATATCCAGGGATCATAGGGGTAAAGGATACGCAACACAAGCCGTGCAAGGGATGGTCAAGTATTTATTCGCACATACGAAGGTTGAAGTGCTGAATGCTATTGCACTTTTAATTAACTTGCCGTCTAATAAAGTCATCCAAAAATCCGGATTTCAATTGCAAGGGATTATTGAGATCGATAACGAAAGCTATAATCATTACAGGCTTGATAGAAAGAATTGAGTAATTCAAGATTAGAGGTCCAAGGCAAACTAAGATGTTAGGGAGGCCGGGTATGGAACAGCGAATGGTGATCATTACTGGGGCAAATTCGGGCATAGGCAGGGCGGCGACGCTGAAGTTTGCCAGTGAGGGCTATCATGTGGTGATGGCTTGTCGAAGTTTGCAGCAGAGCAGGGGCGTCCAGGAGGAGATTATACGGCTTTCCAGTAACGAGAGTGTCGATCTTATGGAGGTTGATTTGTCTTCTTTTGCATCCATCCGTGCATTCTGTACAGCTTTTATAGCCAAGTACCCCCGTTTGGATATCCTCGTCCATAACGCTGCTTACTTGAATCATGGTGAAAAAGAGTATAAGCTCAGCCCCGAGCATATCGAGCTGACCTTTGCGACCAACACATTTGGTCCTTTGCTAATGAGTCATTTGCTGCACGGCCTTCTTGAACAATCGCCAGACGCGAGGATTCTGCATGCCTGTACGACGAATATCAAGCATTTCTTTGATCCCAAACGGACGATTGAGTTCGATAATTTGCGCGGTGAATACCGTAGCACCCGGCCGTTCAGTATGTATAAGCGGTATGGGGATTCCAAGATGGCCTTATTGCTGTTGAACTTCAAGCTGGCCGAAGAGTACAAGAGCCGAGGGATTAACGTGAATGCCTTGCAGATTAATCGTGTAAAGTTGTCTACAGCGACGATTAACAAAATGAGTCCCCTGTGGCGAGTGCTGGCACGGGTCCAAAATCTGACCAACCCACTGCCATCCGGTATGGCTGATCATTATTTTCACATCTGCACCTCTGACGAATTCAAGACTGTCACTGGACGGTTCATTAACCACAGGAGAGAGATTATGCATCCGGCAACAACGGAGACAGGCCTCGCACAATTGAGGAATATCTTTGGATCGGAGAGCTATCCCGCTTACGCTGCGGATGAGCAGAACATAGAGAAGATATGGGCGCTGGGTATGATGCTGATCCAGGAGTAGATTGGGGCATGATCCGTTCACTTAACGGGCTATCCAGACATTAACGAACGTGGAACTACTTTGCCCGTTACTTCAATAAAGAAAGCAGATTGCATTAGCAATCTGCTATTTAAGCTATCGTTTCCCGTTAGAACGTAATAGAGAGTTGTTCGTACTTTAGTGAACGCTATTCTGTGGTTTGGAGAGCTTCATTTAATCAAGTGCGTTTTTCCGTGAGATACGTTCTGACAGGAGGAGCAGTATACATTGAAAATTGATTAAGTATCCCTTCCGGAGTTTGATCTATTAAGACCATATCACGAACGTTCGGTTGCATGAAACGTTCCCGGTCCATAACATTAAACATGGATACAATGGGATCGAAGTATTGATTTACATTCAATAAACCACAAGGCTTTTGATGCAGGCCAAGCTGGCCCCAAGTAAATATCTCAAAATATTCTTCCAATGTCCCTGGCCCGCCTGGGAGTGAAATAAATCCATCTGCTAATTCAGCCATTTTGGCTTTACGTTCATGCATAGAATCGACCATAATAAGTTCAGTCAAACCTTTATGCGCAATCTCACGAGTCTGTAAAAAATGAGGAAGCACTCCAATTACAAGGCCCCCTTTATCCAACACTGCATCAGCAACTTCTCCCATGAGCCCAGTAATAGCGCCTCCGTAAATCAGGGTGATTTCGCGTCTGGCTAGTTCATGACCCAGTTCTATTGCAGCTTCTTTATAAATTGCAGATCTTCCTTCTTTGGAACCACAGAATACAGCGATTGATTTCATAGATACATTTTCTCCATTTCTTTTGTTAATCATTACTTTCTAATTAACTGTTTTTTGAATTACGTTGATAGATCACTATCTCCATGTATTCTGCGCAAAAACAGTGAAGCTATAACACCCACTATTGCAACAATAAACAAAAATATGAATGAGCTTTGAATTCCCATAACTAATGCGCCTGTTGAAAATTCCTCATGGTTAGATGGGAGCAAATCACCAGAATACTTACGCGAACTCACCGTCATAATGCTAACAGCAAGTGCAATTCCGATGGCACCTGCAATCTGTGGAATGGTATTCATGACGGCATTGCCATCTTTGTGCATATGAGGTGGCAATGCCGTCATTCCATTCGTTTGAGCGGGCATCCATACGAATAATAAGCCCAACATGACAATGATGTGCATCAGTATAATATACATTTTGGACGAGTCTGGATCTAGAAATATAAAAGAAAACATGCCTGCTGCCATTAAAATCGTCCCGGTCCTAACAAGCCATTTCGGTCCAAAACGATCAAACAAGCGGCCGTTTATCGGTGAAATTAGTGCATATATAATCCCACCTGGTAGCAAAGTAATTGCTGCTGAAAATGCACCCATATGCAAAACTCTAATTAGAAACATTGGCAAGAGCAATGTCACTGAGAGATTGACGATCATACAAATGAAAATTAACACGTTTCCAATAATAAACATCGGTTTGAAAAATACTCTCAAGTCCATTAATGGTTCTGCCATTGAAAGTTGGCGCTTAATAAACCAATAGAGGCCTAACCCCCCGATGATAATGGGCAAATATATTTCAATACTTAGCCAACCAGATGTCCCTTCACCAGCTTGACTAAATCCAAATACAACTCCTCCAAATCCAATGGTTGACAAAACCAACGATACAACATCGAAATTTATTTTTTGGGGTTGTGATACATTTTGCATAGAGATCCATCCGACAATGAGTGCAGCCATCATAAGCGTGAATGAAATCCAAAAGATCCAATGCCAAGTGTAATTAGAAAGAATCAAGCCAGACACAGTGGGTCCAACTGCGGGAGCTGCTGTATAAACCATAGTTACTAATCCCATGGCCATTCCTCTTTTGTGTATGGGAAAAATAATAAGTACGATGTTATACATTAAAGGAATAATGATGCCTGTTCCAAAAGCTTGTAATACTCGCCCTAATAAAAGAACTTGAAAGTTCCCTGCAAGTGCAGCAACTAAAGCGCCAATCCTCTGAATTAGCGAACATGTTTGAGGTCACTCCCCGTACTATCTTTCGAGATATCGAAACCATTACCAAAGCCGGAATTCCAATCACCTCTTCCCTTGGTGTGAATGGGGGCTTCAGTATTATGGAGCGTTACAAATTTGAGAAGAAGATCTTTACGCAAGCGGAGATATTAGTTTTAATACTTGGATTAAACAGTATCCATTCAACTGTTTCTAGCGATGAAGTCTTGAATGCCATTGCTAAAGTGAAATCTTTGATCTCGGAAGATGAAAATCAACTGGTAGATAAACTAATAGCAATTGATCCTTCACCTTGGTTCGGAAGTACTCATGTCAAACCACCTGAATTGGGGCAAATTAGAACCGCAATTGAACAGGACCGCTTAATTACATTTGAATATCTAGATCCTTTTGAAGGTATGACTCCTTTGGAACTCACCATTGAGCCTTGCAGACTAGTATTGAAGAATTCAGTGTGGTATATGCAAGGATTTTGTACAGAGAAAGGGGGGTTCCGAATGTTTAAAGTTTCCCGCATTTCTTCTCTTGTTACTCACCAGGATACATTTAGGAAAAGACAAATCGAAGACGAGGTTTTAGATATAACGGAGAAAGAAATCATACATTTAACTCTGCTTTTTGACCAATCACTTATTCCTTATATGAGCGAGTACTGTGGAGAGAAGAACATTCGTTTCTATGAAGGTGCTAAGTGGATAGCAAAGTTCCCCTTCATTGCAAATGACCATGGATATACTCATTTACTTAGCTTTGGGGACAAATGCGAATGTATCGAGCCTGAACATGTAAGAAGCGAGTTAACCAAACGAATTGAAGGTATTTACAAAGTCTATTCCACTTAAAAAATCGGTGAAAGTATATATCTAAGTTTTCTAGATAAGCTAAAGTTGCAGTTGTTGAACTTACTTCGGTGTCTGTGAATCATTTAAGAGAATAACCATCCCTACGTTACTAAATTAAGTCTAGCTAAAAAGCATCCCCGCGACCATGGCTGGTAGCGGGGATGCTCTGTATAACAATGGACTATTGGCTGGACATCCGCACTAGAATTGAATCACAACCATTTGATGACAGGCCCACAGCGGCACAGTGTAGCTCAAGTTGCCGTCAACTTGGTTGAATGGAAGACTCTCGTTTTGAGGCGCCAGATATACATCTTTAACTTGTTCTGTCGCCGAAAGGGTGACTTCTGTATTCATGAGAGGCAGCAGATCCTCGATAATTTCTACACCTTCCCCTCTGCGGACCGGAGAAGCGTATAACAGATGATTAACCCAACGCTTGAAGGCCGGCTGCGCCTGCAAAGTGGTAACACCTTGCGCAGGCAGATTGGTAGTCAGCGATTTATGGTTTCCTAGCAGGCGATCCAGCGCGTAGCAGATGATTTCCTTCACGGGCAGGCTACCTTTTACCGCATAATCTTCAAACACATGCCAAGCTACATAGATACCGTCCAGTCCCTCTGCGATGCCCGCTCCGGCTTCTTGTAGATCGGAAGGAGTATGCTGGTGCGAACAGAAGGTGAACAAGTCGCGGTTGAAGTATGAATTTTCCTTGCTGCCGAGCAGAGTACCGCCCGGTGAGAGTACAGCGTCTTGACCTTCGGTATAAATGACAAAGGAGGCTGTGCGCAGCGAAGGAAGCTCGAAAGACGGCCGCAGATATGATGGCCGAAACGCTGATACCCCCTGCCAAGTAACGCCCAAATCCAGTGCAAATCCGCTTCCGTCCACGGACAGACCGGAACGTCCGGTAGCCAGGATTTTGCCGCCGCCAGCAATAAAGTCATCTAGTTTAGTCTTAAGTTGCGCTGTAATCTGAATCTCGTCCGGTAGAATTAGCACCTTGTATGATGCCAGATCTGCCTCCAAATCCACCACATCGAAGAGATAGTTGCCCTCCAGCAAAATCCGCACGGCTCCTGTGTCATGCTTGTTGTGCTGAGGGATCGGACCATTGCCAGCAGCCCATGATGCAGCTTCAAGTGACAATAGGGCAATATCAGCGATGCCCGTGGTATCCTGGCACCATTCTTCCTTGGCTTCTACCTCGCGGTAAGCTTCGCCGATCAGCGTGTAGGTGGCGAGATCCATCTTGCCGCCGGGATGCAGCTGATCCCCGATGGAGCAACGCGCTCCGTTGGCAAGGCTCAACGCGGCTTCATACCGCAGCGCGTTCGGATGTTTGTACCCGCCGAACTCGCCCCAGGAGGTATGGAACTTACCGGTCATGCCGAGGAAATCCATGCCCAGCGTCTGTGCATAACGTGCGGAGAGCGGGAAGTGGTCATAGCCCCAGCCCCCTGTCGGCAGCGACTCCAGCTCCAGGTGGGTGTTGACATGGGCAAGGTCACGCCGCCCGCGGTCAACGTGGCTGCTGTTATGAAATACCGGAAGCCCAGGCTTCACCGTGTGAACGGTATCATTCATTCTTTTGGCATAACGGGCATAGGTCTCTTCCCACATCTTCCGCATATCTTCCAGATTACGCGGGTCTGAGCCCCGCTCACGGATGTCAGCCACACAATATTGACAGTAGCATTCCCGGACGCCGACGATATCCAGGAAGATGCCGTCTGCATCGTAGTTTTTCACGACTTCTTCCACCTGCTGGGCCAGAACGTCAAGATAAGGGGTGTTCATACAGAATTGATGATATCCCGGTGTCATGAAGTCACCCGTCCAGCTAATGACCTCCTGCTGATTGCGAATCAGCCACTGTGGATGTTTACGGGCGAGCCGCTCATCCAATCCGGCGGAGAGATAGACTGGCGTCTTCACGCCGATTTCATGCGCAGCTTCAATCTGGGCGCCTAGAAGGTCAAAATCCAGATGTGGATGTGTTTCATTGGCGGTTGTCGGATGATAGGCCCAGCCATGATGACATTTTGAGAAGATGGTGATGGAATCGACATGCCCAGTCTTGAGCATTTCCTGAAATTGCTGCTTGGAAAAGTCCCGGCCAATGCCTTCAATGGCTTCGGATGTATGGAAATCGAGATGCACCTGACGAAATTTCATGCTTGCGTCCCCCTGGTCATTAAATGATAGAATCATATTATATCTACCACTCTAATGGATTATGGGATGACATACAGCCGACAATTCCGACTTTGTATAGTACAATTTCGGTGTCTTTAAATCAGGAGGACGTTACATGCTTGTGCTTGAACTACCTGTCCCGCCCTTTCCATTGCTGGCGGCAATCGGTCACACGTTATGGAAGCCCGGTGTGCAGCATGCTCAGCGCCAGTTCGAGGTATTCGATCTCATTATATGCGCCAAAGGGATGCTGCACATGGAGGAAGATGGTATTGGTTATGAGGTAGCCGAAGGCATGATGCTGGTTCTGGAGCCTGGCAAAACCCATCGCGGCTCACGGCCGACCGAGCTGGAGACCGAGGTGTACTGGATTCATTTTCAGTACCCTGTGTCTGTGGAACCCATCTTGAAGGAGAAGACACATTGGCAGCAGCCGCTGCTCCAGCGGAGTGATCAGGATACGGAAGCTCCACCGGGAGTCATTGAGATTCCGAAATTCGCTGCTGTGGATCTGCGCTCACTCCAGCCTCTGTTGACCGAGATGCTTGAGCTGCACCATGTGTTGACCCTACAGCGTTCCTTTGAGTTGAATATCCTGCTCGGCCAATTTCTCCTGCAACTGCAGAACGGGATGCGACGCAGCAGTCCGCAGGCCCGTTCCTATTTTCTCAGCGAGAAGGTGGCGGCTTATTTGAACCAGCATTTAGAGCAGCCGTTCGATTCCGTGCAAATGGAGCGTGATCTGCTCTATCATTTCGATTATCTGGCTCGCTGCCTGAAGCAGTATACGGGGATGAGCCCGCTACAATACAGGCACCATCTTCAGATCGAGAAGGCCAAGCGGCTGCTGGCGCATTCCGAGCTTTCATTGAAACGGATCGGTGAGTTGTGTGGCCTGCAGGACAATAACTATTTTACACGCTTGTTCAAGCGCCAAACTTCACTCACGCCAGGGGAGTACCGCAGGCAGTATCAGGTGTTTTTAATAGAATAGAAAATGGAGTAGTTCGTCAACGTTGTATCCCCAGCATCAATAAATATGATGGAATGAGGTGTCGTATCACCCGAAGAAGAAGCCTTCTGCAGGATCAGATCCAGAACTATTCTCCGTAACTTATTGGAGGATGGTTTTTTTATGCTTGGATTCCAGTGGTATCTCCTTACAAATCATACAAATGGATACTCCAGTGAACGAATGGTTAGGTCCTGCCCACTTGTAATGATGGTATACTAAAGCGGGATTATAGAGGTCCTCTAGGTGTTAGGGGCACAACAATAGAGCGGAAGCGGAGGAGAGCCGATGGAGAAGAAAGGTATGAGAAGCTGGAAATGGTTTAGGTTCAAAGGCGCTTGGCCGGCATTGTTCTGGTCCTATATCTCAATACTTCTGCTGCTGCTTGTTCTTGGCAGCATACTTTACTGGAGCGCCAGGGAAGTGGTGGTGAAATCCGTGGAGCGTAGTAATTCCGCTATGCTGGGACAGCTCCGGGAGCTTGCTGATGGGCAGCTGCAAATGATCGAGCAGTTGGAACAGCAGATCGCCAATCATCCCAAACTGCTGCAGCTAATGAGCAGTAGAACGCCCCTGTCTGATAAAGAGCAGTACGAGATGATTGCATTAGCCGAGGATTTGAAGCGCTACAAGCAATTGACACCATTCATTAATGATTACTACATATATCTGCCCAAAACTGGAACCATGCTGGGGCCGGGCGTGAAGACTACACCGGAGATTTTGTTTGAGCAGGCCGTTCGCTTTGACGGGTTGAGCGCTGATGAATGGGTGCAGAAATTTGAAAGCGGATACCATTTCCGTACCTTCGAGCCATCACTGCATGCAAGGAGCAGTATCGGGGAGTCAAGCGACATTCTAGCATATATGCAGACCCTTCCGCTCGGCAACCGTTCCAAGGGATTAGCCACGCTGTTTATCATGATTAATGAAGATGAACTACGCAAAATGTTCCAGGGCTTGGCGGATGCCGGACAAGGTAGTATCTACATTGTGGACAGCAGTAACCGGATGGTCAGCACAACGGCCGCCAGTAAGGTACCGTTATCTTTTACATATGGAGACATGCAAGGAGAGCAGGGTAAGCTGGAGACCCGGCGTGAGGGGAAAGAGATGATAGTCTCCTATGTGACTTCAAGCGTCTTCGGGTGGAAATTTGTGTTGGAGGTTCCCCGTGTAGTCTTTCTGAAGGAAGTGAACGAGGTACGAAGCTGGGCCTTATTGCTGCTGATTTTGGCTGCGCTTTCAGGAGCGGCTGTATCGTTCTATCTATCCTATCGTAACGTACGCCCACTCCGTGATTTAGTATCGGTTGTAACGGGCAACAGTCCTGCGCTGCCGCGCAAGGAGGGACCTCTGGAATATCAATTCATACATACATCGATCCAGTCGGCCCGAATAACGGAAACGGAACTCCGGGGCCGGTTGTCGCAGCAGACACCCATTATTCGTCTTCATTTCCTGAATCGGCTGATCAAGGGCTACGCAGATCCTCATGAGCTGCAGCCGGAAGCCTTGGAATTCATGGATATTCGTTTTATTTCCGATACTTTTGCGATCTTGTTGATCGACGTGGAGGATATGAATACTTTTTCTACTGAAAATGATCCTAAAGAATGGCTCTTTATCAACTTCGTTATTTCGAATATTGCCACCGATCTGGTGGGCGAGCGACATATCGCCTACACCACTGAGCTGGATCAGGGCAGAATTGCTCTCCTGATTAATTTCAGTGAAGCCGATGAGGCGGCATGCACGGCAGAACTGTCAGCGATCACAGAGCAACTGGAACACATGCTGTGTAAGCGATTCCGGCTAAAGGTGTCTATTGGTGCGAGCTTCATTGCGCGGGAAATAAAAACAATCGGCGAAGCCTTCCGCGATGCTCTCAAGCGGCTCGATGAGGACGCCAAGCAGCAGGCCAAGGATCACGCAGTTGACCAATTACGGGAGCGGCCGCCGGTTTATTATTATCCGTTGGATATCGAACAGCAGTTGACCAATTATGTGAAATCAGGTGAGGAAGAGAAAACAGAACAGCTTCTGAATGCTTTGTATTCGGATCATTACAGCACTGACGGCAGCAGTCCGCTGGTTGGCTCGTATTTCCTGCTACATTTGTCTTCGACGTTGTTCCGGATTGTCCAGAATACACCGAATGCGGATGCGGAGCTTGCTATGCGGCTTTTACAGAATCAGTCCGATGGCAACGCGGATGCCCACCGTACATTCCAGCAGCTGAAAGGAGAGTTTCAGACCGTCTGCCGTCTCTGGCGGGAAGGACGTAGTGATCAGGGCAGCCGGATGCTGGAGACGATCAAACAGATCGTAAGGGAACGTTACAGCGAGAACATGTTGAGTGTAAACCTGATTGCGGATGAATTGGGAATTACACAGCCATATCTATCCTCTTTTTTCAAAAAGGTTACCGGCCACACGATTCTTGAGTTTATAGCAGAGACCCGACTTAAGGAGGCAAAACGGCTGTTGACGGATACGGATCGTACCGTAGCATATGTGGCCCGTGCGGTAGGCTACTCCAACGACATTGGTTTTATTCGTTTTTTCAAAAAACATGAGGGGATCACCCCTGGTCAATATCGTACGAACACACAAACGGAACATCGATCTTAGATATGTGCAGTCTCCGATCTTTCAATTGGAATGGCAATGTAACATCCAGGCCATATTCAGCGACAGTGTAACATGGGTATGATGATGTCGGAGTTGCGAGTGGACGCACACCATACAGTAACCAGAGGGGGGAATATATTCATGAGTTATGGAAAAAAAAGCCTGATCACCATGCTGGCGGCCATGACGGCACTAACCGTTTCATTATCGGCCTGTTCAGGGGGGAACCAAGCAGAAGAACCTGCGAATTCGCCACCGGCGGGAACGGGGAATGTGGAAGAGCCTAAGGATGGTAAGATCGTATCCAGCCCGCTTACATTAACTTATTATGTACAGGGTTTGGGCAGTGCGGCGCCAGGAATCAAGACTCAAAATGATATTGCTGCTTATCAAGAGACAGAGAAAAAGACAGGAATTCATATTGAATTCCAGAGTCCTACTACCGGTCAGGAGAAGAACCAGTTCAATCTGCTGATGAGCTCAGGCTCTTATCCGGATGTTATCGAATGGGGCTGGAATGATTACCCGGGCGGTGGTGTAGGTGCCATGAACAGCGGTGTTATTGTTCCGCTTAATGATTACATTGATAAATATGCTCCGAACTTGACCAAACTGCTCTCAGACCACCCGGAGATCAAGAAAGAGGTTTCCACGGACGATGGGCGGATTTATGCGTTTCCTTTCCTGCGGGCGGATCCATACTTGCGTACGTACTTTGGCCTTGGCATCCGTAAGGATTGGCTTGATAAGCTAGGCCTTCAGGTACCAACAACTATTGACGAATGGCACACTGTATTGAAAGCGCTTAAGGAAGGCGATCCCAACGGAAACGGCAAAGCCGATGAAATTCCACTCCTGATTAAAAAGGATACGATGCTGAATTTCAGTAATGTGTTCCTCAATGCCTGGGGAATTACCAGCCAATTCTATTTGAAGGACGGAAAAGCAGCATACGGTCCAATTCAGCCGGAATATAAAGAGTTCCTGAACACGATGCGCAACTGGTACGCAGAAGGCCTAATTGACCGCGATTATGCAGCGACGGACGACAAGCAGAAGGACGCCAAATGGACTGGCGGGCTGTTAGCTGCATCTGAACTGGCGGTAGGCGGCGGGATCGGAAAATATATGACAGCGATGTCCGAGAAAGATCCCGACTTTAACCTGGTAGGTGCACCTTATCCAACGCTCAAGAAGGGCGACAAGCCGGTTCTGGGACAAATTACGCCAATTTTCAACAGTGTGGGAGCGGCCATTACCAGCAGCAACAAGCATATCGAGGAGACAGTAAAATGGTTGGATTTCAAATATGGTGAAGAGGGAAGTATGCTGTTCAACTTTGGTATTGAGGGCAAGAGCTACGAGATGAAGGACGGCTTTCCTACCTATACCGATGAAATTATGAAAAATCCGGATGGCATGGCTTTCGCTACTGCGCTCGGCCAATATGCGATTCCGTTCGGAGGTCCGTTTGTACAGGATAAACGTTATCAGGAGCAGAACGTTTCGCTGCCTCAACAGAAGGAAGCGCTCAGTACCTGGATGGATGTAGAGAATGGTGACTGGCTTCCAACGCTGTCGTTAACCAATGATGAATCGGCAAGATTGGCAGCGATTATGACGGATGTGACTACTTATCGTGACGAGATGTTCGACAGATTCGTTATGGGTGTGGAGCCAATCGACAATTTCGATACCTTCGTAAAAACCATTGAAGGCATGGGGATTCAAGAGGCTATTGATATTCAGCAGGCAGCTTACGAACGATATTTGAAACGGTAACGCTGATTTGAGCGGGTTCCTAATGGTTCGTCGCGCTGACCTGCGCCGGCCTGGGACCCGCTGTTTTTACTCTGTACATGAAGGAGGTCTATGTGTTGAAGCTGCTGCGAGACTGGTCCCGACATAAATATATCTATTTGATGCTGCTTCCCGTTGTGATCTACTATCTGGTATTCCTTTATTTTCCGATGTACGGTTTGCAGATTGCTTTTAAAGATTTCTCACCTGTCAAAGGAATTTTGGGCAGCGAATGGGTCGGGTTCAAGCATTTCATATCATTTTATGACAGTTATTACTTCTGGCGCTTGATTCGCAATACACTGTTGATTAGCTTGTATGAATTGGTTTTCGGCTTTCCGGCTCCTATCATTCTGGCCCTGCTGCTTAATGAAATTCGAAGCCGTGTATTTAAAAATGTGGTGCAGTCCATTACGTATCTCCCGCACTTTATCTCAATAGTCGTAGTCTCGGGAATGCTGGTCGACTTTCTCTCCGGGAACGGTCTGATCAATCAGTTGACTGGCTTTTTCGGTATTCCTTCGGTTTCTTTCCTTATTGTACCTGAATGGTTCCGGACCATTTATGTTTCTTCCGGAATCTGGCAAGGAGTAGGCTGGGGCTCGATTATTTATCTGGCGGCGATTGCGGGTATTGACCCCAGTCTTTACGAAGCTGCCAAGACTGATGGTGCAGGACGATTCAAGCAAATTCTGCATGTCACCCTCCCGGGGATTATGCCGACGATCATCATTATGCTGATCTTGCGATTCGGTACACTGATGGCTGGGGGCAGTCTGGAAAAGATTCTTTTGTTGTACAACTCAACAACCTATGAAACGGCGGACGTGATCTCCACCTTCGTATACCGGCGAGGATTGCTTCAGATGGATTATGGTTTTTCGGCAGCAATCGGCCTGTTCAACAATGTGATTAACTTCCTGTTGCTCGTCTCGGCCAACAAGATCAGCCGGAAGATCAATGAAACAAGTCTGTGGTAGTCCATTCCAGGGGGTGAATGATCCTTGAAGTCTCATATTTCCTGGGGAGAACGGCTATTTGATATCTGCATCAACGTATTTATGGTGGTGCTGATGGCTGTTACCCTGTATCCGTTTCTGTATGTGCTGTTTGCTTCCTTCAGTAACCCTTCCGATCTGATTCAGCATCAGGGGCTGCTGTTGATGCCGACCGGCTTCAGTCTTGAATCTTATAAGCTGGTATTCGAGAATCCAATGATTTCTATCGGTTATTTCAATACTATGATTTACGTTGTCGTCGGTACGACGCTGAATCTGACGCTGACCAGCTTCGCTGCCTATGCGCTGTCTCGTAAGGGTGTTCGATTCGTCGGACCCATTATGTTTGCCATCGTATTCACGATGTTCTTCTCCGGGGGTCTGATTCCTACCTATCTCAATATGAAGCATCTGGGGCTGCTCGATACGCGGTGGGCGATGATTCTGCCGTCTGCGATCAGCACCTGGAACCTGCTGGTCATGCGTACCTCCTTTGCAGGTATCCCCGCAGCGCTGGAAGAATCAGCGCGGATAGACGGGGCCAATGATTTTCGTATTCTGTTCCAGATCTTTATCCCGGTCTCATTGCCAATTATGGCTGTAATGACTCTCTTCTACGGTGTAGGGCATTGGAATGCCTATATGGATGCGCTGATTTACCTGCGCGACAAGGATTTATACCCGCTGCAGCTCGTTCTGCAGGGAATTCTGATTACGAACAGCACAGACTCCATGATGAGTACCGTGGCGGATGTCGACAAAGGTCTGATTCAGGAGACGATCAAATATGCAACGATCATTGTTGCGACAGTACCGATCTTGCTGCTCTATCCATTCCTCCAGCGGTATTTTGTCAAAGGCGTTATGCTAGGCTCAATCAAAGAATAATAATGTTCGGAAGGAACTGATCAGATGACTACAAAAAAAGTTGCCCATATTATCGCTCATTCCCATTGGGATAGGGAATGGTATCTGCCTTACGAGAAGCATCACGTGCGGTTAATCCAACTGATGGATACTCTGATTGACTTACTGGATCGTGATCCGCAGTTTCACAGCTTTCATCTGGACGGCCAAACGATTGTATTGGAGGATTACCTGCAGGTTCGGCCGGAGAATAAGGATATTCTGAAGCGGCTGGTACAAGAGGGAAGGCTGGTTATCGGTCCCTGGTACATCCTGCAAGATGAATTTCTGACCAGCGGGGAAGCCAATATCCGCAACCTGCAAATCGGGCATAGAGATGCTGCGGAATATGGAGCGGTGTCCAAAATCGGCTATTTCCCGGATTCCTTTGGCAACATGGGGCAAGCTCCCCAGCTCCTACGGCAAGCAGGTATAGACGTAGCGGTCTTTGGCCGGGGGGTGAAGCCTGTTGGCTTCAATAATGAATTGAAGGGTGATTATGAGTCGGCGTATTCTGAGCTAAACTGGGAATCGCCTGACGGTTCGCAAGTGCTGGGCATCCTATTCGCCAACTGGTATAACAATGGGATGGAGATTCCGGTCGATGCTGCTGAAGCACAGCAATACTGGAACAAGCGTCTGCAGGATGCAGGAGCCTATGCTTCCACACCTCATCTGCTGTTTATGAATGGATGCGATCATCAACCGGTACAGAGTGACCTGAGTGCCGCTCTGGATACGGCGCGGAGTCTGTTCCCGGATGTTCAATTTGTGCACTCCGATTTCGGCCAATATGTGCGTCAAGTCCAGGCCTCCTTGCCGCAGAGTCTATCCACGGTGCGTGGAGAGCTGCGCAGCCAGCGGACAGACGGCTGGTGGACGCTAGTAAATACGGCTTCTGCACGTGTATATATCAAGCAGGCCAACCAGCACTCGCAGGCATTACTGGAGCGTACGGCAGAGCCGCTCGCTGCCTTCGCCGCACTGCTTGGAAAGCCGTACCCGCATCATCTGTTGCGCTTTGCATGGAAGACACTGATGCAGAATCATCCCCATGACAGCATTTGCGGATGCAGTGTGGATGAGGTGCACCGCGAGATGATGACCCGCTTCGCGAAGGCAGATGCCATCGCGGAAGAGATCATAGCAGAGAGTGCGGATGTCATCACTAGCAGTATTGACACTGCAAGTGCCTTTGGACAGCTTGAAGGCGCGGTGTCATTCGTTGCGCTGAACACCTCTGGCTGGGTCAGAACATCAGCCATCACTGTAGAGCTTGAGACAGAGCGTATCTACATGAAGGGTCGGAAGAGGGCTGATATTATTCACGAGCTTACCGCGAAAGCTGTAACTGGCCAGGTTCAAGATGCTTCTGGGAAGATTATACCCGCAGAGATCACGGATTTGGGTGTACGGTTCGGCTACGATCTGCCGGAGGATCGTTTCCGCCAGCCCTATATGGCGAGAATGGTGAGCGTAACGTTGTTAGCTGAACGGGTGCCTGTACTGGGATACCGGACCTATGCTTTTGTCCCGGTATCGGGGGTTAGCCACACAGCATCTTCAGAGAAGCTTGACCTGTTGAATGCCGGTAACATTGAGAGGGAGCAGCAGGAACAGCAGCAACAGGAGTACATTCTGGAGAACGATTTTTTGCATGTTTCCGTGCAGGAGAATGGCTCCTATACTGTAACAGATAAGATAAGCGGCGGTGTCTTCCCGGGTCTGGGCGTATATGAGAATATCGGGGATATTGGGAACGAGTATATTTTCAAGGCTCCGGAAGGCGATCAGCCGCTGACCACAGAAGGGCTGCGGGCCAGTATTGTGAAGCTTCCATCTGGTTCGTTCCGTAAGAGTGTGGAAATCATACATGATTGGTCCTTGCCTGAAGGGGCGGACGAGCGGCTGGTTTCGGAGCGGGAGGCGTTCGTTCCGTTTCTGGAGCGGACAGCGGCCCGAAGCCCGCAAAGCGTTCCGTTTCGGATCACGACCACCCTCACATTGATTCAAGGCGATCCGCAGCTTCATGTGGAGACGCTTATAGACAATCAGGTTCAGGATCACCGCCTGCGGGTGCTGTTCCCCACAGGCATAGAATCTCCGGTACACCGGGTGGATTCTGTGTTCGAGGTGGCGTTGCGTGATACCGTACCTGCTGCGGAATGGATCAATCCTAGCCATTGCCAGCATCAGCAGGCCTTTGTTAATGTAAGCAGCCCTGACGTCGGCTTGACCATTAGAAACCTAGGCCTGAACGAGTACGAGGTACTGCGTGATGGTCAGGGAACCATTGCCGTTACCCTGCTTCGTGCAGTCGGGGAATTGGGTGATTGGGGGGTATTCCCTACACCAGAAGCTCAATGCCTTGGTAACCATAGCTTCAAATATGCGGTGATTCCACATGGAGCTGGCAGTGCCAGAGAAGAATCTTTTGCGTTGGCCTACCAGAACCAGTCACCCATAACGGTTGTGCAGGCTCCTATGCAGAGCGGAACGCTGCCTGTGGAGCATACCTTTGCCGAGTGGGCAGGTGAAGGGCTAGCGCTCACAGCTGTGAAGGTCAGTGAGCATAGTGATGATCTTGTGCTAAGGTGGTACAATATGACAGAGGAAGAGACTGAATTGAGTGTGACAGTGACTAGACCTGCCACTATGCTCTACCGGAGCACGGTGCTGGAGGAGCGGAGCGAGCCGCTGCCTGCTTCAGCAGGAAGCGCGAAGGTCAGCGTTGGCCCAGCGGAGATTGTAACGCTGGGGGCTGCGTTCAATACAGATAACGGATAGCTGTCAGATCATATGGGAAATTAAAATCGTCTATCACCATATTTATGGTTATAGGCGATTTTTTATTATGTCCTAATAATGGCATGTCTCTGAATTCACAAATAATGATAGAAATACGTAATAATACACTCTATTTTCGAAGGAATACATAATTGTTAAATGCTTTCCAGAAACCTAGAATGTAAACAGACCGTTATAATTATATATCCTAAGGCATTGGATTCGGGTGAAGAGTATGCAAATAAAAACATTCTAGGAGGTTATCACAGTGAAGCAAAGGCTTTTTTATGTGATTCCGATTCTGCTTATTGTTCTGGGTGCCTGGCTATTTTTGTATAACCGCGAGGATAACAAAGTTTCTGATAATCAAGAGAAGGAGGTGGTAGCCGTCGCTCCTGTCAATAACAGTGGAGCACAGTCCAACGTTAAGGCGATTTATGAGCAAGAACCGGTGCAGTACTTGACCCCGGCTTATGAGGTTGAGGTGAAACGTGATATTTTGTATGCCAAGAAGAAGAATGAGACAGAAGCGGAGGAAGCGTTGAAGCTTGACCTGTACCAGCCCACTGGCGACAACAACAAGCTGAGACCGGTCTTCGTTTTCATCCATGGAGGCGGTTATTCAGGAGGAGGCAAGGAAGATGCTGCCGATTTTGCAACGGCGATGGCTAAACGGGGATATGTGGTCCTGTCCGTGGATTACCGCTTGAAGACAGACCCGTTTATTAACTTCAGCCGCACGCTTACCGATGCTTGCGAGGATATACGGGACGTGATTCATTGGATTAACGATAATGCAGCGACTTACGGACTGGATGCCGGACACATTGTGATCGGTGGGGATTCTGCTGGAGGCCATCTTTCTATAAATTTTGTCAATCTTTCTTTGTCCAGTGATCCGGCCCTTGTACAGTCTGTCTTTGCCATTGTGGATATTTATGGCGGGGATATGACAAGGCTTCCGGATAGCAAGCTTCCTCCGTTTCTTATTATCCATGGGACCATAGACAAGCTGGTTCCATACCAGCTAAGTGTGGAATTGGGCAACCAATTGAAGGAGCAGGGAATTTATCATAATCTGCTTACGATGGAGGGCGTAGGCCACGACTACAAGAACACGAAGTATATCGACGAGATCGTGGAGACAACCTCGCATTTTTTATGGAATGTTCGGAACAGCCGAGGCCTTGACCGGTTGCCGGAGAATTCCGGTCTCTCCGTTGCGTCTGGTGATATTTTTGAAATCAAACTTCCCGAAGCTTACAGAGGAACTACCGGGGAGCAGCTTAATGTTTCTTTGCCGAATGGATGGGAGCTCATAGGACAAGAGAACCACACACTGCAGATCCAGACTCCAGAGGGCGTTAAGCGAGGAAATCTATCCGTTGATGTGTGGCAGGGCCAAGGGCGCGAGACCGCCCAGGGCTTTACCGTCAATGTGAATGTCATTGATCCGTTGGAGGTACATTATATGACTTTCTACGATCAATCACGGCAAGCGGTAAGAACTCATATGGACGTTGTTAACCGGTCCAAGAACAAATTCAGCGGTTTATTGCAAGTGGATTATGAGACAGCACAATCTACCCCTGGTACTTTTACAACAGCTGTGGAGGCACTGCAACCAGGCGAGAAGGTACGTGTTGATCTTCCCGAATTGGCAAGGGGCCACCGCACACTGAAAGCTTCTAACGATCAGGGTACACTGCTGCAGACAGCGTTGGATACCTTCAATGCTCTTCTAATCCCAAAGCTCAGCAAGCCGTTGAAGATCGAGGGCGATCTGTCGGAGTGGAATAATTCTGCTAGATTTGCTGTGAAGGATGTCAGGGTCAACGACTGGAAAGGAGAGCAGGATCTTAGCGCCACCGGCCAGCTCTCCTGGGATGATCACAACCTGTATCTTGGGGTAGAGGTCACTGACGACAAGCATGTTCAGCCGGCATCGGGGGATGCCATCTGGAGCGGGGACAGCATCCAGATCGGGATAGGCATAGCCAACTCAGATGGCACAGTTCCGTCAGAATATCATGAACTAGGTGCCGCAAGGGGTGACAACGGGACATTGTACAAGTGGCGCTGGATCGCGCCAAGCGGCTTCCCAGTGGGCGATGCTGTAGACCTTAAATACGCCATCCAACGGGAGGGCTTAAAAACCACCTACGAGCTGGCGATTCCGTGGGAAGAGTTAAGCCATGAGACCACATTGGTGAAAGAGGGCCTGAAGCTGAAATTCTCAATCCTGGTCAATGACAATGACGGAGAAGGGCGTAAAGGCTGGGTCGAATACAATAGTGGCATAGGGACCTCCAAGGATATTGACGCCTTCGGCGACCTGTATCTGGTGGATTGATAGAGATTAAATGGAAGTGGGTTCAAATATTGTGAGAAGAAGCCTGGATGAGCTTTATCCGGGCTTTTTTTTGTATTGATTAAGCATTCATTGTCAATGAGAATGATTATCAACTATAATAGAGTTACGTCCAAGAAGCGGGAAAAGAGAGAACGTTAGGTTTGAATCGGAGGTTGAACAGCGTTCATGAAATTGAATGATCACATCAAGCTGTGGAATCATGTTTTTATAAAAGTGATGGATGTCCGTCACAAAAGAATGGAAAAGGATGGGGAACTGCGGGACTACCGTCTGCCTTCGAGCGCCTTCTTATATACTGTGCGTGGCAGCGCCCGGGTATGGCTGGATCAGAGGATACATAGCGTGGAGCGGTTCCATATTCTGCATGGCGGGAAGGGCATGTCATTGAACATTGCTGCAGAGGATGAGCTTGAATACTATATGATTTTATATAAAGCCATTCTTGCCCTTCCGGCCCGCAAGGAAATTGTTCAGCTGCTGGAAAGGGAGAATCCTTTCCGAGATCAATATGCCTTTCCACCGCACAATCCCTTGTCCCTGCATAATAAAGTAGAACTGCTGGAGCAGGAATGGCGCCAGATGACGGGACTTGGCAAACTGCATGTGAGGGCAATATTCCATCAGTTTGTGTACGACCTGTTAGGGCAGATGCACCGTCAAGGCATACGTCCGTTGAAGCCTGATCCGGTATTGCAGGCTGCGGAGTATATTCGTGAACACTTCAGCAAGCCTCTAACACTGGAGTCGATTGCTGAAGAATTGGAGTGTAGCGCAGGACATCTGTCCAGGCTGTTCAAGCACAAAATGCATACTAGCCCCATTCATTACTTGGGTCAGGTACGTGCCGACCGGGCGATGGAGCTGCTAATGCAGACGGACGCGACCTTACAGGAAATTGCGGAGAATGTGGGCTACCCGGATGCTCATTCTTTAAGCCGCAGCTTCAAAAAATATAAGGGCTTATCCCCTGTACACTTCAAAAAAGAACGTCAGCATCATGCGAGATATCAGGATTTGCCCTTATCAATGGCAAAATATGCACTTCAGCAGAGCCCATCCACCCATTATACTGATACTGATTATCAATATCAGAACAATGTGGAAGGGGATTTATTCATGCACGGTAGAATCAAAATTACCGCAATGACGATGCTGTTGTGTCTATCGTTGTTGCTGGGAGCCTGCGCAAACTCGCCAGCAGCTGGTGGAGGAACGCAGGCAGAGCCTGCTAAGACGGTTGCTGAGACCGGAAATAATCAGCCTAAGGACAACGGGCAGCCGGAGGCTGTACAATCCAAAACAAGAACGGTATCTACGCTAATGGGGGATGTCGAAGTGCCGGCAGATCCGCAGCGGGTAGTGTCCGATCAGTATATGGGCCATCTTTTGAAATTAGGGATTATTCCGGTAGGCGTGCGAACCTTCATGCTGAACGAGGCTTGGCTCGATCAGTCGGGGATATCCAAGGAGATCCTGGCCGGTATTGAGGACCTCGGAGGGTTCCCTATGAATCTGGAGAAATTAACTTATTTGGAGCCTGATCTAATCATAGGTTCGATAGAGAAGAATATCGAGGATTACAAAAAGATCGGTACAACGGTATTCCTTCCATATTGGGAAGGCTTATCTACCGCAGGACCGCTGGATAAATTCCGCAGAATCAGTGAGATATTTGGCAAGCAAGAGGTCGCGGAGCAATGGATAGCAGAGTATGAGGGTAAAGTCGAGGAGGCTCGAAAGAGCATTGAAGGGATCATCAAAGAAGGCGAGACGGTCTCCATTGTACAGGTGGCTAATAAGTCATTGTATGTTCTGGCGGCAGAAGGCGGCAACTACGGCAGTTCCACAATCTATCAAATGCTTAAGCTTCCGCCTACGGAGAAGGCACTGAATATGAAAGAGGGATTTGAGAATATTTCACTTGAGCTTCTACCTGAATATACGGGTGATCATATCTTTGTATACGGTGCGAAAGACGAAGGAGCGAGTGATGTGCTGGATAGTGAATTATGGAAGGGTCTGCCCGCTGTTCAAAAGGGTCAGGTCTACATGTACGGTTCATTTGATGAAAAAGGCGATGAATTTGTTATGGAGGACCCCTACTCTCTGGAAATGCAGCTAGACTCGATTGTTAAGCTTCTGTTAGCCAAAAAGAATCAATAGTCATTCGTTCGTCTTTTCGTTATGTAACAAAATAGATAGATTCGCATGATTCCAAGGCCTGATATTCAGGTCTTGGAATTTTTTTGCTAGAATAAGAAGAGATGGATGATGGGAGGAGTCAAGAAGGTGACGGGATACTTGCGTGGACAGGTAGCGAAATTAGCCAATGTAAATATGGAAACGTTGAGATATTACGAGAAGCAAGGGCTGCTGCCCCGGCTGCAGCGGTCAGAATCTGGATACCGTCTCTATCCGGAAGAGGTGCTGGACCGGCTGACGTTTATTCATAACGCCAAATCCTGCGGATTCACGCTGAAGGAAATTAGAAAGGCTCTAACTAAATCCAGAAATAGTGAAATCAACATAGATGATTTTCTAATGACAATAGACCGAAAGCAGGAGAAGATCAGATCCGAGATCTCGAAAAAAGAAGAAATGCTCCTGGCGCTGAATCAGTTGAAAAGCAACTTGCAGTCCACGGATATGCATCCAGGCGTGCAAGCGACACTGCAAATCCTCAATATGGATTCCTAGTTGACCCTGTACCTAACTACAGGTCTTAAAGTAGTCGTAACAAGACCAGTAGGAGGGCGTTACTATGTTAAGAACGAGTATAGAGCAGCTTGAGGCCATTAAAGAATATTTGCGGCACAACAATAACTATGAGAGTCAGACGGTGGCAGGTATAAGGCAGAGTATGGCGAACCCGGCAGCGGGGATGCCAAGCCATGATGATATGACGTACCGACCAGAGAGTATCGGGCCACTGCATGGCGAATGGGCCATTCCTGGCAATCTGGCTCCAGATATGGAGAACAAGGCGATTCTGTATTTTCACGGAGGGGGCTTTGTTGCCGGAACTTGCGATTTTTACCGGGATCTTTGTACTAGAATCGCAAAGTCCAGCGGGAGCAAGGTACTCACTGTGGAGTATCGCCTGGCCCCAGAGCATCCTTACCCAGCCGCTAATGAGGATTGCCTTAACACGTACTGCTGGCTGCGGAATCAGGGCTATGCTGCTGGTGATATTATACTGGGAGGCGATTCTGTAGGAGGGACGCTTGTCCTTATGACACTATTATCATTGCGGGACCAAGGCGAGGAGCTGCCAGCCGGAGCTTTTTTGCTGTCCCCGCATACGGATCTCGTTCACCTGGACGGGGAATCGTATAGCAGTCGTGCAGCACTTGATCCAACAGGGAGCCGGTCCGCCAATCAGAGGATACTGGAAGACTATGTAGGTAACGTAGGAAAAGAGCACCCTTTATTATCTCTGCTAAGGATGGATCTGCAGGGCTTGCCTCATTTATGGATACAGGTTGGAGATCATGAGGTGCTGTTAAGCGATTCAATCCGATTGCAAGAACGGGCCAAAGCGGCGGGCGTTAAGGTTGAACTGGAAGTCTGGGAGAATATGTGGAGCGTGTTTCAATTCTTGGCCCACATGCTGCCTGAAGCACAACAGGCGATAGATCATATTGGTGGGTTCATCCGGGACAGGCTGGGTCAGCGTTCTTTCACCATTTAAAACTGGAGAACCGGCAGCCGAACAGCCCGCGAAAAATACCCGCGGGCTGTTTCGGCTAAACAATAAATGTCTGGAAATGGTAGCGCTCAGCTTTTAATATGTAGCGGGGGAGGGATCAGCCAGCCTTTTTTCTTGTTCATGTGCAGGATTTTTATACCGATCGCTGCTTTAGTGAGATGATACTTGGCGAACAAAGCGCCGATGTCTTCGCGTATGGACATTCCCATAATGGTACTACAGCCCACCAACCCAGCAGCATTATCTGCAGCGATTTTGGAGGCGATTTCCATATCGGTGAACCGGGCACCAGCGGGAATATCCTCCACCTTTACCTCCGGACGGTCAGGGAGCGTCGGCACTGAAGCAATACCGGCTGTCCCAAGGAGAGCGTCACACTCACTGCTTTCCAGTTCAGACTGGTTAATTAAATCTCCGAGTACTTTTTTTAGATCATCATCGCCAGCATGGGATTGAAATGCCCGATAGAGTGATACTAGCCCTTTTGCCGCCGTTGATGTCATCCATACATTGAAAATCTCTCCATAATGCATGGGCTCATCTTTCGGATTACCGCCTAAAATACCAGCCATACTCAAACCCCTCTCAATAATTGAATCGTACTGGATTAGTATGGGAATCCGATGAAGTTTGTATTCTTTAGTAGCAAATGAGAATTAGAAAAAATAGGGTTGCTCCCATAATCGTAGCGTGATATTATCCAATAACAGGAGATGATCTGATGAATTCTAAAGTTTCATTCAAGACATTAAATCGTCCCAAACTGGTGGATGATGTGGTCAATCAACTGCAAAAGAAAATTTCCGACGGGGAGCTCAAGCACGGTGATAAAATCCCTACGGAACCAGAGCTGATGGAGCAGTTCGGCGTCGGGCGTTCGACGATCCGCGAGGCGGTCAGGGTGCTGGTGCACGCAGGTCTATTGGAGAAGCGGCAGGGCTTTGGCACGTTTTTGACAGCTGATCCTATTATTCACGAACCACTGGTTCACCGGCTGCGGAGAGCTGAATTGCTGGAGGTATACGAAGTAAGGAAGATGCTGGAGCTGGATATTTCCCGGCTGGCTGCCGAGCGGCGGAGCGAGAAGGACCTGGAGCACATGCGGATCGCACTGGATCAGAGGTTGCAGGCACTGGACAACGACGATACGGCTGCTTACCTGAACGCCGATATTGCTTTTCACTTGGCAGTGGCGGTGGCTAGCCAAAACAGTATCGCTGCCGATCTGTACAGGACGTTTTCGTCGGTGCTGCTGGATGCGCTTCATATGCTGGCAAAAGATCAGAATGTGCATGAACACCATCACCTTTTTCACGAGAATCTGTATCTGGCGATCCGGGACAAGGATGTGCCTGCGGCCGAGCACTGGACGTTGCAGAATTTGAACGGGACGGTAGGACAGCTTAAGAGGTTCCTGAATCAAGATTAGATTTTTTTGGTTTTAAACATCAGATGATATGCTGAATGCCTTCCATTTTCCTTCAAGGAGTGATTATGCAGATGACGAATGTGATCGAAGTGAACGATGTAAGCTGGTACCGGGAGAACAAGACGATCCTGGAGCAAATTGACTGGACCGTGACCAAAGGGGAGCATTGGGCGATCCTCGGACTTAATGGCTCGGGTAAAACGACGCTGTTAAACGTCATCAACGGTTATATCTGGCCGACCAAGGGGCAGGTGTCTGTGCTCGGGCACAGATTCGGGGATGTGGACCTTCGGGAGCTGCGCAAATCCATCGGCTGGGTCAGCTCCTCATTACAAGAGAGATTGCATGCCAACGATAAGACACAGAATGTAGTGATCAGCGGAAAACATGCCTCCATCGGGTTATACACCGAGCCGAGTGAGGAAGATTATGAACAGGCACGGAAGCTGATGGAGCGTCTGTCCTGCCTTCATTTGCTGGATCGTGCGTATCAATCCTGTTCGCAAGGCGAGAAGCAGAAGATTCTGATTGCCCGGGCGCTAATGGCTTCGCCTAGACTGCTTATTCTGGATGAAGCAACGAACGGACTTGATTTCCTGTCCAGAGAAGCGCTGCTGACGAGCATCAGTGAGTTGGCCCAGGAGCCGGATGCCCCAACGCTATTATTCGTTACCCATCATATCGAAGAGATTCTGCCCGTATTCAATCAGACCTTGCTGATTCGGCGGGGCGAGGTCTACTCCAAAGGTCAATCGCAAGAGGTTCTGACCAGCGCTAACCTGACGGCCTTCTTTGAAACCCCGATTCAGGTGAGTTGGCAAAATCAGCGGGCCTGGCTGTCCATTCCGGAAAATAACTAAGACAAGCTTTTATGAAGACATAGCCTGAATGGGCTGTGTCTTTTTGCTTTGGTCCATATCGCGAGGCTGAGGCGTTCTTAACGTATTATTGCAGGGCCTAGAGGGAAAAATGCCTGCATCAGGCATTTCAGATACTTTTCCCAAGGTCCATCTCCGGGTGGAGTGTGAGCATCAACCTGTGGGTGGACTCCTTGGAACCGAGGTTTCGGTACAATGATGTCATGCCTTTCAAATTGTCACAGAAAAGAGGAATTTCAAATGAGTATGACCAACTATGTGATTGTGGTGATCCTTGTTGTAATTTTAAATCTGCGGGAAAAAGAAATCAGACCTTCCCGTTTATGGATTACCCCGGTTCTCTTTGCATATTTGATGTTGTCCAGTGTGACTACAATCGACCTTACTCCTGGCAGTTTACTGGTCTACCTGATCTGTATCGTCTTAGGTCTTGCTCTGGGCGCTTGGAGAGGCAAGCTTCAGAAGGTGCGGGTGAATCCTGATACGGGCAAAATCACTTCGCAGGGCTCGATAGCCGGCATTGTGATTTTCCTGGCCGTGATGCTGATTCGCCATCTTACGGAGTACTGGGGTGCGCATCATGCTGTGTTGTCTATAAGCACCGGGTTGCTGTTCGTTTCGCTTGCCAACGTCTTCGCTCGCCGCTATTTTGTCTATCTGAAATACAAACAATTGGCAGGATATTCCGGCAGATAGAGACAACGATGTTATAATGAGATATCATTTTAAACCAAAGGATCCTACTATGAAAATTAAACAAAGGCTTGGTCCTCTGGCAGGTTTCCTGCTGACTCATCAGCGCAAGATCGTTCTTAGTCTTATACTTCTATATACTCTAAATGTTGTTCCCCAAATTATAGTGCATTCGTCCAGGTTCCCTGCAGCAGGCCCGGCAGTGGGAATACTGGCGGTGCTGATTTATTTGGTCCTCTTGTGGTTGCCAGCGTCGATCGTCAAGGCCTACTGGCGTGGAACTATGATTCTGCTCAGCTGGCTGCTGACACTGCTCTATTGCCAGATGTCCAGTACTTCGGTACCGCTGATTGTCTTTGTTTTCTATCTTATCGGCTATGCTACGCTTCGGCTTCCGTTGTTTTTTTCGGTTCTGCTGGGCGTAATGATGATATCAGGTGATGCGCTCATTTTCTTTCTGTCCGGGGTGCAGAAGAATGATATTTTAGTCGCTTCTGTTCTCCACATGGGTACGTACATTATATTTTGGGGAGTGCGGGTCCGCAGGGAAGCTACCCAGTCTAGGATGCTCCATTATGAGCAATTGCAGGCGGTTCATACGGAACTAGAGCAGGCACATCATCAATTGCAGCATACTCACAATGAACTGGAAGAGGCTACAGTACAACTGCTTCGTTATGCTGTTCTGGAGGAACGGACCCGTATTTCCCGCGATCTTCATGATAGCATCGGCCATGGCCTGACTTCCGTCATCGTACAGCTTCAAGCATTGCCTTTTATGATGAAAAGTGATGCCGCCGAAGGCGAACGGTCGCTGAGGACCGTGCTTGACGTCGCCCGTCACTGTCTACAGGATGTTCGCTCTGTCGTCCGGCAGATGGCAACGGATGAGGCAAGGCTTGGCTTTGTGGCTTTGCAAAGTCTTGTCAAGCAGGTGCAGGAGCAAGCCGGGCTTACGATCGAATTGTCCGCTGACGGGGACGATCATGAATGGGGAACAGAGATTTCCGAGCTGTTGTACCGGGTGCTGCAGGAGGCACTCACGAATGTGATTAGGCATGCGGGGGCTTCCCATGTTGAAGTGGGCATTATCAGCGATGACAGGGAGTTGACGCTGACGGTTGCGGACAACGGAATCTGGCAGGCTGCGACTACACTGCAGCCCGGGTTCGGCCTGACCAGTATGGAAGCCCGTTGTGAGCGAGCGGGTGGCACCTTGACGATACAAGGAGTCCAGCCGCACGGCATGAGACTGGTGGTTACTTTGCCATTGGGTGACGGGGAAGAGAGACAGGAGGAGAGAGCATGAAGGGATCCATGATCCGTGTCATACTGGTGGATGATCAGCAGCTTGTTCGCCACGGTTTGCGCTACATCATTAATGCGCAGGACGATATGGAGGTGGTTGGGGAAGCAGAAAGCGGACCGGAGGCCGTGGAGCTTGTCCGGCAGGTCGGACCTGACGTAGTGCTGATGGATGTTCAGATGCCCGGTGGCAGCGGAATTGCAGCAACACCTGCCATTCTGGAGCATAATCCGGATTGCAAAGTCGTCATCCTCACCACCTTTGACCAGGAAGACTACGTCTATGATGGCATCCGTTCCGGTGCGGCTGGCTATTTGCTTAAGGATGCCGCTCCGGAAGATATGGTGGATGCGGTGCGAGCGGCCTTCCGTGGCGAGGCCATTTTCCGGACGGCAGTGGCCTCCAAGGTGATTGGGAAGGCTATGAGCTCCAGGGCGCCGATCCCTCAGGAGGACCATGTGCCGAACCGCTTACCAGCCTTCGATTCACTGACTGAACGGGAGCTGGAGGTTCTCCAGCAAATGGCATACGGGCTGCGCAATGAAGAGATCGCGGCTACGCTCTATATCGGTGAGAGTACGGTGAAAACTCATGTCCACCGTATCTTGCAAAAGTTCAGCGCAGACGACCGTACACAAGCTGTTGTATTTGCTATTCGCAATAGAATCGTTAAGTAACCCTTCTTTTACAAAAGGAGGGTCTTTTTTTAACAAGAACTCATTTACAAATATCCGCGCACTGATTATACTCATCCATATATTTCAATATTTATAGAGAGATCCCCTAATAAAGGAGAGTTGAAAACGTTGAGTGCAGTGCCTAATGCAACGAAATCACCAAGTCTTCTCAGCAACCGCTTCATCCAGACGATCATATTTTCTAATGTACTGCTGCAGATCGGAATCTGGGTCCGCAATTTTGCCATTTTGCTGTACGTTGCGGAGAAGACAAACAAGGATCCGTATGCGATCTCATTGATCAGTCTGGCCGAATTTGCGCCGATCTTTGTGTTCTCCTTCATTGGCGGAACATTTGCAGACCGTTGGCGGCCCAAGCGGACCATGATCTGGTGTGATTTGCTGTCAGCGGTATCTGTTTTTGCTGTTCTCCTGACCATTCATTTTGGCAGCTGGCACTCTGTGTACTTTGTGACTTTCATCTCGGCGATCCTGTCTCAATTCTCGCAGCCTTCGGGGATGCGCCTCTTCAAGCAGCATGTGCCTGAGGAGCAACTGCAGCAAGGGATGGCACTATTTCAGTCGCTGATGGCGATCTTCATGGTACTTGGACCAATGCTGGGTACCTTTGCGTACAGCAATCTGGGCTTGGAGTATTCTATAGCGGTCATGGGAGTAGTGTTCCTGCTCTCTGCACTCGTACTGTTCAGGTTGCCGAAGGATAAAATCGAGCCACGGGCGGCTAATACCAAGGGACAGTTCCGTAAGGAATTGAGTGAGGGCTTCCGTTATGTATGGCAGAGCCCGGTTCTGCGCATGCTTGGCGCGGCTTTTATTCTTGCCGGTCTGGCCGTTGGTGTAGCCCAGGCCTTAAGCTTGTTTATCGTAACGGAGCGGCTGGGTAAGCCGGAGGATTTTCTGCAATACATGCTGATCGTGAATGGGGCAGCTATGCTAATTGGCGGCGGGGTTATTGCTGCTTTCTCGAAACGTGTGCCTCCGCAGGCTCTGCTGGGCTTTGGTATGCTGGTTAGTGCCTTGTGTACGGTCGTTATTGGGCTCTCGACAAGTGTAAGCATCACATTGCTTGCGCAGTTTGTGAACGGTCTAGCCTTCCCAAGCATCCAGATCGGGATCAGCACAATGATCTTGAAATGGTCGCATGAATCCATCGTGGGCCGGGTGAACGGGGTGCTGATGCCAATGTTCACAGGGATGATGGTGATCTCCATGTCTCTGGCCGGCACATTGAAGTACGCCTATCCGCTGGTATCAATTTATGCGGGAGCCGGCGTTCTGTTCCTGCTTGGCGCACTGCTGATGATCCCGATCCTGAAACAGAGAGCACCAGAGAACTTGCAGGCTGTGCCGCAGCAGTAGGCAGTTTTCAACAATAGTAGGCCGCTCAGTCCCTGCCCCTTATTTGAATGAAGGGGGAAATGGGATTGAAGCGGCCTGTTCTGATTAGACAGGTGAGCCTAATGTAAGCCTCCCACCATTAGCTGAAAGAAGAACGTCTTAATTTTTTTCGAGCTTGGCTGAGATGCCTGTCAGAATGATGGCGAAGAACACCATGATGGCACCGATCCATGGGGTATGCACATAGCCCATATGGTCAACCACAACACCACCAACTACCGACCCAATAGCGATCCCTACGTTGAATGCAGCAATATTAATCGCCGATGCGACATCAACTGCACTAGGGACATACTTTTCTGCGAGCTGGACAACGTACAATTGTAGACCAGGTACGTTCATGAAGGCGAACAGGCCCATCAAGATGACGCCGATGATGCCACCTGCTTTAAAGGGAGCCAGGAACGTCAGCAGGACCAGGACAGCAGCTTGAATAATGAACATCCAGAACAACGCCCGAATCGGGTTCTTGTTGGCTAGCTTCCCGCCAAAGGAGTTCCCGAAGGCAACAGCAATACCATACACGATCAGAATAATGTTAATCATCCCTTGGCTAATGCCAGTCACATCATGCAAAAGCGGAGTCAAATAAGTGAAGGCAACGAACGTTCCGCCATAGCCAAGCGCGGTAATCAAAAATCCGAGCAGCAGACGACTGTTAGTAAGCAGACGGAACATATCGGTGAATTTGGTCGGTGGAGACTGCTTCAGGTTCTTTGGAATCAGGATAGCGCTGGACACAATGGCTATCACACCAAGCAAGGCAACGCCCCAGAATGTTGCTCTCCAGCCAAAGGCCTGTCCGATATAGGTTCCGAGCGGAACCCCGGTGACTATGGCAATTGTTAGACCTGTGAACATCAGTGCGATCGCGCTGGCTTTTTTCTCAGGCGATACCAGTTGGACCGCAATGGTTGCACCAATGGAGAAGAACACGCCATGCGAGAATGCTGTTATAAAACGTGCAATTAGCAGTAATTCGAAATTAGGTGCATTCGCAGCAACTATGTTGCCGATGATGAACACAATCATCAGCGACATGAGCAAGGATTTGCGGCTCATGCGGTTAGTAAGAGCGGTAATAATCGGTGCTCCAATGGCGACCCCAAGTGCATAGCCGGAGATGAGGAGACCAGCCAGGGTGACGGCAATATTCAAATCATTCGCGATGGTAGTAATCAAACCAACAGGCACAAATTCAGTAGTACCGATACCAAATGCACTGATCGCAAGAGCGAAAAGCGCCCATCTTCCTGTCTTGGCCTCGACCTTTGGTTGAGACTGTGAAACCGACTGACTCATATAAATCCTCCTAATGTTAATGTGGTTCGAACTGCAGGAAATCTGCTTCCCTGCTAACGAGAGCAATTATATAGCCATATGTTTTGGATTGGTAAGTACGTACTTATTAGTAATATAGGTACTTAAAAGTAACTAATGGACTCCGAGGGGGTTACAGCATGAGTATGATCGTAATTGTTGATGAGGTTTCCCTGTAATGATGTGTTTTTGGATATTATATCGTAAACTATAGCTATACCGATCTTAACGGAATTGAGGGAGATGTAGAATTCAACACCTGGCAGAAGAGGGAATAGAGAGATTGTTAGAGTCGTCTATTGCACGCTTGTTGGGTGAGTTGTCGCTTGAGAGTGTCAATCCCAGAGAGCCGGTACAGGTTCACCGATATCCCGAGCCTTGGCGGTTATTGGGAGCGGGCAACTATGCGGCAGTATTCAGTCACCCTGACTATGGCCATTATGCGGTGAAGGTGTACGCTCCCGGCAGACCCGGCTTGAGGGAAGAAGCAGAGGTATACCGGCGTCTGGGCCGTCATCCATCTTATTCGGAATGTTATTACGAAGGCCACGGATTTCTGATTTTGAAGCGGCTTGATGGAGTCACCATCTATGATTGTATCCGCCGCGGCATTCCTATCACTGACCAGGCTATTCGGGACATAGATGATGGTCTGGAATATGCACGCTCCAGAGGGCTTCATCCTCATGATGTGCATGGCAAGAATGTTATGGTCCGGCAAGGGCGCGGACTCATTGTGGATGTGTCTGATTTTTTAAAGCAGGAAGATTGCAGCATGTGGGCTGATTTTAAAAAAATATATTACCGCCTGTATCGGCCTGTAGCTTCCCGAAAGGTGTTTCCTGTTCCCCGCATCGTACTGGAGCTAATGCGCAAAGGCTATCAGCGGTGGCGGCGCTGGAAGAAGTGAGTGGCTTTGTGGTTATCCCTGCAATGATAGTTTATGAAACGTGACATTTCCGGAGGAGCTGTCCCAGATCGACAAAACTGAATCTTATGCCGTTGACCTGGGACTTGGGCTCATGAATAATAGAAGAGGATATCAATAGATTGGAGCAATTACATGAGCTATCGTAATTTGGAAGAATGCATCATTGATCTGGAGAAAAACGGACATTTAGTTCGTATTACCGAAGAAGTGGACCCGCATCTGGAGATGGCGGCCATTCATATGAAGGTGTTTGAAGCCGGTGGGCCGGCATTGCTGTTCGAAAAGGTGAAGGGCTCGAAATTCCGTGCGGTGTCTAACCTGTTCGGAACAGTGGAGCGCAGCAAATTTATTTTTCGCGATACGTGGGATTCCACACAGAATGTCATTGCTTTGCGCAATGATCCAGTGAAAGCACTGAAGAATCCGTTCAAATATATCGGCACCGGACTTGCGGCAAGAAGAGCGTTGCCGCTGAAGAAATCCGGCAGCCAGCCGTCCGGTTTCCAGGAAATTCAGATCTCCGATCTTCCGCTGGTTAAGCACTGGCAGGGGGATGGCGGAGCTTTTGTCACATTGCCTCAGGTGTATTCGGAGGACCCGGACAAGCCGGGCATTATGAACTCCAATCTGGGAATGTACCGTGTCCAACTCACCGGGAATGAATATGAGCTGAACAAAGAGGTTGGTATTCATTATCAGATCCACCGCGGTATCGGCATCCATCAGGACAAGGCTAACAAGCAAGGCAAGCCGCTTAAGGTAAGCATCTTTATCGGCGGTCCTCCAGCACATACGCTATCGGCAGTTATGCCATTACCGGAAGGGATGAGCGAGCTGACCTTTGCAGGGCTGCTGTCCGGGCGTCATTTCCGCTACAGCTATGTAGATGGATACTGCATCAGCAATGATGCGGATTTCGTGATCACAGGTGAGATCTATCCGGGTGAGACGAAGCCGGAGGGGCCTTTTGGCGACCACTTGGGATATTACAGCCTGATTCACCCTTTTCCAGTGATGAGAGTGCATAAGGTATATGCCAGACAGAATGCCATCTATCCGTTCACAGTTGTAGGCAGACCTCCGCAGGAAGACACCGCCTTTGGTGCGCTGATTCATGAATTGACCGGAGGGGCGATAAGGCAGGAAGTTCCCGGGGTAAAAGAGGTTCACGCGATCGACGCTGCGGGTGTGCATCCGCTGTTGTTTGCGATAGGAAGTGAGCGATACACGCCGTATCAGAAGATCAAACAGCCTGCGGAGATTCTGACCATTGCCAACCGGATTTTGGGCACAGGGCAGCTCAGTCTGGCGAAATTCCTGTTTATTACAGCGCAAGAGGATAAGAAGGTCAGTACACATGATGTTGAGAATTTCCTGGCCTATATTCTGGAGCGGATTAATCTGCGCCGGGATATTCATTTTCAGACCAATACGACGATAGATACTCTTGATTATTCAGGGACGGGGTTGAACACCGGCAGTAAGGTGGTCTTCGCGGCGGTTGGAGATGTCAAAAGAGAGCTGTGCCGTGAAGTACCGGGCATTCTGAAGGATCTCCCGGGGGCTGGAGAAGCTAGGCTGATCATGCCAGGTATTGTGGCGCTTCAGACATCCCCGTTTGGCAGCTACGACGAGGCACAGCGGGAGATTGGGGAGTTATGTAAGTCTATTGAGCAAAGAGGAGCACTTACTTCCTGCCCAATGATCATTCTCTGTGATGACAGTGAGTTCATGAGTGCAACGCTGGATAATTTCCTGTGGGCTACATTTACGCGCAGTAATCCGTCGCATGACATCTATGGTGTGAACAGCGGGTATGAGCACAAGCATTGGGCCTGTGATAATGTAATTATTGATGCCCGCACCAAGCAACACCAGGCTCCGCCGTTGATCGAGGATCCTGTGGTACAGAAGAATATTGAAAGAGTGTTCGTGAAAGGTGCAAGTCTGGACGGTATCCGGACTGGGAAATAAGATTTTTTTATACCCGCCGGGCGCAAATAGCGCCTGACGGGATTGTCGTTGTCGTCTTCACGTCCTTTACTCAATGCATCAGCGATTGGACGTTTGTTGCTTGTATTAGTATGGAACTCTTGATATACATCTGGATAGAGCCATTGCTAAAATATCCTGATCGAATACATGGAATTGTCGATTTTGATCAAGTAGCCAATTCGCAAAACCTGTTGCTGTTCGATAGTCCTCAAAATCTTCAGAATTAACCCTAAACTCAGCTAATCTAGTCATTATTGCGTATTCCTCATCCGATAATTGAATGCCTAGTTGAGAAAGCTGTCTTTCACGGATTCTTCGTGCAGTAATATCTTGTATTGCTCGCTGTGTATTGGAGATTTGTCCTGCATGAGGCCGATAATACATTAAATTATGAGGGATATTGGCCAATTGCGCGCTTGAAGATAGCCTGTTCCACAGTTCATAATCCTCCGCATGAGGGTAATTATGATCATAACGAATCCCGAGACGATCTATTGAACGACTGCGCATCATGACGGAAGGATGTAGAATACAACAATTAAATAACAGCCAGACCTTAATTTCTTCATGATACATAGGATTTAGCTTGACGGGTCCGAGATAGTTCGTTGTATATCCTGTTCCGCAAATATCTATGCTGGGATTCTGGTCCATAAAATAAGCCTGCACTTCCAAGCGGTTTAGTGCTGCAATGTCATCGCTGTCTATACGGGCGATGTACTCACCTTGGGCCAGATCGAGTCCTTGATTCAGTGAAGTGACAATACCCATATTCTCAGCATGAAATATCTTTTTTACTCTAGTGTCTTTTATTTCATGTATGATTCCCGCTGATCCGTCGGTTGATCCGTCATCAATTATTATCAATTCTAGGTCGCTTAACGTTTGCAATAAGATTGAGTTAACTGCTTCCTGCAAATAGATTGCGTTATTATAGACGGGCATAATTACAGATATTCTGGGCACCAGGCATTCCTCCTAAATACTTGTCTCTCATTAACAAATTATGATGAGACACACTAATGCGCAACAAGAGGAATGAAAAAAGGCATATTCTCAGGTAGTAAATGCCTGCATCTATTCCGGTGCATCTCCAGAAGATTATTTTACTAGGAGACAACCCGGGAAATCTGCTGGCCCTGGGTATGGACCCCAATCTGATTCTGCAATCTGACTATGGGGATGCGGAAGATGCCATGACCAATGAAGCCGTGTCCAAATCTGCCCCAAGCACCATGTTCAACCGGAGTGCCCCTACCTATGAGAGATTGCGGATATTACCGGCACGAAGCGGGTGGCAGAGGACTGAGTATTGGTGTATGCGATAAGCTGAGAGGAACACACTGCTTGACAGCAAAGAAAAAAAGATTAATAATTTATTTAGGGAGGCTAAATAAGTGGGTCATCCATTCAGTGGATATATCGTGTATTGGAATAAACGGATTTACCGCGATCTTAACGTTATGTATGACAGGAAGTTGGCACCCTACGGTCTTACTTCAGGACAGGTGAATGTATTGGAGCAATTGTGGACCCTTGGAGATGGCATGACGCAGAAGGAATTACACGAGCGGCTTGGCATTCGTCCGGCATCACTTACGAATCTGCTTAATGCTCTTGTAGAAGGCGGTTGGGTGGTTCGGAAGTCCGATCCGCAGGATGCGCGGTCCAAACGGATTTATCTGACGGAAGCAGGACTGGCTCAGAGCAAGGTCTGTATGGAGATTATCACGGAACTGGAAAACGTGGTCCGGCAGGGAATGTCTCCGGAAGAGATCTCCCTGATGCTGGTGTGGATGCAGAAAAATCATAACAATGTTTCCAATGAGGAATAAAAAAACAATAGAGAGGAGGTTTTTTTTGAGAATATATTTAGCATAGCTAAATATATTTCTGGTAAGCCCATTCTGATTTAGAAAGGAAGAGATTGATGAAGATCAAACCAGTAGTTGATGGAATCTATTTATTACCTCTGAAAAATGTAAATGCCTACCTGCTGGAAATGGAGCATGGGCTTGTACTGATAGATACGGGATTACCCGGGAGTGAGTATGAAATTATAACAGCCATTGAATCGCTGGGTCACAAGCGTGAGGAGTTGAAGTCTATTCTGCTTACGCATTGCCATACCGATCATGCCGGAAGCGCAGCAGCACTGAAACGGATGCTTCCACATGTTAAAATCTATGCAAATGCCATGGATGCCGACATTATAGAGAATGGGTTGCAGATGCGGCCGATGACTCCGGCTCCGGGTCTGCTGAACAAACTGTTGTTCCGTCTCTTTGGCAAGGGGACTCCCGTCGAACCTGTTCAAGTTGATGTTAGATTGGCAGATGGTGAGCATCCTGATTTTTCTGATGACTTAATGGCTGTTCATCTTCCGGGTCACTGTCTGGGTCAGCTTGGTTTCTTGCATTCCGGGCATGGCGGAGTTATGTTCGTAGCAGATGTGGCAACCAACATGACGGGACTCGGTTTCAGTATGGGGTATGAGGATATAGGAGTTGGGAAGCATAGTATTCAAAAATTGGGTCAATACGATTTCGGAATCGCCTGCTTCGGTCATGGCAGACCCATCATGCGGGAAGCTTCACGCCGGTTTCAGCGTATGCTGCGGTAATCGATACGATAGAACCCAGCTAGTTAATGCAAAGCAGCCCTCCGAGTGGAAAGGATGCTTTGCATATATTATAACCGGATAAGGCCCAACTTCCATTGCTTAAAAATCCATCCCATGGACATACTTTAAACAAATTTTCTTTTTTTCAAATGGATGGTTATGATCAAGAACCAAACCGCAATTCATAAGTAATCATGTTCGACTCAGGCGTGTTAATATGTAGTTGTAAACCTATTTTAACTCCAAGGGGAGCGATCGCGTTGACAAAAGAATTGTGGATTAACCTTCCGGTGAAAAACCTTCAGAGGTCACGGGAGTTCTTCGGCAAGCTTGGTTTTTCGTTTCATCCACGGCATGAGAACAGTGATGAGGCTGCGGGGCTGATCATTGGAGACAAGCAAGTGATGGTGATGCTGTTCCCTGAGGACACCTTTAAGAGCTTTACAGGTCATGAACTTGCAGATACACAGCAGGGGACAGAGGTCTTATTGTCCATTGATGCAGAGAGCCGGGAAGAAGTCGATGAGCTGGTAAGCAAGGTGCTGGCGGCTGGCGGCACGGTCTACAAAAAGCCCGGAGGCGAGGGCTGGATGTACGGTGCCGGATTTGCTGATCCGGACGGTCACCGCTGGAATGTGTTATACATGGACATGAGTCAAATGCCGCCGGGATGAGATTTATCCTGAGAGGTTTAAATAATAGACAAGTCTTGACATTAGTAAAAGAAAGAGACAGGAGGCAGCATGGCAGACTTTGAATGGTACAGAAGCTTCTGCAATATCTATAAGCATAACTCGGTGTCTGAAGCTGCAAAGACCCGAATGATGACACAGCCGGCGATGAGTCAGCATCTGGCCTCTCTGGAGGCCGAGGTAGGGGAAGCGCTTTTTATCCGAACGGCACGGAAGATGTTGCCCACCGAACGGGGGAAGGAGCTGTACTCTCAGCTGGCCCCGCTAATCGAGTCGCTAGAGGAGGCGACAATGAATTTCAGAGCGGCTTCGCTGCCCACGATCACAGTGATTAAGATAGGGACAGCGCATGAGTTCTATATGGAAAAAATACTTCCGCGGCTGCATCAATACGATTTCCGCACGATTACCCATTTTGGAACTGCCACTGAATTGCTGGAGATGTTGAAAGAGGATAAGGTGGATATTATCATTACCTCCCAGAAGGTGCAGACGCCGGGAATTGAGTACCTGAAATTAATGGACGAGGAATTTGCCATTGTGGCGCCAAGTCATTATGAGATACCGGATACGGATGATCTTGAGGCAAGAGAGCAATGGCTGTCTGCGCAGCCATGGATGAGCTATGGACTGGAGCTGCCGATCATCCGGCGGATCTGGAGAGAGCATTTTAACAAACGCCCGCAGATCAGACCGGTTCATGTTATTCCGAATTTACATATGATCCTGAAGGCGATAGGTAACGGCACAGGTCTTAGTGTTATAACTACATATTTGACTAATGAAGACGCCAGAATTAACACGAAAGAGATTTATGAGGATTTAAAAGTGAAAAACGAACTGTTCTTCGCTTATAAGCTTAAGCACAAGCATTTGCCGCAGATCCGCGAGATTATGGTGGTTATCCGTGAAGAAGAATAGAGATCGGCCAGTGTCAGCTGGGCGGTCTTTTTTATATAACTAACTATAAATATATTTATGATTAATCATATAATTAATAATTTGTTTTATGTGTTGTGGAGAACTACAATAGGGGAGCAATAATCATTCAATACTCACCAAAGCGGTGATTGAACAACTAGGCTAATCCGCTATTTATATTAAATATATAGGAGGAGAAGAGAAACAATGAAAGTATTTGTGACAGGTGCAACCGGTTATATTGGCGGGTCTGTGGCTAAGGTACTGATTGATGCTGGACATGTAGTCTATGGGCTTGTGCGTGATCCGAAGAAGGTGGATGCTCTTAAGGAAATAGGCATAGAGCCTGTACTGGGCACGCTTGAAGACAACGAAGTGCTAACCAAGTACGCTAAGTTAAGCGATGCGGTTATTCATACCGCCGACTCGGACCACAGAGGGGCAGTAGAAACCTTTATCGCCGCCTTGCGTGGTACCGGTAAAGCTTTTCTGCACACATCGGGTTCCAGTGTGGTGGGAGATGATGCCCGGGGCGATTCCAAAAGCGAGCATATTTATGACGAGGAAACACCATTTGTTCCGATGGATATCCGCGCTGACCGGGTAGCGATCAACAATCTAGTGCGCCAAGCCGGAATCGATGAGTGGGTGAGAAGTGTGGTTATCGTGCCTTCCATGATCTACGGTGATTCACTCGGCTTACCGACACAAAGCGATCAGTTGCCACAGGTTATCCGCAAATCGAAGGCCGTGGGAGCTGGTGTTCATGTGGGTAAAGGAGTGAATCGTTGGTCTAACGTTCATATCAAGGATTTGGCGGAATTGTATCGACTGGCTCTGGAAAAAGCACCCTCTGCTTCGTACTTCTTCGCTGAAAATGGGGAAGAGTCTTTCCAGGATATCGCCAAAGCGGTTAGTGAAGCACTGGGCTTTGGAGGCAAAACAACGAGCTGGCCGGCCGATGAGGCTATTGCAGAACTAGGCGACTGGGCTCGCTTTGCCATCGCCTCCAACAGTCGTGTGCGTGCAGTACATGCAAGAAATCTGTTAGGCTGGCAGCCTTCGGAAGCACCCATGCTGAGCTGGATAAAGAGCATCTCATAATCCTGAATTCATTCTTAAAAAAACGGCAGAAATGCCGTTTTTTTGTGTGCGAAAATCTATCATATTAAAAATATGAAACAATATCAAACAGATTAAATGTTAGTAAATATAACATATATTCTGTATATTAATATTGAAATTACGTTCTATATCATTTTAGTGCAACCAATTTCTATAAGAAACACTAAACAGTATAAATCAAAATAGATAGTATAACGCCGGAAATAGCAGATAATTTGAGATAAATAAATATGAAATCGCTTTTTACTTAAATATTTATGTTTGTAAGGAAATATAACACGAAATATAATGAGGGGGAATTACTAGTCAACCAGATTACATAACTTGAAAGCGGGGGAGTCATCATGTTCAGAAAATCCAGATTTACTATCATCTCCGGTCTAGTAACAGGAGCCTTGATGTTGTCCGTTCCGTTGTCTGCTTTTGCAGCACCAACAGTGGCAACTTCGATCAAACCGGTTACTTCACAGGAATTAGTCTCCCTGATGAACGATGCCAGTTCACGGGCTGGAAGTACCATTTCGTTTCAGATGAAAGAGGCCCCGAGTGTGTCCCGCGAACAGTTGGCTGTTATGCTGGGGACTTCGCTGAAGCTGGCAGATGCCAAAGAGCCATTCGTCGATGTACCCGATAATTCAGCTTCCGCAGGGGCAATTGGAGCCCTGAATGAGAAACAGCTTATGCAGGGAACGAGTCCAGCCCGCTTTGAACCTAAAGCGCTTTTGACAGAGAAGCAGGCTCAGGTGCTGGCTGACCGTCTCTATGATTATCTGAAGCCCTTTGAATTGCTGGAAACAACAATTGCTGATATTCAAAAAGCTGTCGGTCAAGGGAAGCTGACCTATAAACAGTTGACCCAAATGTACCTGGATCGGATCAATAAGTATGATCACCAAGGCGTAAAGTTAAATGCGATAATCACTGTGAATTCCGATGCCCTTAAGACTGCCGAAGCAATGGATAAAGAAAGAGAGACCAAAGGCATTCGCGGACCGCTCCACGGGATTCCAATTATCCTAAAAGATAACTACGCTACTGCTGATCTGCCTACCACCGCAGGCTGTCTTTGTCTGAAGGATGCTATTCCGACACATGACGCGGAGATGGTTAAGAAGCTCAAGGATGCCGGAGCTATCGTTATCGGCAAATCCAATCTGGATGAATTCGCCTCAGGTATTACGGGAGCCAGCTCGCTGGGTGGACAGACCTTGAACCCTTATGCTCCTGACCGCAATCCTGGTGGGTCCAGCGCAGGCACCGGCGCATCTATAGCGGCTAACTTTGCTTTGGCTGGCCTTGGAACGGATACCGGTGGTTCGATTCGCATTCCATCTTCGTATAACAGTTTGGTTGGTATTCGTCCAACGGTGGGTTTGACGAGCCGTGATGGTATCATACCACTGGCCCTGACCCAGGACGTAGGCGGCCCGATAGCCCGTACCGTAACGGATGCAGCGATTCTTCTGGGAACCTCATCTGGCTATGACGCTAATGATGTTGCAACAGCCTATGGCGTTGGTCACTCCAAGACCGATTATACGAAGGACCTGGATGTCAATGGTCTTAGAGGTGCCCGCATCGGGGTGGCTACTGAGTTATTTGGCACCAAGCCGGAAGAAATGCCGACTACTAATCTGATGAATGCCGCTGTTGCTGACATCAAAAAACTAGGGGCGATTACAACCCCGATCACCATCCCGAATCTGGCGGAAATCATGAAATATCCAAGTCTCAGTGGATATGAATTCAAATCTCAGTTGAATGAATACCTGGCGAATTACCAGCCGGATGCGCCTTACCATACGCTTACAGAGATTATCAACTCCGGACAATTCCTAAAAGGGAACGAAAGTACCTATAAGCTGCGTGATACACGTGATCTGGAATCCCAGGAGTATAAGGATATCGTCCTGAAACGCACCAAGCTGACACGCGATGCGCTCTTGAAGGTGATGGCTGACAATAACCTGGATGCCATTATCTATCCATCTACTGTACAAACCACTGTACCGATCGGCGAATCCTCCAAAGCCGGTAACAATAACCGACTTAGCCCTTTCAGCGGATTCCCTGCGATCTCGGTTCCGGCTGGATTCACGTCGGAAGGTCTGCCAGCAGGCATGGAATTCCTGGGTCGTCCGTTTGACGAGGCTACCCTGATCAAGTTGGCTTATGCTTATGAGCAAGGAACGCATAATCGCAAAGCACCAGCACTTCTACCTTAAGATATAACTTCTATAAGCAACTCTAATAAAGTCATAGCAAAGCAGCGAGTCTCTTGTCATGAGAGGCTCGCTGCTTTCTGATTGTCAGATCATATGAAATTCATCACATCCGGAGATTATTTTCTCTGAGCTTGTCCTTCAGATAGATGTTATTTCGGATATTGATCTCAACCTCAATTTTGGATTGCAATTTCGGATACCATTTCTCCTTCCATTCCTTCAACTGTGCTACCGTCATCTTTGGCTTGAACAACTGACCAATCCCGAGTACATCTGCTTTGAGGGTATGCAGCTTGTCGATGATATTGGCGCCCCGTTTCTCAATGGATGTCTTGATCTCCTCGGTGATTTCCTGATTGGAAAGTCCTTGCTTGTTCTCGGAAACCTCAATATCCAGATGGAGTTTGCTGTTTAACTGCGGACCGGAGTCTCCCCATTTTATTCGATGACGAACCGTGGCCTTCTTAATCAGGATGCTGGCATCTTCAGCAGTCTCAATGGTTCCGCCGGTATATTTTTCAGAGAAAATATTGTTGATCAGTGTCTCATCAGGCGTTAATGTGCCTACCATCTTGGAGTTCCTCATAATGGCGGAGCCCCTGAATTCATATAACGTGTCTGTTCCCGCCTCCACCAGCGGAATAGCTGTATCTTGTGTGTAAGAGCGACTAACTTTATAAGCCTCCCACAACCGGACAAGCGATACATTGGGCGTCCAGCCGGCTTCTTCACTGAAATAATCATAGGAGGACACCTCTGGCGTCGGTCCGACTTGATGGTGCAGTGCCTTCTGGAAGTCTCCGGTAACAATGGCTACCATGCCTTTGATGGAGATATCATCGGCCCGAATGGCGTAGTCTATAATGTCGTCGATTCCTTTTTCGGCCATTTCCTCACTGATCAGGATCAACCGCAAATGGAGAAGATCGACATGCTTTTCGGATTTGGTCCGGATCAAATCAAGGGCTTTGCTGATGGACTTGGCTTCCTGCTCCAGAATTTGGGTCGTCCCGGTAACAGTAGGAACCTGAAGGGTTACGTGGTAGGTTTCAGTTTTTCCGTCACAGATGCCCATCACCACAGGGAGATAACGTTTGTTGATGTCTTTGATATCCCAGCAGCCACTCAGCAGACAAGGGAGGCAGAATGCGAGCAGCAGCCGGGGAATGATTCTGCGCTTCAAGCGGAGGCCCTCCTTTTCCATAAGCCGGACAAAGCCACAGCGAGCGGGAGTACGAGCATGCTATAAATTCCTGGGATGCTGTTCATTAGTAAGAAATGATTCAGGTCAGAACTATTTTTAACCAGCATGCTGAGCAAAAACATGGCTAAGGTCAAACCTGAGGCGATCCACACTTCGTTGATAGGCAGAAACAGTTTCTTAATTAGAGTCGTAGCTGTCCAGAGTGTCGTAGCTGCTTCCAGAATGCCCAGACCGGTGGAGGAGACCACCGAGAATGTAGGCAGCCAATCGAAGACGACCCATTCCAGATCAATCGTGTCTGAGGCCAGGACGTTGGGATATTGAAAAGTGATAGCGACCTCCTCGCTGAAAATAAGTAACGGGACATAAACGGTGGAGAGGTAGAAAAAGGCAAGGATAATCATAACCAACATTAATCTGCTGGGCTTGAAAGGTTTGTCGAGGGATAGCATGCCAAGAAACAGAAAGCCTGAGAAAGAGATAAGGCTGGAATAATAAGTGGGTTGGGCCAAAAAGGTCATTTTCGGGTCCCAGATTGGAAAGATGTTATGAAAGTCAAAATTATGAGCACTGATGAATAGTGAGAACAGCACAAAAGGAATGTAGAAGATGAATAGCGCCGCACTGATGCGGAGAATGACAGAGAACCCTTTGCAGGCTGCATACAAGGGGAGAGCCATATAGATCAAAGTGATGGCCCAAAGCGGAGTATCCTGAAGCAAAACTACGTTGATTTTGAAAATTTGGTAACGGTTTAACAAGGTGAGGTGGAAGAACAGAAAGACTGCGAAAGGAAGAAGAATCAGCCGGGCCAGCCATGATCCCGTTGTTTCGGAAATGATTTCGATCATGTTTTTTCCCGGGAATCGGGATAAACCCTTCAGGTAGATCCAGACCAGCAGCATCTCCAGCACACAGTCAAGCAGAATGGCTTCCCAATGGGCAAGCGAGGTGACTTCCAGAATTCTCACGGTAAAAATGGACAGCATCGCTGTCAGATGCAGTTGGATAAACAGCATGACAACCATGGGTTTAGTCATCCGGACTCTTTCCTTTCGTGCTAAGGCTTAAATAGGGCACCGAAAACGTCTTGAGTGCGGCAAAATAGATGAACAGCCAGATCATTGCTACCTGTAATCCCAAGATGCCATAAATAGAACTCAGAACCAGGACGACGTATTTGAAGATGCGAATTCCAATCGTATTGAGATAACCAGCCATTGTGAAATTGGAGATGGTCGTTGCGGCCAGAATAATAATCAGCAGATTGCTCACCAGCCGGGCTTGTACAATCGCTTGCCCGAGGATAATGCCTCCAACCATCGTGATCGTGGGGCCGATGTTCTTGGGTAGCCGGATAGTAGCCTCAATCACCATTTCCATGAGGAGCAGCATCAGCATCACTTCTACAAATGAGGGATAGGGAACGCCTTCCCTGCTTTTCGCGACAGAAATCGCCAACTGAATCCGTAAAAGTTCCGGATTTACAGAATTAAGCACAACATACAGTCCGGGCATAATAATCGCGAAGGCGATCCCTGCAATACGGATACAGCGGAAGAACAGGAGATACAAGTAAGGGTAGTTTAAGTCCAGCTTGAAAGACCACAGATCTTTGACGATGGCTGGAAAAGAGTAGGCGTTAGGAAACAAGTCCATCAGAATAACCACTTTTCCATCCAGCAGGTTCTGTGCGGCCTCTCCCGGCAGCTCTGAAGTCAGATAGATGGGAACCAGCGAATACTTAGGCTGCTCCAGTACCTGCAGCAGGCCATTTACATGGATGACATCTTTATGCTTGTTTCTGTTGAGCCGGTCTTTGACAGATTGGACAACCTTGGGGTTAGATGCATTTTTCATATAGATGAGTGCGATCTCCCTGTGGGAATTGGTTCCCAGGATATACGATTCGATGACGAGTTCTTTATTGCTGATTCTCCTGCGGATCAGGCCTATATTGGTATCCAGTTTTTCCGTGAATCCATCAATAGAAGACTGAAGCGGATTCTCGTTCTCTGAAGCTGAGATAGAGCGGTTTAGCGGCCACAAATCTGCATCCAGTACGAGTGGCTTACCGGAATCCGGGTCCTTAGCGATCAGTTTACCTTTGAGGAGGGAATCGGTGACTTCCTGATAGGAGCCATCTACTGTAAACTCCAGTGGAAGAAGGTCTCTCGCCAGGGAGTGATCTTCTTCTCCAGTCGCTGAAATGACCTGATCCCATGTAACCAACGTACTCGTAAGGTCCACGAGCGAGCTAAGATAATATACTTTTACCGTTTGATCGAACAGCGTGACCGTCTTTATGGAGAAATCGCTGTTCAAATCGAAAGTGTAAATCAAATCCTTTTCCCAGTCCTGCTCGATCAAGTTGCTCATAATAACCACCTCGCTCATATTCTGTGATGGTTTCCATTTTTTTATCCGCTCGCAGGGACTGGGAGTCAGCGCAAAAAAAGGACGCCGGGAGATGGGGTCCGCGGCGCCTGTCTTTTATTATAATTCAGTTGATTTGAAAGAAGGGAGCTGCTGATGTTACTTGCGTGTGGACTCTTTTTCCTTGCGCACTCGTAGCTCCCGCTGATAGTTATAGAGGGTGGCCTGGGAGATAGAGAGCAGCTCACAGACTTTAGGGACCGCGTCTTTAACGTCGAAGACACCCTTGTCGTCCAGCTGCTGGATAATCTTCAGCTTGGCTTCCTTGGAGTCCATAGAGAATGGCTTGGCCTTGAAAATCTCCTCCATAATGAGCTTCGTCGTAATTTGTTTGATCGTTTCGCCGCCGGGCTGTACGTCGGTCACCTCATAAGTAAATGTGCTGGTAAGGTGGGTCAGTAGATCCATGGCGCTTTTGAAGGCGGAGATGTCTTGGTTGACACACAGCGTGTATTTGAGTTTACCGTCCAAATCTTTGATAAAAAGAGTGGATGATTTAAGTGGCTTGTTGCTCTTGGCGGTGCTTAAATACCCGATCAGGGTGTTATTTTGCTCGGCGCTTTGAGAGAGCAGGTTAATAGTATTGGCGTCCTCCAAATCCCCTACCTGTCTTTCGGTAATATGGCCGTTTTCGATATGAATGATTTCCGCCTTCTCCATGTCATGCACAACCACTTCCGTAGATGGTCCCATCAGGGCTGCGATCATAACTGAAATGCTCTTCAGCAGTCCAGCAACATCGATGTTATTCTGCATCTGAATGACTCCTGATTCCATTGGATTTGTAAAAAAATTATAACATATAGCAGTGAAGCAGGCGAAATTCGCGCTGTGTATTCATTGGATAGAAGTATAAATTTACCATTGTTCAATTAAAGATTGACAGGGCAAGGTATGTCTTATAAATTTGTTATAAATGTTGTAATAAAATTATAACAACGTTATCTCTTAAAGACAGGTTGTGAATTAGAAATTATGATTTCTGGCTCTAAAGTTAACACCAGGCAGCCAGCTAAAGCCGGCCGCTTGTGGATTGCTTTGATTCTGGGGGCGCTCACGGCATTTGGGCCGCTGTCCCTTGATATGTATCTTCCCTCACTGCCCGATCTGGCCAAGGATCTGCATTCCAGTCCGTCACTGGCCCAACTTAGCTTGACAGCATGTTTGGTGGGTCTCGCAGTAGGGCAGCTGGTCGCCGGGCCGCTTAGTGATGTGCGCGGCCGGCGGATGCCTCTGATCGTTGGTCTATCGCTCTATGTGATTACTTCGTTTCTCTGCTCCATGAGCACATCTATTGAAGCGCTCATTGTTCTTCGGTTCATTCAGGGTCTGGGTGGCTCGGCGGGGGTTGTAGTAGCCAGAGCGATGGTAAGAGACATGTATTCCGGGACAGAGTTGACCCGTTTTTTTGCCTTGTTGATGCTTATCAATGGTGTGGCTCCTATCGCGGCACCGATTGCTGGCGGTCAATTATTGAGATTCACTTCGTGGCCGGGAGTGTTCATTGTGCTTGGTGTGATTGGGCTTGTCATGCTGGCCTCCGTGCTATTCGGTCTGCGTGAGACTCTGCCAGAGGCACAGCGGTCGGGGGGAGGGCTGAAGAGTACACTGGCTACCTTTGGACGTCTGCTGAGTGACCGGATGTTTATGGGATATGCTCTTTCGCAGGGACTGGTCTTTGCCGCCATGTTTGCTTATATTGCTGGTTCGCCGTTTGTAATTCAAAATTTGTTCGGAGCAACACCCCAGATGTTCAGCTTGATCTTCGCCGTGAATGGCCTCGGGATTATTATCACTGGACAGGTTACCGGTAAATTGGCGGAACGATTCGGTGAGACGAAGCTGTTGGTGGCCGGGCTGATCTACGCCGCAGTCGGTGGTTTGCTGCTGCTCGCAATGACCTTGCTTGGAGCCGGGCTACTGGCTACTCTGATTCCATTGTTTATGGTGGTGTCCAGTGTAGGGATTGTCAGCACGGCAGCTTTCTCCCTGGCAATGCAACAACAGGGACAATCTGCGGGCAGCGCATCTGCTCTTCAAGGACTGCTGTCGATGATCGGCGGGGCGTTGGTAGCGCCTCTGGTTGGCCTTGGCGGCAGTGGAACGGCGCTGCCGATGGGGATTGTCATCGCGGCGGCTGATGTTGGCACTATTCTCTGTTATATGCTTATGATTCGGCGACCGGGGAAGAGGTCGTAAAATAGCAATTGATAAGAAATCCTGCATGCTGTCCCATGATATACTTGAGCATATTCCTTTCAGTTAAATTGCCAAGTCAGTCGGGATAGTGATGGAGGGAGTTCATGCGCAAAGTAGTACTGAAAATGAATGTCTCTCTGGATGGATATATCAGCACGCCAAGCGGCGGATTAGACTGGGTCTTCCGGAGCTTTGATAGTGGGCTAGAGCAGTATATAGTAAATCTGCTTTGGCAGGCAGATATCCATATTATGGGCAGGAAAACCTATGATGTGATGTCTGAATATTGGTTAACTTCTACAGATAGCTATGCTGCGCCAATGAATGAAATTCCCAAAGTAGTGTTCTCCAGAACCCTGATGGAAGCGAACTGGAAGAATTCACGGATCGGACAAAGTGACCTGGAAGAAGAGCTGGCGTTCTTGAAGCTGCAGCCGGGCAAGATGATTCTTGCGCATGGGGGTGCTGGCTTTGCTCAGTCCCTGATGAAGCTGGGGTTGGTTGATGAATACCAGCTGATGATCCATCCTGTGGTGCTGGGAGAAGGCATTCCGCTCTTTAAGGACATGCATCAAGCACTGCCGCTTAAGCTACTAGACACGAGAGTATTTGATGCTGGGGTGGTGCTACATGTATACCAGCCGTCCAGCAGCCTGAAATATCGTCATTGAGCAGTGATAAGGCCTCCACAGAGATGTGGAGGTTTTTAGTTTATTATGTGTGAAAATTATGGTAAAATTATGGCGAACTTACGTTCTTTTCAGCACAAAATATTCCTGGGGGATTGTCATGCCTATGTCCAACCAGTATGCAGAAATTGACGGGGTCATTGCCTATATTCACCGCCACCTCTATGAACCCCTTCCACTGTCCCGGCTGGCTAACTATGCGGGCTACAGTCCCTTTCACTTTACACGTATATTTAAACAAAGAATCGGGATTCCGCCGCTTTATTATGTTTCTTCTCTTCGGCTGCAAAAAGCAAAGGATCTGCTGCTGCGTACAAACCAGAGTGTCCGTGATATCTCCCTTGAGATTGGTCAGCAAAGCCAGGGTACCTTCACGACCCGTTTTGTCGAACGGGTCGGCGTGACACCGTCTGAATTCAGGCATTCACGGCTTCAAGCGGAGGAGCATCTGAGGTCTCTGCAGAGCCTTGGAGGTTGGAAGGAGTGGCGGCCTGAGGCCACTCGAATAGGTACAATCGAGGGGACAGTGGGGACAGAGGTGCCATTTCAGGGGGTCACTCTGGTCGGATTGTTTGCCAAGCCCATTCCTGAAGGCCTGCCGCTGTATGGGATGCTATTGCACAATATGGGCGATTTTCGCTTTACGAATGTAAAGCCAGGCAGCTATTATTTGATGGCTACCTCCGTCTCATGGGGGATGAAGGCCCTTGATTTTTTGCTGCCGTACACCACTTTGCGAACTCGTTTGAGGGAGCCACTGGTTGTAACATCGCATTCACCGGTACCTTTTCAGGAAATGATCTTGCATCCTCCTGAATTTGGTGACCCCCCGATCCTGATTTCCTTACCACTCTTGATGAATCATTTTCTTAACAGAACGATGTATGCCAGCAAGTAAAAACTTGAAATGTATTATATAATAGAGGGAAGAGAGGTGGGGACACATCCCCTCTAAGCAATTGAAATATAGAGAGGATTATTCTATTGACCTTACAACAGTTGAAATATGTCATTGAAGTGGCAAGCCGTGGCTCTATGAACGAGGCGGCTAAGCGCTTGTTTATTTCCCAGCCGAGCTTGTCCAATGCCATCAGAGAGCTTGAGAAAGAACTGGGGATTACGATCTTTGAACGCACCAACAAAGGGATATCACTCTCTCTGGAGGGAGCCGAATTTCTTGGATACGCCAGGCAAGTCGTGGAACAGGCGGAACTGCTGGAGAACCGGTATCTCGATGCGAAACCGTCTCCGCAGCATTTTTCTGTGTCCACACAGCACTATGCCTTTGCGGTCAATGCGTTCGTGAATCTCGTCCGTGAATATGGTCATGATGAATATGAATTGGCACTGCGTGAGACGAAGACCCATGAAATTATTGAGGATGTCAAAAGTCTGCGCAGCGAGATTGGCATCCTGTACCTGAATGAGTTTAACGCCAAGGTCATCAACAAGCTGCTGCAATCGGCGAACCTGGAATTCCACAGCCTGTTTCTGGCCAAACCGCATATTTTTATCAGCATTAACAACCCGCTGGCGAAGCAGTCCATCGTAACGGTTGACCAGCTTCAACATTATCCTTACCTGTCTTTTGAGCAGGGGGAATATAATTCTTTTCACTTCTCCGAGGAGATTCTAAGTACCTTGTCCCATCAGAAAAGCATCCGGGTGAATGACAGAGCAACCCTCTTCAATCTGCTGATCGGTCTGAACGGATATACGATTTCTACCGGGGTGCTGAGCGCGGACCTGAACGGCAATGAGATCATTCCGGTGCCTCTGGATTGTGACGAGACCATTAATGTCGGCTGGATCAGCCATAAGAATGCGGCGTTGTCCAAGCTTGCCCTTGCCTATGTCGAGGCGCTCCAGCAAGCGATTGCTGAATAATGTACAGATCGTTCTGTTGCGTGTGAATATTGATTTAGAATATAGGGAATAGGTTAAGTAACGGTTATTGCTCCTAGAAGCAATAACCGTTTTTTTATAGATGGAGAAAGGGAATAAATTCTTCCGATTGACAACATGTATATACAAGTAATACTATGATAAGGCTAATGAACTTGTATATACAGGATTAAAATATTTGCTTGGCAAGGAGGACTAAACTGTGATTATTTCAAAAGCGCAGGATTGGTGGAGGCGTTCTACAGTTTATCAGGTATATCCCAAAAGCTTTATGGATTCAACAGGCAGCGGTGAAGGTGATATCCGGGGTCTAACAGGCAAGCTCGACTATTTGCAGCAGCTCGGTATTGATATTATCTGGCTTCAGCCGGTTTATGTGTCTCCGCAAAATGATAACGGATACGATGTGGCGGATTATTGCCAAATCAACCCGGAGTTTGGAACAATGGCGGATTTTGATGAGCTGATGGAAGGTGTCCAAAGGCGTGGCATGCATCTTATGCTTGACATCGTGGTTAACCATTCTTCAACAGAGCATCGTTGGTTCCAAGCGTCCAAAAGCTCCAAGGATAATCCGTACCGGGACTATTATATTTGGAAGGACCCGAAGCCGGATGGAGGCCCGCCGAATAACTGGCAGTCCAAATTCGGAGGTTCCGCCTGGCAGTATGATGAAGCCTCTGGCCAGTATTTCTTGACCCTGTTCGACAAGACGCAGGCCGATCTCAATTGGGAGAATCCGGCGGTGCGCGAAGAGGTCGTTAAGCTGATGAGATTTTGGGCGGACAAAGGCGTTAGCGGTTTCAGAATGGATGTGATCAATCTCATCTCCAAGGATCAGGCGTTCCCCGACGATGATGGCAGCATTCTTCCCGGCGATGGACGGCGCTACTATACCGATGGTCCAAGGGTGCATGAGTACGTTAAAGGATTATATGAGCAGGTATTTGGTCCTTACAACGCGATCACGGTAGGAGAGATGTCTTCCACCACGCTGGAGCACTGTCTCCGTTACTCCAATCCGGATGAGAAGGAATTCTCTATGACGTTCAATTTCCATCATCTGAAGGTGGATTATCCGAACGGGCAGAAGTGGGAGCTTATGCCGTATGATTTTGAGGCTCTGAAAAGCCTTCTGTCCCGCTGGCAGCAGGGCATGCAGGAAGGCGGGGGCTGGAACGCGCTGTTCTTCAACAATCATGACCAGCCGCGGGCGTTGTCCCGTTTTGCCGATGACGGACGTTACCGTGTAGAAAGCGCTAAGATGCTGGCGACTACCCTGCATGGTCTGCAAGGTACGCCTTATGTCTATCAAGGGGAAGAGATTGGTATGCCTAATCCTCATTGGACAGACATGAGCGAGCTGCGGGATATTGAGTCCCGGAACATGTACGGTATTCTTCTGGAACGGGGAAAAACGCCAGAGGAAGCAATGGATATTATCCGGGAGCGTTCCCGCGACAATTCCCGCACACCGATGCAGTGGAATGACAGTCCACAGGCCGGATTTACTACGGGGACGCCGTGGATTAAGGTGGACGAGCGTTACCAGGAGATCAATGTGCAGCAGCAGTTAGACGACCCGGATTCGATTCTCCATCATTACCGCAAGCTGATTGGCTTGCGCAAATCGCTGGCAGTTCTGACTGATGGCCGTTATGAGCGTCTGGATGAAGGTCATCCCCAGGTATTTGCTTATGCACGGGTCTCTGACAAGGAAACGCTGGTGGTAGTCTCCAATTTCAGCGGCCAGCCGGCGACATTCACGCTGCCCGAGTCTTTTGCAGAAGCAGCGCTGGCGGGCAAGTCGTATGAACTGCTCATTGCCAATACAGAGATGGTTCCAGAACTGGGAACAGAGCTGAAGCTGTCGCCTTATGCCTCGTGTATGTGGGTTATTAACTAAGAATCAATACGGAAATACAGTGATAAAGGAGTGAATCCCATGGCTGTTGATAAAAAAAATGTAGAAGAGATTATTCGGGCCGTCGGCGGCAAAGACAATATTGAAGTGGCTACCCATTGTGTCACCCGGCTTCGCTTCTCATTGGCGGATGAAGACAAGGTGGATCATGCGCTTCTGGAGAGTAACGATCTCGTTAAAGGCCATTTCTCCTCTCAAGGCCAGTTCCAGGTTGTCATTGGACCGGGACTCGTAGATAAAGTATATGATGAAATGATCGCAATTACAGGCGGGCCGCGCTCATCCAAAGAGGATGTCAAGAACTCAGCCGGGAAGAAGCAGAATCCGCTTCAGCGGGCGATTAAAACGCTGGCGGATATCTTCATTCCGATCCTTCCGGCTATTGTAACTTCAGGTCTTCTGCTGGGACTTAACAATATTCTGACCGGTCCGGGGATTTTCTTCGAAGGCCAGTCATTGGTGCAGGTCTATCCTGAGTGGACGGGCATCGCCTCTATTATTAACCTGATTGCCAATACTGCCTTTACCTTCCTTCCTGCGCTGATCGGTTGGTCGGCAGTGAACCGGTTCGGCGGCAGTCCGCTGTTAGGGATTGTACTCGGTCTGATTCTGGTCCACCCGGATCTGCTTAGTGCCTACAGTTATGCTGAGGCTTCTACTAAGGGAACGATACCGGTATGGAACCTCTTCGGCTGGCATATTGAGAAGATCGGCTATCAGGGACAGGTGCTGCCCGTTTTGGTCTCCGCTTACATTTTGGCAAGGATTGAGGGCTTCCTGAATAAAAGAGTGGCCGATTCTATCAAATTACTTGTTGTGGCCCCGGTCGCACTGTTAATTACCGGCTTCCTGGCGTTTACGGTGATCGGTCCGGTAACTTTTGCCCTGGGTAATGCCATTACCTCCGGCCTTGTACATGTATTTAATACGCTACCAGCACTCGGGGGATTGCTTTATGGCGGGTTATACGCTTTGCTCGTGGTTACGGGGATGCAACATACCTTCCTCGCGGTCGATGTGCAATTGATCGGCAGCGAGGGCGGAACGTTCCTCTGGCCGATGCTGGCACTCTCCAATATTGCTCAAGGTGCAGCGGCACTTGCGATGATGCTTGTGCTGAGAGAGCAAAAGGCGAAAGGGCTCGCAGCCACTTCTTCGATCTCGGCATTCCTTGGTATTACGGAACCAGCGATCTTCGGGGTGAATCTCCGTTATAAATATCCATTCATTTTCGGGATGATCGGCTCGGCAATTGGCGGCGTACTGTTAACCATAAACCATGTGTTGGCGTCCTCGGTTGGGATCGGGGGTATTCCCGGCTTCCTGTCGATCTTCCCAAAACAATGGGGTGTGTTCTTCATCGGGATGGGCATCGTGCTAGTTGTGCCATTTGGTTTAACCGTATTGTATGGCAAAATTGTCGGGCGTAAAGAAGGGACGATTGCCGCAGGATCAGCTGGTACAGCTGCGGTAACAACTAAAGCAGCTTCCGAGAATCACGCAGCGCATACAGAGACTCCTGTACAAGGTGTGAAAGCTTCCGGTAGCGCTACCGATAAGGTTGATGCAGGGTCGGCTACCTCCGTGGCGGCTGAATCTGGTATTCCATCCTCCGGCATCGTTACAGAGGAAGATGGTACCCGGGTACTGAATATTTATGCTCCACTGACGGGTCAAGCAGTACCGCTGGAGAATGTTCCTGACCCGGCTTTTGCCGAAAGACAGATGGGGCAAGGCATCGCCATAGAGCCGGAAGAAGGACGGGTGATCGCGCCTTTCGATGGTACAGTGGCACATATCATCAAGAGCAAGCATGCCGTTATTCTGGAACATAGCACTGGCGTACAGGTACTGATCCATGTCGGTATCAACACGGTGTCCCTGAAAGGCAGCGCTTTTACAAGCCATGTCAACATCGGGGACGAGGTCAAGGCTGGGCAGCTCTTGCTGGAATTTGATATGGCGGCGATTTCTGCGGCAGGATTACCGCTGATTACACCGATTATCATTCCAGATGGTCAGGATATCATTGCAGGCGTGGAAGAGGCTGCGCCAGGCGCAGTAGCGGCTGGGAGGAACGTCAGCTTGAAAATCCGCTTGAATGCAGAGTAAGAGAAAATCAATCATAGTGTGAGCAGAAACGGGCATCGTCCAGCAAAGGACAATGCCCGTTTCTTTTTTTCACATAGAATTATGGTAAAATGGTAAGCGGTGATGGAATTGAAGGAAAATATATATCAGAGCATTTTTAATACGTATGCAAAACGAATTCAGTCAGGCAAGATTCCTCCTGGGACCAAACTGCCTTCGGAGAATGAACTAATGAGTTCGTACTCTACCTCGCGGGAAACCGTCCGCAAAGCGCTAAATTTACTAGTACAGCACGGGTTTATCCAGAAAATTAGAGGCAAGGGTTCTTATGTGCTGGATATCGGGCGCATGAACTTTCCGGTCACGGGGCTTACCAGCTTCAAGGAGATGTCGGGTAAAATCGGCCGTCCGACGCGTACCCTTGTACAAAGGACCGTCTGTACCGAGGCTTCGCCGTCTATTGCGGATTATTTGCAGATAGAGCCGGGGGCACCTGTTTGGGAGGTAATCCGGGTCCGAGAAATTGAAGGCGAGCGTATTATCCTGGACAAAGATTATTTTCGGCCGGACAAAGTCGTTCTGCTAACAGAGGAACTGGCCGCGGGCTCTATCTATGAATATTTGGAGCAGACATTGAATCTGGTGATCAGTTATGCCAAAAAGGAGATTTCTGTCGAAGAGGCTACGGATGAGGATCGGGCGCTACTGGATCTGAACGGACTGACCCATGTAGTGCTTGTCCGCAACTTTGTATTTCTGGAAGATACAACCTTGTTTCAGTATACAGAATCGAGGCACCGCTTGGACAAGTTCCAATTCGTGGATTTTGCCCGGCGGATTCCTTAGGTTTTTATAGTTAGTGAAGACAGAAAGGATGAACTTTTGTGAATGAGGTTATACGAACGTTAACGAACCACCGCTCTTACCGGAACTATTCTGACCGGGCAGTGAGTACGGAGGATTTGCAAAATATTATTGCTTCGGCTCAAGCCGCACCTTCCTGGGTCCACGGTCAACAGTTCACGATCATCGCGGTCCATAATCAGGAGCGGAAACAGCGGCTCGCAGAACTGAGCGGGAATCAAAAGCATGTGGCCGAGGCACCGGTGTTTCTCGTGTTCTGCATGGACTTTTACCGGGCGGGATTGGCAAGCGAGTTAGAAGGCCAGTCTTTTGAAGCGGCTTCCGATGTGGATGCACTGTTAGTTGGGGCGGCAGATGTTGGTCTTGCTATGGCTGGTGCAATCACGGCCGCAGAATCGCTGGGTCTCGGAACCATTCCGATCGGCGGGGTCCGCCGCAATACGAAGGCTGTGATTGAGCTATTGCAGCTGCCGAAGTATGTTTTTCCTATCGCAGGTCTGTGTGTCGGATATCCCGGCGCGGAGAGCCCGAAGAAATCCCGTCTGCCTATGGAGGCTGTTTACCACGTAGAGCAATACAACCTTGATCAGACTGGGTTACTACAGGCTTACAATGAGACGCATCGTCAATCCTTGCAGCAGCAAGGTCTTCCTGAACGAAGCTGGACTAGTTGGGTCGCCCATTTTTATGCCAATAATCCTGTGTACGGCGATGCCCGGAATACTCTCAAACAGCAAGGGTTTATGTATGATAAGGAGCGGGAGGAATAAGAAAGGTCCGCTGTGCAGGTTAGCGCAAAGAAGCATTCCAAAGCCGTATTTGGCAGGAATGCTTCTTTTTATATTATATAGATTGAACTAGGGAATTTAACATATGGGTAACGGAATGGAGGGGAATTTTGGAACTGTAGGAGCGAAAGCGACGCCTTTGTCTCCGGATTTTATCCGCGAATAGCGGTATAATCCCAAGAAATCTGGAGACAACAGCGGCCGGAAGTCCAAACATTTTCCGCAATGACAACCTTAACCATATAAAAATCTTAAGTTCAGTTATAATTACAATTTTCTTGCCAACAGCGGTTTCCGTGAAATGATTACTGCCGCTGCCAGCAAGGCAAGAGCCACCAGAATGCCGGACTCTCCCGTCCAGAGCAGTGCGTTATCCCCTTTGGAGAAGGCATCGAAGACATCCTGAATGATAGCGTTCCATGAAGCATGCAGGAACGCCGCAGCCCACAAGCTACCAGTTGTTAACCGTATACGTCCAATGACATATCCCATGGAGGTAACCGAAATCATAAAGAGGATAACGGAGAGCACAGGATACGGCCCTGAATAATAGTTCCCGGCAAGGATCAAGGGGAGATGCCATACGCCCCAGATGAGTCCACTGATAAGTATCGGTTGGGGAACACGGGCGTCAATCAGCCGGGTGAGCATATAGCCACGCCAGCCCAGTTCTTCGCCGACACCACCGATCAAACCTTCCAATGTGCCAAGGACCATTTGTGCAAGTAACAACCCTATAAACACAACAACAGGTGATGCTTTAATGAATGTATCCGGTGTGTCGAATTGTACCAGGCCTGTGATCCAAGCGATTCCGTAGCCGACCAGACCAATAACTACAGGAAACAGTAGTATAAAAGGCAAGGTCTTCAGTGTACGCTTTCCGCCAATTTTCAAGGAGATGTCTGATATGCCTTCACGCAGTATCAAGCGGGTGAAGATGGAGGCCAGTCCTGGTGTCCACATCAGGAACAGGACGTAGATCTCTTGTTTCATTGATAGCACATAACCAAGAATGGAGAGCGGGATAAGTATTGCAAAAAAGACAAGTAATCCCCGTCTGGCGGAGCGAATACGTTCCATATCCCCATTTGTACTCGTGACAGGCGTGCTGCCAACATTTGTTTTCATGATGTAATCCCCTTTTATCAAAAGTATGTATGTCCACGTAGAAGTATAGCAAGTGTTATATCCTGACCAGAACAATCTCAAGTCCAGAATTTTTCCCAGACCAAAGTCGAGCAGGAACGGGCCTTCGGTCGAGGGAACCCCCTGGACTTGTATTAGCTGTCCCCTTCACTTTCACACATTGTTAAAACAATCTTTACGTTCGCCGAACAAAAGTGTGCGGAACATTTAATATCTGGCTCCTACAATCAATATGTGTTGGTAGAATGTACCTACTGGCACATGAGGCTTTTGATGGAGGGATGATTCTTTTGAAGGTAACCCGCATGCATCTTTCGATGAAATGGAAGCTGATCCTGAGCTTTTCCGCTGTAGCACTGATTTTTTTAGGGGTGGCCGTTTACCAGGGGTACAAAATCAATCAGATCGAGAAATCCATGGAAACGCAAAAAACAGAGATGGAAAATAGAATCACAGTCTCTACGCTTACGCAGCTGCTGCAGGAAATGAAGAGTGTGGAAGCCTCGCTGGCCGGGACAAGTGATCTGGAATGGGCTGATGCTTTCAAGGAGAAGGAGAAGAAATTATATGCGGAAATGGCTAAAGTAGAGTTTGGATCGGGTACACCCGCACAGGAGGGACTGCAGCAATTGCAGGGCCATGCCAAAGAGTACACGGGCGTTGTCGACGAGTTGGTTCAGACTTTGAATGACAGCAGTCTTGATCCGATGACCGTTCTAGATAAAATCGATGAACTACATACGAAGGCACAGGAGCTAAACGGCATCATGCTGGAGAGCAATGGGAAGCTGTACGCTGCGGCGGCAGAAAATGCCGAGCAAGCCCAAGGAGTGTCCTTTGATCTGCTGAAGAATACCAATGCAGTTGTGCTCTATGCAGCTATCTTTGTCTTGATCTTCACCTTTGTGATTGCTGTGGTGCTGATTCGTTCGTTCCTGAATCCTGTTCGTAAGCTGCAAGCGGCATTACGCAAAATATCCGAAGGAGACCTGAGGGAACAAATCAATTCTCCATATAACGATGAGCTTGGGCGTTTAAGTCATCATTTTGACCATATGGTGGGCCGGGTTAGAGAAATGCTGCAGCAGACACAGACGGTGGCTTCTTCTCTGGCGGATTATTCGAATTCTTTCCAGCAGTCGTCAGCTATTACTGCTCATACGAACCAGGATATCGTCAGAACAATCCAGGATATTTCATCCGGTGCTGATCAACAGGCCGGGCAGTCTGAGCAGAGTGCCGGACTGATTCAGGAATTGGAGCGCGGCATTCAAGAGATCACGGAGTATACAGAGGTCATGTTGACGACCAGTGAAACGGCCAATCTAAATACACGCAGTGGTTCGGCAGCGGTAACCGCCCTTCGGGAAGTTTCGGGGCAGTCCCGTCAATCAGTGGGCAAAGTGTATCATACGCTGGACAGGCTTGCTGAACAGTCGCGGGATATTTCGCGTATTACCCAGACCATCACGGAAATTTCCAGCCAGACGAACATTTTGTCACTGAATGCTGCGATTGAAGCTGCTAGAGCCGGGGTGCACGGCAAAGGTTTTGCAGTGATCGCAGATGAGGTTAGACAACTGGCCGATCAGACGAAGGTTTCCTCAGGGCATATTCGCGAGATTATCGCTGAACTTCAACAAGGGATGGAAGACTTCCAGAAAGATATGCTGGAGACACGCGGGAATCTGGAGGAGCAAGAAGAGAAGGTTGAAGAGACGCTGGCATCTTTTGTGGCGATTGACCAGTCGATTGCCGAGATCAGCAAACAGATCGGCCATATTCATGACAAGGTGGATGAGACGCGCGGGATGAATACCCGGCTTGCCGAGTCTGTGCACTCCGTGGCTGCTATTGCTGAGGAGACAGCGGCAGGGGTACAGGAAGTGAATGCTTCCAGCATTCAGCAGGATCAGTCCATCGCCGCCATTGCCCGGCAGGCAGTTGATATTCATGAAATCTCACAGAAGCTGTTCCAGGAGATCAATGTGTTCAAAATAAATAGCGGAAGCGATTCGGTCAATCATTCCGAATCACTTCCGCTAGGGAAACGGGTAAAGGCGGAGAGCAGTGATGCTGCATCTTCGGCTACGGAAACCGTTGTTCCTTACCCTAAAGCAAGTTCAGCCTAGAGCCGGGCTTGCTTTTTTCAAATATTACCCGGGCAATTTTTCGCTATAATTTGACAGTTTCACTCATATGAACGATTTAACGAAGTGATCAGTTCTGGCATCCATGTAGCCAGGTCGAGGAAGGAATATCCTGCCGACCTGGCTTTTGTTGTGTCCATAAACCACGGCTGGCGGATATAGAATGGAGAGCTATGCTCCGTTGGAGCCTCTTCCACAATCATAGCCTTTTGCCCGACGACAGTTTCAATCATGCTGAGCAGTTCGCCCATCTGCAGGGCGCCATTCGAGCAGGCATTGACAGGTCCGGTGATATTGGAACCCCCTAGCCAATACAGAAAATCTGCAGCTTCATCGGAACGGATGAAGGACATTTGCGGCTGGGGATCAATTGCGATGGGTTCGCCCCCGCGGATATGTTCAATATGAAAATGCAGCCGGCGTGTATAGTCGTCCGTGCCAAGCACAATCGGAATCCGGACGGCAGCTACTGGAAAAGAGGCACGCTGGATCAGAACGGCCTCGGCCAGTCTTTTGCCTTCTTTATAGCTAAAGTCCTCTGCTTCACCATATTGCAGCGGGTACGCCGCCGCATCAAAATCTTCTTCAGTGATCATCCGATCACTGAAATCATAGACCGACAGGCTTGAGGTGAGGATGTAACGCTTGGCTTTGCCGTCAAATATGTTACAGGCCGCTGCGGCATCGTTAGGTGAAAAGCAGATGTTGTCATAGACGACATCCCATTCCCGGTCCCCTACCGCGTCAGCCAGAGCGGCTTGATCCCTACGGTTAACGTGAACTCTGCGGACACGGTTACCGAAGGAGTCTGCGGTTTCCCCGCGTGTCATGATTGTCACTTCGCAATCTTTATCCTCCAGGAGGCGTTCCACCAGGCGTTTGCCAAAAAAACGTGTTCCTCCAAGTACTAATATATATCTCATCATCGCTCTCCTTGCAGTCCCAGTATTTGAATTAGATTAAGCGATCATTCTCATCTCAGGCTGTCCTGTCCAGCCAGTCGCTCCGTAGCCTCCAGCGGTGATCGTTTGGCCAGATGATACAGCCACAGCAACGACAGTATCCCACACCGTATCAAGCATCGACAGTCGGATCAATTCTGCAACCTGTCCTTTCTCGTAGGCGGCGGCAAGACGCTGGAGGTGAAGCAGGTAGTCTGAATCTTCCCGCCAGCGCGGCCCTTCATCTGCTAGCTCTTTCCGTACGTCTGGCAGGGATTGGCGTGCCCGGTGCAGTGCAGCCTTGACCGCACCTTCCGTGGTGTTCAGCAGCTCCGCCGCTTCCAGGGCGGAATGCCCAAGCACATCGCGGAGCAGAAAGACCGTTCGCTGCAGCGGTGAGAGATGCTCCAGCAGAGCCTGGAAAGCAGCTTCAGTTCCGGCGGTGCAGCTGTCTTCCATACCTTCTGCCGCTGGAGGCTGAAGTCCCAGAATTCGGGCGAAGGTCATCTTGCGTCGTACAGTATCTATCCATGTATTTCTGGCGGTTCGCAGAAGCAGTGCCTCGATATTTCTGTGCTCTGCTTTTTGCAGATAGCTAAGTACTTTGATCCAGGTATCCTGTGCGAGATCTTCCGCATCCCAAGGTGATTGGGTCAATGAGAGACAATAACGCTTCAGGGCAGCTTGCAGCAATGTGGTCATATGGGCATCCGGCATCATTCCGGCAGGTTGATCATTAAAGGTCATCATGTGGACCATCTCCTTTTTACAGCAAGGTGGAATTCTGTTCCTTCTTAATAATAAACGAATAAAGTATCGATGAAGATACGCAGTCGGCAAAAAAAATTGGCGCGGGCGGCGTATCCTTTCGGGTCCCTGGGACGTTTACGGGTCAGAACACAAAACATAATTGAGAGATGGAGGCAATATACAATGAGTTATGTTCCGTATGTTATCGAACAGACCGGCCAGGGAGAACGATCATATGATATTTATTCCCGGTTGCTGAAGGACCGGATTGTATTCGTCGGGTCGCAGATTGAAGATGGAATGGCTAATAGTATCGTAGCCCAGCTGCTCTACCTCGCGGCAGAAGATCCGGACAAAGACATTCATATGTACATTAACAGTCCCGGTGGTGTCACTACCGCTGGCTTCAGTATTTACGATACGATGCAGTTAATCAAGCCGCAGGTGAACACCATTTGCACAGGAATGGCCATGTCCTTCGGTTCTTTACTATTGCTATCCGGGGCGAAAGGAAAACGGTGTGCGCTTCCGAGCAGTGAGATTATGATTCATCAGCCAAGTGGCGGCGCGCAGGGGCAAGCCAGTGATATCGCCATCAGCGCGAAGCGTATTTTGCAACTGCGGTCCAAAGTGGTTCAGATTACAGCTGAGAGAACGGGGCAGTCCGTGGAAAAGGTCGAGAAGGATATGGACCGTGATTTCTTCATGACCGCTGAGGAAGCGCTGGAATATGGAATTATCGACAAGATTATTACTCATCTGTAAAAAAACTACTGTAAGAGAAGGAGGAAGTATTATGGTGGAAGCTTTAGAGGGAAGAGAAGTCGCAATACATTTTCTTGACGGTACTAGTGTCAGAGGCGGAGTGCTGAAGGAAACTGGAGACAAGTATCTTAAATACGTAACAGAATATCAGGAGATGTACATCCCTATCACATCTATTCAGGCCATTACGCTTGATATTAAGGAGCATGTGCATCCGCGGATAGGTTTTGCTCAATAATCTTCATGTGATCTAAAAAAATGGGCCAGGGAAGTTAACCTCCCTAACCCGTACTTTCCCGAATCTTCAAATGATGCGCCACATTGGCATGGCTGGGGGAGACCGCCTCGCCCTTGATCAGCTTGATCAGGGTCCGCGTCGCGGTTCTCCCTATTTCTGTGCCGGAATATTCCACAGAGGACAGCTTCGGGCGGACAAGGGAGGCCACATAGCTGTTGTCAAAACCAAAGACAGCCACATCCTCAGGGATGCGCAGGCCGCTGTCGATGAGATAATTCATCGCCCCCACCGCCATCCAGTCTGTCGAGCAGAATACGGCTGTAGGTTGCTGCCCGCTACTCAGGATGTTTTTCATAGCCAGCCGCCCGTTTTCCACCGAGAACCCGCTTTCCACAACCAAGCTCTCATTGATATGTATCCCCGCATCATCAAGTGCCTGCCGGTAACCACGGTAACGATCGCCCCCAACTGCACTTTCTCCAGCCGCACGAATCATAGCGATGCTACGATGTCCCTTTTGGATCAAATAGGTTACCGCTTCATAGGAAGCAGTGATGTTGTCCAGATGAACAGAAGGTAAGGAGGGAATCTGTGAAGCTTGCCCGGCCAGAACACAAGGCGCGGATGAAGCGGCGATAAGCTCCATGTGCTCTTGCTGCGGCATCGAACCGACCAGAATATTTCCCCGCGTGCCAAGACGTCTGAACAAATCCAGATAGTGCAGCTCACTCTCCATACTACTGTCCGTCAACCCTACGATCACTTCATAGCCATATAACTCCGCGAGATTGCGAATCCCGAGATTGAAATCATCCAGCACTGTATTGTTGCTCTGCGGAATAATGACACCGATCAGATTGTCATTGCTGCCTCCGGCGCTACCTCCAGTGAGATCAGGCCGGTAATTGGTTTGCTTAATGGCGTCGAGCACCCGCTTGCGTACCTCATCGTTGACGGGCTTGCTGTTATTGACCACCCTCGAAACGGTGGAGATAGAGACATCGGCCATTTTGGCGATATCTTTAATGGTTACTTTCACTTCAGATCACCATAACTTTCCAGGCTTGTTATCCAGTTCTCATGCGACACCAGCATATCATGGAATCCCGTTAGAATCCAAAGATATGTGTTGACCGGGAAAATAAAAAATCCTATAATGATCGCTATGGGAAAATAATTTCCTGTTGATTTTATGTTTTTTTACCGAAAATAATGTATTTTTGATGTGATTAATAAGTTTATAGGGTGTTTTGAATGAAAATCAGGAAAAAATTTTCCTGACTAAACTTAAACCGTAGTTATTTAAAGGAGCGTATACATGAATAGAGCATGGTGGAAAGAGGCTGCAGCCTACCAGATCTACCCGAGAAGCTTTATGGACAGCAACGGAGATGGTATCGGCGATTTGCAGGGGATCATTTCCAGACTGGATTATTTGCAGGACCTTGGGATTAATGTCATCTGGATTTGCCCGATCTATAAATCCCCTAATGATGACAATGGATATGATATCTCTGACTATCAGGACATTATGGAAGAGTTCGGCAGCATGGAGGACTTCGATCAACTGCTGCGTGAGGTGCACGCCCGGGGGATGAAGCTCATTCTGGATCTGGTCATTAACCATACCTCGGACGAGCATCCGTGGTTTGTTGAGGCGCGTTCAGGCAAGGATAATCCGAAACGGGATTATTATATTTGGAGCGATCCGGTCGATGGCCATGAGCCGAACAACTGGGAAAGTATTTTCAGCGGCTCTGCGTGGGAGCTGGACGAGATGAGCGGGCAATATTTCATGCATGTCTTCTCCAAGAGACAGCCTGATCTTAACTGGGAGAATCCGGAGGTTCGCCAGGAATTGTATGGTATGGTCAACTGGTGGCTGGACAAGGGGATCGATGGTTTCCGGGTGGATGCCATTTCACATATCAAGAAGGTAGCGGGCTTTCCTAATCTTCCGAATCCTAATAACCTCCCTTATGTTCCATCGACAGACGGTCATATGAACCGGGAAGGCATTCACGAGTTTTTGCAGGAACTGAAGCAGGAGACTTTTGACCGCTACGATATCATGACAGTTGGCGAAGCGAGTGGAGTAAGCGTTGAGCAGGCGGAGCAGTGGGTGGGTGAGAAGCAGGGCAAGTTCAATATGATTTTCCAATTTGAACATTTGGCCTTGTGGAATAAGAGTGTTACCGGCGGGCTTGATATCATTGCGCTAAAATCCGCTTTGTCCCGCTGGCAGAAAGGGCTGGAGGACCGGGGCTGGAACGCGCTATTTATCGAGAACCATGATCAGCCGCGTTCTGTCTCCACTTGGGGGAACGACGGCGAATACTGGCTGGAATCGGCCAAATCGCTGGCAACGATGTATTTTCTCATGCAGGGAACTCCGTTTATTTATCAGGGGCAGGAAATCGGGATGACGAATGTGAGATTCGACTCCATGGATGATTACGACGATGTGGCAATGAAGAATATGTATCGCATTGAGACCGCAGCCGGTCGTAGCCATGAGGAGATCATGGAGGTCATCTGGAAGAACGGACGTGACAATTCCAGAACACCGATGCAATGGGACGGCAGCGAGAATGGCGGTTTTACCAGCGGGAAGCCGTGGATGAAGATCAATCCTAACTATTTGGAGATCAACGTCGAACGTGCGCAGCAGGACCCGGACTCCATTTATCATCATTATAAAAAGCTTATCGCGCTCCGGGCGCAGCATTCAGTGGCGATCTATGGTACCTATGATCTGCTGCTGGCTGACCATGAATGCATCTACGCCTATACCCGTACGCTTGGCGCTGAGAAGCTGCTCGTGATGTCGAATCTGACTGCCCAGGAAGCTCTGTTCGATTTGCCTGCAGAATTACACTTCGATTCTCATCAACTGATGCTGCATAATTATGCTGTAGATTCGGGCGGATCTATCGAGACGGTAGCTCTGCGGCCTTACGAGTCTCGTGTCTATCTGTTGGCGGGTGTGCCTGCTGATCAGGAGAGTACGGATGCTAACGCTCCATTGCTGCCAAGTGATTCCTCTGTCTTAACTGAACCTGTGTAGTAGGTATTTCAAAATCCTTCGACCATGCGCTAACTTGTGTCGGAGGATTTTTTTTCTGTTAAAAAGGATGCGCTATTCCATTTATTGGTGTGCTTGTTCAAATAGTGTGTAAAGGAAGCCCTGTTTTGCAGGTTTTTTTTACGTTCTCTTGAGTTCCTTCTCACATAGTGAACACATTGGGTTGTTACCATAAACCGGTACATAAATAAAAACACCACGTATAGGGGAGGCCCAAATGAGTAAGTTGTTTAAAAAAGCGGTATCGATGACACTAGCCCTGATTATGGTATTGGGGATTGCAGCGAACGGATTTACCGTTTATGCAGCGGATAATAACGAAGGTGCAGACCTGCGGGCGTTGGCACTTCAACCTCTGACATTACTGGAAGGCAATGCTTCATGGAAGTATCTCGATAACGGTACCGATCAAGGTACAGTATGGCAGGCTGTCTATGATGATTCCACTTGGAAATCAGGACAAGCTCCACTAGGGTACAAAGATGATGGCAGCGGAGTCAGCACCTCCGAATTTGGCCCACTGAAAACAGAAATTAGTTACGGCGGAGATAAATCCAATAAATATATGACGTCCTATTTCCGTACTAATCTGAATGTAAATACTGCTCAGCTTGGTGCGTATAATCGGATCATGGGATCTTTCGGATTCGACGATGGCATGATCCTGTACTTGAACGGCACAGAAATTTACCGTGAAGGTATGCCGGCAGGCCCTGTCAATTACTTAACGAAGAGCACGCTTAACAATGGTAATCCCAATACGGCGAAAGTCGATCTTACAGAGATTATTAAGGCGAATCTTCAGGACGGAAACAATGAGCTTTCGGCTGAAGTGCATCAGGGCAGAGGATCCAGCTCCGATCTTTATTGGGCGATGAGCCTGATTGCTTATCCTCCAGTGGACCCTGTGGTTCCGGGTGCAGGAAAGCCGGAATCGATTGCCCTGACATTCAACGGCAATCCGCAGACTAGTATGGGATTTGCCTGGTATGCATCGGAGACGATAACGGGCACCAAGCTGGAGGTAGTAGAAGCCTCGAAATTAGTTGATGGTCAGTTTCCGGAAGCCGGAGTCCTGAGCTTCGAGGGAACATCCACACCTGCCAGCGTGTTTCAGTCCAAGGCGGACAAAACTGCTAACAAAACCAAAGTAATCACCAGCCATAAAGCGCTTGCGGAAGGCTTGCAGCCGGGGACAGCCTATGCTTACCGTGTTGGTGATGGACAAGCTGGAAACTGGAGTGATATCGGAACATTCACCACAGAAAAAGCTGACAATAAGGCATTCCAATTCCTCTATACTACGGACTCTCAGGGTACTAGTGAGGCGGATTTTGATATCTGGAATCATACGCTGCAAGAGGGCCTTGGTAAGTTCCCGGGTGTGGAATTCATTCTGAACTCCGGCGATTTGGTGGATAACGGTGATCTGGAAGAGCAGTGGGGATGGTTCTTTGATAAGCCAAAGGCCATTTTGAAGAATACACCACTCGTTCCACTCGTCGGTAACCATGAGAGCAAGAACTACAGCAACTATGCAGGACACTTTAATCTGCCAAATGTGTCGAACACAGGCGCTAAGCCGGACGGCTCAGTGTATGCGCTGGACTACGGCCCTGCACACTTTATGATCATTAACACCGAATATTATGGCACAAGCACCAACGCTGCCAATAATGAAATCTACTACAAGCAAGTAGAATGGCTGCGCAATGAAGTAGCCAAGACAGATAAGAAATGGAAAATCGTGCTGTTGCACAAATCGCCATACTCTGTAGCCAGCCACACGAAAGACGCTGATGTTCTGTTCTACCGGACTCAATTAACGAAGGTGTTCGACGAACTGGGTATTGATATGGTCATTGGCGGGCATGACCACACTTATACACGCAGCTATCAAATGCTAAACAATGAACCGCTAACGGATATCGTACCGGATGCGGACGGTGAGGTTAAAGATCCAGGCGGTACGCTGTATCTGATTACGAATGCTGCTGGTAACAAGAAATATAACGTTAACGAGAAGGCGGGTCCATTCCCTTTTGCAGCTAAATACGAACAGCCTGGCAAGGAAATGTTCACAGGTGTAACGATTACAAGCGACAAGTTGACTTTCCAAGCTTATACAACAACTACCGGTGGAACAACGGATCTGTATGATCAATACAGCATTCAAAAGTCGGATGTGAAGGTTTCTCCTGTACAGCAAGCCCAAGCGGTTGCTGGTGAAGAAGGAAAGACGACATTGACATGGAATGCTCCAGCTTCCGGTTCACCGGTATCTGGCTACCGCATCTATGAGAAGAATGATCTGGTATCCCCTAACTGGAGTACACTAGTTCCGGCTCAGGACGGAGTAACCTCTTACAGCTACACAGTGGATAACCTTGATGCATCGAAGAACTATCAGTTTGTAATTAAAGCGGTAAGCGGCAGAACCAACTCCGCGGGCGTGATCGCGGCGCAACCATCCGTGGACAAAGTGACGGTAACCTTTAACGGTGACCCTACCAGCGCTAAAGGCTTCACTTGGTATACACCGCTGGTGTCCAAGGGAAGTGATCTGCAAGTAGTAGAGAACACTGGAACTACCCCGGACTTTACGCAAGCAACCAAGTTTGCAGGCCGCTCATCTGTCTCCACGAATGCTAAGGGAGAACTGGTGCATAAAGCGGAAGCGACTGGACTTAAAGACAATACGTCGTACTACTTCCGTGTAGGTGATGAGACATTGGGTATTTGGAGTGCGGCTGGAACCTTCCGTACTGCAGCTAAATCGGGGGCATTTACCTTCGTTGATCTAGCAGATACTCAAGCAAAATCAGAAGATGAAGCGATCCTCTCTGCCGAGACGCTGGCTAAAGCACTGAAGACGGTGCCGAATGCTGAATTCGTGGTTCATAACGGAGATATTGTAGACACAGGAACCAATGAGACGCAATGGGATTGGCTGCTTGGCCATTCGCAGGATAGTCTGCTTAACACAACCATTGCCCCGTCGGCAGGTAATCATGAAGATAAAGCGAATGCCTTCTATGAGCATTTCAATATTCAGGAAGCAGCTGGTTCAGCGACTGTGACTGGCGCGTACTATTCCTATGATTACAGCAACGCTCATTTCGTGGTCCTGAACAGCAACGAAAATTCCGATCAATATGCTAACTTCAGCAACGAGCAAGTAGAGTGGTTGAAGAAAGATGTACAAGAGGCCCATAAAGCCGGTAAGCGCTGGATTATTGTGAATATTCATAAAGGCCCATACACAACATCCAATCACGCAACGGACAAAGATATCATGGGCTCGAATGGCGTAAGAACTAAAATTGCTCCGATTATGGCCGAGCTGGGGATTGATTTTGTCCTGCAAGGACATGACCATATCTATGCCCGTACCAAGCCGATTAAGGCTGACGGGACTGCTGCAGCTACAGAGAAGATTACAGAAACGCTCGCTGGAAAAACTTTAGAATACACGGTTAACCCGGATGGTTCAATCTATCTCATTCCGGCAACAGCGGGAGCAAAGGTCTATTACAAGAATCAAAAGCCTGCCCTGGGAGAGGCTTATTATAACCTCTTTGAAGTGGCAGATGAGAACCATGCCGCTCCATACGGTCCTGACCCAAGCGACAACACCCGTCCTAAGCGCGGTCAGGTTCAGAACTTTGTTGGCATCACTGTAGATGGTGACAAGCTGACTGCCGTGACGTATGAGATCGACCAGAACAAGAATAATGCAGAACCATTTATCATTGATCAGTTTGGTATCATCAAGAAAGAGAATGACGGCGAAGTACCAACTAATCCAACACCAACACCTGTAGTGCCAACGCCTACACCAGTGGTTCCGACACCGACGCCAACACCGACAACTAGTCCGACAACAGGAGGATCTGCACCGTCTGTACCAACGCCTTCACCTTCGGCTAAGCCATCGGCTACTCCGTCGGTAGCTCCAACGCAGACGCCTGCACCGACAAATGCGCCAGCAACCAATGGTGGAAGCACGGATGTGCCTGCGAAGCCTGTGTTGACGGATACTGGCAGTCACTGGGCAGCAGCAGCTATTCAAAAGGCTGTTGCAGCCGGATTCGTCAATGGTTATGACGACAACACATTCCGTCCGAACAAGGAAGTGAACCGTGCCGAGTTCATCACGATGCTGGCCCGTGCATTGCAGCTTCCAGAGAACAGCGATAGTGCTACCTTCAAGGACTTGGATAAAATTCCGGCATGGGCGAAGTCCTATGTAGCACAAGCGGTATCTAAAGGGATTATCAGCGGATACAATGACGGATCTTTCCGTCCAGAACAGAAGCTGACTCGTGCGGAATTGACGGTCATGATCGTACGTTCCCTGGGAATTACTGTGGACCCTAAAGCTAAACTAACCTTCGCAGATGCCAAAGATGTACCGGCATGGGCTGCTCCTTATATTGCAGCTGCTGCGAGCGAAGGTCTGGTAGGCGGAGTTGGCCAGAACCAATTTGCGCCTAACCGGACAGCAACACGAGCAGAGGCAGTTACGATCATCCTGAATTTGCTTGATAAAAAAGCGGAGTAATCTGCGCTGAACGAGTATGATATTAACAAGCTGTTCCTGACACTTAGGGACAGCTTGTTTTTTTATATGCGTAGGTATGGTTTTACGGGGCTATTCTTGAGTATGACGTTATGAATTATTATTAGAATTCCCGAAGTGGAATTAACGGCATTTTTGTACCTTAAATACTCTGCCGCTGAGGGTTAGTGGTGATTAACGGCATTTTTGTACCTTAAATACTCTGCCGCTGAGGGTTAGTGGTGATTAACGGCATTTTTGTACCTTAAATCTTCCGAATTATCCCTTTAAGCGTACTTTTTCGGAAAATAAGATACAATAATGCCCTTATTTCCCTAATTCACCTATTTTCGATGAATATAAGGTGCAAAAATGCCGTTAGTTGGGGATGAAAAGCATTGTTTCACTGTTAAGACGGGGAAGGGGAGGGGGAATTTGCGTCCTGAAGCCTTAACTTCACCAGAATCAAGTCTGCTCTTCAGTTTGGATTTTAATTTCACTTCAAAATTAGCGATTGAAATCAGGTAACAGCTTAGGCTTACGGGGGCGAGCTTTCCAGCGAAAAGCTTTTAGGCGAATACTTTCTCTCTTACAGTTCACCCTCCCCTTCATTCTTTCTCGTTTCTTGTGGCTTGTTATGTCGAATGTAGTCGGAAATTTAGAATTAATGACTCATACAGATTTTGGATATGACATGTTAGGCTGATATAAGAGGGGGATTTAAATGAATGTTTATCTAGTTGCGATTCTGATCTTTATTATTTTGTTCAGCTTATTTTTTAACATCTACAAGAAAAAACAAAGAGAAGGCAGTAAAGCACCGGATGTGATTATAATTTTAGGGTTTACCGTAGCTATCGTTATGGTAGTGACTCAGGCATTAATATATGGTGCTGGGGCTTGGACTTGGAATACAACAATACTTGTAATTGCGTCAGTTATCGGTATTGGGCGTATCCTTTTCAGTTGGAGCAAAGCCAAGAGAAATAGAGTGTAAAATATTACGAAAATGTAATTATTTAAATCTGGAAAATAGTCTTCCATTCAATGGAGGGCTATTTTTGAGGGTGTGTCCGCATAGAGATTATATTATTTTAGCTCAGCTGAAGAAAATATATTAAATTTTTTTAATATATTTTAATAAAAGTGCTTCCGAAATTGAAACAAATGCTATATTATAGTATCTCATATGAATAATAATAGTTTATTCTGCATATTAATCCGGTTCTTACATGGGAGTGTCAGTTTTCCGGATGGTTTAGAAGATATGCCGGAATGGAGGAATGCAAGGATCATAGCTTCATAGAGCCGAGATGATGCTTCGGCCAGAAATCTATCAACACGAACATACAGGGGGTTTACCATGTCTAAAAGATTATTATCCTTATTAATTGCGTTTACCCTGGTGATGTCAGGACTGCTTCCCGCAGCCTATGCCGCACCAGAAGTAAGTGAGATTGCACCGCAATCTGTAACAGCACCTGCAGCTGACATAGCAGGGTCTTCCGAAGGGACATCCCAGCCATCGGTAACATCGGAAGTCTATGCGCCACCTACAATATCCACTGAGGTATACCAAGCTTCCATGACGGAAGCCAGAACACTGGAAATCACGTTCGATCTTCCGCAAGGCACAACCACTGACCAAATCATCTGGAACTTCGGCAGAAATGCAGAAGAGATGAAGCCGCTGGCTGCTTGGAAGAAATGGAATAATGACTCTAAAGTTAGAGATTATACGGGAGACCCATTCATTAAGGTGACTTATGAGCCTGTCTCTGGTTCTACTGTCAAAGCACTGGTTCATTTTGACCTTTTGTATGGTGTCAATTTGTCGCTCTCCGGGATCCGTGCAGAGTATGTGAAGCGTGCAGGTATTTACAACCTGGAAGCCTCCATCCCGTCCGGACATGTTGTGGCAGTGCAGCAAGTAAAGCTGAACCCGTATGATACCTATCATACATACGATGAGATTAAACCGGCGATTGACCGTATCACTGCGCCGAGCAACAATAAATATAACCGCTACGTAGAGTATCAACAAATTGGTACCTCAACCCAAGGCCGTGCGATCCACTTCTCCATCGTGGGCAAAGACAAGGCTTCTGTGGACCAATATTTGAATGAAACCTTGCCACTGATGATGAATGACCCTGCCGCATTGCAGGCGAAGATCAGAAGCGGTGAACTGAAAGACTATAAAGTACCTATCTGGCTGAACAACATTCATGCTGATGAAGCTAACGGGGTAGACGTGATCATCAAGTTCCTCGACACCCTGATGACACAAAAAGTAGTATCGTATGACACAACTGACGATAAAGGCAATGCCAAAAAAGTATCGTTGGATATTGATACGGCATTAGATAACGTAATCTTCCTTCTGGATTATGTAGAAAATCCGGATGGCCGTGCGTTGAACACACGCGCAACATCTACATTGCTAGACCCGAACCGGGATAACTCTTACCAGACTCAACCGGAAACAAAAGCAGTAACGGCTCAAATCGCTAAATGGACGCCACTTAGCTTCCTGGATATGCACGGATTTGTCAGTGGTTTCTTGATCGAGCCTTGCACTCCGCCACATGATCCAAACATCGAGTATGACCTGGTATTGGACAACATGGTTGATCAGGCACATGCTATGGGGAATGCTGCGATTGCGAATACCAAATATGATTCCTATCATGTTCCTTACGAAGAAAGTGAGAAATTAAGGGAAGATCCGAACTATAAAGGTGCTTCCGGTACCTATGTAACAGGTTGGGATGATGCTTCCCCAGCGTATACAGCAGTATATGCAATGCACCAAGGTGCAATGGGACACACGCTTGAAGTTCCTGAGCTGAACGAAGATTCACTGGATGCTTTCTACTACGCTACTCTGGGAGCAACAAGCTATGTAGTGGACAACAAGGAGAAGCTGTTCCTGAATCAGCTGGAAATTTTCAAACGCGGCATCAATAATGAAGATAACAAAGCAGTTGATAAAAACTTGATCAATGCGAAATACGAGCCGATCGGCCGTCCGCGGGGCGAGAATGCAAACTTCTTCCCTGAGTATTACGTGCTGCCAGTTGACAAGAACCTGCAAAAAAATGAGCTGGAAACGTACAAAATGGTACAATACCTGCTTCGTAACAACATCAAGGTAGAGCAGACCACCACTAGTGTTACTGTGGGTTCTGTCACTTACCCAGCAGGAACCTATGTCGTGAACATGCATCAGGCCAAACGCGGATTTGCGAACCTGGTTCTGTATGATGGACTCAACGTATCCGACTTCAATGAAATGTATTCCGATACTGTACAGAATTTCGCGGACATGCGCGGTTTCGACCGCCACATTATCCGCACTGCTGATGCTTTCAAGGGAATAACAAAGCAAGTTACCAGTATTGCAATTCCTAGCACCAATCTGGATAGCTATCCATTCGAGCAAAGCTACGTAATCCGTAACAGTAACAATGATGCGATCAAAGCAGTAAATGAGCTGCTGGCGAACAAAAAAGCTGTAACTCTGCTCGAAAAAGACGGATATGGATATGAAAAAGGAAGCTTCCTCGTCTCCAGATCAAACTTAAGAACCGTTGCTTCCAAATATCTGCTGGATCTTGTGCCATTCAATCCGGATGCAGATAAGACAGGTAAGCTCTTGAAGGCTCCAAGTGTCGCCATTGGCGGTGCACCTGGCTTCATTGTGGCTGATCTTGGATTTAAAGTAACAACAGATACCGCAGCAGCCGACGTTCTTGTGAACTCGGGAACCAATCTGATTACTTCCGGTAAACCGTTTATCGGTTATGGTAGAAGTATTCTGAGCACAGTCAAAAATCTTAAGGTTCTGCCTGGTCTGGATTATTCTAACCCAGTCAACGCAGCTGGCAGAGCTGACGCTCATGAAGGATTGTTTAAGGCGGTTATCTCCCAAGATAACGTAATTACAGCGCCTTACGCAGCTTCTGAATACCTGTACACTGTGTCGGCGGCTTACATCACTGCCGTTCCAGAGGGTGCAGAAGTGCTGGCTAAATACGGCAACGGCGATGATTTCTTCAAAGCCGGCTGGTGGCCGAACAGCAGTGCTGCTAAGGACCAAGTATTGGCTCTGAGCTACAAGCAGAACAACCTGAATGTAACATTGTTTGCTAACGACCTACTGAACAAATATCACCCGCAGAACCAGTTCCGTTTGCTGGCTAATGCGATCTATGCTTCTTCTCCGGCTGCGACTGAAGCAGACGGTATGGACAATGGTGGTTTGGAGACACCGCCGCCAGTGTCATCGGGTGGCAACGGACCTGTTGCAACACCTGCACCATCAGCAACGCCTGCACCAACCGCAACACCAGCTCCAACAGTTCAACCGTCTGCGCCTGCAGCAACGCCAAGCTTCACTGACCTTAGTAAAGTGGTTTGGGCAACAGACGCCATTAAGGAACTGACGGAAAAAGGTATTATCAAAGGTGTAAGCGACAATTCATTCGCACCACTGAAAGAAGTTACACGTGCTGAATTCATCACCATGATCGTGCGTGCCTTCGACCTGCTGGATGAGAATGCCGCTGCTTCCTTCAGTGATGTTAAAGCAACGGATTGGTCTTACAGCTACATCGCTTCCGGGGTCAACAACGGCCTGATTAACGGTGTAGGTGGAGGCAAGTTCGATCCGAAGCGTGCGATTACACGTGAAGAAATGGCGATCATTGCCGCCAATGCCCTGAAGAAATTCAAAGGCAAGTCTGTAAACGACGCTGACGCGACCCTGGCAACCTTTAAAGATAAAGGAAGCATTGCTTCTTACGGTAAAGAAGCGGTAGCGCTGCTTGCCCAAGAAGGTATCGTTAAAGGTTTGACAGCCGACACGTTCGGACCAAAAGGTGTTGCCAACCGTGCCCAGGCTGCGGTTATCATCAGCAATCTGATTAACCTGAAGTAATAGAATCAACAGATAAGAATGAAGGATGTCCCAAAGCCGGTTATGGCTTAGGGGCATCCTTTTGCTTTGTATAAGTGTAATTAACAGCATTTTTGTACCCTAAATACTCTGCAGCTAAGGATTAGTGGGAATTAAGGACAATATTGTACGTTAATTTCCCTTGAATAGTCCTTTTAAGGTTATTTTAGGAGAACAAGATACAATAATGACCTTATTTTCCTTTTTTGCCTCTTTTAAAGAAATTTAAGGTACAAAAATGCTCTTAGTTGGGGAGCTAGAGTCATTTTCCACTGTTAAGAAGACTGCTGCGGGGCATCGGAGTGTTGCGGCTAAAAGCTAAAGCCCGAACTTCACCAGAATAACGCCTGATCTTCTGTTTGAATCTTAATTTCACTTAATACAATAGAAAAAATTTACTTTAAGTATTATTTGTATTAGAGTATGTGATACAAATACCCAATTAACAGCTATAACAGGGAGGCTCTATGATCATTACTCTGGATTTTAAAAGCGAGCTTCCGATCTATGTCCAACTCCGCAACGAAATCGTAATCGGGATAGGTTCGGGAGCACTGGCTTACGGCGAAAAATTGCCAACCGTCAGGCAAATGGCCCAAGACCTTGGTGTGAACGCGATGACGGTGAACAAGGCCTATGCCATTTTGAAGAATGAAGGATTTATCTCCATTGATCGCAGGCACGGGGCTACGGTCATGCCGCTGGCGGCGGGACAGGCGGAATTTAAAGCGAAGCTTGAGAATGAGCTGCGGCTGGTCATCTCAGAAGCAAGCTTGAAGGGAATCCCCCGCGACGAGTTTATGCAGATGTGTACTTCCATATTTAGTGCGGTGACGTTTAAACCAAATTCTATTTCAGAATAGGGGGACTTCTATGCAGATTCTCTTTTTGTTCATAGGACTTTTAATCTTCACGATTATTCTGGTCACTTATGCAAGTCAACTTAAGCCCAGAGAAAGCCTGTGGTTTGGTGTGAGCCTGCCGGCTGAAGCGATGGAGGATGAAGAACTGACGCGTCTGCAGGTGACAAGTAAAAAAAGGTTCGCTGCCTATAGTGTATGGCTATTGCTTGCTTTGCTGCCGCTCCTGTTCCTGACTAAGTACGTCTCACTGGCTTATATCTACACGATGGTCTGGGGAGCTGTCATGATGTATGTACTTCGGATTCCCTTTCTGAAAGCGCACCGGGCAGCCAAGGAGATCAAAGTGAGAAACGGATGGTTTGTCGGAGAGAAAAGGGTTGTCCGTGTGGATACCAAGCTCTCGCTGCTTAAGAAGCGGATGATGATTTCCCCATTTTGGTTTATAGTGCCTGCGCTCATTGGTGCTGTTCCATTTATGATAGAGGGGCAGGGAGACTGCGATAACCGGGTGATCGGAGCGGTTGCATTGGCGACGGTGGCACTGATGCTTATCGTATTTCGGGTTTTTGGCAAAATGAAACCAAAGGTGTTCAGCGTGGACAATGAACTTAATGTGAAACTCAACAGGATCGTCCTGAGGTACTGGTCACTGCTGTGGCTTGGCCTCGCCGTTCTAAACAGCGTTAGCGCTGTTTCGCTTGCCTATGCTCTTCAGAGGGAGGTCTCCCCGGGGAATGCAATATGGATAGCGGGCGCTCTGATCATTAGCGTTCTGCCTGTGGCCGGTATTTTGCTGGTACACCACAAAGTGCAGACGTTATCGGCGGACATCGCTGGGCAGGGAGAAGGCGCGGTCTTAGTTACCGATGATGATGAGTATTGGATTAATGGGACTACATATAATAACCCGAACGACAGCTCATTTATGGTACCAAAGCGGATAGGGATCGGCACAACGATTAACACGGGGACAAAAGTGGGTAAAAGCATATATCGCAGTCTGTTTGTATTTTTGCCAGTTGTCCTTATCGGGACGGGCTGGATGACTGTTCAGGCAGAATTTTCAACTCCACACTTTGCGTTGGGCGAGAACCGACAGGTGAGTATTGAGTATCCGCTGTACAACTATAGCTTCAATATAAAGGATGCTGAGGAGATAAAACTTGTGGATGCTTTGCCGCGCGCACGACGCACAAATGGGATCTGGGTGGATACAGTAGCTATAGGCAACTTCAAGCTTGACACCTACGGGAAAACTAAAATGTACACGTATAGAAATTCTCCGCCGTATATTGTGATCAAATTGCCGGATATCTATGTGGTGTACAATACCAAAGATCCTTCCCAGACGAAGAAGATTTTTGCCGATCTGCAGGATAGGTGAGTTATATCATTGAATTATGAAAAATTCGTATCCACTGGTGGGTTACTGTGATACAATAGTCTAGTTGTCTAATTTTAGTTCTCGCCGTATGGATTTTTTGAATTTAAAAGTAATAATCACAGGAAAACAGAGCATTTCAGTGTATTTCGGTGAATTGTAGAGTATTAACAGTGAAACTCAAAGATTTTACTCAAAAGATATCATTTTTTGTCGGTTTTTATTGATTATTTGGGAACTATTCTGTATAATCAGCCTTGTTGATTTTGCATATGGAATTTAGGAGGTTATTAATTTGGGAAAAGCGTTAATTATTGGCGCTGGCGGTGTTTCCAGTGTTGTTGTTCATAAATGCTGCCAGAATCCGGATGTGTTCGAAGAGATTTGTATTGCAAGCAGAACGGTTGCGAAGTGCGACGCGCTGAAAGATAAATTAGATGGTGGCCGTACGAAGATTCAGACGGCACAAGTTGATGCGGACAATACGGAGGAAGTTATCGAGCTTATCAAGAGCTTCGGGCCGGATGTTGTCATTAATGTGGCTCTCCCTTATCAGGACCTGACCATTATGGATGCCTGCCTGGCAACCGGTGTTCACTATGTGGATACTGCAAACTACGAACCACAGGATACTGCGAAGTTCGAGTACTCCTGGCAATGGGCTTACAAGGAAAGATTCGAGAAAGCTGGCCTTACAGCGCTGCTGGGCAGCGGCTTTGACCCAGGCGTGACAGGCGTGTTCACAGCCTATGCACAAAAGCACTACTTTGATGAAATTCATACGATTGATATTGTGGATGCCAATGCAGGTGATCACGGTTACCCGTTCGCAACCAACTTCAATCCTGAAATAAATATTCGTGAAATTACCGCAAACGGACGTTACTTCGAGGATGGCAAATGGATCGAAACGCCACCGTTGTCTGAGAAAAAAGTATATGACCTTCCGGAAATCGGTCCAAAGGACATTTACCTGTTGTACCATGAGGAATTGGAATCCCTCGCAGTTAACATCAAGGGCGTGAAGAAGATCCGTTTCTGGATGACCTTCTCGCAGAACTACCTGAATCACCTGAAGGTGCTTGAGAATGTAGGTATGACTTCCATCGAGCCGATTGTATATGAAGGCAAAGAAATCATTCCTTTGCAGTTCTTGAAGGCGATTCTGCCAGACCCAGCTTCCCTGGGACCAAGAACTAAGGGTAAAACAAACATTGGCTGTATCATCCAAGGTACTAAAGACGGCCAACCTAAGACTTACTATGTATACAACGTATGCGATCACCAAGAGTGCTACGCAGAAGTAGGCTCCCAAGCGATCTCCTACACAACAGGCGTACCGGCGATGATCGGTGCAATGATGATCCTGAAAGGCATCTGGAACAAACCAGGCGTATACAACGTTGAAGAGTTCGATCCAGACCCATTCATGGAGCAACTGAACAAACAAGGATTGCCTTGGCAAGAAGATTTCTCGCCAACGCTGCTTGACTAAGGCCAATGAAGGAAATCGGTATCGACATCAGCAGCCTGCCGTCGCCCAGCTATCTTGTGGATGAGAGATTGCTGGTACGCAACCTTGAAGTTTTGAATTCTGTGCAGGAACGTTCTGGCGCCAAGATCCTCTTGGCCCAGAAGGGTTTCTCTATGCACTCCATGTATCCGCTCGTCGGCAAGTACCTGCATGGCGTGACTTCCAGCTCCTTGTTCGAGGCCAGACTTGGCTATGAGAAAATGGGCAAAGAAGTTCATGTCTACGCTCCGGCTTACATGGACCGTGAGTTCGACGAAATCATGAGCTACAGTGATCATATTGTGTTTAACTCCTTCGATCAATGGAGCCGGTTCAAGGACCGGGTACAAAATGCACCGAAGAAGATCAGCTGCGGTATTCGCGTTAATCCGGAATATTCGGAGCTTGAAATTCCGCTATATGATCCGTGCTACAACTTCTCGAGAATGGGTGTAACCCTGCCGAACTTCCGTCCGGAAGAGCTGGAAGGTATTGATGGACTGCATTTCCACACGATGTGTGAGCAGAACTCCGATACCTTGGAGCGGACGCTGAAGGTCGTTGAAGAGAAGTTCGGTGAATACCTGCATGGTATGAAATGGCTGAACTTCGGCGGCGGACATCATATTACCCGTCCGGACTATGATCTGGATACCCTAGTTCGCTGTATTGTGTACATGAAAGAGAAGTATGATCTGGAGATTTATCTGGAGCCGGGCGAAGCAGTTGCTCTGAACACCGGATATCTGGTAGCTACTGTTCTCGACGTGATGCACAATGGAATGGATATTGCCATTCTAGATACCTCCGCAGAGTGTCATATGCCAGACGTTCTGGCTATGCCTTACCGTCCTGGTATTATTGGAGCTGGTGAGCCGGGTGAGCATCCGTATACGTACAGATTGGGCGGCATGACTTGTCTCGCAGGAGACGTCATTGGCGACTACTCCTTCAAGGAGCCTTTGAAGTACGGTGATAAGCTGGTGTTCCTGGATATGGCACACTACTCCATGGTGAAGAATCACATGTTCAACGGTGTGAATTTGCCGGCCATTGCTTCCTATAACGAAGAAGAGGGCATCAAGGTTATCCGCGAATTCCAATTCGAGGATTTCAGCGGCCGTCTGTCCTAATCCTATACGTAATTAAAGGGAGCTTCCAATAGCCGGTTTACGGCTTGAGGAAGCTCCTTTGTTGTTTTGTGGCTTAAGTAATTGCCTTATGGAGTGAACTTAAGAAGCCAACGATGAAGCGATAAAACTCTAATAGACAGAGTTTGTTCAGTTCGGGATGCTTAATTCTTAAGCTCAGCTAATATTCGTTGCTCTGCTTACTTCATGGTGATGGCAATCCGATCTTCCTGGGAGATCCATTCTACGGTTGCACCCAGCTTTTCACTGATAAACCGCAGCGGCAGATACAGGATGCCATTCACATTGAACGGTTTATTCTGGAGTGTAACTAACTCATCATTCACCCTAGTCTGTCCACTCGTAGCACTGACATTGATGGTAATGGCAGGCTTGCCGTCTTCGGTGCGGGCCACAGTTGCTAATTTGTTCATCTGATCAAAGGTCACTTTGGCACCCAGCTTCTCGAACACTGAACGTAGGGGAATGAAATTCTGACCATTCCTTGTAATGACTCCGCTGGTCAGCGCTACATTCTCACCGTTTAGCGAGACCGAGATCGGATTCTGTACAGGTACTGGCTTATAATGGCTGAAATCATAGTCACCATAACCCAATTCAGCATGCTTGTTCACACCCCAGCCCCAGAGTGTGCCGTCCTGCTTCTGCATAATGATATGGCGCGGACCACTGCGGATGGATTGTACATCCGAGAAAATCTGTTCAAATTCGGCATCCGCAGGCATGGAGGTGCGGTAGGTGGAGGCGGCGAAGAGCTTGCCGTCCGTGGTCAGGGCAAGAAGAGAGTTCTCCACGACAAAAGCATCCTGCACATGCTTGATCCCGCTCAGGAGAACAGGTACCGGATTATCGTTCCGTGTAGTTCCATCCGATACACCCGTGATGGTCGCCCCCCAGAACCAGAGACGGGAGCCCCCATCAATCGCAGTGTTGGAGTAGCTATTATGCCTGATGGCTTTAATGTTGGATAGCGGTTGAAGCTGCACCGGGGTCATGGCCTTTGGTTTTGCACTCTTCCGTTCAAAGGTGGCGGGCCAGGTCCAGACAGTGCCGTCCCCCTTAAGGGCCATATTATGCGCAATCTGCACCACGTTGTTCAGCCCCTGAACCGGCTCAAAGGTCTGTAATCGGTTATTATCCTTCCAGACAGACCCGTCTTTCTTCAAAAAGATGTACTGTTCCTCTTCAAAAGCATAATATCCTTGTATATCCGCTACATTATCGATCCCAGTTACTGGAGTAAAGGTTGCGGGGTCCCATTCCTCCTGATTTGGAATGGAGGCGAATACGTCGCCCTGCTCATTCAGGGCCAGTGTGGTGTGTCCATAGCGGAAGACATCAATAATCCGTTCCAATCCTTTGACAGGGACCAGTTCAATGATCAGATCACGGCCTTTCCGTTCCCACAGCCAGACGGAGCCATCCTTCTTCAGTACATATCCGTCGTCAAACATGGCCTGCACATCGGATAAACCAGAGATTTGGGTTGGCACAGGCTGATTGTAGCTCCATACCCACAGACTGCCATCGCTTTTGATGAGGGAGTCTTGACTGTAGGACGTGATTTTACTGGCGGGAGCAGATTCAGCACTGACGATAGAAGCGCTTGCGGCCAGCGTGAGGCCCAACATGAGACTGAGAAACAATGTTTTTTTATTCATTTGTTTTGCACCTCGAACGTTCTAATTGGGAAAATATAGGATGTTTTTCTCCTAGAGTTAGACGCATTTTTGCTCAAAAAGTTTCCTTCTGGACAGCTAGAAACTCATACGTATCTTAGAAGGCCATGCAGGGAAGATTACGGTCTGAAGCTATCATTTAAAATTTTTATTATGCGAAAATAGATGCTGCTATGATACAATAAATCAGTCTGTTTTTAGAGCAGGGGTCCGTATTTGGAGGAGGAATTCAGCATCAATGAGACAAGCGCCATTTATTGCCGTGGAAGGTCCGATCGGAGCAGGGAAAACAACGCTGTCTTCGATGCTTGCAGAGACATTACGCCTTCCTATTATTAAGGAAATTGTTGAAGAGAATCTGTTCCTAGACAAGTTCTATCAGAACATGGACGATTGGAGCTTTCAACTGGAGATGTTCTTTCTCTGCAATCGGTACAAGCAATTGGAGGATACGATTACCCAGTACATAGAGAAGGGCAAGCCGGTGATTTCGGATTACCATATTTATAAGAATCTGATTTTTAGCGAGCGGACGCTGAAGGGGACGAAGCGGGACAAGTACCGCCAAATCTATCATGTGCTTACTGATGATCTGCCAAAGCCGGATATCATTATATATATAAGAGCAGATCTTGATACCTTGCTGGCTAGAATTGCTAAGCGCGGCCGTTCTTTTGAAGAAGGGATGGACAAGGCCTATCTGCAGCAGCTGATCGAGGATTACGATGATGCGATGAGTTCCCTGGCTGCCCGTGAGCCGTCCACTATTATTATGACCATAGATGGCAATACGGTCGATTTCGTGGAGAATCGGATGCATTATGAAGAAATTGCCGCAAAAGTAAAGGAGCTTATGGAATGAACCAATATCAAATCCCGGAGAACGCAATCATAACGGTGGCCGGAACCGTGGGTGTAGGAAAATCGACATTGACAGGTGCGCTGGCGAGCCGGCTTGGCTTCCAGACCTCACTGGAGCAGGTGGATCATAACCCTTACCTGGAGAAGTTCTATCATGATTTTGAGCGGTGGAGCTTCCACCTGCAAATCTATTTTCTGGCTGAACGCTTCAAGGAGCAGAAGAAGATGTTCGAGATGGGCGGAGGGTTCGTGCAGGACCGTTCCATTTATGAGGACACTGGTATTTTTGCCAAAATGCATGCAGATCAAGGGACGATGTCCAAGACGGATTATGAGACCTACACCAGTCTTTATGAAGCCATGGTAATGACTCCGTACTTCCCGCACCCGGATGTGCTGATCTACATTGAGGGCAGTCTGCCATCCATCCTAACCCGGATTAATGAACGTGGCCGTGAGATGGAGATTCAGACAGATGTTTCTTACTGGGAGCAGATGCACCGCCGGTATTCGATATGGATTGATGAATTCAAGGCTTGTCCGGTGCTGCGCCTGAACATTGATGACTATGACGTGCATGATCCGGCGTCCCTCTCCGATATCCTGGAGCAGGTGGGTCGGACCATTGCGGGCTCGGGAGCAAAAATATAATTTCTGGAAAAGGCGGCACGCTTAGATGCCGTCTTTTTGCTGTCATCAGAGGGATGCATGTTTAATTTGCCCGCCCCATGTTACAATATTTGAACAACAAGATGATGAGGTGACGATAGTTGAAGTATGATTTTGAACGTATAATTAACCGCCGCAATACGGGTTCCGTCAAATGGGATGAATGCGGAAAGCTGTTTGGGAATGAGGATATTCTGCCTTTGTGGGTAGCTGATATGGACTTTGAAAGCCCGCCTGCCGTGAAGGAGGCGCTGCTGCGTCGTGCGGAGCAGGGACTTTATGGATATAGCATCAGTGATGACTCCTATCAGGAAGCGATTATCTCCTGGTTTGGGAGAAGGCATGACTGGGCACTGAAGCCGGAGTGGATCGTAAATTCACCGGGTGTCGTAGTCAGCTTGGGATTGTGTGTGGAACTATTCAGCGGGCCGGGGGATGGAGTGATTATTCAGACACCTGTGTATCACCCATTCTACGATGTGATCGAAATGAATGGCCGGACGTTGGTCAAGAATCCGCTTTTGCAGTGCGATGGCCGTTATGAGATGGATTATGAAGGTCTGGAGAGATTAATGCAGGACGGAGCAAAACTGATGATTCTGTGTAGTCCGCATAATCCTGTCGGCCGGATATGGGAACGTGATGAATTGCTGCGTCTAGGTGAGTTATGTCTGCGGTATGGAGTGACGGTTATCTCGGATGGTATTCATTGCGATATGGAGTTTCAGGGTCATAAATACCTCTCGTTTGCTAGGTTGTCTCCGGAACTGGCGGACATCACGGTGACAGCACTGTCTGTGACGAAGACCTTCAATCTGCCGGGACTGCAAACCTCTATTATTGTGGCTTCTAACCCAGTGCTGCGGCGAAAATTCAAGCGTAGACTGAATGCGCTGGGGCTTAACAATCTTGGTTATTTTGCCGCTGAGGTCGTTAAGGCTGCTTACAATGAAAGCGAAGATTGGCTGGAGGAGCTAATTCAATACATTGCCGGCAATGTAGAATATGCAACCGATTATTTGAAACGTCATCTGCCGCAGATCGGCATTACCCGTCCGGATGGGACATACCTGTTATGGATTGACTGCCGTGCACTTGGACTAGATGTTCCGGGCCTCAAGAAGTTAATGTACAAGGAAGCCCAGATCGCCTTCAATGAAGGCTCGATCTTCGGCACCGAGGGCGAAGGTTATCTGCGGATCAATCTCGCCTGTCCCCGTTCCACGCTGCAGGAAGCGCTGGAGCGCTTTGTCAGAGCTGCCGGTACCATAAACGGACAATAACATTATGTATTTTATAAGGAGGCAACAGTGATGAATCAAACTAGACTCATTTTAGATGTAGACACAGGGATAGACGATGCATTGGCGATTTTATATGCCTTGAAGGCACCGAATGTGGTGATCGAGGGGATTACGACTATTTTTGGAAATGTGGATGTGGAGCAGGCTACGGAGAATACGCTCCGACTGCTGGCACTGGCACAGCCTGGGTATGAGATTCCGGTTGCCGTTGGTGCAGGCACAGCATTAGCGAAAAAGACCGCAGGATATGCAACCGGCGTTCATGGTGAGAACGGGATCGGCGGGGTGGAACTGGCTTCCTCCAGCCAGCAACCGGTCAAAGAAACAGCAGCGGAGTTTATCGTTCGCATTGCCAAGGAGAATCCCGGTGAGATCGTACTGGTCACGCTGGCCCATCTGACAAACCTGTCGCATGCTTTGGAGCTGGAACCGAATCTGAAGAATCTGTTGAAGAAGGTTGTTGTGATGGGGGGCACAGTCTTCAGACCGGGGAACAAAACGCCAGTAGCGGAAGCCAATATATGGGGAGATCCTGAGGCAGCCGACCATGTATTCACCTCGGGTCTGCCACTGACGATGGTAGGACTGGATGTTACTCAGAAGACGGTTATTACGCGGGAGCACCTGAATCTCCTACAGCGTCAGGGACGGGAAGAGAATCGGGAGATCATCGCGTTCATGGAAGAGTCGCTATCTCACTATTTCAAATTCTATCAGGAAGTGAACTATTTCATCGAAAGCGCGCCGCTGCATGATCCTTTAGCATTGATGGTAGCTTTGCAACCGGACCTAGTCACAACTCGTCAGATGAAAGTACGGGTGGAGTGCAAGGGAGAACATACTGCTGGTATGGTCGTTGCAGATCTGCGTCCTCAGCCTAAAGTTGGAGAGTTCATCGAGGTAGCAGTTGAGGTTGATACGGAGCGTGCGGTGGGTGTGTTCCTCAGTGCCTTCATATAAACATGCACTTTGTCTTCTTTAATTTGCTATATATATCATATTTGGTAAAATGATAGGGAGAAAAATAGAATAGCAAACTGAAAATTCATATTCTCTTAGATTGGAGACTCCTTATGAAACGGTTCAGCAAACTCTTATTATGCCTCGCTATCACCTTGGGCAGTGCCTCAGCCCTGCAGGCAAGTACTACCGAGGCCGCCGGAGCATCTGATGGGGTAAAGATCATCCTGGACGGATATCCCTTACCCTTCCCGGTGGAGCCAGCTATGATGAATGGAACGACCATGGTGCCCTTCCGGGCGATATCTGAGGCTCTGGGCATCAAGGTAGAGTGGAATCAGGGTGCCAAGCAGATCACAGCCACCAAGGTGGATGCTGCTGACGCCAAGGTAGTTGTGCTTACACTCGGCAGCAAGGATGCCACCGTTAATGGCGGGACGGTCAAGCTAGCCGTCGCTCCGCAAAATGTGCGTGGTACCACGATGATTCCGCTGAGCTTCTTCAGCGGGCAGTTCGGTGCGGCGGTGACCTGGGATCAGGCCACCAAGACGGTCTCTATCACTTCGCCGAAGACGGACATGTATAAGCTCGGCTTCTACGCACAGGGAGCTTATGGCGAGGTGTCGCTGATCCCGAGCTTCGACGCCGTAGCTTTCGGCTGGAGCCGGATTGACCGCAGCGGGAATTTTACAACCACAGGTGATGATTTCAGATGGCCGAAGCCAGCGGGAGATGTGACACCGGAATCTCTTGTTCTGGATGCGGCTGCCGGAGGAACCGAGCCTTACCTGATGGTCTATTCAGTGGATGGGAAGCTTGAGCTGACTAAGAACCTGGAGGACAAGGTGCTTCAGGAGCAGACTATAACCAGTATTGTGGATACCGCGTCCCAAAAAGGGTTTAAAGGTATTGCACTCGATTTAGAGGGTCTCGGACTTACGGGGGACAAGGCCAAGGTTCAGGGAGAGTACAATGCTTTTGTGAAGAACCTGTCCACCAAAGCCAAGGCAGCAGGCTTGAAGCTTACCGTTATTCTTCACCCGCTTAATAGCTCTTATAAAGGTTATGATTACAAGACACTCGGAAGCGTAGCGGATGACCTGATCATTATGGCTTATGCCTATGAGGATGAATCCCGGCCTGAACCGATTAACAAGGTCGATGAGGGTATCCGGCTAGCCCTGCAGCAGGTCAACAAGGACAAGCTGATTCTCGGTATTTCCGTATATAGCGAGAATGAGAGCTCAGTTAATGCCAAGATCGGGTTGGCTAAGCGATATGGTCTCAAAGGCATTGCTATCTGGCGGATCGGCATTATCGGGCAACCAGCCTTGGCTGAAATGAGCAAATCCGTGGAATTCTAGGGATATGCATCCGAAAAAACGTCTGTTGAACAGGATAGCAGCAGGCTTCAAGCAGAAAGGCAGGAGACAGCTATGAATACACAGAACTCGCGTAAAGGTCAAATAATTATCCAGGAAGTAAATGAAACAGAGGTTCCTTACGGTACTCTGGCGGTATGGTTTCTTGGGCAGGAAAGTGTCATTATCAAAGGAGACGGCCTTACCGTCTACATAGATCCGTATGTATCCGAGAATCCGCATCGCACGTATCCCGCGCCGATCGGACCTGAAGATATCACGAACGCTGATATCTGCTTGATTACACATGATCATCTTGACCATCTGGATACAGGTTCGATTCCTTCCATCGTGAAGAACAATGCCGATGTCCGCTTTATGGCTCCGGCCGTATGCGCAGCACCGCTGCACGAACTGGGTGTGCAGGAAGATCAACTGCTGACTGCGAATCCGGAGAACTGGATAGAACTCGGACCTAAACTGAAGGTATTGCCTGTCACAGCCTCGCATGAGCAGTTGGACAGAGACAGCGAAGGACTTCCGCATTATGTCGGATACATTCTTCAGCTGAATGGAGTCACGCTCTATCATGCCGGGGACACCGTGTTATTCCCAGAGTTAATTGAGACAGTCAGCCGTCAGACCATTGATTTGGCGATGCTGCCAATCAACGGGCGTGATTATTTCCGCAACCAGCGCGATATTGCCGGCAATATGGATTACCGGGAGGCTGTCGAGTTCGCGGCCGTAGCGGGATTCGAGACGGTTATCCCGCTGCACTATGATATTTTTGCTGGAAATGCCGAGAATCCGGGCTACTTTGTGGATTATCTCTACCGTCATTTCCCGGAGCAGAAATTCCATGTGATGGCCCGGGCGGAACGATTCATCTATGTGTCGCCTAAGGCTTTTCTGAACAGCAAATAGAACGATCATTTGTAATAGATAAGATAATGAAGCGGAACCCCCTCGAAGTTGTGAGGGGGTTTTTGCTGTGGTTGTTTTTGTATTTATAAGAAGAACAAAAGAATGTAACAAAAAGCGAGGAGGAACGAAGGGGGGAGATTGGAACTGTAGGAGCGCTATCTAATTTGGTTTCGGTCTACATAGAATAAAAGTCACATAAACCTGCTCTGCAAACCTTTATAATCACTAAGGTTGAATTCATTTATCATACTTACTATTTTGCAGGAGGACTTGTGAACATGAAATATAAATCTCTGGAGCTGGATAAACCGTTAACATACGAACTGGAGGGGCTGGAAGTTGGGGTCACCTCTAACTGTAATTTCCGCTGCGATTACTGCTGTGCCTACAACCGGAATGACGGGCAAAGTATCGATGGCAAGGAAGTGATTCGTATTCTGGAAGAATTGCCCGGGCTCAAAAGAGTACGTCTGTCCGGCGGTGAAGTAACGTTGAAATATCAGGATTGCGTAGAAATTGTAGCTTACTGTGCCTCACGCGGCATTCAGACGCAGTTGAACTCCAATGGCAGTCTGCTTAGCGCCGAACGAATTGATAAATTGGTGGAAGCTGGATTGACCACTATACATATCTCCTTCAACTTCACTACGGCGGAGGCCTTTTCCAAGTATTATAATATTCACCCAAGTATCTATAAGAAGATTAGAGAAAATATCAGCCTTTTCGCGGCGACCCCGGTGGACACCGTACTGGAGACGCTGCTGTTCAGCGAAACCCAGGATAACATGAAGGAAATTAGTGATCACGTCTATGATATGGGTGTACGTACTCATGAGATTCAGAACAGCATCATCATGGGACATACCGGTTGGAAAGCCATTGCCGCCCGGGAGCAGCTTAAGCAGGCTGTGAACGATTTGATTTCGCGTAAAAAGGACGATACCACACTCTACTTTACTTGCATGGACCGCTTTATGGAGGAGATGGGCTTTCAGGAACAGCCGGGAGTATATTTCCCGCATTGCATCGAAGGCAAGAAACAGCTCCATTTGCATGGCAACGGTGATATCCTGATCTCCGAACTGTGTCATCCTGTTATCATCGGCAACATTTATAATGGAACTTCTCTTAAAGATCTGTACAGCAACATGCCAGGACCACTGGCTCAATTTCTGGATAAGCAGCCTTGTCCAGCGAGGGATGCTTTGTTTCCGCAAAAGGTCTAAAGAACCGGATACTACCTCATAAAGTAGGATGAAAGACCAGGCAGGGCGGTGGGAACACCGCCTTTTTTTCATTCATTTAAACTTTTAAAACATTAAAATTTACATTTCGACAAAATATGATCTATTTTATTGTTTTTCGACTTTTTATATTCATTAACCCGGGCCCACATCCGATAGTAATGGTAATAAAATTGATTGCAATAATTGAATTCCTGACAAGATTAGATCATGCCGGAAGGGTGTCGAGTACGATGAAGATTCGAATGAAATTATCGGTTATGCTGATTGCAGTAACACTGTTTTCCACTGCAGTAATGGGTATATTTACCTACAACAAGTCAACCCACACGATACTCAATCTCACAGAATCTTCAATGGAGCAAGTTACGGACAACAAAGCAGAGAATATTGAAGCCATGATCGACAAGGAAAAGAGAAGTATTGCATTGGTTGCCGGACAGACGGAGATCGCCGAACTGCTCCACAAAGCGGGTAAAGGAGCCATTCAGGCTGGCGACCCTTTGCAAAACGAGGTGAACAATAGGCTGCAGGGCCTGGTGAAAGACGCCGGCAATCTGGAGCATATGTTTGTGGTTGATATGAATGGGACGATCGTCGGAGACAGCGACACGAAATTACTGGGAGTTAGCGTAGGGGATAGAGCCTATACGAAAAGCGTGCTGGCCTCCGGTGCGCCGGTGATCAGCGAGACGCTAAAATCGAAATCGACGGGTGCGTTCATAATTGCTTTTGTTCACCCGGTGAAAAGTGACGGCAAAATGGTCGGATTCACAGCCTCTGCCGTAACGGCCAATAGTATCACGCAATATTTGGATAATACCAAAGCAGTTAATGCCCCATCTTCCTATGCCTACCTTGTGGATGAGACAGGAATTATTCTCTATCATCCCGATGAGAGTAAAGTTGGAACCGCTGTGGAGAACGCACAAATCAAGTCTGTCGTAGAGCAGGTCAAAGCTGGGGTTATGCCAAAGAACGCTTCTGTGGAATATGTATATAAAGGTTCGGAGAAGAAAGCCTCTTACACGGTGCTTCCGGATACGAAATGGACACTGGTATTGACCGGCGATATTCACGAAATCAAGAAACCGGCTGAGGAGATGACGAAGTTCATTTTGCTGCTGGGTCTGGGGATTTTGTTGGTTACTTTGATCACCGGATTATGGCTGGCAGGTAGAATCTCGTCTCCGATTGTTAAGCTGACTGAGATGATTAATCGGACGGCCAAGCTGGACCTGAAGTATGATGCACAGTACGAGTATTTGAAAAAGAATAGGGATGAGACAGGCACCATTGCCAAGGCAATGTTCGAGACACGAGTAGTGCTTCGGGAGATGGCTGGCAGCCTGCTTGCGATCTCGACCAAGGTGCTGGGCAATGCTGAAACGCTGGAGAAGCTATCAAGTGAGGTGCGCGAAAATGCGCATGACAACTCGACCACAGCAGAGCAGCTGTCAGCGGGTATGGAGGAGACGGCGGCTTCAACTGAGGAAATGACAGCAGCCATCCATGAGATTGAGACCCATGTACATATGATTTCCGGTAGAGCCAGGGAGGGTGCAGAAGTGTCCAGCCAGATTACGCAGCGGGCGCTGGCACTCCAGCATGATGCGATGTCATCTACGGATAAGGCCAAAGCGATCTATGAATCTGTACGTACCGATATGGAAAAAGCGATCGAGCGCTCCCATGCCATTGCGGAGATCAATGTACTGACCGATACGATTCTCTCGATTACGAGTCAGACGAATCTTTTGGCCTTGAATGCGGCGATCGAGGCTGCGCGGGCGGGAGAAGCAGGCAGGGGATTCGCGGTGGTAGCCGGGGAGATTCGTAAGCTGGCTGAGAAATCCTCTGCGACAGCGGCTGGTATTCAGGGCGTTGTGCAGAATGTACATTCTTCTGTTGAGCAGATGAAAGACAACTCCGAGGCGATCCTTGATTTTATCGACCAAAATGTACTGGGAGACTACGGGCGACTGGTAGAAGTCAGTGAGCGCTATAATACGGATGCTCAGATGGTCAATGCACTGATGCATCAATTCGAATCCGCTGCGGATCACTTGAGTGAGGGTATAACGAGCATTACCGTTGCTGTAAATCAAGTGGCGGCAACAGTGAATGAAGGCGCCGTTGGCGTGCAGGATATTGCAGTAAAAACGGCGGATATTGTGGAAAAGAGCTTTGAAGAAGCCGCGATGGCAGATGCTAACACACAGAGTGCCAAGGAAATGCTGGCACTTGTTGAGAAATTTAAAATTTAGAACAAGCTGCTATAAGGCGAATGCAAGAAGGTAACAGAGAGCGACAAGGAGCGAAAGTTGTTCTTATAGCATGTGTTGGGGCGGTCCCACAGCTTGGGTATATTCTTTGTTGAGAACAGCCCATTTGCATAAAAATAATGTTTAAAAAGAACATGGCGGTAACTCAGGAGGAGTCCTGAACCCGCCATGTTCTTTTTGTGGTCGACGCCTCTTGAGCAAGGGAGGGGCAAACGAAAGGCTAACGAAAGGCAAACGAATTGCTAACGAATTGCCTCAGAAGGTTGAAGCTCATGCATGGGGGCTAACGGACCCTATCGTCGTTATCTGCACATCAAGCAGCATCTGGAACATGTAACGGACTTAGGGGACGCTATTTCCTCCCAAACAGTGGATTTCATACAGGATTTCTGCTCATAACGTCTTTGGAGTCCGTTATTTTCTGAAATGGTCGGGTTATTCGGAGATAACGTCTCTGGGGTCCGTTACCAGACAGAACAAGAAGCAAGCTGGCTCTACCACATCACCTTTTTGAATTAGTATGACAAATCCCCTCTCTCGTAGCAGGGTGTATGAATATTTTTTTCTACATGAAGGGGACCGTGCACTTTTGGGACAACCCTTTTTAATAAAGATGCCTGTATTCGTCTGGTTTCCTGTTGTTTGGAACATACTGTTAATTATAAATGAGCACGTGGGCTGCTTTCCCTGAACGGCAGACAGCGTGTACGTCGTTCTGAACAAGGGGCTGAAAGAATGTACGGGGTAATGCTAGTTGACGATGAGAAGAGTGTTCGCAGCAGCATCAAGTCCAAGATTGACTGGAAGGCTGCGGGGTTCGAGATTGTGTCAGAGGCGGGGAGCGCGAGCGAAGCGTTGAAGCTATTGAAGCGAAAGCCCTTGCCCCAGGTAATCATTTCGGATATGCGGATGCCGCAGATGGAAGGAATCGAATTCATCCGGATATGCAAGGAAAAGTATCCCGGTCTGCGGACAGTGGCGCTGTCGGGATACTCTGACTTTGAGGATCTGCGCGAAGCCGTCAGGCTTGGCGTGAAGGATTACTTGCTGAAGCCTGTTGCGCGAGACGAACTGAATGCACTGCTTGCCAAACTTGCCGCTGATCTTCGCGAAGGACAGGCCTCTGCTCAGCCTTCCAGGTTGAAAGCGAAAACGGCTGTACGAAGCGAGCAGCTGTGGCTTCTACAGGAGGATTATCTGCTGCAACTGGTGAAGGGGGAGTGGTACAGCACCAGAGCTGTAAGAGAACGGCTTGCGCAGCTGGGATTGGTCCCACTTGCCGGGAATGACCTGCGGGGGCAGTTTGTGGCAGTGGAGATGCATCTGCCGCCTGCATGGGCGACTGAGCGGCAAGAACGGCGCGAATTGCTGTATCAGGGTTTTCAGAGTCTATGCCGTGAGACGGCAGCCAGGTGGAAAGGTGTTTATCCGTTCAGCGATTTCGGGAACCCGGCGATGATGTATTTCCTGATCTCTTTTAAGAAGGAGGCTGTACAAGAGAACAAGAGCAGCCGGTTCTTACAGGAACTACAAAAGGCTGCTGGCGCAGAATTGATGCTGGACAGTGCAGCAGGAGTCGGGATGGAATTCAGAGGACTTAAGAACTTGAAGAACGGATTTGCATCTGCTCTATCGAATTGGTGCCGCAGCAGAGAGGGTGATGCTGATAATGGCACGGAGCTTCAGACCCTGCCCCCATTCTCCCCAGGTATGGAACGAAAATTGGCCAAAAGTATTGAACTATGCGAGATGCAGGCTGTCCGTGAACAACTGGAAGGTATTTTTACAAATGAGCGTGTAGAAGATCATTCTGCCGCTGAGTACAACTTTCTGGCGCTGCGAGTCCTGCTGCTCTTGGTGGCTCTGGCCGGGAAGTATGCTTCCGGCGGTTCCTCGCTTCAGAAGTATCTATGGAATGGACAGTCGCTGCTTTCCGGTCATCGCTCCCGTGAATGGTTGCTGGAAGATCTCAGCGAAAGGGCTCAGCTTGTGATGGAGGAAGTGAAGAAGACTGAAAACCGGGATGGAGTGCTGCTGGTTGAGGCGGTCAGAAAGTACGTGGAGGTCAATTATGGTTACGAATTGAGGCTTCCAATCCTGGCGAACAAATACCATATGAATGAAGCAGACTTGTCGCGGTTGTTCAAGCAGCATGTCGGTTCCAGTTTGAGTGGCTATTTGGGTGGTGTGAGGGCAGCAAAAGCTGAGCCATTCCTTCAGGAGAACATACTGAAGCTCTCCGAAATTGCTGTGGTCGTCGGTTATGCAGGACCAGATGAGTTCAGCGCTGCTTTCAAGAAGCACTACGGCAAGACCCCCAAAGAGTATCGGGAGCGCTATAATAAGATGCGTTCAGAGGCATAGGAAATTGGTGGGAGATCGAACAATCGGAAGGAACAAGGAACAGTCATTCATTAGAAAAAAAGAATCCGTGTCCCTTAAGGTTGGGACAGTCCCGAGGTACAGGAGAGGCTCCTGTACCTCTTTCTGCTGTCGCTGGCTCCAAGCGGCGAAGCAACGAGAGAACCCCAAAGCAGCAGGCCCCACAGGTCAGCGGTTTTGGGCTACCATGCAGCCAGCTTATATCGGAGAAGATTCGCAAGGGCTTCTTAAGTCACTGGATCACTTTTTGATCCGCTAAGCTCAACTACTTGGTGATCAGGTAGATAGCTTCATCTGGAACGACTGCATATTCGCATTGCTCCCGCATATCCTTCAGCCGTACAATCCCTTCGTTAGCTTCATTTTCACCGATCAGGACCACATATCGGATGCCCTTGGTGGAGGCAGAGGCCAACACTTTTTTGAGCTTCCGCTTCCCGGTCTCAATAGAGGTACGGATACCTTCCTTACGAAGCTGGGCGGCGGTCATCAGAGCCTGCGCTAGTGTATCGTCGCCTATTGGGACAATCATGACGGAGGCGTTATTCTCCTCCATCTTGCGTTCACCCAGGAGTGCCATAATCGATTCCATGCCAAAAGACAATCCAACCGTCGGGTACGCCATATCTTCCCGTTCAACGAGCTTCCCAATGATGGCGTCATATCTTCCGCCACCGCCGAGACTGGAAGTGAAAGTGCCGGAGGCATCGAAAATTTCATATACCGTACCGGTGTAGAAGGAGAGGCCCCGCGACAGGAACGGATCGAATTGACAGATCTCCTGCAGCCCGATTTTTGAGATCAGGGTCTGAAGGGCCAGTACCTCCACAGCCCCAGGTTGTCCGGTCAGGTTGTACTTACTACACAGTTGTTCAAAGCCGGGATTCTCCAGCCCGATCAGTTCGAGAATGGCGGCGGTTGTATCGCTGTTAAGTCCCTTAGCCGTCAGCTCACTTTTCACGCCAGCGACACCGACTTTTTGCAGCTTATCTAGGGTTAGCATTACCGATAAGCTGTCGGCGGCTGGGACGCCAAGAGCTTCAAGAATCTCGCCCAGAAAGCGCCGGTTGTTCCATTTCATCAAGACAGGGATCTCCAGCTTACGGAAGACCTCATCTGCGAGCTGCATCAGCTCGGCTTCTGCCTCAGGGCCGGAAATGCCGACGACATCGGCATCACATTGCAGGAATTCCCGCAGCCGTCCCCGCTTGACCGGACCGTCACGGAACACTTTTCCGATCTCATAACGCTTGAACGGCAGCTCAATCCCGGGATTCAGAGCAATCACCTTGGCAAAAGGAATGGTTAGATCATAACGAAGTCCCAATCTGCGTTCTCCCTGATCGCTGAGCTGGTACATCTCCTTCAGGATCTCATCACCTCCGGCATACTTTGAGGTCAGTAGTTCCAATTCGTTCAGCAATGTGGTGTCCATAGATTCATAATCATATAGCGCGAATTGTTCTTCGAGGAGGGTTTGAACCTTTTTCCGTAGACGTTGCTCTTTTCCGAAGTAATCATAGGTTCCTTTAACATTTTGCATGGTTGGCAGCTCCTTTAAATTGGCATGGTAGTAGATAAAAAAGAACAAAAAAACGCGCAGGACCTCTTGGTCCTGCGCGTTCTCATATGCCGCAGGGAGGCCAAACGCGAAAGCGTTAGCCCACCCTGAATAGTTACAGGGGTGCTAACGCTGTTTGTAGTAATGATGGAGTTGATTCAATATAAGGGTCGTTGTAGTAAGACACATGGTGAATCAGCTCCTTTTTCTTCATGGTTACAGCAGATTATAACGGATAATGTTAGGTCTTGCAAGCCAATACTTTTCATGTAGTCTCAAATAAAGTAGGCGAATGGCTGTGTGTAGGCTATAATGAGACGTCCATGTGAATCCACTTCATAATGCGGATTTCAATCCGAAGGCTCACTTATGGATTTATGAAATGGATTCATTGTACTATTATTTATCGCGAAAAGGGAGCAAACCCATGAACACCTCACACATTATTTCCCGCACAGAGGATTTTGTACAGGCGCAACTGGGCCAGGATACGACGGGCCATGATTGGTGGCATTCCGATAGAGTCAGAAATACCGCCTGTGTCATTGCGGCGCAGGAACAGGCAGACCCCTTCATCTGTGCCATGGCGGCGCTGCTGCATGATGTCGCCGACGAGAAATTGAACCCCTCTAAGGAAGCTGGAATGGAGAAGGTCCGCAATTGGCTTCTGTCCTGTCTGGAGGATCATAGTCAGATTGATCATATCCTCGAGATCATTGACACTATGTCTTACAGCGGTGGCGGGGGGCAACCGATGAAGACGCTGGAAGGACAGGTAGTACAGGATGCGGATCGTCTGGATGCACTTGGTGCGATCGGTATTGCCCGCACGTTCGTATTCTCGGGAGCGAAAGGACGCCCAATGCATGATCCCGGCCTGCCGGCGCGCGAGGAGTCACTGAAAGCGGAATACCGGGATTACAGTAAAGGAACGGCGGTCAATCATTTTTATGAAAAGCTGCTGAAGCTGAAAGATCTGATGAATACGTCTTACGGGCGTAAGCTGGCCGAGGAACGGCATGGGTTTATGCTTCATTTTCTAGAGGAGTTCTACAAGGAATGGAATGCGGGCAGCTAGCTGCTACTTGGGTAAAGAAGAGGTTGAATAATGAGCGGATTACAATTTAAGGATTATGGACTACAAGAAGATATTTTAAAAGCATTGGAGGCACTCTCTTATGCAACACCTACAGAAGTACAGAGTAAGGTTATTCCCACGGCGCTGACAGGGCAGGATCTGATCGTAAAATCACAAACCGGCAGCGGAAAAACAGCGGCCTTCGGCATTCCGGTCTGTCAGCTGGTGGATTGGGCAGAGAATAAGCCGCAGGCGCTGATCCTGACGCCTACACGGGAGCTTGCTGCGCAGGTGCAGAGTGATATTACTAACATCGGGCGCCTTAAGCGGATCAAAGCGGTAGCCTTGGTCGGCAAATCGCCTTTTGCCCCGCAGAAAATAGAGCTTACACAAAAAACACATGTCGTGGTGGGGACACCCGGACGCGTGTTTGACCATATCGAACGAGGCACATTGCCGCTGAATCGACTGAAGTATCTCATTATTGACGAAGCGGATGAAATGCTTAACATGGGCTTCATTGAGCAAGTGGAGGCAATTATCAAGAAGCTGCCGAGTGATCGGGTGACCCTGTTATTCTCCGCAACGTTGCCGGACAAGGTCAAGAATCTCTGCCGCAAGTACATGAATGACCCTGTGGATATTGAGATCCAGGCCAGCGGTATCACCACGGCGACTATCGATCATGCTCTTATTGAAGTAAGACAGGCAGCCAAATTCTCGCTGCTGAGCGATCTTCTCACGGTGGAGAATCCGGACAGCTGCATCATCTTCTGCCGGACCCAAGAGCAGGTGAACGATTTGTTCCGCGGCCTGGCCGATCTGGAATATCCGTGCGACAAGATCCATGGCGGCATGATGCAGGATGAACGGTTTGAGGTCATGAATGCTTTTAAAAGAGGGCAGTTCCGTTATTTGATTGCCACCGACGTAGCCGCGCGAGGGATCGATATCGACAATATCACCCATGTGATCAACTACGATATCCCGCTGGAGAAAGAAAGTTATGTTCACCGGACAGGGAGAACCGCACGCGGGGGCAAATCGGGTAAAGCTATCACTTTTGTGACACCGAATGAGCAAAAATGGGTCAAGGAAATTGAAGATTATATTGGCTTCAGCATCCCTGTGATGCCGCCTCCTTCTGAGGATGACGTGGCGGCGGCGCAGGAAGCGTTCGGGCAGAAGATCAACAGACAGCCAGTGCGCAAGAAGGACCGGAGCGAAGGGCTGAGCAAGGATATCATGAAGCTGTACTTTAACGGCGGCAAGAAGAAGAAACTTCGGGCGGTGGATTTTGTCGGTACCCTGGCTAAGCTCGATGGGGTGACGGCAGAAGATATCGGAATCATCACGATACAGGATAATGTATCCTATGTGGATATTCTGAACGGCAAAGGCCCACAGGTGCTTCAGGCGATGCGGGAGACTACCGTGAAGGGCAAGCTGCTGAAAGTGCATATCGCGAAAAAATAAGCGCTGTACTGGTATTCCATAAGGTCAAGCTGGTCCTGGGCAATAGCCAGGACATCGTAATTTGACATCTGCGGAGGCTGTCTGTTTCCAGGTCATTGTATACAAAAAAATAGGCCAACCAGAAAGCTCTGGTTAACCTATTAAACCGAAGCTGTCCCGCGTTCATGAAGATAACGCTGGGACAGCTTTTCTTTTGAGTAAAAGTTAATACTCTGTTACATCTACTGAGTTATTGAACGTTAGGCGTTGAACTGCACCTGATGCAGACGGCTGTAAATTCCACCGGCATGAACCAGTTCATCATGGCGTCCTTGCTCAGCAATACCATCTTCGTTAACAACGATAATCCGGTCAGCATTCTTGATGGTCGTCAGGCGGTGGGCGATGACCAGGGTGGTCCGGCCCACGGACAACTCGCTCAGTGACTGCTGGATTGCGGCTTCTGTCTCCGTATCAAGCGCCGAGGTGGCTTCATCGAGAATCAGAATCGGTGGATTCTTCAGGAACATTCTCGCGATAGCCAGCCGCTGCTTCTGGCCACCGGACAGCTTCACGCCACGCTCGCCGATCACGGTCTCCATCCCCTCCGGCAGGTTCTGGATGAGTTCTTCCAGATGGGCCCGACGGGCGGCTTCCCAGATCTCAGGCAGCTGGGCATCCAGCTTGCCATAAGCAATGTTCTCACGGATCGTGCCGGAGAATAGGAACACATCCTGCTGTACAATACCGATCTGCTTGCGCAGCGAAGTCAGCTTCAAGTCACGGATATCGATGCCGTCAACGGTAATCGCTCCTCCAGTGACATCATAGAAGCGGGGCAGCAGGCTGCAGATGGTTGTCTTCCCTGCACCGGAAGGACCGACGAAGGCAACAGTCTCACCGGCCTTGACGTTCAGGCTGATGCCCTTCAGCACCGGCCGCTGCTCATCATAACCGAAAGTGACATTCTGGAAGGCGATGTCGCCGCGTAATGCATTGACGTCTACGGCGTCCGGTTTGTCGCTGATCTCAGGTTCGGTGTCTATGATTTCCAGGTATCGTCTGAAACCGGCGATGCCTTTAGGATAGCTCTCGATTACGGCGTTGATCTTCTCAATTGGGCGGAAGAAGACATTGGACAACAGGATGAAAGCAACAAACTCACCAATGGCGAGCTCGCCCTGGATAAAGAACCATGCGCCGCTGATCATCACCAGGACGGTAATGAGGCGGGTCATCATATAGGTGACGGACAAGCTTTTTGCCATGATTTTATAGGCCAGCAGCTTCGTGCGACGGAACATTTGGTTATCTACTGCGAACAGCTCTTGTTCATGATCTTCATTGGCAAAGGATTGTACCACACGGATACCCCCCACATTGTCTTCAATACGGGCATTGAAGTTGCCGACGTTGCCGAAGAGCTGGCGATAGGTCGTAGTCATATTGCGCCCGAAGTAAATAATGACCCATGCCATGATAGGAACGATGACGAAGGTAATGATGGCGAGCTTGAGGTTGATGTCTGCCATTAGGATAAAGGCACCGACCAAGGTCATGACCGCGATGAAAATATCTTCCGGCCCATGGTGCGCCATCTCGCCGATATCATTCAGGTCGTTGGTAATCCGGCCGATCAGGTGGCCGGTTTTGTTATTATCGAAGAAACGGAACGATAATTTCTGAATGTGGTCGAACATTTTTTTGCGCATATCCGTCTCGATGTTAATTCCCAGCATGTGGCCCCAGTAGGTCACGATATACTGCATCACAGTATTGAGGGCGTAGATCGCCAGCAGCGCAACACAGGCAATGAGGATGAGCGGCCAATCCTGGCCTGGGAGCAGGTCGTCTATAAATTTGTTAACGGCCACTGGAAACGCAAGCTCGAGCAGCCCCGCGCCGACTGCGCAGGAGAAGTCGATGATAAACAGCTTTCTGTAGGGCCGATAATAGGATGCAAACCGACGGATCATCTTACTTCACTCATTTCTTTTATTTAATAGTAGGTGGGTTTATAACTGGATTAGCAGGTATAATCTCCATTATTAGGATACTAAAGAGGCATCTTTGATTTGTCAATGCTGTGTTTGCCGTGCACAAAGCGTATAATAGGTTGGGTTATAGCATGTTCAATTCCTGTCAGGTATTTGGCCTGCGGGTATTTTTTTGGTCCCAAGGAGGAAATAACATCATGAACACAAGACAAGGACAAGTAGCCGCAGGCGGTGAAAAATCCACATCCCGGTCCAGAATGGACAACTGGCTGCTTATTCTGGGAATTATAATTGTAGCGGCGGCCCTGCGGGCTCCGTTTACTTCCGTTGGACCGCTGGTCAAGACGATCCGCGATGATTTGGGCTTATCCAATACAGCAGCAGGGGCGATCACTACGCTGCCGCTGTTAGCCTTCGCGCTGTTGTCCCCGTTTGCCCCCAAGCTGGCTCGCCGGTTCGGCCTGGCTAATGTGTTGGTTGCATCTATGTTGCTGCTGTCGATAGGCATCCTGATCCGCTCTGCTGCGGGGACGGGGATGCTCTTTCTTGGCACGGCTATTCTTGGGCTTTCCATCGCGGTCTGTAATGTGCTGCTGCCCGGGCTTATCAAAGGTAAATTTCCACAGAATACCGGCCTGATGACCGGGATCTACTCTGTATCCATGAATCTGTGCGCCGCTGTCGCTTCAGGCATCAGTGTCCCTCTGGCTACCCAGACCGGACTCGGCTGGAAAGGGACGCTGGCCATCTGGTTTGTCATTGCTGCCCTGTCAACACTGCTCTGGATTCCGCAAATCCGCAATCTCGAGCAGCGTTCCCCGGGAGCCGCTCGCGCTACCGGAGGGAATCTGTGGCGTTCCAGATTGGCGTGGCAGGTTACAATTTTTATGGGCCTGCAATCGCTGCTCTACTATGTCATGATCGCCTGGTTTTCCGTTATTCTGGTGGAACGGGGGATGACTCTGAGTCATGCGGGATGGATTCTGTCCATTATGCAGCTTGCACAGCTTCCATTCACCTTTTTTATCCCTCTTCTGGCCGGACGTATGAAAAATCAGCGCAGTTTCGTTATCGGCATCGTTGTGCTCTATATAGTAGGCATTGGAGGCGTATGGCTGGGCAGTACGTCATGGATGCTGCTGTGGGCGTGTTCTATCGGGATCGCCGGCGGTTCTTCCTTCGGACTGGTGATGATGTTCTTCAGCCTGCGGACACGGAGCACACAGCAAGCCGCCGAGCTGTCAGGCATGGCTCAATCCATCGGCTATATGCTGGCGGCAGCGGGACCTGCTTTGTTCGGGTTATTGCATGACCTGACCGGCAGCTGGACACTGCCGCTAATCCTGCTGCTTGGCGCCAGCGTAGTGTTGCTTCTCGTGGGACTTGGCGCGGGAAGCAACAGATATGTCGGCGACCGGAGACTGCGCGTCGTGGACAAGCAGTCCTAATGCCTCATCTATAAACAGGGTAAAGCCGCCGGAATTACCGGCGGCTTTGCTGTACGTATAGTGATATCAGAAGCGATCTAATACAGGTAGCATGCTTCATCGTAATCCCAGTATTGCAGCATTCCTTGGACCGGTCCGTTTCCGTTCAATCTCTATTGTGGGGCAAACTATCGGCAACAGCAAGGTAATGATTGTATAAAAGAGTTTTGTCTACCGTTTGTAAGCCGCGACCCGAATTCTCCGGTAATCCATCACCCAGCGCCCTTCTTGGAACAATGTCGGTTTGAGCTCCTCTTCCATCCAAGAAGTCACCTCTGCACGTTCAGCAGGGGAGAGGGTCGTCAGAATTCCATTGGCAAAAATATTCAGCCATGTCGCAAAGCCCTGCTCCGCGCCCTCCAGCGGTGTCGGGCGGTCGAAGCACAGGGCGAAGTCCACGGTGAACCCGTGGCGCTCCAGCAGGGAGGCATACTGCCCCGTGCTGGGAAAATACCAGGGCAGGCGCAGCTTGTCGCTCTGGCCAATTGCGGCAAAGGCGCGGGGCAGCCCGGCGACAATGGACGCAATATTGCCCAGCGCGCCGAATTCTGCGACCAGACGTCCGCCCGGCCTGAGGCTGGCGGCCATGGAAGCCGCCGCACCATCAGCATCCAGCAGCCAGTGGAGGGCTGCATTGCTGAAAATGGCGTCTGCCGCTGGCTCCGCCACGTAGTTCTGACCGTCTGCTTCAATAAAGGTCAGCTCAGGATGCTTGCTGCGTGCCGTTCTGATCATTTCGGCAGAAGCATCGATGCCAGTGACGACTGCGCCATGGGAAGCGATCGTTGCTGCGAGATCACCAGTGCCGCAGCCCCAGTCGATAATTTGCTCGCCCGGCCGGGGCTGAAGCAGGTCAATCAGTGACTCCCCAAACTGTGAGACAAACGCCATATCTTTATCATAGGTACCGGTATGCCATAACTGATTCATAAGTAATGCTCCCTTCGTTGTGAACTCTTTCTTATGTTGTAACACACCGAAGTCTTATAAGTGAAATATATAGATTGGATAGAGGTGATTGGTTATGCCTATATTCATTCTATGAATCTAAAAGATGAAATAGATTTTTTGAAATAATGCTTGCAATTCATTCGGAATAGGAGTATATTCTTAATTACGGTGATTGATTCGCTGGTTGAGAGAAACCAGTTATGAATCAAACTATACATAATATGCGGTCGTGGCGGAATTGGCAGACGCGCACGGTTCAGGTCCGTGTGGTAGCAATACTGTGGAGGTTCGAGTCCTCTCGACCGCATCGCGTTTTAACAACAAAGGTTCGTGAATTGCTCATATAGCAATTCACGAACCTTTTTGCATTGGGAGAACTCAGGGGATTGAAGTGATTCAATTCTTGAATGAACCTATTGAACTTTTCAATTATACATTCTACCTGAGGTATTCTAATATGAATAATACCTACTTATTTTATAGGAATTATACATTATGAGGAATGATGATGCTGCATTGGAAGCGAAATCTGTATATTTTGTGGCTGGGACTATTCTTCAATCATATGGCCTATACCCTGTCTGTTCCGTTTTTTCCTCTGTTTCTGCAAGAAGATCTGGGCATTCAAAATGGACTGGAGGTTTGGTCTGGCGTTTCGATTTCCATCAGCTTTCTGATTAGCGGATTATGTGCTCCCTTTTGGGGATCGCTGGCTGACAAATACGGCAGCAAGTCGATGCTGATTCGTTCAGGCGTGGGACTGGCTATCGCTCATATGGCGAATTACTTTGTCCATGATCCCTATATGTTCATTGCGGTGCGGATTTTTCAGGGACTTATGGCCGGCTTCACGCCAGCTTCCATCACATTGGTTGGTACGAATACGCCTGAAAAACATGTGGGGTATGCACTGGGTGTCATCTCGACCTCAACCGCTGCCGGGGGGATTCTTGGGCCGCTTGTGGGTGGTGTGCTGAGTCATTGGATCGGACTACGGGGCTGTTTCATTGCATCAGGAGTGATTACACTTTTGTCTGCTCTTATGGTTCTATGGGTAAAAGAATCGCGCGAGCACCGCACTGTAGTGCAATCAAGCATCCTGGGTGATTTGAAGAAAGCGGCGTCCAACCCTGGTTTAATGCGGATTTATGGTCTGATTTTACTCGTCTCGACTTCCGTGCTCATTATCGAACCTGTGCTAACGATTTACGTTGTTCAGATTGGCGGAGATATCAGTAATGCCACACTTAGTGCAGGAATCGTCTTCTCAGCGATTGGCGTTGCTACGGTGATCATGGGACCTCGTTGGGGTAGAATTGGCGGTCGGATCGGATACGAGAAAACATTGTTTATCGGTCTGCTGGGCGGCGGGATTGGCAGTCTCCTGCAACTGACAGCTTTTAACCTGATTTATTTTGGAAGTCTGCGATTTATTTATGGGTTGTTCTTCGCCGCCGTGTACCCGGCTATGAATGCACTGATTATCAAATATGCCGACAACGATTTTCGGGGCAGAGCTGTCAGTCTGAGCCAGACCGCAAATCAATTCGGAATTGTGCTTGGGCCGTTAATTGGCGGTTTTCTGGGCGGTTGGGTTGGAATCCCTGTTGTTTTTCTCCTTACGGGTATTACGCTGCTGGGAGCGGCATGGGCTGTTAGGGTGAAGGAATTTAAGCAGGTGGATCGAACAAAGCTGGGCATTGCGGGAGAACCCGCTCGCAGCAGCTTGAACAAATGAGAACGTTATCTGTCTTCAAGGATGATCAATATAGATATCACAATATGAGGAGGATTTAAACATGGCGAAAAGACAATTGAAGTTAGGAGCAAACTTGAACGGGGTGGGCAACAGTATCTCCTTTTGGCGCCACCCTAATATTCCGATCAACGCGAGCGTAAGTCTGGATTTCTACAAAGAGCAGGCGCTCAAGGCAGAGGAAGGGAAGTTCGACCTGCTATTCATCGCCGACGGTCTTTTTATCAACGAGAAGTCCAATCCTCATTTTCTCAATCGTTTTGAACCTCTGACCCTTCTATCTGCGTTGGCGGGCTTCACTTCTAACATCGGACTGGTTGCTACATTATCTACTTCATATAGTGAACCGTTCACGGTTGCAAGACAATTCGCTTCTCTGGACCAAATAAACGGCGGAAGAAGCGGATGGAATGTGGTGACTTCACCACTGGAAGGATCGGCGCTGAATTTTGGTAAAGGTGAGCATCCGAACCATTCTTTGCGCTACGAAATTGCGGAAGAGCATCTGGAGGTAGTCAAAGGCTTGTGGGATTCGTGGGAGGACGATGCATTTACCGGAGATAAGGAGAACGACGTTTTCTTTGACCGGACCAAGCTGCACACGCTGAATCATAAAGGAACACACTTTTCTGTGCAGGGGCCGCTTAATGTAGCGCGTTCCAAGCAGGGGTATCCGGTCATATTTCAGGCAGGCTCTTCCGAATCCGGCAAGGATTTGGCGGCAAGATCAGCCGATGCCGTCTATACGGGCCATGAGACACTGGAAGAAGCAAGAGAGTTTTATAGTGACGTTAAGGAAAAAGCGATAGCGTATGGACGCAGAGCAGAGGATATTCTGATTTTTCCGGGTATCGGTCCAATCGTTGGCAGAACAGAAGAAGAAGCCGAGCAAAAATATCAGGAAATCGCTGAATTAGTCAGTATCGATCAGGCGCTAAATTATTTGGGCCGTTACTTTGAACATTTCGATTTCACCCAATTCCCGCTGGATGAACCTTTCCCTGAGATCGGTGATCTTGGGAGCAATAGTTTCCGTAGTACGACGGACAAGATCAAGCAGCAGGCCAGAGAGCAAGGACTAACGTTGCGCCAGGTAGCATTACAGGCCTCTACGCCAAGAACCTCGTTCATTGGTACACCGGATCAGATTGCTGATCAGATACAGGAATGGTTTGAAGGCGGGGCTGCAGATGGCTTCAATATTCGTACCGTTGTACCGGGCGGACTGGCGGACTTCGTGGATCTGGTCGTTCCGGTCCTGCAGCAGCGGGGTCTTTTCCGTACAGAATACGAGGATGACACGCTGAGGGGCAATCTGGGACTTAAGGTTCCGGCCAACCGCTATACACTGGAGACGGTACAATAAATCAGCTATTTTTGACAAGCCCCTCAATATAGAGTAATATCCACATGTGATTTAATATGCCTCTGCACCCAAGACTCTCTCTTTATAGGGAGAGCTTTTTTTGTATTTACTTATCAGGAAACCGGTTAATAGGGGTGGAAATCGTGGATACTGCTGTTCGTAATCATGTACTGATTGTTGAAGATGATGATAATATTAGACGTTTTATATCGATTAATTTAATCAATAACGGCTTTGTGGTGAGTGAGGCGGCAAATCAAGGAGAAGCTTTACAGAGCTTCACTACGAATCATCCCGATGTTATCGTTCTGGATATTATGCTGCCGGATGGTAACGGCTTTGAAATCTGCCAGAAGCTAAGAGCGCAGGACCCTGGGGTCATTATTGTTTTTTTAACCGCACGTGGACAGGATCTGGACAAAATTAAAGGACTTGAAATCGGCGCTGATGATTATATCGTCAAGCCCTTTAATCCATTAGAGCTGGTGGCACGTATCAAGGCCATCTTACGCCGTACAGAAGCCGTTGCAAAACCGCAGAGGCTTGTCCTGCAGGCCGGACCGATCCGGATGGACCTTAATGCCAATAAGGTTTTTAAACATGATGTCTTAATTGAATTAACGCCGAAGGAATTCCAAATGATCAGAACGTTCCTGGAACATCCTGATACTGCACTCTCCAGGAATGAATTGATGAATCTCGTATGGGGTGAGGATTATATTGGCGATCCTAAAACGGTAGATGTTCATGTACGCAAATTGCGGGAGAAGATCGAAGATGACGATTCTAATCCGTATTGGATCGAGACCGCATGGGGAGTAGGTTATCGTTTTAGGAAGGACGGCTAAAGGGATGGGAATTCAGAAAAGATTAGTAGGCAGTTATCTGGTAGTCATTTGCCTGACAGTTCTCATACTTGAGATTTTTCTTAATGTATCCGTGAGATATTATTATTTTCACAATATAGAGCGAATCCTGATGAATCAAGCGGAGCTATCCGCTTCTTTTTTTCAGCAGTATTTTGCCGAAGAAGATTTGGAGAAGGAATCGGAGCGCCTGTTGAAAGGATTTGCTAACCATTCTGACGCGCAGGTGCAGATTATTAGTTCATCGGGTCGGCTTTTGCAGGATTCGAATGGACTTCAAGGCGATAAGGTTATAACTGCGGATGTGCAGTCAGCGATTCATGGTCAGCCTGGCACCTGGAGAGGGAAGGACCCTGTGACTGGGGAGTCCATTTTAGCAGTCGCCTATCCGTTACAAGCAAATGAGGTCATCGTCGGGGAAGTCAGGTTCATCACATCTTTAACAGAGACCATACATACAGTGGATCAAATTACAATTTTACTAATCGGTGTCGGATTGCTGGTGATTGTGATTGTGACAATTCTTGGTTTATTGCTATCTTGGACTATTACCAGATCCATCAAAGACCTTAAACAAGCCGCAGATAAAATGACTGAAGGGGATTTCAGCATAAGAGTGCACAAGCGCTATCAGGATGAGCTGGGTTCCTTGGCAGATACTTTGAATATGATGGCGAGTCGAATTTCCAAGAGTGAACAGCTTAAGAATGATTTTATCTCATCGGTATCCCATGAACTGCGCACCCCGTTAACCTCCATAAAAGGCTGGGCCATCACATTGAAGGCCAATGGGGGCGAGAACCGGCCTCTGCTTCAAGATGGACTTGAAATTATTGAATCCGAAAGTGACAGATTAACTCATATGGTGGACGAGCTGCTCGATTTCTCCAAGCTGGATAACGGCAGAATAGCCATAGACCCCGCACCAGTGGATCTGAAGGAATTGCTGCAGCATATCGGGAGGCAACTGGCCCCAAGAGCGGCCCGGCAAGGTATCTCACTCGAAGTAAGTGTCAAGGAACCCCTGCCTGTCCTTCAAGCAGATGAGAATCGTCTCAAGCAAATCATGATTAATCTTATTGATAATTCACTCAAATTCACTCCACCTTCAGGCCATATTCTGATTGAAGCCCACACCATTCCGGGAAAAGTTGTGATTACGGTAGAAGATACCGGCTCAGGGATCGCAGAGGCTGATTTAGAGAATGTACTGCACAAATTTTATAAAGGTGATCCACATGCTTCTGGCAGCGGACTCGGTCTGTCCATATCGGATCAGATCATTAAGCTGCATCATGGAGTATTGAGAATAGACAGTGTGCCAGGAGAGGGAACATGGGTTCAAATAGAACTTCCAGTATAAGTGATCCGCAAATTTAACTATTTCATAACCACTTTAATCCCTTCCGCAGATAAAATATGTAAAGAGCGGATAAGCGAGGAGTCGATGATCCCAATGTCCAGCAAATTCATAAAAATAGGTGTCATGCTGACAACGTTATGGTTGCTTGGCGGATGCCGGGTTCCGGCAACACCTATAGATATGATAAAGCCTCCCTTATCCGAAGCGAGCAAACAGCGCTATGATACCAGTCAGGAGCTGATCAAGCTGTTGCCGGATAAGGCGCAACTGGTCGCCCCTTTACAGGGACAAGAGGGTCATGATATCTCTTTCGGAGATATGGATGGAGACGGAATTGATGAAGCTGTCGTTGTCTATGAAGACAACAAAGAGGCGGGGAAGCCGTTAAAAGCCGCACTTTTCAAGCAACAAAACGAAGAATGGAAAGTGGTTTCAGAGATCCAGGGTTTTGGATATGGTCTGGAGTATGCCGGATTTCTGGATTTAGATCATGACGGCTTTAACGAGCTTGCCCTAGGCTGGTCATTGGGTGAGGCTGGCAATGGTCTGGACGTTTATAAGTTAAGTCAGGATAAGCTAAAGCTATTTTCTAAGAAGGCTTATCACGGGGAACTCAATCTGAAGTAATCCTTTCGTGAATGGTGCTGGCATGGTGGAGGTGATCTATGATTTGAAACTTAAAATAAGAGGTCGCCCCGATTTTTCCCTGTTTTTCTTGACGCTGTTACTGGTCGGATTTGGTTTGATTATGATTTTTAGCGCCAGTTATCCTGCTGCTTTCATAAAACATGATAGTCCGTGGCACTACGTCATGAAACAAGGCGTATTTGCGCTCACCGGATTATTTGTGATGCTCATTTTTATGTGTATACCTTTTTCTGTATGGAAAAAAGCTTCGCCGATTCTGCTCACGTTCTCCTTAGTCATGCTCGTTCTCGTCTTAATAGGAGGAGCGGACATTAATGGTGCAAGACGATGGTTTGTTCTGGGTGGTTTTAATTTGCAGCCGTCGGAGTTTAGTAAGTTAACCGTTATCGTATATTTGTCGGCCATCATTAGCAGAAAAGGGGAGCGAATCCGTAATTTCCGGAATGGCTTACTGCCCATTATCTTGGTCATCGGCACGATCCTGCTGCTGATCATGAGACAACCGGATTTCGGAACCGTGTTGATTCTATTCTTTATTGCAGTAACGATCCTCTGGGTCGGTGATGTTGACCTCCGTCATATGTTGTTGCTTAGCATGGCTCTCGTGCCTATGTTTGTTTATCTTGCGGTTAGTAAAAGTTATCGTCTTGATCGCGTCAGCGCTTTTCTGAATCCGCTGGATGATCTGCAAGGCTCGGGCTATCAGCTTACTCAGTCATTATATGCTTTGGGCAATGGAGGCCTCACTGGAACCGGGATTGGCCAAGGTGTGCAGAAACTATTATATTTGCCGGAAGCTCATACCGACTTTATCTTTGCTGTGGTTGGCGAAGAATTGGGGTTTGTCGGTACATTTATGCTCTTCGTTGTATTTTTTCTGTTCATCTGGCGAGGGTTTATTACTGCAATAAGGAGTAGTGATCCATTCGGTCTCATGCTGGGAATGGGTATTGTGATGATGATATTTATTCAATCCCTGCTGAATGTTGGATCTGTAATTGGCAGTCTGCCGATTACGGGAGTACCGCTCCCTTTTATTAGCTATGGTGGATCATCGCTCATTCTATGTTTGGCCAGTACCGGGATTCTTCTTAGCATTTCACGAGATAACCATAGAAGACGTCAAGAAAACTCCAGAAATTCAACAAAATAGAGGTAGTCATATGTTTATCACCAGCAAGTTTGCAAAACTGGATCTATCCACACTTATTCTTGTGACGTGTCTCGTTTCCATTGGAACCCTTGCTATTCATGGAGCAACAGCAGATACACATCTAGCGGGACTTCAAATTAATTATCTATATCTCTTTGGTGCATTTTGTATTCCGATGTTAATGATCGCATTGATTGATTACAAAGTTCTATTGGGCAAGCTGGCTTACCTTCTCTATGGAATGAGTATTGGGATGCTCGTGTTGGTCAAGTTTGTTGGAGAACACATTAATGGTGCCTCCCGGTGGCTTAGTATCGGAAGCTTTCAGCTTCAGCCTTCGGAGTTGGCGAAAATCTCCACAGTGCTGCTAATTGCCCATGTGCTCGGAAAACGAGAGGGGAGAGAGCTCCGCTTCATTCAAGATTTATTACCGGTCTGCGGAATTTTTGTTCTCCCTTTCGTCTTAATCTTGCAACAACCGGATTTGGGTACGGCGCTAGTTTTTGTAGGGATACTACTTAGCATGCTTTGGGTTGGCAATATCCGGGCAATTTATATGATTCTGATTCTTGGCACAGTAATCGCTTCGATTGGAACTATATTATGGTTATTTAATGCCGACTTCGAATTGTTATCCAAGATTGTAAAGCCCCATCAAATGTCCAGGATTCAAGTCTTTCTAGATCCAACCAGTGATCCTGATAAATCTTGGCATGTTAAAAATGCAATGACAGCAATAGGAGCCGGAGGCTTGTCCGGAAGTGAGGGGGTTTATGTTCGTAGAGGATTTATTCCTTACGCATATTCTGATTCAATCTATGTCGTCATTGGGGAGAATTATGGTTTTATAGGTTCTGCTGTGCTGCTGCTTCTGTACTTACTGCTCGTGTATCGGATGATCTTTATCGCTATGGACAGTAGAGAACGTGCAGGGTCCTATTTGGTTGTCGGTTTTATCGCCATGTTAATCTTTCAGGTTTCCGTAAATATCGGAATGCATATCGGTTTGCTGCCCCTGACTGGAATTTCATTACCATTCATCAGTTATGGCGGCAGTTCACTGCTCAGTAATATCCTGGCGATTGGTTTGGTGCTAAGTGTTAAAGTTCATAAGGATGAAATTTTCATTGAACCATCTGAGAAGTAGAAGGCAGGTTATGGACATTGGATATATACAGTATTGAACGCTAATGAAGTGGAGTGGAGAGAATCATGTCTAGAAAGAGCAAAAGTAAAAGTAAAAGTAAAAGTAAGTGGAGCACGACCCGCAAAGTTGTGACGGGTATAAGTCTTGTCATCGCTGCTCTCCTAGTTGGAGTGGGGCTGTATGTGGGATATTTGTATCAAAAGACAGACACGGCCATTCAGCGTATGGCGGCCCCGGCGGCAGTCGTTCAACCTTTGGCTCTTCCAATGGAGACCGATAACAATAATAAAAAGGAGAACATTGAGCCGATGATCTTTCTGCTCGCCGGTGTAGATAGCCGGGATGGGGGCGGCGGGGTGATGAATACGGATGTGCTGATGCTCGTCAGCTATAATCCGCAAACCAGGTCCACCAGTCTATTATCGCTGCCGCGTGATTTACTGCTTAAACCGAAATCTTTGCCTTCCCGCAAAGCCAATTACTATTATGCTTACCACTATATTAAAGATAAGTCGCAGGCCATTCCTAATACGAAGCAATTTTTTAGCGATCTACTAAGCATTCCAATTGATCATATGGTCGTGGTGAATTTTGATGTGTTAAGGCAGACGGTAGACTTGCTGGGCGGACTGGACATTGATGTCGACATGGATATGAAATACATTGATACTGCAGATGGGACGAATATCGATTTGAAAAAGGGATTGCAGAAACTAAATGGCAAACAGGTACTGGACTTTGTCCGGTATCGCAAATCGAATCAAGGCACCGGCGAGTCCTCTGACTTTGCACGTAATGATCGGCAGCAGCAAGTTATCAAGCAGATCGTTGACAAGCTGGGTGCTTTTCAAGGGATTTCGCAATGGGGAAGAGTGCTCGACATTATCGGCAATAATGTAAAGTCAGATATTCCTGGAGAGGAGCTCCAGCAATGGGTGTTCAATTTCCCTAAGATCAAACCGGAGCATATTCGTTCATTACATATGGAGACCCTTTGGAAAAGCCCTTATGTTTACGTGAAAAAAGAGGATCTACAAACGGCGCTCACTACCCTGCGAGATGAAGCCGGCATTAGTACAAGCAGTTCGTTCAACCTGAAAGCAGTGGGGACGATGGATTGATGTTAAGTTGATGCTTTACAGCTTTTTGTGTATCGAGAAACCCGGTCATTTTGATGATCTCGGGTTTCTTTTTTTTGTTAGTGAAAAAAAGTAATTGACTTACGATAATTATCCTAATATTATTATAAATATCTTTAAGATAAATAATTATATTATAAGTGATGGGGGATATTATTTATGAGTATTTTATCGATTGTATTGCAGTCCATCTTGGCTTTGGGCTTCCTTATGTTCGGTTTCACGAAGTTTGGTTCGAAGCAGATGGTGGAAGAGTTCAAGCGTTACGGGCTTCCGGCAGCGTTCCGTATTTTCACAGGTCTGGTTGAATTGGCGGGGGGCGTATTCATGGCTATCGGGATCTGGAAAGAACAATTTGCGGCTATCGGTGGAATAGTCGTTGTGGTGACCATGATCGGGGCAGTTGCTACACATGTCCGCGTGAAAGATCCTGCCTCCAAGCTGGGAATGCCTTTCGTATTATTGATTCTCGGGCTTGTGGTATTATTTATAAATTGGGGGGCGTTAATCGGTTAAAACGTTCAAAAATCCCCCTTTAGTTGTCAATGAAGGTGGTAATTGAAATGAATTTGGATAATGATCAACACCAGCTTGACCTGCGTTTGCTCAGGGTATATATGAAATCCGCGCAATCTGTATCCGAGTTTATGAAGAAGGATATCAGCAGGTACGGAGTGGATATCGGGGCCTTTCATATTCTGGAGTTTCTATACAATAAAGGTCCTCATGCTATTCAAAAGATCGGCGAGAAATTCTCGATCCCTAGCGGGAGCGTCACCTACGTGGTGGATAAGCTGGAAAAGAAGGGGCTTGTTCAAAGGGAAGTGAGCTCAGAGGATCGGAGATTGGTGATGATTAAGCTGACAGATGAAGGACAAGTTCTGTTCGATGATATTTTCCCCAAACATACGCAGACTATAGCCGATATGTTCTCTGTATTAACGGATGAGGATAAGCATCAACTGACGGAATTGTTAAAGAAGCTGGGCTTACAGGCTCAGAGCAAGTTGAAGTCCTGATGGAAATTCTGATAAGGAGGTGATCCAGTACCTGCAAGGAGCGCAGGAGGTACAAGGTCATTAGAAACAAGCTTATTTTTAGAAGCTGCACTTTATAAATATAATAGACAAAGGGAGAGAAATTAAAATGGCAAATGTATTATTCGTAAAGGTAAATGATCGTCCGGCAGAACAAGCGGTAAGTGTGAAAATGTATGAAGCGTTCTTGGGAGCGTACAAAGAGTCACATCCACAGGATGCCGTGACAGAGCTGGATCTATACGAAGCTAACCTACCCTACTATGGCAACACTGCCATTACTGGATTATATAAAATAAGCCAAGGTTGGGATTTGACGCCGGAAGAAGCATCCTTGACTGCAACAGTGAACGGTTATTTGGACCAATTCCTTGCTGCTGATAAAGTGGTCATTGCGTTCCCTCTTTGGAATTTCACGGCACCTGCACCGCTCATCACATATATTTCTTATCTTGCACAAGCAGGAAAGACATTCAAATATACTTCCGAGGGTCCGGTTGGACTGGCGGGCGACAAGAAAGTTGTGTTGCTGAATGCCCGCGGCGGAGTATACTCCAGTGAGCCGATGTCTGCTTTGGAATCTGCTGTGAAGCCAGTGAAGACTGCACTGGGTATGTTCGGAATTCAAGCTGAAGAGATTATTATTGAAGGTCATAACCAAAACCAAGATCGTTCGGCAGCTATTATTGCCGAGGGACTGGAACAAGTAGCTAAAGTGGCTGCAACATTCTAATAGGATGACATAACAAGCTCCCTGGCTTTTTGCCAGGGGGCTTGTTTCATTTACTAGGCCGGCCAGGACAATCGGCATCGGCAGGAAAATAAACAAAACAAGCACAGCCCAGAAAAGGGGAACTTACCATAAGAAGTGTCGACGTGTAATTAACGGCATTTTCGTACCTTAAATTCTCCGTAGCCTAAGGGGGAATGAAGATTAAGTGCAATATTGTACCTTAAATCTTCCAGAACACCCCGTCCAGCGCGCTTTTTCGAAAAATAAGATACAAAAATGCCCTTAGTTCCCTTCATGTAGACAAATTAAAGAAAAATAAGGTACAAAAATGCTGTTAGTTGGGGAGGTGGCCCTCTATTTCACGGTTAAGACGACTGGTGGAGGGGAAGATCCCTCTTCTTCCGCACCGTGTGCACCTCACGGCGTACTTAGCCCAAGGAGGTGGTCAAACCTCTCTAGTGGTTGAAATCTGTCGACAGTCTATGTACCAGTGCTAGATTTCCTATGGAAAGCTTTCAGGCGAGACCTTTGCGCCTACAGTTTCAAACTTCCCGGTTCGCTCATCATCGCTTTTTGCTTTTTAATGTCACATTGCATCAATCCCCGCATATGCTTCTAACAACTCCCATTATAGAAGGGCTCGACTTCCAATGTTCCAATTCTATACAAGGGCTCTTGAATTGCCGGGACCTGAGCTTACAACTAATTAAGCAAACGGAGGATGCAAATGGCCTTTGATTACATTAACTACTGGGAACAAACGTATAAGACAGGCGGAAACTCGGGATCTGGATCTTACGGTGTGCTGGCAGAGTTCAAAGCCGCGGTTGTCAACGCCTGTATTGAGCGTTATAACGTCAACGAGGTGATTGAATTTGGCTGCGGCGATGGACATCAGCTGGGATTAATCAACTATCCGGAATACATTGGGCTTGATATTTCATCGGAATCGGTACGAATATGCCGGGAAAAGTACGGCGATGACCATACCAAAGCTTTTGCTACGTACCATCCGCTGACTTGGACAGGAGATCAACAAGGATTGCAGGCCGATATGACAGTCTGTTTAGATGTACTTTACCATATTATTGATGAAGGCCACTTTCAGGCAACACTGTCGCATGTACTTAATACGTCACGTGATGTCGTCGTTATTTACTCCAAACTTGATACCGGTGATGATGAACAGGTCATTTATACGATCAAAGACCGGGACTTACTGAGCAGACTCGCGCAGTTCAGCGATTTTCAAATTGTAGAGCGCATCCCGCAATTGTACCCTGATCACTCCTCAGCCAGCTTTGTCATTTTACGCAGAAAAAGCGCAATTGCATAAACAACTGATACGCCAGTACTTCGTGTTTTCTTAAGAGTGGGATAATAGTTTACGGCTCAAGCTTTGATGTGAAATGAAACAATTCGATAGGGGGATTATCAGCGGGCGTTCATTTACAGGATGCACATGGTAATGCCTTTTCTCATTACTGCAGAGGATAACACTATAAAAAACCGCTGGATTAAAAGAATCCAGCGGTTTTTGGGTTCGTATGATATTTGATCGCTGTGAGCAGGAGTCCCTTTTAGTACTCAGAAAGACAATCTGTTCAGACACGATTACTACGCGTCCACTCGTTTAAAGCTCACCAGCCCCGCTTTAGGAACTGCTACTTCAAGTAAGCCTCTACCCATTTCTGCGATCTCCGAGCTGATAATTTGTCCGCAGCAGTCCTTAACCTGGATCTCATAGCGAGCAGGGGAGAGGGTGCTTCTGATTACTACCCGTTCGCTATAGGTGCCGTTCACGATAAATAATTGAGTAAAGTCCTGCTCTACAGGCACAATAACATCAGCATAAATGGCGATGATCTGAGTGTCGTCCTTGCGTGCAGTCACGAGCGGGTACAACAGCTCCGGTTGTTGCGGAGACAACTCGCCCCGCAGCAGGACATCTCCATGATCTCTGCTGAATGCCAGCCAGAAGCGCAGCATGGACAAATATTCCTGACCAATCTCGTTAAGTCGTAAAGAGATTTGCGGTACAGAGAAGATCACATTGACCAATTGCATTGCCGCGCTCTCTACAGGTTCATTGGGATTGAACATGATCATGTCGGAATGAACAGCTGTATTTCCGGACAGGAGCCGCAGATCTAGTGTGCGAACCCGGTTCTGAATGGAATCGTTAGGGCAATCATTTGCGCGGAACATGTTGCCGTATTTTCGCATCAGCGGGCCGATATAGGTCTGGCGGAATTCAATGAGAATATCCGGTTTGATAGCTCTTAGACGTTCCATGACATCAGAGAGCAAACGATCCACTGCTTCAGGAACCGACTCATGATCCCGGCCTTCTGCTGTGCCTTCCTGCTGATCCGGACTTAGGCGGAAGCTATCCACGAAATCAAGCTTCAGACCGTCGATATCCCACCCAATGATCGCTTGTTCGTAGGTGTTGATCAGATATTCCCGCACATCCGGGTATCGTGGGTCCAGCACGCCCGCGTTCAGCTTCTCGTCAATCCGCAGGAGCTTGTTCTCGAACTGGCTCCATACTTTGCTGGACTTGCCCACGAATGGTACGGAGTACCATAACATGTATTTCAGGCCCAGCTTATGAACGGTATCGACATGCGACTTCATGTCTGGAATCTTGCCCTCATACACTTCCCAGTCACCAGTAAAAGCATAACCCCGATTATTATCGTCCGTCTGCCATCCATCATCGACAATGATAGTGTCACAGCCGAGTTCCTTGGCTAGCTTGGATTGCTCCTCTAATTCGGCTGCGGTCAGCTCCTGGTGATAGGAATACCAGGTGGAGTACATCGGACGGAGAGCTACATCAGGGACTACGGAAGGTTTGTAGCCAGGAAGGGTCTCCCACCAAGCGGTTACTTCCTCCAACGCTTTATTGTAAGAAATATCTCTGCGGTCGATTCGTAGAGTGGCTTCATAATGATCTATCTTCGGCATGGCTTCCTCAAATAACGTAACAGAACAGAGGAAGGTCGAGTCTTCTTCATGGATACCCGCTTTAATCGATACATTGTTCAAGGCGTCGGTAAAAGCGAAGGTCAAACGGTTTCGTCCGTCCAGATTGTATAGGGAAGCTACAGGTGCCAGGGAAGTGCTCTTCGACTGGAAGCCATCACCCCAATCCACCTGAAACGCTTTATTGCGATCCGTTCCAGGGTGCCATAAGGAATGAACATCTACGGCAGGGATGGACCACTCAACAGTGCACACTGGAGGATATTCTTTCTGTGTGGCCTTGAGCTTGATATGAACCAGGAACAGATTTTCTGTGACGGTTTCGATTTCAGTTGTGCTGTCGAATAAGGGACTGTCGCTGACGACAGTGACAGTGGGACAAGTGTTGTTGATTAAAGTTTTCATAATGCCTCCTGCTTGCGAAAATAGATAATGGGCTAATGTTTACTGTTTAGAGTATATTATTTACGAAACGTATAGTAAACAAAAACTTTGATTTAGTCATTATTGATTAGAATAACCGTATTATCAGACCCTGAAGTAATATGTAAGCGGAGACAATTAGGTATTGTCAAACGTTTTGATCTCTGTTATATTGAATTCACACATTAGTTCACTAATGTTTAGTAAACAAAATACATTTTGATTGGCAAAAGCTTGGCGGAATTATAAAATGATCATAAGGGGTGTTTCCCAAATATGAAGTGAAAAGGTGATTAGTCGTGGCAACTATTCGTGATATCGCAAGTCTAGCTGGTGTATCTGCATCCACAGTTTCCCGTGTGCTGAACGGAGATCCTTCCCTTTCGGTATTGGAAGAGACAAGAAGAAAGATTATTTCCGCTGCGGAACAGCTGCAATATAAAGGAAGTCAACGACGTCAGACTAATCAGGCGGCACAGTTGAAGGATTACAAGATTGGACTAGTGACCTTCTGTTCGGAACAATTTGAATCGGAGGACCCGTACTACCTGTCCATCAGACTGCAAATTGAGAAGGAATTCAATCAATTGGGGCTTCACATTACGCGGACGATCCGCTGGGTGAACCATGATTCTTATGAAAGCCTTTCAGGATTGGATGGTTTGATCGTCATCGGGAAGTTTGAGTTTGATCCTTATAATCTGTTCTTTAGCCGGATTCAGAATGTCGTCTTTGTCGATTACTCGCCGGATGAGAACCGCTTTGATTCTGTTGTGGTTGATTTTGATAAAGTTACACGAACGGCTTTGGATCATCTTACCGGACTTGGCTATACTAGGATCGGTCTGATTAGCTCTCGCGATTTCATTAACCGTTTTGGTTCCAACTCCGGTACGGATTCTGTGGACCAACGGCAAAGCAGCTTTGAAGCGTATATGAAGCAAAAGAATTTGTACCTGCCAGAGCATGTTCACATCGGCAAAGATTTCTCCATGTCCACCGGATATCAGCTTATGCAGGAAGTGATTGAGAAGCAGAATTTGCCGGAAGCTTTCCTGATTGGTTCTGATCCTATGGCGATTGCCGCCGGTAGGGCGCTGAAGGAAGCTGGCTTGAAGGTACCTAGAGATATCGCATTAGTTGGCATTGATGATATTGAAATGGCCTCTTATGCCAACCCGCCATTGACCACGGTGAAGATCTATACCGAGCAAATGGGACAGAGCGCAGTGAAAATGCTGCTCGAACGTATCGGGGGCAGAGAAGTACCGTTAAAGATCGTGCTGCCGTCCAAGCTGATGATTAGAAGCAGCTGTGGTGCGGAAATTCGGTCATCAACTAGTTAAACATTCTTAGGGGGAATACATGATGAAAAAGTGGTCTTTGATTGTTTTATCTCTGCTTGTTGTAATCGCTTTATCTGCCTGTTCCGGCAATTCAGGGAGCGATAGCAGCTCTTCGAATTCCGGCGGAAACAGCGGGGCTGCCAAAGGGAAGATCACGTTTGCTTTCTGGGGAGCTCAAAGTGAAGCTGATGCGATCAAGCAGGCCATTGACAACTTCCAGAAGACTTACCCTGATATCAAAGTAGAAAGTCAATGGATTCAAAAGGACTATCTGACCAAATTGCAGACGATGATTGCCGGAGGAACCACCCCCGATGTCATGCTGATCTCCGGAGGGGATTTACCGGGTTTTGCGAACGCTTTCCAGGAATTACAAATTGATAAATCGCTGTTCAGCTCGCCTTCCTTTGTGGATTCAATGAGTGTGGATGGCAAAGTATATGCCGAGCCTTTCATTATCAAACCAAAGGTAATGGCGATTAATGTGGATCTTTTCCAGAAAAATAATATTCCGCTTCCAAGTCAAACCGTGCCGATGACTACTGAAGAATTCAAGGATATTTCCCAAAAGCTTACTTCTGGTGAAGGGACCAACAAAATTTTCGGTTCGGAGCCGCTGTGGCTCGGCAACTGGATCTATTCGTTCGGCGGCCAGTTCTACACTGATGATCTGAGTAAATCCGCACTTGATTCACCGGAAGCGATTGCAGCTGCCGAGTTTATTGTCTCCACCAAACAAGAGGGCATCGTACCTAATGATAGTGAGAAACAAGGCCAGAACATGATGAACTGGTATCTGGGCGGCAGAATCGGCATGTTTACCGACTTTGGTCCTTGGTACCTGCCGCAGATGGCGGATGTACAGAACTTTAAATGGGATCTCGTGCCATTCCCTGGCAACGGCGGTTCCAAAGAAGTTAACGGATTGGCGCTCAGCAAGAGCAGCAAGAATGCAGAAGCAGCCAAGCTTTTCATTAGCCATATGACACAAAACGAAGAGGCACAGAAAATCATCGGTGGCAATAAAAATGCATACGGAGTGCCTGTTATCCCTAGTGCTACAAGTGCATTCGAAGCTGTCGCTCCTAACAAAAACATGGCAGCCTTCGTGCTTGCCGCCGAGAAGCAGCATACACAAGAAGCTCAGAAGAGTACCAATGAGATCAACAATGAGATGAAAGCCATCGACGATACAACGCCGATCGGAATCGGCACTAAGGATGTCAAGGAAGTATTCCCGCAGGTAGCTGAGAAGATCAACAATATTTTACAACAAAACTAACGGGAGCATACTTATGAATGGACTAATAGAAGGGATCTACAATTTCTATGAAGGAATAGGGATGCCGGCAGCTTTGCTGCCGCTTCTCCCTTTTCTGACCGTTATCGCGCTGGTGTTCGCTATTATTTTTGCCATTACAAGGCTGCTTGTGAAGAAGAGAATCATGCATACCAAAACGGCAAGCTTCTACATGTTCGTCTCGGTCTGGGTGATCGGCTTCCTGCTGTTTACGGTAGGTCCGATGATTTTCTCCTTCTATATCAGCTTCACCAAATGGGAAGTTGTCAGCGACCCGCAGTGGATAGGGCTGAACAATTACAAGATGTTGTTCAAAGACACATTGTTCTATAAATCATTATCCGTGACGTTCTATTACACGCTGGTAAGCGTACCGTTGCAGGTCATTCTGTCGTTTGCGATTGCGATTCTGATGAACCTGAAGCTGCGCGGCATTTATATTTTTCGTACGATTTATTATCTTCCTACCCTGGTGCAGGGTGTTGCACAGATGGTACTGTTCATCTGGATTTTCAATCCGAATGTTGGTCTCGTCAATTCACTGCTGCGTCTGGTAGGTATTGAAGGACCTGGCTGGTTCTCCAGTCCGGACTGGTCGATGCCTGCGGTCATTATTATGAGCCTCTGGACGGTCGGCGGCAACATGATCATCTATCTGGCGGGCTTGTCGGATATTCCGCAAAGCTTGTATGAAGCGGCCGAGATCGACGGCGCCACGGCTGCGAGAAAGGTATGGCACGTGACCTTGCCACAGATTTCGCCGATCCTGTTCTTCAACGCGGTAACAAGTATGATCGGGGCATTCCAGACCTTTACCCAAGGCTTCATGATCAACGGGGGGCCGGATAACTCCTTGCTGTTCTATGCTTATTACCTGTATCAAAATGCTTTTATGTGGTTCAAAATGGGCTACGGATCAGCGCTGGCCTGGGTACTCTTCGTGATTATTCTGATATTCACCGCGATTGTATTCCGCAGCAGTGCTTTATGGGTGTACTACGAAACAGAGCAAAACGGAGGGAGGAAGCGTCGTGTCCGTCAAAAAAGAGCGTAATTCTACCAAGAAAAAGGTGCATTGGCTGGCCTATCTCCTGCTTTTAATCGGGAGCGTAGCATTTCTATATCCCTTTATCTGGATGGTCTCCGCCTCACTGCGGAGTCTGGAGGAGCTTGCAGCCTCCGGGATGAGCATTTGGCCGGAACACTGGCGCTGGGGTAACTATGCCAAGGCACTGACTGCCTTTCCGTTCCCGCAATATCTGCTTAACACCGTGATTACAACCATCTTGCCGATAATCGGTACGGTTCTTTCCTGTTCGCTTGTCGGCTACGCTTTCGCCCGGTTTAAGGTGAGAGGAAGCGGGTTCCTGTTCGTGCTGGTTCTATCGACGATGCTGCTACCTGGTGAAGTCACAATGATTCCGCAATTTATTCTATTTAAAAAGCTGGGCATGCTGGATACGCTGTACCCGCTGATCGTTCCTGCCTTCTTCGGCTCGGCGTTCTATATTTTCTTAATGCGCCAATTCTACTCCCGATTGCCTGTTGGTCTCGAAGAGGCGGCAATTATCGACGGTTGTGGTTATTTTAAAATCTGGCGTACGATCTTCCTTCCGTTGTCCAAACCAGCCTTGATGGCTGTCGGTGTTATGGTCTTCATGGGCTCCTGGAACAACTTCATGGGACCGCTGATTTATATCAACAGTGATAAATGGAAGACGCTTACGCTGGGGTTGGCCGGATTCCAGGGTACTTATGCTACAGATACCAACCTGCTGATGGCTGCGGCTGTCGTCATTACATTGCCATGTATCCTGCTGTTCTTCTCAGCACAAAAAGCATTTATGGAAGGTCTGACCTTCTCAGGTTCCAAGGAAAGCTAATATAGACAAAGGACAGGAGTGACCTTAGCATGACCAATGAGAGAGAGATTAAAGCCAAAGCTGGTGCAGTAACTTTTCAATCCTCCGATAAAGATCTTAATGAAGGTTTTGTCTGGGCCAAACGCCAGGCACTTGAATACGCTCATTTCGGTGAAGATGCCGTCGGGCTGTGGTACGAAGCTGCATTGCCTGAACGTGAGGCATTTTGTATCCGTGATGTAATGCATCATAGCACTGGAGCTGCGGTACTGGGGCTTCGATATCATACCAAAAATATGATCATGCGTTTTGCCGAGAACATTGCCGAATCACGGGATTGGTGTACGTATTGGGAGATTACCAAGGACAACGTGCCTGCCCCGGTGGACTACGAGAATGATGAGGATTTCTGGTACAATCTTCCGGCAAACTTCGATATTATTCATACCAGCTGGCGTCAATATGAGTGGACAGGCGATGACTACTATTTGAATGACAGTCAGCTGCAGAAATTTTTCGAACTAACATTAAATGAATATACAAAGACTTGGGACAAAGACGGCGACGGGATTTTGGAGTATTACCCTGAGTACGGTCGTAGAGGTCTGGCTACCTTTAACGAGGCTGGACTTCACCCGCTGCTTGGCGGGGACATGATCGGATCACAGGTTGCGGGATACCGATCGTTCGCTCAGTTAGCCCGTCTCAGAGGTCTAGCTGAAGTTGCCCAGCAGTATGATAACAAGGCAGATGAACTGGAACAGCGTTATGAGAAGGACTGGTGGAACGAAGGGAAAGACCGTTTCTATGGTGCGATGCTACAGGACCGGTCATTCGTAAAGGTCTATCATGCTGAGGGTAATTTCCTCCCGCTCTATTATGGTTCCATCGGGAATCGTGAGAAGCTGAATAAAGCGCTGGAGGATGTCAAAATCAATCGTGTGGCCAATGTCGAAGGTAAAACCTACCTGCCGGATATTTTCTACCGGTACGGAGAGAACGAAGAAGCCTTCAAGGAATTGAAGGAATTGGTGGACCCGTCCCTGGACCGCCGGGATTACCCGGAAGTGTCTTATTGTGTGGTTGGTTCCGTAGCTGCCGGACTGATGGGTATTGCCGGTGACGGAGCATCCGTAATCAGCACCCTGCCTAGACTGGCGCAATCACTGGAATGGGCGGAGCTGGGAGAAGTCCCAATCCTCGACCGCACCATCACAGTAAAACATAAGGGCAACACCGAGAGTGCGGTGACGCTGCAAGCTGGGGAGTCTTTTGTCTGGAAGGCGGCTTTCCCTGGTCATGTGGATACACTCTACTATAACGGTAAAGGCATAGCTGCAAAACAGGAAACCACAGTAGGCGGAGAACAGGTTAGCTATATTACCGTAGAGATCGCTGAAGGCGAAACACATGCGGTGTCCGCTAAGCCACAAGGTTAATCTTTAAACTGTAATCCACAGGCGTTGGTTAAAGCTGATTGGATTCAAAACACGGATAGCTGGTCAGATGCACTTTGTACAGGGCTGGCCCGGGTTAGCGAGAACGTAGCTCAAGGCTGTCGCAGACTGGCGAGAACATAACTTAAGGCTGGCTCTCTGAGCCAGCCTTTCTACATGAGCGGGTGAAGAGGGGGAATGGGATCGGGAGGCTTCGAAATAAGAGCAATTTGGTACCTTAATTTTCATGAGAAACTATGAATTTGGCAATTAAGTGCAATTTTGTACCTTAAATATTCCAGAATACCCCATTCAGCGTACTTTTTCGAAAAATAAGATACAATAATGCCCTTATTCCCCTCATTTTCCTATATTGAAGAGAAATAAGGTACAAAAATGCTCTTGGTTGGGGAGGGTGCCCTCTTTTTCACTGCTAAGACGACTGGTGAATGGGACTATACCGTTTCTAGTGGTTGAAATCTGTCGACAGACAGCCTATGATGACACGGTGCTAATTCTCCTATGGAAAAAGAGCTTTGCGCTTGGGATAACCGTATAGCACTGAGAAAAAAAGCCTCAAATCCACATTCATGTGGCATTTGAGGCTTTTATTTGGTAGGCGGACGCGGACACATGTGGATGTTACGGATCCAAGCTAGCCCGGAGGCCAGGATGTCCCCATTCAGTGGCTGACACGCAGTCGTAAACACGCAGTCGTGAACACGCAGTCGTAAACATGCAGTCGTAAACATACCGTCGGCAAAATGTGCAGCAGAGGCGCTGCCCAATTTTTTATGGCAACACGTTACCAGCAGCGCGGTAGATCTCGTACCATTCTTCTTTGGACAGAGTGATGTCTGTAGCTTTGGCGATATCGCGCAGACGCTGAGTGTTGGTCGTGCCAACAATCGGCTGCATTTTAGCCGGATGTCTCAGCAGCCAGGCGATAGCAATAGCTGTATCGGCCACGCCTTTTTCGTCAGCCAGACGGTTAACGACCTGATTCAGCTCAGGATACTTGTCGCTTCCCAGGAATACGCCTTCGAAGAAGCCGTATTGGAACGGCGACCATGGCTGAATGGTCATGTCATGCAGACGGCTGTATTCCAGGATGCTACCGTCATGGTCGATAGAAGCTGGATTCGCCATATTGACATTGAAGCCTGTGTCGATCATACCTGTATTGGTAATACTCAGTTGCAGTTGGTTGAACAGCAGCTTTTGCTTAACATTTTTCTTGAGTAATTCAATTTGCAGCGGCTTCTGGTTGCTGACACCGAAGTGTTTGACCAGGCCTTTTTGCTCCAGAATATCGAAAGCTTCAGCTACTTCTTCCGGTTCGAAAAGGGTGTCCGGACGATGCAGCAGCAGAACATCCAAATAATCGGTTTTCAGGCGCTTCAAGCTGCCTTCTACGGAACTCAGGATATGCTCCTTGGAAAAGTCGAACAAACCTTTACGGATACCGCATTTGCTCTGGATCAGGACTTTGTCACGCAAGCCAGGGTTATTGACGAGCACATCTCCGAATACTTCCTCAGCTTTGCCGCCGGCATAAATATCGGCATGGTCAAAGAAATCAATACCCAATTCCAGTGAGGTAAGGATGTGCGCCTCCGCTTCCTTCGGGGACAAATCCGCAATCCGCATACAGCCCAGGGAAATCTGGGAGACTTCAAGTGTACCGTTGCCTACATTAATTTTCGCTGCCATTTCAACATTCACTCCTTCATTTGATAGCTTCATGATAAATTGTAAACCTTAGAGGTTACTAGAAGGCAATAGTTTTATGTTATATTATTGTCATTGGGTCATCGGTACAACCCTTCGAACTTGTAGCGACCTAATTTAGCGTTAACCACTAGTATTGTGTTTGAAACCTATATAGTAGTAGAGTTTTTTCTTTTGATGATTAAGCGGTGCCGGAGCAAGCGGCAGAATGGAGTCAACCCATGGGATACAGTATCAAAACCATCTCGCAAAAAAGCGGATTAAGTCCATATACCCTGCGTTACTATGAGAAAGAAGGCGTATTGCCTCTGGTCGCCAGAGACGAGAATGGCAATCGCTGCTTTCACGACGAAGATATTGACTTGATCTCTCTGATTTGTTGTTTGAAGGATACAGGAATGCCGATTGCGGAAATTAAGCAGTTTGTTGCCTTGTCCAAAGAAGGCGGCGGGACTCTGCCGGAACGGCGGAAGCTGCTGATGGAGCACAAGCAGGAGATTGACCGCAAAATCGAGTTTTTCCAACAGTTTTCCAAAAAGATCGATCACAAGATTGCCTACTTCTCTTCCTTGGAAAACGAAACGTCCTCCCAGCCCCAGCAGCAGGCAGAGGAAGAAGCGAATTGAACAAACAGCTCTCGAGGAGAGTATTTCTCGGGAGCTGTTTTTTTTACACTCTATTTGTGACGGGGCAGTTCAAGTTCGGCTGTCAGCCCGCTATCTGATCCACTGCTCAGGATCAATCTGCCGTGATGGGCTTTGGCAATTCGGGCTACCATGGGCAGCCCCAGGCCGTGGCCATCCTGGAGGGGGCGTTGTCTTTTGGCCGAGTAGGGCAGCTCTAATAAGTCTGGTATCATATCTGGCGGAATGCCTCCTCCATCGTCTGCCACAATGAGGCGGCCGATATTCTTATCCGTGCCTGTTAAGGTCTGGAGAACAATGCGGCAGCCGCCGGGGTTATGGTTAATGCAGTTCTGGATCAGGTTGGCAATTGCGCGCAGAAGCAATTTCTCATCGCCCTGTACCTGAACGCCTTCATCGGCGATATCGACCTCCAGCACGAACTGCTCCGCCAGACCGTTGTTCAGGTACTCGGAGGCCGCATTCCGTGCCAGCGCTGATAAGCGCAGCAACTTTATTTGCAACGGCTGCATTTCATACTCCAGCATGGAAACTAAGTTCAGATCGCTGATCAGTGTGCGCAGCTTCTCACCTTGCCGGGTAATCATTCCTGCCTGATGCCTGGATTCCTCCGGAAGTTCAGCGTTCTCTTCAAGCACGCTTGCATAGCCCAGCACCAGCGATAGCGGGGTACGTATATCATGGGAAATACCGGCAATCCAATTGGATCGTGCCTCGTCCCTGGAGATCAGCGCGGAACGCTTCTGCTTCAATAATTCGGATACACCATTAATCCGCTTGGCCAGTTCCCTCAATACGCCAACAGGCTCCACATGTACTTCTGTATCATCCGCAAGGGCCTGAATTCCGCGGGTTAGTGGACGAATAGAGCGGATCAGTCTTGAACCGATGAATAGTGACAGCAACAGGACCAGAACGATGTTGGCAATGAGAAGGAGTGCGGTTCTCGTCGGCAACTCTTCTACCCACCCCACAGGATAGATATTCTGGTATTTCGCCAAGCTGTGCTTCGGATATCCCGCCACCACCAGCCCTTCACCAACCTCCCAGACAAAGACAGGGTAGTCCATCAGGAAGCTTCGTGAGAACTTGGCTACATCCGTGATGGAATAGCTTGCGGGGAGTTCTTCTGGAAGCTTGTGACTCCAGACCAACTGGCCGCTCTGATCGAGCAGCATAGCCCATGCGCGGTGTTGATCCAGCAGTTGGGCCGCTTCAGGGGCCAGGGAGTAAGCTTGCCCGGAGACCTTGAGATTTTCCGCCACTTGCCGGACTACGGTGTTCGGCGAATTCCCCTCATTCATTCCTTTAAAGATCCATAGCCCAAGCAGAAGCAGATTAAGCACGAGCAGCAGGATGGAGATCAGCATGGTGGTACTGATAAAACGCTTCAAGATGGTGATAGTGCCATCCATGAGGTTATTCCCCCTTGATCATCAGCTTGTATCCCAGGCCTCTGACAGTCAACAGGGAAGTGGGCGCGGATGGGTCTGCTTCAATCTTCTCGCGAATTCTGCGGATATGGACCATCAACGTATTCTCGTAGCCGTAGTAGTCATCCCCCCAAGCGGCCTGGCACAGCATGTCACTGGTGACGATGCGACCCTGCTGGGCGTGCAGTTTGGTTAGCAGGGCATGTTCCTTCGCAGTCAGAGCCTGCTCTCCGCTGGCGCTTTTAACCATGCCGCTTTCCAGATCAATAATCCGGTTCCCCAGCGTAAAGACAGGTCGCGGTTCTTCCTTGGGCGGCGCATAGACCCGTCGCAGCACGGCAATCAGGCGGAGCAACAATTCCCGGGGCAGAAACGGTTTGACTATGTAATCGTCCGCGCCCAGGCCGAGCCCGAGCAGACGGTCTTCATCTTCACCTTTTGCAGACAGGAAAAGAACGGGCATACTTGAGAATTGGCGCAGTGCCGTCAACAGGGAGAAACCGTCACCATCCGGCAGCATGACATCAAGTATGGCTATATCTGGCTTGACGGTGCGGCATAAGTCCAGAGCTTCGGCGTAATGGGATGCGTGATAGATACGGGTAAAACCATCCTTGCGTAAAAATCCGTCAATCATTTCCCTGATTGCTTGTTCGTCGTCAACGATAAGCAATTTTTTGTTCTTTATATTTTCCATTTATTGATCACCTGTGTTAATTATACAGAATTTCCATCCTGATTTCTGTCCCTATGAGATCCTTGGAAGCAATTTAAGCTTAACGTAAGGTAGCCGTCAGTTTGGGTAAAGGTCTCTCTGCCATACTCTGGTTAGAATTCTTAAATCCACAAAGACAGGAGCCAACCTTATGAGTGAAGTGATTTCCACCAGCAAATTGTCAAAGCGATACGGCAGCACCTACTCCGTGCAGGATATGAATCTAACTGTAAGAGAAGGAGACATCTATGGTTTTCTCGGTCCTAACGGCGCTGGTAAGTCTACTACGTTGAAAATGATCCTCGGACTTGCTAAACCTACAGAAGGTAAGGTAAAGGTGTTCGGGAAGGATTTTGCAGAGGAACGCCGCCAGATTCTAGACCGGACGGGTTCGCTTATTGAATCCCCATCGTATTACGGGCATCTCACCGGGCTTGAGAATATGCGGGTGGTGCAGCGGCTTAGGAGAGTGCCAGACAATAATGTGACGGAGGCTTTGAAGATCGTGAGGCTGGATAAGCATAAGGACAAGAAGGCGGGGCAATATTCCCTTGGCATGAAGCAGCGTCTGGGTATTGCTATGGCTCTGGTGTCCTGGCCGAAGCTGCTTGTTCTGGACGAGCCGACTAATGGTCTTGATCCCGCTGGGATCGGAGAAATCCGCGAGCTGATCAAGTCCCTGCCGGAGCGTTTTGGTATGACGGTGCTGCTGTCCAGTCATTTGCTGGCCGAGATTGAGCAGATTGCCACTTCCGTGGGGATTATCCACCAAGGAAAGCTTCTGTTTCAAGGAAGTATGGAGGAACTGCAGCGAAGAAGTTATCCCATGATTATGATAAAAACCGCTGATAATTCCCGTGCACAGCGTTTTCTCGCTGCAGAAGGCTATTCGCCACAGCTGTTCGAGGACCGGATCGCTTTTGCAGGGCTCGGGGATGAAGAGGCCGCGGCGGTCAACCGGAGGCTGGTGGCGGCGAATATTGACGTGCTGCGGATCGAGGAGCATAAAAAAAACCTGGAGCATATCTTCCTGGAGCTGACAGGAAAGGAGCGGAGCCTGTGATTCAGCTGATTTCCCTTGAATTTTATAAGATTCGGCGTAAACGGCTGTTTTTGATGGCCACGCTGTTTCTTGGCGTTGAGCTCGCTGGAGCTTTTATGGCAGTAAGTATGTCATTGGCCCGTCATCCGGATCAGGAAGAATGGATGCCACTGCTGGCTACACTTTCCTCTATGAATGGCTTGTTTCTGCCGATTCTGTCGGCGGTATGTGTGTCCCGGATCAGTGACATGGAGCATAAAGGAAACACATGGAAGCTACTTTTGTCTGTTTCGGTTAGGAGGGGACAGCTGTACTTAGCCAAATATATTTGTGCCTGCGTCATCCTGCTGGGGGTCTCACTCTTGCAAATCGCTGCTGCTGCGGCTTTCGGGATCGGCAAAGGGTTATGGGAATCATTTCCTTTAGGTCTTATGGTGCAATTTATGGCCGGGACTTTACTGACCAATATGGTCATAATCGCCCTGCAGCAATGGCTGTCTCTGGCTGTGAAGAACCAGTCCTTTGCGCTCTGTCTCGGGATGCTTGGTGGATTCTTCGGCATGACGGGTGATTTTTTTCCTCAGGCCGTGCGCCAATATTTCATATGGTCGAACTACAACGGGTTAAGCCCGGTACGGCAAAGCTATGTTAACAATGCCATACAGTTTACTGCTATTGATTGGGGAGCCCTGCTGCCGCAAGCGTCCATTCTTGTCGTGCTCGGTGTTGTTATCTATATCGCGGGAAGCCGGCACATTTCCAGACAGGACATATAAGAGGAGGGGATTCGTATGCTGAAGCAAACATTGTCTGCGGAGTGGCTGAAATTGCGCCGCTTGCGCATCTGGATTGTGCTGCTAGCTCTGCCTGTGGCCAGTGTTCTGATTGGAAGTGCGAACTATGCCATGAACCAGGGTGTGCTGCAAAAAGAATGGTATAGCCTGTGGACACAAGTGGGCTTGTTCTACAGCGAATTTTTCTTTCCTGTGCTCATTGCTATCTGCTGCGCAGCCCTGTGCAGGCTGGAGCACATGAACAAGAATTGGAACATGATCATGACGGCTCCTGTCTCTGTAGCGAGTATTTATTATGCCAAAATGGCGATTTGTGCCGCGCTGCTGTTACTGGTTCAGTTCTTTTTCTTCCTGCTCTATATAGCTGCAGGGCATTTATTAGGACTTCCGGCGCAGTTCCCTCCCGAAGTCATAGGGTGGATGGTACGCGGCTGGGTTGCCTCGCTCTCCGTAGCCGCCTTGCAATTCAGTCTGTCCTTGGTGATCCGCAGCTTTGCACTGCCGATCGGGATTGGGCTGTGCGCGGCTTTTGCCGGGCTTGGCATGTATGTGGCAAAACTGGGGATGTTCTTTCCCCATTCACTGCTCACCATAGGCATGGGGGTGCTTGGACAGGGCGGTTTGTCCCCGCATCAGCAATTTATCTGGGTGCTCATGAATCTTCTGTATTTTATTATTCTCAGCATTTATTCTATCAGGCGGATGAGTCAAAGAGATGTTATCGCCTGACCGGTTTACCGTCCTCTAAGTGTATTCATGCGCTCCCTTGAAATGTTCAAGGGAGCTTTCGTTTTTTGCATTCAATACATTTAGGCCTCAATTATCAGGCTTATTTACCGAAATAAAGGTATACTGATATTAAAATTTGTCAATTACGTTTGTCGTCCCCATTCTTTAGAGGAGGCTCCACCAGTGCATGACTTTATCTTTAAGCAATTGTATATGCAATCTTCCAGCGGCATCGCGGTAGTCTCTGTGAAAGAGGGGACTCTTTTGCATTCCAATCCTGCGCTTTGCGAAATGCTGGGATACATAGAGGAAGATCTTTTAAATAGACATTATTCCAATTTGGTACATAAAGACGATTGTGAGTTCCCAGAACCGGATCTTCTGGTGAATCGTCTTCTTCAAGAGTCCGGATCGGCAGTTGATCTGGAGGTGCGTTTGTTACGCAGTGATGGTTCGGTCATCTGGGCCTCGCTCCATGTGTTTCTGATTCACGGAGAAGCTGGAGAGGGGCCGTTGTATCTGGTCGCGGAGGCGACGGATATTACGGAGCGCAAACATGCGGAGAAACGCAATCTGGAGAGCCAGCACCTGTACAATCTTATTACCCGAAATACACCGGATATGATTTCTTACGGGGAGCCAGACGGTACGCTATATTATGTGTCACCTTCGGTAGAGAATCTGCTTGGCTATACGCCGCAGGAAATGCTAGGAAACAAGAGAGTTGACTATTATCATCCCCAGGATGTCCGTGAGATGATAGAAGAAGGTAAGCTATATTCGGATAATGAGGTAGCTGTGCGCAGAGCCAGGCATAAGGATGGCCGGTACCTGTGGATCGAAAGTACATTCCAGGCCATGCGCAATGAAGAAGGTGAGGTTGAGAAGGTACTCGCCATCGCCCGTAATATCACAGAGCGTAAGAAATATGAGGATATGCTGGCGACAGCCCAATACCTGGCGGGCATGGGTTCCTGGGAATGGGATATTGTGAACAGCGCCCTGACTGTCTCGAAGGAGCTGCGTTATATTTTCGGCTTCAGGGAGGACTATGGCAATCATTCGCTTTGTGACCACAAGCAGATTATTTCCTGCATCAAGCCAGAGGACTTCATGAAGGTTCTAGGCATGCTCAGGAAGACGGTGAAGGACGGAACTGACGGTGAGGCGATTTTCCAGATCATGACCAATGAAGGGGAAGTCAAATACATTGAATCTCATTGGCAGGTCACACTGGACGAAGGTGGGAAGGCGCTCCAGCTCAGCGGAGTGGTGCAGGATGTAACGGAACGTCGCCGCATGGAGGCGCAGCTGCGGGAGAGTGAACGGAATTATCGCCTGATTTCGGAGAATTCTCTGGACTTTATTACCCGCTATGCTGCGGATGAGCATGTAACCTATTTGTATGCATCTCCGATCTGTCAGGCCATGTTGGGCTATACCCCTGAGGAAATGGTCGGGACTTCCGGTATAGCCTACATTCATCCCGAGGATGCGGACCGGGTACAGATTTATCTGCAAAGCTGCATGAACGGCGAGAAGCTGGAGCCGGTAGTGTTCCGCTTTCGGCGCAAGGACGGGTCATATATCTGGACAGAGACGACCTTCCGTTATATCTACTCCGGCGACGGAGAGGTGTCCGAACTTGTAGGTGTGACCCGAGATATTGCCGAACGGAAGCAGTATGAAATGAAGCTTCTGGAAAGTGAAAACCGCTACAAATCCCTGTTTGAATACAATCCGTCGGCGATCAGTGCCATGGATCTGCAGGGCAGGACTCTTTCTGTGAATTCAAGCTTGCTGCATCTAACCGGGTACTCGCGGGACAATTTGCTGTTGTCCGAATTCACCGAAGTGGTCGATCCGGATGAAATGGACAACGTTCTCCGGCGCTTCGAGTTGGCTTCAGGCGGAGAGGCCCAGACCTTCGAGAGCCGTCTCATTCACCGGGACGGACATGTGGTCGAGGTGAGCGTTATCTATGTGCCGATTATGGTCAGTGGTGAGGTGGCGGGTGTGTTCGCCATCACCAGTGATATTACGGAACGCAAACGCCACTTGGAGCAGATCGAGAAGCTGAGCTACGAACATGCTTTGATTTTGAACTCCGTCTCTGAAGGTATCTTCGGGGTGAATCTGGCTGGTGAGATGATGTTCATTAATCCAGCCGCTGCGGGAATGCTCGGATATGAGCCGGGAGAGTGGTCGGCCAGCAGTCATCTGCTGACTATCCAGCAGACTTGGCTGGACGGTGAGCCGTATTCCGGCAGCCAGAAGACGCTGATTCAGGCTTTGTCGGAGAATGTTACATATGAAGAGCGGGAGGGAGTGTTCTGGCGGCAGGACGGTTCCAGCTTCCTCGTAAAATACCGCCTGACTCCACTGTTTGACAACGGTGAGCGCAAGGGAGCCGTCGTCGTCTTCCGTGATATCACGGAAGAGAAAGAGATTGTACGCGCTAAGGAATCCGCCGAGCAGGCGGATCGGGCTAAATCAGAATTCCTGGCGATTATGAGCCATGAGCTGCGGACCCCGATGAACGGTATTATCGGCATGGCTGACTTGCTCACGGGAACGGAGCTTAACGAGGAGCAAAGCTATTATACGCATATTATCAATAAAAGCGGCGAGGCTCTGCTGCATATTCTGAACGAAGTTCTCGATTTTAGTAAAATTGAAGCCGGGATGATGACACTGGAACCACGACCACTGGAGCTTACTCAGGTTATCCAAAATGTAAGCGAGGTGTTCTACCCCAAAGTGAAGGAGAAGGGGCTGCTCCTGACAAGCGAACTTGATCCAGCCCTGCCGCCAGTGGTTGTCACTGATGAAGCGCGGCTGCGGCAGATTCTCGTTAACCTGGTGGGGAATGCGGTGAAATTCACGGAGGAAGGGGATATCCGCATCTCTGTGAAGCTCCACGAGCGGCTGGATTCCGGACAAGTTGTCCTCAAGTTCTCGGTAGAGGATACGGGGATCGGTATTCCGCTGGGTAGTCAGGGACTTCTCTTCCAGTCCTTCTCCCAGCTGCATCCTTCTATCAACCGGAAGTATGGCGGAACGGGTCTTGGACTTGCGATCAGCAAGAAACTGGCCGAACTGCTGGGTGGCGGAATTGGAGCAGTGAGCCGGGAAGGCGAAGGTTCTGAGTTCTACTTTACCGTACAGGTTACCTTACCGGGAGAAGAATGGCAGCCGGAGCCCGTTAGTAACAGCTCAGCTGGAAAATCCCGGCATGATAAACCCGCAATTTTGGCGGGTGAACTGGCCGGAGGCAAATATGGGCCGTTGTCTATTCTGGTCGCTGAAGATCACCCGGTCAACCGGCAGCTGCTGCTGGCGTACTTGAAAAAGCGGGGGTACGCAGCGGATGTGGCCCTGAACGGTGCTGAGGCAGTGGAAGCGGTGCTGTCCGGCTCCTATGACCTGGTGTTCATGGATATCCAGATGCCTGTGATGGATGGGATTGAGGCTACGGGCCTTATCCGGGAGCGGCTGGGACTTAGCCCGGTGATTGTCGCTGCGACCGCCTTTGCCCGGAAAGAAGACAAGGAAATGTGCATGAGAGCAGGTATGCAGGATTTCATCTCGAAGCCGCTTCACGTTAAGGAGTTGGACCGGGTGCTGCGTGACTGGTCGGCCCGGATTCGCAGTGGCGCTTGAAGTCAAGACTTGAGCAGATCGCGAAGGATGCTTGAGTGTTGACAAATAACCATCCACTAACTATATTTAGTTTGTTCGTAATTATTACGTATTTTAAATTTTAATTAGGTTAGTGAGAGGGTATCTACTTTGCAAAAGATGAAGCGCGGCGATTTCATTATCATTCTGCTGGTGCTGCTCGCAGCCGGCTCTATTTATGGAATCAAATGGTTCAACAGCTTGAATGACCATTACAAACAAGGGGATCTGATGGCCCTGATTACAGTGGATGGCAAGGAGTACAAGACCGTACCCCTGACCAAAGAAGAGCAGATTATCGATATCAAGACCCAATACGGACACAACACGCTCAAGGTGTTCGATTACGGAATCCAGATGACTTATTCAGACGCACCGCTGCGGATTGCGCTGGAAATGGGCTTTATCTCCAGACCTAGGCAGCAGATCATCTGCATACCGGCCCGGATTATGGTTGAGGTCTTTAATCCGAATAAGTCATCGGGTGATGAAGATGAGCTGGATGCTATTATCTAATACTTTTGCCAGAGGATTGTAACTTTGACCACTCCGCTACGGAGTCGGGACTGGTATAGATATAGGGTGTAGCAGGCCGCGGGATGGGTGTGACCGACACCGCAGCGATCTGCACGACATCCTTGCCTTTGTATTTTCCAACATGAAGCTTGCCCCGGACCTCTACCCAGGTGTCTGCGGGCAGGCTTTTTTGCGTTCCGGGATACACCATAATCCCAAACGGTGTGGCATCCGCGGTACAGCATTGTACCAGAAAGCGGCTCAAGGCAAACGGGCCATCAGTAGTTGTGGCATTCTCTCGGTACACAAAACCGGATACGGCAATATCTTTGCCCTCAAAGTCCTGTTTATATCTCTCTATAGCCCCGAAAGTCTCGGAGAAAATATCCGGATAGACCGGAATTACAGGCTGACTGTACAGCAGCTTCGCCAACTGGGCAAACTCGACTTCAAAAGGATCGTTGGTATTAAATTGGACCTCGCGGTCCGGTTCCTTAATGTTATACGTAAGCTCAATCCCCTTCACAGATGCAGCCAGACTTCCCAGTGGCCGATCGGGCAGCAGGAAGCCGAACAGCAGCGGCAGGAGAAACAATCCATACAGGACAGTGCTTCTGATACCCCACCGGGGAAGACGGTGGTCGCAGTCGCATAAGGCAGCACCCTTGCCAAACAGTGCCTGTACCGTCAGGCTGAGCGCCATCAGGGTCAAAGGGATGGGGCAGAGTTTGATCCAGCGTGCCAGCTTAGGTGCCACATAATAATGTAGGGCATCCTGCTGTGTCAAATGACCAATATAGAGGGCAAAGGCCAGCAGAAGTACTGCCCTGAGCAGATAATGGAGCCGAATGCTCCGGGATTCATTCAAGGTCCTTCCCTCCTAACTACAACCATCCTGACATCCATACTGACCCGATGAACACCGTTGAGAAGATCAGGAAGAACAGGAATAAGGCAAATCGCGTTTTGAACAGCGAGAGCAGCATCAGCGCATTTTTAAAATCAAGCATCGGACCCAGCACCATAAAGGCCAGCAAGGAACCCGCCGGGAAAGAATGCAGAAAGGTTGAGGCTACAAAGGCATCCGAGGTGGAGCAGAGGGAGAGCAAGAAGGCTAGTCCCATCATGAAAAAATAAGAGCCCAGTGGTTTTCCGCCGATGGCTGCCAGACTATCCTGCACCATAAAGGTCTGGATACCGGACGTCAACAAACAGCCGATGATCAAATATTTGCCCATTTCAAAAAATTCGTCGGAGGTGTGTACGAATACGGCAGCAGCTTTGCCACCGCGTGCACTTTGATGATGATCCACTCCATTCTCCTGCCGGGCAGACAGACGGAGAGGGGACTTAGTGTTGGTGAAATAAACGATCAGGCCGATGATAAAAGCGACTGCAAAGGCCAGGCCCATGCGGGCATAGGCCAGCTCCGGGTGGGTACGGAAGGCGGTAATTGTGGCCCCGTATACCACGGGGTTCAGAATCGGACCGGAGAGAATGAAGACGATCGCTACATACACAGGCATACCTTTATGAATCAGGCGGCGGACTAGCGGAATCATGCCGCATTCGCAGACCGGGAACAGCACACCCAGCAGACAAGCGAAAAGAATGGCGGGTACAGGGCTGCGCGGAATCCACCGCGAGATCATTTCGTCCGGCACGAACACCCGCAGCAGGGAGGACAGCAGAGCCCCGGCAAGCACAAATGGCAGTGCCTCCAGCAGAATGCCGATGAAGCTTGCTTTGAAGGAATGGAGATACGCGTTATCCAGCAGCTCCAGATGGCCCGGCAGCCACACGATGCCAAGAATAAGCAGGAAGGCTGCGGGCAGGAGCAGCGGGAATATTTTTACCGGTGAAAAAGAGGTCAAGAGCGGAACAAGGCGGACCAGCGTTCAGTCAGCAGCGCTTCGTTCAGATTCAATCCGATGCAGACCACATAGGGCAGACCGGGATAGCTGGAGGCTTCCCAAGTTGTCCGCATGCCAGCATATTGGACAAGCTGGACCGGCTCATCGTCCGATAGGATCACATGGCCTTTAGCGCGCAACAGACTGTCGCCGCATTCTCGGAAGAAGGTTTCGAACTGTCTTCTAGTGAGCTGTGTTGGCGCTCCCTGTGGAAAAGTCAGCGTCAATGCAGCGACCTGGGAATAGGAAGTTTCCTGTGCGGTGTCATGTTCCTTCAATGCCGTTCCGCCGGAGTCCGGCAGGACCCTGGTCATTGCAGCGCTTTTGAAGGTCCGGGGTGCGCGCTGTGGCGCCGGAATGTGAAGTTCCCGGGGAGTGATGCCGGCCAGCAGGGGTACCAGATTGATTTTACTATAATGGGTGTACACGATTTCTGCCTCAATGTTCTGCTTACGCACCGCTTTCTCTATCTTCCATAACGTCTCTTGCTCTACGAGATCGCTCTTGTTCACGATGATGAGGTCCGCCGAACGGATCTGTTGGCGCAGTGTTCGTACAAGGTGTCGGTCAGCCGATAATCGACTGTTATATTCCAGCGTATTCTCTGCATCCAGTACTGTAGCGGTAAAATGCAACGTAAGCCGGTCCCGCAGAGGCGTTTCCAGCAGTGCATGGGCGATTTCTTCCGGATTCGCTACGCCGGTCAGTTCTATGAATATGGCATCCGGACGCCTTGCCAGCAGCACTTGAAGACATTCCCCGAGCTCCTCCTTGCGGCTGCAGCATATACATCCGTCCAGTAGCTTTTCTACAGTCATTCCGGTATGCTCCTGCAAAATATAGCCATCCACATCCCGTTGCCCCAGCTCATTCATCACAATGCCCGGATTCAGGCCTCTCTGCTTGCTCTCTTGCAGCAGGGACAATAACAGCGTGGTCTTACCGCTTCCCAGAAAACCGCTGAGTATGATTACAGGTATCTTCATTTTCCTCACTCCTGCCTCATTCTTTGTAACAAGAATCATAGATTCATATTTCCATCTCTATGTCATAGGTCTACTGGAAAGACCATAAATAACAGCCTTTCGAAATTTTACGCCCTAGTTGTTGACATCTGGTGAATAAAGCGTGTATGATTTGTTAATCGTAATTATTACGAATAAAGAAAGGGATGAATGAAATGAGAGTTACCGTAACTTTGGCATGTACAGAAACCGGCGATCGCAATTACACCACAACCAAGAATAAGAAGAATCACCCGGAGCGGCTTGAGATGAAAAAGTACAGCCCTCGTTTGAAAAAAGTGACGCTGCACCGCGAGACTCGTTAAGACGGTTCATAGTACAACCTGAAATTTGAACACCGAAAGGGGAAACACCAATGACAAAAATTCCTGTAACTGTACTCAGCGGCTATCTGGGTTCAGGCAAAACTACACTGCTGAATCATATTCTGAACAACCGTGAAGGCTTGAAGGTCGCTGTTATCGTCAATGATATGAGCGAAGTCAATGTCGATGCCAATCTGGTGAAATCGGGCGGGGCGTTGTCCCGCACGGAGGAAAAGCTGGTGGAAATGTCCAACGGCTGCATCTGCTGCACCTTGCGTGACGATCTGTTGCGTGAAGTGGAGAAGCTGGCATTGGAAGGCCGTTTTGATTATATTCTGATCGAATCCTCCGGCATCAGCGAGCCTGTGCCTGTAGCTCAGACCTTTACGTACGAAGATCCCGATCTGGATATTGATCTGACCACACTGGCCCGCCTGGATACGATGGTTACCGTGGTGGATGCGAACCGCTTCTGGCATGATTTTGCTTCCGGAGACAGCCTGCTGGATCGTGGGGAAACCGCTGGTGAAGGGGATGTCCGCGATATCGTGGATCTGCTGATCGACCAGATTGAGACCTGTGATGTGCTGCTGCTGAACAAATGCGATCTGGTGGAGGAAAAAGAACTGAACAAGCTGGAAGCGGTACTTCGCAAGCTTCAGCCTACAGCCAAGATCATCCGCACCGTTAACGGTGTTGTTGATCCCAAGGAAATTCTTAACACGGGCCTGTTTGATTTTGAGAAAACAAGTCTGTCCTCCGGCTGGATTGCCGAGCTGAATAAGGAGGAGCATACGCCGGAGACCGAGGAATATGGCATCAGCTCCTTTGTGTACCGGCGCAGAACACCGTTCCATCCGCAGCGGCTGAGTTTCTTCTTCAGCAATTGGCCGGATGAAATCGTACGGGCCAAGGGCTTCGTGTGGCTGGCGGCGAAAGGCGATATTGCTGGCAGCCTGAGCCAGGCTGGCCCGTCGATTCAATTCGGGCCGGCAGGGTACTGGCTGGCATCGATGGCGAAGGAACAGCAACTGGAGGTATTGGAGAGCGAGCCTGAGATTAAGGCTAAGTGGGACGAAGAGTGGGGCGACCGGATCAACGAGATCGTGTTCATCGGCGTTAGTGCAGACCGCTCGGAGATCGAAGCCCGGCTGGATCGCTGCCTTCTGACTGCTGAAGAAATGAAGCAGGACTGGGCAACGTTCAATAATCCGTTGCCATGGCCAGCGGAGCAATTGCTCGCAGCGGCTGCGGAATAGCAGGAGCTAAGCTGCAGGCTCCTTATTGCTATTTATGAAACCGGAATCTAAATGGGGATTCCGGTTTTTTTGCTCAATGCCTGATCTATATTAAGTGAAATTAAGATTCAAACAGAAGTGCAGGCGTTATTCTGCTGAAGTAGAGGCTTGAGCTTAAGGTCGCAAATATTCCAAACCTCAGTAACCCGAGGGACCCCACGAACCCCACGAACCCCACGAACCCGACGACCCCCACGACCCCCGCGACCCCCGCGAACCCCACGACCCCCACGACCCCCACGACCCCCACGACCCCCGCGACCCCCGCGACCCCCGCGAACCCCACGAACCCCACGAACCCGACGAACCCGACGAACCCCACGACCCCCACGACCCCCACGACCCCCGCGACCCCCGCGACCCCCACACCCCCACGACCCCCGCGACCCCCGCGAACCCCACGAGCCCCACGAGCCCTGCGAACCCCGTAACCCCGTAACCCCGTAACCCCGTAACCCCGTAACCCCGTAACCCCGTAACCCCGTAACCCCGTAACCCCGTAACCCCGTAACCCCGTAACCCCGTAC